>NZ_QGNJ01000013.1 GCF_003336875.1 Oleisolibacter albus | reverse complement strand
CACCAGCGGATCGCGGTCGACGGCGCGATCCCGAACCGGGACGCAGCGCCCCGGCAACTCATTCCCTCGTCCAGCACCGCCGCAACCACCCGACGGCGCAGATCCATCGAAAGCCCAAGACCCATGCTGGCTGGCCTCCATACCCAGCCAGCAGCATGAATCACAAAATCAGCCCCATGGGAATCCCTCACGATTCCTGTCGCTCGGAAACTGCTCTAGCCTGCGGCCGGGGGTGATGGGCGGCAAGCCCTGCATCCGGGGCACGCGGGTGACCGTGGGCATGGTGGTCGGCATGGTCGGCACCGGCGTCGCCATCGACGACATCCTGGCCGACTACCCGTACCTGGAGCGTGACGACGTGCTGCAGGCTGTGAGATATGCCGCCCTTCGTGCTGCCGAAATCAACCAGACCAGAGACCTTCCTTGAATTGCGCATGGCCCCCTGGGGCTCGACAGCATGCCGGGGTTTCACGGCGCGAACCGGTGCAGGACGGCCTGGGCGTGCGACGAAACGGCGGCATTCCCCGAACTGGACCAGCCCTCCAGAAGCTGGCGATAGCTGAAGAACAGGAACCGCACCTCGTCACCCGCGACTAGGTCTGCAAACCGTGACACCTCCTCCCGGTGCGCCGCATGATCCGCGGGGTTGATGGAGGCGCCATTGGGCCAGCCAACCGGCTCTGCATACACGTAAACGAGCACCGCCGCCTTTCCTGCCTCCTCCGGCCGGTGGGTGGCCGTGCGCAGGCCCAGGGCATGCTTCACCAGCTGGGCTGCGTCCAGGTGCTGGAAGCGGAAGGTGCCGTCGCGAAGCCCGTCCCGAACCCGTTGGTAGCCGGCCATCCGCTCCCCCCAGACCGGGCGCCAGTAGGCATTCGACAGGCTGGGCGGCCCCTTTGGCCGGAACGGTTCATAGCGCTTGGACTCGATCCCGATCAGGGCCGTCTCCGTCGCGACCAGCACGTCCAGGCACGGGTGCCGACCACCTGCCCAGGGGAAGCGCAGGACCGCCTCAAGCTCCACCCGCTCGGCGGGCCAGCACGCATCTGCCAGCCCCGGCAGCACCGGCAGGAAGGCTGGGCGCTGGAGGAACCAGCCGAAGGCATTGGCGGCGAGCGCTGCGGAGGACTCGGGGCTCAGAAACTTGCCGGTGGCGATCTCGTTGCCCGGCGCTTGGTCAAAGGCGGCCCTAACCAAATCTTCCGGGACCCCAGGCAGGAAGATCGGGTCGGCCATAACTTTCCCTCCCTGATGCATATCCGCAGTATGTACTCCATAGCGGCGCCATCGCAATCTGGTGGGGTAATCAGAGAAGGCCGGAAGGATAGGCCATGGACTGGGGGGCCGAGCTACGGCGGGCGCATGCCGTGAAGACCGGGCGGGACCGGGGCATCCGCTTACCCCGGGACGTGGTCGTGTCGGGCACTGCTGACGCTGTCCGGGTCGAAGTCGCGACCGGGGCGATGGCCGCCAACATGCAGACGGACGGGGCAGCCTTCGAGGCTTGGGTCCTCGCCTTGCGCGCCTGGTGTGGGGTCGGGGCCGTGACCCTGGACTGGTCAGGCGAGCCAGACCCTGCCGACGCGCACGTGCAGCGGTTCCTCTACCGGGCTGGGCGCTTCGCGCGACTGTTCCCCTGGGTCAGGCTGGCCCGCCCGGCGGTGTTGGAGCGGGCCACGGCGCTGACGGAACCCAACCTGGTGCTGAACACGCGGCGCACGGGCGCCAAAGCCGATGCCGCGAACCCGGAAGCCGCTCTGGAGCGGCGCCTGCTGCACGGGCTGGAGCTGGAGGGCTTCTGCGGCCTCACCCGCCTGTGCGCCCAGGTTCCCGTTGGCCTGTTCCAGTGCGAGGTTGGGGCGGGTCGGCGCGTCTTCCCAGGGGGCGCCGGCGCCATCGACCTGCTGGGAACTGACGGGCATGGGTCGCTGTGGCTGTTCGAGCTGAAGGCGGGCGGGAACACAAAACTCGGCATCCTCTCCGAACTCCTTCTCTACACCTGGATGATGCAGGACGTGCTGCGCCGCCGGTTCCGGTTCGCGAACGACCAGTCGGGGGACCCGGATGGCATCCAACCAGGAGAGATCACCGCTTGCCGTAGGATAGAGGCGCGTTTCATCGCCCCGACCTTTCATCCGCTGCTCGACGGCAGCGGGATCGTGGACCTGCTGAATGAAGCGATGACGGCCGACGACGTGCCCGTGCGGTTCGCAAAAATCTGCATTGATGGCGGCGCCGGGGACGAAGCACTCTGCCTCCTTCCGGGGTGAAGACTTCTCAGCACCTCCTACCCATCCCCTACAGGCGCCAGAAGCCCAGGGTGACCCCCTCGACGGACCGGCCCCGCCGGCGCTCCCTCAGCGTCACCCGCAGGTCGGTGCGGGCGCGTCCAGCTCGCGCCGGGCTTGGTCGAGCACGTTGCGGCGCAGGTCGGTCCAGTCGCGGTAGACGCCGGCGGGCACGCCCAGCAGGGCGCGCAGGTCGGGGAGGGGGGAAGACAGGGTGGGGTTGCGGCGGCCGGCGTAGAGGCAGCCCAGCTCGTACAGGCGCAGGGCATACTTGGAGCCCAGGGCCATCACCGCCGCCCGGTTCAGCACGGCATAGGCGCCGGACGCCAGGAACAGCCGCCGGGCGGGTTCGGTGAAGCGGTACTCCACCCAGGCGCCGTCGCCCGCGGCCGTCTCCTCCACCACCTCGGCAAACAGGCCGGCACGGATGAGGGCCGCCTGGCCGCGGGAGGAGGCGCCCTGGATCTCCAGGCGGATGGCGGAGACCTCCTCCAGCAGCGGGCCCACACGCTCGTTGCCCTTGTGGCCCTGGCGGATGTCGCCCTTGGCCAGGCGGTGCCGCCGGTCGGCGAAGCCGGCCTCCGCCGCAGCCACCACCATCAGCAGCAGCAGGCGGCGGGCGGCGAGGGACGGGGACTGGCCAGCGACGAAGCGCGCCTCCACCATCTCGGCCCCGTCATGCTGGCGGGCAGCCCGGGCGACCCGGACCACCCGGCCGGGCGGAGGCAGGGCGTCGGCGCTGGTCATGGCGGCCGCCGGGCGGGGCGGGCGCCTTCCCCAGGACCTCGGGCAGCAGCCCCCGATTCCTCGGGATGTCACCCCCGATCCCTCGGGCACCGCCCCCCATCCCTCAGGATACGGGGCGTAAGCCCCTGTTCCGGCGTGTGATTTCCGGCCCCGAACCTGAATCCCGAATCGCTGAACCTGCGCGGCCCACCTGTCCACAGCCCCTGACGGACCCGAGGGGACAAGGCTAGGCCAAGCCGGTGGGCGGCGCGCCGGTCGGGAGGCATGCTGGGGCGTAGCGGGGAGGGGAGCCGGTCGGAATCAGGTCGGACCTGTCGAACCGGCATGACCTGAAGGCCGATGGGGTAAAGGGGCATGGGGCCGGGCAGGTTTCCGGCCTCCCCCGGCCCGGCGCTCGCACCCCGGCGCGCCTCGGCGCACGCCAGGGCACCCCGGCGCAGGCGGCTTGCTGCTTACCCAATGCTTACCCGGACAAAGCAAAAGGGCCGGGTAAGCACCCGGCCCTTTTGATAAAGCTTTGATCAGACTGGAGCGGGCGAAGGGATTCGAACCCTCGACCCCAACCTTGGCAAGGTTGTGCTCTACCCCTGAGCTACGCCCGCAAAGTGGCGCGAGTGACGGGACTTGAACCCGCGGCCTCCGGCGTGACAGGCCGGCGCTCTAACCAACTGAGCTACACCCGCATTTGGCTCCGGGTGCTGGGCTCGAACCAGCGACACGCGGATTAACAGTCCGCTGCTCTACCGACTGAGCTAACCCGGAACGGAGGCCGCTGTATAGAAGGGGCCGGCGGGGATTGCAAGCCAAAAAATGCAGGGCTGGAAAAACGAGGTCCGGCCCGCCCCGGACAGGGACGGGACGGCGGCAGCGCACCGGTTACGGGGTGCCGCCAACCTGACGCAGAGCCGGCCCATCCCGCTCGGCATCGCCGGGGCCATCATCGCCGGGGCAGACCCGGTTGCGGCCGCTCTGCTTGGCCCGGTACATGGCGGCGTCGGCCCGTTGCAGCAGCGCGTCCAGCGTCGCCGTTCCCCGCCGGCTGCTGGTGGCGACCCCGAGGCTGGCCGTCACCGAGACGGTGACCCCGCCGGTCAGCGGGATGGTGGTTCCGGCGATGACGCGCCGCAGATCCTCGGCAACCTGCATGGCGCCCGCCGGCTCGGTATCCGGCAGGATGGCCACGAATTCCTCGCCCCCCCAGCGCCCGAACAGGTCTTCCCGGCGCAAGCGGGCGGCACAGCGGCTGGCGACGATGCGCAGCACCTCGTCCCCCGCGGCATGGCCATGGTTGTCGTTGACCAGCTTGAAATGGTCGATATCCACCATGATGACAGCCACGGGCAGGCCCTGGCGGCTGTCCTGCGTCAGCAGCCGCTGACTCTGCTCGACCAGCGCGCGCCGGCTGGCAACGCCGGTCAGCGCGTCGGTGGTGACCAGACGCTCCAGCCGGCTGTTGGCCACGGCCAGGGCAGTGGCCTGTCCGTGCAGCATGTCCTCCAGCCGCTTGCGCTGTGAAATGTCGGTCAGGGTGCCGATGACTCGCACCGGCGAGCCAGTGGCATCGCGGGCCAGCACAATGCCCCGGTCCAGGACCCAGCGCTCCCGGCCGTCGCTGCCATTGAGCCGGTGCTCATGCTCGAACAGCGGCGTGTGGCCGGCCAGATGCTCATCCAGCGCATCCAGGGCGGCATTGCGGTCATCGGGATGGATACGGTCGCTCCAGTCCAGCATGGTGCCGGTGCGGTCGCCGGCCGGATCGCCGAACAGGGCGGCCCAGCCCGGCGAGAAATAGACCGTGTTCGTTGCCACGTTCCAGTCCCAGACCCCATCCCCGACGGCCTGGAGCGCCAGGCGCCAGCGCTCCTCCTGCAGGGCCAGGGTTCGCGACAGGCGGGCCTGCCGGCGGCCGGCCCGGGCCAGCAGCAGCACGCCGGCCAGGGTCAGCAGGGTGGTGAAGGCACCGCCGATCAGGGTCCAGTTGCGCGCCCGGATGGAGGCTGCCAATGCCTCCTCCTTGCTGAGCAGGGCCAGCACCACCAGCGGCATGCCGCGCACGCGGCGGAAGGCGCCGATCCGTGGCACGCCGTCGACGAAACCGACAGGCTCATAGACGCCGACATGGGTCCCGTCCGGCCCCAGGAAGGGCCGGTTGGTCATCGGGCGGTCGAACGTGTTGGCGGTCAGCGGCGAGCGGGCCCGGTACCAGCCATCGGTGCCGACCAGGACAATGGCGCCGGCCACCCCCATGTCGATGCTGTCATAGAACCGGCTGAACAGGCCGGGATCAATGACAAGGGAGATGACGCCGTCGAATCGGCCATCCCTGTCCAGCAGGGGGCGGGAGAGGTGCAGCATCCAGCCGCTGCTGTCGATATCCCGTGCGGCATCCCGGGTCGTATCCCGCTGCACCCGTCCGACCAGCAGCCGGTCGGACGGATCGGCCCGCAATGTCTGGAACGCTTCGCCGGAGTCGCGGGGACTGCCGACCGGGTCTGCCGCGACGGTGGAGACGAGGACGGTCCCCTGCCGGTCCAGGATGACGAAGCCGAGGATCTGGTCCGACCTGTGGCCGCCCTCCGGCCGCAGGTCCGCTGCGGCGGTGCCGGGCCAGTCCCGCCGCACCTGCAGCAGACGCTCATCCAGCCGTTCCAGCAGCCCGGAGACATGCTCCTCGAAGCTACGGGCCAGATTGCTGACGTCGCGTTCGACCGCGGTCCGGGCTGTGCGGTCGTTGTAGCGGATATGCAGGCCGATTCCGATCCACAGCGGGAACAGCAGCAGCAGGGCGATCAGGAACGGCAGACGGAGGGGGGAGGGGCCGACGCCGGCCGGCCGGGCTGTCGACGACGTCACGCTGTCGGCTCCCTGATCTGGAACACCGGAATTGGCGCTGCCACCCGGGGAGACGGGCGGGCGTCGGCGGCGATGGGCGGTCGGCGGAGGCAGGGGCTCGAGCCGGACGGGGGGCGGGCCGTGGACGGGAACAATGTTGTGCTGATCCAGAGTTTGCCTGGGCGAACCAAGCGGCATCCCATCCATTCCGGCAATGATCTGGATCAGCCCTGTCCGGAGCGGGGATTACTCCACCAGCCCCGGGCTGCGGCCGGCGACCTGGACCCGGCCTTCCAGCCCGTGGAAGAAGCCGTTGCTGTGGTCGGTATCGGGGGTAAGGTCCTGCAGCCGCTCGGCGGCCTCCTCCGGGTCGATCTGCCCGTCCAGGGTGGCGCGGACGGTGCGGGCCACCGCCACCATGTCCAGATCCTGCGGCGACAACCGGAAGCGGTGGATGCCCATGGCCCGGAGCGCGGCCAGATCCCCCACCAGGTCCACATAGCTGTGGGTCTGGGTCTGCACTCCGTTGATGGCGACGAAGGGCATGCCGTCCAGCGTGTCCACCACCAGCCCGTCCGGGTCCTCGCCGCAGACGAACTGGCAGCCATCCTTGGCCAGCCCGTGGTTACGGGCATGGTAGCAGCGGGCGGAAATGGCCAGGGGCAGACGCCCGAAGACGAAGGCTTCCGCCTCCACGCCCAGGCGGGCCGCCTCGGCGGCCAGGACGGCGACGGTGCTGCCCGGCAGTTCGCCGGCGAAGCAGATCCGCCGCAGCCCCTGGCCGGCCAGCATGGCCAGCGTGCCCTCGTTGGCCACGGGCAGCAGCGGGCCGGCATGGTGCGGCCGGCCGCGCAGCAGGGCCAGGGCCGTGCCGTCCCCGGCCTCCACGGGCAGGTCCAGCTCCAGCAGGTCGGCCGTGGCGTGCCGCTCCCGCGGCTGCATCACCAGGGCCAGGCTTCCCAGCACCACCTCCTTGCCGGCGGCCTGCAGCAGCGCGATCAGCTCGGGCAGGATCTCCTCGCCGGCGGTGCGCTTGGGGCAGACCACCTCACCCAGCACCACCGTGTCCACGGGCGCCTCCGCGGCGATGCGGCGGTAGAAATCCAGCTTGCGCTCGGTGGGCCAGTGATAGAGCAGCGGCCCCAGGGTCAGTTTGCAGTCGGTCATGGCATGTCGTCCGGTATCAGCGCCAGCGGCGGTCATAGGCGCCGGCGGTCTGGCGCTGGCCTTCGGCCTGGGCGGCCAGGGCGGCGGGGTCGGGGCGCTGGCCCTGCACCGCCAGATCGATGGCGCGGCGGAACTCCGCCACCACCTTGGCCACATAGGCCTTGCCGCGCTGGCGGCCCTCGATCTTCAGCGCGGTGACCCCGGCCTGCATCAGCTCGGGGATCTGCCCGGCGGCATTGAGGGAGATCGGGTCCTCGAACAGGTAGGAGGTGCGCCCGTTGGCGGCGAACCGGCCCTTGCACAGGGTGGGATAGCCGGCCGGCTCCCCCTCGCCATAGATGTTCACGGTGATGTCGCCCAGGCGGGAGACCATGCAGCTGCCACGCTCCTCGTAGCGCACATGGCTGGCCGGGGAGCAGACGCCATGGGAGTTGGGCGACTGGCCCGTGACATAGGTGGAGAGCTGGCAGCGCCCCTCCGCCATGACACACATGCCGCCGAAGGCGAAGACCTCGGTCTCCACCGGGATCTCGCTGTTCAGGGCGGCGATCTCGGCCAGGGTCAGCACCCGCGGCAGCACCACGCGGCGCACGCCGAAGCACGCATGGTACCAGCGGATGGCCTCCGGCGTGGAGGCGGCGGCCTGCACCGACAGATGCAGGCGCTGGCCGGGGTGGGTCTTGGCGGCATAGGCCAGCAGGCCGATATCGGCCAGGATGATGGCGTCGGCCCCGGCGTCCACCGCATCGTCCACGGCCTTGTGCCAGGGGCCGGGATTGCCGGCGCGGGGGAAGGTGTTGATGGCGATCAGCAGGTCCTTGCCGGCGGCATGGACCCGGCGCGCGGCATCGCGCATCTCCGGCCGGCTGAAATTCAGGCCGGGGAAGTTGCGGGCGTTGGTCTCGTCACGGAAGCCGCAATAGACGGTGTCGGCGCCGGCCTCCAGGGCAGCGTCGAGGGCGGCCGGGGTGCCGGCCGGGCAGACCAGTTCCAAGGTGGGCATGGCTCAGACTCTTTCCGGGGTCGCGGTGGTCGCTGCCGCGGCAGGGGGCGCGGCATTGGCGCGCCGGCGCGGCGCGGCGGCAGTTTGCTGCTGCAGCGAGTCCAGACGGGATTCCAGGGAGCGCAGACGGCGCTCCGCATCGCGGGCGGCCGAGGCCTGGAGGACGCCCAGGGCGGCGCCGGCGCCGCCCAGCAGCGTTTCCCCGTGCCGCAGCAGCAGGGACAGGGGCCGACCGAAGGGGCCGGCCGCCTCCACCAGATCGCGGCGCACATCGATGTCGGCGCCGTCCACGGCGTTGCGCAGGGCCACCACCGTCTCGGTGTCGCCCGACATCCGCAGGTCGCGGGCGAAGAACAGGGCGTCGCCATCCAGCCGCCCCTCCAGCAGGGCCAGCAGGGTGGCCAGCGGCGCCCGCAGCCGGGCCAGCCCGGCGGGCAGGCCGGCATCGTCGGCCCGCACCTCGATGCCCGGAGCGGGGCCGCCCAGGGTCAGCAGGAAGCAGCAGGGCAGGTCGCTGGGATCGATCAGCACCCGGCAGTCGCCCAGATCGGCCAGCCGCTCGAACACGGCGGCATGGCGCTGCCGCATGGCGGCAAAGGCGGCGCTGACGGCCATCTGGACGGGTCGCAGAGGCAGGGCACGCAGGGCGAGACCGGCCAGCAGCACCGGCGACAGCGGGGGCGGAAGGGCGGTGGACAGGGTCATGCGCAGGGCCTTGGCAAGGGCCGCCGCCCTGGTCGGACGGCATCGGAAGGGCGCGCAGACTGCGCCGGACGGAACGTCCGGTCCTTGCGCCAGCGCAAGTCCGGCCCTTGCGCGACGCTGGGTCGCAGAGGATCCGGCGTGATATAGGTCAACGCGGCCCGCTGGTCTGCCGGCGTAGGCAGCGGGAAAGCCGCACAGGAGGCGGCCAGGAGGAAGCGGACCATGGCGCAGGCGAGTCTGACCGGTGTTGAGCGGCATTTCGGGGCGGATGAGGTCATCGTCACCAAGACGGACCGCGGCGGGCGCATCACCTATGCCAACCGGACGTTCCTGACCATCGCCGGCCTGACCGAACGGGAAGCGCTGGGCGCCCCCCACAACATCATCCGTCACCCGCATATGCCGCGGCTGGTGTTCAAGTTGCTGTGGGATACGGTCGGCCAGGGGCGGGAGATCTTCGCCTATGTGCTGAACCGGGCCATGAACGGCGACCATTACTGGGTCTTCGCCCACATCACCCCGAGCTTCGCGCCGGGTGGCGAGATCATCGGCTATCATTCCAACCGGCGCGTCGCCGATCCGGGGATCGTCGACGGGGTCATCGCCCCCCTCTATGCCACGCTGCTGGCCGAAGAGGACAAGCATGACCGCCTGCAGGAGAAGATGGCAGCCAGCGGTGCCCTGCTGCAGGGGCTGCTGCGCCAGCGCGGCACCGATTATGAGCGGTTGATCTTCTCCCTCTCGGATCGCCGGGCCGCCTGATTCCATCGGCGAACAATTTCGCGGAAAACGGGTTTGACGGACGGCGTCCGCGCCCCCATGTCTGCGGCGCATCCGTTCCAGAGCCGGAGGTCCGACCCATGCGCCGTTCCCTCTCCCGTCGCTCCGCCCTTGTCCAGGGCGGCCTGCTCAGCCTTGGCGGGCTGGCCGCCGCCGGCAGCGGTGGCACGCTGCTGTCCCTGCTGTCCGCCGGCCCGGCCCGCGCCGCCGCCGGCCTGGTCGGTCAGCCGGCCCCGGCCTTCACCGGCACCGATACCGAGGGACGCAGCGTCAGCCTGGCCGACCTCCGCGGCAAGGTGGTGGTGCTGGAATGGACCAATCACGGCTGTCCCTTCGTGCGCAAGCACTATGACAGCGGCAATATGCAGGCGTTGCAGGCGGAGATGACCGGCAAGGGCGTGGTCTGGCTGACCATCGCCAGTTCGGCCGAGGGCGAGCAGGGTCATGTCACCGCCGCCGAGGCCAAGGCCCGCATGACGGCGGAGAAATGGGCCAACAGCCACACGCTGCTGGACGCCAAGGGCAGCATCGGCCGGGCTTACGACGCCAAGGTGACGCCGCACATGTATGTCATCGGCAAGGACGGCACCCTGCTCTACAACGGCGCCATCGACGACAGGCCCACCGCCAAGATCGAAGATATCGCCGTGGCGCAGAACTATCTGCGTCCGGCGGTGGAGGCGGCGCTGGCCGGGACGCCGGTGGCGGTCGGGACCACCAAGCCCTATGGCTGCACCGTGAAGTACAGCAAGACCAGCGCCTGAGCCCTTCCGGGGTCAGGCCGACAGTGCCGCCCGGTGCAGGGCGGCACTGTCGGCGCCGAAGCAGCAGAAGATCACCGCGTCCAGGGCGTCCGTGCCCTGGACGACGTCCCTGACCGTCCGGACGGCGATGTCGGCGGCCAGGTCCTTGGGATAGCCGTAGACCCCGGTGGAAATGGCGGGGAAGGCGATGGTGCGCAGACCGTGCCGGACCGCCAGATCCAGAGAGGTGGCATAGCAGCTGGCCAGCAGTGCCGGCTCGCCGGCCGTGCCGCCGCGCCAGACCGGGCCGACCGTATGGATGATGTACCGGGCCTTGAGCTTGAAGCCCGGGCTGATCACCGCGCCGCCGGTGGGGCAGCCGGTATAGGTCGCCCGCATATAGGCCAGCAGCTCGCCGGCCCCGGCGGCGCGGTGGATGGCGCCGTCGACCCCGCCGCCGCCCGCCAGCTGCGGGTTGGCGGCGTTGACGATGGCGTCGAGGTCGAGGGCGGTGATATCGCCCTCGACCACGTCCAGCCGTGTTGCGTTGATGCGGCGCATCCTCAGCCTTCCAGGCTGCGGGCGACGATCTCGTACACGTCGCGCGACAGGTCCGGGGTGTGGGCGATGCGCTCCAGCGCCACCTTGGCCGCCGCCTGCCGCTCCCCGTCATAGTTGCGCCAGCGGGCGAAGGCCTTGACCATGCGGGACGCGACCTGCGGGTTGAGGGCGTTCAGCTCGATCACCCGGTCGGCCAGGAAGGCATAGCCGGACCCGTCGGCTGCGTGGAAACAGACCGGATTGCCGGTGAAGCCGCCGACCAGGGCATAGACCTTGTTGGGATTGCGGATGCTGAAGCCGGGATGGGACAGCAGCGCCGTCACCCGCTTCACCGTTTCCGGATGGCCGGCCATGGCCTGGATCATGAACCACTTGTCCATGACCAGCGCCTCGCCCTGCCAGCGCTCGGCGAAGGCGTCCAGACAGGATTGGCGTTCCGCCATGTCGCTGTCGGCGATCAGCATCAGAGCGATGATGACATCGGTCATGCCTGCCGCTGTGCGGTACTGCTGCAGGCACAGGGCCTGGGCATCGGCCCCGCCGGTGGCCATGAGATAAGCCAGGGCCGTGTTCTTCAGGGCGCGGCGGCCGATGGCGTCCGGCGTGATGCTGAAGGGGCCGTGCTCGCGGCAGGCATCATAGACGGCCCGCAGCGTGTCGGCATGGGCGCTGCCGATGGCCTGGCGCAGCTGCTCGCGGGCGGCATGGATGCCGTCCACGTCGATGACGTCCATCTGCTGGCCCAGATAGGTCTCGCTGGGCAGGGTCAGGGCCAGGCTGGCGAAGCTGCGGTCGTCATGGGCGCGGGCCAGGGTGGCGCCGACGGCCTCGAGGAAGGCCGGGGGCACGGTCATGGGCCGGCCGGCGGCACGGTCGGCCACCATGTCCAGCAGGATCTTCACCGCGAGCGTCTGGCCGGCTTCCCAGCGGTTGAAGGCATCGCTGTCATGGGCCATGAGGAAGGTCAGCTGCGCATCGCTGTAGGGGAAGCGCAGCCGGATCGGAGCGGAGAAGCCGCGGAACAGCGACGGCACCGGCGCCGTCGGCACATCGACGAAGGTGACGCTCTGCCGGGCCTGATTCAGCACCAGCACCCGGCTGCCCTCGCCGGCCGCCGCCTCGCCCTGGAGGCGCAGCGGCAGGTCGCGCCCGTCCGTTCCCACCAGACCCAGGGCCACCGGCATCAGCATGGGCTGCTTCACCGGCTGGCCCGGCGTGGCCGGAATGGTCTGATGCAGGGTCAGGGTGTAGGTGCGGGCGGCGGCGTCATACTGCCCGTCCGCATCGATCACGGGTGTTCCGGCCTGGGCATACCAGAGCCGGAACTGCTCCCAATCCACCGCGACGTCCGGGTTGGCGTCGCGCATGGCGGCCAGGAAATCGTCGGTGGTCACCGCCTGCCCGTCATGGCGCTGGAAATAGAGGTCGATGCCCTTGCGGTAGCCCGCCGCTCCCAGCAGGGTGCGGTACATGCGCAGGACCTCGGCCCCCTTCTCATAGACGGTGGGGGTGTAGAAGTTGTTGATCTCGATATAGCTCTCGGGCCGCACCGGGTGGGCCGTCGGTCCGGCATCCTCGGTGAACTGCACCTGCCGCAGGCGCTGCACATCCTGGATGCGCTTCACCGGAGCCGAGTTCATGTCGGCCGAGAATTGCTGGTCGCGGAAGACCGTCAGCCCTTCCTTCAGGCTCAGCTGGAACCAGTCGCGGCAGGTGACGCGGTTGCCGGTCCAGTTATGGAAGTACTCGTGCGCGACCACGGATTCGATGCCGAGGAAATCGGTGTCGGTGGCGGTGTCGGGCCGGGCCAGGATGTACTTGGTGTTGAAGATGTTGAGGGACTTGTTCTCCATGGCCCCCATGTTGAAGTCGCCGACGGCCACGATGTTGAACACGTCCAGGTCGTATTCCCGGCCGTAGGCCTCCTCGTCCCACTTCATGGACTTCTTCAGTGAGTCCATGGCGTGGGCGCACTTGTCCTCGTTGCCCGGCTCCACATAGATGCGCAGCGTCACGTCACGACCGGAGCAGGTCCGGAACCGGTCCTCGATATGGCGCAGGTCGCCGGCTACCAGCGCGAACAGGTAGCAGGGCTTGGGCCAGGGGTCCTGCCAGCGGGTCCAATGGCGGCCGTCGGGGCTTTCCCCCTGATCCACCAGATTGCCGTTGGACAGCAGCACCGGGTATCTGGCGCGCTCGGCCTCGACGGTGACGGTGTACTTCGCCATCACGTCCGGGCGGTCCTGGAAATAGGTGATCTTGCGGAAGCCCTCGGCCTCGCACTGGGTGCAGTAGTTGCCGCTGGACTTGTAGAGCCCCTCCAGCGCCGTGTTCGTCTCCGGCGTGATGCGGGTGACGATCTCCAGGCTGGCCTCGGTGCCGTCGAGGCCCGGCAGAGTCAGAGTCTCGGCATCCACCGTATAGTCGGTGCCGGCGGTCAGGGTGCGGTTGCCCAGCGTCACCGACAGCAGCGCCAGATCCTGGCCGTCCAGGACCAGCGGCTGCGGTCCCTGGGTGGGGCGGGCCGGGTTGCGGCGCAGCCCCAGGCGCGAGGTGACGGTGGTGGCGCCGTCGCGCAGGTCGAAATGCAGATCGACCGTGTCGATCCGCCAGGCGGGCGCGGCGTAGTCCTTGAGGTGGATGGCCTTCGGCGATCCCTTGTCCATGATAGAATTTCCTGCGGTCATAGCGCGGAGCGGCCGGCAGGATAGGCCAGCCGGTTGCGGCTGTCACGGATCGGGAAATCCCGGTTGCGCGTCGCGGGCGATCTGGAGCGGGGGCGGGCGTATCCGAAAGAGCATTCGTGAAAGCCGGCATGCCCGAATAGTATTACTCCCATCGCAGGGGGTGGGTATGGATGCGAGGATTACAGATTCCGATGTGGTGATCTTCGCCATCGCGGCCGGCTGTATGGTGGCGGTGGTGATCGTGGAACTGCTGCGCTTCGCCATCACCGACATCTATGAGTGGATCGCGGATTATCGCAGCGTTCTGCGCGAGACCAAGGAGGCGCGCAGCAGCATCGAGCGGTTCTCGGCGACCAGCCGTGACCTGATCGTCATCCGCGACCGCAAGAATGCCGAACGGTTCCGGCTGAAATCCTCGCTCAGCCGCTGGGAGATGGAGCGTGCCGGCCTGGAGCGGGCCCGGATCGAGTTCTGGCATGAGCTGGGTCAGCGCACCATCGGCGATCAGCCCTTTGTCGCCCGTGTGCAGAACCGGCCCATGGCCGACCAGTCGCTGCGGGCCTATGACAGCGCGCCGGTGATCTGGCGCTATGGCAACCAGGTGCGGATCTGGGCCCAGAGCGAGCGTATGGCCCAACATATGCTGACGACGGCCTTCCCGCCGATGGACGGGTATGCCCATGGCGACATCGTGCTGGAGCAGGCACCGGGAGCGGCGCCATGATCGTGACCTGGATGAATGTCGTCAGCCTGCTGACGCTGGCCCTGACCGGGGCCTGCCTTGTCTTTTCCGTCCGGCGGCTCGCCAAGCTGATCAAGGTGGCGGAGGCGCGCATCAGCAAGGCCATCGACGAGAAGAACGCCGCCGCCGCCGATCTGCGCAAGCTGCGCCGCGAGAACGACCAGATCAAGGCGGCCATCGAAGAGGCGGACCAGCATCTGACCGTGCTGAACCGCCGGGCCACCGAGATGGAAGAGGCCATGATCCTGCTGCGGAGTCAGCCCCGGCTGACCATCCGGCTGCTGGACACGCAATGGCGGTCCCAGGACCGGTTGTGGAAGGTCCAGATCAGCAATCCCAGCCTGCCCAGTGCGGTGTCCGGTGGACAGACCCTCTCCGGCTATGCCCGGACCCGCGATGAGTTTGTGACCCGCGTGTTACATCGTTATAATCCTGGAGACGGGTTCGTCCTCGGTCCCGCGCAGCCCTTCGATCTGACCGGCCCCGACAAGGGGGAGGGGGAGTCGGGGCAGGATGCCGGTGGACAGGGGCAAGCTGGCGGCACGGGCGCGGTCGCCACAGCGCAAGGGTAGAGGCATGGGCAGCGTGGATGGTCTTCAGCTTTGTGGTCAGATCCCGGATCTGCACAGCCGGCCGCAGCTGGCTGCCATCCTGGCCGACATGGACCCTGCCACCCGCCTGTATCTGGTTGAAGCCGGTGCCGTCGATCAACTGACGGCGGCGCTCCGTTCCGACGCCACGGCCGTGGTCGAGCTGGCGGCCGATACCACGGCGCCGCTGGAGCAGGTGGCCGCCGCGCTGCGCCGTCCGCTGTTCCTGCTCTCCCTGACCACGGCCACGGCCTGGAGCCTGGATACCGCCGCCCGGTTCTGTGACGGGCTGGAGCAGCGGGACATGGTGCCGGCGCAGCACCGGGGCGAGGTGGAACTGGGGCTGCATGAAGCGGTCATCAATGCCGTGCTGCACGGCAATCTCGGCCTGCAGGGGTCGCTGCTGGACCTGCCCCCCCTGTTCGAGCGCATTTGCACCGAACTCAGCCGGGCCATGGGCGAGGCGACCCTGTCGCAGCGCCGGGTGGAGCTGGCGGCCTGGGTCGCGGAGGACAGTCTGCACATCCGCATCCGGGATGAGGGCAATGGCTACGATCCGGCCAGCCTGCCGGCCGTGCGTGATCCGGCCGCCCGCTCCGGCCGCGGTCTGGAGATCATGCGTGCCGTGTCCGCCGCCGTCACGGTGGAGGAGGGCGGGCGCAGCGTCACGCTGCGGTTCCCGCCCTGGACGGCGGCCTGACCGGGGTCAGACGGTGAAGCTCTCCCCGCAGCCGCAACGGGCCTTTTCATTGGGGTTCTTGAAGACGAAGCCCGACTGGAACTTGTCCTCCACATAATCCATCTCGCTGCCGATCAGGAACATGGTGGCGGCGGGGTCGATGAGGATGGTGACGCCCTTGTCCTCCACCACCTCCTCGAACTTCTTCTTCTCCTCGGCATATTCGACGAAATAGCTCATGCCTGAGCAGCCGCGGGCCTTCACGCCCACGCGCAGGCCCAGGATGGGCTTGTCCGACTTCGCCATCAGCGTCTTCACCCGCGTGGCGGCAGCATCGGTGATAGTCAGTGCCTTGGGGCGTTCCTTCAGGGTCGAGCCCATGCTCCCTCTCCTCAGAACATGTTCAGCGTGATCCGTGCCTCGTCGCTCATGCGCGACATGTCCCAGGCCGGCTCCCACACCAGTTCCACATTGACCGAGCGGACCCCGTCGACGGTGGCCACGGCCTGCTGCACCATGGCTGGCATCTCGCCGGCGACCGGACAGCCGGGCGCGGTCAGGGTCATCTCGATCTCGACATCGCCTTCGGCGTCGACCTCGCATTTGTAGACGAGGCCGAGTTCGTAGATGTCCACGGGGATCTCGGGATCGTAGACCGTATGCAGGGCCTCGATCACGCGGTCCAGCAGCGGCGCGTCGGCCGGAAGCCGCTGGTCCTCGGGGATTTCCACCGGAGCGGCCATCGACAGGTCCGGGGCGATGGGGCGTTGCATTGTCATCGTCGCCTCCTCAGAAACCGGCATTCTCGGTGGAGGTGGTGGCCTCCCCGTGCAGGGCGGCCCGCATGGTGTGCCAGGCCAGCGTCGCGCACTTCACCCGCATGGGGAATTCGCGCACGCCCGACAGCACCTGCAGCTTGTCCATGGCGTCCTCATCCACGGCGCCATGGTCGGTCCACTGGTCCTCGTCCTTGGTGCACATGTCGTGGAAGGCGCCGAACAGAGCCTCGGCCTCGGCGGTCGACTTGCCGCGCAGGATGTCGGTCATCAGGCTGGCGCTGGCCTGGCTGATGGCGCAGCCGCGCCCGTCGAAATGCACATCCCGGATGGTGCCGTCGTCGGCCAGGGTCAGATAGACCGCGATCTTGTCGCCGCACAGGGGGTTGTCGCCCCGTGCGGTGCGGTTGAACGCCTCCGGCCGCCCGAAATTCCGCGGGTTCTTGCCGTGGTCCAGAATGACTTCCTGGTACAGATCGCGCAGATCGTCGAACATCTTGTCCCTTACCCGAAGAACGCCTTGCAGGCCGTGACCGCCTCCACCAGCGCATCAGCCTCGGCCTCGGTGTTGTAGAGGCCGAAACTGGCGCGGGCGGTGGCGCCGACGCCGAACCGGTCCATCAGCGGCTCGGCACAATGCCGCCCGACGCGCACGGCCACGCCGCCACGGTCCAGCAGCGTGCCGATGTCGTGGGGATGGATGCCGTCGATGGTGAAGCTCAGGATGGCCGCCTTCCGCGGAGCGGTGCCGATGATACGCAGCCCCTCGATCTCCTGCAGCCGCTCGGACGCGTAGGCCAGCAGCCGCTGTTCATGGGCCTGGATGGCATCCATGCCCAGGGCGGTCACATAGTCGATGGCGGCCCCCAGTCCAATGCCCTCGATGATGGGTGGGGTGCCGGCCTCGAACCGGTAGGGCGCCTCGCGGTAGGTCGTCCTGGCGAAGCTGACGGTGCTGATCATGTCACCGCCGCCCTGGTAGGGCGGCATGGCGTCCAGCAGCGCCTTGCGGCCGTACAGCACGCCGATGCCGGTGGGGCCATAGAGCTTGTGCCCGGTCATGACATAGAAGTCGGCGTCGATGGCCTGCACGTCGACCGGACCGTGGACGGCGGCCTGGCTGCCGTCGAACAGCACGGTGATGCCCTTGGCGTGGGCCAGACGGGCGATATCCTTCACCGGATTGATGGTGCCCAGCACATTGCTGCCATGGGTGACGGCGACCAGCTTCACCTCGGGCGTCAGCAGGCCGGCGAAGGCGTCCATGTCCAGGCTGCCATCGTCCAGGATCGGCGCCACCTTCAGCTGGATGCCGGTCTGGTCGCGCAGCAGCTGCCAGGGCACGATGTTGGCGTGATGCTCCATCTCGCTGATGAGCACGGCGTCGCCGGCCTTGAGATTGGCGCGGCCCCAGGTCTGGGCCACCAGATTGAAGGCCTCGGTGGCATTGCGGGTGAAGACGATGGTCTCCCGCGCCGGCGCGTTGAGGAAGCGCGCCACCTTGTCCCGCGTCCCCTCGTATAGGTCGGTGGATCGCTGGGACAGGAAATGCACGCCGCGATGCACGTTGGCGTAGTCCTGCTCCAGGAACCGGGTCATGGCCTCGATCACCGCCCGCGGCTTCTGGGCGCTGGCGGCATTGTCGAGATAGACCAGCGGCTTGCCGGGGCGGCCGGGCCGCTCATGCACCAGACGGGTCAGGATGGGGAAATCCTCCCGCACCCGCGCCACATCATAGGGCGCGTTGCTGCCGTCGGCGGCAGAGATGGGGGAGGCGGTGGCGGTATCGGTCATGCGACAGACCCCAGTTCCGTGCGCAGCCAGGTGCGACCCCGGCCCAGCAGATAATCGTCGACCCGCAGGGCGGGCGTGAAACCCAGGTGCCGGAAGAGGTCCGGGGCCTGGTAGTCCATGGCCATGACCGTGGAGCGGCGGCAGCCCAGATGGGCCACATGGGCATGGGTCTCGGCCAGCAGCCGGCGGGCCAGCCTCCGGCCGCGCCATGCCGGCTCCACGAACAGGTCGGTGATGGTGAAGGCATCGCCATCGACGATGCCGTGCAGCCCGGCCAGGGCCGTGTCGCCGTCATGCAGGACGGTGCTCAGCTCCTGGTACTGTTCCGGGATGTGACGCAGCCAATGGGCGGTCAGACCGTCATCGATGATCTGCTCGTCCGCTTTCGACGGCTGGTCGGTGATCTCCAGCGCCAGGCCGGGGGGCAGGCCGCGGGCGGGCAAGGGCTGGCCGATCTCCTTGCGGAAATAATGCCGGTCCTGCCCGTGGACGAAGTCGCGCAGCACCCCTTCCGCGCGGTAGCCGAAGCGGGGATAGAAGCCCGGCCCCTGGAAGCCCATGGTGTTGACGTAGATGCGCCGGCAGCCCCGCTCCAGGGCGGCCCGGTCCAGGGCCGTCATCAGGGCGGCACCGATGCCGCCGCCGCGCCGGGTCCCGTCCACCCACAGCAGATGCAGATAGAGGTCGGTGGCCCAGACCACGCAGAGGGCACCGCCCACCAGCCGGCCGCTGTCGTCGCGCACCAGCAGCCCCAGCGGCCGGCGCTGCACCCCCAGGGCCGCCTGTTCCAGCCGTCCCATCTCCCGCTGCAGCCATGCCGCCGCCTCGGCATCCGCGGGGAAGCGGATGTCGGTGCGCAGCAGGACCGGCGGCAGGGGGGCAGACAGGGGGGCGGCCAGGGCCATCAGCGGCGCTCCAGCACGGCGTGGATGCGGCTGCGGAAATGCTCCCGCACCGGCTCGGACACCACCTCGTCCACGGCCTCGTCCAGGAAGGCGGCCACCAGCAGGGCGCGGGCCTGTTCCAGCGGCAGGCCGCGGGCGCGCAGATAGAACAGCTGGTCGTCGTCCAATTCGCCGGCCGTGGCGCCGTGGCTGCACTTCACGTCGTCGGCATAGATCTCCAGCTCGGGCTTGCTGTCGATCTCCGCCGTGTCCGACAGCAGCAGCGCCCGGTTCAGCTGGTAGCCGTCGGTCTTCTGCGCGTCGGGGCGGACGATGATCTTGCCCTGGAACACGGCCCGGCCCTGGCCGCCGATGACGCCCTTCACCACCTCGCGGCTGGTGCAGTGGGGGTGGGCATGGTCGATCAGCGTGGTGATGTCGCTGTGCTGGCTGCCGGCGATGGCATAGGCGCCGGAGACGCGGCAGGTGATGCCGGTGCCGTCCAGAAGGCTGCGCGCCTCGTGCCGGGCCAGACGGGCGCCAAGATTGAGCACGAAGCTGTCATAGGTGGCGTCGCGGCCCAGGCGCGTGGTCAGGGTGGCCAGGTGGAAGGCGTCGCGCCCCTCCTCCTGCAGCTTGTAGTGATGCAGGCGGGCGCCGGGGCCGGCCACCACCTCCGCCGCCACATTGCTGAGATAGACGGCGCCATCGCGGCCCAGATGCTGCTCCACCAGCGTGGCCTCGGCATTGTCCTCCAGGGCCAGCAGCAGGCGGGGGTGCCAAGCCAGCGGGGCGTCGGCGCTGCCGCCGGCCGCCAGGAACACCAGTTCGATGGGCCGGTCCACCGTCACGCCCTTGGCCACATGCAGCAGGACGCCATCGGCCAGATAGGCGGCGTTCAGCGCCAGCAGCGCATGCCCGTCCACGGCGGCGGTGCGGCCCAGCATGGCCTCCACCTGCGCCGGGACCGTGGACAGGGCCTCGCCCAGGCTCAGCAGCGTGACGCCGGCCGGCAGCCCCTGGCGCCGCGACAGGTCGGGGCGGAAGCGGCCATCGACGAAGACCAGACGGTGACTGTCCGCCGCCACGGCGGGAATGGCGTCCACCGGAACGGCGGGCGCGTCGGCCGGTACCGGGGCGAAGCTCAGCTTCTCCAGCGGACGCAGCGTCGTGAACTTCCAGGCCTCGTTGCGCGGCGTCGGCAGGCCCAGGGCGGCGAAGCGGTCGCGGCCGGCCCGGCGCAGATCGGCAAGCCAGGGCAGGTCGGCGCCCGGCAGGGCGGCCTGCTGGAACGGGGCGAAGGGGAGGGGGGAAGCGGTGGTCGTCGTCATCGGTGTGATCCTCGGCCCTTACAGGGCGGGCAGCGGCATGCGCAGCACGGTCGTGCCCTGGCCGGAAAAGAGATCGGGAACGTAGGCCAAGTCCTGGAAGCCCAGCCGGCGATAAAAACGGGGCGCCTGGTAATCGGCGGTCTCGACCGTGGCCCGGCGGCATCCCATAGCGGATGCGGCTTCCAGGGCAGCGGATACCATGCGGGCGCCCAGCCCGGTGCCGCGCAGCCCGGCATCGAGCCAGACCATGTCCACCATGAACTCGTCACCCAGGGCATAGCAGAGGGCGCCGCCCTTCACCGTGTCGCCCGCACGCACAAAGGCGGACAGCCAGCGATAGGGCTCGCCGGTCAGCTGTTGCCGCCACCAGGTGGTGCAGGCGAAGGATTCCGCCGATTGTGGCCGTGTCGGCGGCAGGGCGATCTGCAGGGAAATCCCGCCCGGGATCTGCAGCACCGGCCAGTGTCCCTCCAGATCACGGCGATAGAAGCCCAGGGCGCCCCCCTTCAGATGGTCGGGCACTGACTGGGTCCGCTCGAACCCGGCCTGTTCCAGGGCCGTCACCGGCGCATGGGCGCGGGCGGTGATGACCATCTGTTTCAGCCCGCCGCCAAGCAGCATGCGCTGGGCCATGCCCAAGACCGCCGCTTCCGTGGCCTCCGGCGCTTCAGGACGGGTCCAGCTGCCCCACCAGGTGAAGGCACGGTCGCCATAGAGCGACAGGACCAGCCCGGCCAGGGGGGCGTCGGTTGCCATATCACGGGCGAACACGCCGAGGCGGCCGGTGGCCGGCATCGCCTCCTGATTGAAGGCGGCCAGCCCCGCCAGCACCGCCTGGGCGGCGGGCGTGAACGGGTCGGCCCCGGGTTCGACCGTGATGATGGGCTCCGCCGCCATTGCCTCAGGCCGCCTCGTCGGCGCCGAACTCGGCATAGCCTTTGGCTTCCAGCTCCAGCGCCAGCTCCTTACCGCCGGTGCGCTGGATGCGGCCGTGGGCCAGAACATGCACCACGTCGGGCACGATGTAGTCCAGCAGGCGCTGGTAATGGGTGATGACCAGCATGGCGCGCTCCGGGCTGCGCAGGGCGTTGACGCCCTCGGCCACGATGCGCAGGGCGTCGATGTCCAGGCCGCTGTCGGTCTCATCCAGGATGGCCAGCTTGGGCTGGAGCACGGCCATCTGCAGCGCCTCGTTGCGCTTCTTCTCGCCGCCGCTGAAGCCCACATTGACCGCGCGCTTGATCATCTCGTCGGTCATGCTGAGATCCTTGGCCTTGGCCCGGATCAGCTTCAGGAACTGCATGGCGTCCAGGGCCGGCTCGCCGCGGGTCTTGCGGATGGCGTTCAGTGCCTCCTTCAGGAAGGTGGTGTTGCTGACGCCGGGGATCTCCACCGGGTACTGGAAGGCCAGGAACAGGCCGGCGGCGGCCCGCTCCTCCGGCTCCAGGGCCAGCAGGTCCACGCCAGCGAAGGTCACGGAGCCGTCCGTCACCTCGTAGCCGTCACGGCCGGCCAGCACATAGGACAGCGTGCTCTTGCCCGACCCGTTGGGGCCCATGATGGCATGCACCTCCCCGGCATCGATGGTCAGGTCGATCCCCTTGAGGATTTCCTTGCCATCGACCGAGGCATGCAGATTCTTGATTTCAATCAGGGGCATCATTCCGTTTCCCATATCTTTCGATCCCGAGCCTTGCCCGTTGCCCGCCCTCCCGGACATGTCGGGACGGCGGGATCGGGAACCCGACGGGATTGCTGCTAACCCACGCTGCCTTCCAGGCTGATGGCCACCAGCTTCTGTGCCTCCACGGCGAATTCCATGGGGAGTTCCTTCAGGACCTCCTTGCAGAAGCCGTTGACGATGAGGCTGACCGCGTCCTCCTCCGCCAGGCCGCGCTGGCGGCAGTAGAACAGCTGGTCCTCGCTGATCTTGGCCGTGGTGGCCTCGTGCTCGATGCGGGCCGAGCGGTTCTTGCTCTCGATATAGGGCACGGTGTGCGCCCCGCACTTGTCGCCGATCAGCAGGCTGTCGCACTGGGTGTAGTTCCGCGCCCCCTCGGCCTTGGGCAGGATGCGGACCAGACCGCGGTAGGTGTTCTGCGCCTTGCCGGCGGAAATGCCCTTGGAGACGATGGTCGACCGGGTGTTCTTCCCGATATGGATCATCTTGGTGCCGGTGTCGGCCTGCTGCATGTTGTTGGTGATGGCGACGGAGTAGAACTCACCCACCGAATTGTCGCCCTGCAGGATGCAGCTCGGGTATTTCCAGGTGATGGCGGAGCCCGTCTCCACCTGGGTCCACGATACCTTGCTGTTCTTGCCGCGGCAGGCAGCGCGCTTGGTGACGAAGTTGTAGATGCCGCCCTTGCCGTTCTCGTCGCCGGGATACCAGTTCTGCACCGTGCTGTACTTGATGGTGGCGTCGTTCAGCGCCACCAGCTCGACCACGGCGGCATGCAGCTGGTTCTCGTCGCGCTGGGGCGCGGTGCAGCCCTCCAGATAGCTGACGTAGGAGCCCTCGTCGGCGATGATCAGGGTGCGCTCGAACTGGCCGGTGTTCTTGGCGTTGATGCGGAAATAGGTGGACAGCTCCATCGGGCAGCGCACGCCCTTGGGGATGTAGACGAAGCTGCCGTCGGTGAAGACGGCGCTGTTCAGCGTGGCGAAGTAGTTGTCGGAATAGGGCACGACGGTGCCGAGATACTGCCGCACCAGCTCCGGATGGGTCTGGATCGCCTCGGAGATCGAGCAGAAGATGATGCCCTTCTCCTCCAGTTTCTTCTTGAAGGTGGTGGCGACCGACACGCTGTCGAACACGGCATCCACGGCCACGGCGGGCATGTCGCCGGCGCCCTCGACGCCGGCCAGGATGGCCTGCTCCTTCAGCGGGATGCCCAGCTTCTCGTAGGTCTTCAGCAGTTCGGGATCGACCTCGTCCAGGGACTTCGGCTTCTCCTTCACCTTGGGCGCAGCGTAGTAATAGGCGTCCTGATAGTCGATGGGCGGATAGTGCAGCTTGCCCCAGTCCGGCTCGGCCATGGTCAGCCAGTGGCGGTAGGCGCGCAGGCGCCAGTCCAGCAGCCAGTCCGGCTCGCCCTTCTTGGCCGAGATGAAGCGGACGATGTCCTCGCTGAGGCCCTTGGGCGCCATCTCCGACTCGATGTCGGTGAAGAAGCCGTACTTGTACTTGCCTTCCGTCAGCTCGCGGACCTGGTCGATGGTCTGTTCCGTCGCGGCCATGTCTCGTTCCCTTCCCAACCTGTCCCGTCAGCCTGCCAACGCCGTTCCGCGCTCCGGCGCGGGCGCGTCGAAGAACAGGGGCGGGGCGGCCATATCGGCCAAAGTCACATCGTCCAAGGCGCGGCGGACCGCGCGGTTCACCTTGTCCCAGCTGCCGCGGCGGGCGCACAGGCTCTCCACCCCGCAGGACCCGGTCTGGCCGTCCACGCAGTCGGTCAGCGCGATGGGACCATCAATGGCTTCGATGATCTGGGCCACCGTGATGCCGCAGGGCGGCCGGGCCAGCGTATAGCCGCCGGTGGCGCCGCGATGCGACGCCAGGATGTCGCCACGGGCCAGCAGCTTCAGCAGCTTCTGCACCGTCGGCGCGGGCAGGCCGGTCCGCTCCGTCAGCGACGCCGCCGTGTGCAGCGCCCCGTCGGTGCGGGCCATGGTGGTCAGCACCACCACGGCATAATCGGTCAGCTTGCTCAGCCGCAGCATGCGCGGACACGCCCTCTTCAATCCGGACCAATCTGGTACCGTTTAAGTGAGCCTGTCCGGGGAAGGTGTCAAGGCTTGCCGCCCGGCGGGGCCATGCAGCCCCGATGACGGGGCCATGCAGCAAAAGTGTGGACGCCGAAGCAGTGGGCTGCGCCGGGACTTAGCACCCGCCGGTATGTCTGGCAAGGCACAGCAGAAAAAACCCCTCTCCGACCGGTCGGAGAGGGGCTCGATGGTTCTGTCCCGTGGGGATGCGGGATCAGGCCGGCCTGGCGGCGGCTGGCTGGCCCGCCATGCGTCCGGAGGACCGGTCGCTGCCCGGAGCCTGGTCTCCCGCCCCCTGCCGGGCCGTGTCCCTGGCCGCCTGAACTCCGGCCTGGGTGGCGTCACGGGCCACGGCGGAGGCGCGGTCCAGCGTGTCCTGCCCCTGGTGCCAGGCCTCATCCAGGAGGCGGTCACGATAGGCCCCCAGCCACTCATCCTCGGTCCGGGTCGATGGCAGGGTGGCGCCGATGGCGGCCCCCAGGGCCAGCCCCATGATGCCGGCCATCAGGGGATGGTCCTCGACCATGTCCCAGAAGCTGTCAGTGGCTTCGCTGGCCCGGCCCCGGACGCCGCCGATCATGCCGCGTGCCCGGTCGGTGATGCGGCTGCCCTGCGCATCCCGGCCGTAATCGGCGGTGGCCGCAGAGCCATAGGCGCTGTCTGCATCAGCGCTCCGCTCGTCGCGGGCATCGTAGTCGGCAATGCGATCGTAGCCGGCGGCCGTACCGTCATTTTCGTCCGACCAGCGGCTGGTGGCCTGGTCCCGCCATCCATCCGCCCGGTCGCGCACAGTGTCCCAGGCCTCGCCGACCCGTTCGCGCAGCCCGCTGGTTCTGCGGTCGGTCCAGCGGCTGGCCTTGCCGTAGCTTTCCGTCTCGCGGGCACCGGACAGCAGCATCCAGCCGATGCCGGCACCGACCAGGGCCAGCGGCCAGATATTGTCCCGTGCGGTCGCACCGATATGGGCGCGGCGATCCTTGATGTGCTTGCTCTGCATTCTGTTCTCCCCCGCGTATTATTGGCTGATCTGGGCCTTGGCCCAGCGCGCATCGTCCTTCACGGTCTCGATGGTGCGCTTGGGTTGCAGGCTGGTGGCGGACAGGGTCTTGCGGCCGGACTGGATCAGGATCAGCCCGATGACGGCCATCACCACTCCCACGATCAGCGCGGCCGCCCATTGCGGCATCACCGTGGACAGGCCGTAGACCACGGCCCAGAGCAGGAACATCAGCCCAAGGAAGGCCACGCCCCCACCCAGGGCCAGGGACACCAGGCCCCGTCCGGCCTCTGTCACCTTCTCCTGCACCTCGGCCTTGGCCAGTTCGACCTCCTTGCGGACCAGGGCCGTGGTTTCATTGGCCAGATCCGCCAGCAGGGCGGTCAGGGGCCGGTCGACCTGCGGACCACGCTGCGGTCCGGGGCCGAGGTCCGGATCGTCCATGCTCATGGCTTGGCGCCCTCCGTCGGGCGGTTGCTGGTGGATGCAGGCTTGTCAGACGCCGCCGCGCCGCCGCCGGATGTGCCGCCCCTGACGGTGTTGCCGGCGGTTCCGACACCATGGGTGCCGATGGCGCTTTCGCTGGGTGTGCGGTTGCCGCTGTCCGGGGAACTGCCCGCCGTCACCGGCGAACCGGCGGTGGCACCGGTGGTTGTGGTGGCACCGGTTGGACTGTCAGCCAGGCCGGCGCCGCCCAGCGCTCCGGCCTTGCCGGCCCCCATGCCGACCCCGGTCGAACCCGGCGTGCCAGCGCTGCTCCGGCTGCCGGTGTCGCCCAGACCTCCGGCCCCGGTGCCGCCCAGCGGCGATCCCTGCCCCCCGGCTCCGGCCCCCATCGAGGCGGTCCCGCCGGTGCTGCGCGTCGCGGCGGCATAGCTCCTGCCGCCACCGCCGGCCAAGCCCGCGGCCGTGGTGCCGGCCATCGGTTCCGGCCGGTTCCGTCCGGCCAGGGCATCGGCGGCAGGGTAATGGGAGAAGTCGTCGGCCCGCGACGAGCGTGTGCGCTGCGGGTTGCCGAATTCATCAAGCCCGCCGGACGGGCCGCGGCCGAGATCGTCGCCATAGTCGGCGGTGTACGGGCGATTGCGCGCACCGGCATAGCCGCTGGAACCATAGGCCGCCGTGCCGCTGCCGCCATAGCGGTCGCTGTCCCCGGTGCCGCGGGTCGTGCGTCCTGTCCGCACGTCCCGTGCGACGCGGCGTCGATTGCCCGAGGCTCGCAGGAAGCGGCCCAGTGCCACCCCTGCCAGCAGGGCGCCGCCGATGAACAACTCAGGCTGGCGCCGGGCGAAGGTCTCCGCCTGGGTGATGAGATCGTCGAAATCCCGCGCCCGGACCTGATCGGCGAAGCGCTCGACCCGGTCGGCCGCGCCCCGCACATAGCGGGCGCCCATGCCCTGATCCCGCTCCGAAAGCTGGTCCGCCGCCTCCCGCAGGGCATCGGCGACGCCGGCGATCTGCTCAGCCACGACGCCCTGCTGCCGCTCGAAACTGCTGCGCACGCGGTCACGCGCAACATCGGAAACCTGATCGCCGAAATGGCGGGCCTGGTCCTTGAGGTTTCCCGCCAATTCTCCAGCCTGGGCCTTGACCTCGTCGCCCAGGGCCGACGCATCGCTGTCCGGATGATCGCGGGTGGTTTTTTCGGACCGGCCGCGCGGCGTGGAGCCGGTCATGTCGCTCGCCATTCTTGGTCTCCTCGCATCCCTGAAGGATTTCCCCCACCCCGGAGCCGCACCATGGGGATGCTGCCGGGCTGGCGGTCACGCCGCTGTCAACAGGAGGCCGCCGCCTTCGTTCCGTGACAGGGGGGACGCCGCTGCCGCGCCGGCGCCAGCTATGAAATCGGCGGGGGAGACATGGCCTCGGGCATGCCCTCTCATCCGTTGACCGGACGCCGCCACGGGCGCACGCTTCATCCCATGGAGACAGGGCGGACGCCCCCTCCAGAAAGCACCGTCCGGGGGCTGGTCTTCCGGCGGACACGCGGCCGGATCTGTTGCGGCAAAGCCACCGCCCTTCGTGGGACACCCAAGGCTTGTGCCCATCCGGCTGGGGCCGGCTACAGCGGCTGAAAGACGGCGGGTGTGCCATGCATGCCCGCCGTCTTCCGTTGTGAGGGGTGCCGCCGTGCGGCTGGCCATGGGGGCCGCTGCACGGTTGCGGGTGTGAGGCGGCCGGGTATGCCGAATGCCGCAATCCTTTCCGTTACTATTTCCGGCACCATGTCCGGTCGGCGCCTTCCCTGGGCCGGGGCTCGGGGTGTGCCCGGCATGCACTGTCCGGATCTGGGCAGGGGACAAGGACCGATCCGACCGGGTTTCCCCCAGGCTGTCCCGCCCCCGCGGTCCGGCGCGTCGCCCTTTGCCGTGATGGCCTGCCTGTCGCCGGCAGCGCAGTACGACGGGGCGCCGGGCCAAAATCCCACCAGCCACGTCCTTGCCACAGGTCGGTCATACCCTGGTCCCGATTTACCGGTCGGATGCAAGCCCACACCCGTTCCTGTCTTCATTCCGTCTTCGAAACAACACAGATAATACCAATTTCCAGACAATTTCGGGCGGGCGCTGGGAAAAGGGGGTAGGGCGGGTTTTCTTAACCCGCCATTCACCATCGGGGCCATTTTTTGACCTTGGAAAGCGCGCGGAAAGTGACCGGTTTTTGCGACAGACCAGTCCGCTTTCTGCCTCGGATGCCGGCCTGGATGCCGGTCGGTGATGTCAGACGGTGAAGATGGAGGAGGGTCGGCCCGTGGTTGATCTGGCGGACAGTGGCGGAAGGGCGATGGCACGGGGGACCGGTCGCGGTCCACGCCCGGCCGGCGTCGAGGCGCTGGCCGCCCGGAGCGTGCAGGGGTTGTCGGCCTGTGTCCTGACGCTGCTGGTCTCCGCCGGGCTGCTGGTGGCCTGCGCCGACCGCACCCTGTCGGTCGCCGTGCCGCCGGCGGCGCCCGTGGCCAAGCCGAAGACGCTGGCGCCCTCGCTGGCCGAGGCGCCGATCCCGCGCAGCAAGCCCAGCGCGCTGGCGCGGCTCGGGACCACCGGCCCGGCGGAGACCAAGCCGGCGGCCATGGCCGCCGCGCTGCCCTTGCCGTTGCCGCGGCCGACGCCGCAGTTCGACCCGCATGGTCTGGTGGGCCTGACCGAACAGGAAACCCTGCGCCTGCTGGGCCAGCCCACCGATGTGGAGGAAAGCCCGCCGGCCAAGACCTGGCGTTATGCCGGTGACCGATGTGACCTGCGCGTTCATCTGTTCATGGAGATGACGACGCGGAGCTTCCGAACCCTGTCCTACGACCTCAGCAGCACGGACGAGAACCCCGATGTCGATCAGCAGCACTGTCTTGCCGAACTCGTCGCTCAAGCCTGGAGACCGGGCCAGCAGTGAGCCGCCCGTGGCGCGCGTGGCCCTGGTGGATGACGACGACCTGTTTCGGGAATCACTGGGCCTGAACCTGGCCGATGAGGGCTTCGAGGTGGTGCCCTTCGACCGCGGCCATACCGCCCTGGATTATTTCAGCAATGGCGGCAGCGCCGATCTGATCCTGCTGGACTGGCGCATGCCGCGCATGGACGGGATCGAGACGCTGCGGCAGCTGCGCGCCCGCAATATCGACATTCCCGTGATCTTCCTGACCGTGCTGTCGGACCAGATCTATGAGGAAACCGCGCTGGGTGGCGGGGCCGTGGATTTCGTCGAGAAGTCCCGGTCGCTGCCGATCCTGCTGAAGCGCATGCAGTTGATCGTCCAGGGGCGCAAGCCTGGCCTGGATGACGGTCCGCTGTCGGTTAGCCCCGGAGCGCCGGAGGCGGCCGTGGGCACCATCTTCCGCCGTGGCCCGCTGGAGCTGCGGATCGAGGTGGCGCGGGCCCTGTGGAACGGGACCCGGATCGACCTGACCCTGACCGAGTTCAACATCGTCAAGCTGATGGCGACGCGGGCCGGCGAGGACGTCTCCTACCGGGATCTCTACGATCTGGTGCATGGCAAGGATTTCGTGGCGGGCTACGGCCCGGCCGGCTACCGCGCCAATGTCCGGGCCTTCATCAAGCGCATCCGCCACAAGTTCCGTTCGGTGGATGGCAGCTTCGACGAGATCGAGAACTATCCCGGCTTCGGCTATCGCTGGTCGGACCGCTATGCCGCCGAGACCATCGCTGCATCGGCGGGTTCCGCCAGCAGTCCCCACGGTGCTTCCCCCGGCGGCCCCGTTGCCCGGGATCGTGCATGAGCGGTGGCGGCAAGGGCTGGGGCCGCGGTCGGCTGCGTGCGGGGCGCTGGCTGCTGCGGTCCCTGGCCACCCGGCTTATCATCGTGCTGCTGGTCTTCCTGACGGTGCCGCTGCTGGTCTATGAGCAGTTCCGCGGGGCCGATCTGGAAAAGCAGGCCCTGCTCTTGCGCAGCGCCCAGCAGCAGGGGCAGCTGATCGCCCGCGCCCTGGAGCCCCTGCTGGCCGGCGTCGATTCCAAGTCGCTAATGAAGCTGGGCGAACGGCTTCAGCCCTATGCCGACGCGGACACCAGCGTCCGCCTGCTGCTGCGGCCCGGCAATGCCGGGGGACGCACGGGCGAGGGCTTCTTCTACGTGGCCTCGGCGCCGGCCGTTCCCACAGCGGCCCTGGACCTGGAACGGGAGCGGCTGATGGAGCAAGGCCTGCTTCTGCGGCTCGCCGTCTCCTGCGCCGGCGATCAGCCGCTGGCCATCCCGGTCCCGCGGGAGAGCGGTGGCATCGACCTGCTGACTTCGATCACCCCGATCAAGACCGCCATGGGCTGCTGGGCGGTGGTGACCTCGCACACCGCGGCCGCCTATTACAATGCCGGGGCCGGCCGCCCCTATTGGCGGACGCCGGAGGTGCAGGCGGCGAGCCTGATCTATGTGGCCATGGCGGCCCTGGTCCTGCTGCTGCTGCTGGAATTGTGGCGCAATCTGCGCCGCTTCGGCGAGCTGGCGCGGGATATCGTGCTGCACCGGTCCCCCTCCGGCAGCTTCGCCGCCCAGAACAGCGTGCCCGAACTGGCCCCGGTGGCCGAGGATTTCGACCGGCTGGTGGCAACCCTGCACAACTCCGCCGCCAATCTGCGGCGCGCGGCCGAGGACAATGCCCATGCCTTCAAGACGCCCATCGCCGTCATCCGCCAGTCGCTGGAACCGCTGAAGCGGCTGATCCCGCCCGAGGATGCCCGTGGGCGCCGGGCGCTGGACATGATCGAGGGATCGGTGGAGCGCCTGGACGGCCTGGTCAGCTTCGCCCGCCGCATGGACGAGACCCAGGCCGACCTGCTGGAGCCGCCGCGGCAGCGCGTGGACCTGTCGGCCCTGCTGGACCGGGTGCTGCAGGGCTATCGCGGCCTGTTGGAGGAGCGGGCGGTGGATCTGGCCGGGCGCATCGAGGCCGGCGTGGTGGTGCGGGCCGGCGAGGACCTGCTGGAGACCATCATCGAGAATGTGGTCGACAACGCCATCAGCTTCTCCCCCTCCGGCAGCGTCCTGCGCGTGACCCTGCGGCGCGACCAGGGGGAGGCCCTGCTCAGTGTCGATGATGAGGGGCCGGGCGTGGACCAGGCCAGCCTGGACAAGATCTTCGAGCGTTATTTCTCGCAACGGCAGCCGGCGCTGGGGCCGGCTGCGCCCGCTGCCGGCGGTGATGATGGCATGCCCCATTACGGCATCGGCCTCTGGATCGTGCGCCGCAATGTGGAGGCCGTGGGCGGACGGGTCGAGGCCGTGAACCGCCCGGCCGGCGGGCTTTCCATGCGCATCCACCTGCCGGCCTGACAGGGCGGGACCGGGCCGCCGGCCGTGGTCAGGCCGCCGGCTTGGCGCCCGGCAGCCGTCGGGCGATGATGGCGTTGATATGGGCCCTGAGGTCGGCGTCACCGTCATACAGGCGGCGGAAATCCCGGCGGTCCAGCACCAGCACCCGGCAATAGGCGATGGCCTCCACATCGGCATTGCGGGGCTGGTCCAGCACCAGCGCCATCTCACCGAAGAAATCGCCGGTGCCCAGCCGGACCGGGGCGCTGAGGCCGGGAACGCGGACGGCGACGGCGCCGGAGGAGATGAAGAACATGGCATCCCCCCGCTCACCCTTGCGCACGATGGCCTCGCCGGGCACATAGAGCCGCGGTGTCAGCAACCGCTCGATCCGCTTCAGCCGCTCCGGGTCCAGATCGGCGAACAGGGGCACGCGCGCCACCAGATCCGCGGTCGCCAGCCCCAGATCCAGGCGCGGCGGACGCTCGGCATCGAGCCAGCGCCGGCGGATGTCCCGTTCCAGATCCTTGTAGACCTCTCGGCTGATCAGCGACTCGTCATAGAGCGATTTCAGCGTGCGCTCCTCATAGCGGAGCCCCGCCCGCAGCAGGTAGCGCGCCTGCACCTCGGCCAGATAGGCCGGATATTGCAGGCGCATGGCATCCATGGCGTGTTGCAGCCCCTCCATCCGCGTCTGCAGCACCTCGGCCAGGATGGTGCCGACCTCGCGCCCCAGCATGGGGGACAGGCGGTCGGTCACGAAGGATTGCAGCTCCTCCAGGGTGAAGCGCTGAGCCACCAGTTCGGAAAAGCGCTCCGACAGGCGGGCGGCCAGGGGGCGTTCCCACCCGGTCTGCCGCTGCAGCCACAGGCTGAAGCGGATGCTGGGCGACAGCCGCAGCATGCGGCGGGTGACCCGCTCGTAGCCGGCACGGCCACCGGTCTTCACCCCGTCCTGCAACCGGCCGGCGGCGGCGATCAGGGTCTGCACCGTCAGGCGTGACAGCACGCCCTCCTTGAAGTGGGTGAGGTAGCGCTCCTCTTCGCGCAGGGCCAGGGTGGAGAGGCCGACATAGACCCGGTCCTCCACCGACAGGGCGCCATAGCGCTGCTCCAGATCCACATGCTCCTGCGCCAGGGCGGCGCCACGCTCCAGCAGCGGTTCCAGTGCCGGCTGCGGGTCAACACCGAACTTGACGGCGATGGCCTCCACCTCGGTGCGCACGGTGCCCAGTGACAGTCCCTGCGCCCGGTTGCGCAGGGCCATGTCCACCGGCGTCAACCGGTCGAGACGCAACAGCTTCATCAGCGGGCGCAGCGTGGTGCCCTGGACGAACAGGGTGAACAGCACATACCCCGTGACCACCACGGCCACCATCTCCTGTGTGCCGTCTGGCACCCGCCGGTTTTCGGACACGGCCAGGGCCAGGGCCAGGGACACGGCGCCGCGCAGGCCGCCCCACAGCATCACGGCCTTGTACGGATGGCTGATATGGTCGGCGGCCCCCAGGGCCGTAAGGCCCGGCAGCAGCCCGTAGATCACCAGGGCGCGGGCGACGGTGGCCCCGGCGATCAGCGCGGCCAGCAGGACGAGATGTCCCCAGGTGGCATTGGCCAGTGTCGGCGGGATCAGCATGGCCGCCAGGATGAAGATCAATGAACTGGCCCAGAAGCCCAGCTGTCCCCAGACCTGTTCCAGCCCCGCCCAGCTTTCCGGGCTGATGCGGGTCCGCCCCTCGGCCGCCAGCACCAGCCCCGCCGTCACCACGGCGACGACGCCGGACACATGCAGGTAATGTTCGCCGGCGATGAAGGTGAGATAGGCGAGGCTGACGGTCAGGGTGATTTCCGAGCGCGCCTGATTGCGCAGCGGGGTCACGACCCAGCCCACCAGTTTGCCGAAGGCCCAGCCCAGGCTGACGCCGCCCAGGAATTTCAACAGGAAATCGCCGCTGGCCGCCACCACATCGATGGCCTTGCCGGCGGTGAGAATGCCCACCAGCAGCGAGAACAGCACGATGGCGGCGGCATCGTTGAACAGGCTTTCCCCCTCCACCAGGATGGAGAGGCGGCGGGGGGCACCGACATCGCGGAAGATCCCGACCACGGCGGCCGGGTCCGTGGTGGCGATGATGGCCGCCAGCAGCAGGCAGACCGTCAGCATGTGCCCGCTGCCGCTGCCATGCCAGAGCCACCAGCCCCCCCACATGGCGAAACCGCCGACGATGGTGGTCATCAGCACGGCCACCACGGCCAGCAGCAGGATGGGGCCGAAATCATCGAGAAGGCGCCGAACATCGATCGACAGCGCCGTTTCGAACAGCAGCACCGGCAGGAACAGGTAGAGGAAGGCCGAGGAGGACAGTTCCAGATCACCCGTGGCGCGCAGGAAGTCGCCCATGGCCCCCATGCCTTCTGGGGGGCCGCGCCCGACCGTGGCCTGGGCCAGGCCCAGTGCAACGCCGACGGCCGCCAGCAGCACGGTGTAGGGCAGCCGCAGCCGCTGGGCCAGGGGAGGCAGCAGGCTGATCAGGGCCAGGAGCCCCGCGACCGCGAGCAAGGTGTAGACGAGGTTGGCCATGGTCGCGAGAGACATCCGTGCCGGCGCCGATGAGACCCGCCGTCGCTGCGGGTGAGGTGATGACGGGACCCTATCGCTGTGCCACAGCGGGAACAAGCCGGCTGACGCGCCGCCCCCGCCAATCGCGCTGACGCCCACGGGGCATCGGGCCACTGCCGGGCCTTTGAAGCTGTCGGGCCTTTGAAAAGGTCCCTGACCTGATATGAATGCAACCGTGGGTGAATGATGCGGGGGCATCATAGTCGGCGACAAGGGGGCGCGGGTTTGCTATCACGAGCCGATGCAAAGGTGACCGGGCCCATGGCCGCAGATCTGATGGACTATGCTGAGGAACCGCCGGCGGCACCAGTTTCTGCTGCCGCCCCCTGGACGGTTCTGATCGTCGATGATGACGTTGGCGTGCATACGGCGACACGGCTCGCCCTGCGCCGGTTCAGCTTCCACGGACGGGGTCTGCATTTCCTCAGCGCCTATTCGGCGGTCGAAGGGCGGGCGCTGCTGGAGGCCCATCCGGAAACGGCGCTGATCCTGCTCGACGTCGTCATGGAGACCGAGGATGCCGGGCTGGATCTGGTACAGCAGATCCGGGACGATCTGCGCAATCCGCTGGTGCGCATCATCCTGCGGACCGGCCAGCCCGGACAGGCTCCCGAACGCGAGGTGGTGGCCCGCTACGACATCAATGATTACAAGGCGAAGGATGAACTGACGGCGACCCGGCTGTGGACCTCGGTCCTGACAGCCTTGCGTGCCTATGATCAGCTCCACGTCATCGAGGCGCATGGCCAGGCCATGGCCAAGGTGATGGGGGCCACGGCCCGGCTGCTGGCGGAGCGCTCCCTGTCCGGCTTCACGGCCCTGCTGGCGGACAGTCTGCGGGGGCTGGTCGGCAGCGAGCCGGTGCTGCTGCTGGTCCGGGCCGACCTGATGGCCGGAACACCGGTGGGCGAACCGCGTGTCCTCGGTGGCATCATTCCGGGGGATACGGCCGAAACGCTGCAGGGATTGCCCCTTTGCTCTCCCGTGCTGGCGGGGATGCGTGATCCGGTCATGGAGGCGCTGGTCCAGGCCCGCTCCCTTCAGGGACCGGGCTGGCTGTCCACCCATGCCCAGCTGACGCCGGACACGGCTCTGGTCATCTATGTCGGTTGGACCATGGAGCCCCTGGCGCTGGAAGCGCCGCTGATGCAGCTGTTCGCGCGCACCGCCATGGCCGGGCTGGAGGCGGTGCTGCTGCTGGAGCAACTGGCCGAGGATCGCACGCATGACCGCGCCACCGGCCTGCTGAACCGGACAGGGCTGGCATCGACGCTGGATGCCCTTCTGGTGGGGCGGGAAGCGGCCACCCCCTTCGCCGTCATCGTCATCGATCTGCTGCGGTTCCGCGACATCAACCAGGAACTGGGCGTGGCCTGGGGGGATCGGCTGCTGCTGCTGACGGCGGAGCGGTTGCAGGCCGCCAGCAGCCGGCTTGGCCCCCAGGTCCGCTGTGGGCGCATCGGCGGCGACCAGTTCGCCGTCCTGCTGCCGGGCGCGACGCTGGCAGAGGCGCGGCACCAGACTCAGACCCTGCTCCAGGCCCTGACCGCGCCTGTGGAACTGGCCGGCAAGGAGATCCACCCGCTGGTGACGCCCGGTCTGGCCTGGTCGGCCGGCCGGGACTGCCATGCCGAGGAGCTGGTGGCGCGGGCGGAAGAGAGCCTGCAACGGTCGAAGCGTGCCCATGGCCGGCTGGTCGAGGTGGTCATCGGCTCGACGCCGGAGCCGGGGCGGCTGGGACTCTCCATCGAACTCAATGCGGCATTGCGGCAGAACCAGTTCGAACTCTATTACCAGCCGATCGTGGCGGCCGAAACGCGTGCGGTCGTGGCCTTCGAGGCGCTGGTGCGCTGGCATCACCCCGTCCGGGGCATGATCGCCCCCGTGGCCTTCATCCCCACGGCCGAGGAAACCGGCCTGATCGTGCCGCTGGGAAGCTGGGTCATCCGGCAGGCCGCCCTGCAGACGGCGGCCTGGAACCGCGATGCCGGCCGCCGGGTCTGGGTTTCGGTCAACATCTCGGCGGCACAGCTGGCGGAGCCGGGCTTCCTTGATGGGGTGCAGGCGGTGATCGCCGAGAGCGGGGTCGATCCGACCCTGCTGAAGCTGGAGGTGACGGAGAGCACCATCATCGGTGCTCCGACCTATGCCGCCGAAATCCTCAGCGGCCTGCGCGACCTGGGCATCCGCCTGTGCATGGATGATTTCGGCACCGGCTATTCCAACCTGTCCTATCTCCAGACCCTGCCGTTCGACTTCCTGAAGGTGGACCGGGCCTTCGTCCAGAGCATGATCGACCGCTATGAGAGCCGGACCATCCTGCGCACCATGATGGCCCTGGCCCAGCAGCTCGACCTGGAGGTGGTGGCGGAAGGGGTGGAGCTGCCGGAACAGGCCGATGAACTGACCCGGCTCGGCTGCCAGTTCCTGCAGGGCTATCTGTTCGGCAGGCCGATGCCGGCCGGTGCTGCCGGTGCGCTGATTGCCGCTGCGCCGGGTGCGGCGCCGCTCACCCTCCCTTGAGCACGGTCAGGCCGCTGTCCCAATAGGGGACGGGGCCGAATTTGCCGGCGAGGAAATCGACGAAGGCCCGGACCTTCGGGCTGAGATGGCGGTTGGCGGGATAGACCGCATGCATGGCGGAGTCCGGTCCGGTCCAGTCCAGCAGCAGGGGCACCAGCCGGCCATCCGCCAGCTCATCGCCGATGATGAAGGTGGGCAGATGCACCAGCCCCTGGCCGGCGATGGCGGCTTCGCGCAGCATGTCGCCATTGTTGACGCGCAGCCGGCCATGGACGCGCACCGTGCGGGTTTCCTCCGCTCCCGGTGCCGTCCGGAACGACCAGAGGTCGGGCGTCGGCATGTTGGTGTAGAGCAGGCAGTCGCGGCCCGCGATATCATCCGGTGTCTGCGGTGCCCCATGCTTTTCGAGATAGGCAGGACTGGCGCAGAGCACGGCCCGGATCGGGCAGATCCGCCGGGCGATCAGGGAACTGTCCTTCAGCCGGCCGATGCGCACCGCCAGATCGTAGCCTTCGTCGACCAGGTCGACGAAGCGGTCGGATACATCCATCTCGACCTGGACCTCGGGGTACTGGTCGAGAAAGGCAGCCACGACCGGAGCCAGATGACGCAGACCGAAGGACATGGGGGCCGCCACCCGCAGCAGGCCGCGGGGAGCCTGCCGTTCATTGGCGACGGCGGATTCCGCCTCGTCCAGTTCGGCCAGGATCTGGGCCACCCGCTCGAAGAAGCTCTGGCCCACCGGTGTCAGGCTGATGCTGCGGGTCGTCCGGTTCAGCAGGCGGGCACCCAGCCGTCCCTCCAGCTCGGCGATGCGGCGGCTGGCGGCCGATTTCGACAGGTTCAGCTTGTCCGCGGCGCGGGTGAAACTCCGTGTTTCGGCCACCAGGGTGAAGAGTCTGAGGTCCTCCAGCTTGTCCATGGTGCCCAGTCGCCATTGTTCTGTTCGGTGAAACGATCCGATGCGAATGTCGGCGATTATCGGAGGAATGGCAACGCGCTATCTCTAGGGCCACCGGTGAACGACACCGATCCAAGGAAACGCCCCGGCGTTTCCCGAGACGCAGACGGAGCGCCACGGCGCGCCCCACAAAAGCAGGAGACCGATGATGACCAAGGTTCTGGTTCTCTATTATTCCAGCTACGGCCATATCGAGGCCATGGCCTCGGCCGTGGCCGAGGGCGCCCGGTCCGTTGCGGGGACCGAGGTCGTCGTCAAGCGCGTGCCGGAACTGGTGCCGGACGAGATCGCCAAGCGCAGCGGCATGAAGCTGGACCAGCAGGCCCCCATCGCCAGCCCGACGGAGCTGGTGGACTATGACGCCATCATCATCGGCACCCCGACGCGCTATGGCCGCATGGCCTCGCAGATGGCCAACTTCTGGGACCAGACCGGCGGTCTGTGGGCCAAGGGCGCGCTGATCGGCAAGGTCGGCAGTGTCTTCGCCAGCACCGCCTCGCAGCATGGCGGCCAGGAAAGCACCATCCTGACCACCCTGCCCATGCTGATGCATCACGGCATGGTCGTGGTCGGCCTGCCCTATTCCTTCGCCGGTCAGGGCGGGCTGGATGAGGTCAAGGGCGGCACGCCCTATGGCGCCACCACCCTGGCCGACGCCGACGGCAGCCGCAAGCCCAGCGCCGTGGAACTGGATGGCGCCCGCTTCCAGGGTGCCCATGTGGCCAAGATCGCGGCCAAGCTGAAGGGCTGAGGCTGCGGATCAGGGCGGACGGGTGCGGCCCGACCGGTCCGTTCCGCCCTTTGATGCGTGCAACAGGACCGCCCGCCGGCTGCCAGTCCGGGGCCGGGGGCGGGGCCAAGGAGGGTATCATGATCGAACGCCGTTCGCTGTCGAGCCTGGGCAACGCCCATTTCGGCTGGCTCGACGCCAAACACCATTTCAGCTTCGGCCATTACCGTGATCCGAACCGGATGCAGTGGGGGCCGCTGCGGGTGTGGAATGACGACACCATCGCCGCCGGCACCGGGTTCGACCCGCATCCGCACCGCGACATGGAAATCATCACCTATGTCCGCCAGGGCGCCATCACCCACCAGGATTTCCTGGGCAATGAGGGGCGCACGGAAGCAGGCGACGTGCAGGTGATGAGTGCCGGCACCGGCATCGTCCATGCCGAGTACAACCGGGAGCCGGGTGTGACCCAGATCTTCCAGATCTGGATCATCCCCAACAAGGCCGGCGTGGAGCCGCGCTGGGAGGCCCGCAAGTTTCCCAAGGGCGACAAGGCCGGACAGCTGGTGGTCCTGGCCGGCGGCCGGCCGGGTGACGCCGAGAAGGGCGCCCTGATGATCCATCAGGACGCGGCCATCCTGGGGGCGACCCTGCCCAAGGGCAGCATCGTCACCCATGAGCTGGGCCGGCGTCTGGCCTATCTGGTGCCGGCCCGCGGCCGGGTGAAGGTCAACGGCGTGGAGATCGATGCCCGTGACGGCGCCGCCATCCGCGACGAGGCGGTGCTGACCATCGAGGCGCTGGACGAGGCCGAGATCCTGCTGGCCGATCTGCCGGCGGCGGCCTGACCAGCCGGGGCCGGGGAAAGGCCCTTTTCCCCGGCCCCTTCTTCTGGAAAACTGGCGACGGGCCGGCATCTCCTGCATGGGGATTCCGGCCCGTTCCGTTGTCCGGCCCAGGCCCTGCCCTCTGGGGACCGGAGACGCCTGTGCAAGAAGGTCCCCCGCGATGTCCGATCGGTCCACCCGTGCCCTGCTGCTGGCCGCCGGCCTGTTCGGCGCCATCGCGGTCGGCTGTGGCGCCTATGCCTCCCACGGTCTGGGACCGGTGAAGGGCCAGCGGGCGGTGGAGCTGTGGACCACGGCCAGCCACTATCAGATGGTGCATGCCCTGGCCATCGCCGCCATCGTCGCGCTCCGGAGGGCTGCCGTGCGCGGGCCGCTGCTGCCGGCGGGCATCCTGTTCGCTGTCGGCTGCCTGCTGTTCCCCGGTGCGCTTTACCTGCTGGGATGGTTCGGCCCCAGTGCCCTGGGGATGGTGGCGCCGGTTGGCGGCCTATCCTTCATCGGTGGCTGGCTCTGTCTGGCCGTCGCCGGTCTGGTCCGGCATCCCGGTTGAGGCGGGTGCGCCTCAGCGCGTCGACAGCGGCTGACTGTCAGGCTTGGCCTTGTCATCAGTGCCGGCCCCGCAGAACAGACTGTGGAGGGCGGTCATGACGACCTCTGCCTGATGTCCGTCCAGGCGGTAGTAGATGGTCTGTGCGCTCCGTCGGGTTCTGACCAGACCATCCAGGCGCAGGCGGGCGAGGTGCTGGCTCAATGCCGACTGCGACAGACCCAGCAGCCGTTCCAGTGCGCTGACGGAATGTTCCCCCCCGGCCAGATGGCAGAGGATCTCCAGACGTCGTTCATTGGCCATGGCCTTGAGCAGGATACTGGCGCGCCGTGCGTTGACTCTAAGTTCGTGCGGGTCCATGTCGAAGCAATCTTGGCCTGTCCTGACGGGCGTCAAGCGCTTAGCCGAAATTTTTCATATATTTTTAACTTTTTTGCGCATGCCGAGGAGACGGCGATGGCCGATCAGGAAATCGCACTGGACTGCACGGGTCTGATCTGTCCGCTGCCTGTGCTGCGGGCCCGCAAGCGGCTGAAGGATCTGCCGCCGGGCGGCGTGCTGCTTGTGACCGCCACGGACAAGGCGGCACCGCGGGATTTCGACACCTGGTGCAAGGAAACCGGGCACCTGTTGCTGGAAAGCCGGGATGAGGGGGGCGTCTATACGCTGCGCATCCGCAAAGAGGGATGAGCCGGCAAGCCGGGATCAGTCGGTTCGATGTGCGGCCGTGACGATTTCCCATGAAACTCATGCGGGATTGGAAGAGAATGGACCCTGGAGGAAACCCGAAGAAGAACGGACTGCATGAACACGGCGCTGTTTTCCCATCCCGCCTGCCTGGAGCATGATACGGGGGAGGAGCATCCCGAGTGCCCGGCCCGCCTGCGCGCCGTTCTGGCCGCGCTGGAGGACGAGAACTTCATGTTCCTCGACCGCCGCGACGCCCCGTTGGCAACACGGGCGCAGTTGGAGCGCGTCCACCCGGCGGCCCATGTGGCCGAGGTGCTGGACGGCATACCGGTCCAGGGCATCCGCAGTATCGATGAGGACACCGTGATCTCTCCCGGATCGGGGGAAGCGGCCTTGCGGGCGGCGGGCGCGGTGGTTGCCGCCGTGGACGCGGTGTGCGGCGGAGAGATCCGCAACGCCTTCTGTGCCGTGCGGCCGCCGGGGCACCATGCCGAACCGGACAAGTCCATGGGGTTCTGCCTGTTCAACAATGTGGCCGTGGGCGCGGCCCATGCCCGGGCCGTGCATGGGCTGAAGCGGATCGCCATCATTGATTTCGACGTGCATCACGGCAACGGCACCCAGAGCTTCGTCGAGCACGATCCCGACCTGCTCTATGCTTCCACCCATCAATGGCCGCTTTATCCGGGGACCGGTTCCGTCAAGGAGCGGGGGGACTTCGACAATGTGGTCAATGCCTGCCTGCCGCCCATGGCGGCCAGCCCGGAATTCCGCCATGCCGTGCAGTTGCAGCTGCTGCCGCGGCTGGATGCCTTCCGCCCGGAACTGGTGCTGATTTCCGCCGGATTCGATGGCCATTCCCGCGATCCCCTGGGCGGTTTGCACCTGACCGAGGCTGATTTCGCCTGGATCACGACCAAGCTGGGGGAAATCGCCGACCGGCATGCACAGGGGCGCCTGGTTTCCTGTCTGGAAGGAGGGTACGACCTGCGGGCGCTAGCAAGCTGCGCCGCGGCCCATGTCAAGGCGCTGATGGCGGTCTGATGCGGCCGGGCAGAAGGGGGAGGTAAAGGGCGACAGCATTTCCCCATATCATTTCCCTGGGGTCCAATATTTCCCTGGGGCACAATGCTTGAATAGGCGCGGTTCCGGTCCTACAGTCCGCCGTTCCGATGACGTCACGGCATATCATGACAGATCAGAACCTTCCGCCCGATGTTGCGGCCCTGAGTTTCGAGGATGCCCTTGCCGAACTGGAGCGCATCGTGCGCCAGTTGGAAGAGGGGAAGGCCAAGCTGGACGACGCCATCCGCTTCTATGAGCGCGGCACGCTGTTGAAGCGCCATTGTGAGCTGAAGCTGCGGGAGGCGCAGGCCAAGGTCGACCGCATCACCGTGTCGGCTGATGGCGCGCTGGGGTTAGAGCCTGCGCGTCTGGACTGATCCGCCCGTTCCTGCCCCCTTGTGACCGGACCCCTTGCATGCCGAGCCTGCCAAAGACCCTGACAGCCGCCATGGCGGACACCGTGGAACAGGTGGAAGCCGCCATCGACGTGCTGCTGCCGAAGGCCGACCTGATGGAGGCCCGGCTGTTCGATGCCATGCGCTATGGCTGCCTGGGCGGCGGCAAGCGGCTGCGGCCCTTCCTGGTGATGGAAAGCGCCCGCATGTTCGGGGTGGCGCCGGCCTGTGCCCTGCGCACGGCGGCGGCGGTGGAGTTCATCCACTGCTACAGCCTGATCCATGACGATCTGCCGGCCATGGATGACAGCCCGCTGCGCCGCGGCCGCAAGACGGTGCATCTCCAGTTCGACGAGGCGACGGCCATCCTGGCCGGCGACGCCCTGCTGACGGCGGCCTTCGAGGTGCTGGCCGATCCGGAGACCCATGAGGACCCGCAGGTCCGGTGCAGGCTGGTGGCGGCCCTGTCCCGGGCTGCCGGCGCCCGCGGCATGGTCGGCGGCCAGATGCTGGATCTGATCGCCGAGAGCACCCCCTTCGACATCGGTGCCATCACCCGGCTGCAGCGCATGAAGACCGGCGACATCATCGCCTTCTCGGCCGCTGCCGGCGCCATCCTCGGCAAGGCCAGCCCGGCGCACCTGCACGCGCTGCAGGCCTATGCCCATGATCTGGGGCTGGCGTTCCAGATCGCGGACGACCTGCTGGATGTGGAAGGCACGGAGGATGAGACCGGCAAGGCTGTCGGCCGCGATGTTGCCGCGGGAAAGGCAACATTCGTCTCTATTTTAGGGGTAGACCGGGCGAAGGCCCAGGCTCGCCGTTTGGCGGACCAGGCGGCTGGGCACCTGGACATTTTCGGTTCACGCGCAGATATGCTGAAAGAAGTCGCCCGCTTCGTCGTCGAGCGGCGATCATAAACCGGGGGAGTGTTGAGGAATGGGTCAGTCGAAGACCCCGCTGCTGGATCAGGTGCGGGTTCCGGCCGATTTGCGCCGGTTGCCCCCGTCCCAGCTGCGGCAGCTGGCGGAAGAACTCCGTCAGGAGACCATCGACGCCGTTTCCGTGACCGGTGGTCATCTGGGAGCCGGTCTCGGTGTCGTCGAGCTGACGGTGGCCATCCATTACGTCTTCAACACGCCCGCCGACCGGTTGATCTGGGATGTGGGGCACCAGTGCTATCCGCACAAGATCATCACCGGCCGCCGCGACCGTATCCGCACCCTGCGCATGGGCGGCGGCCTGTCCGGATTCACCAAGCGGGCCGAGAGCGAGTATGACCCGTTCGGCGCGGCCCACAGCTCCACCAGCATTTCCGCCGGCCTGGGCATGGCCGTGGCCCGCGACAAGGCCGGAGCCAGGAACAATGTCATCGCCGTCATCGGTGACGGCGCGTTGAGCGCCGGCATGGCCTATGAGGCCATGAACAATGCCGGGGCGCTGGCTTCGCGGCTGGTGGTCATCCTCAACGACAACGACATGTCGATCGCGCCGCCGGTGGGGGCGCTCAGTGCCTATCTGTCCCGGCTGATCTCGTCGAAATCCTATCGCGGCCTGCGCGATATCGGCCGCCAGGTGGCCGAGCATCTGCCGCGGCCACTGCTGAACGCCGCCCGGCGGGCCGAGGAATATGCCCGTGGCATGGTCACCGGCGGCACCCTGTTCGAGGAGCTGGGCTTCTACTATGTCGGCCCCATCGACGGGCACAATCTCGACCATCTGGTCCCGATCCTGGAGAATGTGCGCGACGATCCCCATGGCGGCCCGGTGCTGATCCATTGCGTCACGCAGAAGGGCAAGGGCTATGCCCCGGCGGAGGCCAGTGCCGACAAGCTGCACGCTGTCACCAAGTTCGACGTCATCACCGGCACCCAGGCCAAGCCCAAGGCCAATGCCCCCAGCTACACCCGCGTCTTCGCCGAAAGCCTGGTCAAGGAGGCGCAGAAGGACGAGCGCGTGCTGGCGGTGACCGCCGCCATGCCGTCCGGGACCGGGCTGGATCTGTTCGAGAAAGCCTTTCCCGACCGCATGTATGATGTGGCCATCGCCGAGCAGCATGCCGTGACCTTCGCGGCCGGTCTGGCGGCGGAGGGCTACAAGCCGTTCTGCGCCATCTATTCCACCTTCCTGCAGCGCGCCTATGACCAGGTGGTGCATGATGTCTGCATCCAGAACCTGCCGGTGCGCTTCGCCATCGACCGGGCCGGGCTGGTGGGGTCGGACGGTGCCACCCATGCCGGCGCCTTCGATGTGGCCTATCTCGGCTGCCTGCCCAACATGGTGCTGATGGCCGCCGCCGACGAGGCCGAACTGGTGCATATGGTGGCCACCTGTGCCGCCTATGATGCCGGCCCGATCGCCGTGCGCTATCCGCGTGGCGAGGGTGTGGGCGTGGATATGCCGGAGCAGGGCGTGCCGCTGGAGATCGGCAAGGGCCGCGTCCTGCGCCAGGGCAGCAAGATCGCCATCCTGTCGCTGGGCACCCGTCTGGCCGAGGCCATGAAGGCAGCCGAGGATCTGGCCGCCCGCGGCCTGTCCACCACGGTGGCCGATGCCCGCTTCGCCAAGCCCCTGGACGAGGATCTGGTCCGCCGGCTGGTGGCCGACCATGAGGTGCTGATCACCATCGAGGAAGGCTCCATCGGCGGATTCGGCAGCTTCGTGCTGCACTTCCTGGCCCATGAGGGATTGCTGGATCATGGCTGCAAGGTCCGGCCGATGGTGCTGCCGGACCAGTTCCAGGACCATGATTCGCCCTACAAGCAGTATGAGGAAGCGGGCCTCAATGCCCGGCACATCGTTGCCACGGCCCTGAAGGCGCTGGGCATCGACACAGCCGGCAGCGCGACCGCCCGGGCCTGAGATCGCAGCAGCCGCAGGCCTCGGAGCCGGGGGCTGGTGCCCCCGGCCGTCGGTCAGTGTGCCTCGGCCAGACGTTGGCGCAGGTCGTCGGCGGTGAACCGGGCCATATGGCTGGGGAATTCCTGGGCCGGCCCGACAGCCGGACCGTGAATGAAGAGGATCCCCGCCTCCTGCAGCAGCAGCGCCGTCTCCGGCGCCCTGATATCACCGATATAGGTCAGAAGCTTGGCCTTCTGGGCTGACGCGGCCATGCGCTGGGCCTCGGCCGGGCTCAGGTCCCGTTGCTGGACAAAAGGAAGATCCGTGCCCACCCCGTTGATGCCGGCCGCCGCGAACACCTGCAGATTGGCACTGCGCGGATCGGCATTGGCCATGATGATGCGGCTGTAGGGCTTGAGCGCACTGACGATTTCCGCCAGACGCCCCACGGGGATGCCGATGGGCAGACCCACCAGGACAAACATGATGTAGCGCAGCAGATGCCGCGGAATGCTGTGGCAGTGGGCCAGATAGGTCTGCCGCCGGGTGGCGGAGGCCATGGTCTCGAAATGCAGCGGCAGCACCAGCATCAGCCGGAAGCGGTTGCGGTGCAGGTCATCGACGGTGGCGATGCTCTCATCGAGGCCCAGCAGGTCGAGCGCCAGACACTGGTCGCCATTGTCGGGCTGGGACAGGATGTCATAGCCCCAGGTGCCACCGCCATCCCGGCCCCGCCGATGGGGGCGGCAGAGATAGGCGGAAATCGCCTTGTGCTGCGTGTCCCAGATCGGCTGGTACCACATCTCCACGCCGGTCAAATCGGCCGGGGTGGAGGCGGGGACGAGGGACATGCCGGACATGGCCATGTCCGGGGATGGCAGGGTGCCGGTCGCCTCCAGCGCGTCGTCGTCCCGACGCGGGGCATCGGACAACAGCTCGGCCAGGCTGTGCCGTTCGACCAGGGTGCTGCCGCCGACCTTCATGATCATGGTTTCCACCGTGACATGGGCGGCGTCGGGATCGCCCAGCAACAGCGTATGCAACTGTTCCACCAACTTGGCGCAGACCAGCTGGGCCTGTTGCTTGCCCAGCGTGGCGAAGACGATGACATAGTTCTCGTCGCCCAGGCGGAACCAGATGTCATGCTCCCCGGCCGACTGCTGGATCAGCCGCTCGGTCAGGCCCTGGACCCGGTGCAGGACCAGGGGCCAGCGGGGGCCGAGCCGGGCCTTCAGCGTGTCGAAGCCGATGAGATGCATGCCCACGGCCGCCCGGGAGCCGCCGGCCAGCATGCGTTTCAGCCGGGTCTGCATCTCGACGGGCAACGGGTCGACCATGGTGGGAGCCCCGGCCCCCCGGACGGTCACGCCGGGGCCGTGAGGCGGCTTGTCCTCGCTGAGGACATCCACGAGCCAACGCGACAGGTTGGCGGCCGCTGTGGAGATTGGTGCCCAGCTCATGGCAACACCTCCTCCTCCATTCCGTTCCTATTGAAATTATTTAGGCGTAATTTCAGGAAAGAAATGACGATTCGGATTGCCTATCCCGGAGGTTATGTTCGAAACGGGCGCGATGCCCGACACCCTGGGTGCGGCGCCCCAACAGGATCATGGGGTCCGGATCATGATGTCGGGGGCTGTCCGTCGCGCGGGCCTTGACCGGGCCGTTCCCCGCAGGACAGCCCACACCGCGCCATTTGACGGCGGGGATGCGAACGGACTACTTCTTGCCTTTCTCGCCGGCGCCCTGGATGGCCTCGCCGGCCTTCTCGATGTCCTTGCCGATGCCGGACACCGTGTTGCAGGCGCTGAGGCCCAGGAGGGCCAGCAGCAGGGCACAGGTCAGGATACGCATCATCTTGTTCCGATCCCTCGGGACTCGCCTCTTTCCGCTTCAGATACCACGAAGTTGCAAAGCATGTCCAAGCAGCCAAAAGTGAGAGTCGATCAGGCGCTGGTGGAGCGGGGGCTGGCCGAAAGCCGTGCCAAGGCCCAGGCACTGGTCCTGGCCGGGCTGGTCTATGCCGATACGCGCCGCATCGACAAGGCCGGGGACATGGTCGCTGCCGATCTGGCCCTGACCGTGAAGGGCCAGGACCATCCCTGGGTCAGCCGGGGCGGGTTGAAGCTGGTCAAGGGGCTGGACCAGTTCAGCCTCGACCCCACGGGTCTGGTCGCCCTGGATGTGGGCGCCTCCACCGGTGGCTTCACCGATGTGCTGCTGAGTCGCGGGGCGGCCAAGGTCTATGCCGTGGATGTGGGGCACGGCCAGTTGGCCTGGAAGCTGCGGGAAGATCCGCGGGTGGTGGTCATGGAGAAGACCAACGCCCGCCACCTGACCGCGGAGCAGGTGCCCGATCCCATCGACCTGGTGGTCTGCGATGCCAGCTTCATCGGGCTGGAGACGGTGCTGCCGGCCCCGCTGGGACTGACGCGGCCGGGCGCGCATCTGGTCGCCCTGATCAAGCCGCAGTTCGAGGTGGGCAAGGGCCGGGTCGGCAAGGGCGGCGTCGTGCGCGAGCCGGAACTGCATCAGGAAGTGTGCGAGCGCATCACCGGCTGGCTGTCCGGATTGCCGGGCTGGCGGGTGCTGGGGGTCACGGAGAGCCCCATCACCGGCCCGGAGGGGAACAAGGAGTTCCTGATCGCCGGCGTGCGCGAGGCCTGAAGCCGGGCCGGGGACGGCGAGGCCGTCCCCGGTTGTCGGTCAGTTGGTGGCGAGCGTCAGCGGCGGCATCAGCAGCACGGTCTCGTCGAAGCTGCGCTGGCGCAGCACCGGGGCCAGCGGAGCCAGCACGGGCCGCAGATCGGCCAGGGCCTGGGCGCCGAGATGGCGGCTGACCGACTGCATCACGCTTTCTTCCGACTCGTCACCCGAAGCCAGGGCCATCAGGGTCTGCAGCGGATTCTTCGGCCGGGGCAGTGGCAGAACGGCCAGCGGTGCCGTTTCCGGCAGGCCCAGCAGGTCACGGACCTGCTTCAGCGCCACATCATACCCGCCCAGGGCGTCGACCAGCCCCAGCTCCTTGGCCTGCCGGCCGGTATAGACCCGGCCGCGGGCGATCTGCTCCACCTTCTCCAGCGGCAGCTGCCGGCCTTCGGACACGCCACGCAGGAAGCCGGCATAGGTGCTGTCCAGCTGGGCATTCAGCCGCTCCAGCTGCGAGGGGGTGAAGGGATCGTTGCCCGACCACATGCCGGCATTGCGGCCGCGGCTGATCGGGGCCGTGCTGACGCCGACCATGTCCATCAGCCCCTTGGCCACGATCTTGCCCGCCACCACACCGATGGAGCCGGTGATGGTGCCGGGCTGGGCAACGATGCGGTCGGCCCCCATGGAGACCCAGTAGCCACCGGATGCGGCCACATCGGCCATGGAGACGACCACCGGCTTTCCGGCGGCGCGGGCCTTCTGCACCTGACGGCGGACCACCTCGGACGCCACGGCCGAGCCGCCGGGGCTGTCGACACGGAACAGGATGGCCTTGACGTCGGGATCGTCGATGGCGCTCTCGAAGGCCCGGGCCACGGCGGTGGCACCGAAGCTCGCCTCTCCCGACAGCGGGTCCACCTCGGAGCCGCCGCGGACAATGGCGCCGCTGCCGACGATCAGTGCCACCACCGGCGCGTCGGCCGGCGGCGAGGGCGGGGCGGCCTCGCGGTAGGTCAGCAGCCCGATCAGGCCGTCGCGGCTTCCAGCCTTCTGTGCGGCGGGATGGGGGGCGGCCTTGCCGAGGCCGGCCCGCTCGCGGGCGCTGTCCACCGCCTCGTCCCAGTAGCCGAGCCGGTCGATCAGTTTGGCCTCCACCGCTTCCTTGTCCAGCAGCGGTGCCCGGTCGACGGCGGCGCGGACACTGTCCGGCGGCAGAGAGCGGCTGGCGGAGACGCCGGCCAGCCATTGCTCGAACAGGTCACCCACCAGGCTCTCCGTCGCCTCGCGGTTGGCAGCCGACGGCTCCTTGCGGGTGTAGCTCTCGGCGAAGCTCTTGTACTCCTTGCGCTGTTCGAACTGCGGCTCCACCGCCAGCTTGTCCAGCGTTCCGCGGTAGAAGGGCAGTTCGGCCCGCATGCCGGTGATGGACAGGTCGCCCAGCGGCTGCAGCCAGACCTCGTCGAAGGCGCTGGCCAGATAATAGGCCTGCATGCCGGTGCCGGTCTCACCGAAGGTTTCGGCATGGGCGATGGCGAACTTGCCGGCCTTGCGGAAGCGGTCGATGGCGTCGCGCAGTTCCTGGGTCGTGGCCAGCGAATGGGAACTGTCGCCGACCCGCGCCACCAGGCCTTTGATGCGCGGGTCCTTGGCCGCGGCGTTCAGGGCGCCGACCACGTCGCTGATCGTGGCGGATTGCTGGCCCAGCAGGGCGGAGACAGGATCGTTGGCATGGCCCTGGCTCAAGGAGCGGCCGAAATCGAAGCTCAACACCATGGTGTCCGGCAGCGGCGCCGGCTTTCCCGGCATGAAGGAGACAACCAGAGCCACCAGCCCGCCGATCAGCAGGACCGACAGGATGCCGATCACGGCGAAGATGCGAAGAATCACGCGCATGGAGACAACCGCCTCTAGAAAGTCCGGTGCGGCCCAAGCCGCAGCGCGCCTACTTAGCCACAGCGGGGGATCAGGCGCCAGTCCGCACAGCCCCTGGCGCGAGGCGCCACTGCAACCCGCCGGGCCGCAACCGGCTGCGCCGTAACCGGCTGGATGGTTGTTGCCGGTCCGGCGGCGGTCTATGGTCCGCGCCATGATCTGCCTACCCGTCGTCCTGCCCCTGCCGTTCCGAGATCCGGCCGATGCCGCCCAGGCGCTGGCCGGCCTGCCGGGGACCATGCTGCTGGACGGAGCCGCCGGTGGCGGACGGGGGCGGTTCAGTGCCGTCTGTGCCGACCCCTTCGCCTGGATCGAAGCGGACGGCGGCAGCGTGCGGGTGGATGGCACGCCGGTGACGGGCGATCCGTTCCATGTGCTGGAGCGGCTGCTGTCCGTCCACACCCGTCCGGCCCTGCCGGCCCTGCCGCCCTTCCAGGGCGGGGCCGTCGGTTTCCTCGGCTATGAGGCCGGGATCTGGCTGGAGCGGCTGCCGGTTCCACGGCGCCGGGGGCTGCCGCTGCCCGATCTGGCCATCGGGCTTTATGATACGGTGGCCCTGTTCGACCACCATGCCCGACAGGCCTGGGTGGTCAGCGGTGGCGAGCGGGAGCGGGACCCGCGCCGCCGCCCGGACGAAGCCGCCCGGCGCGCGGCCGCGCTGGCGCAGCGCCTGTCATCGCCTGTTGCGCCGGATAGGGATGACGAGGCCTGTCTGCTGGCGGCACCCGGCTGGCGGGCCGAACTGACGCCGGGCGCCTATGCCGCGGCGCTGGGCCGGCTGCTGGCCTATATCCGCGCCGGCGACATCTATCAGGCCAACCTGACACAGCGGTTCCTGGCCCGTCTGGCCGCGGACGCGACCCCCTGGCAGGTCTATCGGCGGCTGCGGCCGCGGACGGCGGCGCCCTTCAGTGCGTTCCTCAATCTGGGGCAGGGACGGGCCATCGCCTCCGGTTCTCCGGAGCGTTTCCTGGCCCTGTCGGCGGATGGCCGGATCGAGACGCGGCCGATCAAGGGTACCCGTCCACGCGGGACGACACCGGTGGAAGACGATGCCTTGGCGGCGGAGCTTCTGGGCAGTGAGAAGGACCGGGCCGAAAATCTCATGATCGTCGACCTGCTGCGCAACGACCTGTCGCGGGTGGCGGAGGTCGGCAGCGTGCGGGTGCCCCAGCTCTGGGGGCTGGAGAGCTACAGGACCGTGCATCATCTGGTTTCGGTGGTGGAGGGGCGTCTGCGTCCCGGTTTCGGGGTCGTGGATCTGCTGCGCGCCGCTTTTCCCGGCGGCTCCATTACCGGGGCGCCGAAGATCCGGGCCATGGAGATCATCCATGAGCTGGAACCGGCACGGCGCGGCCCCTATTGCGGGTCCGTGGCCTGGATCGGCTGGGATGGGGCCATGGACAGTTCCATCATCATCCGGACGCTGGCCATGGCCCCGGGAGACGATGGGCGGATCCAGGTCCAGGCGCAGGCAGGCGGCGGCATTGTCGCCGACAGCGACGCGGTGTCGGAGTATGAGGAAAGCCTGACGAAGGTACGGGCATTGCTGGTGGCGCTCGACCCGGCCATGGCATGGCCGCCGGTGTCGGGTGAGGAAGGGGTGGAAGCGGCATGACGGTGGTCTGGCATAACGGGAGTCTGGTTCCGGCGCAGTCCTTGCGCATCGATCCCTTCGACCGCGGATTCACCCTGGGCGATGGGCTGTTCGAGACCATCCGGGTACAGGACCGGACCGGGCAAAGGCTGGAGGCGCATTTCCTTCGTCTGCGGGCCGGGGCCAGATTGCTGGACCTGGATATTCCGGCCACGGACGAGATCCTGGCCGATGCGGTGGACGCGGTGGCTGCGGCCAACGGGCTGGAGGCGGCGGCCGTGCGCCTGACGCTGACGGCCGGGCCGGGACCACGCGGCCTGCTGCGCCCCGCCAATCCCATGCCGACCCTGCTGCTGACGGCCAGCCCGCTGCCCGGGCCATTACCGCCGGCCCGGCTGGTGGTAGCGCGCAATACCTGCCGCAACGAGAAGAGCCCGCTCAGCCGGGTGAAAAGCCTGAACTATCTCGACGGCATCCTGGCGCGCCAGGAGGCGGCCCGCCGGGGCGCGGACGATGCCGTCATGCTGAACACACAAGGTCGGGTGGCGGAAACCAGTTCCTCCAATATCTTCCTGCAGATCGACGGGACCTGGGTGACGCCGCCGGTGGCCGAGGGTGCCCTGCCGGGCACCATGCGCGCCACCCTGGCGGAAGCCTGGAGCGCGGAGTCCCGGCCGGTGACCGTGGCGGATCTGCTGCGGGCCGACGCCATCCTGCTGACCACGGCGCTGGGCATGCGCGAGGTGGCGGAGGTCATCGAATAGGGAGAGCCGGATTCCGGCAAGAAAAAGGGCCCGGAACGATCCGGGCCCTTGCAGGCTGTCGGTCGGTCTTCGCCGGTCAGCAGCAGCGGTTCACCCCGCTCCAGCGCCGGTCCAGTTCCGACAGGTAGAACGCTTCCCGGTCCAGCGGTGGCTGGTCCGGGTGCGTCTCGGCGTGACGGGCCAGATAGCTTTCGTAGGCGTTGTCACCGGAAACCTCCCGCAGGACGGTCCAGGCGGAGCGCAGAAAGCTGGCAGGTCCCGCCATCATGGCTCAGTGCCCTCCACGCGTGACCACGGCGGCGTCGAAGTCGCTGGCCGCAGCATAGGGCGCTTCGGACAGCGGCGGCACCGACAGGCCCTTGGTGTGGCGCCAGGAGATGCGGGCCATCTCGATGATGGTGACCCACAGCACCAGGATGAAGAACACCGTCAGGCCGGCGTCCAGACGCTGGTTGAAGATCAGCTGCGGCGCCGTCTCCAGGGCCTTGCCGGTCAGGGTGCCGGCCTCGAGCTTGGCGGCGAGGGCGTCGGCACCGGCCAGGAAGCCCACGCGCGGGTCGACGGAGAACAGCTTCTCCCACGACGCCACCGTGGTGGTCACGGCCAGGAAGGCCATCGGCAGGCCGGTGACCCAGGCATAGCGCGCTTTGCCCTGCTTCACCAGGACGGCCGTGGCGATGGCCAGGGCGATGGCGGCCAGCATCTGGTTGGAGATGCCGAACAGCGGCCAGAGGATGTTGATGCCGCCATAGGGGTCGATGACGCCGATATAGAGGAAATAGCCCCAGGCGGCGACGAACAGGGCCGAACAGATGACCGTGGACGGATAGGAGCCGGTGTTGCCCAGCGGCTTCCAGATATTGCCCAGCAGGTCCTGCAGCATGAAGCGGCCCACGCGGGTGCCGGCATCCACGGCCGTCAGGATGAACAGGGCCTCGAACATGATGGCGAAATGGTACCAGACGGCCATCATGCTCTGGCCGAAGGCCCCGGCGAAGATGTGCGCCATGCCCACGGCCAGCGACGGCGCGCCACCGGTCCGGTGCATCAGCGTGGTCTCGCCCATCTCCTTGGCCAGGGTGGTCATGGTCTCCACCGTGACCGGGAAGCCCCAGCCGCTGATGGTGGCCACGGCCTGATCGGCAGAGGCGCCGACGACGCCGGCCGCACTGTTGATGGCAAAATACACGCCCGGCTCCAGCACGCAGGCCGCGATCAGGGCCATGATGCCGACGAAGCTCTCCATCATCATGCTGCCATAGCCGACGAGGCGCAGGTCGGCCTCGCTGGCGATCAGCTTCGGCGTGGTGCCGGAGGAGATCAGGGCATGGAAGCCCGAGATGGCGCCACAGGCGATGGTGATGAACAGGAACGGATAGATGTGACCGGCCACCACCGGCCCCGTCCCGTCAACGAAGCGCGTGATCGACGGCATGTGCATGTCGGGGCGCAGGACGATGACGGCGAAGGCCAGCAGCAGGATGGCCCCCAGCTTGATGAAGGTGCTGATGTAATCGCGCGGTGCCAGCAGCAGCCAGACCGGCAGGATGGCGGCGACGACACCATAGGCGATGACCATCAGGGCCAGGGTCGGTCCGTCGAAGTCGAACAGCGGACCCAGCACGGGATGATGGGCCACCCAGCCGCCGCCGAAGGTGGAGGCAAGCAGCAATACGAGGCCGATCAGCGATCCCTCCATCACCCGGCCCGGGCGCAGGACACGCATGTAGACGCCGACCAGGATGGCGATGGGAATGGTCATGGCCACGGTGAAGGTGCCCCAGGGGCTGTGCTTCATGGCATTGACCACCACGAGGCCCAGCACGGCCACGATCAGCACCATGATCATCAGGGTGCCGACCAGGGCGGCGGAACCGGCCACCGGCCCCAGCTCGTCGCGGGCCATCTGGCCCAGCGTGCGGCCGTTGCGGCGGGTGGAGCACCACAGGATCACCATGTCCTGCACGCAGCCGCCCAGCACGGCGCCGGCCAGCAGCCAGATGGTGCCGGGCAGATAGCCGAACTGGGCCGCCAGCACGGGGCCGACCAGCGGGCCGGCGCCGGCGATGGCGGCGAAGTGATGGCCGAAGGTGATCCAGCGGTGGGTCGGAACGTAGTCGCGGCCGTCATTGAGCCGCAGAGCCGGAGTAGCCCGGCTGGGATCGGCGCTCAGGACCTGGGCGGTGATCCAGCCGGCATAGAGCCGGTAGCCGACGGCGTAGATGCCGGCGGCCGCAGCGATGAACCAGAAGGCGTTGATCGTTTCCCCCCGATTCAGGGCGATACCGCCCAGACAGGCGGCCCCGAAAATGCCGACCGCGATCCAGATCGCGTTCTTGATTAGAGTCGACACGTCCCCTCTCCTTCTAATGCCCCCAGAGGCATGTGCCATAGCCGGCTATGCCGGCCATGGCTGGCGCTATTGATTTCATTGTGTTCTTAGCGCTTCGAACCGTGGCAATGCACGAAAAATGGAGAAGGGCGCGACATAATCGGTGAATCGCAGCGCAGCAAACGCTGCTTTGTTACGGGATTCTGCCTGCCAGCTTGTCGGTCGAAAGTCCAAGCAGAGCGCGGAATTCCGCCTCGTCGAGAAGCAGAGGGCGTCCATCCACGGCCTGACGGACCCGTGCCCGCATCAGCTTGGTGGTGTCACGGGCGCGACCCACCACAAGGAAATCCGTCTGCCGGGTTACGCTACTTTGGGGTTGCAATCCGGCTCTGACAGCCAGGGACTCGGCCTCGCCGCGAGTCAGACTCGCGAGAGCGCCGGTAAAGCAGATGTGCCGTCCCTGCAGGACGGGATCGGTCCGAACCGCGGGAAGCGGTGCGCGCCCGGCTCGGGATGTGCCGCTGTCGCGGGGCGTTTTGACCGGAGAGCGGAGGCGGCAGGGTGTCCCTTCGGTGAGACTGCCGAATGCCAGGCCTGCGGCTGCCGCCAAGGTCCGGATATCGGCAGCGCCCACATGCTCCATGGCGCGGAGTGCGATTTCGGCACAGGCCTGGGCGTCGCTGCCGGCCTTGTGATGGTCCAGCTCGATGCCGAAATGCCAGGCGAGATAGTTCAGCTTGTGCCGCGCGAGATCGGGCCAGAGCCGGCGGGCCGCCACCAGCGTGCAGAGAAAGGAATGCTCCGGTACCCACAGCCCGTACTGCTGCAGCATGGCGCGCAGCACGCTCATGTCGAAGCTGGCATTGTGGGCCAGCAGCAAGGCACCGTCCAGATCGGGCAACAGACGCAGCCAGATCTCGGGGAATTCCGGTGCGTCGCGCACATCGTCGGGATGGATGCCATGGACCGCGATGGTGAACGGCGTGAAGCGCAGTTCCGGCGGCCGGATCAGGAACTCCTCGGTCCGGACGACGCGCCCGTTCTCGATCCAGGCCAGACCGATGGCGCAGGCGCTGGCCCGGCTTTCATTGGCCGTCTCGAAATCGATGGCGACCAGGCGTGACGACGGGGGCAGGGGGTCAGCGGTCACCGGCGATGGCCCGATGACGCAGGAAGGCGTCGGCCAGGACGCAGGCCATCATGGCCTCGCCCACCGGCACCGCCCGGATGCCGACGCAGGGGTCGTGCCGGCCCTTGGTGACGATTTCCGTCTCCTGCCCATGGATGTCCAGCGTCTGGCGCGGGGTCAGGATGGAGCTGGTGGGCTTCACGGCGAAGCGGACCACGATGTCCTGGCCGGTGCTGATGCCGCCCAGGATGCCGCCGGCATGGTTCGACAGGAACAGGGGCTGGCCGTCCGGCCCCATCCGCATCTCGTCGGCATTGTCGATGCCGGTCAACGCGGCGGCGGCGAACCCGGCCCCGATCTCCACGCCCTTGACGGCATTGATGCTCATCATGGCGGCGGCCAGCTCGCTGTCGAGCTTGTCATAGATCGGCTCGCCCCAGCCAGCCGGCACGCCCGAAGCCACCACTTCGACCACGGCGCCGACGGAATCGCCGGTTTTGCGCAGCTCGTCCAGATCCCCGGCCCAGAGTGCCGCGGTTTCCGCATCCGGGCAGAAGAACGGATTCCGCTCCACCTCGGCCCACTCCCACCGGCTGCGGTCGATCCGGCGGGCGCCGATCTGGACCAGGGCGGCGCGGATCAGCACCGGTGTTCCCGCCAGTTCCAGCACGCGGCGCGCCACGGCGCCGGCGGCGACGCGGCTGGCAGTTTCCCGGGCGCTGGAGCGCCCGCCGCCGCGATAGTCGCGGATGCCGTACTTGGCCCAGTAGGTGTAGTCGGCATGGCCGGGGCGGAACTTGTCCTTGATGTCCCCGTAATCCTTCGAGCGCTGATCCTCGTTCTCGATGAACAGCATCACCGGCGTGCCGGTGGTCAGCCCCTCGAACACGCCGGACTTGATCTGGACGCGGTCCGGCTCGCGCCGCTGCGTCACATATCTGGACTGGCCCGGCTTGCGCCGGTCGAGGAAGGCCTGGATGAAGGGTTCGTCCAGGGGCAGGCGCGGCGGCACCCCGTCGACGATGCAGCCGATGGCCGGGCCATGGCTTTCGCCGAAGGTGGTGAAGCGGAACAGGGTGCCGAAGGAATTGCCTGCCATCGGCCGGGCCTCCAGGGTAGGGGCGGGCGCCGCTGCGCCCGCCGGTCCGTCCGTCAGCCGGCGGACGGGGTCATGCTGGCCAGCAGGGCGCCCGTCTCGGCCGCGGTGTCGACGCGGGCCATGCCGACGGTGTGATAGCCGGCATCCACATGCAGGTTCTCGCCGGTGACGCCGGATCCCAGGTCGGACAGCAGGAACAGGGCGCTGTTGCCCACTTCCTGGATGGTGACGTTGCGGCGCAGCGGCGCGTTCAGCTCGTTCCAGCGCAGGATGAAGCGGAAATCGCCGATGCCGCTGGCGGCCAGGGTCTTGATCGGGCCGGCGGAGATGGAATTGACGCGGATGCCCTGCGGCCCCAGGTCGTTGGCCAGATACTTCACGCTGGCTTCCAGCGCCGCCTTGGCGACACCCATGACATTATAGTGCGGCATCACCTGCTCGGCGCCATAGTAGCTGAGCGTCAGCAGGCTGCCGCCGGCTCCCATCAGCGGCACGGCGCGCTGGGCGACGGCCGTGAAGGAGTAGCAGCTGATGTCCATGGTCCGGGCGAAGTTGGCCCGGCTGGTGTTGAGATACAGCCCGTCGAGTTCGTTCTTGTCGGAGAAGGCGATCGCATGAACGACGAAGTCCAGACCGCCCCACTTCTCCTTGATGGCTGCGAAGGTCGCGTCGATGCTGGCCTCGTCGGTGACATCGCAGGGCAGGACCAGGTCGGACCCCACCTGCTCGGCCAGGGGGCGCACGCGCTTCAGCAGGGCGTCGCCCTGATAGGTGAAGGCCAGCTGGGCACCATGGGCATGTGCGGCCTGGGCAATGCCCCAGGCAATGGAACGGTCGTTGGCGACGCCCATGATCAGGCCGCGCTTGCCGGCCATCAGCGGGGCCGGGGTGGTCTCGGTCATCTCTTCTTCTCCGCGTCGATCCTCCCCGGCGACGGCCGGACCGCGCAGCGGGGGGGGTCGGAAAAACGGCGCGCATCCTACACGAATGCCATGCCCGGTCAAACGCGGGAGGCGGGCATGAGCCCCCGCAGCCGCGCAGCCACGCGATTGGCGGGGGTCGGGGAGGGGCTGCGGCACCTTCCCGGCCGTCTGCGGGACGGCGGCGCCATCCTCTTGCATGCGGGCGGCCGTTTCTGGCGCAACAATGATTTCCAGGCTTCCGCCTCGCTGACCTATACGACGCTGCTGGCGCTGGTGCCGCTGCTGACCCTGACCTTCGCCATCTTCACGGCCTTTCCCGCCTATAGCCGCCTGAAGGATCAGGCGCAGACCCTGCTGTTCGAATTCCTGGTGCCGTCGGTCGGCCAGCAGATCCAGAGCTATGCTAGCAGTTTCATGGCCAATGCCGCCGCCCTGACCGGATTTGGCGCCATCGGTCTGGCCGTGACCTCGATCCTGCTGTTCTTCTCGGTCGAGGGGGCCTTCAACGCCATCTGGCGCGCCAGCGAGCCGCGGCCGATCATCGTGCGGCTGCTGTCGTTCTGGGCCGTACTGACCATGGCGCCGCTGCTGCTGGGGGCCAGCATGTCGGTCAGCTCCAGCATCCTGACCGACATGCACCTGTTCGGCAGCCAGGCCATCGGGGGCTTGCGTTTCCTGATGCCGGGCCTGTTCGAGGCGGCGGCCTTCACCTTGATGTACCTGACCATTCCCAACCGCGATGTCGGCTGGAAGGATGCCCTGGCCGGCGGTCTGGCCGCCGCCCTGCTGATGGAGCTGTCGAAGATCGGCTTCGCCCTCTATATCACGGCGTTTCCCACCTATGAGACCATCTATGGCGCCCTGTCGGCGGTGCCGATCTTCCTGCTCTGGCTGAACCTCGTCTGGTCGATCGTGCTGTTCGGCGCGGAGATCACCGCCGTGCTGCCGGAATGGCGGGCCGGCAAGATCACCCAGGGCGGACCGGAGGGGCTGCTGTCGGCCCAGCGCATCGTCATCGCCATCGCCATCCTGGGCGAACTGCAGCGGGCGGCCCGGCTGGGCGTGGGCGTGCGCCGCCAGCATCTGGCCCGGGTCATCCCCGTGGGCGCCGCCATCATCGACGGTATGCTGGAGCAATTGCGCGCCGCCCATTGGGTGGAGCGCACGGCGCGCGGGACCTGGGTCTCCACCCGTGACCTGCACCAGGCCACCATCGACGATCTCCGCCACAGCCTGGGATTGGGGCTGCGCGGCAACCTGCGCTCGGTCGGACATCTGGAGACGGGATGGCAGCACCGGCTGGCCACATTGTTCGAGCAGGCCGAGACGGCGGATAGCCGAATCCTGGCCTGTCCGGTTGCCGAACTCTTCAACACCGACGAGACGCCTCCGCGCGGCTGACCGCCGCATGTGCCCATTCTATCAGCGGATTGCCTGTATCGGCGCCAGATATCTGCACGCCCAATTGGCACTTTCGGAACTGTTTCTGCGCCGATGCTGACATTCTGTGCAAAAATGCAACGGTGGTGAGCAATAAAGCCCCGACTGTATCCGCGCGCCGTTGCGTGTGCCGGATCTTCTCTGCTAATTCGAATCATCTGCCATGCGCGGTGTACGCTGCTGGCGCGAACAATGGGCGTATCTTCGGTCACCTTAGCCAGTGGCCAGGGCGCGTCCGTATTCAGAACGACGTCGACAAGACGCGTAAAACAGGGGAACTGGCTTCATGATCATTGAGAGTTGGAAGCGCAACGCTGCTCGCTCCGCCCTGCTGGCAGGTGCCGCACTCAGCGCCATCGCTGTGCCGGCACTTGCCCAGGATACGGGATCGCTGGACGAAATCGTCGTCACCGGTACGCGCATCGCGCGCAAGGACTTTGTGTCTGACAGCCCGCTGTCGACCGTCGGCGCCGAGCAGTTCCAGCAGACCGGCTCCCTGACTGCGGAAAACCTGTTGAATCAGTTGCCGCAGGTCGTGCCGGACGCGACCACGACATCAAACAACCCCTCAGCCGGCGGTCGTGCCAACATCAATCTGCGCGGCCTTGGCAGCAACCGTAACTTGGTGCTGATCAACGGTCGCCGGATGATTGGCTCCGACTCCAGCATGTCGGTGGACGTCAATACCATTCCCGGCGCGCTGGTTGACCGCGTGGAGGTCATCTCCGGCGGTGCCTCCGCCGTGTACGGTGCCGATGCCGTTGCCGGTGTGGTAAACTTCATCCTCAAGGATGATTTCGAAGGCATCGAGTCCAACCTGCAGTACGGCATTTCGGGTGAGGGCGACGCCAAGGAGAAATCGGCCGATGTCACGCTCGGCGGCAATTTTGCCCAGGGCCGAGGCAACACGACCCTGAGCATCGGCTACTCCGAGCGTGATCGGCTGGGCAAGGGCGAGCGCGATTTCACGTCCCAGGCCACCTCCACCACCTCCTACCTGCCCTGGGGCTCGGTGGTGTTCGGCGCCAACGCTCCGACCCAGGCTGCGGTCGATTCCGTGTTCGGTAAATATTCCGGCTACAGCTCGGGCACGGTGTCGCGAAACGACCGCTACAGCTTCAATCCCGACGGCAGCCTGTTCAGCATCAGCCACAGCAGCAGCGCCCCGGCGCCGTTCAACGTCAAGGTCGATCCCAGCCAGCTGTCGACCTGCATCCTCGACGGTAGCTGCAATGGTGGTGATAAGCGCGTCAGCTATAATTTCGAGCCGGAGAACGCCCTGATCCTGCCGCTGGAGCGGGTCAACATTGCCGGCACCTCCCGCTACAAGATCAACGACTATATCGAAGCCTATGCCTCTGGCTTCTTCACCAACTACAACTCCAAGACTCAGCTGGCGCCAAGCCCGGCACCGACCGGAAGCCAGGGGTCCTTCTTCGTGCCCGTCACGAACCCCTTCATTCCGGCGGACCTTGCTGCGCTGGCGGCCGGTCGTGCCAATCCCACAGCCGACATCCCGCTGTTGACTCGCTTCAACACGGTTGGCCCCCGCATCTCGGAATACGAGAACAACGTATTCCAGGTCCTGGGCGGCTTCCGTGGCGATATCCCCGGTATCAACAGCTGGAAATACGACTTCTACGCGGCAACGGGGCGTGTCAGCACCACCGAAACCCAGTATGGCAACGTCTCGTATAATGCCGTCCAGTCCCTGCTGACGGCTGCTGATGGTGGCGCCAGCCTCTGCGAAGGAGGGTACAATCCGTTTGGCTTCAATGCGATCTCTGAAGCCTGCCGGAAGTATGTTGAGGTGACGGCGAAGAACACCACCACCATCGAACAGGATGTGGTGGAACTGAACGTCACGGGCAATCTGTTCGAGCTGCCCGCGGGTGCGGTCGGGTTGGCGCTGGGCGGTCAGTACCGGGCTGAAACTTACGACTTCAAGGCCGACTCTGTCCTGGCGTCCGGCGATGTCTCCGGTTTCAACGCGCAGCAGTCGCTCAATGGCGATGTTGAAAACAAGGACCTTTACGGCGAACTTTATGTGCCGCTGCTGGCTGATCTGCCGTTTGCCAAGCAGGTCAGTGTCACGGCCGGTTACCGCTTCTCCGATCACTCCGCGGCTGGCACCTTCAGCAGCTACAAGGGGGAGGGCAGCTGGGAGGTCAATGATCTGCTGCGGCTCCGCGGTTCTTATCAGCGTGCCGTCCGCGCGCCGAACATCGGTGAGTTGTATTCGCCGCAGGATGAGGACAATCCCGAGGTCCTTGATCCCTGCAATGTCGGGTCCTCCTATCGTACTGGTGCCAATGCTGCCGCCGTTCGCGCGCTCTGCCTGGCCCAGGGCGTGCCGGCAGGCCTGATCGACAGCTATGAACAGTCCAACGATCAGGTTGATGCGCTGGTCGGCGGCAATCCCAATCTCTCCGAGGAAAAGGCGGACACCTTCACGATTGGCACGGTCCTCAACTCGCCGTTCCAGAACGAGTATCTTGCCAATCTGACCCTGTCGGTCGATTACTATAACATCAAGGTCAAGGACGCGATTTCCTCGATCGATGCGGAGCTGAGCATCCCCCGCTGCTTCAATTCGAACGGGGATAACCCGAGTTTTGCAGCGAATAACTTCTATTGCCAGCTGTTCAAGCGTCGTGGTTTTGACGGGTCGATTGAGGATGTCCAGCAGACATCGGCCAATCTGTCCAATATCAAGACGTCGGGCATCGACGTTCAGCTTGATTGGTCCGCGGACCTGCCGAGCGATCTCGGCCGGCTCGGCTTCAACTTCGTCGGCACCTGGGTTGACACCTTCAAGGAGCAGGCGCTGCCGGGCGACGCGTTCCTGGAATATGCCGGTTCCATCGGCACGTCCATCGGCGATGCCATTCCGGAGTGGAAGGGAACCTTCACCACCACGCATATCTATGGCCCGGTTACGACACAGGTGCGTGCCCGCTACATCGGTGCGATGGAACATCGTCAGGTCCGCGATGGCTCCGGCACGGCCGGTGGCGTCCCGGCCACCTGGTACTTCGATCTGAACGCGACCTATGATGTGTCGGAGAACATCTCGCTGCGCGGTGGCATCGTGAATGCCTTCGATCAGAAGCCGCGTCTCTACACGCCGAACGTCCAGGACAATACGGACCCGTCTGTCTACGACGTGGTCGGTCGTCGCTTCTTCGCCGGTGTCACGGCGAAGTTCTAAGGACAGGGATAGGGCGGTCCCGCCGCCCTATCTTCTCTTTTGACTGGAAAGGCGGCGCCCGGTTCGTGCGCCGCCTTTTTCATGCTGTGCCGGAGGCGCAGAGCGCGGAAATCGACACGGCGATGGGGGCTTTGCAGGTATCCCTTGTGTCCGCTGCCCATGCCAATGACCACCAATGCGGACGGCGGTGTGATCGGCTGACGCCCGTGCGGACAAGGCGCTGTCGCCCTATGTTCCTCTCGTCCTGGCTAGGATGTCGTGTGGCTTCAGACTGGAACAATATCGAAAGCGACCGTCATCCGATGCTGGGCGCTGTGGAAGGGGATGGTGCCGTGCCAGACATACGATGGAAAAACGACAAGGCGCCCGGGTTTGGGCTGCACGGCGTGGGCGTAGGGAAGACGTAATTCCGGCCCCAGATTTGGCTCTCCAAACTTCAGCCAGCCCTGGCGTGCCTCTGGATCCCCGGCGCAATCAGGAACCACCACGTAGTAACAGGCGCTGATCCAGCCTGCCGAGTGGATATGGTCGAGATGGAAGCCTTGATCCTGCAAACGGACGGACCATGACCCGCTGATCTTCAGGGCCGTTGATTTTCTGCCGAGAAATGGATGGGTCGGATCATCTGGATAGCGCGCAACTATTCCGCCAATGGTGTTCATCAGCAAGCCGCGCAGATGCTGGATGATGGCGGGCTGATTACGGCGCCCGAACAGGTTTTCCGTCGTCTGTGTGCCATTGCGCAGCGTCTGATCCACAGGCGCCTGTCGCGTCGTGTGCATGCTGGCCAGCGTCTGTGCCAGGGCGGCATTGAACGCTGCCATGCTGTCGTATCCAGGCGGGGGATGCTCTATGTCGACGACTGCAACGCAATTTTTGTAATCATTAAGAATAGTCTGGCTGGGGTCGCCCAGTAATCTTAGGGCGAGAGCCTCAAGGGCCAGCCCCATTTGATCATAGGGGGAAATTTCTGTCAGGCTTCTCGCATGGGTGAGTGCGGTTTCAACCTGCCCCATGCGCAGCGCTGCTTCAGCAGCGCCCCGAAGCAATGGGGGGGATTTTGGAAGAATCCCGAGTGCCTTCTCGAATTTCGCCAGAGCTTCCTGCGGCCGCGCAGCAGTCAAGAGCACATAACCCGCGGTGCGCAAAATCTGCGGATTGGATGGCTCCAACCGTTCTGCTGCCGCAGCATCCGTCAAGGCCTCATCTACTGCATTGAAGTGCGACGCCGCTTCAGCCGACATCTCCAGCACGGATGCGTCATGTGGATAGCGGCCTTTGAGATGTCTGTAGGAGGCCAAGACTTCACTTGTGCGATCCAAGCGCCAAAGCAGCTTGTTCAAGTTGGCATGCGCGTTTCTGTCACGAGGCGACAGAGCAAGCACATGGCGGTAAGCGTCCACGGCCTCTTCATGCCGATCGAGAACGGCCAAGCCGTTGCCCAAATTGAGCCAGATTGCGGCTTCGGCAGGGGCAGAGGTGACAGCTTCCTGCCAGCAGAGCAGCGCCTCCTCATAGCGGCCCTGGTGCTTCAACGTCAAACCAAGATTATTCAGAAGTTTCGGCGCCCGTGGCTTCAGGGACAGGCCGAAGCGGAGGACGGTTTCCGCTTCTTCCGCGCGGTCATGGGTGTTGAGGAGAGAGCCGAGATTGGTGATGGCTGGAACATAGCCTGGGTGCAGATCCAAGACGCGGCGCAACGCCTTCTCCATTTGGGCGTAGTCGCCCATTGCGCCAAAGGCTTCGGATTGGTTGAACCAGGCCTCGACATAATCAGGCTTGATCTGAGTGGCGCTCCGGTACTGAGCAAGGGCCATTTCTGGCTGATTGAGATCTAAAAGAATATTGCCCAGGTTGTTCAGAACATGGGGCTGGTGCCGGTTGGAGCGCAGGGACTGCCGCATAAGGTCCGCGGCCACCTCCAGCCGACCGGCGGCTTTCGCCAGGAGGCCGAGCAGTTGCAGGGCGTCGGGATTGCCGGGGGCCATCGCCAGGACACGGCGGAAACAGCGCTCGGCCTCGTCAAGCCGCCCCGCCTTCTGAGCGGCCAAGCCTGTCTGGAGCAGGGCGAGGATGGCTGGGGCGGGGGGCGACATGATGTTTGATCCTTCAACCGAGTCCGGCTTTGCGCCGCACGTCGTAATCGTGGTTCTTGGCCCATTTTTCGACGAAGGCGGACAGGTCGGCATCGGGCCGGTCGGGGAGCACCACCACCAGCCGGCAATACTGGTCACCGCTGCCCTTGCCCTCGGCTGCGGGAACGCCTTTGCCTTTCAGGCGCAGCAAAGTCCCCGTGTTCGATCCCTTCGGGACCTTGACGGCGACCTGCCCGTCCAGTGTGGGAACCTTGATGGTGGCGCCGAGAACCGCTTCCTGCAGGGTAACAGGAACGTCCATATGGATGTCGTCGTCCCGCCGTGTGAAATAGGGATGGGCATCGACATGGACCTCGACGATGGCGTCGCCGGCGCCAGCGCCGCCTAACCCGGGAAGCCCCTGGCCCTTCAGACGCAGCTTGGTCTGATCCCGGGTGCCGGGCGGCACCACCACATCGATGCTCTTGCCGGTGGACAATTGCAGGCGCCGCCGGGTGCCGAGACAGGCCTCGGCAAAGGGTACGGTGACCGAATAGGCGACGTCGCTGCCCTTGGCCTTGACCCCGGCACTGCTGCCGTAGCGGCGCTTACCGGTCCCGAAGAAATCGGCGAAGGGATCGTCCTCGAACTTGAAGGACTCGTCCCGGGGACCGGCGCCGGCATAGGCGCGGCGGAATGACCGGTCCGGCCGCTCCGTCCCATTGGCGTCGATCTCGCCGCGATCGTACCGGGCCCGCTTCTCCGCGTCGGAGAGCAGACCATAGGCGGCGTTCACATCCTTGAATTTATGCTCGATATCGGCCCGGCCCGGATTGAGGTCGGGGTGATACTGTTTGGCCAGGCGCCGATAGGCAGACTTGATGTCCTCGGCGGAGGCTGTCCGCCCGACACCAAGAATCTGGTAGGGATCGCGCATGGTCACCACAAGCAATAGGAGTTTGGTTGGCGCATCCTACGCTGCCGCCTTGCGGGGTCAAGCGGTGGAGAGGATCAGACAATCGTTATCGCCCGAACCGGTAAAGGTCCAGCCCGTCACGGAGACAAAATGCGGGGCAGATAGAAAAAGGCCCCAGTCCAGCGACCGGGGCCTTCTGTGCAGTCGGATCGTGTCTGCCAGCGGAACCGTCAGCTGACGATCTTCCAGCTGCCGTCGGGCTGCTGGCAGGCCTGGCCATAGGCCTGTTCGCTGCGGCCGCCGACGATGATGGTCTGCTGGAACTCGCGGCAGTACCCGCCGGTGGCACTGTTGGTGCCCTCGCGGGTCGGGGTAACGATCACGCGGTTGCCGTTGTTGGGATTGTCCCAGACGATCGGCTGGTTCAGCGGGGTCGAGCGATTCCACGCCGTGCGCGTGTTGCGATCCAGTGCCGCCTGATCGGCGCGGTCGAGCGAGGCGCCGACCTCTGAGCCGATCAGGGCACCCAGCAGGACGCCGGCACCGGTGGTCCAGAGCTTGCCCTTGCCGCCGCCGAGCTGGGAACCGGCCACGCCGCCGGCCAGGCCGCCGAGCAGGGCGCCGCCGGTCTGCTTCTCGCCGCCGGTCGTCGAACAGCCGGCCAGCAGGGCGGCCATCATGGTGACGGCCAGGAACTTGCGGATCATGTCTTCGCCTCTTTCACTCGCCTCCCCAATTCCGGCTGCGTCGGATCGTCCCTGCGGGTCGGACACAGCCATGCGGGCCAAGGCATGGACAACCATGTAATGCTGCCTATCCTGCTCGACAAATCGGGCGTAACTATGACGCAGATCACGACCATGTCCCTGGATACCGCCACCGAACCTTTTTCGCTGTTCCGTACCTGGATGCAGGAGGCGGAAGCCGCTGAAGTCAACGATGCCAATGCCATGGCTTTGGCCACCGTCGATGCCGCCGGGCGTCCCACGGTCCGCGCCGTCCTGCTGAAGGGGCTGGATGAGCGTGGTTTCGTCTTCTATGGCAACACCGAGAGCCGGAAAGGCACGAATCTGGCCGCACGGCCGGTCGCCTGCGCCAATTTCCATTGGAAGAGCCTGCGCCGGCAGGTCCGTATCGAAGGCGCCGTCGAGCCGGTGACCCCGGCGGAGGCGGATGCCTATTTCGCCACCCGCCCCCGGGGCAGCCAGATCGGGGCCTGGGCTTCGCAGCAGTCGCGTCCGCTGGACAGCCGGGCCACGCTGGAGGCCCGCATCGCCGACCTGGAGCGTCAGTATGAGGGGCGGGACGTGCCGCGTCCGCCGCACTGGTCCGGCTACCGTATCCTGCCGGACTATGTGGAGTTCTGGCAGGATGGACAGTTCCGCCTGCATGACCGCATCACCTTCCGCCGTGAGGGGCCGGGGTGGGTGGTCGGCCGTCTTTATCCCTGAGCATCGGCATGTCCTCCGTGCCGACGGCCGATGTCTGGCGCCGCCGTGCAACCTGGGTCAGCGTCTGTGTGGCGCTGACCCTGATCGGGGCCAAGCTTGCCAGTTATCTCGCCACCGGCAGCGTGGCCATCCTGTCCTCATTGATCGACAGTTCGGTCGATCTGCTGGCCTCGGTGGTGACCCTGCTGGGGGTCGCGCGGGCGTTGCAGCCGCCCGACCGCAATCACCGCTTCGGCCATGGCAAGGCCGAGCCGCTGGCCGGGCTGGCGCAGGCGGCGTTCGTCTGCGGCTCGGCCCTGTTCCTGGGCTATGAGGCGGTCCGACGCCTGAATTCACCGGAGCCCGTGGGCGCCACGAGCATCGGCATCGCCGTCATGGTCTTTGCCATCGTGCTGACCCTCGCCCTGGTTCTGTTCCAGCGCTGGGTCATCCGACAGACCGGGTCGATCGCCATCGGCGCCGACAGTCTGCACTACAGCGGCGACCTGTTCATGAATCTGGCGGTCATCGTCGCTCTGCTGCTGGCCGATCTCAGCGGCTGGCCGTACTGGGACCCGCTGTTCGCCCTGGGGATCGCCGCGTTCCTGGCCTGGTCGGCCAGCCGTATCGTCGTGCAAGCCCTGGGCGTGCTGATGGACCGGGAACTGCCCGACACCGATCGCCGCCACATCATGGACATTGTCCAGAGCCATGCCGAATGCCGGGGAATGCATGATCTGCGCACCCGCTCCACCGGCATCGGCCAGCATATCGAATTCCATCTGGAACTCGACCCCGGCATGACCCTGGCCCAGGCCCATGACATCACCGATGCCATCGAAGCCAAGGTGCGGGCTGCATTTCCGACGGCGGAGATCACGATCCACCAGGAACCGGCCGGCCTGCAGGATGAGCGCCTGGACCATCGTCTGGCCTGAGGGCACATCGCCCCTGGCGATCGTCCCTGCCAGCGCCAAGGGGGTGGTGTGAAAGGCAGACCTGCGGGTAAGCATTGCTCCCTGTGCGCCCCGTCACACAAGATTGTGGCGTCTCGCCTTACATTGCGGAACATTTCCGGTTGGTTGCCTGCGTGTAACAGGCGGCCTCGGATATGACAGGACGCGGCATTGTGCCGGGTCAAGGGGCGCGCATGGAGTTCACCGTCAAGTTCTGGGGCGTGCGTGGCACGTTTCCCTGCCCGTCGCCGACGCATCTGCAGTATGGCGGCAATACCAGCTGTCTGGAGATCCGGGCGGCTGGCAAAGTGCTGGTGCTGGACGCCGGTACGGGCCTGCGCTCCCTGGGCAAGCAGTTCCTGCGCGAAGGCGTCAAGGAGGCCACGCTGTTGATGACCCATGCCCATTGGGACCACATCAACGGCTTTCCCTTCTTCGAGCCCGGTTACCGTCCGGATTTTTCGCTGCGAGTGGTTGCCCGCGACCTCAAGGGGTGCAGTTGTATCGGCGAGGTGCTGACCACCTGCATGGAGAATCCGCTGTTCCCGGTTCCGCTGACCACCATGCGGGCCAAGCTGAGCTTCGACAATCTGCGCACCGGCGACATTCTGGATTTCGGCGGCGGTCTTCTGGTGCGCACGGCACCCCTGAACCACCCGGGGGGCGCCGTCGGCTACCGCATCGAACATGGTGGCAAGGCCTTCTGCTATGTCACCGACACCGAGCATATTCCCGGTCAGACCGATGAGAACATCCTGTCCCTGATCGAAGGGGCGGATCTGGTCGTCTATGACAGCAGCTACACCGAGGAGGAGTTCGCCGCCCGCATCGGCTGGGGCCACTCCACCTGGAACGAAGGTGTCCGCCTGTCCCGTCTGGCCGGGGTGAAGCAGTTCTGCCTGTTCCACCATGATCCCGACCACGACGATCAGGCGATGGCGGCGATCGAGCGGGAGGCCCGCCAATCGTTCGCCGGTGCCTTCGCCGCCCGCGAGGGTTCCTGTATCGATATGCTGCGCCTGGAGAGTGAAGCGGCCTGAGTCCTGGGCCCCCATCGGTTGATGGCGTAGCCCCGCAGGGAACCCCGGTTCCGACGACCGGTTGAAGCGGAAGACTGCTGTCTGTCCCGCCCTGCCGGAGCCGTTCCCATGTCGCGTGCCGCGGTTGTCCTGTCGACTTTTTGCCTTCTGCTTGCGCCTGGTCTGGCCGCCGGGCCAGGTCGCGCCCAGGGGCAGCCAGAACCTGTGCCGACATCGCCGATCCCGGCGGATCAGCCACAGCCCGCCCCGCCGGTGGAGCGTGCCACCATGCCGCCTGCGTCCATCGAAGCGGCCCGTCAGGCCCTGGCCAGGGCTGCCGCCTCTTTCGCCGGTCTTGCCGACCGGACGGCGCAGCCGGCCGACGCAGCCCGTGCCGATGCGGCCCGGACCGAGGCAACAACGGCCCTTGATCGAGCGGCGGCCGCGCTGCACGCATCTTCCGCGCAGTCCCCGGCCCAGTCCGAGGCATTGTCCGCCCTGGAGCAGGCCAGGATGGCACTGTCACAGGCCGGCGCCGACCGGGACAGACGTCTGGCCGTTGTCTCTGCCCTTGGGCAGGCGGATCATCAGTTGGCGACCCTGCTGGGGAACCCGGCCGCCGCTGGTCCGGCAGCGGCGGCCGAGGAAGGAGCCGAGGCTGTGGCCCCCGTCATGGGCGATGTCGGCGTCCGACCGCAGGAAGCGGATGAGGCGGCCATGGCAAACGAGCGGGCCAATGCGGGGTCGGAAGCACCCACAGCGCCCCCGCCGGACCAGGAGCCGGTGGCGGAGACGGCAGCGACGGGTGAACAGCAACAAGCACCATCGGAAACCGGCATCGGCGGCATCCTCGGCCGGCCGATCCAGGATGCGGCCGGCACGGCCATCGGCAGCGTCGAGGACCTGTTGCTGAACCCGGCCAGTGGCGACATCACCCATGCCGTTGTCACCCTGAGCCAGGACGGGCGTCAGATCCTGCTGCCCTGGAGTGAGATCCAGTCGGCGGGCGGCGGTTTGACCAGCCGGCAGAGTGCCGACGCGCTGCGGGCGGCCGCACCCTATAAGCCGGCCAACCCGCAGGACCCGATGGTGGGGCAGAGCCAGCCGGGCGGAGTGCCAAAGGGGAACTGAACCCCGCCGTCAGGGTTGAATAGCCGGCGTCAAGGGTATCCATCGGGGGAGCAGGATCATGCGGATGCAGGATTGGGCCGGGATCTGCGCCGGCGCCGCCCTTTTGGCGGGCAGTGTCCTGCCCGCAGCGGGACAGGAGACGAGCACGGCTGGCCAGGGCGCCACCGACCGCGCCACCGTCCAGGTGCAACCGGCGGAACCGCAGGTCACGATTGAACGGCAGGGGCAGGCCGAGGTGACGATTGTCCCGCCGGGCGGGCAGCAGGCAGCGGCGCCGTCAGGACAGGAGAAGATCGATCAGGCATTGTCCGATCAGGCTGCGGTTTCCGACCAGGCGGACGGGGAAGACCGTGAGTCCCTGTTGGGACGGACCGTGATCGGACGTGATGGCGAAGAGATCGGCGAGATCGACGATCTGCTGATCGACCGGCAATCCGGCCAGATCCAGGCGGCCATCATCGGTACCGGCGGATTTCTCGGCCTGGGGGCGCGCAAGGTCCAGGTGCCCTGGAGCCAGGCTCAGGTCGCGCCTGGACAGGATCAGGTGCGCATCCAGATGGACCAGGCCGAGTTCAAGGCCGCTCCCACCTGGGACGAGGATCAGATGGCCGCCGGCATGACGGCCTTGAAAGGGCAATGACATGTCCTCCCGCCACCGTGCCGGTTGGCTGGCCGTGAGCCTTCTGCTGATGCCGGGGTCCGCGGCTGCGGCGGACGGGAGCCTGTCCGGCACCGCCAGCGCGCCTGTGGCCAATGCCGCGCTGGCCGAAAATCTGGTGGGCAAGCTGGTGCAATCCGTGGACGGAGAGGGGATCGGCGAGATCGAGGATGTCCTGTGGAACCGTCGCAGTGGGGAGGTGGAGGCGATCATCGTTGCCACGGGCGGCTTCCTTGGCCTGGGTGAGAGGCGCATTCGCCTGCCCTGGAAGCCGGCCGATCTCGATGCGGGTGCCGATACGGTGACGCTGCCCATGCGTGCGGAGCAGGTTGCAGCCCTGCCGACCTTCGACGGTTCCGCCCTGGATGAGGATCTGGTCGGCCTGCGGGAGCGTTGATCCCCGGCTTGCAGGATGCGCCCGAAGCGCGTAGGGCTGGTCGGCCATTCCGGAATACATCAGCGTCCCGATGACCTCTCTGATCCTGTTCGTCTTCGTCCTTGTCTATGTCGGGATGGGCCTGGGGCGGTTTCCGGGACTGAAGATCGACCGCACCGGCATCGCGCTCCTGGGGGCGATCCTGCTGCTGGTTTCCGGCGCCATGGATGAGGCCGCGCTGATCGCGGCCGTCGATTTTCCCACCCTGTTCATCCTGCTGGGACTGATGATCCTGTCGGCCCAGTTCGAACTGGCAGGATTCTATGGCTGGTGCGCCCTGCATGTGTCGCAGGCGGCCCTCAGCCCGCAGGCCCTGCTGGGGCTGGTGGTCCTGACCGGGGGCGGCCTGTCGGCGGTGTTGGCCAATGACGTGGTGGTGTTCGCCATGACGCCGCTGCTCTGTAGCGGGCTGGCGGCCCGCGGCCTTGATCCCCGGCCCTATCTGATCGCGCTGGCCGGCGCGGCCAATGCCGGATCGGCGGCCACCCTGATCGGCAATCCGCAGAATATCCTGATCGGGCAGGTGGGTGGGCTGGAATTCTGGCCCTTCCTGGCCGCTTGCGGCGTGCCGGCCCTGCTGGGCCTGCTCTGTGTCCAGGGCACGGTCGCCTGGGTCTGGCGTGGGCGTCTGCGCCTGGCGGACGCGCCGCAGGCAGCGCTGCCCCGCGTGGCCCCGGATCGGTGGCAGTTGGGCAAGGCGGTCCTTGGTACGCTGGTGCTGCTGGGATTGTTCGCCTCGCCCCTGCCGAAGGAGCAGGGGGTGCTGGCGGTGGCGGCGGCCATGCTGGTCAGCCGCTCCCTCTCCAGCCGCCACATGCTGGGGCTGGTGGACTGGCATCTGCTGCTGCTGTTCGCCGCCCTGTTCGTCGTCACCCGGGCCCTGGCCGATACGGGGTTGCCCGGGGCGGCGATGGCCGATCTGGCCGCGGCCGGCTGGGGGCTGGAGCGTCTGTCGCTGTTGACGCCGCTGTCGCTTCTGGCCAGCAACAGCATCGGCAATGTGCCGGCGGTCATCCTGCTGATGCAGGTCTGGCCGCAGCCGCCGGAGGGGGCGCTCTATGCCCTGGCCGTGCTGTCCACCCTGGCCGGCAACCTGTTCCTGACCGGCAGCATGGCCAATCTCATCGTGGCGGAGCGGGCCGCGGCCCAGGGCGTCCGCCTGGGCTTCCTCGACCATGCACGCTGCGGCGTGCCGATGACCCTGGCGTCCATTGCGCTTGCTCTGCTGTGGCTGGTCCTGACCGGGCAGGCGGGACTCTGATCCCCCATAAAGCAACGGCGGCCCCGGGATACCAGGAGCCGCCGTCGGCCGGGCGAAGGAGTGGGAGTTCAGGCCGCCTTACGCACACTGGCGTCGAACAGGGCCTGGATGGTGTCCTTGGTCAGATCCTTGACGATGAAGACGATCCGGGTGCGGTGATCGTCCGTCGGCCAGGCCTCCAACTGCACCGGCGGATGGAACAGGTGCTGGACACCGTGGATGACGATGGGGCGATCCGCCTCCTCCACATTCAGCAGGCCCTTGACGCGCAGCAGGTTATCGCCCTGGAGCTTGGCCACCGTCTCGAAGAAGCCGACCAAATCATCCCAGGGCAGCGGGGCTTCATGGGTGATGACGAAGGACCGGATGTGATCGTTGTGCCGGTTGATGTCGTGATGATGGTGGTCATGGGTGCAATGGCCATGTTCATGGTCACAGCCGGCATGGTCCCCATGGTCATGATCGTGATCATGGTGGTCGCAGTGACCGTGCTCATGATCACAATGGTCATGGTCATGCCCGTGACCATGGTGATGCCCATGGTGGTGCCCGTGCCCGTCCTCCTCATAGGCCTCCGCCTTCAGCCAGCGCTGCACGTCCAGCGACTTGGTGGCGGGATTGTAGAGGCCGGCATCGAACAGCAGCACCGGCAGACCGGTGTCGGTCTGGGCGTCCACCTGCCGCGCGCCGGGATTGAGGGCTGCCAGCCGGTCACGCAGGGCGGCCACGACGGCCTTGTCGGCGATATCGGTCTTGGTCAGCACCACGCGGTCGGCCACGGCGGCCTGCTTCAGCGACTCCTCGTGGTCGTCCAGCTGCTTCATGCCGTGCACCGCATCCACCGTGGTGACGACGCCGTCCAGGCGGAAGCGCGACGCGATCAGCGGATCGGTCATCAGCGTATGGAGGATCGGCGCCGGGTCGGCCAGACCCGTGGTCTCGATCACCACGCGGTCGAACTCGGTGACCTCGCCGCGCAGGCGACGCACATAAAGATCGCGCAGCGTCTCGGCCAGATCACTGCGGATGGTGCAGCACAGGCAGCCGGAATCCATCAGCACCGTGTTCTCGTCGGCCTTGCTGACCAGCAGATGGTCCAGCCCGACCTCGCCGAACTCGTTGATGATGACGGCGGTGCGGGCCATGCCGGGGTCGCGGATGAGGCGGGACAGCAGCGTGGTCTTGCCGCTGCCCAGGAAGCCGGTCAGCACCGAGATCGGCAGGCGGGGCGGCGGGGCGGGCGGGGTGGCGTCGGTCATCGGGGGTCCGCTGGTTTCCGGGAATGGTCCGGGGGGGCGGTGCGGGCTGCACCGGCCCTGATCATGGTTCCGTTCTATATGAGGAGCCGCCGCAGGCAATGCCACCCGCAGCAGGGCAGCCGCGACACAGGAGCAACCATACCGCGCCTGGGGATATTCCCCGGGGCGCGCTGGCCCATGCTCATGCCTTGCCCTGGCAGGCCGGGCACAGGCCGGCGACCTCCACCGTCTGCCGGCTGACGGCGAAACCGCTTCTGGCGGCCACGGTGGCGATGGCCTGGCTGACCTCCGGTGCCGAAAGCTCGGTCGCTTCGCCGCAGCGCTCGCAGACCAGGAACTGGCCGGCATGGGCGTGGCCGGGATCGGCGCAGCCGACGAAGGCGTTCAAGCTCTCGATCCGGTGGACCAGCCCTTGCTCCAGCAGGAAATCCAGGGCGCGGTAGACGGTCAGGGGAGCCACACGGCGCCCGTCCTGGGACAGGTCTTCCAGGATGTCGTAGGCGCCACGCGGCCGGTGGCTGGACCAGACCAGCTCCAGGACCCGCTCCCGCTGTGGGGTCAGCCGCACGTCGCGCGCGGCACAGATCTGCCGCGCCCGGCTCAGCGCCGTGGCGACGCAGGAATGGTGGTCATGGCCATGCGGGGCATGATCATGGTCGGCCCGCTGGTGGGCCGTATGGCTGGCCGTGTGGTTGGTCGTCATGGGCGGTTGCACCTGGAAGCACTGGGGGCCGAGCCTAGTACAGATGGGCGGTCCTGTCTGCGCCGGCGAGGTGTCAGGGGCCGAGATGGCGTCTGGACCTTTGCCGGGATCGCCCTAGCTCTGGGGGAGGACCGACCGGAAAGAGAGGCAGAGCCATGGCCGCACCCATCGTCATCATCGGCGCCACCGGCGGGATCGGGGAAGCCCTGACGCGCCGGCTGGGCACGGCCGGCCGCGACCTGTTCCTGATCGGGCGCAATGCCGACACGCTGGGGCCGCTGGCGGCCGGCCTCGGTTCCGGCCATGCCGTGGCCGATGTGTTCGACGACGCGGCGCTGTCCGCTGCAGTGGCGGCGGCGGACCAAGGCGGTGGGATCGCCGGTCTGGTCTATTGCGTCGGCAGCATCGTCATCAAGCCCCTGAAAGCGGCCGGTCAGGCCGACTTCCTTGATGCCTTCCGCCTGAACCTTCTGGGCGCCGTCACCGCCTTGCAGGCGGCGGAAAAGGGCCTGAAGGCGGCCAAGGGGTCGGTCGTGCTGTTCAGCACCGTGGCGGTGGAGCAGGGGTTCCCCAACCACAGCGTCATCGCCAGCGCCAAGGGCGCCGTGGCCGGGCTGGCCCGGTCGCTGGCGGCGGAATGGGCGCCCCATGTCCGGGTCAATGTGCTGGCACCATCGCTGACGCGCACACCGCTGGCTGCACCTCTGCTGGCCAGCGCCAGCATGGCCCAGGGCATCGCTGCCATGCACCCGCTGCCCCGCCTGGGTGAACCCGATGATTGCGCGGCCGCCGCAGCCTTCCTGCTGTCGCCGGAGTCCAGCTGGATCACCGGTCAGGTGCTGGGCGTCGATGGCGGACGCGGCACACTGCGGACGAAAGGCTAAGTCCCGTCCATGCGCCTCTTGCCGCCGGGGCGCGATGGTCCAGTTTGTTCAGGTGTTGGCTGGAGGAGGAAGGAGCGCCCATGCCGTCGCGCCGTGATCTGCTGCTGGGGATCGCCGGGTTGGGTGGCTGGGTGCTGCTGCCCCGGTCCGGCCTCGCCGCCGCGGTGCCGCCATCGGCTGAGATCCCTTTCACCGTCTATCGCAATGGCGACAGCCCCATGGGCAGCCACAGGCTGCGCTTCCGCCGTGAGGGCGAGCGGCTGATCATGGAAAAGGAGATCGCCTTCGAGGTGACGCTGGCCTTCATCACCGCCTACCGCTATCGCCACACCAACCGCGAGGTCTGGGAGGCAGGACGGCTGGTGTCGATCGAGACCCGGACCGACGATGACGGCAAGGCCTTCTGGGTGCGAGGCGCGGCCACGGCCGACGGGTTCGCCGTGGACAGCAGCAGCGGCCCCGTGCTGGCGCCGGCCGACATCATCCCCACCAGCTATTGGAATGTGGCAACCCTGCAGGCGACACAGCTGCTGGATACGCAGCGGGGTCTGCTGATGGATGTGCGGCTGGACGACCGCGGGCAGGAGACCATCGAGGCGGGCGGCACCGCGATCCAGGCCCGGCATCACATCATCCAGATCCTGACCAACAAGCCCGGCGCCACCGACGCCATCGAGATCTGGTACGACAGCCACGACTCCTGGGTGAAGCTGGCCTTCGCGGCCAAGGGCCAGGATATCGCCTATGTCCTCGACCCGCCGGGGCTGATCGGGCCAGGGCAGGCGGCGCTGCCGCTGCCGGGCTGGCGCGGCTGAGCCATGGCGGGGATCGGGACGCTGCGGCTGGTCCTGGGCGACCAGCTGACCCCGTCGCTTGCCAGCCTGCGCGGGCTGGACCGGGACTGCGACGTGGTTCTGATGGCCGAGGTCATGCAGGAGGCGGGCTATGTCCCGCACCATCCCAAGAAGATCGCCCTGCTGTTCAGCGCCATGCGCCATTTCGCCGGAGAACTGGCCGGCACGGGTGTGCACGTGGACTATGTGCGCCTGGACGCTGATGGCAACAGCGGCAGCCTTGACGGGGAACTGCGCCGGGCCATCGACCGGCACCGGCCGCGCCGGATCGAACTGACCTTTCCCGGCGAGTGGCGGGTGCTGGAGATGATGCGGGCGTGGCAGGCCGAGCTCGGCCTGCCGGTGGAGATCCGGGAGGATGACCGTTTCTTCTGCACGCCGGCCCGGTTCCGGGCCCATGCCGATGGCCGGCGCCAGCTGCGCCTGGAGTTCTTCTACCGCGAGATGCGCCGGACCCACGGTGTTCTGCTGACCCCCGACGGCGAGCCGGAGGGCGGCCAGTGGAACTATGATGCCGACAACCGCAAGGCACTGCCCCAGGGGCTGTCGCCGCCGCCGCGCCTGCGCTTCCTGCCGGACCACATCACCCGCGACGTGCTGGCGCTGGTGCGGCGGCGCTTCAGTCACCATTTCGGCGATCTGGAGCCGTTCGGCTTCGCCGTGACCGCGGCGCAGGCGGATGCCGTGTTCCAGCACTTCCTGCGCCATGGTCTGGCCCGCTTCGGCGATTACCAGGATGCCATGGCCGAGGGGGAGGAGACGCTGTTCCATGCCGTCATCAGCCCCTATCTCAATTGCGGGCTGCTGGATGCCAAGGCGGTGGTGCGGGCGGTGGAGGCGGAATACCGGGCCGGGCGGGCGCCGCTGAACGCCGCGGAAGGCTTCATCCGCCAGATCCTGGGCTGGCGCGAATATGTCCGGGGCATCTATTGGCTTAAGATGCCGGACTATGCCAGGAGCAACCATCTGGACAGCCACCGGCCCTTGCCGGACTTTTACTGGACGGGGCGGTCGGGCATGGGCTGCCTGGACGCCGTCATCGGCCAGACGCGGCGGGAGGCCTATGCCCACCATATCCAGCGGCTGATGGTCACCGGCAATTTCGCCCTGATCTATGGCGCCGACCCGGCGGCGGTGGCCCACTGGTATCTGGCCGTCTATGCCGATGCCTATGAATGGGTGGAGCTGCCCAATGTCCACGGCATGGTCATGCATGCCGATGGCGGGCTGCTGGGGTCGAAGCCCTATGCCGCCAGCGGCAAATATATCGACCGCATGTCGGACCATTGCCGGCACTGCCGATTCGACGTGACGCGCAGCACCGGGGACGGCGCCTGCCCCTTCAATTTCCTCTACTGGGACTTCATCGCCCGCAACCGCGGCCGGCTGGCCGGCAACCCCCGCATGGCCATGGTCTACAAGACGCTGGAGCGCATGGATGGGGAGAAGCTGGCGGCCATGCGGGCCGAGGCGGCACGCTTCTTCACTGCCCAGGCGGCAGGCGCCGAACCCGTTCCGCCACCGTCCGGTCCCCCACAACTGTCCCTTGGCCTGGAGCCCCCGTCATGACCCATCCCCGCACGCCCACGCCGACCGACGGGATCGCCTGGGTGACCGGTGCCTCCAGCGGCATCGGCGAGCATGTGGCCCTGATCCTGGCCGCCCGCGGCTGGACCGTGGCCGCCAGCGCCCGCCGGGGGGAGGTGCTGGCCGATCTGGCCCGCCGGGCCGGGGGGCCGGGGCGCATCCTGCCGCTGCCGCTGGACATCACCGACCCGGCCGCCGTCCGGACGGCTGTCGCCGGTCTGGAGGCTGAGCATGGACCCGTGGCCCTGGCCGTGCTCAATGCCGGAACCTATGTGCCGGATTCGGCGCGCACCTTCTCGGCCGAGGCGTTCCGGCAGACGGTGGAGGTCAATCTCATGGGCAGCGCCCAGTGCCTGGAGGCGCTGCTGCCGGGCATGATCCGGCGGCGCCTGGGCCAGCTGGTGCTGGTGTCCAGTGTGGCCGGCTATCGCGGGCTGCCGCGGTCCCTGGCCTATGGGGCCAGCAAGGCTGCGCTGATCAATCTGGCCGAATCGCTGAAGCTGGATGTGGAGCGTTTCGGGCTGAAGGTGCAGCTGGTGACGCCCGGATTCATCAAGACACCGCTGACGGACCGGAACGACTTCCCGATGCCGTTCCTGATGCCGGTGGAGCAGGCGGCGCTGCGGCTGGTCGACGCGCTGGGGCAGGACCGGTTCGAGATCAGCTTCCCGCGGCGCTTCACCTTCTGGCTGCGACGGTTGCGGTGCCTTCCCTATCCGCTGTATTTCACGCTGGTGAGGAGGACCCAGCCAAAATGACCGATCGCGTGCCTGTGGACGAGGCGGTGGCCGGCTATGTCCGGTTTTATCAGGAGCTGCGGCCGGAAACGGTGGCACGGCTCGATCGGCTGGCCGTGCCCGATGTCCATTTCAAGGACCCGTTCAACGAGTTCCGCTCCCGCGACCGGATGAAGCAGGTGTTCCTGTCCATGTTCCAGCGGGTGGAGCAGCCGCGCTTCATCGTGCGCGACCATGCCGTCAGCGGCCAGACCGCCTATCTGCGCTGGGGCTTCTCCTTCCGGGCCAGGCGCCAGCCGCAGCCCTGGACCATCGAGGGCATGTCGGAGGTGCGCTTCGACCATGCCGGGCAGGTGGTCAGCCATGTGGACCATTGGGATGCCGCCGGGCAACTGTATGAGCGGCTGCCGGTGCTGGGCTGGCTGATGGCGGTCCTGCGCCGCCGTCTGGCGGATTAGGGCTTGCGGGGCGCGCCGGGCTGGCCTAGGTCAGCCCACGGTGCAGGGTCTGGCGACCGCTCCGGTCGTGGCGGGTCCATGCGCCGTCCGCCGATCAACGGGAATTCCATCCCATGTCGCTTCCGATTGTCCGTACCGTTGCCGATCTGCGCGCCGCCGTGGCCGCATGGCGTCATCAGGGCCTGCGCGTCGCCCTGGTTCCCACCATGGGGGCCCTGCATGAGGGGCACCTGACCCTGGTCCGGCACGGCCGCAGCATGGCCGACCGCGTGGTGGCCAGCGTCTTCGTCAATCCCACCCAGTTCGGGCCGTCGGAGGATTTCAGCCGCTATCCCCGCGACGAGGCCGGCGATGCCGCCAAGCTGGCCGGGGCCGGCTGCGATCTGCTGTTCGCGCCGACGGTGGAGGCCATGTATCCCGCCGGCTTCAGCACCAGCATCGAGGTGGGTCCGGTGACCCGGCGCTGGGAAGGGGCGGCCCGCCCCGGCCATTTCAGCGGCGTCGCCACCGTGGTGACCAAGCTGCTGCTGCAGTGCCTGCCGGACGTGGCCTGCTTCGGCGAGAAGGATTACCAGCAGCTCCAGACCATCCGCCGGCTGGTGGCGGATCTGGACATCCCCGTGGCCATTGAAGGCGTTCCCATCGTCCGTGATGCCGACGGGCTGGCCCTGTCGTCGCGCAACGCCTATCTGACCCCGGCCCAGCGGCAGACGGCGCTGGCGCTGAACCGGACCCTGCACCGGGTGGTGGAGCGGCTGCGCCGGGATCCGGCGGTGGTGGACGCCGCCGCGGCGGAGGGGATGGCGGCCCTGCTGGCGGCCGGATTCGAGGCGGTGGATTATCTGGCGGTGGTCGATGCCGCCAGCCTGGAGCCGGTGGAGCGGATCGACGGGCCGGCCCGTGTCCTCTGCGTGGCGCGGCTGGGCGGCGTCCGCCTGCTGGACAATTTCCCGGTCTGAGACCGGGGCGCGGGACCAGCCGGGGGGTGATCCCCGCCCCCCGGTTCGCGGCCATCAGCCCTTCATCTTGGCCAGGAAGGCGCGGATGCGGGCGGCGTTGGCGCCCAGATCGCTCTTGCCGACGCGGGACTTCGAGCGGACATCGATCAGGCTGCCGCCCTGGCCATTGTCCGCGACGCGCACGACCACATCATCCTTGAAGCCCCACCAGGCGGTGGTGGCCACGGCCTCGACCCGGCCCGCGGCCGGTTCGCTGGCGATGACCTCCCAGCCCAGGGACCTGGCGGCCTCGGTGGCCCGGGCCACGGCCTCGGCCGGGGCCAGCGGCAGGGTCAGCGGCGCCAGATCGGGATAGGCGGCCTTCTGCTGGGCCGCGACCTCCGGCCCGGCATAGTCCGGCGGGTTGGCGGCACCCTGGCGCAGCGGCAGGGCGGCGACGAAGGCCGGCGGGTTGGCGGTATCGGTGCTGATGTCGTGGATCATCGGCACCTGGCCGGCCTTGAGCTGCAGGCTGAACGGGCCGGCGAAGGCCGCAGCCCCCAGCAGCAGCCCGACCAGGGCGAAGCCGAACCCGTGCCGGCCGCTGCCCGGCCGGACCAGGATCGCCCCCAGCAGCGACAGCACCATGCCGACGATGGCGAGCATGGCGCCCCATTTCAGGCCGGTGAAGGCCACCGCCAGGGACAGGGCGCCGAAGCGGTAGGCCGGGGGCGGCACCAGCACCAGCATGCCGGCGGTGATGCTGAGGGCGAAGCCCAGGGGGACGACCCAACGCAGGCGGTCGACGAGACGGGAGGTGGACATCGGCAGGTTCCCTTTCTGTGGCGGGCCGTGCGGCACGCGCCTGCGCGGCCGGCCGCCTTTGCCCGCAAGGTACCCACAAACGAAACCGGCGCCACCGTGAAGGGGCGCCGGCCGGATCAACTCCGCGTGTGCGGGATCACCACACGCCGGTGTTGGGCATGCTGGCCCAGGGTTCCGCCGGCGCCTTGGCGCCGCCCTTCTGCAGCAGCTCGACGGAGATGTTGTCGGGCGAGCGGATGAAGGCCATGTAGCCGTCGCGCGGCGGGCGGTTGATGGTGACGCCCTTGTCCATCAGCGACTGGCAGGTGGCGTAGATATCGTCCACGGCGAAGGCCAGATGGCCGAAATTGCGGCCGCCGGTATAGACCTCGGGGTCCCAATTGTAGGTCAGCTCGACCTCGGCCTCGGGATTCTCGTCGGCGGCGAGATAGACCAGGGTGAAGCGGCCCTTCTCGTTCTCCATGCGGCGGGTCTCCTTGAGGCCCAGCTTGCCGCAGTAGAATTCCAGCGACTCCTCGAGATTGGTCACGCGGACCATGGTGTGCAGGAACTTCATGCTTCTCTCCAGCGGATGGGGACAGCGCCGGGCGCCCCTTAACATATGGGGCGCCCCGATGCCACCCCGGCATCCGGCGATCAGCCGCCGATCTCCACATTGCCCATGCCGGAGGTATTGACCTGACGGCGGTCGGCCACGCCGTCGAAGCGGACATTGCCCATGCCGGAGACGGAAACGTCCAGGCTGGGCGTGTGGCCGCCCTCGATGTCCACATCGCCGGCCCCGCTGACCTGGATGCTGACCGGGCCGGAGACGCTGGCGATGCTGGCACTGCCGAAGCCGCTGAGTGCCACCGAGGTGGGGCCGCCGACGGCGCCGGTCTTGATCGACCCGGCCCCGCTGATCGAGACCGAGAGCGCACCGGACACCGCGCCCACGGTCAGGTCGCCGGCCCCGGAGACGGAGAGGGAGGCCTGGGTCACGCGGCCGGCCTCCAGGTCCAGGGCCATGCCCGACTGCACCGACAGGGGCGCGTCCAGATCGCCGATCCGCACGGTGCCGATCAGGTCGTCCAGCTCCACCGGGCTGCCGGCGGGCACGGTCACGGCCACGGTCAGGCTATTGTCCGCCTTGATCTCGGAGGTGCGGTTGCGCTCCCGTTCCTCTTCGATGCGCAGCCGGTCGCCCTCCGGACGCACCTGGATGCGGGCCACGCGCTCGGGCGTGCCGGTGACCTGCACCTCCATGCGGCTGGCGCCGGGGACCACGGTGACCGTCACCTCGCCGATGACGCCGCGCACATGCAGGCGGCTGGTGCTGTAGCTGTCGGCCAGGGCCGGGCCGGTCAGCAGGGCCAGGGCGGCGGCGAGGAGGAGGGGACGGCGGATCATGGTGCGGATGCTCCCGGCAGGTCAGGTCTGGGCCGGAGACCAGCAAGGGCCGTGCCAGGGCCGGACGGGCGCGGACGGCCACGGATCATCTGGCCGGGCCGTGGCGGGAATGGCGAAGAAGTGGCGGAAATGGCGCAATGATGCCGATCCGGTGGGGCCGGCCCGGCGGGACCGGCCCGGACACAGGCCCGGTCAGGCGCTGCGCGCGTCCCGCAGACCCTCGCGGGCCAGCTGGTCGGCCCGCTCATTCTCGGGATGGCCGGCATGGCCCTTGACCCAGTGGAACTCCACCTGGTGCTTCTGCACCAGATCATCCAGCCGGCGCCAGAGATCCTCGTTCTTCACCGGGTCCTTGGCGGCGGTCTTCCAGCCGTTGCGCTTCCAGCCGTGGATCCAGCCGGTGATGCCGTTCTTCACATACTGGCTGTCGGTGTGCAGCCGCACCAGCATGGGCCGCTTCAGGGCCGACAGGGCCTGGATGGCGGCCATCAGCTCCATGCGGTTGTTGGTGGTTTCCGGCTCGCCGCCCTTCAGCTCCTTCTCGATGCCGTTCCAGCGCAGGATGGCGCCCCAGCCGCCGGGACCGGGATTGCCGGAGCAGGCGCCGTCGGTGAAGACATCGACGCCGGTTTCAGTGCTGTCGCTCATGGCCGCTCAAGGAGAAGGAAGGGAAAGGCCGTACTCGGCCGGGCTCTTGACCTGCTGGTGGAAGCGCAGCTTGTGCAGATATTCCAGCGGGTCCTTGCGCTTGACCAGGGCCCCGGCCGGCGTGTTCAGCCAGTCATAGAGCCGGGTCAGCAGGAAACGGATGGCGCTGCCGCGGCAGAGCAGGGGCAGGGCCTGCATCTCCGCCGCCGACAGCGGCCGCAGCCGGGCGTACCCGGCCAGCAGCAGCCGGGCCTTGGTGACGTTGAACGACCCGTCCGGCTCGAAGCACCAGGCGTTGAGGCAGATGGCCACGTCATAGGCCAGCAGGTCGTTGCAGGCGAAATAGAAGTCGATCAGGCCGGACAGGCGGCCATCGCGGAAGAAGACATTGTCCGGGAACAGGTCGGCATGGATGACGCCGGACGGCAGGTCGGCCGGCCAGTGCGCCTCCAGATGGTCCAGCTCCGCCGCCAGCGCCGCCGCCAGCCCCGGCTTCACCGTGTCGGCCCGGTCGCGGCAGGAGTCGAACAACGGGCGCCAGCCCGCCACCGACAGGCTGTTGCGGCGGGTCAGGGCGAAACCGGCCCCGGCCAGATGCAGCCGTGCCAGCCCTTCGCCCAGGCCGGCGCAATGCTCCGGCAGCACCCGGCGCGGCCACATGCCGGCCAGGAAGGTGACGATGACCGCCGGCCGGCCACAGAGGGCGCGCAGGGCGTCGCCGTCGCGGGCCGGCACCGGCTGCGGGCAGGTGACGCCATGGGCGGCCAGATGCCCCATCAGCCCCAGGAAGAAGGGCAGTTCGACCGGATCGACCCGCTTTTCATACAGGGTGAGGATATAGGGGCCGTGCTCCGTCACCAGCAGGTAGTTGCTGTTCTCCACCCCCTCGGCGATGCCCTTGCAGGACAACACCGCGCCCAGATCGTACTGGGCGACGAAGTTGCGCACATCCTCGTCGGAGACTTCGGTATAGACGGCCATTCCCCGTGGGTAGCCGGTTCCGCCCGGCCGGTCAATCGCCGCGACAGCCGCTGACGGGGCCGGCGCCGGGGCCGCCGTCAAGGTGACATCGGTTGACGCAAAGGCGACGCCAACGCGACCAAAGGCGACCAAAGGCGACGCTAACGCGACCTTAAGGCGACATCGCCGCGGGCGCTGCGAGCCGTCAATCCATTGAAAATCAAAGAAACATGCTGCTTAAGGTGACAAAGGTGACAGGAATTAAGTGGCGTTTATATACTTCTCAAACCCAGCATCGCGTAACGCTCTGTCCCATGGTATGATGCCGCGTTGGCAACCAAGGGGGCATTCGCAATGGGCTGGAATGACCACGTTGATTTCGACTTATCGGATAAGCTGGGCGCTATGATTGATGCTGGCGGGTATCTGGAAGAAGGCACTCCGGCTTATGGCATCGTCAAGCTTGTCTCTGATGCTGGCGAAGGCATTCTCTCCGACAAGCAGAGGCACGTCTATACTACCATCGTCCTTCCGGCCTTGGAGCAAGCCATCAAGGATGGTGTGTTCTAAGCAAGAAGCCCCGGATCACTCCGGGGCTTCTTCGTCTTCAGCCTTGACGTCGGTTTCAGGTTTCGGCTTCCCCTTCGCGATCCGCCGTAGCTTGTCCTCGAAGGCGGCTTCGTCCTCGTCGCATCCAAGTTCGCGGGCGGCGTCCTGGAAGCGCTTGATCTGGTCATTGGTGCCGTCATGAGGATTATGCTTGTTCATCTTGCCCTCTGATCTTGTAATGGGCCTTAGGGTCGCGTTCATATTCCCCAGCCTGGAACTCTAGAAGCCCCTTACGCGTAAGCCTATCCAAGTCCTTTTTGCTTGTATGCCATGTCCTTCCGGTAACGCGAGCCGCTTCTGACACCTGTATCATTCTATTCCGGAAAGCGTACCCGATAATCTTAACTTCATGCTCCTGGAGCGTTTTCCAAACATCAACTCCAAAGAACTGAGCAACGTCGCGGTCTGTTGCGCGCTTGCGTGACTCGTGATCGTTACGCAATGTGACGCGCACAATGACGCCGTGCAATGCTTCTTGCTTGAACAACGGGGCTGGAAGCCCCCAATCATTCATGCTGTCCCGTATGCGTCGCGTTCCCTCGCGCGCCATCTGGACATATCCGAGGTATCGCAAAGCATCCATAAGATGATAATTTCTAGTGGCTCGTGCGCTGTAAATTGTCAGCTCGCTAACGGGCGGCACAAAACCTCCAGGACTCTCTACCTCAAGCCTTTCTGGAAAGAATTTCACTGTTATTTCACTGCCACTAAAGCTATACGAACGATGTACACACGCATTAACTAATGCCTCAAACCATGCCCACTTCGGGTATTCAGGAGTTGTGACGAATTTTCCTTCTTTGTTAAGCCATGTAACGTCAAAAATGGTGTCCTGAATAATGTCTTGCGCCTCGGTCAAAATCTTTACGATGTTTCCTTCCACCCATTTATCTTTTATTGGGTTGTAGTTCTCTCCTGTTCCTTCGGCCTCCGTATGAAAACGCTGTATGCGAACGCGGCATCCAGGAATAGCCCGGCGAGGATTTTTGGCGGCAAGAAGAACAAGATTATTAAATGGTATAAACTTTTCGCCATCGCGGCGGCCAAGCTCGCGATCTGCTAAGATTTCTTCATTGCTCCAGCTTGGCCGACCTTCACGCTGCCTAAATGCATCGCAATAATCTTGCACAATCCGTAGGTCAAAATCGGCAGGGAATGCATAAGGTGATACCTCAAGTTCGAACGACAATTCTTGCCGCGTTGCCCTGAAGTCACGCTTTTCTTCATCACTCATTTTATGGCGGCTATCGCCGTAACGTATCCACGCCTCTCCCTTATTGGTTTCGACTAGGCGTCCAATATATGGAATATAGATCGCAAGGCAAAAATCTTGCTGATCCCCAACAACCACCCCGAACCTCTTAATCTCGGGACGCGCCTGCGGGCACATATTGAGGTGGAAGCTTTCGATTTTGTTCAGAACTTTAACGTCAAGGTTAGAGCAACCAAGAGCATTGCCCTTGCTATCGGAGCCAAAAACCAGCACTCCACCATCTGGCGTGTTAGAGAATGCGCTATAATATGTCGCCAAGTCTTCGAAATCGACCCGATTCGCCCGCTTGTAATCAATACGGCGGTCTTCAGCGAAATACCCCATTAGGCGCTGATTCAGCCTCACCCAGATTTCTCGCGGGGTCCATAGCGCGGGGTTGTCGTTCACGGAGAACGGACTATCGAACGGCAACTCGTACTGGGTTGACTGCTTATCCATCAATATATAGTGTGTCGAGTTGGGCTCGACACACTATCCCTTGCTCCTGGTTAGACCGCCGGTAGGTGAGACGCTTGCCCACGATGCCCTTCAGAGCTGCTTCTGTGCGCTCGCTATCATCTACCTTGCGCTCATTATAGCGGAAATCGAACTCTGCCAGATAGCGGTGCAGATGCTTCTCGGCGCAGTGCTGGTAGATGCCGTTCATGCCGCGCTTGAAAATGCTGAAGTACCCCTCAATCGTATTCGTGTAGGCGTCGCCGCGAACGTACTCCTTGGCGGAGTGGTTTACGGTGGCGTGCCCAGCGAACTCCTGCCCAACCTCCTTATAGAGGCGGCTTTCGTCGGTGTTCAGGCAAGTGGCCGGATCGACATTCGCCTTCAGGATATCGCGCACGCCCTGCTTGGTAGCGCGGGCCACATGGAACGAGCGGACGTTGCCGCCACGCTCGACCAGGGCGACGACGCAACGCTTGTTGGCTGGGCCGCGCTTGCCGTTGGATGTCTTGACCTCCTTCTCACCGAAGTAGGTCTCATCCGCCTCAACGGTCGCGCCTTGGCCACCCATCGGCTCGAAGCCCAGCGTCTTCATGGCTTCGCGGAGACGGTGCGTCATAAACCAAGCTGTCTTGTAGGTGACTTCCAGAACGCGGTGGAGCTGGTGGGAGCTGATGCCCTTCTTGGAAGAGCACAGCAGGTAGCAAGCCTGGAACCACTTGTAGAGCGGGACGTGGCTGGACTCGAAGACCGTACCGACCTTCACCGTGAACTGCTTGCGGCACTGGTAGCACTTGTAGACGCCAATGCGGGTGGCGCCGCCCTTCAGCTTGCCGATCCGCTCCACGCCGCCGCAGTGCGGGCACGCCGGGCCGTTCGGCCACACGACGCTCTCCAGCTTCGCGTAAGCGGCTTCTTCATCGTGGAAGTACGGGGCGGGCAGGACGGACATAGGGGCATCTCCTTGATGCCCCTACAGTACCGCCCAAGCTTGAGTTTGGCAGGTATATAAACGCCAATTAAGTCCTTTTGTCGCTGTCACCTTAAGCGTGTGTGGTTTCACCATGTCCAAGATCCTGATGCCGCGGCATCGTCCGGACAGGGAACCACAGAATAGGACTATTGTCCACGAGGCGGCGATGATGGCCATGGCATCTCTGCGGCCGGCCCGCGCGCGGCCCCGGCCATGGGGTTGGCGGGTCGGGTGGAGGGGCAGACCAGGCGTGGTCCTGTCGCGAAAGGGCCGGTCTGGCGGGGCCGGTGAGGCCAGTTGGTAAAAACGGCACGAAAATGGCGAAAACCGCCACACGGTGGCGGCTGACGCTGCGCATTCGGGGGGTGATCTGGAAAAAGACAAGGAAATCCGGGCACTGCGGCAGTTGGCACGCCGGTTGCTTTTGACGAGGCATGGCCGCACCGGCCACCGCAACGCCAACCGCCGCACGGCCAACCAAGGATGACGACAATGACCGACCTGACCCTGACCACCTCCGCCGCCGCCGCCACCACCGCCGCCACCTCCGCCACGAGCGACCTGTTCGAGCAGGTCATGGATGTGGTGACCGCCGCCGAGCTGGTGCCGGTGCTGGCCTCCGCCGCCGTGCTGCTGGCCATCCTGGCCGAAGCCTTCTGATCGGCACCGACACAGCCTTCCCTTCCGCCTGCCAGGGATGACGGCCATGGGCCTGATGAACCGCCTCAGCGATGTGATCAATGCCAATCTCTCCTCGGTGCTGGACCGGTCGGACGATCCGGCACTGACCCTGGCCCAGGCCATCCGCGCCATGGAGGACGCCCTGTCCGATGCGCGCTGCGGCACGGTCCGGCTGATCGCCGAGCGCAAGGCGCTGGAAGCCCGCTGGCAGGCCGCCGAGTTCACGATGCTGGAGTGGGAGCGCAAGGCCGAGCTGGCCCTGTCGCACCAGCGCGAGGATCTGGCCCGCGCCGCCCTGTGGAGCCGCGAGCAACTGCGGCGCCAGGCCGAGCCGCTGAGCGCCGAGATCGAGCGGCTGAACCAGGCCATCCGCCAGCTGGGCGAGGATGCCGCCCGGCTGGAGACCAAGCTGGCCGAGGCCCAGGCCCGGCGCCGCAGCCTCAGCACTCGTTACCGCGGGGCGGTGGACCGGCTGCGCGTGCGCACCAGCCTGGAGGATGGCCGCCTGGACGAGGCCCTGGCCCGCTGCGCCGACCTGGAGCGCGGCATCGACGAGATCGAAGCCGCCGCCGAGGTCGAAGCCATGGGCCGGCGCCCGCGCACCCCGGCAGAGGAACTGGCGGCGCTGGACGCCGAAGACCGCGTCCGCCGCGACCTGGAGGCGCTGCGCCGCCGCGTGGCCGGCGGCTGACCGCCGGCTTTGCCCGATCCCCTTGCACCCCCGTTCGCCCGATATCACCGCCTTCGATGGAGAGCCCTTTGACCACGTTCGACCACATCGCCCGCTCCGCCCGCAGCCGCAAGCTCTGCAAGGACCCCGCCAACGGTCTCATCTTCGGCGTCTGTGCCGGCGTGGCCTGGTGGCTTGGCATCAAGACCTGGGTCGTGCGCCTGCTGGCCGTGCTGTCCCTGGTCTTCTTCGCCGGCACGACCCTGCTGGCCTATGTCGTCGCCGCCCTGATCCTGCCGAAGCGCAAGCTGGGCCGCTATGAGGAGGTCTTCGGCCGCTGCGGCGATCGCTGGGGGGACCGCGGCGCCCCGGATTATCCGGGGCGCTGATCCCCGGCCTGCCGCACCGTACCCGGAGGTGCCGCGCAGGGGTGCTGTGCCGGGGGGCGCTGTGCCGGGAGCGCTGTCCCGGAGGCGCCGCCCCGGACTGGATCGTCGGCCCGCTCTTCTCCGCCCGCACCTGGGACAGGGTGCGGGCGTTTTTTTCAGCAGCACCCAGGGGGGGCATCGGGATGCGGTCTCACCCGTACAGATCGTACCGCACGGCATGGGCATAGCGCTTGTCGATGGCCTCGGCCGCGGCCTCGTCCTGCCTGGTCATGGCGGCCAGCATCTGGCCGGGGGTCGGCAGCGCACGGTGTTCGATCCGCGATTCCGGCGCCCACAGCCTTGCCCTGTTCACGGCCTTGCCGCAGTGGAACAGCACTTCGTTCACGGTCACAAGGATCGCCGTCTTGGGGATTTTCCCGCCCTCGGCGAGGCTGGCGCGGAGGGCCGGATCGTCGGTGACGCGCCCGCGCCCGTTGATCCGCAGGAAGACCTCCAGGCCCGGAAACAGGAACAGCATTCCCAGCCGGTCGTCCTCGACCAGGTTGCGCATGGACTCGATCCGGTTGTTTCCCGGCCAGTCGGCAAAGGCGATGGTCTTGGAATCCAGCATCCTGACAAATCCCGGCGGGCCGCCGCGCGGCGATGCATCCAGGCCCGTGTCGCGCCCGGTGGCGAGGCAGAAGAAGGTCGCCCTGGCCAGATAGGCGGCATGGAAGGCGGCGAGTTCGTGCATGACCGCCTTCTGGATGTGCTCCGCGGGCGGATCATAGAGCCGATCGAGGTCGGGCGCGACAGACGGCGGGGGCTGTTCGGTCACGGGCTTGCTCCAGTCTTTCTCCTGTCCGGCGCACTCTAGCGCCGGATAAAAGGCGCCGCTAAGCTATCGCGGCCAATTGTTAGCGGGTTTACGCCATGCTTGAGGAAAAGTTCGCCCTTGTTGCCGCCGATTCACGCGAACCGGTCATCATCGCGGTCTACGACACGCGAGCGGAATATGGCGAACTGGGAATGCACAGCCATCGGCGCGGCCAGCTTTGCGGCCAGCGCCGCGGGCTGATCACCATGGGCACCGAGACGGGCACCTGGGTGGTTCCCGCCGGCCATGCGGTCTGGCTTCCTCCCCATCAGCGGCACTTTGGCTACACCCATGGCGCGGTGGAGGGGTGGAGCTGCTATATCGCGGACACGGCCTGCGCGACGCTTCCGGACCGGCCCTGCATCATCAAGGTCTCGGGACTGTTGCAGGAAGCGGTCATCCGGGTCTCCGGCTGGCAAGGACAGGAGATGGACGAGGCGCAGTGGCGCCTTGCCATGGTGCTTCTCGATGAACTGAGGGCTGCCCCCATCGAGCCCTTCAATCTGCCGATGCCGGTCGATCAGCGCCTTGTCCGGATCGCACGCGCCCTGCTCAAGGACCCCGGGGACCGGCGCGACATGGGGGCGTGGGCGGCCTGGGCCGGCGTGTCCGAGCGCACGCTGAGCCGCCGCTTCGTGGTCGAAACCGGCTACAGCTACACCGTGTGGCGGCAACGGGCCCGGCTGATGCGCGCGCTGGAGCTGCTGGCCGACGGAGCGCCGGTGACGAATGTGGCCTTCGACCTGGGCTATGACAGCGTCAGCGCCTTCATCGCGCTGTTCAAGCGGATGCTCGGTGTCACACCGTCGGCCTATTTCAGTGGCGGCGCCGTGCCGGACCCGCCCCGCGTGAAGCCCGGTTCCGGAGGGGAAGGGGCATCGGTCAAGCCGGCCCCCGGTGCAAGGTCCGTCACATCATCCCGGCGTGCGGACCGATCGGGAGGCGACGCGGACCGGCGGCCACGACGCACCGGACCAAAGTTCTGATCGGCGCCCCCTGGCCGCCCAGTTCTGCGTCAAGAGCATCCCGCGTGACCAGCCCCTGCGCCAGCCCGCACCGGGGGCGGGGTGCGGGCATTTTTAACCATTCGGAAACCTGGTGGTGGCCGGAAATCCGTCTGCGGCGGTCAAAAGAGTGCTTTTGTAGGTTTACTGCGTCAATGAAAGACAAAACCCGGCCATTTCTGCGGTCCGACTCGATGAACAGCCGCTGTCACGGTTTAGGTTCGGTATTTATCTAATGAAAAGAGTCGGAAAATCGGACCTCCGAAATGTTCATAAATTTCAAATTTCAAGCAATAAAATTATAAAATTATCGATTCTGGCCATGGAATCCGTGGGCATCGGTATAGATTGACTCTCAAATGGACTAAACCGAAAGGTATAGAACTGTGGGAAGTTAACAGAAGGTTGGGGGGATTTCGATGGTCAATGTAACCGATTTCACGATCCGGACCCGGATCTTTGCCACGTTCGGTCTGATTCTGCTGATCTGTCTGGGCCTGGGCGGTTTTGCCCGCATGCAGCTCAGCACCATCCGGGCCGCTGTCGATGTGGTGGCCGGAAATTCGTTGCCTTCGGTGGTCAAGAGCAACGCCATGCTGAAGGCGGCGCTGAATTACCGGCGGTACCAGGCCTTCATCCTGTTGTCGGATGACAAGGACGAGATTGCCGACCGCCTGACCAAGATGGCCGCCATGGCCGACATCGTGGCCAGCCAGCGCAAGGCCTATGAGCCGCTGATCTCGGTCGAGCGGCCGCAGATCGACCGGTTCGACCGGGCCTGGGCCGCCTTCCTGCCCAAGGCGGCGGAGATGGAGAAGAAGATGCGCGCCGGCGACAAGGATGGCGCCTTCGCCATCTATAACGGGGAGATGCGCACCCAACTGGAGCAGTCGCTGGCGGCCATGGAAGAAGTGGTGGCCCTAAACGAGAAGGAAGGGGAAAAGGCCACGCGGCAGGTCGAGGATGCCGACGGGCAGGCCAGCATGGGCATCCTCATCGCGCTGGTCCTGGCGGTGGTGCTGTCGGTCGGTGCCGGTGTGGTGACGGTGTCCACGGTGTCGACGCCGGTGCATGAGCTGACGGCGGTGATGGGGCGTCTGGCCCGGCGTGAGCTGACGGCCGAGGTGACGGGTGCCGAGCGCGGCGACGAGATCGGGGCCATGGCCCAGGCCGTGCAGGTGTTCAAGGAGGGGCTGATTGAGGCCGACCGTCTGGCGGCGGCGCAGAAGGCGGAGGAGGAGGCCAAGGCCGCCCGCGCCGCCCGCATCGACGCCCTGGTGCGGAAGTTCGACGAGACCTCCAGCCAGTCGCTGCGGGCCTTCGGTGCGGCCGCCACGGAGCTGGATGCCACGGCGCAGAGCCTGGCGGCCATGTCGGAGGAGACCAGCCGGCAGGCCTCGGCCACGGCGGCGGCGGCCGAGCAGACCACGGCCAATGTGCAGACGGTGGCGGCGGCGGCCGAGGAGATGGCGGCCAGCATCGCCGAGATCAACCATCAGGTGGCGCGGTCGAAGAGCATCGCCGAGAAGGCGGCCCAGGATGTGCGCCAGACCAACGGCACGGTGGCCGGGCTGGCCGAGGCGACGCAGAAGATCGGCGATGTGGTGAACCTGATCCAGGCCATCGCGGCGCAGACCAACCTGCTGGCGCTGAACGCCACCATCGAGGCGGCCCGCGCCGGCGAGGCCGGCAAGGGCTTCGCCGTGGTGGCCAGCGAGGTGAAGAACCTGGCCTCGCAGACGGCCAAGGCCACGGAGGAGATCGCGTCCCAGATCGCCTCGGTGCAGAAGGTGTCGGCCGAGACCTGCACGGCCATCGGTGCCATCGGCGAGACCATCGAGCAGGTGAACGAGATCTCCACCTCCATCGCCGCGGCCATGGAGCAGCAGGGGGCCTCGACCACCGAGATCAGCCGCAATGTCTCCCAGGCGGCCACCGGCACGCAGGAGGTGTCGAGCAACATCGTCCAGGTGACCGAGGCCGCCGGCCAGTCCGGCGCCGCCGCCAGCCAGGTGCTGGGGGCGGCCGGCGATCTGGCGCGTCAGGCCGAGACCATGAAGCACCAGGTCGAGACCTTCCTGAGCGCGATCAAGGCGGCCTGACGGTCCGGTCCCGCCTTCTGTCCCGCCACATGCCCCGCCGCGATCCCGACCGGACGCGGCGGGGGGCCCGGCCAGCCCCCTGCGGGGACGGCCGGCCGGCGGCTCCCGCCGCCGTCTATTCCGCCGCCAGCACCTTCGGCAGCTTGAAGGTGACGCTCTCGGTGGCGGTCACCACCTCCTCCACGCTGACATGGTAGCGGCTGCGCAGCGCCGCCAGCACCTCTTCCACCAGCACTTCCGGGGCCGAGGCGCCGGCGGTGATGCCCAGGGTGCCGATGCGGTCCATCCGGTCCCAGTCGATCTGGGCCGCCCGCTGCACCAGCATGGCGCGGCCGCAGCCATGCTGGCGCGCCACCTCCACCAGCCGCACCGAATTGGAGCTGTTGGGCGCGCCCAGAACCAGCAGCGCATCGGCCCGGGCGGCGATGGCCTTGACCGCGGCCTGCCGGTTGGTGGTGGCGTAGCAGATATCCTCCCGCAGGGGGCCGGCGACGGCCGGGAAGCGGGCGCGCAGGGCCGCCGTGATCTGCGCCGTGTCGTCCACCGACAGGGTGGTCTGGGTGACGAAGGCCAGATTGTCGGGATCATCCACATGCAGGGCCGCCACGTCGGCCACCGTCTCCACCAGCAGCACGGCGCCGGGCGGCAGCTGGCCCATGGTGCCGATGACCTCGGGATGGCCGGCATGGCCGATCAGCACGATCTGGCGCCCGTCCTTGTGGTGGCGCTCGGCCTCGCGGTGGACCTTGCTGACCAGGGGGCAGGTGGCATCCACATAGAGCAGGTTGCGGCGCTGCGCCTCGGCCGGGATGGATTTCGGCACGCCATGGGCGGAGAACACCACCGGCCGGTCGTCCGGCACCTGGTCCAGTTCCTTGACGAAGACGGCGCCCTTGCGCTCCAGGCTTTCCACCACGAAGCGGTTGTGCACGATCTCATGCCGCACATAGACGGGGGCGCCGTATTTCTCCAGCGCCACCTCCACGATCTGGATGGCCCGGTCCACGCCGGCGCAGAAACCCCGCGGGGCGGCGAGGAGGACGTGCAGGGCGGGCTTCTGGCTCATGAACACTTCCGATGACTGGCGGGAAAGGGCGGGGTGCGGTCGGGGGCGGGCTTGTGCCCCACGGTCTGGTTCTCTATTGTCACGGCGCCCCCGAAAGCGGGCGGACAGACGTATCTCCGATCGACTCTGGCGAGCACCCGTTCGATGACAACCCGCACCGACCATAATATAGGAACGCCGACCGGAAAAGCCGCCCGGCCGTGGCATGCGCTGGCCCTGGCCGGTGCCGCGCTGCTGTCGCTCAGCGGCTGCGGCGAGAGCACCGGGTTCATCGCCGGCTGCCCGAACCTGGGCATCGTCCGCGACGGCGCGCTGGTGAAGCAGGCCGGCGGCGATGCGCTTCTGGCCAACATCCAGGGCGATTGCAGCTACAGCGACACCGGCGTGACCGTGGACGCCATCCTGACCATTACCGCCAACGGCACCGGCAGCAGCGTGCCCGTGCAGTATTTCGTGGCGGTGACCGATCCGCAGCGCAACGTGCTGAGCAAGCAGGTGTTCAACAGCGCCGTGCCGCTGAACAACGGCACAGGCATGGTGCGCGAACGCTTCCAGCAGGTCATTCCCGCGCCCAAGACCATGGATGCCCGCTGGTACGAGGTGCTGGTCAGCTTCCAGCTGGACACCACGCAGCTCGACGCCAACCGGGCCATGAACGAGAAGCGCTGAGCCGGGACGCCCGGGCCTGCCCGGTTCGTCTGACCAGTTGACTCCAAGGCGCCATCGGATAGTGTGGCGCCCGTATTGCCGACGACCCCATGCGGGAGAGACCGGCCGTTCCCCCTGCGGGAGTGGCCGGCGCCGAAGGAGCAACCGCCCCCGGAAACTCTCAGGCAGAAGGACCGCAGGGGGTAGGCGCATCTGGAAAGCAGGCGGGGCCGGCATCCGTGCCGGGCCGACAGCCCACCGACGGAGTAAACGGGGCACCGTCCCCCGTGAATCTCTCAGGGGCCAGGACAGAGGGGGGCAGGCCTGCGCGGGATGGTCCCGGGCGGGATGACCTCTGTCCGGGAGCCGCACCCGTGGGTTCTTCGTCCGATACCGTCCTCTCCACGCCTTTGAACGCCCTGCACCGGTCGCTGGGGGCCAAGATGGTGCCCTTCGCCGGCTATGACATGCCGGTGCAGTATCCGCTGGGCGTGCTGAAGGAGCATCTGCATACCCGCGACAAGGCCGGGCTGTTCGATGTCTCCCATATGGGGCAGGTGCGGCTGCGTGGCGCCGATCCCGCCCGTGCCCTGGAGGCGCTGGTGCCCGGCGACCTGCTGGCGCTGGCCCCGGGCCGCATCCGCTACACCATGTTCACCAACGCGGCCGGCGGCATCCTGGACGACCTGATGGTCACCCGGATCAGCGACAGCGAGCTGTTCGTCGTCATCAACGCCGCCTGCAAGACGGCCGATCTGGCGCATCTGCACGCCAACCTGCCGGGCGTGGAGATCGAGTATCTGGGCGACGAGGCCGGGCTGCTGGCGCTGCAGGGGCCGGCGGCGGCCGCGGTCATGGCCCGGCTGGCGCCGGAGACGGCGTCCATGCCCTTCATGTCGATGCTGGCCACCCGCATCGGCGGCATCGCCGTGCAGGTCAGCCGCTCCGGCTACACCGGCGAGGACGGGTTCGAGGTCAGCGTCGCCGGCGGCGAGGCCGAGGCCCTGGCCCGGCTGCTGCTGGCCGAGCCGGAGGTGGAGGCCATCGGCCTGGGCGCCCGTGATTCGCTGCGGCTGGAGGCCGGGCTCTGCCTCTACGGCCACGACATCGACACCACGACCACGCCGATCGAGGCGGCGCTGGGCTGGACCATCTCGAAGCGGCGCAAGGCCGAGGGCGGCTTCCCCGGCGCCGCGGTGGTGCAGGCCCAGCTGAAGGACGGGGTGACGCGCAAGCGCGTGGGCATCCAGCCCGAGGGCCGCGCCCCCGCCCGCGAGCACACCGAGATCCAGGATCCGGACGGCAACCGCATCGGCGAGATCACCAGCGGCGGCTTCGGCCCCACGGTCAACGCGCCGGTGGCCATGGGCTATGTGGCCGCGTCCCATGCCGCCGTGGGCACGCCGGTGCAGCTGATCGTGCGCGGCAAGCCGCTGCCGGCCAAGGTGGCGGCGCTGCCCTTCGCGCCGCACCGCTATTTCAAGGGATGAGGGCCGCGGGGGCCGGGGGCGGACAGCCGCCCCGGCCCCGACGGCTGCGGATTTGCCGGGGTTCATCCAGAAACCCCGGTCGACTGACAGGCACGCTTCTCGGAAAAGGGGACAGGACCATGACCATCCGTTTCACCCAGGACCATGAGTGGATCAAGCTCGACGGCGAAATCGCCACCGTCGGCATCACCGACTATGCCCAGAACTCGCTGGGCGATGTGGTCTTCGTCGAGGTGCCCGATGCGGGCAAGGCGCTGGCCAAGGGCAAGGAAGCCGCTGTCGTGGAGTCGGTGAAGGCGGCCTCGGAGATCTATGCCCCGGTGGACGGCACCGTGACCGAGGGCAACGGCGCCCTGGTCGACAATCCGGCGCTGGCCAACACCGACCCCCTGGGGGAGGGCTGGTTCTTCAAGATGACCATCGCCGACGCCGCCCAGCTGGATGCGCTGATGGACGAGGCCGCGTACAAGTCCTACGTCGAGAGCCTGTGATGCGCTATCTGCCCCTGACCGAGGCCGACCGCCGGTCGATGCTGTCCACCATCGGGGTGGACAGTGTCGACGCCCTGTTCCGCGACGTGCCGGAAAGCGCCCGTCTGCCCGGCCCCATCGCCGATCTGCCCAACCACCAGGGCGAGCTGGCGGTGGAGCGCCACCTGTCCCGGCTGGCGGCCAGGAATGTGACCGCCGGGTCGGTGCCTTTCTTCCTGGGCGCCGGCGCCTACAAGCACCATGTGCCGGCCTCGGTCGACCAGATGCTGCTGCGCGGCGAGTTCCTGACCAGCTACACGCCCTATCAGCCGGAAGTGTCGCAGGGCACGCTGCAGTACCTGTTCGAATTCCAGACCCAGGTCGCCCTGATCACCGGCATGGAGGTGGCCAACGCCTCCATGTATGACGGCGCCACCGGCACGGCCGAGGCCGTGCTGATGGCCACCCGCATCACCCGGCGCACCAAGGCCATCCTGTCCGGCGGGCTGCATCCCCATTACCGCGAGGTCACCGAGACCACCTGCGGCGTCCTGGGCATGACCATCGACAGCCGCAGCCCGGATCCCAAGGGGAAGGAGGATCTGGCGGCGCTGATCGACGACCAGACCGCCTGCGTCGTGGTGCAGACCCCGTCGCTGTTCGGCCATGTGTCCGACTTCACGGCGCTGTGCGATGCCGCCCATGCCAAGGGCGCCCTGGTCGTGGTGGTGGTGACCGAGGTGGTGAGCCTGGGCCTGCTGACCCCGCCGGGCGCCATGGGCGCCGACATCGTGGTCTGCGAGGGCCAGTCCATCGGCAATCCGCTGAATTTCGGCGGGCCGTATCTGGGCCTGTTCGCCACCCGCGAAAAGTATGTGCGGCAGATGCCGGGCCGCCTGTGCGGCCAGACGCTGGATGCCGAGGGCAAGCGCGGCTTCGTGCTGACCCTGTCCACCCGCGAGCAGCATATCCGCCGCGAGAAGGCCACCAGCAACATCTGCACCAACAGCGGCCTGTGCGCCCTGGCCTTCACCATCCATCTGTCGCTGCTGGGTGAGCAGGGCTTCGGCACGCTGGCCCGCATCAACCACGCCAACGCCGTGCTGCTGGCCGACACGCTGGCCAAGGTCAAGGGCGTGGAGGTGCTGAACGACGGCTTCTTCAACGAATTCACCGTCAAGCTGCCGAAGAAGGCGGCCAAGGTGGTGGAGAAGCTGGCGGACAAGGGCATCCTGGCCGGCGTGCCGGTCAGCCGCTTCTATCCCGATATCAAGGATCTCGACCATCTGCTGCTGGTGGCCGCGACCGAGACCAACACCCCGGACGACATGGACGCGCTGGTCGCCGCCCTGGAGGAGGTTCTCTGATGAGCATGAACAGCCAGGGGCGCGCCACCGCCCCCCATGCCGCCTCCCATGCTGCGGCGACCGCCACCGATGCCGGTGCCACCTTCACCGGCAACAAGGCGCTGAACCAGGAAGAGGCGCTGATCTTCGAGCTGGGCAACCCCGGTGTCGTCGGTGTCGATCTGCCGGAGCCGGCCACGGCAAAGACGCGCCTGGGCGCAGTGAAGCCGCGAGGGGCCATCGGCCTGCCCGACCTGTCGGAGCCGCAGGTGGTCCGCCACTTCACGCGGCTGAGCCAGAAGAATTTCGGCATCGACAGCACCATGTACCCGCTGGGCTCGTGCACCATGAAGCACAACCCGCGGCTGAACGAGAAGATGGCCCGGCTGCCGGGATTCAGCGACGTGCATCCGTTGCAGCCCGCCTCCACCGTGCAGGGGGCGCTGGACCTGATCGACCAGCTGGCCCACTGGCTGAAGACCCTGACCGGCATGCCGGCCGTGGCCATGTCGCCGGGCGCCGGCGCCCATGGCGAGCTGTGTGGCCTGATGGCCATCCGCGCCGCCCTGGCGGCCCGCGGCGAGACGCACCGCACCCGCGTGCTGGTGCCGGAATCGGCCCATGGCACCAACCCGGCCACGGCGGCCTTCTGCGGGTTCACCGTGGACGCCATCCCGGCCGAGGAGAATGGCCGCGTCAGCGTCGAGGCGGTGAAGGCCAAGCTGGGCGACGATGTCGCCTGCATCATGCTGACCAACCCCAACACCTGCGGCCTGTTCGAACCGCAGATCAAGGCGATCGCCGACGCCGTACACGCGGCCGGCGGCTATTTCTACTGCGACGGCGCCAACTACAACGCCATCGTCGGCCGGTTGCGCCCGGCGGACCTGGGCGTGGACGCCATGCACATCAACCTGCACAAGACCTTCAGCACGCCCCATGGCGGCGGTGGTCCGGGCTCCGGCCCGGTGGTGCTGTCGGAGGCGTTGGCCCCCTTCGCCCCGCTTCCCTTCGTGGTGCATGGCAAGGACGGCTTCGCGCTGGTGGAGCATGCCGACGACACCAAGGCCAAGCCGTTCGGCCGCATGAAGGCCTTCCATGGCCAGATGGGCATGTTCGTGCGGGCACTGGCCTATATCCTGTCCCATGGCGCCGACGGGCTGCGCCAGGTGGCCACGGATGCGGTGCTGAACGCCAATTACGTGCTGGCCAGCCTGCAGGACGTGATGTCGGCGCCCTTCGGCGGCCCCTGCATGCACGAGGCCCTGTTCGACGACACCTTCCTGAAGGGCACCGGGGTCACCCCGCTGGACTTCGCCAAGGCCATGATCGACGAAGGCTTCCATCCCATGACCATGTACTTCCCGCTGGTGGTGCATGGGGCCCTGCTGGTGGAGCCGACCGAGACCGAGTCCAAGGGCACGCTGGACCAGTTCATCGCCACGCTGCGTTATCTGGCCGACAAGGCCAAGGCCGGCGATGCCGCCCATTTCCAGGCGGCACCGCGGCTGACGCCGCGCCGGCGCCTGGACGAGACGGCGGCGGCCCGCAAGCCGGTGCTGCGCTGGACCCCGCCGGTTCCGGCCCCGGCGGCGGAATAGTCGGTTGTACTTGTCCTGATGCTGCCACTTGTGGGATAATCGGCCCCGGGATCTGAGCGCGTTGATCCCTGATTGTCGGTAATCCTGATTGTCGGTCATGAAGTAAGGGGCGGCGTCATGTGAGACGTCGCCCCTTATGATTCCGGCCCCTGTTCTGGGCTCCCCGTCGCCGGGGCCGGTATCCCGGATGGTTCCCGCGCAACTGAATTCAATAGTATGTTATGCGGGCGGATCGGCTCCTATCGGCCGGTCTGTGGCGCCGCATTGCGGATTTTCCTGCGACTGTTTCTCTCATTGCGCAAAAGGCCGCTCCCTGTATTATCTTTCTCCGTCGCCGGACCGTGCCATGACCGATTTGGTCCGACCTCTGGAGCCCGCCCCCTCCCCCATGCCGCTATTCCGGTCTTTCCCCCATGCCGCCATCGCCCTGTTGGCGGCCGCAGCGGCCCTGTATGCGCCGGCCTGTGCGGCCGATCCTGGGCGAGAAGACCGCATCGTCATCGCCTCCGACCCCTGGTGTCCATACGCATGTAACCCGGACAGCGACGGCGCCGACGGCTATATGGTCGATCTGGCCCGCGAGATCCTGGGGGAGGCCGGGCTGACGCTGGAATACCGGGTGGTCAATTTCCAGGTTCTGCGGCGGATGGCCGAGGACGGGTCCGCCACCCTGGTGCCCGGTGTCGCCTCGGATCTGTATGGGACCCTGGTGCTGCCGGACCGGGCCCAGGGCAATTCCCCCAATGCCGTTGCCGTGTCGCGCCTGCGACCGTTCCGCTGGACCGGACCGGATTCCTTCGCCGGGCACAGGCTGGGCGTCATCCGCGACTATAATTATGGTGGTGCCCTTCAGCGCTATATCGACAGCCACCTGTCCGATCCCGACCGCATCGAGGTGCTGAGCGGCTTCGGCTATTCCCATGTGGCCCAGGGGCTGCGGCTGCTGGAGGCCGGGCGCATCGACCTGATGCTAGACGACTTCAACGTGCTGCGCTGGCATCTCAGGCGGTCGCCGCAGCTGGACGGGCTGCAGGTGGTGCCGCTGGACGACCGGGCCGACCTGTTCATCGGCGTGGCGATCAGGAATCCGCGCGCGGCCGAACTGACCCGGATGCTGGCGGAGGGAACCGAGCGGCTGCGCCGGTCCGGGCGGCTGGCCGCCATCCTGGCCCGCTACGGCCTATCCGACTGGCAAAACCCGCTGTAAGGATGTCCTGCTAGATTATGGCTGGCCGTGCTCGACGGAGCTGGGAATCCGGCGCGGCCCCGAGGACATGATGCGGTTGATGATGTGCATAGGCGGGCTTCTGGCCCTGATGGCGCTGGCCGGCACTGGCCAGGCGGACGAGGGGCGCGCGGCGGAGAGGGCGGCGGAGAGGGCGGCGGAGGAGCCGCCCGCCCTGGAGTCCGACCGCGATCTGCTGATCCTGGGCGATCCCTATTGCCCCTACAGCTGCGATCCCGCCGGCGGCACCGAAGGTTATATGGTGGACCTGGTCCGGGCCATCTTCGAGCCGCAGGGCTATACCGTGTCCTATCGTATGGAGCGCTGGAGTCATGCCCTGCGGCTGACCGAGCAGGGACATGCCGACCTGCTGGCCGTGGTCGGCCAGGGCCGGGGGCGCGAGGGGCTGCTGTTCCCCGCCCTGCCGCAGGGCCGGTCGCAGAAGGGGGTGGCCAGTCTGCGCGCCCGCCAGCTCCATCTCCACACGGCCGAGGAGCTGGCGGTCTATCGGGTTGCCATTGCCCGCGGCTATCTGTTCGGCCCTCCGCTGGACGGCTACATCGAGACCCATGAGAACGATCCCGACCGCATCGCCCTGGTGTCGGGTTTCGGCGCCCAGTTGACGGCGCAGAGCCTGCGCCTGCTGGAAGATGGCACGGTCGATCTGGTGCTGGATGATATGCATGTGCTGGATGGGGCTGCACGGCGGTTGGGACTGGTGGAACGGCTGGCGTTTCAGCCTCTGGACGGCGCCGTGCAGGACGTGTTTGTCGGCGTGTCCCGGCTGACGCCCGAGGCCCGGGATCTGGTCCGCCAGCTGGAGGAGGGGATCGCCGCCCTGCGCGCCGACGGGCGGCTGGCCCGCATCCTGGGCCGCTATGGTCTGAGCGACTGGGAGACGGCGCGGCCGGGGAACCGGCCGGCCACAGGCCCGTCCGGCCCGACTTGACGCGGACCGTGCTTTCGTCCCAGCCTCACGCCGGGCAGGGATGGAGGCGAGACAGCATGAAAGCCGGCAACACAGTCCTTTCGGGCTATGGCACCACCATCTTCGAGGTGATGTCGCGGCTGGCCGAGCAGCACAAGGCCGTCAATCTGGGCCAGGGCTTTCCCGACGGCAACGGGCCGGCGGCGGTGGTGGAGGCGGCGCAACGCTATCTGGCCGAGGGCTGGAACCAGTATCCGCCCATGCTGGGGCTGCCGGCCCTGCGCCAGGCCGTCGCCACCCATGCCCGGCGCTTCTACGGGCTGGATCTCGACTGGCAGGCCGAGGTGATGGTCACCTCCGGCGCCACCGAGGCGCTGGCCGCCTGCCTGTTCGGCCTGCTGGAGCCGGGCGACGAGGTGGTGCTGTTCCAGCCCCTTTATGACAGCTATGTCCCCATCATCCGCCGGGCCGGCGCCATTCCCCGCTTCGTCAGCCTGAAGGCGCCGGGCTGGAGCTTCAGCCGGGCCGATCTGGAAACGGCCTTCAGCGACCGCACCAAGCTGGTCATCCTCAACAACCCGCTGAATCCCGCCGGCAAGGTGTGGACGCGGGAGGAACTGACGCTGCTGGCCCAGGCCGTGGAGGCGCACGACGCCTATGCCGTCTGCGACGAGGTCTATGAGCATCTGGTGTTCGACGGGCGCCGGCACCTGCCGCTGATGGCGCTGCCCGGCATGCGCGAGCGGACCCTGCGCATCGGGTCGGCCGGCAAGACCTTTTCCCTCACCGGCTGGAAGGTGGGCTATGTCAGTGCGGCACCGGCCCTGTTGCAGCCCGTGGCCAAGGCCCACCAGTTCCTGACCTTCACCACCCCGCCCAACCTGCAGCATGCCGTCGCCGTCGGGCTGGGGCTGGGGGACCATTATTTCCGGGAGCTGGCCGATCGCCTGCAGGCCCGCCGCGACCGGCTGAGCGCCGGTCTGGCGGCGGCGGGCCTGTCGGTGCTGCCGGCCGAGGGCACCTATTTCCTCACCGCCGATGTGCGCGGCAGCGGGCTGGATGAGGATGATGCCGCCTTCTGCGCCCGGCTGACGGCCGAGGCCGGGGTGGCGGCCATCCCGGTCAGCGCCTTCTTCGAGCAGGAGGCCCCGCGCCATCTGATCCGCTTCTGCTTCTGCAAGGCGGAAGAGACCCTGGACGAGGCCGTGCGCCGGCTGGAGGGCTGGTTCGCGGCGCGGGCATGAGGGGGGCGTGAGGGGGCGGCTCCGCCTCATCCGTGACCAGGGCCAGCGGGGGCGTCATCCGCGCCGGTAAGCGCCGGGAGCCGGCCGGGCAGCACCGCCACCAGCACGGCCAGCGTGGCCAGCCAGACGACGCGGCTCTGGTAACGGTCGTGCGGGTTCGACAGCGCGCCGTTGATGAAGGCGTTGCCCAGCAGCGCCAGCAGCAGGAACAGGGCCAGGACCGCCAGATCCGGGCGGCCGCGGCGGGCCCCCAGCACGGCCAGGGCCGCCAGCGCCAGCATCGACAGGTGCGCCACCGGCACATGCACGCGGTTCAGCGCATCGAACAGGGCCTGGGTCGTCTGCTCCTGCTGCTGGCGGGCGGCGCTGAAGCCGGGGTTGAGCCAGGGCAGGTGCTGGCGCATGACCCAGCGCGTCACCTCCTGCCATTCGTCCAGCCCGTCGCCGGTCTCCACCTCCAGCAGCTGGTCCCCGGTGGCCTTGGCGGCCAGGGCCAGATTCCAGCCGGGATAGGCCTTCAGCGCCGCGGCGGTCAGGCGCGACAGCTCGGCGTCGGCGCCGCCCCACCAGCCGATGGCGCGGAACGGGCTGTCGGGGTGCCAGATGAACCAGTTGGTGTCCCGCGGCAGCCGGTCCTGGTGGTTGCACAGCGCATAGGCCGGGTCGGGGCAGTGTTCGGCCAGGAAACGCTGGGCCACCCCGTCCTGCACCAGCCGGCCGAAGACGAAGACCGGGCCGCCGGGGGTGAAGGTGGCCTTGCCCACCAGCGCCAGATGCAGCAGCGGCATCAGCACCAGCCCCGCCCCGACCAGGGCGGCCGGCGGCAGCAGGCGGGGGCGCATCCGGGTCAGGCGGGGCGCCAGCCGCGGGACCAGCAGGGCGGCGGCGGCCGTCACCGCCACCAGCCCGATGGCCAGGGCCATGCTGCTCATATGCGACAGCAGCGCCAGCAGGCCGACGGCGGCGAGACCGCTGCGCTCCGCCGCTGACAGCCGGTCCCAGCGGAAGCCCAGCAGCCACATCACCAGCACCAGCAGCGGCACCAGCGCGTCGGGCATCAGCTGCGCCGTATACCAGGAGATGCCGGTCAGCAGCGACAGGGCCACGGTCACCGCCGCCGTGGGCAGCGGCCCGGCCGGCCGGTCCTGACAGCGCAGCAGCAGATGCACCAGCCACAGCGTCAGCCCCGCCTGCACCAGCACCGGCCCCCACAGGCTGGTCCAGCCCAATGAGGCGGCATAGAGGAACAGGCCGTAGAACAGGCTGCGGCCCGGCTCCAGCTCCCAGGTCAGGACGCGCAGGATGTAGCCGGCCGTATCGAAGAACACCAGCGGCCAGCCGTTCCACAGGGCCGGCGCCAGAAGCGCCGCCAGGGCCACGAGAACGGACAGGACCCAGGCGCCGAAACGCCGCAGGGCCGGAGGGATGGAGGGCGCGGGGGCCGAGGCGGGGAACGGGGTCATGCGGACAGGATGCCGGGCGCTTGTGTCGATGCTGCGACGGAACTAGGCAGACCTTGTGGCGGGGCGCAACGCCGCTGTTGCAAACAGTGTGAAAACGGCGTCCTCTGGCCGCATCGCCGCCACAGTCGCGCACCAATGTGCAGATGATCCGGTGTGCGGACGATCCGGGCCGATGGTCCGGTCCCGCCGTTTTCCGTTCTGCCCGTCCCCCGGGGTTCCGAGAGACAACTCCCTCCATGTCGCGACCGTCCGCTGTTGCCCTTCTGCTGACCCTCGGCCTGATCCAGGCCGGCCCCGCTGCTGTTCCCGCTGCCGCCCAGGGACCGTCGGGGCCAACCCCCCCGGCCGCCGGCACATCCGGCCAGACACCTGCCCAGGGCGCCCCGGCCCAGGGTGCCCCGGCCCAGACCGGTCCCGGGCAGCCGGCCCCCGAGGCCGAGCCGGTGCCGCGCCCGTTCGAGCTGGACAAGGTCGAGGTCGCCGCCGAGCGCGACCGGCCCCAGGTCTGCTTCGCCTTCACCCGCGAGCTGCCGCGCCCCGGCCGGCGCGGGCCGGACTTCGCCAGATTCGTGACGGTGGAGCCGGCGCAGGAGGTCAGCGTCACCGTCCGCGACAAGGAGCTGTGCCTGGAAGGGCTGCAGCATGGCCAGACCTACGGCATCACCCTGGCGGCCGGCCTGCCGGCCGTGGGCCAGGAGAAGCTGGCCGAGGCGGTGACGCGCACGGTGAAGGTGCCGGACCGCCGCCCCACCCTGGCCTTCCGTGGCCAGGGCTATATCCTGCCGCGGGTCGGCGGCGAGGGACTGCCGCTGCGCAGCGTCAATGTGGACCGCGCCCGCCTGTCGGTGCTGCGGGTCAAGGACCGCGCCCTGGTCGAGCAGATCTATTACGGCCGCATCAACCAGACCATGACCGACTTCGAGGTCGGCGAGATCCTGGAGAAGAACGGCGAGGTGGTCTGGCGCGGCGAGATGGCCATCGGCGGCGAGCACAACCGCTCGCAGCTGACCGCCTTCCCCATCGACGCCGTGCTGGGGTCGCTGACACCGGGCGTCTATGTGGCCGTGGCCGAGAATGCCGCGCTGCCCATGGTGGCCTGGGACCGCCGCGCCACCCAGTGGTTCGTGGTGTCCGATCTGGGCCTGACCAGCTTCCGTGCCGAGGACGGGCTGACCGTCTTCGCCCGCACCCTGTCCTCGGCCAAGCCGCAGCCCGGTGTCGAGCTGCGGCTGGTGGCCCGCGGCAATGCCGAGCTGGGCCGCGCCACCACCGGGGCCGATGGGCTGGCCCGCTTCCCGGCCGACCTGCTGCAGGGCCGTGATGCCCGGGCGCCGCAGGCTCTGTTCGCCGTGGGTCCGGATGGTGGCTTCTCGCTGCTGGATTTCGGGGCGCCGGCCGTGGAGCTGGCCGGGCGCAATGCCGGAGGCCGTGGCGCCGTCGGCCCGTTCGACGCCTATCTGTTCGCCGACCGCGGCGCCTATCGTCCGGGCGAGATCCTGCACCTGACCACGCTGGTGCGCGACGCTGATGCCAAGGCCGTGACCGGACAGCGGCTGCTGTTCAAGCTGGTGCGCCCTGACGGGCTGGAGATCGCCCGCCGCCTGGGTGACGACCGCGGCGCCGGCGGCTATGCCGTGGAGTTCGAGCTGCCGGCCAATGCCGCGGCCGGCCGCTGGACCCTGACCGCCCATGCCGATCCCAATGGCCCGGCCCTGGGCCGGACCGAGATCAGCGTCGGCGAGGTGGCGCCGCCGCGGGTGGAGGTCAGCCTGACCGCCGACCGGCCGCGCATCGGGGCCGACGGCAAGGCCGCGCTGCGGCTGGACGGGCGCTATCTGACCGGTGGTGCTGCCGCCCGTCTGCCCGGCGAGATGACCCTGACGCTCCGCCCCGCCGCCACGCCGTTTCCGGGCCTGGAGGGCTACCAGTTCGGGCTGGTGCAGCAGCCCTTCACGCCGGAGAAGCGTCCGCTGCCGGGCTTCACCACCGCGGCCGACGGGTCGGCGCGCATCGCCGTCGATCTGGGGACGCTGCCCGCCACCAACCGGCCGTTGGAGGCCGTACTGCAGGCGACGCTGCATGATGTGGGCGGCCGCTCGGTGGAGAAGGAGATCGTGCTGCCGGTCGATGCCCGGGCCTTTGCCCTGGGCGTGAAGCCCGGCTTCAGCGGCGACGGGGTGCCGGAAGGCGCCACCGTCGGCTTCGAGGTGGTCGCCGCCGCTCCCGACGGGCAGAAACTGGCCAAGGCCGGCCTGTCCTGGGAGCTGTACGAGGAAGAATATGTCTATGAGTGGTTCGAGGCCGACGGCCGCTGGGACTATCGCAGCAGCGTGCGCGACAAGCGCCTGACCGGCGGCGGCGTCGATGTGGCTGCCGGCGGCAGCGGCAGCATCGAGGTGCAGGTCAAGGCCGGCCGCTACCGGCTGGAGGTGTTCGATCCTGCCAGCGGCACCGCCACCAGCGTGCGCTTCTCCGCCGGCTGGTGGGCCAGCGCCAAGCTGGGCGACACGCCGGACACGGTCGATGTGGTGGTGGAGGGGCCGCAGCGGCAGCCGGGCGGCACCGCCCGGGTCTTCGTGCGCCCGCCCTATGACGCCACGGTCATGGTGGCCCTGGCCGACCGCCGCATGCGCCAGACCCTGGTGCAGACAGTCCCGGCCGCCGGCGCCTTCCTGGATCTGCCGCTGCCCGAAGATCTGACCGGCGGCGCCTATGTGCTGGTCAGCGCCTATGCGCCCGCCGATCCCCAGCGCCGCAGCCTGCCGCGCCGTGCCGTCGGCGTGTCCTGGGTCGCCGTCGATCCCGCCGCCCGCCTGCTGGACGTCAAGATGGAGGTGCCGGCGGAGACGCGGCCGCGGGGAACCCTGGCCCTGCCGGTGAGCATCAGCGGCCTGCCGGAGGGGGCGCAGGCGCATCTGGTGGTCACAGCCGTCGATCAGGCCCTGCCCGGCGGCCGTGACGGCGCCAGCCCGGACCCGGCCGCCTGGTTCTTCGGCAAGCGCCGTCTGACCACCGAGATGCGCGACGTCTATGGCCGTCTGCTCGATCCGGCCGCCATGGCCGCGGACCCGGCGGACGCCATCCGCCCGGCCCCGCGCCCGGCGGGGACGCCGCCCAGCGGCAGTTCCCCCGTTTCCGTTTATTCCGGTATCGTAACGGTCGGTGCGGATGGCCGGGCCGAGGTGCCGCTGGCCCTGCCCGACATGCAGGGGCGGCTGCGTCTGACCGCCGTGGCCTGGAGCGACAGCAAGCTGGGCCGGGCCGAAGCGGCGCTGACCGTGCGCGATCCGGTGGTGGGGGATGTGACGCTGCCCGCCTTCCTGGCGCCGGAGGACCATGCCCAGATCGGCGTCAGCCTGACCAATGTCGCCGGGCCGCGCGGGACCTATACCGCCACCCTGACGGCCGAGGGGCCGCTGAAGGTCGAGGGCGGGCCGGCCGAGTTCAAGGCGCTGGCCCAGGATCGCACGGTTTCAGCCAACCGGACGCTGGTCGCCACCGGTGCCGGCCAGGGCCGGCTGACGCTGACCGTGACCGGGCCGGGCGGCTATACGCTGAGCCGGGACCTGCCGGTGATGGTGCGGCCGGGCCTGCCGGTCGCGGCGAACCATGGCCGCGGCACCCTGGCCCCCGGCGCCACGCTGGCGCTGCCGTCGGGTCTGGAGTCCGGGCTGAAGCCGGATGACAGCCGGACGGCCGTGCTGGCCGGTCCCCTGCCACTGTTCGATGTGCCGGCGCTGCTGCTGGCCACCGACGGCCGGGCCTTCGGTTCGGCCGAACAGCTGGCCGGACGGCTACTGCCGCTGCTCTATGTCAACGACTGGAACCGCGAGCTGGGGCTGCCGGCCGATGCCGCCCTGAAGGAGCGGGTGGTGGATCTGGTCGAGCGGCTGTCGGCGCGGCAGCGCGGCGACGGCGCCTTCGCCCTGTGGTCGGCGGACGGGCCGGGCGATCCCTGGGTCACCGCCTTCGTGCTGGATGTGCTGACCCGTGCCCGCGAGGCCGGCTATGTGGTGCCGGAGGAGGGATACCGGCGTGGACTGGACTGGCTGACCCGCACCATCGGCAACAGCTGGGTCGATGATTCCGAACTGACGGCGCGGGCCTATGCCATCTACACGGCGGCCCGGGCCAGGGCCATCGATGCCGCCCCGGTGCGCTTCTTCCAGGAAACCTTCCTGCCCAAGCTGACCGACCGGCTGGCCCGGGCCCAGATCGCCGCCGCCTTCGCCCTTTTGGGCGACAATGACCGGGCTGGCCAGATCTTCGGCGCCCTGGACCAGCCCGGCCCCGCCGCCGGCAATGAGGGCCAGGATTTCGGCACCACCCTGCGCGACCGGGCGGCGACGCTGGCGCTGATGGTGGCCGGCGGCGTCGATACCGGCCGTCTGGTGGCGGAGGCCGAGGCCGTGAACGGGCTGGTGCAGGACCCGACCCGCGTCAGCACCCAGGAGCGCGCCTGGCTGCTGGTGGCGGCGGACGCCCTGGGGGCGCGGGCCGGCGGCTTCAGCCTGACCGTGGATGGCGGGTCGCAGACCTTCAACCGTCCGCTGCTGCGCCGCATCGATCCGGCCAAGCCGCCGGTGCTGGTCAACAGCAGCGACCGGCCGATGCAGACCCTGGTCTCGGCCGTCGGTGCGCCCAAGGCGGCGCCGGAGCCGCTGGCCAGCGGGCTGAGCCTGACCCGCAGCCTGCTGGACGCCAAGGGCAAGCCGGTGGACCCGGCCAAGGTGCCCCAGGGCGAGATGCTGGTGGTGGTGCTGGAAGGCAAGGCCGAGGTGCCGCCGCGCGGGCCGCTGCTGGTCACGGACATGCTGCCGGCCGGCTTCGTCATCGAGAATGTGCGGCTGGCCGGCAGTGCCCAGCTGGGCGACCTGTCCTGGCTGGGGCCGCTGTCCGACGCGCAGCAGGTGGAGTTCCGTGACGACCGCTTCCTGGCGGCGCTGGATCTGCCGGCCGACAGCAGCAGCTTCCGTCTGGTCTATCTGGCCCGCGCCGTGACCCCCGGCCGCTTCGCCCTGCCGGCGGCGCGGGTGGAGGACATGGTAGATCCCGGCCATCTGGCCCGCACGGCAGCCGGAACCCTGACGGTGCTGGCACCGAAGCGCTGACCGGCGGGGCAAGGCCACGGGCAAGAAAAGGGCCGGGACACGCAGCGTCCCGGCCCTTTCCTATCGGGTCCCCGATCCGGCGGATGGCCGCGCCGCCCTGTCTGGCATCCCGTCCAGGGCCGTGTTGTCAGCGGGCCGTCAGCAGCGGCTGGCCCGGCGCGGCCAGCGGTTCGGTCCCGGCGATGCTGAGCAGCGTGTCGCCGGCGCTGGCGAAGCGCTCCAGCCGGCGGGACCAGACGATGCCGGCGCTGCGGGCGCGGCAGGGGTGACGCTCGCCGCTGACCGGGTCCACCAGCTCGGCCACCAGCGCGCCGGGCTGAACGGAGGCGCCCAGAGGCACATGGAAGGCGATGATGCCGGCGGCCGGCGCCTGAACCCGGTCGACGCCGGCCAGCGGGGTGGCGGCGCAGACGGAGGCCGGCGCCGCGGGCACCGGGCCGGCCAGCACACCCCGGACGGCCAGATGCGCCAGGATGGCATCCGCGTCCGCCGCCGCCTGGGCATCGTCCACATCGGCCAGCCCGCGTAGCTCGATGGTGGTGGCGGCGCAGGCGTCGGGAATGGGGTGGCCGCCGCCCAACCGCTGGCGCAGGCGCCACCACAGGCCGGAGCAGGCCTCGTCGAACGGATCGCCGCCGGACTCCTCGGCCAGCAGCGCGGCCCGGCAGCCCAGCCGGGCGGCCAGATCGGCGAAGCCCGGCCACAGGGAATGGGTGGTGTAGAGATGCGGCACCGCCTCGGAATCGCAATGCAGGTCCAGCATCAGGTCGGCGTCGGCGGCCAGACCCAGCAGCAGCCGGCGCAGTGCCTCCAGCTCGCTGGCCGCGGGCAGGGCGGCGGCGGCCTCGGCGATGGCGGCGCGGATCAGGGCCGTGTTGGCCACCGGATCGGCGCCCAGCCGGTCCCGCACCGCCGCGGCCACCGGGGCCGACAGGTCGGCGAAGGCGCGGTTGAAATTGCTCCCCGCCGCCAGATCGAACCGGCCCACACCCGCGCCCAGCACCACCTGGTCCAGCCCGATGGGGTTGGCGGCGGGCACCAGCACCAGCTCGCCACGCAGGTCGCTGTCGGGCAGGGCCTCCAGCCGGTGGCGCAGATGCTGGGCCACCAGCATGCCCGGAATCTCCCCGGCATGCAGGCCGGCCTGGATATAGACCTTGGGCCCGGCACCGGCGGTGCCGAAGCGGTGGACCCGCAGACTGCGCCGGGTTCCGGGGCGGCCATGGGGCAGGGGCATGTCGATGGTGCGTGCGTGCATGGGGAGATTAAGCCGTGCCGGACCGGCGACGTCCAGTGCGGCATCGCCCGGCCCGGCGCCAGGAGCGCGCGGGGCTGGCGTCCCGCCCCGTGGACAGGCACTATTGCCGCGGGTTTATTGTCATAGCGATGCGCGTGATAGGATGTGGATGTCCGTCGTGCCGGCGTCGCGGTCAGGCCGGGCCGTCGCCTGCCTGTCGCTGGCGCTGCTGACCTATGGGGCCGTCGGGCTGCCGGCACCGCCGGGGCTGGGGCCGGCCGAGCTGGCCGTCGGCCTGCTGCTGGCGCTGGCGCTGCTGCCGGTGTGCGGCGTGGCGCCTCCCGCCGCGCCGGTATCGGGAACCGGGCTGCTGCTGGCGCTGGCGGGGCTGGGTCTGCTGCGCGGCGCGGCCTTGGACTGGGGGCCGGGCGATCTGGTCCGCGACGTGCTGCCGCTGGGGTTCCTGTTCCTGCCGGTCCTGCTGGCGCGGGCCGGGGTGACGCTGACGTCTGCCCTGCGCCGCCGCTTCGCCCTGGCCCTGGCGCTGGCGGGCGTGCTGTTCGCACTGCGCTGGTGGCTGGCGCTGGGCGGAGCCGTCAGCAGCGTGGGGGCGGTGGCGCTGGCCCAGGGGCAGGGATATCTGCTGAACAGCAGCAGCGTCGCCTTCGCCGCCACCCTGCTGCCCCTGTGGGGCCTGGACCGGCTGCGGCGGCTGCGGACGCTGCCCCTGGGGCTGGCCGGACTTGCCGGTGGGCTGTTGGCGCTGACGGCGCTGGCCGCCTCGGTCCACCGGGCGGCGCTGCTGCTGGCGCTGACCGGACTGGGCGTGGGGCTGATACGGCGGGTGGTGCGGCGCCCGGCCCTGGGACCGGCATTGCTGGCGGCCGGGCTGCTGGTCCTGCCCCCGCTGGGCGGGCCGGTGCTGAAGCTGGGCGCCCTGGCCGCCGCCAAGACCGAGGCCGTGGGGCTGAACAATCGCGGGGCCGAATGGGCGGCGGTGCTGGAGCAGGTGGGGCGGGACCCGGCCGCCTTCCTGCTCGGCGACGGCTGGGGCGCCTTGCTGGACAATCCCGCCGTGGGGCACTGGCGGGTGTCCTACACCCACAATCTGGCCAGCTACATGCTGCTGAAGACCGGGGCGCTGGGGCTGCTGCTGCTGGCCGCCTATCTGGGTGGGCTGCTGGCGAGCACAGGGAGAACGGCGCGGCGCCACCCCGACCTGCTGCTGGCGGCCCTGGCGCCGCTGGCAGCCGGGATGCTCCTCCATACCAGCTACAAATATCTCTGCTTCGGTCTGCTGCTGGCCCTGCTCAGCCTGCCTGAACGTAAAACGGGTAAGTCTTAAGAGAAACTCCCTTTACAGTCGTGATTGTGCCTATCATGCTCTAGCACGCCGCCCGATTGCCGCATCGGACCGTTCCATGACCGCCCGCTCGGTGCTTCTGATCAACCGTGTCCTGCCCCCGGCGCCCGGTGCCTCCGGCCGGCTTCTGGCGGATCTGGCCCGGCATCTGGCCCAGGCCGGCTGGCGGGTGACGGTGCTGGTGGACCAGGGACCCGGTCCGGCTGCGATCCGGGACGGGACCGCGGCCGAGCGGGATGGAATGCCCGATATCGCGGTGGTGGTGACCGGAGGGGCGGCGGGCCCCGGCAGGGCCGCGTCGGCGGGCGTCCGCGCCTATGCCGCCGCCGGCTGGCGCCTGCTGCGGGCGGCCCTGCGCCTGCCGCCGCACGACCTCGTCATCACCATGACCGATCCGCCGCTGCTGGCGCTGCTGGCGTCCGTGCTGCGGCGGCTGCGGGGCGGGGAGACGCTGCACTGGGTCCAGGATCTCTATCCCGATCTGCTGCCGGTGCTGGGCCGGCCGCTGCCGCAGCCATTGTCGCGTCTGGCCGGCCGGATCATGCGGGCGGCCCTGGCCGACCAGGGCGCGGTCCTCTGCATCGGCCCCTGCATGGCCGCCCGTCTCTGTCGCGCCGGCGTGCCGGCGTCCCGGATCACCGTCGTGCCCAACTGGCCGCAGGATGCGCTGCGCTCGGCCCAGCCCGACCCCATCCGGCTGGCCGCCCTGCTGGGGCGGCGGCCACCGGGGCTGGTGGCGCTCTATGCCGGGACGCTGGGACTGGCCCATCCCGTGGAGATCCTGGGCGAGGCGGCATGGCGGCTCGCCCGCAGCCACCCGCAGATCACGCTGCTGGTGGTCGGGGCGGGGCGGCAGGCCGACCGGCTGGTGGAGGTCGTCGCCCGCCACCGGCTCGACAATCTGCGGCTGCTGGCGCCGCTGCCGGAGGCGGACATCGCCAGCCTGTCGGCCAGCGCCGACCTGCACATCGCCCTGATGCGGGAGGGGGCGGCCGGGCTGATGCTGCCGTGCAAGGTCGGCGCGGCCCTGGGGGCCGGCCGGCCGGTGCTGTTCTGCGGTCCGGCGGAGTCCGGCGCGGCCCGGATGCTGCGGGACAGCGGCGCGGGGCTGGTGCTGCCACCGACCGGTGGGGCACTGGCCGCGGCCCTGGGCCGGCTGGCCGATGAGCCGGCGGCGCTGGCCCGATTGCAGCGGCAGGCCCGGGCGGCACGCCAGGGCTGGACCCGGGCCGAGGCGGTGGATCGGATCGGCCGTCTGGCCGCCGGCGTGGTCGGCGGCGTGCAGCCGGTGGACAGCGCTGTCCTGGGCATGGCGGGCCCCGCATGAGTGCGGCCGAGGGCAACGCCCCTGGTGGCAGCCTGGTCGCCGGTGCCATGGCCTCCGGCGGCGGCCTGGGCGCGGCCGTGGAGACGCCGACGGACGGAGCCGAGGCCGCAGGCGGGATCATCCTGCTGCCCGGCGGCGCCCTGCCGGCCTCGCTGCGTCCGCTCTGGCAGGCCTGGCGCCGTGCCTGGCCCTGGCTGCTGAGCGGTGCGGCGGCAGGGACGCTGCTGGCGCTTCTGCTGCTGCGGCTGGTGTCCCCGACCTACACGGCGCAGATGGTGGTCGGCCCCGTCGGCCGTAGCGGTCCCGCCGCCATGGGCGCGCGCAGCCCGGCCGGGGCGGCCCCCAGCCGTCCGCTGGCCGAGAGCGGCAGCGGCGACGAGCTTCTGTCCGATTTCGCCCGCTATCTGGAGCTGTTGACAACGGTGCCGGTGGCCGGTCGGCTGGTGGCGGACCCGGCTGTCATGGTGCCGCTGTTCCAGGAGGCGTGGGATGCCGGACGGCAGGTCTGGCGGCCACCGCCGGGCCTGGGCGCGCGGGCCGGACGGCTGGCCCGGCGGTTGGCTGGTCAGGAGGACTGGGCGCCGCCTGATGCCCATGATCTGGCCCGGCGGCTGCGGCGCCTGCTGGTGCTGGAGACCATCGATGGCGGGCCGATGCGGCGCATCCGCATGCGCCATCCGGACCGTGGGGTGGCACTGGCCGTGCTGGTCAGGCTGCATGCGGCGGCCGACGGGCTGCTGCGCGAGGAGGCGGTCCGCCGCATCCGGGCGGAGCGGGATTTCCTGCGCCGGCGCCTGGGCGAGGGCACCACGGCGGAGACCCACCGGCTGCTGTCCGCCCTGTTGGCCGATCAGGAGCGGCTGCTGCTGATGCTCGACCTCGACCTGCCCTTCGCTGCCGATCTGGTGGTGCCGCCCACGGCGCCCGGCCTGACCGACTGGCCCGATCCGGTGCGGCTGCTGCCACTGGGCACGTTGGCCGGACTGGCTGCCGCGTTGATCCTGCTGTCTGCCCGCGCGGCCAGCGGACGCATCCAGGGGAGGGGGCGATGAACCGTCTGCCGCTGTCGATCGTGGTGATGACCCGCAACGAGGCCGCCAACATCGGCGCCTGTCTGGACTCGCTGGCCGGATTGGGCGAACTGGTGGTGGTGGACAGCGGCAGTGATGACGGGACGCCGGCTCTGGCCGCCGCCGGCGGCGCCTGGGTGGTGCCGTTCCAGTGGAACGGCCGCTATCCCCGCAAGAAGCAATGGTGCCTGGACCTGCCCGGCCTTCACCATGACTGGGTGCTGTTCGTCGATGCCGATGAGCGGGTAACCCCGACCCTGCGCCGCGCGCTGGAGCGGTTGTTCCGCGCCGGGCCGGACTGCGCCGCCTATTTCATCGACAGCCGGCCGCTGTTCCTGGGACGGATGCTGCGCTTCGGCACGCGCTACCGCAAGATCGCCCTGATGCACCGGCGCCGCTGCCGTTTTCCCGATTGCGAGGCCGGCGGCGGCTGGGAGGTGGAGGGGCATTACCAGCCGGCGGTACGCGGGCGGATCGGCCGGCTGGGCGGATTCCTGCTGCATGTGGAACTGCGCGGCCCGCACTGGCTGTTCGACCGCCACAACCGCTATTCCGACTGGGAGGCGGCGGGCCGGGGGGCCGCCGGCTCTGCGCTGGCGCTGCACGCAGAACGGCCGTGGCGGCGTCTGCTGAAAACCCTGTTCCAGCACCTGCCGCTACGGCCGCTATTGGTCTTTCTGCACGCCTATCTGCTTCGTCTCGGTCTGCTGGACGGGCAGGCCGGACTGGATCACGCGCTGTTCAGGGCTTTCTATTACTGGCAGGTCGAACTGAAACGCCGATGGGCCGGCACCGGACCGACCATTCAGTCGTCGCCCCGGGCGTCGTCGCCAGCCCGATCACCGGCATCGTTGTCACCGGCCAGCGCCTTGATCAGTTCGAAGGCACGCCGGCGCACCGGCTCTTCCTGAATCCGGTAATAGGCGCGAACCAGTTCCAGCGTTTCACGCCGGGCCATGGATTCGAATTCCTGGGTCTCGCTCGGCTCCATCGCCGGCAGGCTGGTATCCTGCGACGGCAGATCCTCGAAGAAGAAGGTCACCGGCACACCCAGCACCTGCGATAAGTTAAACAGGCGGCTCGCGCTGATGCGATTGGCGCCGCGCTCGTACTTCTGCAACTGCTGGAAGGTAATTCCCACGGCCTCGCCCAGTGTCTCCTGGCTGAGACCCAGCAGTGTGCGACGGAGACGCAGCCGTTGACCCACATGGATGTCGATGGGATTAGGTCCTTCCCCCCGTTTCGACAGGGAGTATGGCTGTGCCAGTCCGGCCTTTTTCGAGCTCTTCTTTGCGCTCATCACTTTCTCCTGATACCTGAACGGCGCCTTCGCTGTATAGAACAGAAACCTTAGCGGGCAAATGGATTTGTTCGGGCATGAATGACCCCGGCTTTCCCTGATGGATCAAGCCGCCCGGGCCGACTCTACCGCACCGCTATTAACGGTCAGGCAGGCAATTCGGCTTGTCCAGACCCCGCATTTTTTCAGGCGATGGCTGATCTGCGTGGAAGCGAAGCCGCGCATAGGTTGCTGGGGCCAGATGTCGCAGGCCGGCCGTGGCCGTCTGCACCAGACGGATGCCGGCGCTGAGCGGGGCCGGCATGCCCAGCAGCGTCCGGCGCAGCCGGTCCTGCTCCGCCCGGCCCAGGGCGGCCTGACGCCGCGACACCCCGCCCGGGGCGAAGCGGGCCACAGGCAGATCCAGGCGCAGGATACGCGCGGTCCCGGCCAGGGCCTGCAGGGTGAAAGCATGGTCGCCGGCGATGCGCAGATCGGTGGGATAGCGCAGGGACGCCACATGGGCCCGGCGGTAGAGCAGGGCACAATGGTGGGCGACCATGCCGTACCAGGCCCAGCGCCAGTGCCGCGACGGTTTCAGCCGCGGCCGGCCGTCGCCGGGGTCCTCATAGGCATGACCGTAGGCCAGGTCCGGCCGTTCCGTCCGCAGCAGCGGCGCCAGCCGCGCCAGCGTATCGGGCGCCGCCAGCCGGTCGCCGGCATTGAGGAACAGCAGATAGCGGCCCCGGGCCTCCGCCATCGCCCGGTTCATGCCGGCGAAGGAACCGCCGTCGGGCCGGCTGTCCCACCAGGCCAGCTCCGCCGCCCAGTCCGCCAGGGCTGCGGCACAGCCGTCGCGGGAGCCGCCATCGGCCACCAGCCAGTCGAAATCACGCTGCTGCTGCGCCCGGATCGAGGCACGGGTCGCTTCCAGCCCGGCCAGATCATCCTTGACCACGGTGATGATCGACAGCAGCGGCGGCATCAATGATCGTCGAGGCTGGCGATGGCGGCAGCGGTCAGGGCCAGCTGTCCCAGAATGGTGGTGACGCCCTGGGCCACCGGCAGGAACTCGAACGGGTCGGGATCGCGCGGCACCACCAGCACCGAACCCGGCGGGATCAGCTCCAGCCGGTGGCGGTCCGACAGGCCGGACAGGGGCTGGGCGCTGCCGTCGGGATAAATCAGGAAGGCGCGGCCGCGGTCGGCGGCGCGGGTCAGGCCCCCGGCTTCCCGCAGGTAATCCTCGGCCTCCTTCTCCGGCGTGAATTGCAGCGAGGCGGGGGACAGCACCTCGCCGGCCACGGTGACGGTCAGCGGCCGCCGCGGCAGCAGCAGCCGGTCGCCGGGTTCCAGCACAAGGTCCAGCTCCGGCCGGGCGGCCAGGGCGGCGGGGTCGGCCTCCACCGTGATCCGGCCCAGGGCCGGACGGTGGCGCAGATCGTCGGCCAGGGCACGGGCCAGCTCGACACGGGCGGCGTCGGGCGGATTGCTGCGGGTCAGGGCCTGGGCCAGACCGTGGTCGACATCGCGTGCCGCCCGGCGCAGCGCTTCCTCCTCGGTCCGGCGGGCGCTGCGCCGGGTGAAGATCGCGCCGGCCGGGTAGGCCTGCGGCGTCAGCCCGCCGGCCCGGACCAGGACCGAGGACAGCTTCTCGCCCGGCGCGATGTCATAGGTGCCGGGCTGGGCCACCTCGCCGGCCAGGGTGATGCTGGGCGCCGGCCCCGGCCGGTAGCGGGCGCCCACGCGCACCGAATCCCCCGGTTCCAGCCGTACCCCGGCCGGGTCCGCCAGCCGCCGGGACTGGCGGAGGCCGGTGCTGCCGGAGCGGCTGGTGATCTCCAGCAGCGCCGGGTCGGCATGGCGGGCCAGCCCGCCCGCCGCCTGCAGCAGGTGCGCCAGCTCCACCGTGTCGGCCACGGGATAGGCGCCGGGCGCGGCGACAGCGCCACGCACCTGCACCAGATGCGCAGCCAGCAGCCGGGCCAGATCCTCCTCTCCCGGCCAGGGGGAGGGCGGTGCGGCGGCCGGGGCGGCATCGACCTCCTGTCCGGCCTCTCCGGCGTCGGGATCTCCGGCCGGAGCGGGGGTGGACGGGGAGGGGACCAACCGCTCCAGGCTGGCCCGGTCGAGGATCAGCACGCGGTCCCCATCCTGCAGGCGCCGGTCCAGGTGGCCGGCGAGGATATCGGCGGGGGCGAACGGCATCCGGCTGTGGCTCAGGCTGCGGGCATCGCGGCGATCCAGCACGGCGAACAGGGGATAGGCCTCCGGGGTCAGGGCGTCGGCCAGCAGGGCGCGCAGCGTCGTCCCGGCTGCCTCCAGGGCCACCCGGCCGGGGCGGCGGACGGCACCGGCCAGTTCCACCGCCGGCCGGTCGAGATCCACCACCTGTCCCGGATGGGCGGGACCGTCCAGCGGGCCACCGGCCGCCTCCCGCAGGTCGGCCAGGGTCAGGCCGGGCGCCAGCGGATAGAGGCCGGGCCGCAGCACGCCCTGGCGCAGCAGCACCGCATGGGACAGCAGGAACGGCGCCAGCCCGGGCCGCTGCCGCATCAGCGGCGGGCAGGGCAGGTCCGGCCCGTCCAGGCCGGCGGCGGCCAGGGTCAGGGGGCCTGGTGTCCGCCCGGTATCCGCCGCCAGGGCCGCGGCAAGGGCGTCGAGGCCGGGACAGTCCCGGTCCGCGGGCGGGCGGCCGGCCAGAACCGCGAGCACGGACCGGCTGGAGAGCCAGCGGATCTCCTCTTCCCCCAGCAGCAGCAGCGTGTCGCCCCCGGCGGGGCGGACCGGTTCCTGCCCCGCCAGGATGCGGTCCAGCGATACCGCCCGCAGGGTTCCGGACTGGCCGGAGGCCCCGACCAGCACGGCCAGGGGACGGTAGGCGTCGGGGGCGGGATCGGCGTCCGTCAGCAGCCGCTCCAGCCCGCCGGCCCGATCCAGCGGCCGGGGGCCGGGCTGGCGCACCCGGCCTTCCACCTGGACCACGCCCTGCCGGTCGTCGCGGCGCGGCGCCAGCAGCAGGATATCGCCATCGGCGAACAGCGTGCCGTCCGCCGATGCCGGTCCGGACGCCCCGTCTTCGACCGGTGTGGCGCGTTCGGCCCCGTCGGGGCCATACCCCAGGCGCAGCAGCCGGTGGGGACCGGGATGCAGGGCGCCGCCGGCCCAGGCCAGCAGACGGACCAGATCAGGCCGCTCCCCCGGCGCCAGCTCATAGATGCCGGGCCGGCGCACACCACCGGCCACGGCCAGCGTCGGCCCCAGGGGCGGCACCAGCAGGCGGCTGCCGTCGGCAATGCGGGCGGTGGCGGCGCCGCCGCCGCTGCCGAGCAGGTCATAGAGATCGACAGGCCGGCCCGGCCCCTGCTCCCCCGGCGGCAACAGGCGGATGTCGCGCAGACTGCCGCCGGGCAGCACGCCGCCAGCGGCCAGCAGCGCGTCGAGGACACTGGCGAACGGGGAAAGCGTCTGCCGTCCGGGCCGGGGGACGGCCCCCAGGACCAGCACGCTGAGCGGCCGTGCCTCGGCCAGCGAGACGAAGGCCCGGGTCTGGGCCATGGCGGTGGACACCGCCGCCTCGATCTCCGTCCGCACCGCGGCCAGGGTGCGCCCGGCAGCGGCCAGGGGCAGCAGTTCGTCGATGACCAGCAGCCCGTCGCTGCCCACGCGGTATGTGGCGGTGGTGGCGGTCTGTCCGCGCAGGACGACGGTGACGGCGTCGCCGACGCCAAGCACATGGTCGTCGGCCGCCCGGTCCAGCACCGGGGCCGGGATCGGCGATGCCAGCGGCGGCGGACCGGCGAACAGGTCATAGCCGAACTGGCGCAACGACTGGCCGGCACGCGCGGAATAGGCAGCCTCCAGCGCGGTTTCTGCCGGCGCGGTTTCCGCCAGCGCGGCTTCCGCCGTTCCGGCCGAGCGCCGGCTGTTATCGCCCGTCGGTCCGGCCCGGCCGGGCAGGGACAGCAGCAGGGCGGCGAGGCACAGCAGGATCAGGCGCATTCCCGGGACATCCGCGCAAGCGACGTCCCGGGCAGTATATACACGCTAAGGGATCAGTAGAGTATGCTTTTACGCGCCAAACGTGCGCGGATCAGCGCGGGTGGCCATCCAGGCTCAGGATCGGGCCGTAAAGGTCCGGCCGGCGGTCGCGGAAAAGGCCCCAGCCGGCGCGCAGGCGGGCCAGCGCATCGAGATCGAAGCTGGCGGTCAGCACGGCTTCCCCCTCGCGTCCCGCCTCGGCCACCTTCTCGCCCTTCGGTCCGGCGATGAAGCTGGAGCCGTAGAAGGTGATGCCGCAGCAATCGCCCTCCTCGCGGCCAATGCGGTTGCTGGCCACCAGCGGCAGCAGATTGGCGCCGGCATGGCCCTGCATGACGCGCTGCCAGTGGTCGCGGCTGTCCAGCCCGTCATCCTGCGGTTCGGAGCCGATGGCGGTGGGGTAGAACAGCAGCTCGGCCCCGGTCAGGGCCATGACGCGGGCGCATTCCGGGAACCACTGGTCCCAGCAGATGGCCGTGCCGATCTTGGCATACTTAGTTGTGTAGACCTGGAAGCCCGTATCCCCTGGATTGAAATAGTATTTCTCCTGATAGCCGGGTCCATCCGGGATGTGGCTCTTGCGATAGACCCCCAGAATCTCGCCATCGGCATCGATCATGGCCAGGGAATTGTAATAGGCGGCGTTGGCCTTTTCGAAGAAGCTGACCGGCAGCACCACCGACAGCTCCCGCGCCAGCCGGGCCATGCGCGCCAGCACCGGATGCCCCGCCACCGGAGCGGCCAGTTCGAACAGTTCGGGCTTCTGGTCCTTGCAGAAATAAGGCGTTTCAAACAGTTCCTGCAGCAGGATGATCTGTGCGCCCTCGGCATGGGCGCGGCGGACCATGGCCTCGGCCCGGTCCACATTGGCCGCCCGGTCCCAACTGCAGGCAAACTGGGTTGCCGCCACGGTTACCTGTCGCATGCTCATCCTCTCGACTGCTGCCGCTTTGTTGCTGGATCGCCGGTGTCGGCGGGGGCAGCATAGTGATGTTGCCCCGGCCCGCCCAGATGGGATCTTCCGCCCCGATGTCCAGGGGGGACCGCGCTATGGCCGGCGACGGAAGGCGCAGCCCGCGGGCCGTGTCATGGAAGGGTATTGACCGAAAGTCTGAAATAAAGCAGGCCATTGTCGGCAGGGGGCTGAATAATACTTAGAAGCCTAATGGCTGTATCAACTCTTAATCCGAAAGACGAAGTGCTGTTTGTTGACTGTGTGCCCTGTTGCCAAAAAGGCAAAAACGACGCAAAGTCCGGAACGACCAACCCAGGGTGACGCGGACATTGAGTGATGCCCGTAAAAGTTTCGTCTTTTGTGGGCGGGCTGGCTGCCTTGTGCGCGGAATGGTTGATTTTCCAGAATGGCCAGCGGGCTTCATGATATTGATTATGTGGAATGATTAATGACTGCAAGTAAGGGACATGAATCCGCGGTGGCACTGGCAGTCGATCCGGTCGGGGCGGTTGACGCCGGGCTGGGGCATCTTTTGCGGGAGGGGCATCGGGCCTTGGCCCGCTCGCTCCAGGCACAGATCGCCACCCATGGAGTCAGCATGGGGCAGTGGTTTTTCCTGCGCGCCCTGTGGGATGAGGACGGTCTGACCCAGCGCGAGCTGAGCCAGCGCGTCGGCATGATGGAGCCGACCACGGTGACCGCCATCAACAGCATGGAACATCGCGGTTTCGTGCGGCGGATGCGCAACCCCCATGACCGGCGCAAGGTCAATATCTTCCTGACCCCGAAGGGCCGGGCGCTGAAGGATGTGCTGCTGCCCTGTGCCGTGGAGGTGGCCCGCATCGCCGTCCAGGGCGTTCAGCCGCCGGATCTGGTCAAGGCCGCCCAGGTGCTGCGGCAGATGCTGGGCAATCTGGAAGGGCAGATGGCAACGACGCTCGGCACCGCGGCCGGCCACGACGAGATCGATTGACACCGCCCGTTCCGGGCTTCACGCCAGCTGCCGCCGTGTGCGCAGGATCAGCGCCAGGAAGAAGGGCGCGCCCAGCAGGGCGGTGACCACACCCAGCTTCAGTTCCGGTCCCGGCGGCCCCAGGCGCACGGCGATGTCGGCGGCCAGCAGCAGGGACGCGCCCCCCAGGGCCGACAGGGGCAGCAGCCGGCTGGGGCGGTGCCCGGCCAGCGGCCGCAGCAGATGCGGCACGATCAGCCCGACGAAGCCGACAGTGCCCACCACGGACACGGCGGCCCCCACCGCCAGCGCGGTTCCCCCCACCACCAGCAGGCCGGTCCGGCGCACGTCATAGCCCAGGGACCGGGCGGTATCCTCCCCCAGCGTCAGCGCATCCAGCGCCCGGCCGGCGGCCAGCAGCAGGCCCATGCCCACCAGCATGAAGGGGGCGGCCAGTGCCACCTGGTCCATGCTGCGGTCGGCCAGCGACCCCAGCATCCAGAACACGATCTCGGCCAGGGCGAAGGGGTTCGGCGACAGCGACAGGGCCAGCGAGGTCAGGGCGCCGGCCAGGCTGCTGATGGCCACACCGGCCAGGATCAGCGACAGGAGGCTTGTGCTGCGGCCGGCCAGCAGGAACAGCAGCAGCGCCGCCACCAGCGCCCCGGCCATGCCGCCCAGGGGCAGGGCCGGCGCCCACAGGGTGGAGAGGCCGCTGTAGAAGCAGATGACGGCGCCCAGCGAGGCGCTGGCCGAGACGCCGACCACGCCCGGTTCCGGCAGCGGATTGCGCAGCAGCCCCTGGAGCGCCGCGCCCGACAATCCCAGCGTCGCCCCCACCAGGGCGCCCAGCAGGGCGCGCGGCAGGCGGATCTCGGCGAAGATCACCGCCGCCGTGCTGTCGCCGCCCTGCCACCAGGCCCGCACGGCCAGGGGTAGCGACACCGGGCTGGGGCCGACCGAGAGCGAGCCCAGAATCAGAAGCAGCAGGGTGAGCAGCAGCAGCGGCAGCAGCCAGCGCCGCCCGGCTCGGGCAAGGACGTCCGGGGCGCCGGCGGAGGGGGGGATCATGGGTGTCGTCGTTGCTGAGGGGGTCATGGAGGCGTCCCGGAGGCTGCGGCCGGGTGGAGGACCGGGGCCGCCCGCAGCAGCCGGTCACGGGCGGCCGCCAGCCGCTGCACCGCCTCGGCGGTGAAGGGGCCGCCGCAGGTCCACAGGGGGGCCGGCACATCGATGCGGGCCGCGGGCGGCACGCTGCGGGTCAGGGCCGGGTGAGCCGGGAGCCGGGTGCTCAACGAGGGGCGCGTCTCCGCGGCCAGGCGGGTCAGCAGCAGGTCCGGCGGGTCCGCCGCCACCAGCTCCACCGGCAGATAGCCATAACCCTGCAGGCCATGGCTGCCGGCGTAATTGTCCAGGCCGGCCCGCTGCATGACCGCATCCATCAGGGTGCCGGCCCCGGCGGTGAAGCCTCCGGCGGAGAAGCTCAACAGGCGCGGGCGCCGGCCGTCGGCCGGGGCCGCCGCTGCCAGCATCCGGTCCATGGACGCGATCAGCGCCTCCGCCCGGTCGCCGCTGTCCAGCGCGGCGGCGACCTGGCGCAGCTGGGCGCGGATGCTGTCGAAATCCTCGGCCAGGCCAAGCTCGACCACAGGGATGCCGCGGGCCTTCAGCAGGGCCACCGTCGGCCGCGCGGTGTAGATCCCCGCCAGGATCAGGTCGGGCCGCAGGGCCAGCACCTCCTCCGCCGTGCCATGGGTGACCGGCAACGAGGCCGCCTGCACCGCCACATAGGACAGGTCGGCGTCACGGGAGAGGTCGGACAGGGCGGCGATGCGCTCCGGCGGCAGCAGCAGCACCGCCAGCTGGTCGGTGCAGAGATTGAGCGAGACCACCCGCTGCGGCGGGAGCGGCGCCGCCATGCCGGGTGATATCAGGCCCAGCAGCAGCAGGGCGGCGGCGGGAAGCAGGCGGAACCGCAGAGGCATGTCTCGCGCCGGGCAGGAGGACGGGGAAGGGCGCGCGCGACCTTACGGCGGCCGCGGGCGGCAGGCAAGCCGCGGTGCCACAGCGGGTCATGGTGACAGAACCACACTGGTCGGGTGGCACCGCGCCGCGTTATGCTCAGGGAATGAGCAGGGCGGCACCGAGGCTTGGGATCACGGGCAGCGCCGGGACGGGCAAGACCACCCTGGCGGCGGCGGTGGCGTGCCGGCTGGCCGTGCCCGTCCTGCCGGAAGCCATGCGGGCGCTGCTGGAGCAGGGCTTCGACCTGCACAGCCTGAGCCGCGACCAGCACCGGGATCTGCTCTGCCGTCAGGCCGATGCGCTGGCGTGCGACCTTGCCCGTATCGATGGCGGGCTGGTCAGTGACCGCACGCCGCTGGACATGGCGGCCTTCTGGCTGTCCAACGGCTATGGTGTCGACGATCCGGCGGCCACCGAGGCGCTGTTGGCCCGTGCCATCATGGCCCTGGCCGATTACAGCCACATCGTGCTGTTGCCCTGGGGTGCCATGCCGCTGGCGGCGGACGGCGTGCGCAGCCCCAACCCCTGGCTCCAGCTGCATTTCCAGACCATCATCGAGGGGCTGTGCCGGCGCTGGGTCGAACCGGCCCGGCTGATCGCCCTGCCGGAGACGGCCATGGCGCCGGAGGCGCGCTGCGCCTTCGTCCTGGAGCGGCTGGCCGCCGACTGACCGCAGCCGCCTCCATGGCCGGGATCAGGTCAGCGCGTCGTCATCCTCGTCGTCGTGGGCGGCAGGCAGGACGGCACCCTCGGTGCGGGCGCCGGCAAGGTCGGCACCGCGCAGGGTGGCGGCCTGGAGATTGGCCCGGGTCAGGTCGGCGCCGCGCAGATCGGCGCCGGCCAGATTGGCATGGCGCAGCACCGTGCCCACCAGACTGGCCTCGGCCAGACGGGTGCCGCTGAGATTGGTCGGCCATTTGCGCCCGGTATCGTGGCCGTCCGGCCCCTTGATCTCCACCGGCCCGAAATGAGCCGCGTCCAGGCGGGCGCCGCCCAGGTCGGCGCCGCGCAGATTGGCGCCATCCAGGGCACTGCGGCTGAGATCGGCATATTGCAGGTTGGCATCGACCAGATCGGCCATGACCAGCGAGCATTCCCGCAGCTTGGCCCCCTGGAGATTGACCCGCTTCAGGTTGGCGCCGGACAGGTTGGCGCCATTGAGGTCGATATGGGACAGATTCTGACCTTCGAGATTGGCCCGTGCCCCCTTGGCGCCGCTGCTGGCGATCCAGGCCTGGTGCTGGGCCAGGATGCGCTGGATGGTCTCGCTGAAGGATTCGGCGGCGCGGCTGAAATTGGCGCCGAGCAAATCGACATTGCTGAGATCGACGCCGTCGAGATTGGCCCCCTGCAGGTCGGCCCCGCGCAGATTGGCCCCCGACAGCATGGCCCCGGCCAGATTGCAGTCGCGCAGCCGGGCGCCGGTGAGGTTCGAGCCCATGAGGTTGACGCCGCGCATGTCGGCCCCGGTGAAGGTCCCGTTCTTCAGCACGGCCCGGCTGAGATTGGCGCCGGTCATCTGCGCCCCGGTGCAGTCGGCCCCGACCAGGCTGCATTCGCTGAGATCGGCCCCGGCCAGGTTGGCATTGGCCAGCAGGGCGTCGTCCATCTCCGCCCCGCGCAGATCCGACGGCTCCATGCGCAGGGTATTGGCGCTGCGCCGGTCCAGCAGCGCCCCGCCGCGCAGGTCGGCCCCGCGCAGCACGGCGCTCTTCATGCGGGCCCCGCGCAGATGGGCGCCACGCAGGTCGGCATTGGTCAGATTGCAGTTCACCAGCACCGCCCGCGTCATCCGCGCGGCGAACAGGTCCGCCCCGGACAGGTTGGCCGCGGTGAAGTCGCAGTCCGACAGGTTGGCGCCCGAGAGTTTGCAGTTCTGGAGATTGGCGTGGGAGAAATGGTGTCCCTGCAGGTCCTGAAGGGCCAGCATGGCCCGCGCCCCACCGGTGAGCCGCCGCAGCCAGCGTTCATGCTTTTCGATGATGGAAAGGATTTCCTGGGGCGTCATCCCGAGGGCTGTCCGCGGTTCGAAGGGCTGGGCGCAGTTCCTAAACCTGCCACAGGCCGGGCGGAATGTGTTAGATGCTTCTTGCGACCCGTCCGTACAGGCCCCGCCAGGAGCAGCCGCCGTGAATGACACCCAGACCCCGTCGCCGCCGCGCCATATCGTCAATGCCTATGATGCCGAGCTGAAGGCGCTGCACGGTCTGATCACCCGCATGGGCGAGATCGCCTGCCGCCAGATCGACGATGCCATCGCGGCCATCGTCAACCGCGACGGCACCCTGGCCCAGACCGTGATGCAGGGTGATTCCGAGCTGGACGCGCTGGAGCGGGAGGTGGAGAGCCATACCGTCCGCCTGCTGGCCCTGCGTCAGCCCATGGCCCGCGACCTGCGCGACGTGGTGGGGGCGCTGCGCATCGCCTCCAACCTGGAGCGGATCGGGGATTTCGCCGCCAATGTGGCCAAGCGGTCGCTGGCGCTGCAATCGCTGCCGGTGATCGAACTGACCCGGTCGCTGCAACCCATCGGCCGGGCCGTGGCCGAGATGCTGCGCGAGGTCATGCGCGTCTACCACACCGACGATCTGGCCGCCGCCCTGGCCGTGCGCAGCCGGGACGAGGAGGTGGATCGGGCCTATACCGCCCTGTTCCGCGAACTGCTGACCTATATGATGGAATCGCCGCAGCGCATCACCGCCTGCACCCATCTGCTGTTCGTGGCCAAGAACCTGGAGCGCATCGGCGACCACACCACCAACATCGCCGAAACCATCTGCTTCCGCATCCAGGGACGCGAGCCGGAGGGCGAGCGCAGCAAGGGCGACGAGAGCAGCTTCACCGTGGTGATGGCCAAGGACGTCACCGGACCGGTGCCCTGAAGGCGCTGTCCCCAGCCATGGCCGGAACCGGCACCGCCCTGTGGCTGTTGCCTGCCCGGACCTGACGCCGGACAGCCGGCGCCAGCGCATGCCCAGCGGCAGCACGGGACCGGCCCCCATGATCCTCACGCGCATCGAGACCGACCACGAAACCGGCGGCAATCTGCTGGATGATGCCGGCAACGCCATGCAGCAGGGTTTCGAGGAGCGGCGCCGGGCCTTCCTGCGCTTCGGCGCCCTGTGGGCGGCCCATGGGGACATGATGGATGCGGCGGTGCATCCCGCCATCGCCGACCGGGTTCCGGCCGCCATCGCCGCCGCTGTGGAGCTGCAGCGCGAGGTGGAGGGGCTGGCCGCGCTGCTGGCCGAACGCGAGGCGGCCGGCGACGCGCTGTGGCACGCCCGTTTCGCCCGCCTGCGCGATGCCTTCCGCCAGCAATGCCGGGTCGAGCAGGCCGACATCATCGCCGCCCTGTCGGCGCTGGCGCCGGAGCAGGTGGCGCAGGCCAGCCGGACGGCCGGGGAGCGGCTGCGTCACCGCGGCTGAACCGGGGCGGGGGGCTCTGGATCGGATGGATTGGCCCTGGCATGGGCTTTGCTTCGTTCCGCGGCGAGTGCAGGGCCCGCCGGCCCCGCCGCTTCCGTCCCAGGGTCTGCCCCATGCCCAGCTGCCCCCCCATCCTGTCATCCTCCGCCTCGCCCCTGCCTTGGCGCCGGCCCGTCGCCGCCGCTCGGACCGCCCTGGGGCTGCTTCTGGCGGCGGCGCTGCTGGCCACGGCCGGCTGTTCCAATCGCCCGCCGGCCGTGTCGGTGCCGCTGCGGCCGCAGCCGGTGCTGCAATCGGCCGGGCACTGGCAGGTGGTGGCCGATGATGTGGCCTCGGCAATTTCCGCCCATCTGGAGTTCCAGACCGGCAAGAAGGTTCCGGTCCAGCTCTATATGATGCGGCAGGAGGATTCGGTGTTCGCCGACGCCTTCCTCAGTGCGGTGACGACGCGGCTGGTGGGGATGGGGCATCTGGTGGCCGTCGATCCCCGGCCCGACGTCACCGCCGTGGGCATCGATGTGCTGACGGTGAAGACCGATCCGGCCCAGCGCCGGTCCCATACGGCGCCGGGACCGCTGACCATTCTGGCCTCCGGCGTGGCCGTGGCCGCCAATCTGGCCGACCGCTTTCCCTGGGGCAGCACGGGCATCGCCGGCGCCCTGCTGGCCGATACCGCCCTGGCCCGGCCCGAGGAGACGGACACCGAGATGATCCTGACCGTCTCCATCGCCCGCGAGGGCTATTACACCTTCCGCAGCTCGGCGGTCTATTACATCAACGGCCGCGATCTGGGCCTGTATCAGACGGTGGATGGCGGCGGTCTGCGCAACCTCAACGATGTACCGTCGGAACGAATCGGCTATGATCTGGGCGGCAAACCCTATGTGCTGCCCCGCCGGCGCTGAGGGACGGGAAGCGGGGGGGCAGGCCGACATGGCCTCCCGCAGAACCTATCCTTACGATAGGGCAGGGCCTTATCGCCTTGACGCCGACGGGCGGTGGTTCATCATTATGCTATAGGGATCGTGTGGAGTGTTGGGGGCCGCCATGGGGCTCGACGGATTGATTCAGGCCAGTGCGCAAATCACGCAGCAGGCCAGAGCCAAGGCGCAGGCGATGCAGTCGGTGACGGAAGAAGCCAACAACCGTCGTCAGCAGCGTATCATGCAGCAGATTCAGGAACCGCCGGCGGCGGTGAAGCTGTCTGTCGACATGATCGGCGCCCGTGGGGCCATGCTCGACGTCTCCGTCTGACCGGGCCGGCCACCGTCCGCACGGTCTTGTTTCCTGCTCAGCCTTCACGCCCGCCGGCGCCGCCGGCGGGCGTTTTCGTTGGCGTGGCGCCGCGATCAGCCGGCCGCCGTGCCCCGCTGCATGATCTCCCGGCCCGTTTCCATGGCGATGTCGCTGACCCGGCGGGCGAACTCCACGCCTTCGCTGTATTCGGCCTGCATGATCTCGGCCTGCAGGCGCATGACGTCGGTGACCGAGCGGGCCGCCGCCAACTGGCGCATCTGCTCGGCCCGGCGCTCCAGCGTGCCCTGGGCCGTGCGCATCCATTCCTGCATGATCTGCTGTCCGCGCTGGCTCATGATCTGGCCGGCCTCGGTCATGGCCCGCTGGCTGGCCTGGAGACGCTCGGCCCCCTGGCGCAGGGCCTCGGTCCCGCCGGCGCTGCCACTCCCGGTGTCCGTGCCGGTGCCCATGCCGGGTTCCGTGCCGATACCGGTCTTGGTGCTGTCTTCAGCCATCTGATCCTCCCCTCGATGTGGCCCCGCGGACCGGATCGTCCGCGCGGGCACGGGGGGAACACGCGGCAGCGGCGGGTGGACCGCCGGCGGCGCCTTGCGGGACGTGATTCCTCGCCGATCGGGAGTGCCCGCATGGGGGCCGTTCCCCTGTTGGGGATTTGACGCGAATATAGTGTTTGTAAGCCTGTGCCGCCGCGTCAGGATATAACGAGAATTCGTGCCGGAATTCGCGGGTTCGCAATGCTTGAGCCGAGGAGGAGGCTGTGCGACCGGTCACTCCGCTTCGGTCCCTGTCGTGGTTGAACGGGCTTGGCGCAGTGGCGCTGCGCTCCCTGCGTGTGCGCCTGCTGGTGCTGGCGGCGGCCGCCAGCCTGCCGCTGTTCGTGCTGGCCAGCGTCGTTCTGGTCCGGTTCGCCGATATCCAGTTCGACTGGGCGATGGAACGCCAGAGGAATCTGGCACGCGCGACCGCCGCCGCGATGGAGCGTGAGATCGGGTCCCTGGTCGGGTCCCTTGAGATCCTGGCGCTGGCGCCGGAACTGTCCTTCGGGGATATGAGGGGGTTCCACGACCGGCTGGCCCGCGTGACCAGGCCGTACCCGACACGGTCCTTCGTGCTCTATGATTCCGACGGGCAGCAGGTCGTGAATTCAAGCCTTCCCTATGGCAGCCCGCTTGGCCAGCGCACGTCCCGCGAGAATCTCGATTTCGTCTTCGCCACCGGCCGGCCGCGTGTCACCGATCTGTTCATCGGCAAGCCCCTGGGGCGTCTGCTCGTCGCCGTCGATGTTCCGGTGATGCAGGGGGGCCGTGTCGCCTATGTGCTGAGCGGCGGGCTCACACCCGCCGGATTGACCGGCATCCTGGCCGAACAGCATTTGCCGTCCGGCTGGGTCGTCGTGGTTGCGGATCGGGTCGGCCGGATCATCGCCCGCATCCCGAATAGCGACCTGTTCGCCGGGAAGGCCGTCAGTCCGCTGATCCTCTCGCATCTGGCGCAGGCGGATGAAGCGGTCTTCCCCAACGTCACCCAGGACAAGACCGCCGTCTACACCGCGGCCCTGCGCGCGCCCAGCAGCGGCTGGATCGTTGCCGTCGGCGTGCCGCGGGAAGAACTGGACGGGGCCAGGAACCGCGCCCTCTGGACATTTTTCGTCGGCGGCGGCGCCCTGGGGACCCTCAATCTGGCCCTGGTCCTGTTCATCGCGCGCAGCGTCTCCCGGCCGATCCGCCGTCTGGCCCTGCATGCCAAGGCCCTTGGGCAGGGCGAGGCCCTGCCCTTCGCCCCCTCTGGCCTGGGCGACGTGGACATCGCCGCCGCCGCCCTGTCACAGGCATCCGATGCGCAACGACAAACCGCGGAGCATCAGGCGCTGCTCATGCGGGAGGTCGACCACCGCGCGAAGAATGCGCTGACCGTGGTCCAGACCATCGTCAGACTGACCCGCGCCGAGCGCCCCGCCGACTTCGTGGACGCCGTCGACGGCCGCATTGCCGCCCTGGCCCGGGCGCATACGCTGTTGGCCAAAAGCCGCTGGCGCGGTGCGGACCTGAGCACGCTGATCGGCGAGGAGCTGATGCCCTATGGCGATGCCGAAGTCCGCATCACCCTGGCCGGACCGGCCGTCACGCTGCAGGCCGATGCCGTGCAGTCGATCGGGCTGCTTTTCCATGAGCTTGCCACCAATGCCGCGAAGTATGGCGCGCTTTCCAGTCCCGCGGGCCGGATCATCGTGGCCTGGCGGATCGCGCCGGCCGGTGATCTGGAGGTCACATGGCGCGAGCACGGGGGGCCGCCCCTCGGCGGACCGCCCGTCAAACAGGGCTTCGGCTCCACGATCCTGGCCGCCGCGGCGACCCAGGTCGGCGGATCCGCCGTGCAGGAATGGGAGCCGACAGGACTGCGCTGCACGTTCAGGATCAAGGCGGACTTCTTCGCGGCGGCATAGTGCGCCACGGCGCCGATCCCCCCAGGGCGGGGGAAAACGGCACCGGCCCGGGCTTGCGGCCACGGGAATCGGGGCGGTCCGAGGCACGCCGGTCGCGGCGTCGGCCAAAGCCGCCAGTATGGTGAGTCGGATGGGAAGCGTGCGCGGGGAATGGTGCCGGCTGTCAGGATTGAACTGACGACCTACCGCTTACAAGGCGGTTGCTCTACCGCTGAGCTAAGCCGGCGATCCGGGCCGGTCCGGGGGTGACCGGACCGGCGCCGCAGACTAGCGCCGACGCGCGACCTCGTAAAGCGCCACGGCGGCGGCGTTCGACACATTCAGCGCGCCGACCGGTCCGCCCGTGGGCAGCTTGGCGATCTCGTCACAGCGCTCGCCGGTCAGCCGGCGCAGCCCGTCGCCCTCGCTGCCCAGCACCAGGGCGCTGCGGCCGCTGAGATCGACCTGGTGCAGGTGGCGCTCCCCGCTCTCGGCCAGGCCGACGGTCCAGAACGACGCCTGCTTCAGATCGTCGATGGCCCGGGCCAGATTGGTCACCCGCACCAGCGGCACCACCTCGACCCCGCCCGACGCCGTCTTGGCCAGGGTGCCGGTCAGGGGCGGGGCATGGCGGTCCTGCACGATCACGGCCTTGGCGCCGAAGGCCGCGGCCGAGCGGATGATGGCGCCGACATTGTGCGGGTCGGTCACCTGGTCCAGCACCACCACCATGGCCTGGGGATCGCCGGAGGTGGCGATGATGATGTCCTCGATCGCCACTTCCGGCAGCGGGGCACAGTCCAGCGCCACGCCCTGATGCACGGCGCCCGGCGGCAGCATCCGCTCCAGATCCTCTTTCTCCACCAGATTCGGCTCCGGCCGGTCCAGCTCGCGCCCGGCCGCGGTGTCGAACGCCTGATCCAGCGCCTCCAGCCCCGCCTCGGTCACCCAGAGCGAGCGGCAGGTGCGGGCGGGATTGGCCCAGGCGGCCGATACGGCATGGATGCCGTAAAGGAGGTTGTGCTTGTTGAGGGTGGGACGGCCCTCGGCGCGGCCTTCACCCCGGCCTTCCGCCGCCATCTCGCCGCGCGGCGCACGCGCCGGCCGGGGGCCGGCCTCGCGCCGCTCGTCGCCGCGGTAATCCTCCGCCCGGTCGGGGCGCCGGTCGGAGCGTGGCGCGGCGCGGCGCTCGCCCGCGGGGGCGCCATCGCGCGGCGGACGCGGGCCACGGCCGGCGGCGCCGGCCGTCCGGGGGCCGGGCTTGCCGCGGGCAGGTCGATCCCCGTCGCGCGCCTGGTCGTCATAGACGCGGCCAGGAGCGCCAGCAGAGGCGCGGGCTGGTTTGCCCGCGGCCGATTTGCCGGGGCCGCCGGCGCGGGTGGGCTTGCCGCCCGGCGTATGGCCGGTGGGGGCGGGGCCGCGGGAGGTGCGGCGGTCGGAATTCCGAGGGGGGCGTTGATTCTTCATAACGGCCTATCATCGGGGAACAGGCCGGTCCGCGCCACCAGTTTCGCCGCGGGCGGGTCATGCGTGAAAAAAATGATGAAATTGGCGTTGACACGCCCCCGGCGATTTAGCTATTCCCCCCGGCACCGTTCCGGCGCTGGTCGGGACGCGGCACCGCGGAAGGGTGGCCGAGTGGTTAAAGGCAGCAGACTGTAAATCTGCCCGCATAGCGTACGCTGGTTCGAATCCAGCCCCTTCCACCAGTTCAGGCGCGCTCCAGGTCTTGGGGCGCGCCGTTCTGCATGATGGTGGTCGCGTCACCCAGAGTTCGGGGCACGGGCGGGTGTAGCTCAATGGTAGAGCAGAAGCCTTCCAAGCTTACGACGAGGGTTCGATTCCCTTCACCCGCTCCAACTCAATACTGATACGCATCGGCGCCTCAAGGTCGCACCAGGCAAGGGCACAGGAGCTATGGCGAAGGCAAAGTTTGAGCGGACGAAGCCGCACTGCAACATCGGCACGATCGGCCACGTGGACCACGGGAAGACGTCGCTGACGGCGGCGATCACGAAGGTTCTGGCTGAGACCGGTGGGGCGA
>NZ_QGNJ01000012.1 GCF_003336875.1 Oleisolibacter albus | reverse complement strand
CGACTACCTGAGCCCGGTGGAGTTCGAGGCACAGGACGAACCACCAGTGCCGCCCGGCCGGGCGGCACTGGTGGCGGAAACCATGCTGTAGCTTTTGCGACATGTCTCAATGATGGGGTGCAGTCCAAGCTGACGCAAAAGCGACTAACGCGACCTTAAGGTGACATCGGCGCGATGGGATGTCGCCTGCCAGCGGGTTGAGAATAAAAGGATTTTTTTTCCTTAAAGTGACAAAGGTGACGGATTTTCGATCGTGTCGCCGCTCCTGGGAATGTCACCTTAAGCGACGGGCTTTTCTCTTCTTCATGCACATGTCCAAGACCCGGTGGGCCGCCCTGGCGCCCCGCTCAGAGAAGCATGATATAGGAAAATTGTCCACACCATGACTGTGCGGGGCGGACGCCAGGGCATGGATGCGGCGCGGACAGGTCCGTGGGGTTGTCCCATGGTCTTCGTGGTTGCGGGCGCGCGGGGCCTGGGACCCTGGGGCCCCGCCTGCGCGGGGACGACGCACATTGAGCGGGTGGGGGGAAGCGGAGGCGCCGGGGCGGGCTTCGGGGAAGACCGCTTCGGTTTCCGCCGCGGCGGCTGTAGGATCGGCGGCCGGGGAGATCCTTTGGGACGGACCAGATGACCAGACTTCCTGTTACGGAGTTGCGGGGCGCGTTGCGGGCGGCATCCCTGGCCGCGGCGCTGATCCTGGCCGGGCCGGCGCTGGCGCAGCCGGTGCCGCCGGGCTACCGGCTGTCCATGGACACGGTGGAGCGCTGCCACAGCGCCATGCTGGGCGTGACCCGGCAGGCCGGCAGCGACGGCAGCCTGCGGGCGGAGATGCGGGGCGGCCGGCAGGCCCAGTTCGACAGCAGCACCGCCGCCAAGGCCGCCAGCGGCTTCGAGCAGACCTTCCCCACCGCCGCCGGCCTGCTGAAAAGCGGCGGCTGTCCCGCCGGGGAGTTCTTCACCGTCATGTACGCCATGACGGCGGCGCGCGTGGCCGCCTCCCCCGATCCGATGGCACCCAAGGACAAGGCCGGCGCCGTGCCGCCGGAGAATATCGAGTTCGTCACCCGCAACATGGCCCGGCTGAAGCAGATGGCGGCCGAGCAGCGGGAGGCGGAGCGGGCCGCCGGCATCGGCGGGCCGGGCTGAACGGCCGGATGCCCATCTCCGATCCAGGTGCCGGCCAGGGGCAGGCTCCCGGCCGGGCTGCCGCCGGCCCCGCCGTCACCGGTATGGCGGCGGCGGAGCGCGCGGCGCTGGCCCCCTATCTGCTGTGGCTGGCGCTGCTGCTGCTCTGCCATGGGGCGGCCCTGCTGTGGCTGCCCCTGAGGGCGGGCGGCGGCATGCTGGCCACGGCCGCCGCCGCCGGCCTGACCCTGGCCCTGGGACGGGTCCTGGCCCGGCTGGGCCGGCCGGTGGCGGTCTCTCTTGGCTTTGTCTGGCCGGGCCGGCTGTTCGGGTTCGAGGTGGCGCTGGTGGCCCCGCCCGTCACCCTGCTGCCCCATCTCCACGGCCTGCCGGTCGATCCGGTCGGCGGGCTGGCCCTGGTGGCCCTGGCCAGCGCTGCCGGCGCGGTGCTGGGCCGCCAGGGCACCCGCTTCGTCGCTCAGCGCCTGGGGGGGGATCCTCTGGCCAATGCCCTGGCCGTGGGCGGCGGGGCCGCCATGCTCGCCACCCTTGCCGCCTCGGCCCTGCTGTTCGGCTGGGCCGCGGGATAGTCCCGGCGCCCGCGGGGCGGATCTGGTTCCCGTTCCCTCAGGCGCCGGGCGCTGCCTCCGGCGGCTTGGCTTACGCGCCCATGGGGGCGCGGGCCGGCGGTCGCCGATGCGGGTCTTGTCCCTCAGACGCCGGGCGCCGCCATGCGGCGGCTTGGCTTACGCGCCCATGGGGGCGCGGGCCGGCGGTCGCCGGCCTGGTTCCCGTTCCCTCAGGCGCCGGGCGCCGCCATGCGGCGGCTTGGCTTGCGCGCCCATGAGGGCGCGGGCCGGCGGTCGCCGATGCGGGTCTTGTTCCCTCAGGCGCCGGGCGTTCAGGCGGGCGGGATCACTCCGCCGGCACGTCCTTGGCGGCGAAGCGGGCGTCCAGTTCCTGCAGGGTGCGGCGGATGCCGCCGACGGGGCGAACGCCCTTGGCGAACAGCCGGTACAGCACCGGGGTGACGAACAGCGACAGCACGGTGCCGCCGGTGACGCCGCCGACGATGACCCAGCCGATGGCCGAGCGCGACTCGGCCCCGGCGCCATGGGCCAGCGCCAGGGGCAGGGCGCCGAACACGGTGGCGATGGAGGTCATCAGGATCGGCCGCAGCCGCAGCTTGGCCGATTCCAGCACCGCCCGCTGGTGGTCCAGCCCGTCCTCGCGCAGCTGGTTGGCGAATTCGACGATGAGGATGGCGTTCTTGGCGATGAGGCCGATCAGCATGATCAGGCCGATCTGGGTGTAGATGTTCAGCGACATGCCGGTCAGCTCGATGGCCAGCACGCCACCGAACACGGCCGGCGGCACCGAGCACAGGATCATGACGCCCAGGCGGAAATTCTCGAACTGGGCGGCCAGCACCATCAGCGCCACCAGCATGGCCATGCCGAAGGCGAACAGGATGCTGTCGGAGGCTTCCAGCTGCTGCTTGGCGGCGCCTTCGAAGCTGATGCGGGCCTCGGGCGGCAGCACGTCGGCCGCGGCCTGCCGCACCAGGGCGATGGCCTCGCCCATGCTCACCCCCGGTTCCAGGTTGGCGGTCACGGTGATCGAGCGCAGCCGGTCATAACGGTTGAGTTCGGTGGCGCCGGCCGTATCGACGAAACGGACCAGATTGTGCAGCGGGATCAGCTGGCTGGACTTCGACCCGCGCACATAGATGTTCAGCAGGTCGCGCGGGCTGGTGCGGTCGGCGTCGTTGGCCTGCAGCACCACGTCATATTCCTCGCCGCGCTCCAGCCAGCGGGTGACGACGCGGCCGCCCATCATGGTTTCCAGCGTGGCGCCGATGTCGGCGATGCCGATGCCGAGGTCGGAGGCCCGGTCGCGGTCGACGATGATGCGCAGCTGCGGCTTGGTCTCGTCGTAATCGGCCTGGATGCTGGTCAGGCCCGGCTCGTCGGCCAGCCGCGCCATCAGCGTGTCGCGCCAGCCGGCCAGCTCCTCGAAGGTGCTGCCGCCGATCACCACCTGGATCTGGTTGGCGTTGCCGCTCGCCCCCATGCTGGAGGGCAGGATGGGGATGATGCGGGCACCGGGAATGGCCATCAGCGGCCCGCGCAGCTCCTCCACGATCTCCTGCACCGGGCGGCGGCTGCCTTCACCCCAGGCGGGCGTGCGCACGGTGATGTTGCCGCGGTTGACGCCCGACGATCCGCCCCAGCCGGGATTGAGCGAGGTCAGGATCGAGGCCACGTCACCCCGCTCCACATAGGGCTTCAGGATGGCTTCGGTCCTGTCCAGCTGTTCCAGCGTGTAGGACTGGCTGGCGCCCTCGGGCGCGGTGATGGAGATGCGGAAGGCGCCGCGATCCTCGGTCGGGGCCAGTTCGCTGGGCAGGGTGGCGAAGATGATGCCGGTGGCCGCCACCAGGGCGGCAAACAGGGCCAGCACCAGCACCGGCGCGCCCAGCGCCCAGGACAGCGCCCGGCCGTAGCCGTCGGACAGGGCCTGGAACACCCGCTCGGTGCTCCGGAAGAACCGGCCATGCCCCTGGTCCGGCAGCAGCAGCTTCGACGACAGCATGGGCGACAGGGTCAGCGCCACCAGGGCCGAGAAGAAGATGGCGGCGGCCAGGGCGATGGCGAATTCGCGCAGCAGCCGGCCCTGGGTCCCCTCCAGCATGGCCAGCGGCAGGATGACCGAGATCAGCACGGCCGTGGTGGCGATGACGGCGAAGCCGATCTGGCGGGCGCCGCGGAAGGCGGCCAGCAGCGGCGGCTCCCCCTCCTCGATGCGGCGGGAGATGTTCTCCACCACGATGATGGCGTCGTCCACCACCAGCCCCACGGCCAGCACGAAGGCCAGCAGCGTCAGCACATTGATGGAGAAGCCCAGCGCCGCCAGCACGGCGAAGGCGGCGACGATGGAGACGGGAATGGCCACCACCGGGATCAGCGTGGCGCGCAGCGAGCGCAGGAACACCCAGACCACCACCACCACCAGCAGGATGGCCACGCCGATGGCGTGGAACACCTCGTAGATCGACTGGTCGATGAACACGCTTTCATCATGGCGCACATCCAGGCTCATGCCCGTGGGCAGGGCGGCGCGGTAGCTGTCGAGCTGTGCGCGCACGGCGCGGGCCACCTCCACCGTGTTGGCGGTGGACTGGCGCACGATGCCCAGGCTGACGGCCTCCAGCCCGTTGATGCGGAAGCCGCTGCGCACGTCGCGGGCCCCCACCTCGACCCGGGCCACATCGCCCAGCCGCACCAGATTCTCGCCTTCCTGGCGCACGACGATGCGGGCGAACTGCAGCGGCCGGGACAGGCGGGTGTCGGTGCGCACGGTGAATTCGCGGGCGCTGGATTCGATGCGGCCGGCCGGCAGTTCGGTGTTCTCCGCCCGCACCGCCCGTTCGATATCGGCCACGGTGACGCCACGGGCGGCCATGGCGCCGCGGTCCAGCCAGATGCGCATGGCGAATTCGCGCCGGCCGCCCACGCGGACCGAGGCGACGCCCGGCACCGTGCCCAGCCCGTCCACCAGATAGCGCGTGGCGAAGTCGGTCAGTTCCAGCTTGCTCATGCGGTCGCTGGTCAGGGTCAGCCACATGATGGGCTGGCTGTCGGCATCGACCTTGCTGATCTCGGGCGGGTCGGCCTCGTCGGGCAGGTTGTCGGCGATGCGGCTGACGCGGTCGCGCACATCATTGGCGGCGGCGTCGATGTTGCGGCCGATGTCGAACTCGATGCGGACGGTGGAGCCGCCCTCCCGCGAGGTCGAGCGGATGGTCTTGATGCCCTCGATGCCGTTGACGGCGCTTTCCACCCGTTCGGTGATCTCGTTATCGACCACCTCGGCGCTGGCGCCCTGATAGGCGGTCTCCACCGAGACGATGGGGTAGTCGATGCTGGGCAGCTCGCGCACGGGCAGACGGTTGTAGCCCAGCACCCCGAAGACCACGAGAAGGCAGCTGAACACCAGGGCCATCACCGGGCGCTGGATGGAAAGGTCGGAGAGCACCATGGACGCTGTCTCCCGGGGTCCGTCATTGTCACGGCAAAAGGGGCACTGAAAGGGCACTGCGCCAGGGGTGCTGCGCTAGGGGCGCGGCGCGGACGCGACCGCCCGCCCGGCTCAGGTCTGGCTGGTGGCGGGGCCGGCCGGGGCGGCGCCCAGGATCTCGACCTTCACCGGCTGGCCGTCGCGCACCTTCTGCGTTCCGCGCACCACGACCAGATCGCCGTCGCGCAGGCCGCCGGTCACCTCCACCTGGCCGGCGCGGCGGGCGCCGATGCCGACGGGGCGGCGCTCGACCCGGCCGTCCTGCACCAGGAACACATATTGGCGATCCCCGGCCGGGACCAGTGCCTCCTCCGGGATCAGCACCACATTGCTGCGGTTCTCCAGCGTCAGCTGCACGGTCATGAACATGCCGGGCTTGAGGAGCCGCTGCTCGTTGGGCAGGGCGGCGATCACCGTCACCATGCGCGTCACCGGGTCGATGCGCGGATCGATGGCGATGACGGTGCCCTCGAAGCTCTGGCCGGCATAGACGCTGCTGGCGGCGGCGACGCGCATGCCGGTCTTCAGGCTGCGCAGGGCCAGCTCCGGCACGGTGAAGGCCAGCCGCAGCACCCGGATATCGTCCAGGGTGGTGACATCGGTGCCCGGCTGCACCAGGGCGCCGGGGCTGACGCGGCGCAGGCCGGTGACGCCGGTGAAGGGGGCGCGGATGGTCAGATCGTGGACACGGGCGCGGGCGGCGTTGACCCGGGCCTCGGCCGCCTGCAGCGACACGCGCAGATCATCGACGCGGGCCTGGGCCACGGCCTGACGGCCCAGCAGGGCCTGCGACCGCTCCAGCTCCTGCACCACGGTGCGGCGCTCGGCCTCGGCCACGGCCAGCTCGGCCCGCGCCTCAGTATCGTCCAGCTCCACCAGCACCGTGCCGGCCTGGACCGTCTGCCCCTCGTCGAAGCTGATGGCGCGGACCAGACCGCTCTGCTTGGCGGTGATGGTCACCGCCTCGTTGGCGGCCAGGGTGCCGATGGCATCGAAGGTGACGGCGATGTCGCCGCGCACCGCGGCGGCGGCCACCACGGGCACGGGACGGGCGGCGGGCGGCGGCGCCGTCGATCCGGCCGGCCCCTGGCTGCGCAGCGCATACCAGCCGGCGCCACCGGCGAGGGCAATGGCCAGAACGACCGCGATCTGGGTGGTGAGCCGCACAATCCACCTCGGCTGCTGTCCGGGAGGCGCGGGAGCGATGTGGAACGTCGCCGCCGCCTGCCGGGCAAGATTGGTCCAGGGCGGAGACGCTTCAACCTTTGAATCCGAAGAATGCCCCGCCGCGGCCATAAGTACGGGTTGGGCGCCCGTGATGCCACGCGCGATTTGTAAATGGACGGTTACGCTCCCGTGTCGGGACGGGAAAACGGGCGGCCGCGACCGCCCGTTTCCGCCGCAGCTTTGCCGGGCGGGTCAGGCCGCCCGCAGCGGCAGGGGCTGGCCCGCGGCCTCGATGCAGTCGATCAGGAAGGGCGCGCGCACGCCGCCGCTGAAATGCTCGGCGGTTTCCAGGGCCTTGCGCACCCGCACCTCGCCCGGCAGGTCGCGGGTGGTGTGGAGCGAGCCCAGCGCATAGGCGGAGCCGCATCCGATGGCGTGGAAGCCGCGGTTGAACTCGCTGACCTGGTAATCGTCCTGGATGGAGAACAGCCGCCCCTCGGTGGCCACCAGGAAGAAGCCGCCGGTCTCCACATCGTTGCTGCGATGGGCGAAGCCGCCATCCTTCAGGCACAGCCGCACCGCCTCGACGAAGTCGCAGACCATGTAGCGGAACAGGTCCTGGTCCGGCCGGCGCGGCGGCGGGGCCAGCCGGAAGCGCAGCAGCTGGCCCATGCGGAAGGAGCTGGTGAAGCCGATCAGGCAGGCGCCGTTGCGGAACACCTTGGGATCGGCGCGCAGGCTGATGTCCAGCCCGGCCACACCGGCGCTGTCGCCGCCCATCCAGACATTGCCCTGATCCACCAGCCCGACGATGCAAGTCATGCGAAGACGATCCCGTGCAGAATTCCGATCTGTTCGGTGATCGTGATTGGCTTGAATTAACAACCGCTTTAGGCGGTGGGACATTTTGTGGCGGCCGGGACGGACAGGCGGTGCCAATCCCTCCGGCGGTTGTCTGTCCGCACCGGCCGCGACCCTTTCAGGCCGGGGCGGGACCGTGGCCGGCGTCCACCCGTGCCGCATCCCGGCCATCGCCGTTTCTCTTCCCCGGACGGGCCGCCCCCTCCCTCCGCAGAACAGATTTGCCGGCGGCATGATTTATTCCGCCAAATCATACTCCGATGATATTGAGCCGTTATTGATATTGCGCTGTATCAAATGAGGCGGTGCGGCCGTTTATGGCCGTCGGCATGGTTCGATTTTCCTGTATAAATCCTTTGATTGCCATCGATCATCAAGGGATTCGCCGCTTCACCGGGCCGTCTTCGGACCGTCCGGCCTGCCTGCGCCCCTCCGGCCCCTCTGCTTTCAGTGCCCGCTTTCAGTGCCTGTTTCCAGCGAAGGAAGACTGCCATGCTCGCGCTCTTTCAGCAGCCCGTTGCCGCCGCCGGCCCCACCGCCCCCGAGGGGCAGATGGCGGAACTGATCGAAGCCCTGGACCTGTACGGCCAGCATTCCGGTGTCGGCCTCTGGGACGTGCTGCTGCGGATTCCCGATCCCACCGACCCGGCCAACCGCTGGACCTGGTCCACCCAGTACCGCCAGCTCCTGGGCTATGGTGACGGCGATTCCTTCCCCAACCGTATCGAATCCTGGACCGACCGGCTGCATCCCGACGATTTCCAGCCGACCATGTCGGCCTTTTTCGCCTTCCTGGACGACCGCAGCGGCGCCACCCCCTTCGATGTGCGCTACCGGCTGCAGATGCGGGACGGACGCTATCACTGGTTCCGGGCCATCGGCGGCTGCAAGCGCGACCTCCATGGCACGCCGCTGCGGGCCTGCGGCTCGCTGATCGATGTCCAGGACGAGCAGGAGATGCATGCGCGCTTCCACGATCTGGCCGGGAACTTCGAGCGGTCGGTCGGGTCGGTGGTGCAGTCGGTGCTGGCCTCGGCCTCGGAGATGCAGTCCAGCCTGCTGATGCTGGGGGAGATGGCGGGGAAATCGGCAAGCCAGGCCGCCGATGCCTCCGCCGCCACGGTCCAGGCGGCGGCCAATGTGCAGACCGTGGCGTCCGCGGCGGAGGAGCTGTCGGCCTCCATCGCCGAGATCGGGACCCAGGCCGGACGTTCCGTCGGCATCGCCCGCGAGGCGGTGGAACGGACCAACCGTGTCGGCACCACGGTGGACGGGCTGGCCCAGGCGGCGCGCACCATCGGCGACGTGCTGAAGCTCATCAGCAACATCGCCAGCCAGACCAATCTGCTGGCGCTGAACGCCACCATCGAGGCGGCCCGCGCCGGCGAGGCCGGCAAGGGCTTCGCCGTGGTGGCGTCGGAGGTCAAGGCCCTGGCCAACCAGACGGCCAAAGCGACCGACGAGATCTCGGCCCAGATCGCCGGCATCCAGGAGGCGACGCGGGAGACGGTGACCGCCATCCAGGGCATCGGCGACACCATCCACACCATCGACCAGATCTCCGCCACCATCGCCGCCGCCGTGCAGCAGCAGGCGGCGGCCACGCAGGAGATCTCGCGCAACGTGCTGCAGGCGGCCCAGGGCACCGACCAGATCGCCACCCGCGTCCGCACGGTCAATGATGTCACCAGCCAGGCGGCCACGGCCATCCAGGGCGTGGTGCGCACGGCCACCACTCTGGCCGATCAGGCCCGCCGCCTGGACGGGGAGGTCAACGGCTTCCTGGCCGGCCTGGACTGAGCCGGCGCCCGGCCAGGGACAGGCCGGGGGATCGGGCCGGAGGTCAGGACAGCGGCCAGGCCAGGGCGATCAGCGGCACGCCCACGGCCAGCACCGTCAGCGACAGCGGCAGACCCAGGCGCCAGTAATCGCTGAAGCGGTACCCGGCCGGCCCCATGACCAGGGTGTTGGACTGGTGGCCGATGGGGGTCAGGAAATCGCAGCTGGCCCCCACCGCCACCGCCATCAGGAACGGGTCGGGACTGAGTCCCAGCCCCTGCGCCAGCCCCACCCCGATGGGCGCCATGACCAGGACCGTGGCGGCATTGTTCAGCACCGGCGTCACCAGCATGGTGGCGCCCATCATCAGGGCGACAGCTGCCAGGGGCGGCAGCGACTGCATGGCCCCGGTCAGCAGGGCGGCGATGACCTCGGTCCCGCCGGTGCCGCGCAGGGCGCCGCTGACGGGGATCAGCGCCCCCAGCAGCACGACGACCGGCCATTCGATGCTGCCATAGGCCTCACGCAGGGGGATGACCCCCAGCAGCACCAGGGCCAGGATGGCGCCGACGAAGGCCACGCCGATGGGCAGAAGCCCGGTCATGGACAGCAGCACCCCGGCCGCCAGTGCCAGGACCGGCAGCAACAGCTGGCGCGGCCGGCCCAGTTGCAGGTTGCGTTCTGCCAGCGGCAGCAGGCCCAGCTCGTTCAGCATGTCGGGCATGGCCTCCAGCCGGCCCTGCAGCACCAGCACGTCGCCGGGGCGGAACTTCACCAGCTTCAGCCGGGTGATGGCCCGGCGGTCACGCCGGCCCATGGCCAGCAGGTTGACGCCGAAGCGCTGCCGGAGTTTCAGCTCGGCCGGGGTGCAGCCGACCACGGCGGAGATGTCCGTGACCACGGCCTCGACCACGCCATAGCCCTCGCCGGCGGGGTCGGCCCCCACCTCCTCGCCGCCCACCAGTTCCAGCCGGGCCGTGTCGGCCACCCGCTTGACGATGGTGGGATCGCCCTCGACCTGGAGGATGTCGCCGCCCAGCAGCATCCAGTGCCCATGCGGCACATAGCGGCGGAAATTCTCGCGGATGATGGCGGCCACGGTGATGTCGGCCTCCCCCGCATCCTCCAGCGCGGCCACGCTGCGGCCGATGAAGGGCGACCCGTCCGGCACCCGCACCTCGGTGGTGTAGTCCTCGATGCGGAACCTGTCCTCGGCCGCCGCCTGGCCGCGGCGGTCGCGCGGGATCAGGCGCCAGCCGAACCCGATCACAAGAAGGCCGGCGGCGGTGATGCCCAGCCCCACGGGGGCGAAGTCGAACATGGCGTAGCCATGGCCCAGCATGTCGGCGCGCACGCCGCTGATCAGGATGTTGGGCGGCGTGCCGATCAGGGTGATGAGCCCGCCCAGCAGCGAGGCGAAGGACATGGGCATCAGCACGGCGGCGGGCGAGCGCCCGGTGCGCTGGCACAGGCGCAGCGCCACCGGCAGGAACACGGCCAGCGCCCCCACATTGTTCATGAAGGCCGACAGCACGGCCACCATGCCGGCCAGGGCGAAGACCTGCCCGTCGGGGCTGGTCAGCCGCGGCAGCAGCGGGCGCAGCAGATGGTCCAGCACGCCGGAATTGCGGATGGCGGCGCTCAGCACCAGCACCGCGGCCACGGTGATGACGGCGGGATCGCTGAAGCCGGAAAAGGCCTCGTCCGGCGCGACCACGCCCGCGGCCACCGACACGACCAGGGCCGCCAGGGCCACCACGTCATAGCGCCAGCGGTCCCAGATGAAGAGGGCCAGCGTGCCCCCCAGAATGGCGAAGATGATCCACTGGTCCGGCGTGACGGTCACGGACACCCCGTTCACCGCAGCGGCCCCGGCGCATCCACGGGAAGCCGGTCGCGGCCCAGCAGATCCAGCAGGGCACGGATGCCGACCATGCCGACCACCCGCCCGTCGCCGTCGAGGACCGGCGCACGCCGCACCTGCCGGCCGGCCAGTGTCCGGGCCACGGCCAGGGCCGGGTCCGTCTCGCGGCAGGTCAGCACATCGGCGGACATCACCGCCTGGACCGGGGTCGCGGCGGCGTCCAGCCCCAGGGCCACGACCCGGATCAGGATATCGCGGTCGGTGATCATGCCCTGGAGGTCGCGGGACGATCCCACCGGCAGGGCGCCGGCATCCAGCTCCGCCATCAGCTGGGCGGCCTGCTGGACCGTATCCTCCAGGGACAGGAAATGCAGGTCACGGGTCATGACATCCGCCACCGGGGGGTCCCCGGCCGGCGGCGTCGCATATCCCGGCAGATCGGCCGTCATCCCGGCTCTCCCACGCAGTCTCAGGCGGGCACACAGTCCCAGGCTGAGAAGAACACGGGGCGGGCGTCAGGCGTTCCAGCCGGCGGCGTTCAGGCCGCACGCTGCCGGCAGGCCGCGGCCTGGAAGGCCGTGGGCCGACCGGCGAGGCCGGGGTCAGTGCCCGTGGCCGGCGTGGCGCTTGCCATCCTCGGTCTGGATGTAGCGGCGGCCGCAATAGGGGCAGTCCACCGCGCCCTTCTTCTCCAGGCTGAGATAGACCATGGGATGGCCGAGCGCGCCGCCGCCACCGTCGCATCCGACCGTGCTGTCGTCGACATAGATGGTTTCCAGCGGCTGCATGGTCCGTGATCCTCGAAGTCTCTAACCCGTGCGGCGTCCTGGTGGCGCCGTTCTGCGGCGCGCATCATACAAGACCAGCCGCCGCCTGCAAGGCGCGAGGCATGACCGTCTGCTGTGACGGGCCGCATTGACCGCCCGGACGGGGAGGTGTAACGCCATCCCGATCCCGGCGCTGTTTCCATCCGGCTCCGTTCCGCCAAGGACATCGCTTCATGCCTGATACGCTCGCCACCCCCGGCCGCCTCGCCGCTGTCGCCCTGCCCGATGCGGCGATCGAGGTGCGGGACCTGCGCAAGACCTATGCGGCCACCGGCAAGGCTCCGCCCAAGGAGGCGCTGAAGGGGATCAGCCTCAGCATTCCCCGTGGCAGCCTGTACGGGCTGCTGGGTCCCAACGGCGCCGGCAAGAGCACCTTCATCAACATCCTGGCCGGCCTGGTCAACAAGACCGCCGGCATCGCCCGCATCTGGGGCATCGATATCGATCAGCAGCCGCGCAGCGCCCGTGCCGCCATCGGCATCGTGCCGCAGGAGCTGAACCTTGATCCCTTCTTCACCCCGCGGGAACTGCTGGACCTGCAGGCCGGCCTCTATGGCGTGCCCAAGGCGGAGCGCCAGACCGACCGGCTGCTGGAGGCGGTGGGGCTGAAGGACAAGGCCAACGCCTATGCCCGCACCCTGTCGGGCGGCATGCGCCGGCGGCTGATGGTGGCCAAGGCCATGGTCCATGCCCCGCCCGTGCTGGTGCTGGACGAGCCGACGGCCGGCGTCGATGTGGAGCTGCGGCAGATGCTGTGGGCCCATGTGCGGGAGCTGAACCGCGCCGGCACCACGGTGGTGCTGACCACGCACTATCTGGAAGAGGCGCAGGAACTCTGCGACACCATCGCCATCGTCAATCACGGCCAGGTGGTCGCCTGCGATGCCAAGACGGCGCTGCTGCGCCGGCTGGACCGCAAGGAACTGCGCATCACCCTCGACCGCGACCTGGACGGCCTGCCCGCGACACTGACCGCCTTCGAGGCGGAGCTGGCCGGGCCGCGGCAGCTGGTGGTGCGCTACCAGCCCAGCCGCACCCGCATCGGCGACGTGCTGGGCGCGGTGGGCGAGGCCGGGCTGGTGATCCAGGATCTCAGCACGGTGGAGTCCGATCTGGAGGATCTGTTCCTGCAGCTGACCCGGTCGCCCCAGGCGGCCGCGCCGGGGCCGCGGGATGACGAGTACCGCTGACCCGCGGCGGGGGACGGGGCTGGTCGGACGGGCCGCGGGCCTGCTGGTCCTGTGGCTGCTGGCCGCCTGCGCCCCCACCACCCAGCCCATGGGGCCGCCGGTGGCGGCACCGACCCTGGCCGGCGACAGCTATCGGGCACCGGACGGGCAGTCGCTGCCGCTGCGCGCCTGGCTGCCGGAGGGGGGGACCCCGCCCCGGGCGGTGATCCTGGCCCTGCACGGCTTCAACGACTATTCCAACGCCTTCGACGCGCCCGGCCGCTTCTGGGCGTCGCAGGGTGTCGCCACCTATGCCTATGACCAGCGCGGCTTCGGCCAGGCCGGCCAGCGCGGCATCTGGCCGGGACCGGAAACCCTGCAGGCCGACCTGCTGGCGGCGGCCGCGGCCGTCCGCGCCCGCCATCCCGGCGTGCCGCTCTATCTGCTGGGGGAAAGCATGGGGGCCGCCGTGGTGCTGACCACGCTGGCAGACCGTGGGGGGGCAGACCATGGAGGGGCAGACCATGGGGAGACCGACGGGACTCTGCCCGACGGGGTGCGGGGGGCGGTGCTGGCCGCCCCCGCCGTCTGGGCCCGCTGGACCATGCCCTTCTATCAGCGCTGGGCCCTGGGCATCGCCACCTGGACCGTGCCCTGGTACCATCTGACCCCGCCGCGCGGGCTGAAGATCCGGCCCAGCGACAATATCGAGATGCTGCGCGCCCTGGGCCGGGACCCGCTGGTGATCAAATCCACCCGTGTCGATGCCGTCTACGGCCTGACCAACCTGATGGACCGGGCCCTGACCGACACCGCCCGTGTGGGCACGCGCATGCCGGTGCTGGCGCTCTATGGCGAGAACGAACAGCTGATCCCGCCCGAGCCGGTGTCGGTCGCGCTGGCCAATCTGGCGGGGCGGGGGGCGCGGATCGGCGTCTATCCCAAGGGCTGGCACATGCTGCTGCGCGATCTGCAGGCGGAGGTGGTCTGGCGCGACGTGCTGGCCTGGATCGATGATCCGGCCGCCCCCCTGCCCAGCGGTGCCGACCGCCATGCCCAGGTGGAGGCGGCGCGCACCGTCCCGGTGCAGGCGGCCGCACGATGACCGCCCCCCTGCCGCCCCTGTCCCGCCCCCGGTCCTGGTCCCTGGTCGTCAATGCCGATGACTATGCCCTGTCCCCCGGCGTCAGTGCCGGCATCCTGGAGCTGCTGCGGACGGGGCGCATCAGCGCCACCTCGGTCATGAGCGTCAGCCCCTTCTGGCCGGAGCATGCGCCGGATCTGGCGGCCCTGGGCGACCGGGCCGATGTGGGCCTGCATTTCACCCTGACCGACCAGCGCGCCCTGGCCCCGGTCGCCGGCCTGACCGGGGCGGATGCGCGCCTGCCGCCGCTGGGGGCCCTGCTGCGGCTGGCCCATGCGGGCCGCCTGGACGCCGACGCCATCCGGGCCGAGCTGACGCGCCAGCTGGAGGCGCTGGAACGGCATCTGGGCCGCCCGCCCGACTTCGTCGACGGGCACCAGCATGTGCATGTGCTGCCGGGGATCCGGCCGGTGCTGCTGGACCTGCTGGCCCGGCGCTATCGGCCCGGCAGCGTCTATGTGCGCGATTGCGCCGAGCCGCTGGCCCGGCTGCTGACCCGGCCGGTGGCGCGGACCAAGGCGCTGGTGGTCGCCGCCCTGTCCCGGGGCCTGGGCCGGCAGGCCCGGCGTCTGGGCCTGCCCGTCAACAGCGGATTCCGCGGTCTCTATGGCTTCGAGGGCGACAGCGATGTGCGCCGGCTGATGCGGCATTTCCTGGCCCCGCCGGCCGACGGGGCTATCCTGATGGTGCATCCCGCCCGGCCGGACACGGTTCTGGCCGGGATCGACAGTCTGGTCGAGCCGCGCTACCGCGAGTTCGCGTATCTGGCCGGGCCGGACTGGCCGGCCGATCTGGCTGCCGCCGGGGCCGTGGTCGGCCGCTTCCGCGGGACCGTCCCGGCCCCGCGCTGAGCCTCAGCGCACGGTCTGCACCTGGGTCAGGGCGCCGTCCACCACGGTGCAGCGGATCTCCCGCCGCTCCGGCCCCTCGAAATTCTCCTTGCGGGCGGCCAGGGTGAAGGGCTGGCGCACGGTCTGGGTGGTGCCGTTGGTGGTCAGCTCCGGCAGGTCGTAGGCGATGCGGTAGCGGCTTTCATAGCTGTGCTCGACCTCGCGGCGGCACAGGTCGGTGGCCGTGCGCGGCCGGTAATGGCCGCCGTCATGGTCATCCCCCTGGATGTTGATGCAGCCGCCGAGCAGCAGCAGGCCGGCCAGGGCCGGGAGTAGGGCGGTGGTGGGCAGGCGCATGGATGATCCCCTGTGATCCCCTGGTTGTTCTGCGGGCGGCCCGGTCCGGCCTCGCCCCGCCGGCCAGAATAGAGGGGCGGATGCACCGCACAATTGCCGTTACCCGCCGGTTACCCGATGCCACGAAGCAGAAATATGGGGTAACGGATCGGAATCAGGGGGCGCGGTTCAGCGCCTGTCCCGGAGCCAGCCGGTCACGCTGTAGCGTCCGCCGGCGGCGAAGGGCGTGACATAGCTGACATGGTGCGGCGCCGGCACCGTGAACAGGTTCAGCGTGTTGAAACAGGGCGTGAACCCCTCCGCCACGTCGCCGGCCTCGTCCAGGAACTCCAGGAGCCCGCCCCATTCGGCCCGCCAGGCCGGGGTGAGGTTCAGCACATAGGCCATGCGGCGGCCCTTGGCGTCGTCCCGGTCGGAGTGGCGGGTCAGGAAATGGTGGGGCTGGAACAGGGTGGCCTGGGAATCGGCCATGACGATGCCGGCGATGCCGGAGACCTCATGGATGAAGGACAGGAACTCCGGACCGTTGAGGAAGTCCAGCAGGCGGAAGACATAGAGGTCGGGCGCCTTGCCCTGGTCCGCCAGATCCCAGACGGGATAGCTGTTGAAGATGAACTGGAACCCGTTCCGTGCCCGCTCGAACACGAAATTGGTCAGCCAGCTCTTCTGATCGGCCGTCATGGCGGCGACCTGGTTGGGGAACAGCGTGTGGACCTTGCCGTCGCCTTCGTTGAACACGGTGTTCCATGGCAGCTCGGTGGCCAGACACTGATGCAGCCGGCGGGCCACCGGGTCGGGGAACACGTCGCGGATGCGGACGCGCCCCGTCCGGCGCAGCCGCGCCGCGATGTCGGCGCGGTCCAGGGCCGGGTTCAGCTGGATCGCGGGCAGGTCGGTGCTGGTCATGCGGCCATGGCTCCTCGGCGCAGTCGGGACGGGCCAGCCAGGGGGCCACAGGGGGACCCGTCGGGGCGGCCCCACCGTAGCCCTGCTCGGCCGCGGGCGCCACCCCCGCCGGGGCCGGCGGCGTCAGCCCTGGGCCGGCGGCGGTCCGGCGGGGTCGGCGGTTTCCGGCTGGACCTGGTGCCGCATCAGCACCGGGGCCTGCAGCAGGCTGAACAGGATGGTCAGCGGCATGATGCCGAAGACCTTGAAATTGACCCAGGCATCGGTGCTGAGGCTGCGCCACACCGCCTCGTTGAGGCCGGCCAGCAGCAGGAAGAACCAGGCCCAGCGGATGGTCAGGATGCGCCAGCCCTCATCGCGCAGCTCCATCACCGTGCCCAGCACCACCTTGATCAGGTAGCGGCCCTTGGCCAGTCCGGCGAACAGCGTGGCGGCGAACAGCAGGTTGACCGCCGTGGGCTTGATCTTGATGAACAGGTCGTCATCCAGCCACAGCGTCAGCCCGCCGAACAGCAGCACGAAACCGCAGCTCACCAGCGGCATGATCGGCAGGCGCCGCTCCAGCCGCCAGGACAGCAGCAGGGCCACCGAGGTGGCCAGCATGAAGGCCGCGGTGCCGTGCATGATGCCGGCACTGCTGTTGACGACGAAGAAGACGGCCAGCGGGCCGGCCTCGAGGACAAGGCGGAGATAGGGGCTCATGCGGCTGTGGTGTAACCGGAGTGGCCGGGTTGCGCCAGAGGGATCATTCGCCCCCTTCCCACCTCGGGCGGCGGAGAGTACATCCCGCTGTCGGGGAATCCCGCAGAAGATGGAGCGCCGATGATCCGGGCCTACCGCATCGCCGACGGACACAATGCCAGGCTGGATGAGAAGGCCGGCATGGCGGAGTTGCGCACGGCCACCTGGGTCGATCTGCTGTCGCCCTCGCGCGAGGAGCGCCAGCAGGTGGAGGCGGCCTTCGGCATCGAGCTGCCGACGCGCGAGGAGATGCGGGAAATCGAGCTGTCCAGCCGGGTCTACCGCGAGGAGGGCGGCACCTTCATGACCGCCACGGTGCTGTGCCGCGCCGATTCCCCCGTGCCCGAGACCATGGACATCACCTTCGTGCTGACGGGTGAGGCGCTGATCACACTGCGCTTCGACGATCCCAAGCCCTTCTACGGCTTCCATCACCAGGTCAGCCGCCAGAGCGTGCGCCTGGACAGCGGTCCGCTGGCGCTGACCCAGCTGCTGGACAGCATCCTGGACCGCATCGCCGACGTGCTGGAAGGGGCGGGCCGCGACGTCAACCAGGTGGCGCAGCAGCTGCTGATCGAAGGCCATGGCGGGCGGCTGGGCTCCGACACCCAGCACCAATTGCTGAAGAAGATCGCCCGCGCCCATGATCTGACCGCCAAGGCGCGGGAGAGCCTTGTCACGCTGGTGCGGGTGCTGGCCTTCCTCAACACGGTGCGCGAGGTGGCCGGCGACAAGATCATCCGGGCCCGGCTGAAGACCCTGTCGCAGGACGCCCAGTCGCTGGCCGACTATACGGCCTTCCTGTCCAGCAACATCGCCTTCCAGCTCGATGCGCTGCTGGGCGTGGTCGGGATCGAACAGAACAACATCGTCAAGATCTTCTCCATCGCCGCCGTGGTCTTCCTGCCGCCGACGCTGGTGGCCAGCATCTATGGCATGAATTTCCACCACATGCCGGAGCTGGACTCGCCCTGGGGCTATCCCATGGCCCTGGGCCTGATGGTGCTCTCGGTCATCATTCCCTATATCTGGTTCAAGCGCCGCGGCTGGCTCTGACCGGGCGGACCTCCTCCCCCTGCGGCTCTTGTGCGGACAGGGGGCCTGCGGCACGGTTGAGGCGTGTGGCAGCAATGGCGGAGCGGGGATGTGATGGCGCGATGCTCTGGGAGCCGGCGCGCGGGTCTGCTGGCGCTGCTGGCGGTGCTGCTGCTGGATGGACCAGGCCGGGCTGCGGTGCCGGCGGAGGCGGGGGGGACATCCGGCCTGTCCGCCGAGATCCCCGTCGATCTGGAACTGGTGCTGCTGGTCGATGTCTCCGGCAGCGTCGACCAGCAGGAGGCGGAATTGCAGCGCCGCGGCTATGCCGAGGCCCTGTCCAGTCCGCAGGTGCTGGATGCCATCCGCTCGGGCCCGCTGGGGCGCATCGCCGTGACCTACGTGGAATGGGCCGATGACAGCTATCAGACCACCATCATCGACTGGACCCTGATCGACGGGGATGCCGCCGCCCGCGCCGTCGCCACCCGGCTGGCGGAAGCGCCGATCAGCACGGCCTTCTGGACCGCCATCGGTCCGGCCATCGATTATGGCGCCGCCCGCTTCGCCACCAACGGCTATGAGGGGACGCGCCGGGTCATCGACATCTCCGGCGACGGCTACAGCAACCGCGGGCGGCCGCCGGAGCTGGCGCGGGACGCCGCCGTGGCCCAGGGCATCACCATCAACGGGCTGCCCATCCTCAACAGCCGGCCCAATCCCTGGGGCGGACTGCCGCCGCTGGATCTGGACAGCTATTACCGCGCCCATGTTATCGGCGGCCCCGGTGCCTTCCTGCTGGCTGCCGAGGATTTCTCCACCTTCGGCCAAGCCATCCTGGCCAAGCTGATCAAGGAGATCGCCCTGGCTCCGGCGGGGCGGCTGCCGCGTCAGGCGGCGCGCTGACGGCGGCTTCCGGGAGTTTGTGCCGTCCGCAGCAGAAAAACAGCCGCCGCACGGTGGGCGGCGGCTGCCGGGAGTCTCTGGCGGTTCAGGGAGGCAACGCACCAGTTCCCCTGCAACAGGACGGGCTTTGCCGCGGTTCCGTTGCAGTGCGGTCGTGGCCGGCCTGCATGTCGGCCCGTTCCTTTTTGCGTGGGCGGCCCCGCCGTTCGGGTAACCGCGCAAGGTGAATGGCATTCCGGACGAAACTGCCGAAAATGGCCGATGCAAGGACGTGCCCGCTCGCGCGTCTGTCAGGAGAGGACGACCCGATGGACGCCCGTTCGCAGCAGTTGCTGAAGCAGATCCCCTTTCTCCGCCGCTATGCCCGTGCCCTGACCGGGACCAGCGGCCGCGGCGACGAGTTGGTGGGGCTGGCCGTCCCGGTGGCGCTGTCCGATCCGGACGCCTATGGGCTGGCGCGGCATGAGCGCGGCCCACTCTATGCCCTGTTGAACCGGCTGTTCGATGCCGAAGAGATGCGGCCGGCCCTGCCGGAGTCCGGCCATCCCATGGAGCTGGCATTGGTCCAGCTGCCGGAGATGGAACGGCGGCTGTTCCTGCTGGTCAGTCTGGAGGAGGTGGGGTGTGCCGATGCCGCCCGCATCCTCGGCATCGGTCTGGAGGAGGCGCGTCGGCGCATGGCCGCGGCGCAGGAGGCTCTGCGCGAAAGCCTGATCGCCAGCATCATGATCGTGGAGGACGATGCCATCATCGCCTTCGATCTGGCGGAGACGGTGCGCACCATGGGCCACAAGGTCTGCGGCACCGCCACCACCATGGATGATGCGATCGACACCGCTCGCAGTTGCCAGCCGACCCTGGCGCTGATGGACCTGCGTCTGGCCCATGGCGACAGCGGCATCACCACGGCCCAGGTCCTGCGGCAGACCAGCGAGTTGCCCATCATCTTCGTCACCGCCTTCGGCGACGAGTTGACCCGGCGCGGGCTGGAGCATCTGGGGCCGGTGATCCGCAAACCCTTCACGCGGGAACAGATCGAACGCGCCATCACCCAGGCCGTGTTCGCACCATCGCGCGAGGCGCAGCTGCCCCTGCTGGCGGCGCTGGCCGGGCACGAAGGATCCCCCTCCTGACCCTGCCCGTGGCTTGCGGTCCGGCGGGCCGATTCAGGCCGAGACGAGGCCGCGGTCATGGCGAAGATGTTACATCCGCGGACGGACGTCCGTGGTGTAACAGGTTTCTATTGCGGAACGATTCGGGCCGGTTCAAAGATACGGACCCGGGCAGGATCCAGACTGGCCGTGGATCCGGGTGGTAGTCAGGTCCATGAATCGTAGGGCGTTGCTTCGTTCCGCGCTGGTTTTGCCGGTTGCCGGTATCTCCCTCGGACTGTCCATCAGCCCGCCGCTGCCGGCCATGGCGGAAGCCGCGGGCGCCGGACGGTCCCCCGCCCGCAAGGCGGCGCGCGCCGCCCGCCTTCTCATGCTCGATCCCGGCCATGGCGGCCATGATCCCGGTGCCATCGGCGGCCGCGGCACGCATGAGAAGGATGTCACCCTTGATATCGCCAAGGAGCTGGCACGTCAGGTGGAACGCTCCGGCGGCATGAAGGTGGTCCTGACCCGCGACACCGACGTGTTCCTGCCCCTGAAGGAACGGGTGCAGCGGGCCAGATCGGCCAAAGCCGACCTGTTCATCTCCATCCATGCCGACAGCGCGCCCAATGGCGGTGCCCGCGGCCTCTCCGCCTATACCCTGTCGGAAACGGCGTCGGATGCCTTCGCCGCGGCGCTGGCCCATACCGAGAATCTGGCGGACGGGCTGGGGGTGGATATGTCGAACATGGACCAGGACGTGGCGGCCATCCTGATGGATCTGGCCGCCCGCCACACGCGGACCGCCGCACTCCAGGCCAAGCAAGCGCTGGTGCGCGGGGCGGGACGGGAGCTGCGCCTGCTGGACAATCCCATGCGCTCTGCGAATTTCGCCGTGCTGAAGGCGCCGGACGTGCCCTCGGTGCTGATCGAGACGGGTTTCCTGTCGAACCGGGAGGATGAGCAATTGCTGCGTGAGCCGACGTCGCGTCGACGCATTGCCGGCATCTTATCCCGTGAATTGACGGCGCTGATGAAATCCGCACCGTTCGCGTGACACAACCGGTCCGGCCTGCTCCTCTGGGGGAACCGCAGGACGGACATAGTTTCATCATAAGATCCGGCAGGTCGAAGCGGCCCCACCCGGCAGGAGGCAGGACGATGGCGAGCAGGCGCCCTGTGGCGCGTTGGGACGGACCCGGAGCGGGAGCCCGTGTCCGCAGCCCCTCTTTCACCGCAGCGGCCCTGCTGGCGCTGGCCTTGCTGGCGGGCTGTTCCAGCGGGGGCGATACGCCGCCACCGGCCACGGGCACAGCGGCGCAGGCCCGGCTGCCCGACGATCTGATGCGCGAGAATATCCGGGCCTATTGGCGCTCGGCCGGCGTGGACCGGGATCTGTATGTCGCGGTCCGCGACGGGCGCGTCTTGCTGACCGGCACCGCGCGCACCGAGGATGTGCGCGCCACCGCGCTGGCCCAGGCCTGGCGCGTGGACGGCGTGAAGGAGGTCATCAACGAGATCCAGATCGGCGAGGGCGGGGGCATTTCCGACAGCGCCACGGACACCTGGATCACCACCCAGCTGCGCGCCAAGCTGATGACCGATCCGGAGATCACCTCCGGCAACTACACCATCGAGACGGTCAACCAGACCGTCTATCTCATCGGCAAGGCCCGCTCGCAGGTGGAGCTTGATCTGGTCCTGAATTATGCCCGCGGCATCGCCCGCGTGCGGCGAGTGGTCAATCATGTCCGTGTCTGAGTGTCTCCGCCCTGTCCTGTTCGGGCTTCTGCTGCTGCTGACCGGGGTCTGCGCGGCCTCGGCGCAGGACCAGGTTTCTGCTGCCGACCAGACGGCCCAGGCCAACCGGCAGTTCGTGCTGGCCATGCAGGCCTTGCAGCGGGCCGATCAGACCTATGACGCGCAGGAGCAGGCCAAGGCGCTGCTGGAAGCCGACCAGCTGTTGAAGGACATCGTCACCCGCCTGCCGGAAAGCCCGCTGGCGGTGCAACTGGTCACCAACCAGTTCATCGGCGATTTCGACTATGCCGAGTTCAAGGGACGCCTGCGCGGGCTGGCCTGCGCCGACGGGCAGTCCGACATCTGCCTGCTGCACCGGATCGAGCAGCTGATGTCCCCGATCGAGTATCCGGTCGCGGCCCCGCGTTGGGACTGGCTGTCCCTGGCCGTGGCCCATTACCACATCGGCAACCGCGACCGGGTGAAGCCCATTGTCGGCCCCTTCATCCAGGCCGTCCGCACCGGCAGCGTCAAGGACGCCCAGAGCCAGGACCTGTTCGTGGGCCGTGCCCTGGCCCTGACCGGCGAGGTCGATCTGGCCCTGCAACTGACCCGGCAGTTCAGCGACTGCGCCACCCGCATCTACAATCTGACCGACATCGCCGAAGTGCTGGCCTGGAACGGCAACACGGCCCGCGCCGCCGAGATCGCCGAGGAGGCCGCCGATTTCTCCCGCACCGCGACCTGCTCGTGGGAGTTGGGGCTGGTGGCCCAGGCCCTGCTGAAGGCCGGCAACGAATCGCGTGCCCGCACCCTGTTCCTCAACACGGTGGAGGAGCAGTTCAGCCGCTTCAAGGACCGGCGCGGGACCTGCTGTCCGCCGGAACTGGCCGTGGCGGCCGGCGACCTGGGCGACCCCAATCTGGCGCTCGGCCTGTTGCGGACGGTGCAGGATGAAAGCCCGTGGACCGTGCCCCAGGTGCTGGGCAAGCTGGCGGCCCGTGGCGACAAGACCCTGACCCTGACCTATGCCGACCAGGTCCATCCCGACGATCTGAAGGCGGAGACCTATTTCGAGCTGGTGGCCGGGGCATTGAAGGCGGGTGATCGCGCCATGGCGGAAACCGTCTCGACCCGCCTGGACACCATGTTGTCCAAGAAGCGGGACGCCATCGCCCTGCTGCAGCGGGCCCGGGCCGACAAGCTGCTCTACAAGGACCAGCGCTGGCGCGGCACCTATCTCGCGGCGCTGGGGGAAGCGGAGAAGGCCAGCAGCGCCGCCGGCGCCGAGCGCAAGGATCTGGCGGTGCCCTTCCTGGCGGCGCTGGTGGAGATCGAGACCGGCAAGCCCATGCTGGAATAGGCCGGGCTCATCCGCCCGCGGGGACCCGCCCCGGGTCCTCCACCCGGTGCAGGCGGGCCGCCGCCGCCAGGGCGGCGCGCAGGATCACGGCCTTGCGCCGGGCTGCCGGCAGCCGGTCCACCGGTGATTCGCGCACGGTCTCGGCCCCGAAGGCATCGGCCACCAGCAGGCCGCACGCGGCCGGGATCAGGTCCAGCGGGAAGTCCGGGCCGACAGCGAAGTAGAACCGGTCGCAGAACGCCAGATAGTCCTGCCATTTGTGATCGGTCTTGAAGTCCACCGCTCCGCTTTTGACCTCGACGATCACGATCTCCCCATCCTCGGCAAGCCCCAGCACGTCGGCCCGGCGGCCATTGGCCAGCGGGAACTCGACCAGGGTGCGGATGGCGCGGTCGGCCAGCATGCGGCGCACGCCGCGGGTAATGCCGGCGGCCACATCGGAGGCGGGGCGGGGAAGGGAGGGCAGATCCGGCAGCATGGTCCGCGTCGCGGCTGAAAACCGGTACGGATCATGAACGCAACCCGCCCTGTCGGCAAGCCGTCCGATCCGGTTACGGCACCGGGCCGGCCAACGGCGGGCCACAGCGCCCCGACCGGACCGGCGAGGCCGGTCCGGGGGCCGCCGAACTGGCCGGTTTCAGCCGCGGACGGTGATGACGGAGCAGCCGCCCACGGCGGCGGGCTTCATCTCCGGCTGCAGTCCCGCCTGCAGCAGCAGCATGTGCACCCCTTCGACCACGGCGGTCGGGCGGGTCAGGGTGATGCTGGGATCGCGGTGGCCCAGCGCACGGCAGCGCGCCACGGCGTCAAGGATCTGCCTGGCCAGCGCTTCGGCCCCATAGGGCTTGGGCACGGGTGTCGGATGATCGGAGGAGGGGGGGTAGCCGATGGCCAGTGCGGCTGCGGTCAGGCCGAGGTCCGGATTGGGGGCTCCGGTCGCCACGACGGGGAACATGCAAGGTCCCTGGGTTCTGGTCGGCTGACGACTTCGCCGTCAGCAATGCGAATATTGATCCCGAGCGGGGCCGGGTGGAGGTGACAATTTCGGGAGGCTGCGTTGTCAGGAACGCCGCCATCCCTTCAGCGTTGCTTAACGTCTGGCCGCGGCGGGACGGCGTGCCCCGCCTCCGCTGCCGCTCTCCGAGCGGTGGGCGATGGAATTCCCACAACCTATCCGCCCGGGCGCCTCGGCAGCGCCATAAAATCCGGGTACAAGCACCTGAACGCGATCCTGGGCCACAGCAACAGGCCACAGCAACAGGAGTGAAGCCCCGTGCTGAACTATCTGGCCGCGCCGACCCCCGCTGTGCGCTGGGGCTGCCTGCTTGCCGGCACGATTGCCGGGCTGGTGATCCTCTGGGGCGGACTCCAGCCCGCGCTGGCGCCGCCCGGTGCGTTCGGGCTGGACAAGATCATCCATCTCGCCGCCTTCATCGGCCTGGGGACGCTGGTCACGCTGCCCTGGCGCAGCGTGCGGGGCCTGGCCTGTGCCGTTGCGGCGGTCTCGCTGCTGGGGGCCGGGCTGGAACTGGCGCAGGGCATGATCCCGGACCGCACGGCCAGCCTGTCCGACTGGGCGTCGGATACGGTCGGGGCCTTGGTGGGGCTGGCCCTCGTCCTGTGGATCCGCCGCACGGCGCGCCTGGCGGAACGCTGACAGCCACCATCGCCACGGCGACAGCGCCGCGCGGCCGGGTTACACTGGGGGACCCCCGTGCTCCCCGCCGGGGCCACGCCAGCGCCGATGGAGGCCAGCATGGAGCCGGACCTGGAACGGACCCTGACGGCTGCGGGCAGTCTGGCCCGGCGCCTGTCCCATTCCGCCGACGAGGTGCGCACGCTGCTGCCGGTCACCGGAACCGAGCTGGCCTATATGCCCGAGCGCTTCCGCACCGAAGCCGATGCCCTGTTCCACCGCGTGCTGACCCTGCACAGCCTGCTGTTCCGCCGTCTGCTGCCGGCGGTGCTGGGCGATGGTGCCGCCGAACCCGCCCCGGCGGACCTGGCCGGACGGATGGTGCAGGCGGGGCTGGCCGACGATGCGGACGCTGTCCTGGCGCTGTTCGCCCTGCGCGCGCGGCTGTGCGACAGCCATCCGGAGGAGCCGCAGGCCGAGGCAGCACTGCTGAACGACTGTGCCCGCGCCGTGCCGGCCCTGCGCGCGCTGCTGACGCGGATCGAGACGGTGCTGCGGGGGTGACACGGCCCTGACGCCGTGCGCCGCGGCCAGGGACCCGCGCAGGAGGACCGGCGCATGGGGGACCGCGCATGGGGGACCGGCGCCGAAAGACCCTGTCCCTGTACACAAGGAAAAGGGGACGGTGCCCGTGGCAGCCGTCCCCGCAACCCGCAGACGCGGATTTGCGCCTTACTGGCGCGCGGCCATCAGCTTCTTGATCTCGGCGATGGCCTTGGCCGGGTTCAGACCCTTCGGGCAGGTCTGGGTGCAGTTCATGATGGTGTGGCAGCGATAGAGGCGGAAAGGGTCCTCCAGCGCGTCCAGACGCTCGCCCGTGGCCTCGTCGCGGCTGTCGGCGATGAAGCGGTAGGCCTGCAGCAGAACGGCCGGACCCAGATAGCGGTCGCCGTTCCACCAGTAGCTGGGGCAGCTGGTGGTGCAGCAGAAGCAGAGGATGCACTCGTAGAGACCGTTGAGCTTCTCGCGCTCTTCCGGGCTCTGCAGCCGCTCGCGCGAGGGCGGGGCGGACTGGGTCTGCAGCCACGGCTTCACCGAGGCCAGCTGGGCGTAGTTCTGGTTGAGATCGGGCACCAGATCCTTGACCACCGGCTGGTGCGGCAGCGGGTAGACCTTGACGTCGCCCTTCACATCCTCGATCGGCTTCAGGCAGGCCAGCGTGTTGCGCCCGTCGATGTTCATGGCGCAGCTGCCGCAGATGCCTTCACGGCAGGAGCGGCGGAAGGTCACCGTGGCGTCGACATCGTTCTTGATGTGGATGAGCGCGTCCAGAACCATCGGGCCGCACTTGTCCAGGTCGATCTCGTACTTGTCCTCACGCGGGTTCTCGCCCGAATCCGGGTCCCAGCGGTAGATGCGGAAGGTCTTCTTGCGCTTCGCCTCCGGCGCGGCGACGGTGAAGGTCTTGCCGGGCAGGACCTTGGAATTGGCGGGCAGGGTGAATTCAGCCATCGTTGCCGTCCTTGACATACAACCGGCGACAGACATCCGGCCGTAAGACCCGGCCGATCGTTCTCGCCCTGGAAATCGGGGAAGCGGGCCGGCCCGGGCGGACCGGCCCACCCGGTCAGTACACCCGCTTCTTCGGCGGGAACACCTGCACTTCGTTGGTCAGGGTGTAGAGATGCACGGGACGGTCGCCCAGGGTGACCTTGCCGGCTTCATCCACCCAGACGGTGGTGTGCTTCATCCAGTGTTCGTCGTCGCGCTCGGCATAATCCTCGCGGGCGTGGGCGCCGCGGGACTCGGTGCGGTTGGCGGCCGAGGTGATGGTGGCGACGGCCTGGCGCATGAGATTGTCCAGTTCCAGCGCTTCCACCAGGTCGCTGTTCCACACCAGCGACCGGTCGCTCAGCTGGATGCGGGGCCGCTTCGACCAGACCTGCTGCATCAGCCCCACGCCCTCGTCCAGCACCTCGCCGGTGCGGAAGACGGCGCAGTTGTTCTGCATGACCTTCTGCATTTCCAGCCGCAGATGCGCCACGCGGACATCGCCCTTGGCGGTGCGGGTCTGGTCCAGCCGGTCGAGGACCTTGTCGGTCAGGTCCTGCGGGATGGTCTTGTGGGCGGCGCCCTTCTCCACCACCGCGGCGGCGCGGATGGCGGCGGCGCGGCCGAACACCACCAGGTCGAGCAGCGAGTTCGAGCCCAGGCGGTTGGCGCCATGCACCGACACGCAGGCCGCCTCGCCGATGGCCATCAGGCCCGGGACGATGCGGTCCGGGTTCTCGGCCGTCGGGTTGATGACCTCGCCGTGATAGTTGGTGGGGATGCCGCCCATGTTGTAGTGCACGGTCGGCAGCACCGGGATCGGCTCCTTGGTCACGTCCACGCCGGCGAAGACCTTGGCGGTCTCGGCGATGCCGGGCAGGCGCTCATGGATGATCTTCGGGTCGAGATGCTCCAGATGCAGATGGATGTGGTCCTTGTGCGGACCCACGCCACGCCCCTCGCGGATCTCGATGGTCATGGAACGGCTGACCACATCGCGCGAGGCCAGATCCTTGGCCGAGGGGGCGTAGCGCTCCATGAAGCGCTCGCCCTGGCTGTTGGTCAGATAGCCGCCCTCGCCGCGCACACCCTCGGTGATCAGGCAGCCGGCGCCATAGACGCCGGTCGGGTGGAACTGCACGAACTCCATGTCCTGCAGCGGCAGGCCGGCGCGCAGCACCATGCCGCCACCGTCGCCGGTGGAGGTGTGGGCCGAGGTGCAGGAGAAATAGGCGCGGCCATAGCCGCCGGTGGCCAGCACCACCATGTGGGCGCGGAACCGGTGGATGGTGCCGTCATCCAGGTTCCAGGCCATGACGCCGCGGCACACGCCCTCATCGTCCATCAGCAGGTCGAGGGCGAAATACTCGACGAAGAACTCGGCGTGGTGCTTCAGCGACTGCTGGTACAGCGTGTGCAGGATGGCGTGGCCGGTGCGGTCGGCGGCGGCGCAGGTGCGGTAGGCCTGCCCCTCGCCGAAGCGGGTGGTCATGCCGCCGAAGGCGCGCTGGTAGATCTTGCCCTCGGCCGTGCGGCTGAAGGGGACGCCGTAATGTTCCAGCTCGATGATGGCCGGGATGGCCTCGCGGCACATGTACTCGATGGCGTCCTGGTCGCCCAGCCAGTCCGACCCCTTCACGGTGTCGTACATGTGGTAGCGCCAGTCATCCTCGCCCATGTTGCCGAGCGCGGCGGAGATGCCGCCCTGCGCCGCCACGGTGTGGCTGCGGGTCGGGAACACCTTGGTGATGCAGGCCGTCTTCAGCCCCTTCTCGGCCATGCCGAAGGTGGCGCGCAGGCCGGCGCCGCCGGCGCCGACGACGACGACGTCGTATTCGTGGTCGATGATCTTGTAGGCGGTGGCCATTTCTCTACCTCACGCCCCGAGGGCAAGCTTCAGCACGGCAACACCGCTGGCGACCGCCAGCAGCAGGCACAGCGCCTTGGTGGCGCCGATGACCACGGTCTTGGCCATCTTGCCATGGACATAGTCCTCGAAGACCTCCTGCATACCGTAGGCGGCATGATGAAATGTCACACCCACGGTCAACAGCATCAGCGTGGCATTGACCGGGCTTTTCAGCCATTCTGCGACCGCCGCCTGATCGGCGCCGGCGTGGCGGACGACGGAAATCACGAACCACACCGCCAGGGGCACATAGGCCACCGACAGCAGCCGGTAGGACAGCCAGTGGCCGGCGCCATGGTGGGAGGCGCCGAGGCCGCGGGCACGGCCGAGGTGGGAGCGGAAGCCGCCGGTGAACGGTTGTCCGGACATGGAAACGTCCTCCTTACAGCGCGTAGGCGGCGATCCAGGTCAGGATCGTCAGGGCGACGGAGCCGCCATAGGAGATATAGCCGCCGCGGTAGGCGGCGCCGAGTTCCAGACCCTTGCCGGTGTCCCAGACCAGGTGCCGGATGCCGTTCAGCGTGTGGTACCAGAGGGCCCAGGTCCAGCCCAGCAGCAGCAGCTGGCCGATGACCGAACCCAGGAAACCCTGGACGGTGGCGAAGGCATCGGGGCCGCTGGCGGCGGCGATCAGCCACCAGGCCAGGACCAGCGTGCCGACGGTCAGGCCGATGCCGGTGATGCGGTGGGTGATGGAGGAAATCGCCGGCAGGGGCAGGCGATAGACCTGGAGATGGGGGGACAGCGGCCGCTGGCGCCCCGTCCTTGGGGTGGTAGCCGCAGGCGTATCGGTCATGGGTCGCGCGTCCTTGACTGTCTCGTGCGCCGGTTTCGGCGAAAGCGGGCCGGCAGGAAGCTAGAATCGGAAGTGCCGGTGTCAATTACGCCCCCGCCCCCTTCCTCGTCAACGTTTCGCACCGCGGGATCGGGATGCTTCCTTTCCCCCGGGGGACATGTCAGGGTTACGCTGTTGCATTTGCGCACCAGCGCATGGCAGCGATGGATCCCGGCATGGATTGGCGTATGGAACCGTCTGTTTCCCTTGTTGAAAACCTGACCCTGACGGCATGGCCCGCCCTGCGCACCATCCATCACGATGGCTGGGTGTTGCGCTTCGCCAACGGGCACACCGGTCGGGCCAATTCGATCAACGCGCTTGGCCCCGGCCCTGGTCCGGATGCCACCACGGACATGGCGGGCTTCGTGGCGTTCTGCGAGGCGGTCTATGCGGCCCAGGGCCTGCCGCCACAGTTCCGCATCACGCCCCTCTGCCCGCCGCAGCTTGAGCGCGAACTGGACCGGCGCGGTTACCGCATCCACAATGAAAGCTTGGTTCTGGGACTCGACCGCGTCGTTCACATGGGTGTCAATCCGGCGATTCGCTGCACGGCCACCCCGGAACCCCGGTGGCTGGATGCCTATCGCACCATGGTGCCGGTGCCGGACGCGGAGATGCCGGCGCTGCACGGCATCCTGGGAGCCATTCCCGTTCCGACCCTGTACGCGGCGCTGATGGAGGAGGACCGGCCGGTGGCCCTGGCGCTGGCCGTCATCGATCGCGGCTGGACCGGACTCTACAAGGTGGCGACCCATCCGGACCGGCGCGGCCGGGGGCTGGCCCGCACGCTGCTGGCCGGCCTGCTGCAGCGGGCCGCGGCGGCGGGCGGTGCCCGCGCCTATCTCCAGGTGGCAGCCGGAAATGAACCCGCCGTGCGGCTCTACCGGTCGCTGGGCTTCCGCACGCTTTACCCCTACCGCTACCGCCTGCCCTGACGCAGGTCCGGCCCGGACGGACCCCGGCGCACCGGTCAGACCGCGGCGATGGCTTCGGCCAGGGCCACGGTGCGGCGGGCGCTGTCCACATGCAGCGCCTCCACCAGCTTGCCGTCGACCACGGTGATGCCCTTGCCGGCGGCCACCGCCTCGGCATGGGCGGCGATGATGGTGCGGGCGCGCTCCACCTCGTCCTCGCCGGGGGCGAAGGTCGTGTTGGCCGCCTCGATCTGGCGGGGATGGATCAGGGTCTTGCCGTCGAAGCCCAAGGCGCGGCCCTGACGGCAGGCGGCGGCGAAGCCGGCCTCGTCTTCCAGGTCCACATGCACGCCGTCCAGCACGGCCAGCCCATAGGCGCGGGCCGCCAGCAGCACCAGCCCCAGCGCGGTCAGCATCGGCAGCCGGTCGGCGGTGACCAGGGCCTGGAGATCCTTGGTCAGGTCCGAGGTGCCCAGCACCAGACAGTCCAGCCGGTGGCAGGACGCGGCCACGTCCTGCGCGGCCAGGATGCCGCGCGGCGTCTCCATCATGGCCCACAGGTCCAGCCCGTCCGGTGCGCCGGACGCGGTCAGCACCCGGTCGGCCATGCGCAGGGCGTCCCCCGACTCGACTTTGGGCAGCAGCACGGCATCGGCGCCGCTGGCGGCGGCGGCGGCCAGATCGGCGTGACCCCAGGGCGTGTCCAGGCCGTTGACCCGGATAATGATCTCGCGCCGGCCATAGCCGCCGGCCTTGACCGCCTCCAGCACCAGGGCGCGGGCACGGTCCTTGGCGTCGGGGGCAACCGAATCCTCCAGGTCCAGGATCAGGGCATCCGCCGGCAGGGTCCGCGCCTTTTTCAGGGCGCGGTCGTTGGCGCCGGGCATGTAGAGGACGGAACGGCGGGGGCGCACAGCCATGGCGGATCGGCTCCGGTCGCGGGCGGGGGACCCCGACCGTAGCGAAGCAGGCCAGCCGCGTCCATGGGGCCTGATGGGTGCCGGAAGCGTGCGCCGAGGGGGCGGCAGGGGGGCGGCGGGGGCGGGGTGGGCCGCTTTGCCCCTCGTCACGCTTTGCTGTTGAACCCCCGCCGCGAACGCGCTTAGGGTCTGTGCGTTGCGCATTGAAGCACCAGAAAGACCCTAAGCTTTTGGTTCTCCAAGCTTTTGGTTCTCCGTGCGATTCAGGGCTGGAACGGGTGTGTTCCGGCCGGTCGCGCGTCTGGTCGCCTCTGCGGGGTGCCGCTGTACAGGGAACCGTCGATGCCGTCCGTCCTTACCATCCAGTCCCATGTGGCCTTCGGGCATGTCGGCAACCGCGCCGCTGTCTTCCCGTTGGAACGGCTGGGAATCGAGGCCATTGCCGTCAACACCGTCCAGTTCTCCAACCACACCGGCTATGGCGTCTGGACCGGCACCGTCTTTCCGCCCGAGCATATCGCCGAGATCATCGCCGGCATTGAGGCGCGGGGAGCGCTGACCACGGCCGATGCCGTGCTGACCGGCTATATGGGGGATGCGGCCCTGGGGGCGGTGGTGCTGGATGCCGTGGCCCGCGTCAAGGCCGGCCGGCCCGAGGCGCTCTATTGCTGCGACCCGGTGATGGGCGATGTGGGCCGGGGATTCTTCGTCCGGCCCGGCATCCCCGACTTCTTCCGCCAGCGGGCCGTACCCGCCGCCGACATCATCACGCCCAACCAGTTCGAGCTGGAATATCTGACCGGCCGGCAGGTGGGCGACCTCGCCTCGGCGCTGGAGGCGGCGGACGCGGCGCGTGCCCTGGGGCCGCGCTGGGTCCTGGTCACCAGCCTGACCCGCGCCGACGCACCGGCGGACAGCATCGAAATGCTGTTGGTCGGGCCGGAGGGGGCATTCCTGGTGACGACGCCACGGCTGGACCTGTCGCCCATGCCCAACGGAGCGGGGGACTGTACCGCCGCCCTGTTCCTGGCCAAGCTGATGGAAACCGCCGAACCGGCCAGGGCGCTGGGGCATGCGGCGTCGGCCATCTATGCCGTATTCGATGCCACCCGGCAGTCCGGCCTGCGCGAATTGCAACTGATCCGTGCCCAGGACCAGCTGGTGGTGCCGCCACGCTGGTTCGAGCCGGTGCGTGTCCGTTGACCCCCGCGAATCCCACCCGTGAAGCCCCCGCCCCCTGGAAAAGAGCCCCCCATGCGTTCGACCGTTCCCGCCCTTCTGGCCGCCACGCTGCTGCCGGCCGCGCTGCTGATCCCGGCATCCTCCGCCCTGGCCCAGGCCGATCCGCCCCAGCCCACCGCCGAATTCGGCTGTTCCGTGTCCCCCGACAATCCCTGCAAGGGGCGGGTGGATTTCGAGAAGGGCCGCTCGTTCGAGTTCAAGATCTCCGGCCCCGGCGAGGTCACCTTCCTCAATGAGGGCAACCGCCGCTGCTCGCTGGAGTACAGCATCACCGAATCCACCCTGGCCGCCACCGGCAAGAGCATGGAGCTGTCGCCGGGCCAGAGTCAGGTGATGACCGTGCGCGACCGGCAGGGCATGATCATCCGCTTCTTCTACCGGGGCTATGGCAGCGGCGTCTGCGACCTGACCGTCTCGCTGAAGAGCTGATCCCAACCACGAAAGGACCTGTGCCTCCATGCGTTTCGCCGCCCTTGCCGGCCTCGCGGCCACGGCCCTGATGCTGGCAGCACCCCTGGCGCCCTCCGCCCGGGCCGCCCAGACCGCCGCCTATTCCCAGGCCTTCGATCCGGCCCGCGACCCCGCGGCCGACCTCAAGGCGGCCATGGCCGACGCCAAAGCCAGCGGCCGCAACATCCTGATCGATGTGGGCGGCGACTGGTGCATCTGGTGCAAGCTGCTGGACGCGATGTTCGCCCGCGATGCCGACCTTGCCGCGCTGCGCGACCGCAACTTCGTGCTGCTGAAGGTCCATTACGACAAGAAGGTGAACCAGAACGCCGACTTCCTGGGCCAGTACCCCAAGGCGGCGGGCTATCCCCATCTCTATGTGCTGGACGCCGATGGCGCCCTGCTGCACAGCCAGGACACCAGCCAGCTGGAACTGCCGGCCGGCGGCGAGAAGGGCCATGACCGCGCCAAGGTGAAGGCCTTCCTTGAGGCCTGGGCGCCGAAGGGGAAGGGGGTTTGACGGCTGCGTGACCATCCTGCCCCGGCTGTGTACCACAGCGCCTGACTCTGTCTTTGCCCGGTTCCTGTTCCCATATACTGTGGGAACAGGATGTTCAGAAAATGGGTCCGGCTGCCATGACTGCCATAATTGTGCGGCCATGGTCGTTGGTTTGGCGAGCCGGGACGTGACGGAGGACGCGTTCGCCACCTAGCTCCGCCGCGCCGGTCTGATGCCGCCGGGCGTTCCCGCACGGGCTGCGGGGCACGCCCGGTTTTGTTTCTTCGAGGCCGTGTCCGGCGCCGGGGATGCCCCGGAGGCCCGGGGCATCTCTGCGGGCGTCAGTCCGCCGGGCCGATATGGCCGTCGCGGATCATGGCCTCGGCGATCTGCACCGCGTTCAGTGCGGCACCCTTGCGCAGATTGTCGGCCACGACCCACAGGGACAGCCCGTTCTCCACGCTGATGTCCTCGCGGATGCGGCTGACGAACACCTTGTCCTCACCGGTCACCTCGACCGGGGTGACATAGCCCTCGTCGGCGCGGTGGTCGACCACGCCGATGCCAGGAGCGTCGCGCAGGATGCGGCGGGCGTCCTCGGCGCTCAACGGTGACTCGAACTCCACGGTGACGGCCTCGGCATGGCCGATGAACACCGGCACGCGCACGCAGGTGGCCGCCACCTTGATGGCCGGGTCGAGGATCTTCTTGGTCTCGACCATCATCTTCCACTCTTCCTTGGTCGAGCCGTCATCCATGAACACGTCGATATGCGGGATGACGTTGAAGGCGATCTGCTTGGTGAACTTCTCCTTCTTGACCGTGTCATTCACATAGATGGCGCGGGTCTGGGTGAACAGCTCGTCCATGGCTTCCTTGCCGGCGCCGGACACGGACTGGTAGGTGGAGACGACCACGCGGCGGATGCGGGCCACGTCGTGCAGCGGCTTCAGCGCCACCACCATCTGGATGGTGGAGCAGTTGGGATTGGCGATGATGCCCTTCTTGCGCCAGCCGGACAGGGCCTCCGGGTTCACCTCCGGCACCACCAGCGGCACGTCCGGGTCCATGCGGAAATGGCTGGTGTTGTCGATGACGCAGGCGCCGGTCGCAGCCGCCCGCGGCGCGAACTGGGCGGAGACCTTGGCCCCGGGGGAGGACAGCACGAAGTCGGTGCCGGCGAAGTCGAAGGTGGACAGATCCTGGACCTTCAGCACATCGTCCTCGCCGAAGGACACCTCGGTTCCGATGGAGCGCTCGGAGGCCAGCGCCACCACCTCGGACACCGGGAATTCCCGCTCGGCCAGGGTCTGCAGCATCTCACGGCCGACATTGCCCGTGGCGCCCACGACGGCGACCTTGTAGCCCATCTCTCGATCCCCCAGAATAACGGTCACATGGTGGAGCGCCCCGGCCGGTGGACGGGAACGCTCCTGTCCTGACTTATGCGGGCCATGGCGCGTTGGCAAGGAACGACCTGCGCGTGGAACAGACGGGAGGAATGCAGAATGGCGGAACGGATCTACCGGACCTTCGACGAGTTCTGGCCGTTTTACCTGAAGGAACACAGCGACCGCCGCACCCGCGGCTTCCACTATGTGGGCAGCCTCATCGCCCTGGGCTTCCTGGCGGCGGCCATTGTCCGGGCCGATCCCCTGTACCTGCTGGGCATGCCGCTGTCCGGCTATTTCTTCGCCTGGCTCAGCCACGCCCTGATCGAGCATAACCGGCCGGCCACCTTCACCTATCCGCTCTGGTCGCTGCTGGCCGATTACAGGATGCTGTTCCTGTTCCTGGCCGGACGGCTGGGGCCGGAGTTGCGCCGGGCCGGAGTGCTGGCGTAGGAACGGCGCAGGCGGGAACCGGCAGCCGGGACCGGCGACGGCAATCGGCAACGGAGAAGGTGGGTGGCGCAGTCCCTGGTGGAAATCATCGCCCTGGCGATCAAGACGGCCGACAAGAGCTATTTCAACGAGGATTACGGCAAGCAGGCCAAGTCCGTGGTCGAGGCGCTGCGCAAACACGGCTTCGAGGTGGTGCCGGTGACGCCGCCCGACGCGCTGGTCACCTTCGCGTCGGAGAATATCCCCTTCGGCCGCCTGCGGCCCACGGACTTCATCCGCACCATGTATTCCACCATGGTCGCCAACGCCCGCAAGTTCGTCGGCTGACGGGCGCTGCCGGGCCGGTGCCCCGCGTCCATAAAGACACACCTCCGCCGTATCGGCAGACGTCCGGGCCGAAAGTCCGTTGACCGCCGCTTCTGTGTGCGCCTAGAAAGCACGTTATAACGTTACATATGCGGGCCGGTGCCCCAGGGGCAGGCCGGAATTCTGAGGATCTGACATGGCAGGAAAGATGCGCACGGCCGCACTCGCGGGCCTGATGGGCGGTCTGTTCACGGCGGGTGTGGCCCTGACCCAGAGCGCGGCGGCCCAGAGTGCCGTGGCCCAAACCCAGGTGGCGGCGGTGGATCATGGCGGCAGCGACATCGAAGAGGTGGTGGTGACCGCCTCCCCGTTGGGCCCGCGGCGCTTCGATGTGCTGCAGGGCACCTCGGTCCTGTCGGGCGAGGCGCTGGACAAGGCGCTGTCGGCCAATATCGGCGAGGCGCTGGACCGGTTGCCCGGCGTGTCGCAGACCGGCTTCGGCCAGGGGGCCTCACGCCCCATCATCCGTGGCCTGGGCGGTGACCGTATCCGCATCCTGGTCGGCGGCATCGGCACCATCGACGCCAGCACCACCAGCCCCGATCACGCCCCGGCTGTCGAGCTGGCCACGGCCAAGCGGGTGGAAGTGGTGCGCGGCCCGGCCACGCTGCTCTATGGCAGCAACGCCACCGGCGGCGTCGTCAACGTGCTGGACGGGCGCATCCCCGTGGCCAAGCCGGACAACGGTGCCTCGGGCATGGTCCGCCTGGGCTATGGCAGCAATGCCGATGAGCGCATGGGGGCCACCTCGCTGGATGCGGCGGTCGGCACCAGCCCGGTGGTGCTGCATGTGGACGGCTACTGGCGCAAGACCGACGACATGCATGTGGACGGCTTCGTCCGCTCCGCCGCCCTGCGCGCCAGCGACCCCCTGGCCGACGAGCCGCGCGGCAAGGTCGAGAACAGCGATCTGGAGCAGAAGGGCGTCACCGGCGGTGCCTCCGTCGTCGGCGACTGGGGCTTCCTGGGTGCCAGCATCACCCGTGACGAGACCAATTACGGCATTCCCGGCGGCGACCCGGACGAGGAAGGCACCCGCATCGATCTGGGCCAGACCCGTGTCGACCTGATGGGCGAGATCAATATGGACACCGCCCTGTTCGAGACCGCCCGTGTGCGCTTCGGCTGGGCCGATTACGAGCACAAGGAGATGGAAGGGGAGGAGGTGGGCACCCGCTTCCTCAACAAGGGCTGGGAAGGCCGGCTGGAGATGGTGCAGAAGCGGCAGGGCGACCTGTCCGGTGCCGTCGGCGTGCAGGCCACCCACCGCGACTTCCAGGCCATCGGCGAGGAGTCGTTCCTGCCGAAGAGCGATACGCTCCAGCTCGGCCTGTTCACGGTGCAGCGTCTGGATCTCGGCCCCTGGGCGCTGGAGGCCGGCGGCCGTGTCGAGCGGCAGACGGTCAAGGCCGACGCCGTGGATTTCGACCGCGACTTCACCATGATCAGCCTGTCCACCGGCGTGTCCTACACCCTGCCGGGCGGCTGGCTGGCCGGTGTCAGCCTGTCCCGCACCGAGCGGGCGCCCAACGCCGAGGAGCTGCTGTCCGACGGTCCGCACGACGCCACCCGCACCTATGAGCGGGGCGATGCCAGCCTGGGCAAGGAAACGGCACTGGGCGGCGAGGTGACCCTGAAGAAGACCGGCGGGCCGGTCGACGGGTCGGTCAACCTGTTCTATACCCATTATGACGACTTCGTCTTCGAGCGCCTGACCGGGGCCGAGGAGGACGGGCTGCCCGTGGCCCAGTTCACCGCCACCGACGCCCGCTTCTGGGGCTTCGAGCTGGAGGCCAGCACGGCGCTGTGGCGTCAGGGCGACAAGGCGGTGACGGTGGATGCCGGCCTGGATTATGTCCGCGCCACCGACACGGAGCGCGACCAGCCGCTGCCGCGCATGCCGCCGCTGAGCCTGCGGGGCGGCATCGGCTACGAGATGACCCAGCTGGCCACCCGGGTCGAGGTGGTGCGCACCGGCCGCCAGGACCGCAACGCCCCCTTGGAGACCGAGACCAAGGGCGCCACCGTGCTCAATGCCTCCATCGACTGGCATCCGTTCGCCGACCGCGATGTCAGCCTGATGCTGGAAGGCCGCAACCTGACCGATGAGGAGGTGCGGCTCGCCACCTCGTTCCTGAAGGACGAGGTGCCGCAGCCCGGCCGCGACATCCGCCTGCTGCTGAAGGTCGGCTTCTGATCCGGCGCCGTTGATCGGGTCCTTTGCCAGGGGGAGGCCGGAGGTCCGGCCTCCCCCTTCGCCGTCCTAGTGCTGGCCGGTGCGGGTGTCCCCGGCCGGCCGGTCATCGGCCGGCCCGGCGGTGGCCGGCTTGTCGTCCCTGGTGGCGTCCTCCACCTTCTTGTCGACGCCTTCATCCATGGCGGCGCCGCCTCCGCCGCCTGCGGCGGCGCCGACCACGGCACCGACCGGGCCGGCCACCAGGGCGCCGGCCGCGGCCCCGCCCAAGCCGCCGGAGGCGGCCCGCTGCTCGCCGGAGCTGCCGCAGGCGGCCAGGGGCAGCAGCAGGGCCAGCAGGGCGATCGATCCATGCAGTTTCATCTGTCTCTCCTTCCAGTGACCCGTCATAGGTCCCAGACGGGAAACGCCCGGCAGCCGCCTTTGGTTGCCGCCGGACCGGTCAGGCAGCCGGTGCGGCCCTGTCGGGCTGGTCGCCCCTTTGGACGTCTTCCTGCCTGTCAGTGGCGAGCGGCCGCAACCGCGCCACGGCGGCAAGGGCGTCCGGCAGGCTCGTCACCCGCTGTTCGGGTCCGTCGGGCGGCGGCAGCGATGGCAGGCTTGCCCCATCCCACAGGCCCAGCAGGATCGGCACCTCCGGGCCGACCCGCCGGCGCAGGCGCCGGAGCAGGCGCTGGGCGTGCCGGCCGCTGCCGGTGCTGAGATAGGTCAGCACCACCAGCTCCACGCCGCCCCGGTCCAGCGTGACGATGTGGCGGCTGTTGACCGACTCGCACGGGACCACCTCGGCCCGCCGGCCCTGACGTTGCAGCAGGTCCGCCAGCAGCAGCGCAGCCGCCTCGTCCAGGCGTGAGCGGCCGGCCACGCAGAGGATGCGCCCGCCGGAGGGAGGTGGGGGCACCGTCTGGGTATCCTCGGCGAAGTAGCCGGTCACGTCCCCCATGCCGGTCAGCAGCGTCTGCAGCGTCTCCTCGTCCAGGGCGTTGCGCAGCCGGTCCTGCTCGGCCAGGCGCAGGGCGCCCAGCAACAGCCGGTCATAGACGGCAGCGGGCGGCTCGGCCGTGCTGGAATGATCGTCGGCGATCTCGGCCGCCTCGGTCGGATCACGCGCCAGCAGCCGCTGATAGATGCGGGCGGGCGGTGGCAGGGCGGGGCGGTTGCCCAACGCCACCTCCAGGAAGCCCAACTGCGGTACATGCCGGCCCAGCACCACCAGGCACACGGTCAGCGGTGTCGCCAGCAGCAGCCCCACCGGCCCCCAGAGCGAGGTCCAGAAGATGGCAGCCAGCACCACGGCCAGGGACGAGATGCCGGTGCTGGTGCCGTACAGCCAGGGTTCCAGCACGTTGTTGCTGAACAGTTCGATGGCGACCACCAGGCCGATGGTCATCAGCGGCAGGGTCCAGCCCGGGTCCACGGCCACGGCCAGGGCCACGGGGAAGCAGGCGGCGATGACCGGCCCCAGAAACGGGATGAAGCGCAGCACCGTGGCCAGCAGGCCCCATAAGGGACCGTTCGGCACCCCCAGCAGCCAGAGGCCAATGCCGACCGGGATGCCATAGAGCAGGTTCAGCGTCAGGTGCATCAGCAGATAGCGGGTGACGCGCTGGGCCGCCTCGTCCAGCGCCTGGGTGGTCCGCTTCAGGTCCTGGACCCCGGTCAGCCGGATCAGCCGGTCGCGCAGATCCTCCTGCTGCAGCAGCATGAACACGGTGAAGATCAGCACCATGCCGGCGCTGGCCAGCGGATGCAGCAGCGGGCCGCCGACCTCCTGCAGCACGGCCAGCGGCGTGGCCGGCGGCGGCTCCACCTGAACCCGCAGGGGGGCCGGTTCCCGCACCGCTTCCGCCGCCTGCCCGGCGGCCCCTTCGGCGGCCTCGGTGGCGCCCCGGATCTCCCGGCCCAGATGTTCGATCACGCGGCTGGTGCGCTCCACCAACCCGCCCTGGGCCGGCTCCGGACGCAGCGCCCGGATCTTGGCCACCAGATTGTTTTCGTATTTCGGCAGGTTGTTGGCCAGGTCCACCAGCTGCATGCCGACAACGCTGAACACCCCCGTCAGCACCCCCAGGGCCACCAGCACCGACAGCAGGACCGACGGAACCCGTCCCAGGCGCAGCCGCCGCAGCCGGCGCACCAGCGGCACCAGCACGAAGGTCAGCAGGATGGCCACGGCCAGCGGCACCAGCAGGCTGCGGCCGAAATACAGCACCAGCACCGCGGCGGCGCCGACGATGACGGCCGTCTGTGCATCGGGTGGCCTGGACCGCGCGGGATCCAAGGGGATCGGGGGCGGCGGGGAGCTGGCGCTGTCGGTCATGCTGCCTGCGGAGCGGGGGCCATCCATGAACAGGCAACGGTGCCGAAGGCTGCCGGTTCCTTCCGGATCTACCCCGAGCGCGTCGCTGTGGCGCGGGTCTTTGCACGGTCTGGGGCTTGGGTTGCGGTCGGGGCTGTGATAGGAGCGAGACGATTGAATCTGCAGCCAAGGGGAACCCGGCGATGACGACCAAGCTTGTCCTGATCCGCCACGGGCAGAGCGTGTGGAACCAGGAAGATCTGTTCACGGGCTGGACCGATGTGGACCTCTCGCCGCTGGGCGTGGAAGAGGCCAGGAAGGCCGGCGAGAAGCTGAAGGCGGCCGGCTTCGACTTCGATGTCTGCCACACCTCGGTGCTGAAGCGGGCCATCAAGACCTGCAATCTGGCGCTGGAAGCCATGGACCGGCTGTGGCTGCCCCAGTTCAAGAGCTGGCGCCTGAACGAGCGCCACTATGGCGGGCTGCAGGGGCTGAACAAGACCCAGACCGCGGAGAAGCACGGCAAGGAGCAGGTGCTGATCTGGCGCCGCAGCTACGACATCGCGCCGCCGGTCCTGCCCGAGGGCGATGAGCGTCTGCCCGACGCCGACCGCCGCTATGCCGCCCTGTCGAAGGAGCAGCTGCCGCGCACCGAAAGCCTCAAGGACTGCGTGGCCCGCGTGGTGCCCTACTGGACCGAGAGCATCGCCCCGCAGATCCGCGCAGGCCAGCGCGTGCTGGTGGCGGCTCACGGCAACTCGCTGCGCGGTCTGGTGAAGTACCTGTCGCAGATGGGCGACGACGAGATCGTGAAGTTCGAGATCCCCACCGGCAAGCCCATCGTCTATGAGCTGGACAAGGATCTGAAGGCGACCGACCGCTATTTTCTGGACTGATATCGGCTCCCGCCGAGCGGGACCGGGCTGTCGTCGCCAGCACCGCCATCCGGTGCTCCGGCGGGGCGCCTGCCCGTCAGGTTGCAGGGCAACAGACCAGGACGGCCGGATCAGGGGGAGCGGAGCACCGCTCCCCCTTTTCGTCCGGAGACCGTCTTCTGTTTCCGGAATCCGCTGTCCCGTGCCGCGTCCCGGAGGCGGGCGGCAAAAAGGGGACGGTCGCCCGCCCCCTTCGTCACGCCGGCCCTGTCATACTGGCCCTGTCATACTGGCCCCGTCACGCCCTGGCGGCCCGGATCATGTCCGGGCCGGACCAGGATCAGACGTTGAAGCGGAAATGGAAGATGTCGCCATCCTGGACGACATACTCCTTGCCTTCCATGCGCATCTTGCCGGCGTCCTTGGCGCCCTGCTCGCCGCCCAGTGCCACATAATCATCGTAGGAGACGGTTTCGGCCTTGATGAAGCCGCGCTCGAAATCGGTGTGGATGACACCGGCCGCCTCGGGCGCCTTGGCGCCGCGGCGCACGGTCCAGGCGCGGGCTTCCTTCGGGCCGACGGTGAAGAAGGTCAGCAGGTTCAGCAGGCCGTAGCCGGCGCGGATCAGGCGGTTCAGGCCCGGCTCCTCCAGCCCCAGCGACTGCAGATAATCCAGCTTGTCCTCGGGGCTGAGCTGGCTCAGCTCGGCCTCGATGGCGGCGGAGATGACCACCGCGGCCGCGCCCTGCTTCTCCGCCATCTCGGCCACGGCCTTGGAGAAGCTGTTGCCGGTGCCGGCGCTAGCCTCTTCCACATTGCAGACATAGAGCACCGGCTTGCCGGTCAGCAGCTGCATCTGCTTGAACAGCTCCAGCTCCTCCTTGTCCACCTGGGCGGTGCGGGCGGGCTTGCCGTCGCGCAGCACGGCCAGCACCTTCTCCATCAGCTCGACCTGGGCCTTGGCGTCCTTGTCGCCGTTCTTGGCCTTCTTCTGCAGCGGGACCACCCGCTTCTCCAGGCTGTCCAGGTCGGACAGCATCAGTTCGGTTTCCACCGTCTCGGCGTCGCGCACCGGACCGATGGAGCCCTCCACATGGGTGATGTCGCCATCCTCGAAGCAGCGCAGCACATGGACGATGGCGTCCACCTCGCGGATATTGGCCAGGAACTGGTTGCCCAGCCCTTCACCCTTGCTGGCGCCGCGCACCAGACCGGCGATGTCCACGAACTCCAGCTGGGTCGGGATGGTCTTCTGCGACTTGGCGATGGCCGCCAGCTTGTCCAGCCGCGGGTCCGGCACGCCCACCCGGCCCACATTGGGCTCGATGGTGCAGAAGGGATAATTGGCCGCTTCCGCCGCCGCCGTGCTGGTCAGGGCGTTGAACAGGGTCGACTTGCCAACATTGGGCAGGCCGACGATGCCGCAATTGAAACCCATGGGTCGGTACTTCGCTGCTGGATCGTGGAGTGCCGCAGGTTATGGGCGATCCGGCCCCGCTTGGCAACCATCCGGCACGCGGGGCAGGTGGGAGGGCGCGCCGCGCGGACGGGACCCCGCCGGCGGGACTGTGCACAGTCCCGCCGTCCCGGCGGCTCAGCGGGACGGCGCCCGCGGTGTCGGGCGCCAGTCCGGCGGGGCCATCTCGAAGCTTGCGAACTCGAAGGCCGGGCTGACGGTGCAGCCCACCAGCGTCCAGCGGCCCAGGCTGACGGCGGTCTGCCAGTGGCCGGCCGGCACCACCAGCTGCGGGCGCTGCCCGGCGGCAAGGTCCGGGCCCAGATGGTGGGCGCTGGCGTCATGGCCGTTGGGGCTGACGGTCAGCACCAGCGGGGCGCCGGCATGCCAATGCCAGACCTCGTCGGCATCGCGCACCCGGTGCCAGTGGGAATATTCCCCGGCCTGCAGCAGGAAATAGATGGCGGTGGAGGCGCCACGCCCGCCATCGGGCGGAACGTGGCGGTAGGTCTCCACATAATGCCCGCCCTCCGGGTGCGGCTTCATGCCCAGCAGCGCGATGATGCGGTCGGGGGTGAGCTGATCCATTGGGGGGCGTTCCAGGTGGGTTATTCCGTCGGCGGCAGGGTCAGGCGGAAGCTCTCCCGCGCCGATGCCTGCTCGAACCAGTGGGCCAGGGCGGAACGGCCGCGGCGCCAGCTCTCGGCGCTGAAGCGGAAGTCCAGATAGGCCAGGGCCGCCAGGATGGCCAGACTGCCGATGGTGGGGGCGTCGGGGGGCGGCAGCGTCGCCACCTCCTCCTCCAGCTTGTCCAGGGCGCGGGCCACGGCCATGGCCTGACGACGGTCCCAGTCGGCGGAGCGGAGGGATTCGGGGCGGAGGCTCTCCAGCCGGCGCAGCACGCAGGCGTCGCAGATGCCGTCGCCCAGGGCCTGCTGGCGCAGGGCCATCCAGCGGGCCGGCCCTTCGGCCGGGAACAGGCGGCGGCCCGCCTGCAGACTGTCCAGATATTCGGCGATGACCGGGCTGTCGAACAGCACCAGCCCGTCGTCGGTCACCAGGGTCGGGATCTTCGACAGGGGATTGTCGCGGACGATGGGGCTGTCCGGGGCCCAGACATCGGTGGGCACCAGCTCGATGCGGCCGGCAAGGCCGGTCTCATGGGCCACCATCATGACTTTGCGGACATAGGGGCTGGTCTGGCTGTAGCGCAGCTTCATGGCGCGGAATCCGGCACGGGGAGAGGGGAGGGGTTAGCGGAACACATCCTTGCGTCGGCGGATCTCGGCGAACACGCTCACCGGGTCGGCGCCGGCCAGGCCCAGGCGTTCGGCCAGAGCGGGGTCGTCGGCGCGAAGGAAGGGGTTGGTGGTCTTCTCCTGGCCCAGGCGCGTGGGCACCGTGGGGCGGCCTGTGCTGCGCAGCCGCTCGACCTCGGCCGCGCGCTCCCGCAGGGCGGCGTTGTCCGGGTCGATGCTGAGGGCGAAACGGGCGTTGGATGCGGTGTACTCATGGCCGCAATGGACCAGCGTGGCGTCCGGCAGGGCGCGCAGGGCCAGCAGGCTGGCCCACATCTGTGCCGGCGTGCCCTCGAACAGCCGGCCGCAGCCCAGCGAGAACAGGGTGTCGCCACTGAACAGGACGTCATCGTCCGGGAACCAGAAGGCGATATGGCCGCTGGTGTGGCCGGGCACGGCCAGCACCTGCACGGGATGCCGTCCGAACAGCAGCCGGTCGCCGTCGCCGACGCCCTGGGTCAGGTCGGGGATGCGATAGCGGTCGGCCTCCGGCCCGATCACCGGCGCCCGTGTGGGCCGCCGCAGATCCTCGTTGCCGGCGATGTGGTCGGCGTGGTGGTGGGTGTTGAAGATGTGGCTGAGGCGCCAGCCCTGCCGGTCCAGCTCGGCCTGCACCGGCTCGGCCTCGCCGGGATCGACAACGCCCACCGCCCCCGTCGCCGTGTCGCGCAACAGGTAGACGTAATTGTCGGCCAGGGCCGGGACGATGCGGATGTCGAGCCGGGTCATGGGGTTGAGCGTAGTGCAAGCCGGCGGCGACGCCAAGCCTCCCCGGCCTGCATCGCCGCCACGTCTGCCCTGTGCCGACCGCCCGTATCCGGCTGTTCAGAACCAGTTGCCTGGAGTCCGTCGCCGGCGCCGCCTTCAGGGACCCCGGCGGCGTGCCGCCGGGCGCCCCGAAACGGGTATTACCAGCTCTTGCGCAGGCCGGCCTGGACGGTGCGGGTGGCGCCGTACCAGCACCAGGCGGTGGAGTAGCAGGAGCTGACATGCTCCTTGTCGAACAGGTTGTTGACGCTGAGATCCAGGCGCCAGCCCTCCAGCCCGTCGGACAGGGACTGCAGGTCATAGCGCAGGGCGGCATCGACCAGCGTGTAGGACGGAACCTTGAAGCTGTTTTCGGCATCGCCCCAGGTCTTGCCGACATAGCGGACGCCGGCTCCCAGGCCCAGGCCCTTCAGGGCCCCGTCGCGGAAGGTGTTGTAGAGCCAGAGGCTGGCCGTGTTCTCGGCCACGCCGGTCGGGGTCTTGCCTTTCAGGCCGCTGTTGTCCTTGGTGTATTCCATGTCGAGGTAGGTGTAGGCGGCATTGGCCTCCACCGTCTCGGTCAGGCCGATGCGGGCTTCCAGTTCCACGCCGCGGGACCGCGCCTCCCCGGTCTGGATCGAGAAGCCGGGATGGTCGGGATCGGTGGTGGTGATGTTGTCCCGCGTCAGGCGGAAGGCGGACAGCGTGACCAGGGTGCGCTTGTCCCGGGTCTCATACTTGACGCCGGCTTCCCACTGGTCGCCGCTGGTGGGGTCGAAGGGCTGGCCATTGAAGTCCACGCCGCCCTCCGGCTCGAAGGACTGGCTGTAGCTGATGTAGGGGGCGAAGCCGCTGTCGAAATGATACAGCAGGCCACCGCGATAGGTGGTCTTGCCCTGGTCGACCACCTGCTCGCCGGCCAGGGGCCGGCGCGCGGTCTGGGTCTGCTTGTACCAGTCGTGGCGGGCGGCCAGCAGCAGCACCCAGCGGTCCAGCTTCATCTGGTCCTGGGCGTACAGGCCGGTCTGATGGAAGTCGATATCGATGTCGTAATAGACCGGCGGCTGGGCGATGGTCTGGCCGTAGACCGGGTTGAAGATGTCGATGCTCGGCGCCGCGCCATAGCCGATCTCCATGGTCGCGTCCTGGGTCTGGTAGTCGACGCCGACCAGAGCCATATGCCGCACCGCGCCGGTGGCGAAGTCGGCCTTGGCCCGTGTATCGACGGCCACGCCCTCGGCATCCTCCACGGAGTAGATGGAGGCGCGGGACAGGGTCCGGTTGTCGGCGGCCAGGGCGCTGGCATAGACCTGCCGGTAATCCGTCTCCACATCCTGCCAGCGCAGGTTCTGCTCCACCGCGAAGATGTCGTTGAAGCGGTGCTCCACCTCATAGCCCGCCATCTTCTGGGTACGGTCATAGCGTTCGAAGCCCGGCTCGCCGTCATAGAAGCGGGTCGAAACCTTGCCCAGCGGGTTGTCCATGACCGACCCCAGTGCCGGGACGCCGCCATAGCCGTCGGACTTCGGGTCGCGCTGGAACAGGCCCAGCAGGGTCAGTGTCGTGTTCTCGCCGGCTTTCCAGGTCAGCGAGGGAGCCAGGACCATGCGCTCGTTTTCCGTGGTCACGGCCTGGCCGTCGCCGCGCCGGGCCGTGGCGACCAGCCGGTAGAGCACCTTCCCGTCGCTGTCGACCCGGCCGCCGAGGTCGGCGCTGAGGCCGAACAGGTCGCGGCTGCCGACGGTGAGATCGACGCTGTTGACTGCATGGTCGACCGGCCTCTTGCCGACCAGATCCAGCAGACCGCCGGGCGTGCTGCTGCCATAGAGCACCGAGGCCGGCCCCTTCAGGACCTCGACCCGTTCCAGCGTCGTCACGTCCGGCTGGATCAGGGCGTACCAGCCGGCATACATGCCGGACAGCCCGTTATAGAAGCTGTTGTTGATGGCGAAGCCGCGCAGGGTGAACTGGTCGTAGCGGGTGACCACGCCACCGCGCGTCTCCGGCGTGATGCCGGCGGTGTAGCGCAAGGCCTGGTTGACCGTCAGCTGGCCCAGCAGGTCGATCCGGTCCGCGTCGATCACGCTGACGGACATGGGCGTCTCGATCAGCGGCGCATCGCTCTTCACGGCCGAACTGCCCGGGAGACGCTGGCCGATGACGACCACCTCCTCGGTCTGGGAGGGGGCCGGCGACGTCGCGGTCTGGGCCAGGGCCGGTGTGCCCAGGGCCAGCAGGGCCACCGCGGCCGCCCCGCGGCGCAGGGCCGGGCGGAGTGTGCCGTGTCCGCTCATCGCCGCGCCGTGCCGCATCATCGTTCCCCTCATTTTCCCCTCGTCGACGCCGATCGGTTGGGCCGGGACAGGCTGCGCCAGTCCGGACTGAGACTAATAATGCAAATGATTTGCATTTCGAGCGCAGGCATACGGATGCGTCCCCGGTTTGTAAAGCCCTTGCTCCGGCCCGCTGTCCTTGGAGCCGTGGCCTGTGACCGACAGGCCACGTCCGTACCCGGCCACAGACCGCATATAACGAACGATCGTGCGTTTTTTCCGTTGAGGCCGGCAGTGCTTTCGCCGATGCTGGCGGCGAACGGGGATGAACCCCGCACCCGGCGCGGCCAATGCGGCGCCCAACCACTGTGTCCCGAATACTGCGTCAAGGAGGAACCATGTCGAGCAATGCCGCCGTGAACCGGCACTGGGTGCTGACCGAGCGTCCCAAGGGGGGGAATTTCGAGCAGGTGCTGAGCCTGCGCGAGGAGCCGGCGCCGCAGCCCGGTCCCGGCCAGTACCGCGTCCGCACCATCTATCTGTCGCTGGACCCCACCAACGCCGTGTGGATGCAGTATGACAGCTACCTGCCGGCGGTGCCGCTGGGCAGCACCATGCGCGGGCTGGTGCTGGGGGTGGTGGACGCCTCCAACCACGACAAGGTGAAGGTCGGCGATCTGGTCAGCGGCATGGGCGGCTGGGCCGACTATGTGGTCACCGACGGCAAATCCTTCAGCAAGGTGCCGAACATTCCCGGCCTGCCGCTGCTGGCCTATATGGGGCCGCTGGGCATGACCGGCGCCACCGCCTATTTCGGCCTGCTGGACATCGGCAAGCCAAAGGAGGGAGAGACGGTGGTGGTCTCCGCCGCGGCCGGGGCCGTCGGCTCCATGGTCGGCCAGATCGCCAAGCTGAAGGGCTGCCGCGTGGTCGGCATCGCCGGCGGGCCGGAGAAGGGCCGCTGGCTGGTGGAGGAGCTGGGCTTCGACGCCGCCGTGGACTACAAGGCGCAGGGCTGGCGCAAGGAACTGCGCGCCGCCTGCCCCGCCGGTGTGGACGTCTATTTCGAGAATGTGGGCGGCGAGATCGGCGAGGCGGTGCTGGATCTGCTCAACATCAAGGCCCGCATCGCCTTCTGCGGCGCCATCAGCCAGTACAACGCCACCGAGCCCCAGCCCGGCCCGCGCAACCTGTCGATCCTGGTGTCGCGCCGCGCCCGCATGGAGGGATTCCTGGTGCTGGATTACGCCCCGCGCCTGGGCGAGCTGTATGCCGAGATGGGTCCCTGGATCGCCGAGGGCCGCATCAAGTGGAAGGTGGATCTGGACCAGGGGCTGGAGAACACCATCACCAGCTTCAAGAAGCTGTTCACCGGCGGCAATACCGGCAAGCTGGCGCTCCAGGTGTCGGAGGAGCCGGCGCGGGGCTGATCCCACGGCATTGGTCGGGGCGGGCCGGCGGCTGCATGGCCGGCCTGCCTCCGCTTCCGTCCGCCGTCCTGTCCGGCCTATACTGCGCGCGGGTTTATCGGATGGCGGAGCATGCTGCAGAATCTGGTCGAGGCCGGGGTCGTCTTCCTGGCGGTCGCGGGCATCGCCTATCTGACCGGGCTGGCCGTCGCACATCTGCTGGAGCAGGCCGCCGCCCGCAGCCTGGGGGTGGACGGTCTGGATGACCGGCTGCGCAAGGTGGCCGGTCTGTCCCACCGGTTCGAGCAGCGGCGGGCCGCCCTGCTGCCCCGGCTGGCCCAGCTGGATGCCCAGCTGAAATCGGCCCGGCGCCGCCACTACATGGTCACGCGCCGTGTGGCCGATATGCAGGTCAGCCGCTCCAAGCTGATGCGGGTGCTGGGGGAGGAGGATGCCTTCCAGCGGCCGGAACGCCCGGCCCGCCGCTTCCTGGCCCAGGTGGTGAACCGTCACGTCCAGCGTGCCCAGTCGGAGCGCAAGGAGCACCCGACCCTGTCGCCATCCTGGGCGCGGTCGCAGCAGGTGCTGGTCTGGACCTACAGCATCGCTGAAGCCAAGGTGATGATCGAACGCGCTTTCCCGCCGGCCATGGGCTTTTTCATCATCGAGATCTCCGAGTCCGGCGATGCGGACGGGGCGGTCTCTGCACCTGCGACGGCAGCCCGGTCGGATGGTCTGTCATGATGGAGCATCTCGGCCTGTGGTTCGGTCTGCTGGGCGGTCTGGTCACGGCGGCGCAGGTGGCGGCATCGGTGTCCCAGCGCATCCGCCGCGTCCGGCACCTGCATCTGGTGCGGCGGCGCAAGCTGCAGCAGGCCGTGGCCCAGATGCGGGAGAAGGCCAAGGGCAGCCTGGATCTGCGGCGGGAAGTGCGGGGCATGGAACGGGAACTGGCCCGGCTGACCGGTGGCATCGACCAGGGCGAGGCATCGGTGGAACGGGCCCGCGCCGGCTCGGAATCCCAGCTCTATGTGGTGGATGAGCGCCGTCAGGAGGGAGACAGCTGTTTCGTGCTCACGGTGCGGCATCCCCATTTCGGCAGCCTGTCCCGCAACGCGCCGGCCGACCTGGCCGAGTCCTGGCGCCAGGGGCGCCGCTATGTGGTCTGGGCGGCGGCAGCCAAACTGGCAGAGGCCAAGACATCGGCCCGCTTTCCCGCCGATCGGGGCTACGTGGTCGGCACGCCGGAGCCGCTGCAGGGGACCGGCGACAGCCTCTAGGGGCCTTTGACGGGACCGCAAACGCCCAGGGGGACGAAAAGCCAAGCCTTGGCCGGGGGGATGACAGGCTTCCGCCGCAATCGCCCCCCTTATTAAGGGTCGGATGATCCCGCCCCCTGTTTCCGGCCAATCGCCATGCTGACCGCCAAATCTCTGCTGCTGACCGTCCTGTCCCTGCTGTCCGGCGCCTGCGCCGGCCTGTGGGATCTCACGGCCGCCGAGCTGGAGGGGACGTTGCTGATGCTGGCCGTCTCCGGCTTCATCCTGACGGCGGCGGCTCCGCGCTGGGCGCTATCGGCGGTGCTGGGGCTGGCCATCGGCGTGCTGGCCGCCAATCTGCTGGGTCCCGATCTGCCGGGCAGTCAGATGACGGGCCTGGACCGCGGACTGATCTCCGCCGCCGTGGCCGCGCTGCCGGCGGCGGCCGGTGCCGCGCTCGGCATGCTGGTGGCACGGGCCGCAGCCCGGCTGCGCTGCCGCTGAGTGCCGCCGCGTCCGAGGCCCCGCCACCCTGACCAAATGCCCCGCGACCGCACGCCGCAGGCGCGTTGACCCCCGTCGGGGGCAGGCATAGCCTGCGGGTTCAACTCTGCCACACCAAGTTGAGGGTGCTCCCATTATGCGTCTGTTTGCTGCCGCTGCCGGTCTGGCGCTCGCGCTGGTCGCCACCGCCGCCGTCGCCGAGGACGGCGATGCCGCCAAGGGCGAGAAGGTGTTCGCCCGCTGCAAGGCCTGCCACACCATCGAGAAGGGCGGCCCGAACAAGGTCGGCCCGAACCTGCACGGCCTGTTCGGCCGTCACACCGCGGCGGTGGAGGGCTTCAAGTACTCCGACGCGCTGAAGGGGGCGAACTTCGAGTGGACGCCGGACAAGCTGGACCAGTGGCTGACCAAGCCGCAGGCCTTCCTGCCCGGCAACAAGATGGCCTTCCCCGGCGTGCCCAACGCCCAGGACCGCGCCGACCTCATCGCCTATCTGCACAAGGCCTCCGAGGGCTGAGACCCGGGCAGGCGGGTAGGCCTGCCGGTCCACCGGGACCTGTGATGCACGCGATGAATATTGAAGGGCGGCCGGTCACCGGCCGCCCTTTTCCTTGCCGATGGGCCGGTCGGCCGGGGTCTCCCGTCCGGCGGGACGGCGGCATGCCAACACGATGGCGGGCGAACGGTTGCCGCTCTGCCACGGTTAACCGGCAGTTTCCGGCACCCCTGCACGCATTCTCTTTCCCCATCGTGACGGTTTGGCTACGGTTGGGTGTCACAGCACGGGCGCATCAGATGCCCGGCCCTTGGGAGGAAGCAGCACCCATGATTCGTCATCTCCTTGCCACCACGGCAGCCGCCACGATTCTGACTCTGGCGGGTGGCGCGGCCGCCGAGCCGTTCGACTTCTCCTCCGCCGTGATCTTCGGCGACAGTCTCAGCGACACCAACAATTTCGCCCGTATCCTGGGCCAGCCCGCTCCCACCGGGGCCAACGTCACCAACGGCCGCTTCAGCAACGGTCAGGTCTGGGCGGAGTATCTGGCCAGCCTGCGCGGCATCTCCGTGGACAGCCAGGCCTTCGGCGGCGCCACCGCCGTCACCCGTGCGACGCCGGTCGGGGCGCTGACCGATCTGACGCCGCAGGTGGACCGCTATCTGGCCGCCAACCCGACCCTGCCCTCGAACCGGCTGGTGGGGCTGTGGATCGGCGGGAACGACTATCTGGCCCTGCTCGGCGGGGCGACGGCCCCCAGCACCACCCAGGTGCAGACCACCATCGGCGCCGTGGCGACCACCGTCCGCACCCAGGCCGGCCGGCTCTATACGGCCGGGGCCCGCGATTTTCTTCTGGTCAACCTGCCGCCGCTGGGGCGCATTCCAGCCACCAGTGCGCAGACGGAGGCGACCAAGGCCAGTGCCGACCAGCTGTCCGACCTGCACGCCCAGGCCGTCCAGGACGTGGCCCAGGGGCTGCGCGGACAAGGGGCGACCGTCACCGTGGTCGATGTCAACCGCCTGTTCCGCGACATGGCTGCCAATACCAGCCTTTACGGCCTGACCAACACCACCGTCCCCTGCACGGTGCCAGCGGGAGCCGGCGGGACCTATGTGCCGACGGGCGCCTGCGCCACGGCGGCCGGGGCGGCCACCACCGTGTTCAACGACCCGGTGCATCCCACCACGGCGGCGCATCAGATCATCGCCCAACTGGCCGATGCCTCGCTGTCGGCCACCTATGAGGCGCCGGCGGCCATCACCACGGCCACCCAGCTGGGACTGCGCCTGTTCGACCTGGGCAGCCAGGCCGTGGCCGGCCGCATGGCGGCGGCCCGCCTCGGCGGCGGCAGCGTCACCGCGATGCAGCCCAGCGCCCAGGCCGGCCGCGACGGGCGCTACGGTCTGTTCACCTTCGGCTCCTATGTGGATGGCGACCAGGACGAGATCGAGGGCCAGTTCGGCTTCGACTATGACGGCTACAGCCTGGGGGCCGGCGTGGATTATCAGGTGGACCAGCATCTGCTGGTCGGCCTGGCCTTCAGCTACGCCAATGCCGACCTGAAGACCGATGCGCATTACGGCAAGGTCGATGCCGACAGCTATGGCATCCTGGCCTATGGTACGGCAGCGGTGGATGCGCTCTGGTTCGACGGCTGGCTGGGCTACAGCTATGGCAGCTACGATATCGGCCGTGCCACCCGCTTCCCCTATTATGCCGAGGCGGAAGGATCGACCTTCGCCAACACCTATGGTGCCGGCGCCACCGTGGGCTGGACCCCCAGCGTGGGGACTCTGTCGATCGGCCCGGTGGCCGGGCTGCGCTATGCCAATATCACCGTCGACGGCTATACCGAGGACGGGGCGAATTTCCTCAACCTGCAGGTCAAGAAGTTCGATGCCGAATCCCTGGTCGGCTCGCTGGGCGTCTCGGCGGCGGGCCGCTTCGGCGATGCCGGCATGGCCATCCTGCCGACCATCAAGATCGCCTATGAGTACGAGTTCCTGAACGATAACCGCCGCATCTTCTCGAACCTGCCGGGCAGCGGCCGCAACATGATGGAATCCGGCTCCGGTGACGAGGGAAGGCTGGTCGGCGGTCTGGGCCTGACCCTCGAGTCCGGCAGCATCGCCGCCACCCTGGGCTGGGAAGGCCAGTTCACCGGCGACCGCGACGACAACGCCTTTGTCGGCCGGGTCAAACTCCAGTTCTGATCTGCCCGGCTTCGGGCCAGACAGGGCCGCGGGATCGTTCCCGCGGCCCTTTTGCTGTCCGCCGGCTGTGTGGGACCGCCACAAGCAAAAGGGCCGCAGGGTTGCCCCTGCGGCCCGTCCTTTGGCCAGCCGCGCCCGGGTCAGTGCGCGGCGAAGGTGCGCTGGGAGGCGCGTTTGACCTCGTTCTCGAACAGCTTGGGGAAGATCTTGTAGAGCAGGGCCGCCACGGCCGGCAGCATGACGATGGCGCCGATCATGTTGGCCAGGAAGATGAAGGTCAGCAGCTTGCCCATGTCGGCCTGGAACTTCAGATCGCTGAACATCCAGGTGGCCACGGCCACGGCCAGGGTCAGGCCGGTCAGCATGACCGAGCTGCCGGTTTCCTGCAGCGTGCGGTAATAGGCATCCGCGAAGTTCAGCCCGTGCTTCAGATAGTTTTGCAGCCGGTTGAAGATGTAGAGGCCGTAATCCACGCCGATGCCGACGCCGATGGCCGCCGCCGGCAGGGTGCTGATCTTCAGGCCGATGCCCAGCACGGTCATCAGCGCATTGCACAGGATCGACACCACGATCAGCGGCAGCACCGTGGCGATGGAGCCGACCACCGAGCGGAAGGTCAGCAGGCAGAAGAAGATCACCGCGGCATAGACCAGCAGCAGCATGGGCTTTTCCGCCTTGGTCACCACCTCGTTGGTGGCGGCCATGGTGCCGACATTGCCGGTGGCCAGACGCAGCTTCACCTCGGGATTGCGCACCTGATAGGCCTTCACCGCGTTGACGACGCGCTGGATGGTCTCGGCCTTGTGGTCCTCGGTGAAAATCATGATCGGCATGACCGAGCAGTCGGCATTGAGCAGGCCGGTGGAGGTCTCGATCTTGCTCTGGGCCTGCACCAGCACCTGGCTGTCACGCGGCAGCACCCGCCAGTTCAGGTTGCCCTCGTTCCAGCCGGCATTGACCAGCCGCATGGCCGTGCCCATGGACATGGTCGAGCGCACCCCCGGCACATTGGCCATGGCCCAGGTGAAATTGTCGATCTCCTGGATCACCGGATGCAGGATGCAGCCATTGGCCGGTGTCTCGGCGATGACCTGGATGATGTCCACGCCGATGGCGAAGCGGCTGGAGATCAGCTGGGCGTCCTGGTTGTAGCGGCTGTCGGGCCACAGTTCCGGCACGCCGGCCTCGGTGTCGCCGACGATCATGTGCTCCTGGGTCTGCCAGGACCAGCCCAGCACCAGCAGGCCGGCCACCAGCATGGCGATGGCGCCGCGCGGGCGGGCGAACACCGCCATCATCTCCCACAGCCGGTCGAAACGGTCCACCTGGCCGGCCACACGCTTGCGGTAGGCATCGCCCAGCGGCAGGTAGCTCAGCACCACCGGCAGCACCCACAGATGGGTGATGATGATGATCAGCATGCCGATGGACACGGCCACCGCCAGCTCCTGGATCATCTGGATCTGGATGATGGCGATGGTGACGAAGGCCAGCGCGTCGGTCAGCAGGGCCGAGGCGCCGGGGATCAGCAGGCGTTCGAAGCTGATGCGGGCGGCGGTGAAGGCATCGGCGCCCTTGCCCATCTCCTGGGTGATGGTGCCGACATTCTGCACGCCGTGGCTGATGGCGATGGCGAAGACCAGGAAGGGCACCAGGATCGACATCGGGTCGATGCCGAAGCCCAGCAGCACCAGCAGGCCGAACTGCCAGATGACGGTGCAGAGCGACACGCCCAGCATGGTCAGCGTCATCAGCCAGCTCTTGCCATAGCCGTAGACCAGCAGGGCGGTGATGACCAGGGCGACACCGAAGAACAGCACCACGCTCTTGGCCCCGTCGGCGATATCACCGATGGCCTTGGCGAAGCCGATGATGTGGATCTGGACATGGGGGGCGTTGCCCGCCTGCTCGTGATCCTCGAACTCGGCCCGGATGGCCTCCAGCCGCTTGGCCACGTCGAGATAGTCCAGCTTGTCGCCGGTGCGGGGGTCCCGCTCCACCAGCTGGGCACTGACCAGGGCGGCGGTGAAATCCTCCGCCACCAGCCGGCCGACCTGGCCGGACTTCAGCACATTCTCGCGGACGATGGGCAGCCATTCCTCGTTGGGCTGGAACTCCGCCGGGATGACGTTGCCGCCGGCGAAGCCGTCCTCGACGATCTCAATGAAGCGGACATTGGGCGTGAACAGGCTGGTGACGCTGGCCCGGTCGACACCTGGGATGAAGAAGACGGCGTCGGTCACCTTCTTCAGCCGGGTCATGAATTCGGGCGTGTAGATGTCACCCTTGTCCACGGACAGCGCGATGAGGATGCGGTTGGCGCCGTTGAACTCGTCCCGGTACTGGGTGAAGGTCTGCATATATTCGTGCTGCAGCGGCAGGCCCTTCTCGAAGCCGGCGTCCACGCGCAGCTTCGAGGCCTGCCAGCCCATGAACAGGGTCAGCGCGGAGAAGACGACAAGGATCAGGACCCGGTTCCGGAACGTCCAGGATTCCAGCGTCTGAAGGAAGCTCTGCTGCATGATCTGGTGCATCTCGCTCAGGATCCGGGCTGGGCGGTCATGGCGCCGGCCTCGCCCAGGAAGATAACGCTGCCGTCGGCCGCCTGGATAAGGTCGGCCAGGGCCACGCGGTCGGCCCGCCGCTCGGTCTTGAAGCTGCGGCCGTCGTCGGTGCTGGTCAGCAGGAAGCCTTGGGCGCCGACCAGGATGATGCGGCCATCGGCCAGCCGGGTGCCGCCCATCAGGCCGGCGGTGGTGCCGGTGGCGATCTCGGTCCAGCTCTGGCCGGCATCCGCGCTGCGGAAGACATGGCCCTGCAGGCCGAACACCAGGAAGGTGTCCGGTCCCAGGGCCAGCGCATCGAAGAAAGACCCCTCATAGGGGGAGGCCAGGGCTGTCCAGCTGGCCCCGGCATCGGGGCTGAAGGCAATGCTGCCGAACTCGCCCACGGCCAGCCGCGTCTGCGGCGACGGTGCGATGATGGCGTTGATGTGGAAATCCTCCTCGCCGATCTTGCGTGGGGTCCAGCTGCGTCCGCCGTCGGCGGTTTCGAGATAGAGGCCATAGGCGCCGACCGCGGCGCCATGCTGGGCGTCGGCGAACAGCACATCCAGCAGCGGCTGCTCCAGCGCCGCGTCCGCATGCTGCAGCGTCCAGCTCTCGCCCCCATCGGTGGTGTGCAGGATCACCGCGTCATGCCCCACGGCCCAGCCGGTCCTGGCATCGACGAAGGACACGCCCGTCAGGGCGGAATCCACCGGCACCGGCACCTGGCGCCAGCTCGTGCCGTTGTCATCCGACAGCAGGATGTGCCCGCGCTCGCCCACGGCCACCAGCCGGTCGCCGGCCCGGGCGGCCGCCAGCAGCAGCGACTTGGCGGCCAGGGGCGCCAGCACCGCGGGATGGATGGCCATGGCGGCGTCAGCGGGCGCGGCGGCCGGCGTGCCCGTCGATTGGGCCGCGGACGGCGCGGCGGCCAGGGCGGTGAGAACGGAGGCAAGGACCAGGGGGCGAAAAATCATGGTGTTTGCAGCGCTCGGCAGGGGAAGGGTCCGTTCAAAGAAAGGGGCCGGCCGGTTGCCCGGCCGGCCCTGGGTCAGACGGGATCAGCGAACACCGGCCCGCCGCAGCGAGTCGGGCGAGAAATCGGCCGCCGTCAGGTTGGCGTCGAACCTGTAGGGCGGCTCCTGATTGTCGAAGCCCAGACCGGTGTAGCGGCCGGACTGCAGGTCGTAGAGCACGTCCAGCGTCGACCAGTAGGCCGGCACGCTGTAGTAGGAGATGCCGTGGCTCTCGCCCACCCGCCAGAGCTGGCCGCGGCCGTCATAATGATCGGCCACCAGGATCTGCCAGCTGTCCTCGTCCACATAGAAGGTGCGCTTGGCATAGACATGGCTGGTGCCCGGCTTCAGCGTCGCCTCCACCACCCAGACCCGGTGCAGCTCGTAGCGGGCCAGATCCTGGTTGATGTGGCGCGGCTTGATGATCTGGTCGTAGGTGACGTCCTTGCCGTGCAGCGTATAGGCGTTGTACGGCACATACATCTCCTTGCGGCCGACCAGCTTCCAGTCGTAGCGGTCGGGCGCGCCGGAGAACATGTCGAAATTGTCGTTGGTGCGCAGCCCGTCCGAGGCCGTGCCGGGATTGTCATAGGCCACATTGGGCGCACGGCGGACGCGGCGCTGGCCGGGATTGTAGGTCCAGGCGTTGCGCGGCTCCTTGACCTGGTTGATGGTCTCATGCACCAGCAGGATTTCACCGGCCAGACGGGCCGGGGCCACCACCTCCTGCAGGAAATACAGGGAGATGTTGCCGTCGGTGCCGCCGGGGGCGCTGTAGAGGTACTTCACGCTCTCTTCGAGCATGATCATGGTGTAGCTGCCATCGACCTGCGGATTGGCCTGGCCGACGCGGCGCACCGTGTCGGTGCCGCGGTAGCGCAGCAGATGGTTCCACACCACCTCCACACCGGTCTTCGGCAGCGGGAAGGGGATGCCTTCCTTGGCCCCCTCGACACCATTGCCGCCTTCGGCCAGCTTGGCGCGGCCGGCATTGGCGGCGGTTTCCTTGTAGATGCGATCGGGATAGCCGGCGCTGCGGTGCGTCGGATAGACATTCATCTTGTAGCTATCCGGATACTGCTTCATCAGGGCCTTCAGCCCCTCCGGCAGCTTCTCCGCATATTTGTCCATATTCTTGGCATCGATCGTGAACAGCGGCTTGTCCGCCTTGTAGGGATCGATCTCCAGCTCTCCCGCCTTCCAGCCGGCCGGCGGCGTCACCTGACCGCCGGTCCATTCCGGAATGCTGCCATCGGCGTTACCGGCCTTGATGGCGCCCATCGGGGTCAGGCTCTTGCCCAGCTCCGACGCGTCCTGTGCCATGCCCTGAACGGACATGGCCAGGGCCAGTGCGCCGCCAAGCAGTACCGCTTTCATACTCACCATGGCGTCCTCCCAGTTATCGTTCCGTGCCGCGTTGGTCGCGGCCTGTTTTAGAAGCTGTACTTGATGCTGGCCGACACGAAGTCGCGGTCGCTGATCAGGTTGCGGTTTCCACCGCCGAAGAAGGTGGAGTAGTTCAGGTCGATGGTATAGGTCTCGCGCACCACGGCGCGCAGGCCCAGGCCGATGGCCATGCGGTCCTCGACGAAGTTGCCCAGCGGCGCCGGCGTGGTGCCCTGCACATCATGCTGCCAGCTGATCGACGGGAACAGATTGACGCCGTTGAAGGCGTTGAGATAGTCGAAGCGGGCGACCATGCGGTAACCCCAGCTGAACTCGGTGCCGAACCCGTCGGTGGCCACATCCGGCATGCCGCCCCGGCCCAGGAACGCCGGGTTGCCGCCGACCACGGTGCCGGGGCCTTCCAGCCGCAGCGTCTCGCCGCCCGGCATGTCGTGGACCCAGGTGAAGCCGGCCTCGCCCAGCAGCACCACCTGATCGGCGCCGACGATGGGCGGTAAGGTCTTGGTCGCCGTCATCTGGAACTGCGAGACGTCGAACAGCTCCCAGCCCTGCAGGCGCTTGCCGAAATAGTTCTGGGCCAGGAAGGCCGTGGCCGCCGCCGCGCTGCTGGTGGGGATGAGGCCGTTGCGGCGCACGATCTGGTTGGTGTTGAACAGGGCGGCGGCACCCGCTGCCCCCTGGTTGGCGCCGGCGGTGGCGCCGGCGGTCAGCGCGGCCTGATAGCTGGCCGGGCCGCCGGCTGCGGCGATCTGGCTCTGCACCGCGCTCTGCAGGGGGGCGGGCAGGCTGGTGAACGGGGTGCCGACCAGGGTCGGGGCTGCGATCTGCAGCACCTGGTTGACGGCCGTCTGATAGGATTGCTGGGCAGCGGCGGTGCCGGCGGCCTGGCCCTGGCTGATGCTGCCCAGCACGCTGGGGGCCGCCAGCGTGGCCTGCAGCAGCTCCACATCGTCCAGCTGCAGCGGCTGGTCCTTGCGGAAGCTGTATTCACCCTGGAGTGAAATGCCGGCGATGTTGGTGTTGAAGCTGAGGCCGAACAGCTGGATGTCTTCGGGATATTCGGCGCGGTAGCCGCTGAGATCGGTGAAGCGTGAGCTGTTGCCGGGCACCAGGAACTGCTCGTAGGTGGCCAGCTGCGAACTCAGCACCGGCAGGCGCGAATGGTAATTGATGAAATAGGCGCCGAACTCGGTGTTCATCAGGTCGGGCGAGAACAGGCGGGCGGCGAAGCCGAACTGCCCCTGGTCGCTGGGCTCGTCATCCTCCAGCCGCGGGACCACGGTGCCGAACGGTGTCAGCGAGTTGCAGGGGTGGCGCAGGGTCACCGTTCCCGGCACGCCGATGCAGGTCAGCGGACCGTCCAGGGCCGGGTTGGGATAGAGCGAGCGCGGGAACACCCCCTGGGCCGAGCCGGGGACCGCGCCCTGGTTGCGGCTGTCGGTGAACAGGTAGTTGCCGAAGCCGATGAACAGATGGTCGGCGCCGGGGCTGATGGCGTCGCTGGTGCTGAAGAAGGTGCCGGCAGCCTCGGGTTCGGTCTTGTCCCACTTGAACTGGTAGAAGGCCTCGACCGAGAAATTCTCGTTGAAGCTGACATTGATGTCGGCGATGGGCACCGGCAGGAAGGCTTCCTTCAGCTCGGAGCCGGGGATGCGCAGGGCCGACACGTTGATCGGGCTGATGACATTGATGCCGTTGGCGATGAAGGTGCTTTCACCCCAGCTCAGCACCTGGTTGCCCAGGCGGACGCTGACATTGCCGCTTTCCCCCATGGCGAAATCGCCGAAGACGAAGGCATCCAGCAACTCGAAGTCGCGGCCGACACGGTCCACCGCCTCATCCGACAGGTCGAACTTGCCGGTACGGGCGAAGCTGCTGCTGTCCTTCTTGGCATTGACGGCGTCATAGAAATAGGTGGCGCGGGCGAAGGCGCCGAGATTGGCGTAGTTCAGCTTCAGCTCGTGCGTGGCGCGGGCCGCCAGCGACACCAGCCCCTTGTCATAGTTCAGATCGCCATTGTCGCCATTGATGGAATAGGCCCGGCCGCCATTGGCGACGCCGATCAGATCGGGGTCGGCGCTCTGGACCCGGAACAGGGCGCCCAGGGTCAGGGTGGTATCGAAGCTGCCGGACAGGTCGCCGCGATTGAACTGGACCGCCTGGGCCTCACCCGCCCCCACCAAGGGGGCCAGGATGGCCACGGCACTGACACCTGCAAGCATACGGGGGGAGAGGCGCCCCAACAGCGCGCACTTCCGGGCCATGCGTTCCTCCTCACTCAGGTTTTTTTGCGCCCGGATCGGATCGGTTTGCCGGCCTCGTTCCCGGGCGGGGATTGGCACTCTCCGACCAGTAAACACGGTATGTCGGCACGTCAAGGCTTCTATGCGCCCGTGCATGTGACGGCGTGCAAATCGTTTGGCGTCCCTGGCAAAAAGGACACGCTTTACCTAGACGTAACAAGGGGTTAGCGCTTGTTTGCGGGTTTTGGACCCGTAAGAAAGTTGCGTTCCCCCGGTCAGTCGGCGACAGCAACCGTCGTCCGGGCCTGCATGAACCGGGCTTCCAGCTCGCTCGGCGGCAGGGGCTTGGAAATGAAGTAGCCCTGCAACTCGTCGCAGCGGTGCAACCGCAGGAAGTCCAACTGGTCCTCGGTTTCGATTCCCTCGGCCACCACCGTCAGGCCCAACTGGCGACCCATGGCGATGATGGTGGCGGCGATGGCGGCCGTGTCCGTGTTGGTGGTGGCGTCGGCGATGAAGGAACGGTCCACCTTGAGCGTCGTGATCGGCAGGCGGCGCAGATAGGACAGCGAGGAATAACCGGTGCCGAAATCATCAATGGCGATGCGGATGCCATGGCTGCGCACCTCGGCCAGGGCATCGGCGATGCTGGCCAGATTGGACATCATGGCCGTCTCGGTGATCTCCAACTCCAGCAGATCCGGGCTGACATCGAATTCGCGGCACAGCGTCCATACCCGCTTCCCGAATTCCGTGGAGGTGATCTGGCGCACCGACACATTGACCGCCACCGGCAGCGGAGCGAAGCCACGGTCGATCCAGTCGCGGATCTGCGTCAGGGCGGCCCGCAGCACCCAATCCCCGATCGGAATGATCAGGCCCGTTTCTTCCGCAACCGGAATGAAATCGGCGGGACTGACCCAGCCCCGTTCGGGGTGCCGCCAGCGGATCAGCGCCTCGACGCCGACCACCGCCATGCTCTCCAGATCGATCTTGGGCTGGTAGTGCAGCAGGAACTGGTTCGTCTCCAGCGCCTCGCGCAGGGCGCGCTCGGTGGACAGCCGCGTCACCGCCACTTCGTTCATCTGCGGGGTGAAGAAGCGGAAGCCGTTGCCGCCCACCACCTTGGCCGTATGCATGGCGGTATCGGCATCGCGGATCAGCGCGTCGATATCGGCGGCGTCGGTCGGATACAGGCTGATGCCGATGGACCCGGTGACGAACAACTGCTGCCCGTCGATGTTGAAGGGGCGGGACATGCCGAGCAGGATGGTCTCGGCGATGCGCCCGGCCATCTGCGGGTCCGGCAGATCCTCGGCCAGGATCAGGAATTCATCTGCGCCCTGGCGTGCCACGGTGTCGGCGGCGCGGACACTGGCGGTGAGTCTTTGGGCCATGGCCCGCAGCAGCTTGTCGCCCGTCTGGTGCCCCAGACTGTCATTGATCAGCTTGAACCGGTCCAGGTCCAGCAACAGCACGGCCACGGTGGTGCCCTTGCGTTCGGCATGGGCCAGGGCATGGCGCACCCGGTCCTGGACCAGACTGCGGTTGGGCAGGCCGGTCAGCGGATCGTGGGTGCTGACATACATCAGCTGCTCCTCGAACCGCTTGCGGTCGGACACGTCCGACATGGTGCCGGTGAAGCGCAATGCCTTGCCCTGATCGTCGCGGAGGACCTGCCCGCGGGCCTCGATCCAGACCCAGCTGCCATCGCTGTGGCGCAGGCGGAACAGCGAGAGATAATCGCTGACATCACCGGCCAGATAACGCTGCATCCGGCCCATCACCGTGTCGCGATCGTCGGGATGCAGGAGACCTTCGAACAGCTTGAAGGCATGCTGCGCCTCGGCGGCGTCATAGCCTAGCATCTCGATGAATTCCGGGCTCCACCACCAGGTCCCCTTGACATAGTCGATGTCGAAGACGCCGGAGCGGGTGGCCCGCACGGCCAGCTTCAGCCGCTCTTCGCTTTCGCGCAGGGCCTGTTCGTTGCGTTTGCGGGCGGTGATGTCCTGGACCACGCAGATGGCGGTATGCCGGTCGCCCAGATGCATCTGGCTGACGCCGAAGGCCATGGCGAAAACATCGCCGGTCTTGCGCTTGCCGTGGATCTCGGCCCGGCCGTCGCGCAGGCGGCTGTCGTCCATCCGGCGCAGGCAGGCCATCAACGCCATGGCCACCCGGGTCCAGTCCCGGTCCTGGATCAGGGTCACGAAGGGCTGGCCCAGCACCTCCGCCGGCTCGTAGCCGAACAGAGTCAGGGCGGCCGCGTTCATGGTCTCGATCCGCAGCTCCTCGTCCAGGGTGATGATGCCGTCGGCCACATTGTCCATGATGCCCGACAGGCGCGCCTCGCGCTCGCGCAGGGCATCCTGGGTGCGTTCGCGCTCCACCAGCGACCGGTCGAACTGCGTCAGCAGGGCGTTGGTGGTCTTGGCCAGCAGGCCCAGCTCATCATCCTCGTGCTGCGCCGGCACCGGCAACAGCCGCTCGGCCGGCCGGGCCGGATTGATGGCGGCGATGGCTGCGCTCATGCGCAGGAACGGCTTGGTCAGGCTGGTGTAGAACATCACCACCAGGATCAGGGCCAGCGACACGGTCCAGGCGACGCCGGTGGCCAGCACCATCCCGGCGCGGCGGAAGAACTCCTCGGCGATCTGCAGCCGGTCGATGCTGACCCGCATCTCGCCCACATTCTGGTTGTGGCGCTCGATGATCAGCGGGATGGCGAAGGTCTTTTCCTGCGGCAGCAGCAGTTCCGCCAGCCAGGACAGGCGGCTGGTGGCCTGGGGGCGTTCCTTGGCCGCCAGCTGGTTGCCGAAATCCTCCAGGATGACGGCCCGGTAGACGGGGCGGTACTCGAACAGGCCGGTCAGCACGCGGTCGGCCAGGGCCTGGTCGAAGGCATAGGCGGCCTCGGCCGCCGGTTCCTGCAGGGTGGCCAGCACCTGCTGCACCAGCTGGTCGGACTTCCGTTCCATGTCCAGCAGGTCGATGGTGATCTGGGCGGTGCTCAGCACCATGCCCAGAACCAGGGTCAGCAGGGCGGTGTTGCGGGCTTGCTTGAAGGACAGGCGCTTGCGCAGGGGCACCAGCACCGGGGCCTCGGCCGCAGAGGTGGTCGTCAGCGGCGCGCCGGTCGCGTCAGCCGGGGGCAATGCGGAATTCATGGCCACCCATGCCGTCTACAGTCACAGGATATTGCCCGTTCAATGCCCGACGCCACAATCCCGCTCCTCGGCCGAACACGAAGTCCGGCGGCCGATGCCATAGTCGTCCATTGTTCCCACAGCGGTCCGACGTCCCACAAGCCAAGATTAGACTGCCACTTCCGCGTTGGATATGACAATTCCATTGCGCCTTCCTTGACGCGGCCCGCGCCGTTTCCGACTTATCAAGACTTACCACGGTCCACGGCCGCCTTCCGGTACGGCGTGGCCGTCAGGGTACGGAGGTGTGGTGTCGCGTGGATTGATCGGGGATTTGGGCGATGCGGGCCAGCGGGCAGCCGACGGGCTGGCGCAGATGGCCAATCGGTTGGCCGGGACCACGCTGCGGCTGGGAGTCACGGGGCTGCGCCGTTCGGGCAAGACCGTCTTCATCACCTCGGTGCTGAACAATCTGCTGCTGGCCGGGCGCCTGCCGCTGCTGGAGGCGGTGTCCGGCGGCCGGCTGCGGGCGGCGCGCCTGGAGCCGCAGCCCGATCCCGCCGTGCCGCGATTCGATTACGAAGGCCATCTGGCCCAGCTGATGGCGCCGCATCCCGGCTGGCCCCAGGCCACCCGCGCCGTCAGTGAGATCCGCATCGCCCTGCGTTTCACGCCCCGGGCCTGGCTGCGCCGCCAGCTGACCAGCACCGCCACCCTGACCCTGGACATTGTCGATTATCCCGGCGAATGGCTGCTGGATCTGCCCATGCTGGGCCAGGATTATGCCGCCTGGTCGCGGACCATGCTGGATCTGGCCGCGGGGCCGGGCCGGGCGCCGCTGTCCCGCGCCTTCCTGGAGGATGTGGACACGCTGGACCCGGCCGGGCCGGCCGACGAGTCCACGGCGCGCCGGCTGGCCGACCGCTATACCGCGTATCTGCGCGATTGCCGCGCCAGCCGCGTCGGACTCAGCCTGTTGCAGCCCGGCCGCTTCCTGGAGCCGGGGGAGCTGGAGGGAGCGCCGGTGCTGACCTTCGCGCCGCTGCCGCCACGGGCCGCGGCCGGGCCGGGGTCGCTCCAGGCCCTGATGGCCCAGCGGTTCGAGGCCTACAAGGACAAGGTGGTGCGCCGCTTCTACCGCGAGCATTTCGCCCGGCTGGACCGGCAGGTGGTGCTGGTCGACGTGCTCTCCGCCCTCAATGCCGGGGCGCCGGGACTGGCCGATCTGGAGCGCGCCCTGGCCGCCACGCTGGAGAGCTTCCGCCATGGCAGCGGCGGCTGGCTGGGCTGGCTGGGCGGGGCCAGCATCGACCGCGTGCTGTTCGCCGCCACCAAGGCCGACCATGTGGCCGCGGCCCAGCATGCCCATCTGGCGGCACTGCTGGAAAGCTTCCTGGCCGGTCCCATCGGCGCCATCCGCTTCAGCGGGGCGGAGCTGCGCACCCTCGCCCTGGCCTCGGTCAAGGCCACCGACACGGTGCTGGCGGACTGGCAGGGGCAGCCCTTGCCCAGCGTCCAGGGCATCCCCCTGGGACGCGACAGGCCGGTGGTGGTCTTCCCCGGCGAGGTGCCGGCCAGCCACCACGAGATCGGGGCGGACGCGGCCGGCCGCTTCAACTTCACCGATTTCCGCCCGCCGCCGGGCCTGGGCCGCGACGGGCGCGGCCTGCCCAACATCCGTCTGGACAAGGCCTTGGAGTTCCTGGTGGGAGATCGGCTGGCATGAGCGCGGGACGCGATCACGGGCGTTCTCCCGAGAGGGGCCGGGGGGCCGAGACAGGAGTCGCTGCGGCAGCCAGCCGGCCGGCCTGGATTCCGCCGATGGAGTTCGATCCCGCCCGGGCGGTGCCTGCCCCGGCGGAAGAGGCGGCGGCCCTGGATGCGGCCCTGGACGGGGAGGGGCTGCCGCCCCCGTCCCCCCGCCGCCGGCTGCGGGCGGCCAGGGTGCTGGCCGGGTCGCTGGCGGCGCTGGTGCTGGTGGCCGTCGGCTTCGACACGGCCGACCTCATCGGCCGCGCCTTCGCCCTGTCGCCCTGGCTGGGCGGCGTGCTGTCGGGCCTGGGTGCCCTGGCCGTGGGCAGCCTGGGCCTGCTGGCCGGGCGGGAGGCGCGGGCCTATTTCCGCCTGCAGCAGGTGGATGCGCTGCGGACCCGCGCCCTGTCGCTGCGGGCGGCGGGCGGTCATGGCGGTGCGGCGCCCCTGATGCGGCGCGTCGCCGGCCTTTATGCCGGACGGGGGGACATGGCGGCCGCGGGCCGCGCGCTGACGGCCAGCGTCACCGATGCCCATGACGACCGCGAGCTGCTGGACCTGACCGAGGCCACGCTGCTGGCGCCGCTGGACCGGGCCGCCTACCGGCTGGTGCTGAAGGCCAGCCGCGACGTGGCCCTGGGAACCACCCTCAGCCCGTCGGCCCTGCTGGACACGGCCCTGGTGCTGTGGCGGACCATGCGGCTGCTGCGGGAGGTGGCCGGCCTCTATGCCGCGCGGCCGGGGCTGCTCGGCTCGGCCCGGCTGCTGCGGCGCATGGTGACGAACATGGGCATCGCCGGCCTGGCCGAATCCGGCGACAGTCTGGTGGCGGAGGCGCTGGGGGCGGGCGTGGTCGGCGCCGTCTCCTCCCGCCTGGCCCAGGGGCTGGTCAACGGGCTGCTGGTGGCCCGCATCGGCTTGACCGCCATGCATCTCTGCCGGCCACTGCCCTTCGCCGAGGACAGGCGTCCCCGCCTGACCGACATCCGCAAGGCCCTGCTGGCCCTGCCGAAGGAAAGACGCTGATCCCTGGCTCCGCCCTGGTCCCTGGCTCCGCCCTGGTCCCTGGCTCCGCCCTGGTCCCGGTGAGCCGAGCCCGGCGGGAGCGGATATAAGACCGCTTGGCCCGGTTCCGTGCTCCCGTCTATCCTTCCGGCTCCATAATGATCGGGCCATGGCCCGGAACAAGGAAAGGACACCGGTATGCGCATCCTGTTCCTGGGCGCCGGGGCCACCGGCGGCTATTTCGGCGGACGCCTGATGGAGTGCGGGGCCGACGTGACCTTCCTGGTCCGGCCGCGCCGGCAGGCCCAGCTGCTGTCGGACGGGCTGGTGGTGGACAGCCCCCACGGCGCGATCCGCCTGCCGGCCCAGACCATCCTGAAGCCGCGCCATGCCTATGCTCTGGTGGTGCTGACCAGCAAGGCCTTCGACCTGGACAGCGCCATCGAGTCTATCACCCCGGCCATGGGGCCGGACAGCGTGGTCATGCCGCTGCTGAACGGCCTCAACCATATCGACCGGCTGGAGGCCGCCTTCGGGCCGGAACGGGTGATGGGGGGCCTCTGCCATATCCCCATCACCATGGACCCGGACGGCACCATCCGGCACCTCAACCCCATCCACCGGCTGATCTTCGGCGCCCGCAGCCCGGCGCAGCAGCCGGTGGTGGACCGGCTGACGGCGGCGTTCACCGGCGCCCAGGTCGAGTGGAGCGTCAGCGGCCGGATCATGCAGGATCTGTGGGAGAAGTTCGTCTTCCTCACCACCCTGGCCGCCGGCACCTGCCTGATGCGCGGGTCGATCGGCGCCATCGTCCGCCAGCCCGGCGGCGAAGCCTTCCTGACCGGCCTGTTCGAGGAATGCCGGGCTGTGGCTGCCGCGGCCGGCCACGCGCCGCGTCCGGCGGTGGTGGCGGATTACCTTGGCCAGATCACCGACAAGGCCAGCACCGTCACCGCCTCCATGTACCGCGACGTGGCCGCCGGCAAACCGACCGAGGCCGAGCACATCCTGGGCGACATGGTGCGCCGCGGCGCCGCGCTGGGCGTGTCCACGCCGCTGCTGTCCCTGGCCCTGCTGCATCTGCGCACCTACGAGGCGCAGCGCCAGCCGGGGTGAGGGCGGATCGGGGGCAAGTGATGAGGGCAGGCGGTCAGACCGACCGCCGATGGGGCCTGTCCGCCCGCAGGCCGGGATAGGCGCAGCGCATCCCGACCTGCTCCCCCTTACCCCAGGGCGGCCGGCCGCGGTCCGCCGGTGGCCCAGTCCAGCAGCTCCACCGTATGCACGATGGGCAGGCCGGTGCCCTGGCCGATCTGGGTCATGCAGCCGATATTGCCGGCGGCGATCACGTCCGGCCGCACGCTTTCGATGTTTCGCACCTTGCGGTCGCGCAGCTGTGCCGCCAGATCCGGCTGCAGCAGATTGTAGGTGCCGGCGGAGCCGCAGCAGAGATGGCCCTCCGGCACCTCGACCAGCCGGAACCCGGCCTGTTTCAGCAGGTCGCGTGGCGGCCGGTGCAGCCGCTGGCCATGCTGCATGGAACAGGCGGAATGATAGGCCACCGTCAGCGGCTGCGGTGCCGCGGCCCCGTCCGGCAGGCCCAGCATGGCCACCACCTCGGTGATGTCGCGGGCCAGCGCCGACACTCTGGCCGCCTTCTCCGCCAGCGCGGGATGCTCCCGCAGCACGAAGCCGTAATCCTTGACCGTGGTGCCGCAGCCGGAGGCGGTGACGACGATGGCGTCCAGCCCGTCCCCCTCGATCTCGCGGCTCCAGGCCCGCACATTGGGGCCGGCGAAGTCGGGTTCCGCATGGCCGAGATGATGGGTCAGGGCACCGCAGCAGCCCACGCCCGCACTGATGACGACCTCGGCCCCCAGCCGGGTCAGCAGGCGGATGGCGGCCTCGTTGATGTCGGGGTTCAGCACCGGCTGCACGCAGCCGGCCAGCAGGCCCACCCGCATCCGCCGGGGGCCGATGGCGGGGATCACGCCCGGCCGCTCCTGCCGGCCGGGTCCATGCACCCGGGCCGGGGTCAGGTCCAGCATGGTGCGCAGGTCCTTGGGCAGCAGCGCCTTGAACGGCCGGGCCGCCCTGGCCGCCCGCAGGGCCACGCGGAAGCGGCCGCGATGGGGCAGCAGGTCCGCCAGCAGGCGCCGCAGCGCCTTGTCGGCCACAGGCCGCTCATAGGTGCGCTCGATATAGGTGCGGGCATGGTCCACCAGATGCATGTAGTGCACGCCCGACGGGCAGGTGGTCATGCAGGACAGGCAGGACAGGCAGCGGTCGATGTGGCGGGCCTCCACCGCCGAGGCGGGTCGGCCGCTCTCCAGCATGTCCTTGATCAGATAGATGCGCCCGCGCGGGCTGTCGCGCTCATCGCCCAGCAGCACATAGGTGGGGCAGGTGGCGGTGCAGAAGCCGCAATGCACGCATTTGCGCAGCACCTTCTCCGATTCCGCCACATCGGCATTGGCCAGCTGCGCCAGGGAAAAATTCGTCTGCATTCGCTGTCCGTCCTATCCACCGGCGGCCATGCGGCCGGGATTGAGAACCCCCTTGGGATCGAACTGCGCCTTGACCCGGGCCGTCAGCCGGGCCAGCGGCTCGGGCTGCGGCTGGAACACCGGCGTGGTGGCGCGTACCCCGTCGGGAGCGCGCATCAGCGTGGCATGCCCCTCCCCGGGCAGCGCGCCGCGCACCAGGCCGGCCCGCGCATCACCGTCCGGCAGCCCGACCCAGACCAGCCCGCCGGCCCAGTCCAGCCAGCCGATGCTGCCGGGTAGGGCGGTCCGGATGCGGTCCAGCACGGCCATGCCCTGCATGGGCGGCACCGACAGTTTCCACACCGCCCGCTCCGGCTGGCGGGCCAGCGGCGCCGCATCCCGCAGCTCGGCCCACAGCCTGGCGCTGTCCTCCGCCTCCAGCACGGCCGTCGCCGCCCGTCCCTCCAGCAGCCGGCCGAGATGGCCGAGCCGCGCCTCCACGCTGACGGCCACCCCCTCCAGCCGCAGCAGCACGCACGGGGTGCGCGGCGGCAGGCCGGGCCAGGGGAGGCCGGCGGGGACCCAGGCGGCGGCGGCCAGCTCGGCCGGGCTGCCCAGGGCGTCGGCCATGGCCTGGTGGGCGGCGGCACCGTCGATGCCCGCCAGCACCAGCGTCCGCGTCACCTCCGGCGCCGGCAGCACCTTCAGCACGATCTCGGTCAGGGCTCCCAGCGTGCCCAGCGCCCCGGTCAGCAGCTTGGGCAGGTCATAGCCCGTGACGTTCTTCACCACCTTGCCGCCGGCCCGGAACAGGTCGCCCCGGCCCGACACGGCGCTGATGCCCAGCACATGGTCGCGCACGGCCCCGGCCTTGAGCCGCCGCGGCCCCGACAGGCCGGCCGACACCAGCCCGCCCACGGTTCCCGCTCCGGCCGCCCCGCCCCATAAGGGCGACAGATCGGGCGGGTCGAAGGCCAGCATCTGCCGCCGCTCGGCCAGCGCCGCCGACAGATCGGCCAGCATCGTGCCCGGCTTCACCACCAGCAGCAGTTCCTCCGGCTCGTAGCTGACGATGCCGGACAGCCGCGACAGGTCCAGCGTATGGGCCGCCTGCACCGGCCGGCCGAAGCCCCGCTTGCTGCCACGGCCCAGCAGCTCCAGCGGCTGCTCCGCCGCCACAGCCCAGCGCATGGCCTCGATCAGCTGCGATTCTGTTTCGGGGGCCAGGGTGGTCATGGCGTTCCGCCTCGGTGGTGTCGCGGGAAATAGGTGGGTGCGATGCGTCGGGGTTCCCTGTGGTCTCCCCGACTTGCTGCCATCCCGATTCGGAGGCCGGCGTGAGGCCGCGCCGAACCCCGACGAGCCAGGCGGGATGGTGAAACCATCCTTAGAAGCGTGGAATGTCGGGGAAGGGCAGGCGGCCGCCCTGGACCACCATGCGGCCCAACTCGGCGCAGCGGTGCAGCGTGGGGAAGACCTTGCCGGGATTCAGCAGCCCGTCGGGATCAAAGGCGCATTTCAGCCGCATCTGCTGGGCCAGATCCTCCGCCCCGAACTGGTCTGTCATCAGGTCGCGCTTCTCGATTCCTACCCCGTGCTCGCCGGTCAGCACCCCGCCCACCTCCACGCACAGGCGCAGGATGGCGGCCCCCAGCTTCTCCGCCCGGTCGAACTCGTCGGCGTCGTTGGCGTCGAACAGGATCAGCGGGTGCAGATTGCCGTCGCCGGCGTGGAAGACATTGGCCACCCGCAGCCGGTACTCCCGTCCCAGCGCCTCCATGCGGGTCAGGACCGCGGGCAGCGTCCTGCGCGGGATGGTGCCGTCCATGCAGACATAGTCCGGGCTGATGCGGCCCACCGCGGGGAAGGCGGCCTTGCGCCCGGCCCAGAAGGCCAGCCGCTCCTCCTCGCTGGCGGACACCCGGCAATAGCTGGCACCGTGGCCGCGGGCGATGGCCTCCACCCGGGTGATCAGATGGTCCACCTCGGCCGCCGGCCCGTCCAGCTCGACGATCAGCAGGCTGGCCACGTCGCGGGGGTAGCCGGCCTGGACGAAATCCTCGGCCGCGTTCAGGGCGGCATTGTCCATCATCTCCATGCCGCCGGGAATGATGCCGGCGGCGATGACGGCAGCCACGGTGGCGCCGCCGGCTTCCACGCTGGGGAAGCCCAGCAGCACGGCCCGCGCCGTCTCCGGCTTCTGCAGGATGCGCACGGTGACCTCGGTCACCACGCCCAGCAGCCCCTCCGATCCCGTCAGCACCCCCAGCAGATCGTAACCCTCGGGGTCCAGATGCTTGCCGCCCAGGCGAATCACCTCGCCGTCGATGGTGACGAACTCCACCCCCAGCAGGTTGTTGGCGGTGACGCCGTATTTCAGGCAATGCACGCCGCCGGAATTCTCCGCCACATTGCCGCCGATGGAGCAGGCGATCTGCGAGGAGGGGTCGGGGGCGTAATAGAAGCCGCGGCCGGCCACGGCCTGGCTGATGGCCAGGTTGGTGACGCCGGGCTGCACCCGGACGGCGCGGTTGTCGTAATCGATCTCCAGGATGCGGTTCAGCCGCGACAGCACCAGCAGCACGCCGTCGGCCAGGGGCAGGGCGCCGCCGGACAGGCCGGTGCCGGCGCCGCGCGGCACCACCTTCACCCCCATGGCCCGGCAGACGCGCAGGGCGGCCGCCACCTCGTCCGTGCTGGCCGGAAGCACCACCACCAGCGGCATCTGGCGATAGGCGGTCAGTGCGTCCGTTTCGAACGGGCGCATGGAAGTTTCGTCGACGACGACTCCGCCGGGCACCGCCGCCTGCAACCGGGCGATCAGCGTCCCGCGCTCACGGATGATCCGCTCATCCGGCACCGGCATGCGCATGCCGTTCCCCCCGCATCCTGTTGGCCGCTTCTCGTCGGCTACGTCCTGTGGGAGGCCATGATGGGCCGCGTCGGGCCTTCATTCAACAGAGGGGAATCAAAAAGGCGCCCGGACTCTCCAAGGGAGGGGGCGCAAACCGGCGGACCGGAACGGGTGGGGCGGCGACGGATAAATCCCGGCCCAACAACGAAAACCGCGCCAAAGGGCGCGGTCTCATTTCCCGGAGCCGGGTGGCTCCGGGCCAAGCCTGTCGCGGATCAGCCCTGGCGGGCCTTGAAACGCGGGTTCAGCTTGTTGATGACGTAGACACGGCCCTTGCGACGGATCACGCGGCAAGCCTTGTGGCGGGTCTTCATCGACTTCAGCGAGTTGACGATTTTCATGATGGGTACTCGGCGCTGGGCTGTCCAAATGAGGCGCGGACCATAATCGCGCCGTTTCGTCCTGTCAACCGCCCCAGCCGGGCCGCAGCCAGGATTCTGCGGGGGCGTCGTGACCATTCGCCGATCCCGCGGGTTTAGGGGGGTGAGAACCTGTGATTGCCGCGTAGGGAGATGCCCACCATGGCCACCGCCCGCAGCCATGCCCGTGCCGAAGCCCGCGCCAGGGCTGTCCCGTCCCCGCTGCCGCTGGCCGCCGCCGGGGCCCTGGCGGCCCTCTGTGCCGCTGCCCAGCCTGCCTTTTCCCAGCCTGCCCTTTCCCAGGATGCCCCTTCCCAGGATGCTGGTCCCCGGGATGCCGCGCCGGCCGCCGCCTCTCCCCCTGCCTCTCCCGCCGCGTCCCCGGTCCGGCAGGCCCCGGCCAGCTTCGCCGATCTGGCCAAGGCCAAGCTGCCGGCGGTGGTGACCATCACCGCCACCGGCACCGCCGGAGGCGAGGCGGTGGCCGGCCCCGGCGGACCGGCGGTGCCGGGCTTGCCGCCGGGGGCCGGGCCGCAAGTCCCGGGCGGGCCGCCGATTCCCGTGCCGCCGGGATCTCCCTTCGAGGATTTCCTGGACGAGTTCTTCGGCCGCGGCGGTCCCGGCGGCGCCATGCGCCCGCGTGCCGTGCGTTCGCTCGGCTCCGGATTCGTCGTCGATCCGGCCGGCTATGTGGTGACCAACAACCATGTGGTCGAGAGCGCCGAGGAGATCGAAGTCACCTTCCAGGATGACCGTAGTTTCAAGGCCACGCTGGTGGGCACCGATGCCGCCACCGACATTGCCCTGCTGAAGATCGAGGCCGGCCAGCCGCTGCCGTCGCTGTCCTTCGGCGACTCCGACCGCATCCAGGTCGGCGACTGGGTCATCGCCATCGGCAATCCCTTCGGCCTGGGCGGGACGGTGACCGCCGGCATCATCTCGGCCCGTGCCCGCGATATCGGGGCCGGAAACTATGACGACTTCCTGCAGACCGACGCCGCGATCAACACCGGCAATTCCGGCGGCCCGCTGATCGACCTGGCCGGCGAGGTGGTGGGGATGAACACCGCCATCTTCTCCCGCACCGGCGGCAATATCGGCATCGGCTTCGCCGTGCCCTCCGGCATGGCGCGGGAGGTGGTGACCGCCCTGCGCGACAAGGGCTATGTCACGCGCGGCTATCTCGGCGTCACCATCCAGCCGGTGACGCCGGACATCGCCGACGCCTTGGGCATTGCCCCGCGCACCGGCGCGCTCGTGTCCTCGGTGGCTCCGGGCAGCCCGGCGGCCGATGCCGGACTGCGGCCGGGCGATGTCATCACCCAGGTGGATGGCCAGGGGGTGGAGCGGCCCCGCGACCTGTCACGCCGGGTGGCCGACCTCGACCCCGGCCAGCCGGTGAAACTCAGTCTGCTGCGCGACGGCAAGCAGCAAAGCCTCAGCGCCAAGGTCGGGGAACTGCCGCGGGCGGATCAGCAGGTAGCGGCGGTGACGGAGGCGCCGGCCCCCCAAGGAACGCTGGGGCTGATGCTGGCCCCGATCAATCCGGAGACGCGACAGCGCTTCGGCCTGGAGGAGGGGGCGGAAGGAGCGCTGGTCACGGCCGTGGCTCCGGGCTCTCCGGCTGCGGAACGAGGGTTCCGGCCCGGTGACATCATCACCCGCGCCAACCGAACCGATGTGAAAAGCCCGCAGGATGTGGCCGGTGCCGTCGAGGAGGCGCGCAAGGCCGGCCGCGACTCCGTCGTGGTGCTGCGCCGGACCGAGGAGGGGGCCGTGTTCGTGCCGCTGCCCCTGGCCGGGCCGGGGCAGGCGGGTTAGGACCGCCTCAGCTGAGATCGGGCGGCTTCATGGCGTAGAATCGGTAGACGCGCAGCCCGGCCGACAGGGCGGCCACCCGCCGCGCCCACAGTTCCACCTCCTCCACCACGGCGATCTTGGTGTCGCGGTCCATGCTGACCGTCTCCAGATGGTCCACCAGGGACTGGATGGCGGTCAGGATGTTGCTGCGGTGGAGGTCGGTATTGTCCTCGGTGATGCGCATGTCCATGTTGCGCTGCTGCAGGGCGGCCACATACTGCTCGACCGTCCAGGGATGGGGTTCCACCGGCTCCCGCTCCTGCCACAGGTCGAAGTCGCGTCCGCGCGGCGTCTCCGGATCGATGATGTAGTCGGTGAACAGCAGCTGGCCGCGGGGCTTCAGCGCGGCCTCGATGCAATCGATCATCCCATCCTTGTTGCGGATGGTGAACAGTGCCTCCTTGGAGAAGACGGCGTCCACCCGCTTGTCCCAGACCAGTGTTTCCAGATCGGCATACAGCACCGGGGCCTGCCGGCCGAGACCGGCCTTCTGGGCACGGGCCATGCCGGCGTCGGCCAGCACCGGGTTGTTCTCCAGCCCGGTCACCCAGGCCCCATATTGCTGGGCCATGGTTCGGCCGGCGCCGCCCAGACCGGCGCCGATGTCCAGCACGCTCATGGCCGGGTTCAGGCCCAGGGGCTTCACCAGTGTCGGGACGAATTCGGTGCTGCCGGGGGTGCAGAAGCCGACACCCCAGATCTTCTCGGCCACCTCGATGCGGGTGGCGCTCCACAGCGGCTTGCCGCTCCGGTTCAGATGCTTGCCGCCCGGGCCGCGGCCAGCGCCCGGGCCGCCCCCCTGGTGGCCGGCCGTGTGCGCGCCAAGCTCTTCCCCGCCGCCGCCATGCCGGTGCAGAAGGGCCGATAGATCATACCCTTCCCACCATGCCAGGAAGCGCTGCTTCAGCGACAGCTGGGCGGGTCCGGACGGGGGCAGGCTGACGGGGGCGGACATCGCGGGCGGCTGGACCACGGGGGCTCAAGGGCGACACACTCTACCGCGTGCCGTTTCCGGAAAAAACCATCATCAATACGGGCAATATCGTTATATTTGCATCGAACGATCATGCCGCGGCCGGGGGTCTCCGTTCCGGTGGAAAGGATGTCCGCCTCTTTCCCCCTTCTGTCCGCTCTGGTCATATTCGCCGGAGATGCGGATGCCGTTCATCCAGAGGGGGCACCCCGCACCTTTGATGGTGCATCGGTCCGACATCCGGTATAAGGTACGCGTGGGGTGGCTGCTCGACTCATCCGAATTCAGGGATTTCCCTGCGGGATGGAAACGGGTACTGTCCTTGCAGCCGGTCCGCCGGTGAAGTTCCTGACAACGTCCGAGTCGAGTTCACGATCACATGTACGAGCGCCGTTCTCCGCAGAGCCCGCAGATCACCCGTCGGAGCGTTACCGCTACCGTCAAATGGTATAACCCCACGAAGGGCTTCGGCTTCGTGACCCTCTCCGATGGGTCGCCGGACGCCTTTCTGCATGCGTCGGTGGTTCAGTCCGTCGGCCATGACAGCCTGGCCGATGGCACGACCATCGTCTGCGACCTGTCGCAGGGTCAGAAGGGTCCGCAGGTCGCGTCCATCCACAGCGTGGATGAGTCGACCGCCGCGGCGCCCGGTCCGCGTCGCAGCCCCGGTGGCTTCGGCGGCGGCGACCGCTTCGGTGGCGACCGCTTCGGCGGCGGCGGCTACGGCGATGCCCCGCGCGGCCCGCGTCCCCCGCGCAGCTTCGAGTCCGGCCCGACCGAGACCATCGAAGGCACCGTGAAGTTCTTCAGCGCCGACAAGGGCTTCGGCTTCGTCACCCCGGATGGCGGCGGCAAGGATGTGTTCGTTCACATCACTGCGCTGGAGCGGTCTGGCGTGCGCGCCCTGGTTCCGGAGCAGCGCGTGCGTCTGCAGACCAGCATGGGCCAGAAGGGTCCGCAGGCCAACCGCGTCGAGATCCTCTGATCTCGTCCGCAACAGGCCGTCGGAAAACCATCTGACGCAAGACTGTCTGGATCAGACTGTCTGACGCTCTGCGTCGAGCTTACGGGCTCGAGTTCAGTGTTGGGAAAGGGCGCCACCCTTCGGGGTGGCGCCTTTTTCTTTGTGGGTCCATGCCTTGGCGGGTCCGGTTCGGGCATGGTCTGTTGCCGGGCCACGCTTTTGCAGCGCACAATGGCAGGCACAGGACGATTGCCCGGATGGCCCTTCCCGACAAGGAGTCCCCATGCCCGCTGCCCCGTACCGCCGCTCACTCCCCCGTCAGATCCTGCTGAGCCTGCTTCTGCTTGTTCCTGTGACCGCCTCGGCCCAGTTGCAGGGGCCGGAGCCGTCGTCGCGGCTGGCGGACAAGGTGCTGGTGCGGGCGGAGCGGCAGATGGTGGTGGCCGCCAATCCGCTGGCGGCGGCGGCAGGGCTGGAGATGCTGCGTCAGGGCGGCACCGCGATCGACGCCGCCATTGCCACGCAGCTGGCCCTGGGCGTGGTGGAGCCGCAATCCTCCGGCCTGGGCGGCGGCGCCTTCGTGCTGGTGGCCCGGCCAGGGAGCGGTGTCGTCAGTTATGACGGGCGGGAAATGGCCGGGGCGGCGGTGACGCCGACCCTGTTCCTGGGCGCCGATGGCAAGCCCATGCCGTTCCTGCAGGCGCTGGAGGGGGGGCGCGCCGTCGGCGTGCCCGGTGTCCCGGCCCTGTTGGGGCTGCTGCACGCCAGGCATGGCAGGCTGCCCTGGGCCACGCTGGTCCAGCCGGCCATCCGTCTGGCCGAGCAGGGCTTCCCGGCGCCGCCGCGTCTGGTGCAGGTGCTGACCGAATGGCGGCCGGTGCTGGAAGGCAAACCCGATCTGGCCCGTGTCTATTACCGGGCCGGTGCGGAGGGGCTTCCCAAGGTCGGGGAGACCGTCCGCTTCCCGGAGATGGCGGAGACGCTGCGGCGCTTGGCCGCCCAGGGGCCGGACCTGTTCTACAAGGGGGCGCTGGCCGACGCCATCGTCACCCGGTTGCAGGCGGCCGCCGGTTCCGGCGGGGCCGCATCCGCTGGGCCGCCGGTGCTGACCAGGGCCGACCTGGAGGCCTACCAGCCGGTGGAACGCCCGGCCGTGTGCCGGCCCTATCGGGTCTGGACCGTCTGCGGCATGGGACCGCCCACCTCCGGCGGCATCGCCGTGCTGCAGATCCTGGCGCTGGTGGAAGGACATGACCTCAAGGGGCCAGGGCCGGCCAGCCCGACTGTCTGGCACCTGCTGACCGAGGCGGAGAAGCTGGCCTTCGCCGACCGGGAACTGTATGTGGCCGACCCCGATGCCGTGCCGGTGCCGGTGCGCGGCCTGCTGGACGGCGCCTATCTGGCGGCACGGGCCAAGGCCATCGATCCGGCCCATGCCGCCGCCGCCCCGGTGGCGGCCGGCAATCCGCCCTGGCGCGAAGGGGCGCTGTGGGGCAACGGCCCGGATTACGAGATCCCTTCCACCTCGCACCTGTCCATCATCGATGCCCAGGGCATGGTGGTGTCCATGACCACCTCGGTGGAATCGGCCTTCGGCTCCGGTCTGCTGGCCGGTGGGGTGGTGCTGAACAACGAGCTGACCGACTTCGCCTTCCTGCCCGTGCGCGACGGCAGGCCGGTGGCCAATGCGCCGGGGCCGCACAAGCGCCCGCGCTCCTCCATGTCGCCCATGCTGGTGCTGGACTGGGAGGGGCGGCCTGTCATGGCTGTCGGCTCGCCCGGCGGCAGCTCCATCATCGGCTATGTGGCGCAGGCGCTGGTCGGGCTGCTGGATTGGGGCCTGGATCCGCAGGCCGCGGTCAGCCTGCCCATCGTCATGAACCAGAACCGGCCGGTGACGCTGGTGGAGAGTCTGCCGCGGGCGGACGGGATTGCCACCGGGCTGGCCGTGTTGGGCCACACGGTGAAGCGCGATGCCGCCATCAGCGGCCTGCATGTGCTGGCGGTGACGCCCGCCGGCATCCTGGGTGGAGCCGACCCGCGCCGCGACGGCGTGGCCGTCGGGGATTAGGCCCCGGAATGGAAAGCCGGCACCGCCGGATGGCGGCGCCGGCAATCGGTTGGATCACTTCTTCCCGATCAGGGTGCCGGCGCCGCCCTCGGTGAACAGCTCCAGCAGGATGGCATGGGGCACGCGGCCGTCCAGGATCACGGCGCCGTCCACGCCGTTCTCCACGGTCTCGATGCAGGTCTCCAGCTTCGGGATCATGCCGCCGGTGGCGGTGCCGTCGGCGATGGCCCGCTTGGCCCCGTCCACGCTCAGCGCCGGCACCAGGTTCTTGTCCTTGTCCAGGAACCCGGCCACATCGGTCAGCAGCAGCAGGCGCGTGGCCTTCACCGCGGCGGCGATGGCGCCGGCGGCGGTGTCGGCGTTGATGTTGTAGGTCTGGCCGTCCTCGCCGATGCCGATGGGAGCGATGACCGGGATCAGATCGGCCTGGCGCAGCTTCTCCAGGATGCCGGGATTGATGCGGAACGGGTCGCCGACGAAGCCCAGATCGACCACGCGCTCGATGTTGCTGTCCGGGTCGCGCTTGGTGCGCGTGACCTTGCGGGCCTCGATCAGGTCGTCGTCCTTGCCGGACAGGCCGATGGCATCGCCGCCGGCATCGTTGATCAGGGCGACGATCTGCTTGTTGATGCTGCCGGACAGCACCATTTCCGCCACTTCCATGGTCTCGCGGTCGGTGATGCGCAGCCCGTCCACGAACTCGGACTTGATCTTCAGCCGTTCCAGCATGCGGCCGATCTGCGGCCCGCCGCCATGCACGACGATGGGATGGATGCCCACCTGCTTCATCAGCATGATGTCATTGGCGAACTGCACCGCCAGGTGCTCGTCGCCCATGGCGTGGCCGCCATACTTCACCACGATGGTCTTGCCGGTGTAGCGCCGCATATAGGGCAGCGCCTCGGACAGGGTGCGGGCCTTGGCAAGCCATGCCTCACGATCGGGCGACGGCGTGGCGGCGGACGGGGCGGTCATGGGCGGCTCCGGTCTGGCAGCGGGTGCCCGGACGGGCGGGCAAACGGCCGAGTGTCTATCACCCGCGGGGCACAGGGGCAATGCGTGAGTGGCGCCGGATCACGGCCGTGCGATCCCGGTGAAAAGCCCTTTGTCCCGCTGGAGGGAGTGCCTACTATCCGGCGGTTGTACATAAGAACAGGGACCTTCCATGGTTTTCCACGCTGGGAGCAAGACGTTCCTCCTCCTCGCCACGGCCGCTATTCTCGGGGGCGCGCCTGCCGCCCTGGCACAGCCTGCAAAGGCGCCCGCCACGGCGGCCAGACCGGCGGCCGGGGTCGAGATCCCGTATGAGCGCTTCACCCTGCCCAACGGCCTGCGGGTGCTGGTCCATACCGACCGCAAGGCCCCGGTGGTGGCCGTGGGCGTCTGGTACCATGTGGGCAGCAAGGACGAGAAACCGGGCCGCACCGGCTTCGCCCACCTGTTCGAACATCTGATGTTCCAGGGGACGGAGAACTACAAGGGCGAATGGTTCACGCCGTTCGAGCGCGTGGGCGCCACCGACCAGAACGGCACCACCTTCCTGGACCGCACCAACTATTTCCAGACCGTGCCGACCACGGCCCTGGACATGACCCTGTGGCTGGAATCCGACCGCATGGGCCATTTCATCGACTCGGTCGATCAGGCCAAGCTCGATGAGCAGCGCGGCGTCGTCCAGAACGAGAAGCGCCAGGGCGAGAACCGCCCCTATGGCCGGACCTGGGAATATCTGCTGAAGGGCCTGTTCCCGGCGGGCCATCCCTACAGCTGGACCACCATCGGCTCGATGGAGGATCTCCAGGCCGCCTCGCTGGAGGATGTGAAGACCTGGTTCCGCACCTATTACGGCCCCAACAACGCCGTGCTGGTGCTGGCCGGCGATATCGACGTGCAGACGGCCAAGCCGCTGGTGGAGAAGTATTTCGGCGATATCGGGCCGGGTCCCATGCTGGGCCGCGACCTGATGAAGGTGCCGGACCGCCGCGACAACACCCGCAGCCGCATCGAGGACCGGGTGCCGCAGCCCATGCTGAACCGCAGCTGGGCCGTTCCCGGCCGCGGCAGCCGTGACAGCGCCCTGCTGGACCTGGCGGCCCATGTCCTGGGCGGCGGCAAGACCTCGCGCCTGTACAAGGATCTGGTCTATGACCGCCAGATCGCGACCCAGGCCTCGGCCAACCTGTCCGAGTTCGAACTGGCGTCGATCTTCGGCCTGTCGGTGATGCCCAAGGCCGGTGTCAAGCCGGAGGAGGCGGAACAGGCCATGGAGCGCGTGGTCCGCGCCTTCCTGGAGAAGGGGCCGACGGCGGAGGAACTGGAACGGGCCAAGACCCAGTACCGCGCTGCCGTGCTGCGCGGTCTGGAGAAGGTGGGCGGCTTCGCCGGCAAGGCCACCATGCTGGCCGAAGGCGAGCTTTACAACGGCGATCCCGGCCATGTGACCACCTGGCTGCGCTGGATCGAGACCGCGACTCCGGCCGAGGTGCAGGCCGCCGCCCGTGAATGGCTCGGCCGCGGCTGGCATCAGGTCGATGTGGTGCCGGTGCCGGCCTTCTCCGTCAGCGGCGGCGGTGCCGACCGCTCGGCCCTGCCGGCGGTCAGCAGCTTCCCCGACCTCAGCTTCCCGGCCATCGAGACGGCGACCCTGTCCAACGGCATGTCCGTGTCCCTGGCCCGGCGCACCGCCGTGCCGACCGTGACCGTGGCCCTGCAGTTCGATGCCGGCTATGCCGCCGACCCGGCGGACAAGCCGGGTGTGGGCGGCATCACCATCAACCTCATGGATGAGGGCACCAAGGCCCACAGCGCCCTGGCGCTGGCCGCCGATCTGGAGGCGCTGGGGGCCGATCTGTCGCTCAGCAACAGCCTGGACAGCGCCTATGCCAGCATCGACGCGCTGAAGGACAAGCTGGACCCCAGCCTGGCCCTGCTGGCCGAGGTGGTGCGGGAGCCGGCCTTCAAGCAGGAGGAGCTGGACCGTGTCCGCCCGCGCCTGCTGGCCGGCATCCAGCAGGAGAAGGCCAATCCGCAGAATCTGGCGTGGCGCCTGCTGCCGCCGGCCCTCTACGGCAAGGATCATGCCTATGGCAAGCCGCTGACCGGCAGCGGCACCGAAGCCGTGGTGAAGTCCGTCACCCGGGATGATCTGGTGGAGTTCCACCGCACCTGGATACGCCCGGACAATGCCCGCATCTTCGTCGTCGGCGACACCACCCTGAAGGAGGTGATCCCGGCACTGGAGAAGGCGTTCGGCGGCTGGAAGGCCCCGGCCACGCCGAAGCCGGCGAAGAATCTGGCGGCCGTGAAGCCCCAGGGGACGCGGGTCGCCCTGATCGACCGCCCGGATGCGCAGCAGAGCTACATTCTGGCCGGACGCGTCGGTCCGGCCTATGCGGAAAAGGACGACATTCCGCTGTCTGTGGCCAACGACGTCATCGGCGGCATGTTCACCGCCCGCCTCAACATGAACCTGCGCGAGGCCAAGGGCTGGAGCTACGGCGTGCGCAGCGGGCTGCGCAGCGCGGTGGGACAGCAGCCCTGGGTCATCAGCGCCCCGGTGCAGACCGACAAGACCGGGGACGCCCTGGCCGAGATCCTGAAGGAGCTGAAGGATGTGGCCGGAAGCCGTCCGGCCACGGCCGATGAGATCGCCAAGTCGGTGGAGAACTCGGTCCGCTCGCTGCCCGGCCAGTTCGAAACGGCCGACGCGGTGCTGGGCCAGATGCTGGGCGATGCCCGCTATGGCCGCAAGCCCGACTACATCCTCAGCATCAAGGGCCAGTACGAAGGGCTGACTCCCGCCGATGTGTCCGGCGCCGTCGGCACCCTGGCCAAGACCGACGACCTGCTCTGGGTCGTGGTCGGCGACCGCAAGAAGATCGAGACGGCGGTGCGCAACGCCAATCTCGGCCCGGTGGAGATCTGGGACACCGACGGCAACCGCCTGCAGTGATCTGCTCCAACGGAAACGCCCCGGCCGTGCCAACGGCCGGGGCGTTCTATTGTCCGGCCTGACACGGGCACAACCCCGTGGGCCGGTCAGGCCGCCGGATCAGCCAGCCGGATCAGCCAGCCGGGTCGGCCAGCCGGGTCAGGGTGGCGCGCAGTTCGGCGATGCCCAGGCCGGCCTCGGACGAGGTGACCATGACCTCGGGATGGGCGGCGCCGTGCTTGGTCAGGGCCTGGGCCACGGCGGCCTGGGCCTTGGGAATGGCGGCGTTGGTCAGGGCGTCGGCCTTGGTCAGCACGATCTGATAGGGCACGGCGGCCTGGTTCATCATCTTCATCATGTCGATGTCGTGCGGCTTCAGCCCGTGGCGGCTGTCGATCAGCACCAGGGCGCGCTTCAGCGTCACCCGGCCCTTGAGATACTGGCGGATGAAGGCGGTCCAGGCCTCCGACCGTTCCTTCGATACCTTGGCGTAGCCGTAGCCCGGCATATCCACCAGCACCAGCCGCTGGCCCAGATTGAAGAAGTTCAGCTGCTGGGTGCGGCCGGGGGTCTGGCTGGTGCGGGCCAGGGTCTTGCGCCCGGTGAGCGCGTTGATCAGGGACGACTTGCCCACATTGGAGCGGCCGGCGAAGCAGATCTCCGGCAGGACCGCCTCGGGCAGGGTCGTGGCCGCCTCGGCACCCCAGAAGAAATCGCATTCCTTGGCGAAGAGCAGGCGCCCGGCCTCGATCTCCTCGGCGCTGAGATCGCCGATCAGGCTGGGGATGATGCGGGGCGTGGACATGGGCGTGCTCCTCCGAAACCGAATGCCCGAAAAACAAACTCCCTCTCCGGGCGGGCGAGGGAGCGGGGCGGTGCCGCGGCACCGCCCGGTCACACGACCCGGCCCGGCATGCGCCGGGCCGGGACAGGGCGGGTCAGGCCGCCTTGGCGTTCAAGCGCCGGGTGATGAACCACTGCTGCAGGATGGCCAGCAGGTTCGACCAGGTCCAGTAGATCACCAGGCCGGCCGGGAAGGAGGCCATCATGTAGGTGAAGATGAAGGGCAGGGCCAGGAACACGCGCTGCTGTACCGGGTCCGGGTTGGCCGGGCTCATCTTCTGCTGCAGGAACATGGTGGCGCCCATCAGCAGCGGCCAGATGCCGATATGCAGGAAGGTGGGCGGATCCCAGGGGATCATGCCGAACAGGTTGAACAGCGTGGTGGGATCGGGCGCCGACAGGTCATGGATCCAGCCGTAGAAGGGCGCGTGCCGCATCTCGATGGTGACGTACAGCACCTTGTACAGGGCGAAGAAGACGGGGATCTGCAGCAGGATCGGAAGGCAGCCCGCCAGCGGGTTGGCCTTCTCCTCCTTGTACAGCTTCATCATCTCCATCGACAGCTGTTCGCGGTTGTCGCCCAGGCGCTTGCGCAGCTCCTCCATCTTGGGCTGCAGCCGCTTCATCTTGGCGAACGCCTCGTACTGCTTGTTGGCGATCGGGAAGAAGGCGCCGCGCAGGAACACGGTGAAGATCAGGATGGCGATGCCGAAATTGCCGACGGCGCCGCCCAGGAAGTCCAGGGCATAGAAGAACGGCTTGGTCAGGAAGCGGAACCAGCCCCAGTCCACCGCCATGTTGAAGCGCTCGACGCCCAGATTGTCCTCATAGTGGTTGAGGATATCCACGACCTTGGCACCGGCGAACAGCCGTTGGGCCGTCTCCGTGCTCTGGCCCGGCTCCACGGTCACGGCCGGAGCGCGGTAGTCGATCTGGTAGATGTCGGTGGCGCCCTTCTGGTGCAGCACGCGCACATCCACCGAGGTCTTCTGGTCGGGGATCAGGCTGACCAGCCAGTACTTGTCGGTGATGCCGATCCAGCCGCCGGTGGTGGTCATCTCCTTGGCGGTTTCGCCCTGCAGGTCCTTGTATTTGAACTCCTGCAGCACGCCGCCGATGATGCCGACCGGACCCTCGTGCAGGATGTACATGCCCGAGGCGTGCGGGGTGCCGCGGCGCTGCACGAAGCCATAGGGGTGCAGCACCACGGCCTGGCCGCCGGTGTTGCGCACGCGCTGGGTCACCGTGAACATGTAGTTCTCGTCCACGGCGATGGTGCGCTCGAACACCAGCCCCTGGCCGTTGTCCCAGCTGAGCGTCACCGGCGTGCCCGGCTCCAGCCGGTCGGCGCTGGCGCTCCAGACCGTGTTGGCCCCGGGCAGGGCCACGGCACCGCCATTCCCGGCCACCCAGCCGAACTCGGCGAAGTAGGGATCCACCGCACCCACCGGCGACAGCAGCACCACTTCCGGGCTCTTGGGGTCGGGGGTGACGTTGTAGTTGGCCAGCGTCAGGTCATCCAGCCGGCCGCCCTTGAGGTTGATCGAGCCGTGCAGGCGCGGGGTGTTGATGGTCACCCGGCCGCTCTCGCCCAGAACCGCGTCGCGGCTGCGCAGGGGAGCCTGCGCAATGGCGGCGGCATCGACGCCCGGCGTGGTCGGCGCCGGCGGCGGCGCGGTGCCCGGTTCGGCCGGCGTGATGGTTTCGCCGGACAGCGCCTGCTGCCGGGCGAGATTCTCCTGCTGCGCCTTCTGTCGCGGCAGCTCCACGAAGAAATGGAACCCGAACAGGATCGCGACCGAGATCACGATCGCCAGGATAAGATTCTTCTGGTCCGTCATGTGTGCTTGTTCCAGGTTCCAGCCCCGTTGTGCAGCGGGGATAATCAGGGAGACGGCGGAATTGTAAAGGCCCGCGGCTCAATGCCGGCCGCAACAGTGCCCCGCGTGGCCCTGTGCCGCGCCCTGCCGGTCCGGCGGCGGCACCGGGTCCCAGCCCGATCCGCCCCAGGGGTGGCAGCGCAGGATGCGGCGCAGGCTCAGCCAGCTTCCGCGCAGGGCGCCATGCCGGGCCAGCGCTTCCAGCGCATATTCGGAACAGGTGGGGGCGAAGCGGCAGCGCGGACCCAGCAGCGGCGATATGAACCAGCGGTATAGCAGCACCAGGCCGCGCAGCATCCAGGCCAGCGGGCTCACGGCGTGCCCTCCGCGGCCGAGGGCGGCTGCGGCGGCACCGGGGGAACCGGCGCGGGCGGCGAATCGGACGCCGGTCCGCGCAGGGCCTTCAGCTTCTTCAGGGCCTGGGTGATATCGCGCTTGAGGTCGGCCCAGGGCCGACCCACGGTCTCTGCCCGGGCCACCAGCACATAGTCCTGGCCCGGCGCCGCCTGCTCGGCCAGCACCTCGGCCACGGCCGCGCGCAAACGACGACGGGCGCGGTTGCGTGCAACCGCGCCTCCAACTTTCTTGCTGGCGGTCAGCCCGACCCGGATCGGCGGTCCGCCGGGGTCCGGGTGCTGTCTGTCATCGTGGACCCGTGCCTGGAGCAGAACCCCCGGCATGGCCCATTTCCGACGGGCCCCGGCCACGGCCAGGAACTCCGGCCGCCGGGTCAGGCGCCCCACCTTGCCTTTGGCGAGGCGCGCCACGACGGCAGGCCTCAGGCGCTCAGGCGCTTGCGGCCCTGGGCCCGGCGGCGGGCAATGACCTTGCGGCCATTGACGGTGGCCATGCGGGCGCGGAAGCCATGACGGCGGGCGCGCACGATCTTGCTGGGCTGAAACGGACGCTTCACGACTGGTACTCCGGTGATCTGACGGCAAAAATGAAGGCCGTTGTATAGTAGCGAGAGGATCGGGAGTCAACCGCGGCCCGCGGGCGGTGCCCCGTTTTCCCGCCGGGATGCCCTGCGCCCGGCGCGGGTGGGGCACAGGGCCAAGCCGGCTCACGCGGCGGTGATGGCCCCTCACGCCCTGGTGAATGGTGGTGCGGCGGGCGGGTTGCTACGGTCACCGCATCATCGGCTTGATCCGAGCTATCTGCTGAGTCCGCGCATGACCGACCCAAGCCATCCCCAGGCCCCGTCCACGGCCCCGTCCATGGCCCCGTCCACGGCCCGGCCCGTCCACCCCGTCCGCCGGTTGCTGCCGCTGCTTCTGCTGCTGCTGGCGGCGGCCGGGCTCTATCTTTCGGGCCTGCACCGCTATCTCAGCCTCTCGGCGCTGGCCGAACACCGGCAGGCCCTGTCGGCCCTGGTGGCGGCCCATGCGCTGGCGGCGGCGGCCGGCTTCATCGCCGTCTATGCCCTGGCCGTGGCCCTGTCGGTGCCGGGGGCCGTGTTCCTGACCCTGGCCGGCGGGCTGCTGTTCGGGGTGGTGGCGGGCACGGCCTATGTGGTGGTGGGGGCCACGCTGGGGGCGGTGGCGGTGTTCCTGGCCGCGCGCACGGCCCTGTCCGACCTGCTGCGCCGCCGTGCCGGACCCTGGCTGAGCCGGCTGGAGGGCGGATTCCGCAGCAATGCCCTGAGCTATCTGCTGTTCCTGCGGCTGGTGCCGCTGTTCCCGTTCTGGCTGGTCAATCTGGTGCCGGCCTTTCTCGGCGTGACGCTGTCCACCTATGTGACCGGCACGCTGCTGGGCATCCTGCCAGGGACGCTGGTCTATGTCTCCGTCGGCAACGGGCTGGGGGCGGTGCTGGACCAGGGCGGCACGCCGGACCTGGGCATCATCTTCCAGGCCGAGGTGCTGTTGCCCCTGCTGGGATTGGCGCTCCTGTCCCTGCTGCCGGTGGCGTTGCAGCGCCGCCGGGCCGCCCGCGCGCATCATTCGGCTGCCGGTCAACGAACCGACGGCCAGAGGGCCGCTGACCAGCCGACCACCACACAGCCCACAGGGGAGGCCCGCCATGGCTGAGGAGATCCGCACCGACATCTGCGTCATCGGCGCCGGCTCCGGCGGCCTGTCGGTGGCCGCCGGCACGGCCCAGCTCGGCCGCCCCACCGTGCTGATCGAGAAGCACCGCATGGGCGGCGACTGCCTCAACACCGGCTGCGTCCCCTCGAAATCGCTGCTGGCGGCGGCCAAGGCGGCCCAGGCCGTGCGCGGTGCCGGCCGGTTCGGCATCCGCACAGGCGAGCCGCAGGTCGATTTCGCCGCTGTCCACGCCCATGTCCACGGCGTCATCGCCGCCATTGAGCCCAATGATTCGGTGGAGCGCTTCACCGGCCTGGGTGTGCGTGTGCTGCAGACCAGCGCCCGCTTCACGGCCCCGGATGTGGTGGAAACGGCTGACGGCCACCGCATCCGCGCCCGCCGTTTCGTCGTCGCCACCGGCAGCCGCGCCGCGCTGCCGCCCATCCCCGGCCTGGACCGGGTGCCGGTGCTGACCAACGAGACGCTGTTCGAGCGCACCACCGCCCCGGCGCATCTGCTGATCATCGGCGGGGGCCCCATCGGGCTGGAGATGGCCCAGGCCCATCGCCGCCTGGGGGCCCGCGTCACCGTGCTGGAGCGCGGGACGCTGCTGCCCAAGGATGATCCCGAACTGGTGGACGTGGTCCGCGGCCGGCTGGCGGCGGAGGGGATCGACCTGCGCGAGAGGGTGGAGATCCTGCGGGTGGAGCCGGCCGCCGCCGGTGTCGCCGTGCTGCTGAAGGGGCTGGATGGGGAGGAGCGGGTGGAGGGCAGCGATCTGCTGGTTGCCGCCGGCCGCCGTCCCAATATCGAGGATCTCGGGCTGGACGCGGCGGGCATCGCCGCCACACCCAAGGGGATCGCCGTGGATGCGCGTCTGCGCACCAGCAACCGCCGCGTCTTCGCCATCGGCGACGTGGCGGGCGGGCCGCAATTCACCCATGTGGCCGGCTACCATGCCGGCATCGTGGTGCGCAACGCCCTGTTCCGGCTGCCGGCCAAGGTCGATTACTCGGCTTTGCCCTGGGTGACCTACACCGATCCCGAACTGGCCCATGTGGGCCTGACCGAGGCGCAGGCGCGCGAGCGGTTCGGCGATGTGCGGGTGGTGCGCTGGCCCCTGCATGAGAACGACCGGGCCCAGGCCGAGCGGGAGACCGCAGGGCTGGCCAAGGTGGTGCTGCGCCGCAACGGCCGTATCCTGGGGGCCAGCATCGTCGGCGCCCATGCCGGCGAGCTGATCCAGCCCTGGGTGCTGGCCCTGGCGTCCAGGTTGAAGATCGGGGCCTTCACCGGCCTCATCGCCCCCTATCCCACCCTGGGCGAGGTCAGCAAGCGGGCCGCGGGGTCCTTCTATACCCCCAGCCTGTTCAGCGACCGCACCCGGCGGCTGGTGCGCTGGCTGGCCAAGCTGGGCTGACCCGCGGCGGCGGCGGCGCTATTGTCATCCCCCGCTCCCCTGTCGAGGCTGCCGCCCTTGGCCCTGTCCCTGCCGCCCTTCGTCCGCAGCCTGTCCTCGCGCCTGCTGCTGCTGACCATGGTCTTCGTGCTGCTGGCGGAGGTGTTCATCTATGTGCCCTCCGCCGCCCGCTTCCGCCTGGAATGGCTCAACGGCCGGCTGGCGGCCGGGCATCTGGCCGCCCTGTCGGTGCGCGCGGCGCCGGAAGGCATGGTGACGCGGGAACTGGAGGCCGAACTGCTGCGCCATGTGGGTGCCTATGCCGTCGATGCGCGGGTGACCGACATGCGGGTGCTGATGCTGATGGCGCCGGACACCCCGGCCCCGGCGGAACGCTATGACCTTGCCGGCGCTTCGCCCTGGGTGCTGATCCGCGACGCCCTGCTGCTGCTGCCGCGGCAGGAGAACCGGGTCATCGGCGTGGCCGGGCCGTCGCCCAAGGATGCCGGCGTTCGGGTCATGCTGCTGATCGACGAGGCACCGCTGCGGGCGGCCCTGCTGGACTATTCCGGCCGGATCGTCCTGCTGTCGATCGTCATCTCCGTCATCACCGCCGGTCTGGTCTATCTGGCGCTGCTGGTGATGACGGTACGGCCCATGCGCCGGCTGGTGGAGGCCATGATGGCCTTCAAGCGCGACCCCGAAAGCACCGGCCCGGCGCTGACCCTGGCCACCGACCGCGACGACGAGGTCGGCATCGCCCAGCGCGAGCTGATCGCGCTCCAGGCCGCGGTCCGTCAGGCCCTGCGCCAGCGCCAGCGTCTGGCGGCCCTGGGCACGGCCGTGGCCAAGATCAACCATGACATCCGCGGCGTGCTGGCCTCGGCCACCCTGCTGTCGGAACGGCTGCTGTCCAGTCCCGATCCGGACGTGCAGCGGACCAGCGGGCGCATTCTGGAGGCGCTGGAGCGGGCGGCGCTGCTCTGCGGCCAGACCCTGGACTACAGCCGCGACGGGCTGCTGCCCCTGCGCAAGGCGCCGGTGGATCTGCACGCCCTGATCGACGCGGTGGGCGAGTCGCTGCGCCCAGGCGCCGGGCTGGTCTGGGACAATGCGGTGCCCGCCGGGACGACGCTGCTGGCCGACCGCGAGCAGCTGTTCCGCGTGCTGGCCAATCTCGGCCGCAACGCCGTGGAGGCCGGGGCGGCGCGGATCACCCTGTCCGCCCGCTCCAGTCCGGGCCGGCTGGAGCTGCTGGTCAGCGATGACGGCCCGGGCCTGGCTCCGCGGGCGCGGGAAAACCTGTTCGTGCCCTTCGCCGCCTCCACCCGCGCCAATGGCAGCGGCCTGGGGCTGCCCATCGCCCAGGAAATCCTGCGCGCCCATGGCGGCGACCTCCGTCTGCTCGACAGCAGCGGCAGCGGGACCGTCTTCGCCCTCGGATTTCCGGCCCAGGGCATGCGGAAGTAGTCGATTCCCGGCGGCGCGCAACCTTTCCGCCCCATACCATCGGCACCGTACCGGAGTGATATTGATCCCGCGGGCGGGAGCGGCGATATCTATCGGGACATCAGATGGGGCGGAAGGAGCGTTTCTCCGTGAATCCCTTGGAAATCGCCATCTACGCCCTGGTTCTGTCCGGCGGGACCAACCCCGTCACCTGCACGCGCCAGGACGCCGTGACCAGCGACATGGTTCTGTGCACCAATGGCCGCTCCGCCCGGCTGGATGAACGCGGCGCCATCGCCTTCGACAGCGGCGTGACCGTGGTCAAGCATCCGGATGGCAGCCTGTCCTTCAGCAATGGCATCTCCGCCCATTGGGGCTCGGCCGGCTGGGTGCAGTTCAGCAACGGCCCCTCCATCCGCCGCCAGAGCGACGGCAGCTTCAAGGTGTCCACCGGCATGCGCTGCGTCGCGGAAAACAGGAACCGTGCCCGCTGCCGCAAGGAGGACTGACGTCTCGGCCGGCGACGACCCGCCCGCCATCCGCGCACCGCGACCGGCCCCGCACCGCGACCGGCCTCGCCTGACGGATAGTATGCCAAGGATACGGCGGATCTGTAACCCTCTGGCAACTTTGCAGTGCGACATTGCCGCCACAGGCCGGACTTATCGGGCCTGGGGACAGGCCGGCCATTTGACGGGCCTGTTGGAAAAGGACATCCCGTCGCAACCCTGACCCGTCCGGCCGTCCCATGGCTCCGTTGCTCTGGCGTCTCCTTCCCCTGCTGCTGCTGGCCGCCACTGTGGGCGCCCTGTGGTCCGTGCCGACCGTGCCGGCGGCGGAGGTGCGCTATCTCCGCATCGCCGTGGGGCCGACCAGCACGCCGGGCTTCCAGGCCGCCACCAGCCTGGCCGGGCTGATGTCGCGGCCGCCGGGCCTGCCCGCCTGTCCGCCGGACCGGCCCTGCGGGGTGCCCGGCCTGATCGCCCTGGCCCAGAGCCTGCCGCTGCGTGACGATATCATCGCCGCCGTCGCCAGTGGCGCGGTGGAGACGGGGCTGGTTCCGGCCGGCGCCGCCCTCGCTGCCCGCTGCCAGTCCCGGCGCAGCGGGGCCGATATCGCCGTGGTCGGCGGGGTTTACCAGGAAGCCCTGCATGTGCTGGTGCGTCCGGGCCTCGATCTGGCCGGCCCCGCCGCGCTGAAGGGCCGGCGCGTTGCCATGGGGGAGCCGGGCAGTGAGGAGCGCCGGCTGGCCGAGCGTGTCCTGGATGCCTACGGTCTGCGCCGCACCGATGTGCGCACCGTGCCGCTGGGCGGGGCGGAGGCGCTGGCGGCGTTGAGGGAAGGCCGCGTCGACGCCTTGTTCCGTCTGGCCGTCTGGCCCGATGCCGCCGTGGCCGATCTTGCCGCCGCCGGTCAGGGCGTGCTCTTGCCGGTGACGGGGGAGGGCGCCCGCCGTCTGCTCGATCTCTATCCCTTCAGCGGGGCGGGCACGCTGCCCGCGGGCAGCTATGGCGCCGCCATGCCGATCGAGACGGTGATGCAGCCGGTGGTCTGGATCGCCCGCGCCGATGCCGACCCCGCCCTGGTGCGCAATCTCGCCGCCGCCCTGGCGCAGCCCGCCAACCGTGACCGGCTGGCCGCGGAACAGTCCGATCTTTCGCTGGCCGAGGCGCTGCTGCCGCGTCTGGCGCTGCCGCTTCATGCCGGGGCCGCCGCCGCCTATGGCCAGGATGCGGCCGTCATGCCCTGTCCGGCGCCCCACGCCAGCTGAGACCCGCTGCGGCCGATTTATCCGTTGCGCCGACCGTCCCGCCTGTGCCCGACTGGCACGGGGGCCGGCAGCATGGCCGTGCCAGCCCCGTATCGCGTTCAAGAAGAAGGACGTCGTCCCTCCATGTCGCAGTTTTCCTCGCCCCTGTTCCTGCCGCAGGAAATCATCCGGACCAAGCGTGACGGCGGCCGTCTCGACGCGGACGAGATCGCCGCCTTCGTGGCCGGCATCACCGATGGCCGCGTCAGCGAGGGCCAGGCGGCGGCCTTCGCCATGGCCGTGTTCTTCCGCGGTCTGGACCGGGGCGAGCGGGTGGCGCTGCTGCAGGCCATGACCCGGTCCGGCAGCGTGCTGGACTGGGCGCCGGAGCGGCTGCCCGGCCCGGTGCTGGACAAGCATTCCACCGGCGGCGTGGGGGACAAGGTCAGCCTGATCCTGGCGCCGATCATGGCGGCCTGCGGCGGCTATGTGCCGATGATCTCCGGGCGTGGCCTGGGCCATACCGGCGGCACGCTGGACAAGATGGATGCCATTCCCGGTTATGTCTCGCAGCCCGACACGCCGCGTCTGCGCCGGGTGGTGCGGGAGGTGGGCTGCGCCATCGTCGGCGCCACCGGCGACATCGCCCCCGCCGACCGCCGCCTCTATGCCATCCGCGATGTGACGGCGACGGTGGAGAGCATCGACCTCATCACCTGCTCCATCCTGTCGAAGAAGCTGGCGGCGGGGCTGCAGGGGCTGGTGCTGGATGTGAAGTTCGGCAGCGGCGCCTTCATGCCCCAGCCGGACCGCGCCCGCGCCCTGGCCGAGGCCTTGGTGGAAGCGGCCAACGGCGCCGGCCTGCCGACGCTGGCCCTGCTGACCGACATGGACCAGGTGCTGGGCCACAGCGCCGGCAATGCGCTGGAGGTGCGGGAATGTCTGGACATCCTCGCCGGCGGCCCGCGTGAGGCGCGCCTGTGGGCGGTGACGCGGGAACAGACGGCCGAGCTGCTGCTGCTGGGCGGTCTGGCGGCGGACCTGGATCAGGCGCGGGCCAAGGTCGATGACGCCCTGGACAGCGGACGTGCCGCCGAGCAGTTCGCCCGCATGGTGGTGGCCCTGGGCGGGCCGGCCGACCTGCTGGACCGGCCCGGCGCCCATCTGGCGGCGGCACCGGTGGTGCGGGCGGTGAAGGCGGAGCGGCCGGGCATGGTCACGGCCCAGGATGTGCGGGCGCTGGGGCTGGCCGTGGTGGCGCTGGGCGGCGGCCGCACCCGCCCGACCGATCCGGTGGACCCCGCGGTGGGGCTGTCCGCGGTGGCAGCCATCGGCACGGCGGTGGGACCGGACGCGGCACCGCTGTGCCTTGTGCATGCCCGTGATGCGGCGGCGGCGGATGCGGCGGAAGCCGCGGTGCGCCGGGCCGTTGTCGTCGGGCCGGTCATCGGGTCGCAGGCCGGTGTCCCGCAGAATCCCGTTGCGGGCCGTATTGCAGCGCGGTAGACGCCACACCAATTTCTCGGCCGCGCCCCGGCAGCAAAGGCACCCGTTGCGATGATCAAGATTGTCCGCGCCAAGTTCCACGGCATCCGCGTCACCGGCGCCGACCTGGACTATCACGGTTCCATCACCCTCGACCCGGAGCAGTGTGCCCAGGCCGGGTTCTATCCGCTGGAGTTCGTGGAGATCTGGAACAAGAATTCCGGTGCCCGCATCAGCACCTATGTCATCTTCGGCGAGCCGGGCTCGCGCTGCTGCGTGCTGAACGGGGCCGCCGCGCGCACCTGCCAGAAGGGCGACGAGATCATCATCGCTGCCTCGGCCAGCATCGAGCCGCGGGACCTCTACACCGTGAAGCCGCGGGTTCTGACCTTCAAGCCGGACAACAGCGTGGACCGGGTGCTGCAGTACGACGTCTATCGCAGCGACGCGCGGGAGTTCGAATTCCGCACGCTCGACATCACCGACGGCGAGGATGCCGCCGTCCAGCTGTCGGTGCCGATTCCGGCCTGACCCGGCCGGTCCTGGTCGGCCCTGTCCGGCGATAGTGCGCCGTCCCGTCGCCGCTGGATGGTGAAACAAGGGCGTGCGGGCGGAAACCCGGGGCGGCCGTCGCACGTTCCCCGGTTCCGTCGCATCGCCGCCTTGATCTTGCCCCGGCCGGGGCCTAGGAAGGCGGAATGCCACCCTTGACTGCGGCTCCCATGCGCCCCACCACCGGCCCCGTCGCCCGCTTCGCCCTGCTGTCCCTCGCCCTGTTCCCGCTGCTGGCCGGGCTGCTGTCCCTGGCGCTGGGCCAGGATGCCAACTGGGATCTGCGGAACTACCATTGGTACAACGCCTATGCCTGGTGGACCGGGCGCGGCGACCTGGACGTGGCCCCGGCCCAGGTGGCGACCTTCTACAATCCCACGCTGGACCTGCCCTTCTATCTGCTGGCCCAGGCGCTGCCGGCGCGGGCCGTCGGCTTCCTCATGGGGGCGGTGCAGGGACTCAACGTGTTGCCGCTGTTCGGCCTGTCCTGGGCGCTGCTGGCCGGGCTGGAGCCGACGCGGCGCAGCGCCGCCGCCCTGGCCCTGGCGCTGATCGGCTTCTTCGGCGGCGGCCAGCTGGGGCTGTTGGGCACCACCTTCTATGACAATGTCATCAGCCTGTTCGTGCTGGGGTCCGCCTGGGTGGTGCTGGCGCGGGCCGCGGTGATCTGGGGCGGGCCGTCGGCCGTCTCCGGCCCGGCCTTCGCCGCCGTGGCCCTGGCCGGCCTGCTGGTGGGCAGCGCCGTGGGCCTGAAGCAGCCGACGCTGCCCTATGCCGTGGGCCTCTGCTTCGCCTTCCTGGTCGTGGGCGGCGGCTTCTGGCGCCGGGTGCTGCTGTCCTTCTTTTTCGGGCTGGGCGTCATCGCCGGCATGGCCCTCTTCTCCGGCCATTGGATGTGGCATCTGTGGACGGAGTACCGGAACCCGCTGTTCCCCTATTTCAACCACATCTTCAAGTCGCCCTGGGGCGTGCCCGAGGCCTACCGCGACGACAAGTTCATCCCGCCGGGCCTGATCCAGGCCCTGCTGTTCCCCTTCGCCTGGGTGCTGAACCCGAAGCTGGTGGGGGAGATCCTGTTCCGCGATCTGCGGGTGCCCGTGGCCTATGTGGTGCTGCTGGCGACGCCGCTGCTGCTGCTCTGGGGCCGGATCAAGGGGCGGAGGCCCGACCCGGCGCTGCCGGCCCGGCGCCCGGCGCTCTATCTGCTGGTGGCCGGGGCGCTGACCTATCTGGTCTGGCTGAAGCTGTTCTCCATCTACCGCTATCTGATTCCGCTGGAGATGCTGGCTCCGGTGCTGATCGTGGCGGCGGTCATGCTGTGGCCGCTGCCGGGCAAGGCCCGTACCGCCATCGCGCTGACGCTGCTGCTGCTGGTGAGTGTCACCATCCGGCCGGGCAACTGGCACCGCATCGACTGGACCGACCGCTTCGTCGCCGTGGACATCCCGCCCATTCCCGACCCGGACCACACCATCATCCTGCAGACGGGCTACGCGCCGACGGCCTTCCTCATCAGCGGGTTCCCGCCGCAGATCCCCTTCTACCGGATACACAGCTATTTCATCCATCCCGACCAGAAGGACATCCTTCTCAACCGGCGCATGGCCGAGCGCATCGCCGCCCACCAGGGCGACATCTATGTGCTGCTGGCCCACTGGGAGGAATGGACCGACCAGCATATCCTGCCCTATTACGGGCTGAAGGCGGACCTGATGGCCTGCAAGCCCGTGACATCCACCCTGGACGAGCCGATGAAGCTCTGCCCCGTGCGGCGGGAGACGCGGACCCTTTCCCCCGGCTGATCCGTTGTCCGACCCGCTTGGCCGATCCGCTGCGGTGACGAAAGGCCCCGGAAAGACCATGCTTTCGCCGCCTTCCCTCGTGCGTTCCGTGTTATCTGTTCGACCTGTACGGTCCTCTCTGGATGCTTGATCCCATGTCCACGCCCGCCGCCCTGTCCCTTTCCGCCCTCGCCAGCAGCGCCGCCCCGGCCCAGCCGCGCATCGCCGTGCTGGTGCCCTGCTACAACGAGGAAGCCTCCATCGAGAAGGTGGTGAAGGACTTCAAGGCCGCGCTGCCCACGGCCACGGTCTATGTCTATGACAACAACTCCAAGGACCGGACGGTGGAGATCGCCCGCGCCGCCGGTGCCGTGGTCCGCCGCGAGCCGCTGCAGGGTAAGGGCAATGTGGTCCGCCGCATGTTCGCCGACATCGAGGCGGACGTGTATGTCATGGTCGATGGCGACGACACCTATGACGCCACCAAGGCGCCGGACCTGGTGACCAAGCTGATCGACGAGAAGCTGGACATGGTCAATGGCGCCCGTGTCACCGACTGGGAGAATTACCGGGCCGGCCACCGCTTCGGCAATGTGCTGCTGACCACCATGGTCACCATGGTCTTCGGCAAGCGCACCCAGGACATGCTGTCCGGCTATCGCGTCTTCTCCCGCCGTTTCGTCAAGAGCTTCCCGGTCCTGGCCGGTGGTTTCGAGATCGAAACGGAACTGGTGGTGCATGCGCTGGAGATGCGCATGCCGATCGGCGAGGTGGAGACCCCCTACAAGGACCGTGCCCCCGGCAGCGTGTCCAAGCTCAGCACCTTCCGCGACGGCTTCCGCATCCTGTGGATGATCGGCAAGCTGATCAAGGAGGAGCGGCCCATGCAGTCCTTCGGTCTGGCCAGCCTGGTGCTGGCGCTGGTCTCCATCCTCATCGCCATTCCCGTCTTCATCACCTATTACGAGACGGGGCTGGTGCCGCGCTTCCCCACGGCCGTGCTGGCCACGGGGCTGGGGCTCCTGTCCTTCCTGGCCCTGACCTGCGGCCTGATCCTGGATACGGTCACCCGCGGCCGGCGTGAGATGAAGCGGCTGAAATATCTGGAAATCCCGGCTCCGGACTTCTCCACCCCGGTCCGTCCCGACTGAGCGGCCGGGCGGACAGCATGCGCGGCGCGGCCCGGACCGATCCCCCTGCCAGCAGCCCGGCCGGCCCCGGCCTGTCGCGGGAGCTGTTGAGCTTCGCCGTCATCGGCGGGCTGGCGCTGTTCGTCGATATGGGCGCGCTGTGGGTGGCGCTGAACCTGCTGCATCTCGGCGTCTATGCCGGCGGCCTGTTCAGCTATCTCATTGCCGCCACCTGCACCTGGTACCTGAACCGCACCTTCACCTTCCGCGGCGTCAGCCGCCGCCGCGCCTGGCTGCAATGGGCCAAGTTCCTGGCCGCCAACGGGGTGGGGGCGGCGGTCAACTATGCCGTCTATGCCGCCGTGGTCACGCTCGGCCCGCCGCTGGTGCCCTGGCCGGCCCTGACCCTGCCGCTGCTGCCCTATCTGGCCAAGGCCGCGGGCAGCCTGTCCGGCATGGTCTTCAACTTCTTCGCCTCGAAGTTCCTGGTGTTCCGCAAGGCCTGATCGCGGCGGCGGGGACGCCCGTCCCGCCGCGCATTCCCGCCCCGCCCGCAGCACCCGTTTACCTGCAGGCCCGCCTCGCCATATAAGCAGCCATCATGGCGCTTCGATTCCTCAAGATGCACGGGCTGGGCAACGACTTCGTCGTCATCGACGCCCGCTCCACCCCTGTCGCGTTGACGGGCGCGCAGGTGCGCGCCATCGGCGACCGGCGCACCGGTGTCGGCTTCGACCAGCTGATCCTGATCGAACCGGGGCGGGACGGGGCCGACATCGCCATGCGCATCCTGAACCCCGACGGCAGCGAAAGCGGTGCCTGCGGCAACGCCACCCGCTGCGTCGCCAGCCTGGTGGCCGCGGGCCTGGGCAAGGACGCCCTCGGTATCCGCACCGCCGCCGGCCTGCTGCACGCCACCGTGCATCCGGACGGGCTGGTGACCGTGGATATGGGGCCGGCGCGGCTGGACTGGCGGGACATTCCCCTGGCGCAGGCGGAGGATACGCTGCACCTGTCGGCCGCCGCCGGTCCATTGGCCGATGCGGTGGGGGTCAGCATGGGCAATCCCCACGCCGTCTTCTTCGTGGCCGATGTGGCCGCCGTGGCGCTTGAGACCCACGGCCCCGTGCTGGAGCACCACCCGCTGTTCCCCCAGCGCTGCAACATCGAGGTGGCGCAGATCCTGGCTCCCGATCATATCCGCATGCGGGTGTGGGAGCGGGGCGCCGGCATCACCCGCGCCTGCGGGTCCGGCGCCTGTGCCGTGCTGGTGGCGGCGGCCCGTCGTGGGCTGACCGGCCGCGCCGCCACGGTCACGCTGGATGGCGGCGACCTGCATATCGTCTGGCGCGACGATGGCCATGTGCTGATGACCGGGCCGGTGTCCATGTCGTTCGAGGGCGTGCTGAGCCCGGCGCTGCTGGGGGCCGGGCATGCGTGACCCCGTCCTCCCCGACAGCCCCCGTCATGACGCCATCCCGCATGATCCGGCCCTGGCCGACGCGGCCCTGCCTGACGCCGCCCATGTGCATGAGGAGGGGGAGGCCGGGCCGCCGGTGATCAGCGAGGGGGAGGGGCCGACCCTGGTCACCTTCGGCTGCCGGCTGAACACCTATGAATCCGAGGTCATGCGCACCCACGCCCGCGCCGCCGGGCTGGACGATGTTGTCATCGTCAACACCTGCGCCGTGACCTCCGAGGCCGAGCGCCAGGCCCGCCAGACCATCCGCAAGCTGCGCCGCGACCGGCCGGCCGCCAAGATCATCGTCACCGGCTGCGCCGCGCAGGTCAATCCGGACCGCTTCGCCGCCATGGCCGAGGTCGACCATGTGCTGGGCAACGATGCCAAGCTCACCGCCGCGCCCTGGGCCGATTTCGGCGCCAACGCCGCCGAGCGGGTGCGCGTCAACGACATCATGTCGGTGCGGGAGACGGCGGGGCATCTGATCCAGGGCATGGAGGGGCGTGCCCGCGCCTTCGTCCAGGTCCAGAATGGCTGCGACCACCGCTGCACCTTCTGCATCATCCCCTTCGGCCGCGGCAATTCCCGCTCGGTGCCCATGGGCGAGATCGTGACCCAGGTCCGCACCCTGGTGGCCGCCGGCTACCGCGAGGTGGTGCTGACCGGGGTGGATGTCACCAGCTACGGACCCGACCTGCCGGGCCAGCCGACCCTGGGCCAGATGGTGCGCCGCCTGCTGGCGGCGGTGCCGGAGCTGCCGCGGCTGCGCCTGTCCTCGCTGGACGCGGTGGAGATGGACGACGATCTCTGGCGGCTGGTGGCGGAGGAGGAGCGGCTGATGCCGCATCTGCACCTGTCGCTGCAGGCCGGCGACGACATGGTCCTGAAGCGCATGAAGCGCCGCCATCTGCGCCAGGATGCCATCGCCTTCTGCGACAAGGCCCGGTCCCTGCGCCCCGACATGGTGTTCGGGGCCGACATCATCGCCGGGTTCCCCACCGAGACCGAGGCCATGTTCCAGAACAGTCTGGACATCGTGGAGCGCTGCGGCCTGACCTGGCTGCATGTCTTCCCCTACAGCCCGCGCCCCGGCACGCCCGCCGCCCGCATGCCCCAGGTGCCCGGCCCCGTGCGCAAGGAGCGCGCCGCCCGCCTGCGCGCCGCCGGGGCCGCGCAGGTGGAACGCCATCTGCACGGCCAGCTGGGCCGGACCTGCGATGTGCTGCTGGAAAAGCCGGATCTGGGCCGCACACCGGGCTTCGCGCCCGTGCGCCTGTCCGCCGTGGATGCCGCCAAGAATTTCGAACCCGGAATGATCGTCCGCTGCCGCATCGACGGTGTTGACGGCGAGACCCTGACCGCAACGGTGCTGGACTGATGTTCGACTGGTTCCGCAAGAAGAAGCCCGCCGATACCGCAAAGGCCGAGGACACGGCGCCGGACAGCACGGCTGCGGACACCATGTCTCCAGACACCGCGCCTCCGGAGACGGATGCGGCGGCCGTGCCGGAGACGGTCCAGGATACCTCCCCCGCGACCGCCGCTCCGTCGGAAGAGCCTGTGGCCCTGGATCCCCGCCTGCGCGGGGACGATGCCGGGGAGGGCGAAGTCACGCCCGAGGTCACAGCGGGAGAGGCCGCCGTTGCCGCCGACCCGGAGCCGCTGGTGCCGGCCGCCGCCGTGGCACCCGAGGCCGCTCTCCTGCCCGAGCTGGAGGACCAGCCGGAGAAGAAAAGCTGGTTCGCGCGTCTGCGCGACGGGCTGTCGAAATCCACCTCGCGCCTGACCGAGGGCATCTCCGGCATCTTCACCAAGAAGAAGCTGGATGACGAGGCGCTGGAGGAGCTGGAGGAGCTGCTGATCCGGGCCGATCTTGGACCCGGCACCGCCGCCCGTCTGGCCGCCGGACTGGCCAAGACCCGCTTCGGCAAGGAGGTCAGCCCGCAGGAGGTGCGCGAATATCTGGCGGGAGAGGTGACCCGGCTGGTGGAACCGGCGGCCAGGCCGCTGGTCATCGACGCTGCGGCCAAGCCCCATGTCATTCTGCTGGTGGGGGTCAACGGCACCGGCAAGACCACCACCATCGGCAAGCTGGCCCGCCAGCTGACGGCCGAGGGCAAGACGGTGTGGATGGCGGCCGGCGACACCTTCCGCGCCGCCGCCGTCAGCCAGCTGAAGATCTGGGGCGAGCGCACCGGCTGCCCCGTGGTTGCCAAGGATACCGGGGCCGATGCCGCCGGTCTGGCCTATGACGCGCTGGAGCGCGCCCGCGCCGCCAAGGCCGACGTGCTGCTGATCGACACGGCCGGCCGCTTGCAGAACAAGGCCGGGCTGATGGACGAGCTGCGCAAGATCGTGCGCGTCATCAAGAAGATCGACCCCACGGCCCCGCACACCACATTGCTGACCCTGGACGCCACCACCGGCCAGAACGCCCATTCCCAGGTGGAGGTGTTCAAGGAGATGGTGGACGTCAACGGCCTGATCCTGACCAAGCTGGACGGCTCCGCCCGCGGTGGCGTGCTGGTGGCCCTGGCCGAGAAGTTCAAGCTGCCGGTCCACGCCATCGGCGTGGGCGAGGGGGTCTATGATCTCCGTCCCTTCGAAGCCAAGAGCTTCGCCCGCGCCCTGGTCGGGCTGGAGTGAGATCCGCTGTGGGGGGGCACTGCCCCCCCTGACTTACGCGACTGCCGCATGGCCTGATGGCCGAGATCTGCGTGCTCGTTGACCGGGGCATGCCGGCTGTCACCGCATTTTCCTTTTCCCATCCCCCTGTCACGGCCCTATAAAGTCGGAAATTGGAGAAGGTGATACCGTGACGACAGTTGTACCCGGCGCCGCGCCGGTTCTTTCCTCCTCCCCGGTCTCTCTCCCGGCTGTGGAGCTTTTTTCCGATGCCGATGCCGCCCTGGCCCGTGTGCGGGCCCTCTATGACGAGGCGACCGGTTATCTCCGCGAACGCTTTCAGGCCTTTGCCCGGGGCGAGCATCTTCCCGGCCGTGTCCGCGCCTTCTACCCGTTCGTCCAGCTGCGGATGGAGACGGAGCCGCGGATTGATGGCCGTCTGGCCTATGGCTTCGTCCATGGCATGGGCACGCACCGCATCACCCTGACCCGGCCGGACCTGTTCGACTATTATTACCGCTACCAGCTCGGCCTGCTGCTGCGCACCCACGGCGTGCCGCTGGAGGTGGGCGTGTCGGAGACGCCGATCCCCATTCAGTTCGCCTATCCCGAAGGCATGCATGTGGAGGGCGATCTCGATCCGTCGCGGCTCTATCAGCTGCGCGACTATTTCGATCTGCCCGATCTGGCGCTGATGGATGACAGCATCGTCAACGGCACCTATCAGGTGGCCCAGGGCGAGCCGAAGCCGCTGGCCCTGTTCACGGCGCCGCGCGTGGACTACAGCCTGCACCGGCTGAAGCACTATTGCGCCACCAAGCCGGAGCTGTTTCAGAACTACGTGCTGTTCACCAATTACCAGTTTTATATCGACGAGTTCGTGCGCAAGGGGCTGGAGATGATGCAGCCCAGCGACGATCCGGCGGTGCAGGATTACCGCAACCAGTATGTGGGCTTCGTCGAGCCCGGCGACCGCATCACCTGGAACCAGGCCCTGTTCCCCGGCCGGGCGCCGGAGGGGGAGCGGGCGGCGCGGCTGCCGCAGATGCCGGCCTATCACCTGATGCGGGCCGATGGCAACGGCATCACCATCGTCAATATCGGCGTCGGCCCGTCCAACGCCAAGACCATCACCGACCACATCGCCGTGCTGCGGCCCCATGTCTGGCTGATGCTGGGCCACTGCGCCGGTCTGCGCGACACCCAGCGCCTGGGTGACTATGTGCTGGCCCACGGCTATGTGCGCGAGGACAAGGTGCTGGATGCCGACCTGCCGGTCTGGGTTCCGGTCCCGGCCCTGGCCGAGGTGCAGGTGGCGCTGGAACGGGCGGTGGAGCAGGTCACCGGCTTGCAGGGCTGGGAACTGAAGAGCCTGATGCGCACCGGCACCGTGGCCACCATCGACAACCGCAACTGGGAACTGCGCGACCACCGGGAGCCGGTGATGCGCTTCAGCCAGAGCCGGGCCATCGCCCTGGACATGGAATCGGCCACCATCGCCGCCAACGGCTTCCGCTTCCGCGTTCCCTACGGCACGCTGCTCTGCGTCTCGGACAAGCCGCTGCACGGAGAGATCAAGCTGCCCGGCATGGCCAACAGCTTCTACCGGGCCCGGGTGGACCAGCATCTGGCCATCGGCATGCGCGCCATGGAGATCATGCGCGACTACGGGCTGGAGCGGCTGCATAGCCGCAAGCTGCGCAGCTTCGCCGAGGCCGCGTTCCAGTAAGCGACCGGCTCCTGGCCGGGGCGTTTCCAGGCCCCGGCCGCGGTGCCGCCGTTTCAGGAATTGGGTTTGGACTGGGCGATGTCGCTCTGGGTCAGGCCGGCAATGTCGTCGTCCGACTGCGAGACGTCGCCCAGGCTGACGACCCCCACCAGCCGCTTGTCGCGGTTCAGCACGGGCAGGCGTTTCACCGCCTTTTCCGCCATGATCTGGGCGGCTTCGACACTGTCCTGGTCGTCGAAGACATAGACCAGCGCCTCGCTCATGGCGTCGCGCACGGTGGCCTGGCCCGGATTGGCCCCTTCGGCCACGCAGCGCACGGTGATGTCGCGGTCGGTGACCGTCCCGACCAGCCGGTCGTCCTCCCCGACCGGCAGGAAGCCGGTATCGGCGTCACGCATCTTCCGCGCCGCTTCCTGCAAGGAGGTGGTGGGGCTGACCAGCTCCACATCCTTGGTCATGATGTCCCGGATCTGCATGCATCCCTCTCCCTGGCATCGGGCTGTCCCCGGGGGAACCCGGGTGCGTTCCTCTCAACCGGGTGCTCCGGCCTTGGTTCCCCCCTTGCCCCGCCCCGGCCCGACGGTGCTAGGATCGGGCCTTCCCTTTCCGATTGCAGACACGGATTGCCATGCCGTCCTTCGATATCGTCTCCAAAACCGACCTGGCCGAGGTCACCAACGCCGTCAACGGCGTCATGCGCGAGCTGGAAAACCGGTTCGACTTCAAGGGGTCCAAGAGCACGCTGGTCCATGCCGAGGGCGAGATCACCATCCAGACCGAGGATCAGACCAAGCTGACCCAGCTGACGGAGATGCTGAAGGCCTATTTCGTCCGCCGTAAGCTGGACCCCGGCGCCCTGGACTGGGCCAAGGCCGAGAATGCGGCCGGCGGCACGCTGCGTCAGGTGGTCAAGGTCAAGCAGGGGCTGGACCAGGCCCTGTCGAAGCAGATCGTCAAGGCCATCAAGGACAGCAAGATGAAGGTCCAGGCCGCCATCCAGGGGGACGAGCTGCGGATCACCGGCAAGAAGATCGACGATCTGCAGGCGGCCATCGCCCTGGTCAAGGGACTGAAGATCGAGCAGCCCCTGCAGTATGTGAACTTCCGCGACTGACCGCGGTCACCCGCCGGCCAGCGCCTGCTCCACCGCACGGCGCAGGCGGGCGGGATGCACCGGCTTGTGCAGGATGCCCAGGCCTGCCGCCCTGGCCTGGGCCTGGAGGTCGGGATGGGCATCACCGGTCAGCAGCAGGCCGGCGATGGGCCGCCCATAATCCCGCCGCAGGGTTTCGACCAGGGACAGGCCGGTTTCCCCGCCGGGCAGGCGGAAATCGCTGATGATGAGATCGGGCGCACGCCCGGCCTGCCGCAAGGCGGCCAGAAGTTCGGGCAGGCTGCCGCCGATCACGGTGTCACATCCCCAATCCTGCACCGTCGCTTCCAACGCGGCCAGTTGCAGCCGGTCATCCTCGGCCAGAGCGATGACACGGCCAGCCAAGGGGGGGATGGCGGTGGGCGGGCTGGGGACCGTTACGGCCGCCGGTGGGGTGGTGGGCAGCACCAGACTGAAGCAGCTGCCCCGGCCCGGCCAGGAGCGGACGGCGATGTCGGCACCCAGCAGGCGCGCGGTCCGTTCCACCAGGGACAGGCCCAGGCCGAGGCCCCGGCGCCCCTCGTACGGCGGCGTCATCTGGACGAACGGTTCGAAGATATCGACCTGTCGCTCGACCGGGATGCCGGGGCCGCTGTCCCAGACCTGGATGGAAACCCGGTTGCCGATCGGCCGGACCCCCAGCAACACCCGGCCCGCACGGGTGAAACGGACGGCGTTCTCTGTCAGCGCCCGCAGCATCCGGTCCAACAGAACCGGGTCGGTATAGGCCACGAGCCGGCTCGGCACGGTCCGGAGCCGGAGCCCCTTGCGCGCGGCATCGGGATGGAGCGCATCGGCGATCCGGGCCAGGGCCGGTCCGAGGGGAACGCTGGTGGCCGACACCTTGGTCCGGCCGGCATCGAGGCAGGCCAGATCGAGAACCGCGCTCAACTGTTCCGCACCGGTTTCCAGCGCTTCGCCCAAGCGCTGGGCCAGATCCCGCTGCTGCGGGCTGTCCAGCTTCGTCTCCAGCAGGTGCAGATAAAGGCGCATGGCCTGGATCGGCTGGCGCAGGTCATGGTTGGCCCGGGCCAGGATATCCGCGCTCGCCATTCCGTAAGCCGGTCCAGGACGGGTCGATCGCGGGGCGGGCGGCGTCTCCATCGGCAGGGCCGGTGAAGGGAGCACGACACCGGCGACCCCCGTCACGGCCCCGCCGGCATCACGCACGGGGCTCAAGACGACGCGCCGGCCCTGTGCCAGGGACAGGCTCCGTTCCTGGCCGGCGGACAGGACCTGCTGTGCCGCGTCGTCAAGCCGGCGGCGGTCGGGAGATGTCGCTGCCGGAAGCGCCGTGTCCGGCCCCAGGACCCAGAGGGGGCGCAGCAGGGAATCCAGCTCGAACAGGACAAGCCCGGCCTGTGCCGCGGCGGCGGACAGGGCCGCCTCCCGGCGTGCGGCATTCTCCATCTGCTCCCGCAGCAGGCGGTCACCGCTTGGCCCACCCGGTGCAGCGGCGGAGGAGCCAAGGAGGGTACGGAGAAGATCCCGCAACGTTCGGATCCGTTCGACAGGGATTTGGACCGGGCAGACGGCCGTCCGATGGTCCGGTCGTCTGCGGCGACGGTGAGGCGGCAGCTTAGAGGCGAAAGGTCGGTGAAGGCAAACCCTCAGGGGATCAGCCGCTGTTCAGGAACCGGTGCGAGGCGCCTTCCAGCACCAGACAGGTCAGACACCCCGTGGCATAGGCGCCGGTGTCGATGCCGATGCGGTTGGTCCGGATATCGGGCTTGTCGACGATGGTGTGGCCATGGACAACGACGACGCCATGGTCCGTGCCTGATTTCAGGAAGGGCTCCCGGATCCAGAGCAGGTCGTTGCTGTCCTGCTGCGCCAAGGGAAGACCCGGCCGGATGCCGGCATGGACGAACAGATAGTCACCGAACCGCAGGCTGGTGCGAAGCCCCCGCAGGAACGCCAGATGCCGACCGGGGATCGTCCGGACCAGATGCGGCCGGGCTTTGGCCAGGAAACTGCTGACGGTCATGGCCGGGGGACGCACGATCCCGTAGCTGGCCAGAGTGGTCTGTCCGCCGAACCGCACCCAGTCTTCCCCCTGCTGCGGGTCATCGAGAAAGGCCAGCATGGCTTCTTCATGGTTGCCCTTCAGATGCACGGCGCCGAACCCGGGAGGCGGGGCGCCGGACAGCAGGGACAGGACCCCGCTGCTGTCCGGGCCGCGATCCACATAGTCGCCAAGGAAAATCAGCGTGTGGTGCAGATCTGCGCCGCTGGCCGCCATGTCGGCCTGGATGCGGTCGAGCAGGCATTGCAGCAGGTCGAGGCGGCCATGGATGTCACCGATGACATAGAGGCGCTGTCCGGCCGGGATCCGGGCCGGGCGTCCATTGATGGACGGCCAATCGACAGGCGGCGGCAGGGGTTTGGTGCGCAAGCGGATCACGGATGCGTCGATCCCGGTGTCACGGATGCCGCCCGGCGCGGCCCGTCCGGGAAGAGTAGGGCAGTGGCCGCGGCGAATCCAAGGCGAGGGAGAGAGTGTCCAAGGGGACGAGCCGGCCGCTCCGAACGGGAACCGGCGGGTGGTAGGGGGACAGACACCCGGCCATGCCCCCTGTGCGGAGGAGGATGGAGCATCCGGCCTGTGCGTCACCGCGGGGCCACGCCGGCAGCCGTCATACAGCCGAAGACGAGCGGTGGTATGCCATGGCCCGTCTGGTACAGACAGTTTGCCGCCACAGCCATGTTTCAATGTATCCCTCCGTCTGGTTGCCCGCCGAGGGTCCGTGGCCATATTTTCGTATGAGGTACTTCCCTGCATCCTGGACGATGATGAGTTTGTCAGACCACGATCATCCGGCTTCCTTCCCGTACCAGCCTGTGGCGCTGAAGATCATCGGCGACGGCATCCTGGCCTCGGCCCTGCTGCGGGCGGCGGATCTGCCACCGGACGCGCAGGCGGAAGCCGTGGTTCTGGCCCTGCTGGTCGGCCTTGCCGCCAGCGCGGCGGCTGGCGGCATGCTGGTCCGGTCGGGTCAGCGCCCCCTCTGGGACATCACGTCCCTGTCCTGTCTGATCGCCATGGCCGTCCTGGTGCTGCTGCATGGCAGCGTCCTGTTCGCCGTGCTTCTGGCTGCCTTCGCCTGGTGGCGGTGGCAGCGCCTGACCACGGCCGAGGATTGAGCCGGTGCTGCATCGTCGCCAATTGCTGGCCGGGTTGATGGCCGCCCCGCTGCTTCTGTCCGGTCAGGCCCTGGCCGAGGAGGGGCATGGCGAGGCGCCGCCGAAGCCGGCGAAACCGAAGCCGCCCAAGCCGGTGCGCCCGCCCGACAATTTCATGCGGCTGTCGCCCATCGTTCTGCCGGTGCCGGAGCGTGGGCCTTACGCCTATGCGCGCATCGAAGCGGATCTGGTCCTGAAAGACCCGCTGCAGCGCGATGCAGCCAAGCTGCAGCAGCCGGCCATCCTCAGCCGGATCGTCGACGAGGCCTGGGCCAGCCCGGTCTCGCGCAATGGGCGGATCGATTCCGATGGGGCAAAAGCCATCAAGGAGCGCATCCTGCGCGCTGCCCGCCAAGTGCTGGGTCCCGACACGGTGCAGGAGGTCCTGATCGCCTCCCTGCTGGTCATGTCGTGAGTCTCATATCGTGAGTCCGCCGGCGGTGTGGGGAGGAACGCTGTCCTCCCCGCGGTCCGCGGATCAGCGACCGAAGACCGGCTTGGACGCAGCCGCCTGATATTCACGCACAAGCCGCTGCACCAGATCGGACACGGTGGGAACATCGTGGATGGTGCCGATGCCCTGGCCCGCCGACCAGATGTCCTTCCAGGCCTTCTTTGCCGAGCCTTCATTCCAGTCGGCCACATTGGGCTGGCCGATGGTGGCGCTGATCTGGGTCGGATCGATGCCGTTGGCCACGACGCTCTGGGCCAGATAGTTGCCGGGAATGCCGCTGAAGACCGGCGTATAGACGATGTCGGCGGCGCTGCCATCCACGATCATCTGCTTGTAGGCCGGGCTGGCATGGGCTTCCTCGGTGGCGATGAAGCGCGTGCCCATATAGGCGAAATCCGCGCCCAGTGCCTCGGCGGCGCGGATGGCGGCCCCGGATGACATGGACCCGGCCAGCACGATCGGACCGTCAAAGAACTGGCGCACTTCCGGCAGCAGGGCGAAGGGCGACAGGGTCCCGGCATGGCCGCCGGCCCCGGCGCAGACCAGGATCAACCCGTCGACGCCGGCTTCCAGCGCCTTCTTCGCGTGCTTGATATTGGTCACATCATGGAACACCAGCCCGCCATAGCTGTGTACCGCCTCCACGATCTGGGTCGGTGCGCCGACGGAGGTGATGATCAGCGGAACCTTGTGCTTCACCACCAGCGCCAGATCGTCCAGCAGCCGCGGGTTCGACTTGTGGACGATCAGATTGACGCCGAAGGGCGCCACAGGCTTGTCCGGATTGGCGGCGGCATAGCTGGCCAGCTCGCTGGTGATGCGGCCCAGCCATTCGTCCAGCACCTCCAGCGGCCGGGCATTGAGGCTGGGGAAGGTGCCGATGATGCCGGCCTTGCACTCCGCCAGCACCAGCTCGGGATAGCTGACGATGAACATGGGCGAGGCGATGACGGGCAGGGCGAGACGGCCCTTGAACACAGTCGGTATGGGCATGGGGTTGGGACCTCCCTGGGGTAGTGGTTGCTGCCGCCGAGACGACCGCCCGGCTTATCGACAGCTTTGTAGGCCAAGGCGGGGGGCGGGGGAAGGGTGCAACTGTTCGGACGCAAACCGGACAGGTCCCGACGCCTGGGGCCGCAGCGTATCCTTGCCTTCGCCGGGCGGCCTTTTTGGTGGAGCGGCTGTGCATTTATATGGTGTATTGTATCGTTATATTTCCCGCAGAAGGAGCGAGCCATGCAGATCGGAAGCCGCCAGCCCGGAAACCCCGCCGCTGGTTCCCGCGTCGTCATCTACTACAACGCCAACACGATTCCCCTGCGTAACTACGCCGACACCGACTACACCCAGATCATACTCTCGTTCACCGAGCCGAAGTCGGGGACGATTCCTGGTCAGCCCGTCACGCTGGTCCTCGATGGCAACCTGACCTCGACCGTCATGTCCCAGATTCCCACGGTCCAGCAGGCCGGAAAGGCGGTTCTGCTCTCCCTGGGCGGCGGCGCCTGTTCCAATAGCGACTGGCAGGCAATGTCCGAGGACCTGGATAATGTGGTCAGTCAGTTGGTCGGTTATGTGCAGCAGTACGGCCTGGATGGTATCGACATTGATTTCGAGGACAGCGGCGCCTTCCAGGCAGGTGCAACCTTCGACGGCACGCAATTCCTGATCGGCCTGACACGGAAACTCTATGGGGCCTTGCCATCGGGTAAGAAAATCATCAGCCACGCTCCGCAGCCGCCCTATTTCTATTCAGGATGGGACTATGCCTATAAGACCATCATGCAGGAATGCGGCGACGCCATTGCCTGGCTCAATGTGCAGTACTACAACAACCCGGATTTCCAGGACCCCAGCTACATCACCGGTCCGTCGCAGGGAGCTGTCCAGGGGATCATGGCCATCGGCGTTCCGGCCGAGAAGGTGGTCGTGGGCAAGCCTGTCGGTCCAAACGATGCGGGCAGCGGCTATCTCCCGCCCGACGATATTGTGCATCGGATCATCCAGCCGCTGCAGCAGGAGATCGGCAGCTTCGGCGGCATGATGGGATGGCAGGCCAGCAGCGATCCCTCCGGAAGCTGGGCCGCCGCCATGGCGGGTGCCCTGAATCCTCCCACCTCCTGAGAGTGCCGTCTCTGCCGTTCCGGACTGGGGACGGGTCGGGGTGTCGGCACTGGCCTTGATGTGACGGCGTCGGCTAAGATGCAGCGCTAAGAAAGTTGCATATCAAGGCGAAGGGGATTGTTGGATATGTCGGGCAAGGATCGTCGCGTCACGGATGAAGAAGCGTTGCTGCTGCATTGCAGCGGTCGGCCGGGCAAGCTGGAGATCACGCCCACCAAGCCGATGGGAACACAGCGCGATCTGTCCCTGGCCTACTCGCCCGGCGTGGCCGCCCCCTGCCTGCGTATCCACCAGGACCCCAGCACGGCCTATGACTACACGGCCAAGGGCAATCTTGTGGCGGTGATCAGCAACGGTACGGCGGTGCTGGGGCTGGGGGATCTGGGCGCGCTGGCCTCGAAGCCGGTGATGGAAGGCAAGGCGGTGCTGTTCAAGCGCTTCGCCGACGTGGACGGCATCGACCTGGAGGTCGATACCCGCGACGTGGACGAGTTCATCAATGCCGTGCGCTATCTCGGCCCCAGCTTCGGCGGCATCAATCTGGAGGACATCAAGGCGCCGGACTGCTTCATCATCGAGCAGCGCCTGCGCGAGCTGATGGACATTCCCGTCTTCCATGACGACCAGCACGGCACCGCCATCATCGCCGCCGCTGGCCTGTTCAATGCCCTGGAACTGACGGGGCGGGACATCAAGTCCGCCCGGCTGGTCGTCAACGGCGCCGGGGCCGCCGCCATCGCCTGTGCCGAACTGTTCAAGGCCATGGGCATCCCCCATGACAATGTCACGCTCTGCGACACCAAGGGCGTGATCTACAAGGGCCGGTCCGAGGGCATGAACCAGTGGAAGTCGGCCCATGCCGTCACCACCGAGGCCCGCAGTCTGGCCGATGCCATGAAGGGCGCCGACGTTTTCGTCGGCCTGTCGGTGAAGGGGGCGGTCACGGCCGACATGGTGCGCTCGATGGCGGCCAACCCCATCATTTTCGCCCTGGCCAATCCCGATCCGGAAGTGACGCCGGAGGAGGTGCGCGCCGTGCGCGGGGATGCCATCGTGGCGACCGGCCGCAGCGACTACCCCAACCAGGTCAACAATGTCCTGGGCTTTCCCTACATCTTCCGCGGCGCGCTGGATGTGCGGGCCAGCACCATCAACGACGCCATGAAGATCGCCGCCGCCCGCGCCCTGGCCGCTCTGGCGCGCCAGGAGGTTCCGGACGAGGTGGGCGCCGCCTATGCCGGCCGGCGGCTGCGCTACGGGCCGGACTATATCATCCCGGTGCCGTTCGATCCCCGCCTGATCGTCACCATTCCGGCGGCGGTGGCCCAGGCGGCCATGGAGACGGGGGTGGCGCGCAAGCCGATCGTCGATCTGGAGGCCTATCGCCGCTGCCTGCGCCTGCGTCTCGATCCGACGGCGGACAGCCTGCAGCTGATCCATGAAAAGGTGAAGGCGGCCCCCAAGCGCGTTGTCTTCGCCGAGGGCGAGGAAGAGGTGGTGATCCGGGCCGCCATCGCCTATCGCCAGGCCGGGTTCGGCACGCCTGTCCTTGTCGCCCGCGAGGAGGTGGTGGGCGAGCGCATGACCGAGATGGGGCTGACCGGGATCGAGCCGCTGGAAGTGCATAATGCCCGGCTGTCGCGCCAGAACGAGCGTTACACCGAGTTTCTCTATGGCCGCCTGCAACGCCGCGGGCATCTGCACCGCGACTGCCAGCGCATGGTCAATCAGAACCGCAATGTCTTTGCCGCCTGCATGGTGGCCTGCGGCGACGCCGACGCCATGGTCACCGGCCTGACCCGCAGCTTCACCGTGAGCTTCGAGGACATCCAGCGGGTCATCGATCCGCAGCCGGATCATCTGGTGTTCGGCCTGTCGGTGCTGGCGACCCGCAGCCGCACCGTCTTCATTGCCGACACCACGGTGCATGAGCGGCCGGAGCCGGAACAGCTGGTGGACATTGCCATCCAGGCGGCGCGCGCGGCGCGCCAGATGGGGCATGAGCCGCGCGTCGCCTTCCTGTCCTTCAGCAATTTCGGCCAGCCCATGCGCAGCCGTGCCCAGCATGTGCGCGAGGCCGTGGCCCTGCTGGCGGCGCGCCGTCCCGATTTCGAGTTCGATGGGGAACTGTCGGCCGATGTGGCGTTGGATCATGAGCTGATGCGGCGGCTTTATCCCTTCTGCCGTCTGTCGGGGCCGGCCAATGTCCTGATCATGCCGGCGCTGCACGCGGCCAATATCGGGTCGAAGCTGCTGCACAAGTTCGGTGGCGGCACCATGATCGGGCCGCTGCTGCTCGGTCTCGACCGCCCGGTGCAGGTGGTGCAGATGGGGGCGACGACCAATGATCTGGTGACGGCCGCCGTCATGGCCGCGCATGACGCGCTCACCCGCTGATGTCCCCATGCCTTGCATGAAGTTTCCATGAAGTGGATGCGGCGGCTGGCGGGGAATGCTATCTCCGCCGGTCAGCCGCGGCCTCTGCCCGTGCCGTTGTTTCTGCTCCCGTCGGGAGGGATCTGGGCGGGGCGTGCGCTGAAGCGATCCAGGGAGGGAAGCCAAGGGGGACAGCCCGCTGCCGGGCATTCCACCCCCTTTGCCGAACGGGACAGGGGTTCATGAGTTGGCGTGACATCAGGCCGGTGCGGTTCATCATGATCGGGGTGCTGCTGCTGGCTCCCACAGCGGTGCTGCTGCTCTCGTTGGTCCTGCCGGGCCTGCTCGACCCCGGTTTTGCCCTGGCGGGCTTTGCGCTGGTCACGGCTGCGGTTGTGGTGGTGCTCCGCATGATCATGGCGGACTCCCGCACGCTGGCGGATTATGCCGACCGGGTTGCGGATGCCGGCGGCCTCGTCCCCCCACCGGAGGTGCGGTCGACCTCAGCCGAGGTGATCGCAGGCGCCATTGCGCGGGCGCAGCAGCGCTGGCTGATCCGCGAACAGGCTGCGGGTGCCGATGCCGCGGCCTCGATCGCCGTGATCGATGCCCTGCATGATCCGCTGATGCTGATCGATTCGGGGCGGCGGGTGGTCCGGGCCAACAGTGCCGCCCGCAGCCTGTTCGGCGAGCGCATGGTCGGCCGCGAACTGGCGGTCAGTTTGCGCAATCCGACACTTCTGGATGCGGTCGCCGGGGTTCTGGCCGGGGGCGCCTCCCGCAGTGTCGAGATGGTGCTGCCCGTTCCGGTGGAGCGCACCCTGCAGGCGCGCGTGAAGCCGTTCCGCCTGGATACGGTGGAGGGACCCGCCGTCCTGCTGACATTGCACGACATCACGCTGCTGAAGCGGTCGGAGCAGATGCGGGCCGACTTCGTCGCCAATGCCAGCCATGAGCTGCGCACCCCGCTGGCGGCGCTGATCGGGTTCATCGAAACGCTGCGCGGGCCGGCGCGCGACGATGCCGAGGCGCGGGATCGCTTCCTCGGCATCATGTTCGAGCAGTCCAACCGCATGTCCCGCCTGGTCAATGACCTGCTGTCCCTGTCGCGGATCGAGATGGATGAGCATACGCCGCCGACCGGTCTGGCCGATCTGGGCACGATTGTGCGCACCGTCGTCACCGGGCTGGAACTGCGGGCGGCGGCGCGCAAGGTGAAGCTGAAGATTGACGGTCCGGGGGGCCTGCCGCCGGTTCAGGGCGATGAGGATCAGTTGGCCCAGGTGTTCCAGAACCTGATCGACAACGCCATCAAGTATGGCAAGGAGCAGACCGAGGTGACGGTGTCCCTTGCCCTGTGCGAGCCGGCGCCGGGCAGTGCCGCCGCCGCCCTGCCGCTCCTGCCCGGCCGCCATCGCGCCGAGCGCATGCTCCGTGTCTCCGTCACCGACCGGGGCGAGGGGATTGCGCGCACGCATCTGCCCCGCCTGACCGAGCGGTTCTATCGCGTGGATCCGGCCCGGTCCCGTGCCCTGGGGGGAACCGGCCTGGGGCTTGCCATCGTCAAGCACATCATCAACCGCCATCGGGGGCGGCTGACCATCGACAGCGAGGTCGGCAAGGGCAGCACCTTTGCCGTCCACCTGCCTGTCGCCACGGAGGAGGTGGTGGCTGCGGCACGGGCGGCGGCCCAGTGACAGTCCGCCGCAGCGGGGTTTTCGGTAGGTGGGACCGGGCCTCCCGGCCGCTGTGACCGGCGGCGGGAACAAAGTTGGCCGCTGTCATCGAACTGTCATGCAGCTGTAGTATTTGAGTAGCGCGGGAGCGCTATCGTCCGGTCACCCTGTCGGGACCCCACCCGCATGGGTGGTGGCTGGTGCCACCCCCCGTGATCGTAAGCCAAAAACCGGAGGCACAGTCGTGACCACCAAGAAGCTTGCCCTCGCCGCCATGCTCTGCGCCGTGTCTGCCGTGGCGATGACCGGCATTGCCCAGGCCCGTGAGCAGATCCGCATCGTCGGGTCCTCCACCGTGTTCCCCTTCACCTCCACGGTCGTGGAACGCTTCGGCCAGACCTCCAAGTTCCCGGCCCCGATCCTGGAGTCCACCGGCACCGGCGGCGGCATGAAGCTGTTCTGCACCGGTATCGGTTCCGAGACCCCGGACATCACCGGCGCCTCCCGCCCGATGAAGGCCAGCGAGTTCGACACCTGCCAGAAGAACGGCGTGGAGTCGATCGCCGAGATCCGCATCGGCTATGACGGCATTGCCTTCGCCCATTCCAAGGCCCGCCCCTCCTTCGATCTGACCAAGGCCGAGCTGTTCCAGGCCCTGGCCAAGGAGGTCGAGGTGAACGGCCAGATCGTCGCCAACCCCTACAAGACCTGGGACCAGATCAACCCGAAGTTCCCGAAGGTCGAGATCGAGGTTCTGGGTCCGCCCCCGACCTCCGGCACCCGCGACGCCTGGGTCGAGCTGGTGATGGAGACGGGCTGCAAGGAATTCCCGGCCATTAAGGCGCTGGACGCCACCCGTCACGGCGTGGTCTGCAAGACCATGCGTGAGGATGGTGCCTTCATCGAGGCTGGCGAGAACGACAACCTGATCGTTCAGCGGCTGCAGGCCAATCCGAATTCCTTCGGCATCTTCGGCTACAGCTACCTGGAAGAGAACCTGGACAAGATCGCCGGCAACTCCGTCAGCGGCGTGACCCCCAGCTACGAGAGCATCGCCTCGGGCAAGTACCCGATCTCCCGTCCGCTGTTCGTCTATGTCAAGGCGCAGCATGTGGGTGTGATCCCCGGCCTGAAGGAATTCATCGCCGAGTACACCTCCGAGCGCGCCATGGGTGCGGATGGCTATCTGGTCGACAAGGGCCTGATCGCCCTGCCGAAGGATGAGTACGCCAAGGTCAGTGCCGCGGCGGCCAAGCTGCAGCCGATGGCCAAGCCGGCGTCGTAAGGCTGGCACTCCGGTGCCTGCGGCGGCGGTGCCCCACAAGGGCGCCGCCGTTCGCGCCTGCCGGTATCGGTTTGATAGTTTTCTTTGATATTGCCTCAATTGTCGTGAGTCCGGCGATGTCCGCATCGGTCACCGTTGCCTTGATCCTGCTGCTTTCCCTCATCGGCTTCTGGATGGGGCGCAGCCGTGCGGTCGCCGTGTCCGGCGGGCGCATCGCCTCGCTGCATTCCGTTCCCAACTATTACGGCTCGTTCGTTGCGATCTGGGCCGGGTTGCCGGCGCTGGTGCTGGTGCTGTTCTGGCTGGCCCTGAAGTTCCCGGTGACCGAGGCGCTGGTCCTGGCCGGGCTCGATGTGGACACCATCCGTGCCTGGGGGCAGCAGATGCTGCCGCCGCAGGATCTGGCCCAGTTGATGGAGCGTCTGGCCGCCGGGGGCAGCGATCTCCTCAGCGACAACCAGAAGCAGCTGCTTCTGATCAATATCCGTAACATTGCGGCCGGCCAGTCCCAGTATGTCAATCCGGATGTCCTGGGAATTCTCAAGCCGGCAGCGGCGCATTACAGCACGCTGCTGTCTCTGGCCAACTGGTCGCTCTTCGCCATTTCCGCGGTGCTGGCCGTGGGCGGTCTGGTTTATACCCGCGCGCGCATCTCGCCGGATCTCCGGGCGCGCAACGGCGTCGAAAAGGTGGTCAATGCGCTTCTGATCGTCTGTTCGCTGATCGCCATCTTCACCACCTTGGGCATCGTCCTGTCGCTGCTGTTCGAGAGTGTGCGCTTCTTCGCCCGTGTGTCGCCCGTCGAGTTCCTGTTCGGTACGCATTGGAGCCCGCAGACGGCACTGCGCGCCGATCAGGCCGGATCATCCGGGGCCTTCGGGGCCGTCCCGCTCTTCTCCGGCACCCTGCTGATCGCGGTCGTGGCCATGATGGTGGCCGGGCCGGTGGGGCTGCTGTCGGCCATCTACCTGTCCGAATATGCGCCGCGGGGCGTTCGCAACACGGTGAAGCCGGTGCTGGAGATCCTGGCGGGCATCCCCACCGTGGTCTACGGGTTTTTCGCCATTCTGACCGTGGCCCCCGTGATCCGCGATGTCGGGTCCTTGCTGGGCCTCAGTGTCTCCTCCAACAGTGCCCTGGCGGCGGGTGTCGTCATGGGGGTGATGATCGTTCCCTTCGTCTCCTCGCTTTCGGACGATGTCATCAACGCTGTGCCACAGAGCCTGCGCGACGGGTCCCTGGGGCTGGGCGCGACCCGGTCGGAGACGGTGCGTCAGGTCATCCTGCCGGCCGCGCTGCCGGGGATCGTCGGGGCCTTCCTGCTGGCCATCAGCCGCGCCATCGGCGAGACCATGATCGTGGTCATGGCCGCCGGCATGGCCGCCAAGATCACGGCCAACCCGCTGGAAGCGGTGACCACCGTGACCGTGCAGATCGCCGCGCTTCTGGTCGGGGACCAGGAATTCGACAGCGCCAAGACCTTGTCCGCCTTCGCCCTGGGGCTGGTGCTGTTCTTCGCCACCCTTCTGCTCAACGTCGTCGCCCTGCGCGTCGTCCAGAAGTATCGGGAAAAGTATGACTGAGATCGCAGCTCCGATGACGGCGACCCATTCGTTCCACACCTCTGTCGAGGCCGAGAAGCGGCTGCGTGCCCGCTATGCGGCTGAACAGCGATTCAAGATCTATGGCATCCTGGCCATTGCCGTGGCCTGCCTCATGCTTGTCGTTCTGCTGTTCACCATCACCCGCGAGGGGATGACGGCGTTCTGGCAGACGGCGATCCGGCTTGAGGTCACCATCGACCCGGCCAAGATCGATCCGAAGGGGACACGCAATCCCGCGGACTTCGACCGGGCCGCTTTCCAGGATGTCATCCACGAGGCGCTCTATACGCGCTTCCCGCAGGCGGAGGGGCGGATCGCGCGCAAGGAGTTGCGCGGCCTGATCAGTCCGGTCGCCGGCGTCTTCCTGGCCAAGGAGGTTGGTGACGATGCGGCCATGCTGGGCCGCACCATCCAGGTCTGGATTCCGGCGTCCGATGCCATCAACCAGATTGAAAAGGGTCGCATCGACCGCAACGAAGAAGAGGCGAACCGGCCGATCAATGATCGCCAGCTGGCCTGGTTCGACCAGTTGAAGAAGGACGGCGACAGCGGCCCAATCTTCAACTCCACCTTCTTCACCTCGTCCGACAGCAACTATCCCGAGCTTGCCGGCCTGTTCGGCGCGGTGGTGGGATCGGTGTTGACCCTGATCGTGACCCTGTCCCTGGCCCTGCCCATCGGCATCGCCACGGCGGTCTATCTTGAGGAGTTCGCGCCGAAGAACCGGCTGACCGATCTCATCGAGGTCAATATCAACAATCTGGCGGCGGTGCCGTCCATCGTCTTCGGTCTGCTGGGCCTGGCGGTGTTCCTGCAGTTCTTCGGCCTGCCCCGGTCCTCGCCGCTGGTCGGCGGCATGGTCATCGCCCTCATGAGCCTGCCCACCATCATCATCTCGGCCCGGGCGGCCCTGAAGGCGGTGCCGCCCTCGATCCGCGAGGCGGCGTTGGGCATGGGGGCATCGAGGCTCCAGACCGTGGCCCACCATGTGCTGCCTCTGGCCATGCCAGGCATCCTGACCGGCACCATCATCGCCATGGCCCATGCGCTGGGCGAGACGGCCCCGCTGCTGATGGTTGGCATGAACGCCTTCGTGACCAGCGCGCCGTCGGGCTTCCTCGACAGCGCCTCGGTGCTGCCGGTGCAGGTCTATATCTGGGCCGATGCGCCCGAGCGCGGCTTCGTTGAACTGACCTCGGCCGCCATCATGGTGCTGCTGGTCTTCCTGGTGGCCATGAACGGCACGGCCATCTGGCTCCGCAAGAAATTCGAACGTCGGTGGTAAGACGATGGATACCCAGACCATGACCAAGACCTCCGGCGAGGCCGGGACCAAGCGCGCCAAGATGGCCGGCCGTGGCGTGAAGGTGTTCTACGGCGAAAAGCGCGCCCTCCACGGCATCGATGTGGACATCTACCAGAACGAGGTGCTGGCCCTGATCGGCCCCTCGGGCTGCGGCAAGTCCACGTTCCTGCGGACGCTGAACCGCATGAACGACACCATCGACATCTGCCGGGTCGAAGGGAAGATCACCCTGGACGGCCAGGACATCTATGACCCGAAGCTGGACGTGGTGCAGCTGCGGGCCCGGGTGGGTATGGTGTTCCAGAAGCCCAACCCCTTCCCCAAGTCGATCTATGACAACATCGTCTATGGTCCGAAGCTGCATGGTCTCGCCACGCGCAAGGACGAGTTCGATGCCATTGTCGAGCAGTCGCTGAAGCGTGCCGGCCTGTGGACCGAGGTCAAAGACCGCCTCAACGAACCGGGAACCGGCCTGTCCGGTGGGCAGCAGCAGCGCCTCTGCATCGCGCGTGCCGTGGCCGTCAGCCCGGAAGTGATCCTCATGGACGAGCCCTGCTCGGCCCTGGACCCCATCGCCACCGCTCATATCGAAGAGCTGATCGACGAGCTGCGGGCGAACTTCACCATCGTCATCGTCACCCACAACATGCAGCAGGCTGCCCGCGTGTCACAGCGCACGGCCTTCTTCCATCTGGGTGATCTGGTGGAGGTCGGGGCGACCGAGGAGATCTTCACCAACCCACGCGACGAGCGGACACAGGGCTATATCACCGGCCGGTACGGCTGATCCGCTCCAATCCGTCGATCATTGTTTAGTTTCAGGGAGTTGGCCCATGGCCACCGAGCATACCGTCAAGGCCTTCGAGCAGGAGCTGCGCCGCCTGTCCAACCTCATCGCCCAGATGGGGGGCGTGGCCGAGGCCCAGGTCGAGGCGTCCGTCCAGGCCGTGTCCCGCCGCGATACGGATCTCGCCGGCCGGGTCATGCAGAGCGACAGTCAGCTGGATGAGTTCGAGCGCCAGATCGAGCAGGAAGCCATCCGCATGCTGGCCCTGCGCCAGCCCATGGGTGTCGATCTGCGCGAGATCCTGGCGGCGCTGAAGGTGTCGGCCGATCTGGAGCGGACCGGCGATTATGCCGCCAACATCGCCAAGCGGTCGATCGCCCTGGCCCAGCTGCCGGCCGTGCGTCCGGCCACCGCCATTCCCCGCATGGGGCGGCTGGTGCAGGAGATGCTGAAGGATGTGCTGGATGCCTATGTCGACCGTGATGTCGAGAAGGCGATCGTCGCCTGGCATCGCGATGCAGAACTCGACGATCTCTACACCAGCCTGTTCCGCGAAGTCCTGACCTACATGATGGAGGACCCGCGCAACATCACGCCGTGTACGCATCTGCTGTTCATCGCCAAGAATCTCGAGCGGGCTGGCGATCACGCCACCAACATCGCCGAGACCGTGCATTTCCTGGTCGTGGGTCAGCCGCTGACCGGGGCCCGGCCCAAGGGCGATACCACCAGCTTCGCCGTCGGTCCCGACCTGCAGGACGTCGAGTAAGTCTCGCGTCGCCACCACCAAGAACAGGTATCATGAACTCTGCCCTGAAGCCTTTGATCCTGGTGGTCGATGACGAAGTCGACCTGGTCACTCTGCTGAAGTACAACCTGGAAAAGGAAGGGTTCCGGGTTCTGACCGCCAACGACGGCGAAGAAGCGTTGTTGCTGGCGGAGGAACAGACGCCGCATCTCGTTCTGCTGGACTGGATGTTGCCGCTGATGAGCGGGCTGGAGGTCTGCCGCCAGCTGCGTCGCAGCCCCAAGACCCGCGATGTCCCCGTCATCATGCTGACGGCACGTGGGGAAGAGGCGGACCGGGTCCGCGGTCTCAACAGCGGTGCCGACGACTATATCTCCAAGCCCTTCAGCCCGACGGAGCTGGTGGCCCGTATCCGCGCCGTGTTGCGGCGGGCGGCGCCCGGCCTGTCCGACGAGTTGCTGCGCTTCGCCGATATCAGCATGGATCTGGCGGCCCACCGGGTCCGCCGCGGCGGCCGCGACATCCATCTGGGGCCGACGGAGTTCCGGCTGCTGCGGCATTTCATGCAGCATCCCGGCCGCGTCTTCTCGCGCGAGCAGCTGCTGGACGTGGTCTGGGGCCACGATGTCTATGTCGAGCCGCGCACCGTCGATGTGCATATCCGCCGGCTGCGCAAGGCGCTGAACGAGACGGATGAACAGGATGTGATCCGCACCGTGCGCTCGGCCGGCTACGCCCTCGACGAGAAGGGGCCGTGAGGGAAGGGGGCCATCGGCCCCCCTTTTCGTTCATGGACGGAGAGATTTGCATGCCGCTATGCCGCGCCCGCTTTCACTGGGGCGCGGCGGGCGCTATGGTGCCGAACCATGACGAACGAAGCCCCCCCCAAGCCCGCCCCCGGAGAGGAAGGCCGATTCTTCGGCTTCCGTGAGGTTGATCCGCGCGAGAAGACGCCGCTGGTCCGTGGCGTCTTCTCCAGCGTTGCCAGCCGCTATGACCTGATGAACGATCTGATGTCGGCCGGTATCCATCGGCTGTGGAAGGACACGTTCGTCGATCTGGTGCGCCCCCGTGATGGCGAGGCGATCCTGGATGTGGCCGGCGGCACCGGCGATATCGCCTTCCGCATGAAGCGCAAGGCGCCGGGCGCCGCCGTCGTCGTGTGCGACCTGACGGAGGCCATGGTCCGGGTCGGGCGGGATCGGGGCGTCGACCAGGGCCGGCTGACCGGGATCGAATGGACGGTCGGCAATGCCGAGGACCTGCCTTTCGCCAGCCGGTCGATGGATGCCTACACCATCGCCTTCGGTCTGCGCAACGTCACCAACATGGACAAGGCCCTGGCCGAGGCGCGGCGGGTGTTGAAGCCGGGCGGGCGCTTCTTCTGTCTGGAGTTCAGCCACGTCAGCATCCCCGTCTTCCGGGAAATCTACGACCGCTACTCCTTCAGCGTGCTGCCCTGGGTGGGACAGATGGTGGCGGGGGACCGTGACAGCTATCAATATCTGGTCGAGAGCATCCGCCGCTTCCCCGAACAACAGGCGCTCTGCCGCCGCATCGAAGCCGCCGGCTTCGTCAAGGCCCGCGCCCGCAACCTGACCGGCGGGATCGCCTGCATCCATTCCGGCTGGCGGATCTGAAGGGTCCATCATGATCCGACTCCTGCGCAACCTGTTGCGTCTGGTCGCCATCGCCCGGACGCTGGGGCGGCATGGTGCGCTGCTGTCCGACCCGTTCCGGGATGCGGCTCCCGGCCTGGCCTGGGTGCTGCGCCGTCTCAACAACAACCGGGCGCCGGGGCGGCCGGGCCAGCGCCTGGCCAGTGCGCTGCAGGAGTTGGGGCCAAGTTTCATCAAGCTGGGGCAGGTGCTGTCGATCCGGGCCGATCTGGTCGGGGATGAGATCGCGGCGGATCTGGCTCAGCTGCGCGACCGGCTGCCGCCCTTTCCGGGCACGGCGGCCCGGGCCATCATCGAGGCCGAGCTGGAACGGCCGATCAGTCTGCTGTTCAGCCGTTTCGACGATGCGGCGGTCGCGGCGGCCAGCATCGCCCAGGTGCATTTCGCGGAAACGCCGGACGGGCGGCAGGTCGCGGTCAAGGTGCTGCGGCCGGGTATCGAGCTGGCTTTCCGACGCGACCTGGACCTGATGTTCTGGCTGGCCCGGCTGATGCTGCGGGTGCAGCCGCGCTTGAAGCGCCTCAAGCCCGTCGCCGTGGTGGAGACCTTCGCCGAGACGGTGGCACTGGAAATGGATCTGCGCATGGAGGCTGCCGCCGCCTCCGAGCTGGCCGAGAACTTCCAGGGGGATGAGACGTTCAAGGTACCGGCCATCGACTGGGACCGCACCAGCCAGCGCGTGCTGACCCTGGCCCGGGTCGATGGTCTTCCCGTCGACCGGACCGATGCCATCCGCGACGCCGGTATCGACCCGGACCGCCTGCTGCAGCATGCGGCCAACGCCTTCTTCAACCAGGTGTTCCGCGACGGCTTCTTCCATGCGGACCTGCACCCCGGCAACATGTTCGTCGATGCCGCCGGCAGTCTGGTGGCCGTCGATTTCGGCATCATGGGGCGGATCGACCGGCAGACCCGGCTTTATCTGGCCGACATGCTGATCGGCTTCCTGAACCGGGATTACCGGCTGGTCGCCCGTGTGCATTTCGATGCGGGGTTCGTCCCCAAGACGCAGAACCAGGACCTGTTCATGCAGGCCTGCCGCGCCATCGGCGAACCGCTGCACGGGCGTCCGCTGAACGAGATCTCCATCGGCCGGCTGCTGGCCCAGCTGTTCGCCGTGACCGAGAAGTTCCAGATGGAGACGCAGCCGCAATTGCTGCTGCTGCAGAAGAGCATGCTGACGGCGGAAGGCGTGGGGCGCGTCCTCAACCCCGCCATCAACATGTGGGAGCTGGCCCGTCCGCTGATCGAGCAATGGATGCGGGAGAACCGCGGACCCGAGGCCCGCCTGGCCGAGGCAGCCTCCGCCATGACCAGCATCGCCGTGCGGCTTCCGACCCTGGTGCGGGATCTGGAACAGACGGCCGCTCTGGTCGCCCAGGGCGGTGTTCCCATCCATCCCGCCTCGATCCACGATCTGGTCCAACGTCTTCTGGTCCGCACCGACCACCAGCTGCGCCCCGTCTGGGCCGTGCTGATCCTGATGGCCGCCATCATCGCGGTTCTGGCCCTGCACTGAGCCGACCGGGCCGCCCGGGGGTCAGAACAGCTTGCCGTGGCGCTGGTAGCGGTACAGGGCCGCGGCCCCGATGGGGACCGCCAGGGCCAGAATGCTGCCGATGCCGATACCGCTGTGCCGGCCGCCATCGCCGTTCTTCTGCGGCCGCCAGCCGCCAGAGGTTCCCGTGCCCTCGGGCATCGGGCGCAGCAATGCCCCATCGGTGCGGCCATGGAACCGCTCCTGGAACAGATGCCGGCGGGTGCTCCTGGCCATGCGCCGTTCCAGCGTGCCGCCGGCCAGTCCCATGCCGATCTCCAGCAGCCAGGGCGGGGCACCGACCCCGACCTCCCGCTTGGGATGATCGGCCAGCCGCAGCATGGCTGCGGCCACATCCTCGGGGGCTGACGGGTTCGGCAGCGCCTGCACATCCCGGCCGGAATAGTTGGCGCTGTGCTGCCAGAACGGCGTGTCCACCGGGCCGGGCAGGACCGAGCAGACATGGATGTCCCCCTCGCCATCGAGGTCCAGCTCCTGCCGCACCGTCTCGACGAAGCCCAGCAGCGCATGCTTGGCCGCGTTATAGGGGGCCTGATAGGGGGTGGGGATGCGGCCGGCCACACTGGCGGTGGTGATGATGATGCCGTAGCCCTGCCGCTTCATCTGGGGCAGCGCCGCCCGGAAGCCATGGACCGATCCGTAAAAGGTGGTGTCGATGACGGCTTTGAAGGCTTCACCGGGAATGTCGGCGAAACTGCCGAACGCTCCGATCCCGGCATTGTTGATCCAGATGTCGATCCGGTCGAAGGCGTCCGTCGCCCGCCGGGCCAGGGTCTGGACCTGCCCCTCGTCGCGCACATCGGTGGCGATCACCATGGCCCGCCCGCCGGCCCGGTGGACATCCTCCGCCACCTGATGCAAGGCAGCTTCACGGCGGGCGGCCAGGACGACGGCGGCGCCCTGTTCGGCAAAGGCGATGGCGGTCGCGCGGCCGATGCCGCTGGACGCGCCGGTGATGACCACAACACGGTCGTGCCGTTTGCGCTCTGCCATTGCTCACTCCTCCTGTGGATCGGCTGTAAATTCTCTGGACACAACAGGGTGTTTGCCACTTTGTCTCTCTGTGCAATTCCTGGGCGTGAAGGGGTGCGGTCTTGCACCTGCGCGTCGGGGCCTCGGGATCGTTGGTCGGAAACGACCGCCGCACGGCAGGGACAGGGAATGGATCTGACGCTGTTTGTATGCAGCCTGCTGGCCGCGATCGCTGCCGTCAGCGCCGCGCTGGTCCGGCAGAGTCTTCGGGTGGTGCGACAGGGACGCCTGCGCAGGCTGCGCGACCAGATCCGGCGGCTTCAACGCCAGCAGGAGGAGAAGACTCATACCTATCGGCAGAAGCTCGAGGCGGTGCGCCAGGCGGAGCGGGAGCAGGCGACCCAGCTTGCCCAACTGGCCGATCTGCGGCGGCGGATGCGGCAGGCCGCCGAGGAGAATTATGTGATCGTCCATGAGGTCGGCGAGGCGGGACAGGGGCAGAGCCTTTTCGCCGGCATACTGACGCTGGGGCCGCTGTTCGCCATCCATTCGTCCCTGTCGGTCCGCGACAGCCGGCTCCGCGGTGTCCGTCATATCCTGGAGGTCTGGGCCACCGACAGGAACGAGGCCCAGCGTCTGGCTCAGGGCATCTACCCCGAGTCCGCGGGATATGTGGTCGGGCGGCTGACAGTCCAGGGCGGCACGCTGGCGGCGGCGGAGTAGGGGCCATGATCGTCGCCGTCGCGTGTCTGCTCCTCATCGTCTCGGCCATCGCCTTTGTCGGCGCCACCCTGCGTGGCATCGAGGCGGACGGACGCCTGTACCAGCTCGAGCATCGGCGGAGCGAAGACGAGCATCACCGCGGCAGTGTGGCCTGTTCGACGCTGGACAGCATGGTCGCGGCTGCGGACCGTGACATGCTCCGGATCAGGACCGAGATGCGGCGGACCATCGAGGAACGCCAGACGGCGGAGGCGGAGCTTGCGGTCATTCAGGCCACGCCGAAGCAGCGACTTCATCTCTTCGACAAGCCGACATTGGCCCATGCCAAGTTGTGGGAAGTCACGGTCATCAACACGCGCATCGAGTCGTCGTGGAACGCCGAGGCCCTGGCCGACTGGGCGGCTGGCCGCATCTATCTGCTCGGCGCGGCCCTGGACCGCGATGCCCGGCATCGTGTGGAATCACGATTTCCGGTCAGCCAAGGCTATCGCATCCTGAAGATCGGGCGTTTCCGCGGCGGGTGACGGGGCTGGAGGTTGTTCCGCCCCGCTCCGGGACCATATCTCGGCAACGCCTCCGATGGAGGTGTATCCGAGGGGGAGATTGTCCATGAACGATGCGGTGGTCGAGTTTCCGCTGCCCGGCCGCTTCCCCGATATCGATCAGCGCCTGCATCCCATGCTCGCGCTTCAGCGCAAGGCCTGGCTGGAACGCGGCCCCCTGTCCCCCGCCCGTCGTGACGAGGGACTGGCGGGTCTGGCCGCCGCCCTGCGGAAGTACCAGGAGGCTCTGGTCGATGCCGTCCGTCAGGATTTCGGCCACCGGTCCTCGCACGAGACGAAGCTGGCCGACCTGTTCCCCGTGCTGGCGGGCATCCGCCATGCCCGCCGCCATTTCCGCCGCTGGATGCGGCCGCGCCGCCGGCCTATCGATCTGCTGTTCCGCCCCGGGCGGGGGCGGGTGCTGTATCAGCCGTTGGGGGTGGTGGGGATCGTCAGCCCCTGGAATTATCCGGTGCAGCTGGCGCTGGCCCCCCTGACGGCGGCCATCGCCGCCGGCAACAGGGTCCTGCTTAAGCCTTCCGAACTGACCCCGCGTACAGCCGACGTGCTGGAGCGCCTGTTGGCGGAAGTGTTCGAGCCGGCGGAGGTGGCCGTGATCCAGGGGGGGGCGGATGTGGCCCAGGCCTTCGTGCGGCTGCCCTTCGACCATCTGCTGTTCACGGGCTCGACGAGCGTGGGGCGGCAGGTCATGCGGGCGGCGGCCGACAATCTGGTGCCGGTGACGCTGGAGCTGGGCGGCAAGTCGCCCGCCCTGATCGCGCCGGACTATCCGCTGGACCGGGCGGCGGCCAGCATCGCCGCCGGCAAGCTGTTCAATGCCGGTCAGACCTGTATCGCGCCGGACTATGTGCTGGTGCCGCGGGGACGGGAGCAGGCCTTCGTCGCGGCCTTCCGCAGCGCGGCCACCCGTCTTTATCCGACCCTGGCCGGCAATCCCGATTACAGCGCCATCATCAGCGACCGGCATATGCAGCGTCTGCGCCATCTGCTGGACGATGCGGCGGGCAAGGGGGCGACACTGCATGTCATTACCCCCGATGGAGACCTGCCCGACCCGGCCAGACGGCGGATGGCCCCGACTCTGCTGACGGATGTTCCGGAGACGGCGGCCATCCGGTCGGAAGAGATCTTCGGACCGCTCCTCCCCGTCCTCGCCTATGACGGGCTGGAGCAGGCCTGGCAGGCCATCAACAGCGGGCCGCGACCCCTGGCCCTCTATGTGTTCAGCGATGATGCCGGCACGGTGGAGCGGACGCTGGAGCGCACCATCTCCGGCGGTGTCACCGTCAACGACACGCTGTTGCACTGTGTGCAGGAGGAACTGCCGTTCGGCGGTGTCGGGGCGAGCGGCATGGGCGCCTATCATGGCGAGGCCGGCTTCCGCAGTTTCAGCCACGCCAAATCGGTGTTCCTGCAATCCCGTGTCAATGGCGCGTGGCTGAGCCGGCCGCCCTATGGCCCGCGGATGGATCGCCTGCTGTCGTTTCTGCTGCGGTAGCCCCCAGCCACGGGTCCTCAGCCACTCTGCCGCGGCTGTGTCTGGCCGGCTCTTGCGTGCGCGGCTTGTCCAGCCGCCGCTGTCGTGCCACCTTCGCGCCGCAACGGACGGAGGGTATTCCGGTGAGCGGTGATCTGCGGGGGTACCGGCGGGGAATTGCCGGCTGGTGCCTTTATGACTGGGCCATGTCGGCCTTCAATACCGTGATCGGCACCTTCGTCTTCAGCCGCTACTTCACCGAGGCGGTGGCGATCAATCCGGAACAGGGGACCCAGCAATGGGGCCTGGCCCTGGGCCTGTCCGGCATCGTCGTCGCCATCCTGTCGCCGATCCTGGGCGCCATCGGCGACCATGGCGGCCGGGCCAAGCCCTGGCTGGGGCTGATGACGGCCATCAGCGTGCTGGGGACGGCCCTGCTCTGGTTCGTCACCCCGCAGCCCGATTCGGTGCTGCTGGCCCTGATCGCCCTGGGCGTGGCGACGACGGCGTTCGAACTGTCCTATGTCTTCTACAATGCCCTGCTGGTGCGGGTGGCGCCGCAGGGCTGGGCGGGCCGCGTCTCCGGCTGGGGCTGGGGCCTCGGCTATTTCGGCGGGCTGGGTGCGCTGGTGGTGTGCCTGGTGCTGCTGGTGCAGACGGATGCGCCGCTGTTCGGGCTGCTGGACAAGACCGACGCCGCGCATATCCGGGCCACGGCGGTGCTGGTGGCCCTGTGGTATGCCGTGTTCGCGCTGCCGCTGTTCCTGCTCTGCCCGGATCGTCCGCCGGTGGCGCGCCCGGCCGGGGCGGTCATCCGCGAAGGGCTGTCGGCGCTGGGCAACAGCATCCGGCAGGTCCGGCGCTATGGCAATCTGGTGCGCTATCTGGTGGCCAGCGCCTTCTGGCGCGATGGCATCAACACCATCACCGCCTTCGGCGGCATCGTGGCCGGTGCCCTGTTCGGCATGGACACGGCGCAGATCATCCTGTTCGCCATCCTGCTGAATGTGGCCGCCGGCATCGGCGCCATCGGCTTCGCCTGGGTCGATGATCTGGCCGGGGCCAAGCCGACCCTGATCATCAGCATCCTGGGCCTGATCGCCGCCAGCACCGGCCTGCTGCTGGTGGGGACGCCCTGGTGGGGCTGGGCGCCGTCTCTGGCCCTGCCGCTGGCCGGCTGGACACAGGAGCAGCAATGGCTGCTGCTGTTCGGGCTGCTGCTGGGCATCTTCTTCGGGCCGGCCCAGGCCTCGGCCCGGACCATGGTGGTCCGTCTGGCCCCGCCGGGCATGGAGGCGGAGATCTTCGGGCTGTACGGGCTGACCGGACGGGCCGTCGGCATGATCGGCCCCTTCGCCTATGGCATCGCCACGGCGGCCAGCGGCAGCCAGCGTGGCGGCATGGCGACGGTGCTGGTCCTGTTCCTGGCCGGGCTGCTGCTGTTGCTGGGGGTCCGGGAACAGCGGGAGGTCGTGTCCCGCTGATGCCGTCGGTGGGCTGGAACCATGAACGGCCCCGGCGGGGCGGCCGGAACCGTTCATGGCAGAGGACGCGCCGGGGGGCATGATCCGGCACGCCCACCGCAGCCCGACCCCAGGGACTGCGGGGCGATGGACTGCGGATTCGACGGGCCTGCCGTCAGGAACCGGGGTGGCCGGAGGCTCTGACGTCGGCCATGGCGACCTGTGCGCCGGTGCCGGCCGCGGCACTGTGAACGGAGGGACGGGTGACGACGGCCAGAACACTGACACCGCCGATGATGCAGGCAGCGGTGATGGCGAACGCCAGCATGGCCCGGCGATAGGCGGGCATGGCGGGAATGACCAGCAGGTCGGTCCGGTGTGTCATGGCAGTCTCTCCTGACCTGTCCTGAACGGCAGGACGGGATCAGAAGACCGGCACGGTGGGGCACCGGTTGGGACGGATTATGGCAAAATCGGGCAATTCCGGCGGCGGGGCGCCACTTTCGCGTGCGTCGTCACCGCGTCTCTTTGGCTTCGGACTTGCCTTTGGCTTCCATGAGCATCAGGGCATTGAGATTATCGACGGCACTGCGGGCCGCGGACGACTCGGTCTTCGCCACCTGCTGCACCTTGGTCCAGTCCGCCTTGGCCCCGGCATAATCGCCGGCATCGGCCCGCAGGTTGCCGCGCAGAAGCAGGGCGTCGGCGCTTTCGGGCTGGAGTGTCAGCGCCTGATCGATGTCGGCCCGCGCCTCGCCGGACAGGGCCAGCTTGCGATGGGCTTCGGCCCGCATGATGAACGGCTCGGCCTGTTTCGGGCGGGCCTTGATCACCAGATCCAGATCCTGGATCACCTCCCACCAGCGTTCCTGTTCCGCCCGCAGATAGGCGCGGTCCATCCGCAGCTGCGCATCGCCGGGCAGCAGGGTGAGGGCCTGATCATAGGCTTTCTCCGCCCGGGCCGGTTCCTTGGCCTTCTGCCAGGCCAGACCGATCCGGCCCCAGAGATTGCCGCGGAGTTCGGCCGGTTCCTTGTCCATCTGGCCGATCACGCTTTCCAGCGTCTCCGCCGCCGGACGCCAGTCCGCCCGCAGCAGCAGCGCCACGCCCTGGCACAGGCGGGCATCCAGCCCGCCACCCTGCTTTTCCCAGAGGCGCGCCTCCTCATAGGCGAAATCGGGAAGCTGTTCGGCGCGGGCCAGACAGGCGGCCCGGTTGGCGAAGGGGGCGGCGCTGGCCGGCAGGGCGGACAGCAGCGGAACCGCCACAAGGACGGCGAGACGGTTGAGGCGCAGCATCATGATGCCTAGAGTCCTGATCCGATGGTGAGAGTCCACGACAAAAGCAGCAGGTTTCCCATGCCTCATCCGGTGCCCGGCCGCCTGTTCGTGTTCGGCCTCGGCTTCACGGCCCTGGCTCTGGCCCGCGCCCTGGCCGCGGAGGGCTGGAGCGTCGCCGGCACCACCCGCAGTCCGGACAAGGCGGCACAGCTGCGGGCCCAGGGCATCGCGGCCCATCTGTTCGACAGGGGGCGCCCATTGGAGGATGCGGCGGCAATCCTGTCCGGAACGACCCATCTTCTGTCCACGGTGCCGCCGGATGCGGCGGGCGACCCGGTGCTTGATGCGCATGGCGACGCGCTGGCGGCCCTGACCGGTCTGGTCTGGACCGGCTATGTCTCCACCACCGGCGTCTATGGCGATGTCGGCGGCGCCTGGGTGGACGAAGACTCGCCCCTGGCGCCGAAGACGGAGCGGGGGCGGCGGCGTGTGTCGGCGGAGGCCGGCTGGCGCCGCCTGGGCCTGCCGCTGCACATCTTCCGCCTGCCCGGAATCTACGGGCCGGGCCGCAGTGCCCTCGATGCGCTGCGGGCCGGCACCGCCCGCCGCATCGACAAGCCGGGCCATCTGTTCAGCCGTATCCATGTGGAGGACATCGCCGGGACCCTGCGGGCGTCCATGCACAGGCCCGATCCCGGTGCCATCTACACGGTGGCGGATGACGAGCCTGCGTCCTCCGCCGATGTCGTCGCCTATGCGGCCGGCCTGCTCGGCATGCCGCCGCCGCCGCTGGAGCCGTTCGATCCGGCCACCCTGTCGCCCATGGCCGCCAGCTTCTACGGCGAAAGCAAGCGGGTCGGCAATGGCCGCATCAAGCGGGATCTGGGGGTGCGGCTGCGCTATCCCAACTACCGCGCCGGCCTCTCGGCCCAGCTGCGGGCCGAGAGGGGCGGAGCCGGATGAGGGCCTCAGGGGGCCGGCGCCTTGGCGAAGGCGCTCAGCGTCACGCGGGCGGTGATGCGCAGCTTCTCCTGCACGCCGCCTTGTACCGCATCAGCCTTGGCGAAACTCTCCACCGCCGTGGCGCGCATCATGGGGGCCGGCACGGGCTGCGGCGGCTCGTACTCCATGAAGTCGACACCGCCCACGCGGAAGTCGCGGTCGGGGAAGGCCGTTTTCAGTTTGGCCAGTTCCTCGTTGACGCGGCGGTAGAGCTGATCGCGCAGGGCGCCCTTGGCGGCTTCCATTTCGGCCAGGGTGGGGTCGAAGGCGACAGCACCCACCCGGACCTGCAGCCCCGGCCGGCTGGCCTTCTTGGTCCGCTCGGCCAGGTTCGACAATTGGGCTTCCGGCAGGCGTGCCTGCAATCCCGCCTGCCAGCGGTCCAGGCCGGCCTGATCCGGCACCCGGTCCAGCCGCACGATGCGCCAGTCGGCCTTGTCGGCGACCGCGCCCGCCACCTTCACAAGGTCACCGCGCAGGGTCCCGGCATCCGTGCCGTTGCCGGCTGCGTCCACCACCAGCGTCACCAGGGCCGTTTCCGACTTCACCCAATCCTCTGCCGACAGGGTCAGCGACACCGTGTCGAGGACGGGCGGGGCCATCTGTGCCAGGGCCGGCACCGAGACGGTCAGGCCGGCCACCAGGGCCAGGGGGAGAAGCGTGCGGCGCATCAGGTGGTCTCCTTGAAACGATCCGGCAGCCGCCAAGGGGGCGACGCGGCCGGTGGTCTGCCCCTTATCGCCCCCGCTCTTGGCGGAATTGCGTCAGTCTCTTGGCCCGATCGCGGAGGCGGTCAGAAATCCAGATCGGCGTAATGCTTGGGCGGCGGCACGCCGGCGATGTGGTCGGCCAGCAGCGGCCGGAAGCTGGGGCGGCTCTTGACGCGGGCGTAGTAATCGCGGGCGTCCTGGTGATCGTCCCAGGGCACGTCGCCCAGGTAGTCGATGGCCGACAGCTGGGCGGCGCAGGCCACGTCGGCCAGGGAGAAATCATCCCCCGCCAGCCAGGTCCGCCGCTCGGTCAGCCAGCCGATATAGTCGAGATGGTAATGGATGTTGGCGTGGCCGGCCCGGATGGCCGCGGCGTGGGGCGTGCCCTGGCCGGACAGGCGCTTGAACAGCTTCTCCCCCAGCAGCAGGTCCGTCACCTCGCGCACGAACTTGACGTCGAACCACGAGGTCAGCCGGCGCACCTCGGCCCGCTGCACCACCTGGGCGCCCAGCAGGGTGGTGTCGGGATAGGCGTCTTCCAGATATTCGCAGATGGCGGCGTGGTCGGCGATGACCGCGCCATCCTCCTCGACCAGAACCGGCACCTCGCCAGCCGGGTTCAGCAGCAGGAAATCCTCCCGCCGGTCCCAGGGCTTTTCCAGTTCCAGACTGAACTCCAGCCGCTTTTCCGCAAGAGCCACCCGGACTTTCCGCGCGTAAGGCGACAAAGGGTGGTGATAAACTGTCCGCATCCGCTGACCTGTCCGGCAACCCGGGTTCACGATTCCAATTCGTATCGCATTCCGGCTGGTTTGTCCCCGTGTGCCACAGCGGCCGGTGAAAGGAAAGTACCCCACCTAGGGGAGCCCGGTGGAGTCGAAACCGTTACCCGCGCCTGTGATCGCGGTTCCGGGCCTGTGGCCCCGGTGTGTGTGGGCCGGCTGGAGCGGGCGGAAAGAAGTCGGGTGCCGCCACTTTCCATTTGCCGGCACGGACCAAGATTAAGACGCCGGCCGCTCGCTGCGGTTGTGCGGCGGCGTGGGTGGAATGGGAACCATGCAGGATGATACCGCCCGTCTTCTGCGGGCACTGGAAATCGATCGGAGTGGGGCCGACTGGCAGCGGCGGTCGCGGCACCGTGTCTGGCCCGTCCTGGTGACGGTCTCTGCCCTTGCCGGGGCGGGGACGGGAGCGTATCTGGCCTGGGGATCGGCACCGCCACGCTCCACAGTCGAAGCGGCCAAGCCCGCCGCCATGGCGGAACGGCCGCTACAACCCCCGGCGGAAACCAAGCCGACGCCGGTGCAGGGGGCAGCACCCCCCGCCGCTGCCGCGGCCCGGCCCGCCGGGTCGCTGGTGGCGTCCGGCTTCATCGTCGCCCGGCGCATGGCCACGGTCTCGGCCGAGATCACCGGCCGAGTCGAGGAGGTGCGCGTCCAGGAAGGTGTCAGCGTCGCCGCGGGCGACCTGCTGGCCCGGCTGGATGACCGTCTGGCCCGCATCGACCTGGATCTGTCCAGGGCCAAGGTGACCGCGGCCGCGGCGGCCATCGACAGCACGGCCGCAGATCTGCGGGATGCCGAACGCACCCTGACCCGGACCACGGCCCTGTCCGGCAACCGGGTGGCCAGCGATGCCGACCTGATCCGCGCCAAGGCCCGGGCCGAGTCGCTGCGGGCCCAGCTGCAGGCGGCCCGTGCCGAGCTGGAGGCGGCCCGCCTGACCGTGGCCCGCAATGTCGAGGCGGTGGACCGGCATCTGGTCCGGGCCCCCTTCGCCGGCGTGGTGACGGAGAAGAATGCCCAGCCCGGGGAGATCATCAGTCCCATGTCCTCCGGCGGCTTCACCCGCACCGGCATCTGCACGCTGGTGGACATGGACAGCCTGGAGATCGAGGTGGATGTGAACGAGGCCAATATCGGCCGGGTTTCGCCGGAGCAGCCGGTGCAGGCGGTGCTCGACGCCTATCCCGACTGGACCATTCCCGCCTCGGTCATCGCGGTGATCCCCACGGCCAACCGTGACAAGGCCACCATCAAGGTGCGCATCGCGCTGGGGCTGCGCGATGCGCGCATCCTGCCCAACATGGCGGCCAAGGTGACATTCCTCGATGCCGCCCGGACCGCCCGGAGCACACCATGACCGCGCCGGATCTGATCCGCCTGTCCGGCGTGGCCAAGCGCTTCACCAAGGCCGGACAGGGCATCACCATCTTCGACCATCTGGACATGGGGATCGGGCGGGGGGACTTCGTCGCCATCATGGGACCCAGCGGGTCGGGCAAGACCACGCTGCTGAACCTGTTGGGGGGGATCGACCAGCCCACGGGCGGGGAGATCTGGTTCGACGGCGCCCGTATCGACCGGCTGCCGGAAGGACGGCTGGCGGACTGGCGTGCCAACAATGTCGGCTTCATCTTCCAGTTCTACAACCTCATGCCGACCCTGACGGCCCTGCGCAATGTCGAGCTGCCGCTGCTGCTGACCCCGCTGGGCCGGGCGGAGCGCCGGCAGCGGGCCGAGATCGCCCTGCGCATCGTCGGCCTGTCCGACCGGCTGGGCCATTATCCCCGGGAAATGTCCGGCGGACAGCAGCAGCGCGTCGCCATCGCCCGCGCCATCGTGTCCGACCCGAAGATGCTGCTCTGCGACGAGCCCACCGGCGATCTCGACCGCGGCACGGCCGATGAGATCCTGCGCATGCTGCAGCTGCTGAACCGCGAAATGGGCAAGACCATCGTCATGGTGACCCATGATCCGGAGGCCGCCCGCTATGCCGGGCGTATCCTGCATCTGGACAAGGGACGGTTCGTCGAGAACGAGCTGGCGGGGGCCAGGGTGTCATGAACGATTTCACCCTGGTCCGCGCCAACCTGTTCCGGCGGAAGCTGCGGGCCATGCTGATGATCGTGGCCATCTTCATCGCCTTCCTGATCTTCGGCGTTCTGGCCAGTTTCGAACGCGCCTTCAGCAGCGGGGAGACGACGGCCGCCGCCAACCGCCTGGTCGTCAACAACAAGATCAATTTCACCCAGCCCCTGCCCCTGGCCTATCTGGGGCGGGTGCGCGGGGTCGAGGGGGTGCGGCTGGCCAGCCATTTCAGCTGGTTCGGTGGCTATTACCAGGAGCCGCGGAACTTCCTGATCGCCTTCGCCGTGGAGCCGGACAGCTATCTCGACATCTACCGTGACGATCTGCGGGTCACGGCGGAGGAGCGGGCGCGGTTCCTGGCCGACCAGGGCAGCCTGCTGGTCGGCGATGTGGTGGCGGCGAAATATGGCTGGAAAATCGGCGACCGCATCCCCCTGTCCAGCAACATCTGGACCAACAGCTCCACCGGCGGGCGGCGCTGGGACTTCACCATCGCCGGCATCCTGCGGCCGGGCAAGCCGCAGTCCGACACCAATCTGGTGGTCTTCCACTATGATTACCTGAACGAGACGCGCGGCGTGGCCCGCGACAGCATCGGCGTGGTGGTTCTGGAAACCGTGGATGCGGCCGTGAACGAGACGGTGGCGGCGCGCATCGATTCCCTGTTCGCCAACTCCTTCGCCGAAACGGAGACGGTGACCGAAGCCGCCTTCAACAAGCAGTTCGCGGCCCAGTTCGGCAACATCGCCCTGATCGTCGGGCTGGTGGTCGGGGCCGCCTTCGTCACCATCCTGATGATCGTCGGCAACACCATGGTCATGGCCATCCGCGAACGCACGCGCGAGGTGGCGGTGCTGAAGACGCTGGGCTTTCCCAGCCCGCGCATCTTCCGTCTGGTGCTGGGCGAAAGCCTGCTGCTGGCCTTTCTCGGCGGCATTCCCGGCCTGCTGGCGGCAGCGGCCGCATTGGCGGCCCTGCGTCCCCTGCTGGCCGGCTTCGCCCCCGGCCTGGCGCTGGCGCCGCCGGTGGCGCTGACCGGGGTCGGCCTGATGCTGCTGCTGGGCCTCGCCACCGGGGCGCTGCCGGCGCTGAACGCGCTGCGCCTGAACATCGTGACCGGACTGGGACGGGATTAGACCATGCCGCGCCTTCTGGCCCAGATCGCCGCCGTGACGGCCATCAATGTCAAAAGCATGCCGCAGCGGGCCTGGCTGTCGGCCTCCACCGTCGTGGCCGTGGCGCTGGTGGTGGCCGTGCTCCTGTCCTTCCTGGCCATGGCCAACGGTTTCGAGCAGACCCTGCGTGGCACCGGTTCGCCCGAGGTGGCGGTGCTGCTGCGCGGCGGTGCCGGTGTGGAGATCAACAGCAGCATCAGCCGCGATCAGGTCCGGCTGGTGGAGGAGGCGCCGGGCATCGCCCGCGGCGCCGATGGCCGCCCGCTGGTGTCGGCAGAGCTCTATGTCACGGTGGACGGGCGCAAGCGGGCCGGCGGCAGCAAGGCCAATGTCACGCTGCGGGGCATGGGGCCGGAAGGGGCCGCCATCCGCCCCGGATTCCGGATCGTCGGTGGCCGCATGGCGCAGCCCGGTTCGGCCGAACTGATGGTGGGGCAGAGCCTGGTCCGCGAGTTCGCCGGGTTCGACCTGGGCAGCCGTGTCCGCATCGCCAATGCCGACTGGACCGTGGTCGGCGTGTTCGATATGGGCGGTTCGGTCTTCGAATCCGAGCTGTGGGCCGATATCGCCACGGTGCAGAGCCTGTTCCGCCGGACCAATGTCTTCCAGAGCATCCGCGTGCGCCTGGACGCGCCGGACCGGCTGCCGGCGCTTCGGGCCTATCTGGACGCCGATCCCCGCCTGAAGCTGGACGCCAAGTCCGAGGTCGCCTATTTCGCCGATCAGGCCTCCAGCACCATCACTCTGATCCGCTTTCTCGGCTGGCCCCTGGCCATCGCCATGGCCGTGGGGGCCCTGGCCGGGGCGCTGAACACCATGTACAGCGCGGTTGCCGCCCGCGCGCAGGAGATTGCGACCCTGCGCTGCCTGGGGTTCGGCGGCATTCCCAGCTTCGTCGGCACTCTGATCGAGTCCCTGTTGCTTGCCCTGCTGGGTGGTCTTCTGGGGGCTGCGGTGACCTGGGCAGCGTTCGATGGGGTCACCGCCTCCACCCTCGGCAGCGGGTTCACCCAGGTGGTTTTCGCCTTCCGGCTCAGCCCGGTGCTGGTGTTCCAGGGCGTGGTCCTGGCCCTGGTCGTTGGCCTTCTGGGGGGCCTGTTCCCGGCCTGGCGGGCGGCGCATGTGCCGATCGTGCGGGCCTATGGCAACGGCTGATGCCGCGGCGGATCTTCGGACTGAACGCCATAGTGTGTTTATAAAACACAGATGCCGGCATCTGACCGGCCTGGGTGCGGTTCGATAAAAGGCAAGAGAGAGGTGATGTCCTGATCCGGCCGGGATGGAGCAGATCCGAGCCGTGGTCCAGCAGACGACACGCCATCACCATGTTCATGATTTGACATATGATTCCAGGTTGCCATCGATGAATGGTATGGCATCCGGATGAATGCCCGACCATTTGGGGAGTCGCCGCGGGATGGGATGCTGCTGTACACCAGCAGGATGTTCCACCGTGTGCGCATCGCCAGTCTGGCTGCCGCCGTTGCCCTGCCGATCCTCACCTTCGCCGGTGTGCTTGTCATTCAGTTGGATGCAAGTCGTCAGGAGACGGTCGAAGACTCCCTGCGGCAGACCGCACGGGTGGCGATGGATGCTATCGACGGGGAACTGGGGTGGCATCTGGCCACGCTGGAAACGCTGGCATCCAGTCCGGGCCTGCGCAGTCAACGTATCGAGATCATGTTGGTTCCCGGCCGCCGGGTCCTGCAAACCCGGCCCGACTGGTGCGGTTTGGCCCTGATGGCGGCCGACGGCTCCCGGCTGATGGAACTGCGCCGACGCCGGAGCGAGCCGGGGCAGCCGACCGCACCGCCGGCCGGCACCGATCCGGTGATCCCGCTCCTGGTCCAGCAACGGCCCATGATCCTGGGTGTCCATACGCCGTCGCGCTGCGAAGGGATGTCCGCCATTGTCCTGGCGGCCCCCGTGCCGGATGCGTCTGCCTCGGAGGAGGAGGGGCCGGCCCCTGACGGCGGCGGTCCGCAGGTCCCCGGACGCCGGATCATTCTGGCGTCCGTCGATCCCGTGGTCTTCACGACGGCCCTGCACCGCCTGCGCCTGCCCGAGGGCTGGACTGTGGCCGTTCTCGACCGCAGCGCGCTCATCGCCGGCCGGCTGCCGGCACCCGGCCGGTTCATCGGTCGGCCCGCGCCCCAAGCCCTGGCGGAGATACTGTCCCGTGTTCCCGATGATTCGCTGTCCCTGGCACTGGACCAGGACGGAGCACGGGTCTACACGGCCATCCACCGCTCCAGCCGCACCGGCTGGGCTGTGGCCGTCGGAGCACCCGCCGATCTGGTGGAAACGCCGATCTGGCGTCAGCGCTGGCTTCTCATCGGCGGTGGCGGCATGGCGCTGGCGACCGCCATTCTGCTGGCCTTCTCCATCGGGCGCCTGCTGGTCGAGCAGCGGGATTCCGAGCGGCGTCTGGCCGAGCTGGATATGGAGCGGGTCCAGGAACGCCGGCTTACCGAGGTCGCAGGCAATCTGCCCGGCGTCATCTTCCGCCGCATCCTCCATCCCGATGGCCGCATCACCTATCCCTATATCAGCCCTTCGATTGAAACGGCCTTGGGGATCGGCTTCGGCGAGGTCGCGGCACCGGGAGATCAGGCCGCACTGATCCGGGTTCTGGTTCCGGAGGACCGGCCTTACTGGGAGGCTGCGATTGCGGACTCTGCCCGCGGCCTGACACCCTATGATGTCGAAGGGCGCATCCAGTGCAGCGATGGCAGCGTGCGCTGGGTCCGCAGCCGGGCCAATGCCAGGCGGACTCCGGAGGATTGCATCGTCTGGGACGGCGTTGCCGTCGATATCACCGACCTGAAGCAGGCCGAACAGGCGCTGCGCGACAGCGAGCAGAAGCTGCGGCTGGCCTTGAATGCCGGGCAGCTGGTGCTGTGGGAGGTTGATCTGGCCAGCGACCGGGTCCTCTGCGATCCCGCCCTTCCCCTGCTGTTCGGTCTGGCTCTGGACACGGACTGGCCCGCCTCGGCCTATGTCGAGGCCATCCATCCGGAAGACCGCCCCGCCGTCGTCGCCGAACTGGAGGCGTCCATTGCCGGCAAATCCGTCTTCCATGCGGAGTTCCGGGTCGGGCAGCCGGGCGAACCGGTCCGCTGGATCTCCAGCTACTCGGCCATTCGCCGGAATGCGGCCGGTGCCGCCGAATTGGTGATCGGCGTCAACCGCGACATCACGGCCGCGAAGGAGGCGGAAGCCCGGCAGCGGTTGCTGATGCGGGAGGTGGACCACCGGGCCAAGAACGCCCTCACGGTCGTCCAGGCCCTGGTCCGCGTGACACGGGCCGATAGTCCCGCGGCGTTTGCCGAGGCGGTGGAGGGGCGGGTGGCCGCATTGGCCAGAACCCATATCCTGCTGGCCCGCAACCGCTGGGAGGGCGTGGCTCTGCATGATCTGGTGCGGGACGAGATCGCTCCCTATGCCGACACCGATCGCGTCCACCTCTCCGGTCCGGAGCTGGAGGTGGAGCCGGACAGCACACAGGCGATCGGCATGATCATGCACGAGCTGGCGACCAATGCCGCCAAGTACGGCGCCCTTTCCTGTGTCGACGGGCGTGTTTCCGTGTCCTGGCACCTGGACCGGACGGCCGGTCTTCTGCGCCTGGAATGGCTGGAAAGCGGCGGGCCGCCGGTGCATCCGCCGACGCATCTGGGGTTCGGTTCGCTTCTGATCGAGACCAACGCCCAGACACAGCTGTCCGGGCGGGCGCGCATGGACTGGCGGCTCACCGGCCTGGTCTGCATTCTCGACCTCCCGGCGGACCGGGTCAGCGGCCGGCGGACGTCGGCTGCGGAGGCTTGAGTCCGGGGCGGGGACCGGGAGCCGGCAGTGCGGCACGGCCCGAGGGCCGTAGTTCCACCGCCCGGGGGAAGACCACCACCACCCGCAGGCCGGGGCCGTTATCCTCCAGGGACAGCGACGCGTCATGCAGCCGGGCCACGGCGGCGACCAGACTCAAACCCAGCCCGTGCCCCGGCGTGCCGCGATGTTCCTCAAGCCGGACGAAGCGGTCGAGGACGCGCTCCCTGTCGCCCGCGGGAATGCCGGGACCTGTGTCGGCCACGGACAGACAGGCCGCACCATCCGGGCGCTGCGCGGCGGCGATGCTGACGGTGCCGCCTTCCGGCGTATACTTGACCGCATTCTCCACCAGATTGCTCAGAAGCTGCGCCAGCAGCTGGCGGCTGCCCTGGACCTGGATGCCGGATGGTCCGCTGACGGACAGGGACTGGCCGCGCTCCTCCGCCACCGGCTCGTACAGCTCGGCGGCATCGGCCACCAGGGCGCCGAGATCGACGGCGGCGAAATCGGTCCTGGCCCGCCCGGATTCGGCGGCGGCGATGGTCAGCAGCGCACCGAAGACGCCCAGAAGCCGGTCGATCTCCCCGATAGCCATCTCCAGCGTCGCCCGCTGGGGCGAGGTCATTTCCTCCTCCAGCAGGGCCAGTTCCAGCCGGGCCCGCAGGCGTGACAGCGGGGTCCGCAGGTCATGGGCCACATTGTCGGTGACCTGCCGCATGCTCAGCATCAGGCGGCCGATCTCGTCCAGCATGCGGTTGAGATTCTGCGACAGCCGGTCGATCTCGTCGCCGGTGCCGGCGATGGGCATGCGGTCGGCGAAATGGCCGGCGGTGATGCGGTCGATGGTGCGGTTGACGGTCTCGATGCGCACGGCCACCCGTCGTCCCATCAGCAGGGCACCGGCCGTGCCGATGCAGACGGCGAGCAGCACCGCCCAGACCAGGCCGGTCAGGATCTGGCCGCGCAGCAGGTAGCGCTCGGTCATGTCATGGCCGACCAGCAGCCAGCCGCTGCTGCCCAGGGATATGACGACGGCCACCGCCGGGCGGACCGGTCCCGGTTTGCGCAGCGAGCGGATATCGAAGGCCGTCCAGCCGACCTGACCGGTGGACATGGGCCAGGTGGCCAGATTTCCGGCGATCACATCCAGGTTCGGCGTGGCCACGGCATAGATCATCTCGGTGCGCGGATTCTCGCTGCGTTCCGACACCAGCTGCATCAGGCCGACGCGGCCCCGGTTCTCCCAGGTGTTGCGCAGCTCATTCACCTCGCGGAGGATGGTCTCCTCCGTGTGGCGTTCGATGAAGCCGGCCGTGAACCAGTAGACCACGGCCAGCACCGCCATCACCGACAGGGTGAACAGGCCGAGATAGAACGCCGCCAGACGGAAGGTGGTGGTGCGGAGGAGATCAATCCGGGGCACGGAGCACGTATCCCGCTCCCCGCACCGTCTGGATCAGCGGCACGGGATGGTCCTTGTCGATCTTCTGGCGCAGCCGGGCGATGTGGACGTCGATGACATTGGTCTGGGGATCGAAATGATAATCCCAGACATTTTCCAGCAGCATGGTGCGGGTCACCACATGGCCGGCATTGCGCATGAGATATTCCAGCAGCTGGAATTCCCGCGGCAGCAGATCGACGTCGCGGCCGGCACGCTTCACCGTGCGGGCCAGCAGATCCATTTCCAGGTCGGCCACCTGCAGCTTGGTCTGCGGGCCGCCGGCCTTGCCGCGGCGCTGCAGCACCTCCAGCCGCGCCAGCAGTTCGGCGAAGGCGAAGGGCTTGGTCAGGTAATCGTCGGCGCCGGCCCGCAGCCCCTTGACCCGGTCATCGACACTGCCGAGCGCCGACAGGATCAGGGCCGGTGTGCTGTTGCCGGTGGCGCGCAGCACCTCCAGCACCGACAGGCCGTCGCGGCCGGGCAGCATGCGGTCCACCACCAGCGCGTCATAGGGTTCGGCCGCCGCCAGGAACAGCCCGTCGCGGCCATTGTCGGCATGGTCGACCACATGGCCCGCCTCGCGCAGGCCTTTGGTCAGGTAATCCGCGGTGGCGCGGTCGTCTTCGATGACCAGGATCTTCATGGCGCTGATCCTACCCCCTGTGGCCTCCGGAAAAAAGGCGGCCGGGCGGTTGGGGGACCGCCCGGCCGTGAGGCGGGGTTCAAGAGAATGAGAGAGGAAAGCGGCAGGGGTGGGAATGGGGGGCACCCCTGCCGCAGACCGACGGGCGGGGATGGGGGGCGTATACCCGGCGGTCTGTGTCAGAACCATAGGGGGACGGGCGTGACCGAACCCTTTCGAGAACATGAAATCGCTGTCATGCATCGGGCCGAGCGGTCCGGGGGGCGGTCCGGGGCCACCTGCCGGATGACAGGAAATTCATCTGTCTGTCAGTGCCGCGCAGGGGAGGGCGCGGCAGAGTGAGCGGCAGTTCGGGCCTGATGCGGCCCGGAAGAAGGACAATGGAGAACGACCCCATGACCGACCGCACGATCGCTGGCCTCCGCCGCAGTCTGGCCGCGGCTCTGCTGGCCGGCACCGCCCTGGTGGGCGGTTTCACCGTCAATTCCGCCCCGGCCGTCGCCGCCATCGCCCCGTCCGCCTTGCCCGCCAGCGGCTTTGCCGATCTGGTCGAGCAGATCTCCCCCGCCGTGGTCACCATCATGGCGGAGAAGGAGGAGGCGGAAGCGGTGCAGATGAGCGAGCTGCCGCCGGGCATGGAAGAGTTCCTGCGCCGTTTCGGCGGCCCCGGCCTGCCGTTCCGTGGCGGCCCGGCCCAGCCGCAGAAGGCCCGGTCGCTGGGCTCCGGCTTCATCTTCGACGCCACCGGCTATGTCGTCACCAACCGGCATGTCATCGACGGGGCCGATGCCGTCACCGTGACCCTGCAGGACGGCCGCGAGCTGAAGGCCACCATCGTCGGTGACGATGACAAGACCGATCTGGCCGTGCTGAAGGTGGAGAGCGACAAGCCGCTGCCCAGCCTGCCCTTCGCCGACAGCGACAAGGTGCGTGTCGGCGATGTGGTCATCGCCGTCGGCAACCCCTTCGGCCTGGGCGGCACCGTCACCGCCGGCATCGTCTCCGCCCGTGGCCGCGCCATCGGCGCCGGCCCCTATGACGATTTCATCCAGGTCGATGCGGCCATCAACCGCGGCAATTCCGGCGGTCCGACCTTCAATGCCGCCGGCCAGGTGGTCGGCATCAACACCGCCATCTTCTCGCCCAATGGCGGGTCCGTCGGCATCGGCTTCGCCATCCCCTCCAACATCGTCAAGCCGGTAGTGGAGCAGTTGAAGGCCGGCGGCAAGGTCGATCGCGGCTGGCTGGGCGTGTCGCTGCAGCCCCTGACCAAGGAACTGGCCGACAGCCTGGGCCTGAAGTCGGAAGAGGGGGCGCTGCTGGCCTCGGTCCAGCCGGACAGCCCGGCGGCCAAGGCCGGCCTGAAGGCCGGTGACGTGGTGCTGAAGACCGATGGCAAGCCGGTCAAGGAGACCCGCGATCTGGCCCGCGCCGTGGGCTCGGTCAAGCCGGGCACCAAGGTCGATCTGGCCGTCTGGCGCGATGGGCGCGAGCGCGATATCGCCGTGACCGTGGCCGCTCCCCCGGGCGAGGGCAAGGGCGGGCGCGTCGCCCATGCCGGCGGCGGCAACCACAGCGAGGAGGTTTCCGGCCTGAAGCTGGCGGCCCTGGACGACGCCTGGCGGCAGCGGCTGAACCTGGATGACGCCGTCAACGGCGTGGTCGTGGTCGATGTCGACAGCCGCCTGGACGGTGTCCGCCGGGGCGACGTGATCCAGAGCGTCAACAACGAGCCGGTCACCCGTCCTGCCGACGTGGCCAAGAACATCAAGGCGGCGGAGGCGGCCGGGCGCAAGAACGCCCTGGTCCAGGTCCGCCGCGGCGATGCCACCGCCTTCATCGCCGTGCCGGTGAAGCTGGGCTGATGCTCCACCATCCCTTCCGGTTCCCGGAGCCCCGCCCAGCCTGACAGGGCTCCGGCTCCCGTACCGGCCCCGCAGCGGCCGGTACGGATCTCCCGGAGGCGGGCTTGCCCGCCCCCGGTCTTACTCCCCCAAGTCGGTTGCTCCTTGTCCCCTTTCCCGCCGTCGCGGGGGAGGGGACTTTTTTACGCGCAGCCTCCGTCCGGCCCTGCTGCTAGGATCGCGCTCTTTCAGCAGACCCGCCGGATATCGTGCGCATGACCGAGCCCGCCCCCGTTACCCTGACCCCGGCCCGCGAGGGCATCGCCACCCTTTTGCTGGACCGGCCGCAGCGGCGCAACGCCCTGACCCGGGCCATGTGGGGCGCCATTCCCGGCCTGCTGGAGCAGGCCGCCGCCGACCCCGCCGTCAAGGTCCTGCTGGTGCGCGGGGCCGGCGGCTGCTTCGCCGCCGGGGCCGATATCGCCGAATTCCGCACGGCCCTGGCCGACCGCGCCGGCGCCGAAGCCTATGCGGGGGACATCGCCCGGGCCATGGACGGTCTGGCCGATTTCCCCAAGCCGACCCTGGCGCTGATCGAGGGTGCCTGCGTCGGCGGCGGCATGGGGCTGGCGCTGGCCTGCGACCTGCGCTTCGCCGCCGAGGATGCCCGGCTGGGCATCACCCCGGCGCGGCTGGGGCTGCTCTATCCGCTGGGCGACACGCGGCGGCTGGTCGAGGCCGTGGGCGCCGCCACCGCCAAGGACCTGCTGTTCACCGGCCGGCTGCTGGGCGCGGCCGAGGCGCGGGACCTGCGGCTGGTGGACCGGGTCCACCCGAGGGCGGCGCTGGAGGCGGCGGTGCTGGCCTATGCCGCCGAGATCACCGCCGCCTCGCAATGGACGGTGCGCCAGACCAAGGCCATGATCCGGCGGATCCTGGCCGGCCAGCGGCATGACGATGCCGAGACGCTGGCCATGTTCCTGGACACGGTGGAGGGAGCCGATTTCCAGGAGGGCTGGCACGCCTTCCTGGACAAGCGCCCGCCGCGCTTCCCCTTCGTCTGAGTCCCGCGGTACTGGACGAGACGGTCACGGTGACAAAGGTGACCCCAGGGCGACGTAAAGGCGACTAAGGTAACCTTAAGGTGACGCAAAGGTGACGGACGTCGCGCCGCAAGCCGTTGATTCTTTAAGGAATAATATCCTTAAAGTGACATGGGGCGGGTTTTGCGCCACCCGTCGCCTTTGCCGCGCCGGTTGCGTCAAGCGGGGCGCACGCCGCATGGTGTCTGTCTTTCACCCTGTCCAAGATCCGGGCCGCCGCGGGGCGACCCGGTCCAGGAAAGCATGATCTAGGACTTTTGTCCATTCCGGGGCGGGCGTCGCCGTGGCGGGGCGGAACCACGGACAACACGGACCTGCGGGCGCGGACGGGGGGCGTCAGCGAACCCAGACGCCACACCGCTCTGCACTGTCGGGGTTCGCTCCGCTCACCCGCGACCTACGGGTCGACCTACGGGTCGAAGCGTGAATGGGGCACGGTTGGGGGCGTCGGCATCTCCCACCGCGATGGATACATTCCAAGCCGGACCCATTTTCCGAAGCTGGACCACGGCCATTCCCATGGCGCCGCGCACAAGCCATGCCGCACCGGGTTGAAGTGGATGTAATCCAGATGATTCGACAGATCCCGGTCGTCCCGGATGCGGTGTTCCCAATAGCGTGGCTGCCAGACACCCCGCTCTCCCCGCGCCGGGCGCCCACGTGCCGCATCGGGCAGGCCGTTTCCCCGTGTGAAGCCGGCTTTGATCAGACCCCACCGCGTCGCATAATTCCCGTCCTCCGGCGGCAATTGCCAGAGACTGTGCAGATGGTCCGGCAGCACCACGGCGGCCACGATGTCAAAGGGAAGCCGAGCCCGCACGGCCTTCGTCACCGCCCGCAGCCGCGCCACCTGCACCGGATCGGCGAAGACCGGCTGCCGCCCTGCCGTGACCACGGTGAAGAAGAACATGGCTCCCGGGGTCCGGTTCCGCCGGTAATCCATGCGCACCCCCGGAAAATCCCATCAGGGTTGTATATCGTAGGTCGCGGGTGAGCGCCAGCGAACCCCGACACCCCGCTGCCCGCCCCGCTGCCCGCCCCGCTGCCCGTCCCGCTGCCCGCCCCGCTGCCCGCCCCGCTGCGGGGCGCGCCGCCCACCCGCGACCGATGCCGCACCGCGCCGGTGGTCAAAGCCGCGCCGATGGGTTACAGCATGGAACGAGCCTTGTCCGTTTCATCTGGAACAGCCGCCATGACCGTCACGCTTGCCGATATCCAGGATGCCGCCGCCGCCCTGAAGGACCATCTGGTGGCGACGCCCTGCATCCCGTCGCGCACGCTGTCGCAGATCACCGGGGCCGAGATCTGGGTGAAGTTCGAGAATCTGCAGTTCACCGCCGCCTTCAAGGAGCGCGGGGCGCTGAACAAGCTGCGGAAACTGACGGCGGAGGAGCGGCGCCGCGGCGTGGTCGCCATGTCGGCCGGCAACCATGCCCAGGGCGTGGCCTATCACGCCGGCCGGCTGGGCATTCCGGCCACCATCGTCATGCCCGAGGGCACGCCCTTCATCAAGGTGGAGATGACCGAGGGCCACGGGGCCCGCGTGGTGCTGACCGGCACCACGCTGGTCGAGGCCCAGGCCGAGGCCGAGCGCCTGAGCCGCGAGGAGGGGCTGGTCTTCGTCCACCCCTATGACGATGCCGATGTCATCGCCGGCCAGGGCACCATCGCCCTGGAGATGCTGCAGGCCTGCCCGGATCTGGAGGTGCTGGTGGTGCCGGTGGGCGGCGGCGGCCTCATCGCCGGCATGGCCACGGCGGCCAAGGCGCTGAAGCCCGGCATCACCGTGGTGGGCGTGGAGGTGGAGGCCTATCCGGCCATGCGGCAGCGCCTGCGCGGCGAGCCGCTGGATGTGGGCGGCGACACCATCGCCGAGGGCATCGCCGTCAAGAATGTGGGGACCCTGCCGCTGGAGATCTGCCGCCGGCTGGTGGACGAGGTGGTGCTGGTCCCCGATGCCGAGGTGGAGCGGGCCGTGGCCCTGTTCCTCAATATCGAGAAGACGGTGGCGGAGGGGGCCGGCGCCGCCGGTCTGGCCGCGGTGCTGAACCATGGCGACCTGTTCCGCGGCAAGCGCACGGGGCTGGTGCTCTGTGGCGGCAATATCGACAGCCGCATGCTGGCCCAGGTGCTGATGCGCCAGCTGGTGCGCGACGGGCGGCTGATCTCGGTCCGCGTCGTCGTGCCCGACCGCCCCGGCGCGCTGGGCAAGATCACCAGCCTGGTGGGCGAGGCCGGCGGCAACATCATCGAGGCCCTGCACCAGCGCCTGTTCACCACGGCCACGGTGAAATCCACCGACCTGGACCTGACCATCGAATGCCGCAGCGCCCGCCACGCCGCCCGCGTCATCGACTGCCTGCGCAGCAAGGGCGGCTTCGCCGTGAAGGTGCTGGCCGGCGGTGTGGAGGGGTGAGGGGGAGGAGACGAGGCCAATGACATGGTCAAAGGCCTCGTCTCAGGCTTACTGCTGCCCCTTGTACGGAATGATCCTGGAGCGCTGGCCGTAGATAACCAGGACCTTCTCATTGACAGCTATGGCTGGCTCGGCCCCCTGAACCACGGTCAGCAGGGCGCCATTGGCCGTTTCCACCACATACTCGATACCATTCTGGCCGGTTGCGGATTTCTCGGCCATTGATCCGACAATGCCGCCAGCGACGGCGCCACCGATGGCACCGATAGCGGCAACTGCACCATCACCGCTGATCTGCGATCCGGCAACACCGCCAGCCGCAGCGCCAGCAGCCGTCCCTACACCCGACGTTCCTTCAATCTTAACCGGTCTTGCGGAAACAACGGTTCCGATAACGGTCCGGTTGACCTGTCCAACAGAGCCAACGGCATAGCTGTCAGGCGATACGTTCGGTGTGCAGGCTGATGCTGCCATGCAGAAGATGAGAACTGAAACGGATTTCCTGAGCATTTGCTCTCTCCGTCCATGTTTGGGTTTCAGCTGGTGGGCGTGGCGGAAGACTTGCCGGTGTCCTTCACCGGGAACATGGGCTTTTTAATGTCGACCGTCTCCAGGGCCTGCAAGAATTGCAGGATATTGTTCTGGACGGATCGATTGACCGATTCACGCGCCCGCACGGCGCCGACAAAAGCATAGTCGCCGGGAACATGGCCATTTGAAGAGATGTCTTGCGTATAGACAATAGATCCAGTGGACCTGTCGATGATTTCATACCGTGCGATCGTATCTGTATCCATTGCTGCGCCGAATGATGGCATGTCTAGTTTTAGAATTTTTACAGAAATATTGATCTTTGTGGGGGCGTCGTCTTTAAATATCGCCATGCGGCCAAGTGCATCCTGCAAAGCAGTTTGCCAGTACGGTGCGATGGTCTCGACGCCGGTCTCCAATTCACCAGCCTTCTCATCGGGGCGCGCAACGCTGACGTTGATTGCCTTCACTTCGGCAGGGATCTTCGTCTCAGAGACGCCCACATTGGGTACTGAGAAGTTAAGAGGAGGCATATCGGTGCAGGCGCTCAGCAGAAAAACGGCTGCAATCGACGAAAGCACCCGGATCTTCATGGCATTCTCTCTTCTGGGTAGTACCAAAATCGATGGTGCTACCTTTATCGTGGGAAAAGTTGAGCGGGTCAAGGCGCTCAGAATTTAGGCTTGAAAATGCCAACAATCCGACTCTATTTGTCGGCCGACATATCGAGCCTCCACATTAAATCAAGTTTTTGCCGAAAATGTATTTATATGTAATAATTATAATATGCAGCATTGATGTGGATGATCTGGATCAATGATTTCTATATCAAGAAAACGGAACTCAAAGTTACTGTGAGAAATAACAAGTAAAAACCATATGAATTTGACATTTTGCGCATACGCTAGAGCGTTTTCCTTTCAATCGAGGTCATATCCCGCAGCGGCAAAGTAGTTTTGGCATTCAGTTGGGGTGAAGGCATCGATGCTGGTGGCGATGGCCTGCCAAAGGTCCTCCTTGGTTCTGGCTGCCGCCCTTTTCAGCAGGCTTTTGAGCTTGGAGAAGGCCATCTCGATGGGGTTGAAGTCGGGGCTGTAGGGCGGCAGGTAGCGCAGTTCCGCCCCGGTCCGCTCGATGATGTCGCGCACGCCGGCCAGCTTGTGGGCCGGCAGATTGTCCATCACCACCACGTCGCCCCGCGCCAGCGTCGGCGCCAGCACCTGCTCCACATAGGCCAGGAAGGCCG
>NZ_QGNJ01000011.1 GCF_003336875.1 Oleisolibacter albus | reverse complement strand
GCCGAACGCACCGTCGACGGCCTCTGGAACGCCATCGGCACCCTCATCGACCGCTTCACGCCAGCCGAATGCGCAAACTTCTTCACCGCAGCAGGCTATGAGCCAGAGTGAGCGGAAACCGCTCTAGTCCTCGGGTGAACAGTGGGTAAGCAGCGAAATGGGAATTGGGGCGTGGCCGGGCGGACCGGGTCGCACTCGAATGATTGGAACATTTCATCAGTTTCAAGAGCTTGTGGCTGGAATGCCTCGCGGAGGATAGTCCCCGATCAAGGCCCGGACCACCTTGCCAAGGTTGGGGTCGAGGGTTCGAATCCCTTCGCCCGCTCCAGTTTCCAGACCGTCACGGTTTGAGCAAAGGCTCCCATGCTTCAGCATGGGAGCCTTTGTCGTTTACCCCGCCATCCCGTCATCGGCCCGGCGCGCATGGCTCAGCTGAACAGCTGGATCGTGCCATAGACGGCCGCCGCCAACAGCACCCAGGACAGGGAAGCCAGTCCCAGCAGCAGTCGCATCTTGGTGGCCATGGTCAGGCTCTGCGCGGCGGCCGTCCGCCGGGAAACTCTGCCGCGGTCCGCGGTCCATGAGACGGGGTGGATCATGATTGCCTCCGTTCGCCTTATAGACAAAACGTGGCACAGCCTTGCCCGATCGACAATAAATACAAAAGATCAGGATTTAATCGACAGGGAACAAACCCCATCCATTTGGATATTCATACAAGAGCATATATCGATCGATTTTTACAGATCCTGTCCCCTGGCGGCACGATGGCCGGAGCAGCGACGCCCCAGACTTGGCCCGGGCCGGGGACGCGCCCGGAAAGGCAGGACACATGGCAAGGCAGCGCGCTGGGAAGGCAGAGACCCGGAAAAGCGAAAAGCCGCCCCGGAGGGCGGCTTTCTCGATCATGCGCAGTACCGCCGATCAGTCCCGATGGATGGTGGGCGCGACAGGGATTGAACCTGTGACCCCTACGATGTCAACGTAGTGCTCTCCCGCTGAGCTACGCGCCCGATCCATCGTGTCGCCGTCGGGTCTCCCCGGCGGCGGCGGGGGGTTTAGCACCCCTGGCAGGGCTTGGCAACCCCCTTCTTCACGGTTCATGTCGGATTTCTTTCAAGGCCTTGTCGCCGCCTGTGGCAGCAGGCGCCGCTTTCGTCTACATCAATGACATGGACAGGCCGATTGCTCCCCAGACGACCGGCGCCGACGCGGTCTTCCGCCTGCGGGCGCCCGATGTGCAGGCGCTGCCGCTGGTGCTGGCCTCTCCCCACAGCGGCCGTGGCTACAGCGCCGCCTTCCTCTCGGCCTCGCGGCTGGACGCGCTGACCCTGCGCCGCTCCGAGGATTGCTACGTCGAGGAGATCTTCGCGGCTGCGGCCGAGGCGCTCGCCGTCCCCCTGCTGGAGGCGCTGTTCCCCCGCGCCTATATCGATCCCAACCGGGAACCCTACGAGATCGATCCCGCCATGTTCGACGGGCCTCTGCCCGGCTATGTCAATGTCCGCAGCCCCCGCGTCGCCGTCGGACTGGGCACCATCGCCCGGGTCGTGGCCGGCGGCGAGGAGATCTATCGGACCAAGCTGCGTTTCGCGGACGCTTCGGCCAGGATCGAGCGCTGCTACTACCCCTATCACGCGGCGCTGCGCCGGCTGGTGGATGCCACGGTGGCGCGCTTCGGCTGCTGCATCCTGCTGGACTGCCACTCCATGCCCTCCATCGGCCTGCCGCCGGACATGGCGCACAGCCGCCGCTGCGATGTGGTGCTGGGCGACTGCCACGGGACCGCCTGCGCCGGCAGCGTCACCGATGCGGCGGAAACGGTGCTGCGCGATCTGGGCTATGTCACAGCCCGCAACAGCCCCTATGCCGGGGGCTACACGACGCGGCACTACGGGCGTCCGACCGAGGGCGTCCACGCCCTGCAGATCGAACTCAACCGCGCCCTCTATGTCGATGAGACCACGCTGGAGCGGCAGCCCTATCTGACCACCCTGGGCCAGCATATGCGGCTCCTGGTGGCTGCCCTGGGCGATCTGCCCCGCCACCGGCGCCTGGCCCGCCGCTGATGCCCACCCTGCCCGTGATCCGCGATGCCGTCCCGGCCGATGCCGCCGCCCTGGCCGCGATCTACGCCCCCCAGGTGCTGACGGGAACCGCCAGCTACGAGGATGTCGCCCCCGACGCGGCGGAGATGGCGCGGCGGCTGGCCGATGTCCAGGGGCGCGGCTTGCCCTGGCTGGTGGCGGCGGAGAGCGGTGGAGGCGTGGTGGGCTATGCCTATGCCAGCCCCTATCGCAGCCGCGCCGCCTATCGCTTCACGCTGGAGAATTCCATCTATGTGGCCGCCGGGCAGGAGGGGCGGGGTATCGGCCGCGCCCTGCTGCGGACTCTGCTGCATCGCTGCGCCGTCCTGGGCTACCGCAGGATGCTTGCCATTGTCGGGGACAGCCGCAACAGCGCCTCCCTGGCCCTGCATCGCGCCGCCGGCTTCGTCGAGGTCGGGCGGCTGCCCGGCGTGGGCGTGAAGTTCGGCGAGGCCCTGGACCAGATCCTGCTGATCCGCGACCTGCAGCGGGATCGCTGACCTCCCGCCACCGGAAGCCTGCCGCCCAAAAAGAAAGGCCGTGCGCAAGGCACGGCCTGAGTTTAGGGAGGAAACGCCCAAGAAGTGCGTTACGACAGAGGGCCATCGGCCGTGTCGCAAAACAACTATGCGTGCTGCGGCGCCGTTGTGCAAGTGCAAAAAGACAAACGAGCCATGCGCCCGTTTTATGCGGCTTTCCGCACGGGCGGCGGCGGAAATCCGCACATTTCATACCGCAGCGCAGCATAACAAAGGACCTAGCCACTTTGTCCGAGGACGCTCCGCCCCCCTGACGGGAGGCAGGGTGCCCCCCGTTCCCATCGACCAGTATGGTCGTGTGGTCGCCCCACCGTCTCCGGGCGGCGTCACCCCATGGCAACCACCAGCAGGAAGGGACGCAGCAGTGAGCCGCTTGGTCGTCGTTTCAAACCGTGTCGCCCCGGTCGAGGAGGGCAAGAGCCAGGCCGGGGGGCTGGCCGTGGCCATCCAGGAAGCGCTGAAAAGCCGTGGCGGCATCTGGTTCGGCTGGAACGGGGACACGGTCGAGCAGACACCCGACGCCCCCGGCATCACCCAGAACGGCCGCATCACCTATGCCACCCTCGGCCTGCTCCAGCGCGACCTGGAGGAGTATTACAACGGCTTCGCCAACTCGACCCTGTGGCCCCTGTTCCATTACCGGCTCGATCTGGCCCAGTTCAGCGGTCGCACCTATGCCGGCTACCAGCGGGTCAACAGCCTGTTCGCCAGCCGTCTGGCGCCGCTGCTGCGGGCGGATGACCTGATCTGGGTGCATGATTATCACCTGATCCCCTTTGCCGAGCAGTTGCGCTCCATGGGGCTGGAGCAGACCATGGGCTTCTTCCTGCACACGCCCTGGCCCGCACCGGAGATCCTGGGCGCCCTGCCCGCCCATGAGGCGCTGGTGCGCAATCTCTGCGCCTATGATCTGCTGGGCTTCCACACCGAGGTCGATCTGCGCTGCTTCGCCAACTATATCCGCTACGAGGCCCAGGGGACGGTCGAGGAACTGGGGGCAGGCCAGGGGCTGCGGATCGGGGCGTTCGGCCGGTCGGTCATCGCCCGCGCCTTTCCCATCAGCATCGACACCGCCACGCTGGAAGGGATCGCGCGGCAGGCCGCCGACACAGCCCAGATGCGGCGGCTGAAGGAAAGCCTGGTCGGCCGCGCCCTGATCGTCGGTGTGGACCGGCTGGATTATTCCAAGGGCCTGCCCCAGCGCTTCGAGTCCTTCCACGCGCTGCTGGACGCCTATCCCGCCAACCGCGGCCAGGTCAGCTTCATGCAGGTTGCCCCGCCCTCGCGCAGCGATGTGGCGGAGTATCAGGCCATCCGGCGCGAGTTGGAAGCACTGGCCGGCCATATCAATGGTCGTTTCGCCGAATTCGACTGGGTTCCGATCCGCTACCTGAACAAGAGCTTCAGCCGCAAGGCCCTGGCCGGATTCTACCGCCATGCGTCCATCGGCCTGGTGACACCGCTGCGCGACGGCATGAATCTGGTGGCCAAAGAGTATGTGGCATGCCAGCCGCCGGAGGATCCGGGCGTCCTGGTGCTGTCGCGGTTCGCCGGCGCGGCGAAGGAGCTTGACGGCGCCCTGATCGTCAACCCCTATGACATCCGGGCCGTGGCGGAGAACATGCAGCGCGGCCTGACCATGCCACTTCAAGAACGGCGCGAACGCTACGAGGCGATGATGAAAGTGCTGCGGGCGAACGACATTACCCACTGGCGGGAAAGCTATGTGGAGGCCCTGTCCGGCGTGGCGGGGCAAGCATGAGCACACCCGGCCTGATCGCCGATATCGGCGGCACCAATGCCCGCTTCGCCCTGGTCGAGGCGGACGGCAGCGTGACTCGGGAACGGGTCCTGCGCTGTGGCGACTATGCCTCGCTGGCCGATGCGGCCAAGGCCTATCTGGCCGGGCAGGACGCCGCCACCCGGCCGGCCCGCGCCGCCTTCGCCGTGGCCTCGCCCATCACCGGCGATGTCGTGCGCATGACCAACCTGCCCTGGGAGTTCTCCATCCGCGGTGTGCGCGAGGCCCTGGCCCTCGAGCGGCTGGACGTGATCAACGACTTCACCGCCGTGGCCCTGGCCATCCCCCGTCTCGATGATGAGGACCGGGTGCAGATCGGTGAAGGACAGGAGGTGCCCGGCTATCCCATCGGCGTTCTGGGCGCGGGCAGCGGCCTCGGCGTCTCCGCCCTGATTCCCGGCAGCGGTGACAGCTGGACGGCCCTGGCGACCGAAGGCGGCCATGTGACCATGGCGCCCATCACCGACCGGGAGAGCGCCGTGCTGGCCCAGCTGCGCAAGATGTTCGAGCATGTCTCGGCCGAGCGTCTGCTGTGCGGTCCGGGGCTGGTCAACCTCTATGACACGCTGGCCTTCCTGGATGGCCTGACGCCGGAACCGCTGAGTCCGGCGGAGGTGACGGACCGCGCCCTCGGCCGCCGCGATCCCACCTGCGTGGAGGCCCTGGACATGTTCTGCGCCATGCTCGGCACCGTGGCCGGCAATCTGGCGCTCAGCATCGGCGCCCGCGGCGGCGTCTATATCGCCGGCGGCATCGTGCCCCGCTTCCTGACGGTGTTCGAGCATAGCCGCTTCCGCAAGCGCTTCGTCGAGAAGGGCCGGATGCGCGACTTCCTGGGGCCGATCCCCACCTATGTCGTCACCCATCCCTATCCGGCCTTCGTCGGCCTTGCCGCCCAGCTGGCGACACCCGACCGGTCCTGACCGCTGCGGCGGAGAATTCCTCCCGCAGACAGGCCGCCCGTCCGCCGCGGGCGGGCGGCCTTCTGACCCCGGAAGCGCGCCCGCAAACACCAGCCCGGTCCGCTGCAATCCTGAACATGGCAAAAGGCCTGAACATGGCAAAAGGGCGCTCCCGACGGGAACGCCCTTTCTAAACACCCGGTGAACCGGACCCTGCGGCCCGGCCCGGCAGTCAGTTCAGCTTGCGCGGCAGATCGGCGATGGCCTGCTCGATCAGAGCGTCGCTGCGGCTCTGATCCACCGTCTGCACCAGCAGCCGCTCGGTCGCGGACATGGCGATGTCCACGGCCAGATCGCGCACCTGCTGCACGGCCTGGCTTTCAGCCTGGGCGATCTTCTCCATGGCCTGGGCTTCGCGGCGCTTCAGCACGGCGGTCAGCTCGGCCGTCGCTTCCTTGCGGATGCGGTCGGCCTCCTCACGCGCGCTGGTCACGATGGCCTCGGCTTCCTTCAGCGCGTCGCGCTGCTTGCGCTGATACTGGGCCAGGGCCGCCTGGGCGTCCTCGCGCAGCTTCTGCGCCTGCTCCAGATCCTGGCGGATGCGGGCGGCACGCTCGTCCAGGCCGCCGAGGATGGTCTTGCCGGCCATCTTGACGACGATTCCGACGAAGACGAGGAACGCCAGAGCGACCCAGGTGTACGGGTTCTGCAGCATCACGCACGCTCCTTCAGCACGGCATCGACGGTGGTGCCGACCATGTCGGCGCCAAGGCTGACACCGACCAGCCGCTCGACGGCGGCCTGGGCCGCCTCGGCCGACACGGTGCGGACATTGCCGAGCGCCGCCTGCTGGGCCGCCTGGATCCGCTCCTCGGCCGCGCGGGCGCGCTGGGCCAGATCGGCCGCCAGCTCGCTGTTGCGGCGGGCGCCCTCGGCATCGGCAGCCGCCACGGAGTCGGCGATCACCTTGTGGGCATTGGCACGGGCTTCGGTGATGGCCTTTTCATAGGCCTGCATGACAGCCTCGGCCTCGGCCTTCAGCGCGCCGGCCTTGTCGAGATCGTTGGCGATCTTTTCCTGCCGGGCTTCCAGCACTTCGCCGACCCGGGGCAGGGCCACCTTCGACATCAGCCAGAGCAGCAGGCCGAAGGTCACGAAAGTCCAGAAGATCTGCGAGGCGTAGCTGGCCGGGTTCAGCTGTGGCAGGCCGCCGGAGTGGTGTTCCCCCCCGTGGCCGGTCGCGGCATCGCCGACGGCATGGGCCGCGTCCTGCGCGAAGGCAGGGTCGACCACCGCCACGACACCAACCGCCAGCACTGCGACCGCGGCGCAGACGCTCCAGCGCTTTAGGCTGTGGATACGCATGTTGGCACCCATTCACTCAAACCCGGCCCGCGACGGAGCCGGCTCGCCAATCCTGACAGCACGGATGGTCTGGCTGACCCTGCACGGGCGAAACCGGCCGGACCATAGAAGACCGCCGTTGCATGGACCGGCCCGCGGGGGGACGGGATGCAACGGCGGATCAACCGGTGCTGAAGCGCGGCCGCCGGGTCCGGCGGCCGAACCGATCCCGTCTCTTACGAGAACAGGATCAGGAAGGCGATGACCAGGGCGAACAGGCCGGCGGCTTCCGTCAGCGCGAAGCCGATGAAGATGAAGGTGCGGTAGGCCGGGATGGCGGCCGGGTTGCGGGCCGCAGCCTGGTACAGGCCGGAGAACAGGTTGCCGAGGCCGATACCGACGCCCAGCAGGGCCAGCATGGCGAGACCGGCGCCGATGAACTTTGCCGCTTCAGCTTCCATTTTAACAATCCTCTGGTTTGGAAGAGTTTAGAAACTCGGGGGGTTGGATGGGACGCAGCGCCGGATCAGTGCAGTTCCAGCGCATCGCGAAGGTAGACGCAGCTCAGCAGCGCGAAGACATAGGCCTGGATGGCAGCCACCAGGAATTCGAGGCCGAAGAGCGCGACATTCATGGCGACCGGAACCAGACCGCCGACGAGTCCGACGGCGCCCATGCCGGCCAGGCTCACCGAGAAGCCGGCGAACACCTTCAGCATGGTATGGCCCGCCAGCATGTTGGCGAACAGTCGGACAGACAGGCTGACCGGACGCACGAAATAGGAAATGATCTCGATCGGGATCACCAGCCAGGCGATGAACCAGGGCGTCCCCTCCGGCAGGAACAGGTGCAGGAAATGCAGCCCGTGGCGGACGAAACCCAGGATGGTCACGAACAGGAACACCATCATCGCCAGCGCGAAGGTCACGATGATGTGGCTGGTGAAGGTGAAGGCCATCGGGATGAGGCCGAGCAGATTGCCGAACAGCACGAACACGAACAGGGAGAAGATGAACGGGAAGTAGGGCCGCGCCTTCTCCCCCGCATTCTCCTTCACCATGCCGGCCACGAACTCGTACAGCAGTTCGGCCATGGACTGCAGACGCCCCGGCACCATGGCCCGGCCGCGCATCCCGTAGATCAGCAGGCCGGTCGCCAGCACGATGGCGGCGACCATGTGCAGGGCCGAGTTGGTGAAGGAAAGGTCGAGCCCGCCCACCGGGAGATGGACGATTTGCTTGATCTCGAATTGTTCCAGCGGACCAGCCACGACGACCTCATTCCCCGTGATTCCGGGTGTCCCCGGTCTTCTTGAACCCCGCCGCGTACCCCTGGCCGTTGACGACCCGGTACACGTTCATGAAACCCGCGACCGCACCAACCAGGGTCATCACGATCAGCCCCCAGGGCGCGGAATCGAGCCAGCGATCAAGCCCATAGCCGATCGCCACACCCACCAACACGCCGGCCACCAGTTCGACCGCGATCCGGAGCCCCAGTCCCATGTCGCTGTGGCTGGCACCGCCGCCCCCCACCAGGGGTTCGGACGGTTCCAGACCGGCGCCACGCCGGGCCTCCCGCAGCCTTGCCTCGATCTCCTCCAGCGATGGAGGAGGGCGATCCTCAGTCATGAGACGACCTCCATCCGCCGCCAGCATCGATGCCGCGCGAAAGCGGCGGCACCATACGGGCCGGCCGGACCCCTGTCAAGCACGGAAACCTGATACTTAAGTGCTTGAAAAAACAAGAATTACTTTGCGAATTGAGACGGAGTGCCGCAGTGCAGCAGCCGCGTACCGGTATCAGTGCGTCCGCGGCAGCACGTCTCAATGGCTGTGCCCCATCCCGGTGGCGGCCTGGGCCGGCTCCTTGCCCGGCGGCAGCACCTCGACCTCCACCTGCGACGTACCGGCCTTGGCGAAGGTCAGGGTCAGCGGGAAGCGGTCACCCGGCTTCAGCGGCGCCTTCAATCCCATCAGCATGATATGCAGCCCGCCGGGCTGCAGAGCCACGGCCTGACCGGCAGGGATCTCGATCCCTCCCTCGACCGGGCGCATGCGCGCCACCCCACCGTCCATGACATGGGTGTGAAGCTCGGTCCGCTCCGCCACCGCGGGCGCCGCCGCCGCCGTCAGCGTGTCCGCATCGGCCCCGGTGTTGTGCAGGGTGATGAAGACACCGCCGGCCTTGGCCTGGCTGGTGGTGGGACGCGCCCAGGCCTGCATGGCCATGATCGGACCGGCCGCCATCGGACCGGCTGCATGGCCGGCATGGTCGTGACCGCTCTGGGCCAGGACCGGGGCAGCGGGAAGCAGGGCGGCGAGACCCAGCAGCGTCAGGGCGGTAAGACGCGGAAAAGGCATGGTCATGGATCAACCCCTGGCAAGATAGGACCGGATGGACTGGACGATCTCGTCCGGCGACGTCCCGCGCGGCAGCACCTTCAGGAACTGCCCGTCCGGCCCCATGAGATAGGTGAAGGTGGAATGGTCCATCAGATAGTCGTCGCCGTTGCCGCCGGGCGCCTTGGCGTAATAGACGCGATAGGCCTTGGCCACCGCGGCCACCTGCTCCGGCGTGCCGGTCAGTCCGGTGATAGAGGGATGGAACATGGCCACATACTCCGCCAGCTGCACCGGCGTATCCCGCTGCGGGTCGATGCTGATGAACAGCGGCTGCACCCGGGCCGCGTCATCGCCCAGGGCGTCCATGGCCTGGGCCAGCACCTGCAGCTCGGTCGGGCAGATATCGGGGCAGAAGGTGAAGCCGAAGAACACCAGCTTGTACTTGCCGGCATAATCCTTGTCGGTCACCGGCTTGCCGGTATGGTCCACCAGGCTGAACGGCCCGCCGATGCTGACCCCGCCCAGCAGGGTCCCGGCCTCGGTGGAGGCGCCCGCGGGTCCGGCCGCGCGCCGGTCCTGCAGGATCGACCACCAGGCGACCACAGCGGCCAGCAGCAGACCGACAAGGCCGGCGATCAGGAGTCGAGTCAGACGCGAACGGGTCATAGGGGCAATCCCGGCGATACGGATCAGGGCGGTCATCAACGGCGCGCGGCCAACGCAGCGCCGCCAGCGGGCACTCCCGTCGGCGTGCCGGCGGCAGGCCGCAAGGCCCGGGGATGCAGCCTGCCGGCGCATCCTGGCGGCACGCGGGGCCGCATGGCAAGCCCCCATAGCAACCAAGATATCTGGCCGCCGCCGCCGCCCCACATCCTGTACGCGTATCCCGGCCCGTTCTCCGGGTCCATGCCGCGATACGTGCTGTCCCGCCCTGCCGGCACGCGCTCTGCCCGACTGCCTGCATCTTCTGCGCCAATGGGTCGCAGCCCGGCGGGACCCTCCCCCCGGTTGAAAGCGGACAACCGCACGCCCCGCTGGGGCTAGCATCCCCCATCACCTCAGCCGCAAAGGAGCAGGCACGCCATGAAGATCGGGATCATCGGGGCCGGCATGGTCGGCAGCACCGCCGCCTATGCCATGGTCATGCGCGGCGTCGGCAACGAGATCGTGCTGGTGGACCGCAACACCGACCTGGCCGCGGCCCAGGCCACGGACCTCCTGCATGCCACCCCGTTCTCCCATCCGACCCGGCTGCATGCCGGCAACTATGAGGATCTCGACGGGGCCGGTCTGGTGGTGCTGTCGGCCGGGGTCAGCCAGAAGCCGGGCGAGTCGCGCCTCGACCTGCTGTCCCGCAATGCCGAGATCTTCAACGCCATCATCCCCGCCGTGCTGAAGGCCAGCCCGCAGGCCATCTTCCTGGTGGCCAGCAATCCGGTGGATGTGATGACGCAGATCTCCACCCGCATCGCCGCCCGGCACGGGGTCGGGCCGGAGCGCATCATCGGCTCCGGCACGGTGCTGGACACCGCCCGCTTCCGGGCGCTGCTGGCCCGGCATCTGGGCATCAGCCCCAACTCGGTCCATGCCCATGTGCTGGGCGAACACGGGGATTCGGAGGTGCTGCACTGGTCCCAGGCCGTGGCCGGCGGCCTGCCGGTCGATCAGGCGGCGCAACAGCTCGACCGGCCCCTGACGCCGGCCGACCGGACCCGCATCGATGACGAGGTCCGGCACGCCGCCGCCCGCATCATCAAGGGCAAGGGCGCCACCTGGTACGGCATCGGCGCCGGTCTGGCCCGCATGGCGCAGATGATCCAGACCGACGAGAAGGCGCTGGTGACCTGCTCCATGCTGACGGAGCACATTGTCGGGGTTGAGGGCGTGGCCCTGTCCCTGCCCCGGCTGCTCGGCGCCCGCGGCGTCGTCCACACGCTGGAGCCGACGCTGTCCCCGGAGGAAACCGCCGCCCTCCACCGCAGCGCCACGATCCTCAAGGAGGCCGCGGCCGGGGTGGTGGTCTGATCCCCCCCGGGCCAAGGACGGAAGGCCGTGCTCAGCGGACGCTGAGCACGGCGGCCAGGGCCTGGGCCTCGGGCCGGTAGAACTGGCGGTCCACCAGGATGGCCCGGGGCGAGGTCTTGTGACCATAGAAGGTGTCGTTGTACTCGCTGCGCGGGGCCACCACCGACCCCTCGATGGCCATGCCGCCGAACAGGCCGGACGATTTGGCATAGACATAGATGTCGGCCGACAGCCCGACGCCGTACCCGGCGCCGACGCTGGTGCCCAGCTCGCCAATGGCGACATTGGCGTCAGCGCCCAGCTTGACCTTGCGGTCCATGATGGCGTCCAGACCCTTCTGGGTCATGATCACCAGCATCATCTCCGAGGCCTGGCCGCCGAACTGCAGGCCGAAGCTGGCCTCGGCCATGGTGTAGAAGGCGGGACCGGACCAGGCGCCATCGTCGCCGCGGGCCACCATGACGCCGGTGCCGCCGCCACCGCCCAGGAAGAAGCCGGCCTGGATCATGTTGGGCATGATCAGCACGGCCCGCGCCCGGCCGACCAGACTCTTGAGGTTGCCATATTCCGGATCAGTCAGCAGGGTCATGGCCGTGACCCGCGCCCGCTCCACCAGCAGTTCCGGCTCGCTCAGGGCCATGGCCGGCCGCACCAGGGCCATCATCGCCAGCGCCATGCCGAGGATGGCTGCCGCAAACCGCCTCATTCCGTACCTCCCAACCGAGTTCACAAAGCCACATGTCAGCGGGGAAAGCCCCGCCGGGGCGCAGACCTAACACATCGGCCAGCCTGCGCCCAGAGATGGGCGATGCTGGCGGCCAACTGCGGCATCACCGGGGCAAAATGCCCGGTGCCGTCAGCGGTAACCCCGCCGGCGGGCTGTTGACCGCCTGCACCCGCCACTGCCCGCCCGTCCCGGCCGGACCGGCGATGTGGTCCAGCCGCGTCACATGCAGGCAGTCCGCCACCAGCGCCAGCATCCGGCCGGGAGACAATCCCAGCGCGTGGCCGACCGCCGCCCGGATGGGGCCGGCATGGCCCAGCATCACCAGATCGCAGCCGGCATGGGCGGCGCACAGCCGGTCGATGGCGGCAGCCGTGCGCCGGGCCAGGGCGGCGAAGCTCTCCCCCTCCGGCGGCGCCTCCCCGGCGGGATCGCGCCAGAACGCCGCCACCCGCTCCGGCTCAGCGGCCGTGACCGCGGCGTGGGTCTGCCCCTGCCAGCGGCCGAAATCCTGTTCGGTCAGCTCCGGCTCGACCCGCAGCGGCAATCCCTCCCCCCGCCGCTCCAGCAGGACACGGGCCGTGTCCCGCGACCGGCACAGGTCGGTCACCAGCCATACCGCGCCCGCGGGCAGACGGGCCGCCAGCGCGTCCAGCGCCGGCCCGTCGGTCAGATCGGCGGGCAGGTCGCTGCGCCCGGCGATCAGCCCCGGCGCCGACGCGATCGGGGCATGGCGCACCCACCACCAGCGCGTGACCGGAGGACAGGGGGGCATCGCCGTCACCGCGCCAGCCCCACGGCCGCGACGATCCCCAGCAGCAGCGTGATCTCGGCCAGCTGCTGGCTGGCACCCAGCACATCGCCGGTGATGCCGCCGATCTGCCGCCGGGCCAGCCGGCCCATGCCGGCCACGGCCGCCGCCGTCAGCAGCAGCAGCGCCAGCCCGGTGAAGCCCGACCCCAGCGGCAGCTTGCCCAGGCAGGTGGCGGCGAAGCACAGGCCGATGACGGCCGCTGCCAGCGCCCGCGCCCGGTTCGGCCGGCCCTGGCTGGCGGACAGGCCGGTGCGGCGCGCATCCGGAAGGGCCAGCTTCAGGGCCGGCAGCAGGCCGCGGGACAGGGCGTGGCCGGCGATCAGGGCGGCGGCCACGCTGCGCGGCTCGGCCAGCTGCGCCAGCGCCGCCACCTTCAGCAGGGCGGCCAGCACCAGGGCCAGCGCCCCGTAGGTGCCGACCCGGCTGTCCTTCATGATGCACAGCTTGGCTTCACGGTCGCGGCCGCCGCCGAAGCCGTCGGCCACATCGGCCAGCCCGTCCTCGTGCAGCGCCCCGGTCAGCAGCGTCAGCGCGGTCACGGTCACGACCGCGGCCAGCAGCGGCGACAGGGCCAGCAGCGACAGCCCCCAATAGAGCAATCCGCCTGCCGCCCCGATCAGGGCACCGACGATGGGGAACCAGGCCAGCGCCCGCTGGTCCAGGTCGGCGGGCCAGTGGCCGCGCCAGGGCAGTGGCAAGCGCGTCAGGAAAATGACGGCGGCGGCCAGTTCGGCGAGGGCTGTCGTGCGGTGCGGTCGGGTTGCGTCGTCCATGCAATCGGTATACGGGAGGGACCACCGCGCCGCCAGCGCCGTTCCTCGCAAGAGCGGGGGAGCCGCCCCGCATGCGGATGAGATGATGACCCCGCCCCGACCGGCCGAGAGTATCGCCATGGCTTCCGACGACACCCCCTCCCTCGACGAGATCCGCCGCGTTCTGACCGAACTGCCCGGCCCCGATCTGGAAGCGGCGACCGCCGCCGCCCAGCGCGAGGCTTCGCTGCTGAAGCCACAGGGCAGCCTGGGCCGGCTGGAGGAGATGGTGCAGTGGCTGGCCACCTGGCAGGGCAAGATGCCGCCGGAGCTGACCCATCCCCGCATCGCCGTCTTTGCCGGAGCGCACGGCATCGCCGCCCGCGGCGTTTCCGCCTATCCGCCGGACGTGACGCGGCAGATGGTCCAGGCCTTCCTGGACGGGCACGCCGCCGTCAACCAGCTGGCCGAGGCGGCCGATGCCGACCTGCGCATCTACGAGATGGATCTGGACCATCCCACCGCCGACTTCACCACCGGCCCCGCCATGGATGAGGCGTCCTGCGCCACGGCCATGGCCTACGGCATGATGGCGGTGGAGCCGGGCCTGCACCTGCTCTGCCTGGGCGAGATGGGCATCGGCAACACCACCAGCGCCGCCGCCCTGGCCTGCGCCCTGTTCGGCGGGGAAGCCGCCGACTGGGTCGGCCCCGGCACCGGCGTCGATGCCGAGGGGCTGGCGCACAAGGCCGCCGTGGTGGCCGCCGGCCTGGCCGCCAACCCGGCTGCCCGCACCGACCCGTTCGAGGCCCTGCGCTGCCTGGGCGGGCAGGAGCTGGCCGCCATCGCCGGCGCCGTCATCGCCGCCCGGCTGGCGCGGGTGCCGGTGGTGCTGGACGGGTTCGTCTGCACCGCCGCCGCCGCCGTGCTGTTCAAGGCCGACCCCAAGGCCCTGGACCATTGCATCGTCGCCCATTGCAGCGCCGAGCCCGGCCATGCCCGCCTGCTGCGGGCCATGGGCAAGCGGCCGCTGTTCGACCTGGACATGCGCCTGGGCGAGGCGTCGGGGGCGGCCCTGGCCATTCCGGTGCTGCGCTCGGCCCTGGCCTGTCATCTGGGCATGGGCACCTTCGCCCAGGCCGGCGTCTCCGGCCGCGGCGCCTGAGCGGCGGGCCGGGGGCGGGCCGGTTTCAGATGCGGAACCAGACGGCCCAGAGGATCAGGGCCGCCGCCCCGAACAGGAAGGCCGCCACATAGGTGGGGACGGGCACCGGCACCCGCTCGCTCTGGCCGCGGGACAGGGGCGGCTGGCCGGGTGGGCGCAGGCCGCCGCCGGTGCCGCCCATGCCGGTCCCGCGCCGCGCCGGGCGTTTCGCCGCCTTGCGCGGCTGGGTCCGCTCGCTGCCGGCGATGATGGTGGGTTTGGGCCGGCCGCCGGTATCGCTGCGGGGGTCGTGCAGCTCGATCAGGCGCCAGTCGAAGTCCGACAGGGCGTCGTCATTGATGAAATCCACCTGGATCAGCCGCACCGGCACGGCGGCGTGCTGGCTGACGGCGCTGTGGAAGGCCTGCTTGCCGCTGGACAGGTCGTCCACCAGGGCCAGGGTCTCCCATTTGCTGCCCTTGGGCTTCTGGACGGCGTATTTGCGCGGTCCGCTCAACCTGGTCCTCCCTTGCCCCGTCTTCACCGCCGGGTCCGGCGTTCCGGTCATTCCCCGGTCTGCAGCAGGGCGCCGCGCTGACGCGCATTGGCGAACGCCCGCAGGAAGTATAGGGCGGCAATGGCCCCGTAGAGAAGATTAAGCATGATTGCTGCCAGCAGATGGCCAGAATCGAACCCGTGCCCGAAAAGGACGTCGCGCATGCCCTCGAACACATGGGTACTCGGCAGGGCCAGCGATATGGCCTGCACCGGGCCGGGCAGCGACGAGACGGGGTAATAGACGGCCGATACCGGGGCCAGGATGAACACCGCCATCCAGGCCAGCCCCTCCGCCCCCAGCCCGTGGCGCAGGATGACGGCCGAGGTCAGCAGGCCGATCGTCACCCCCATCAGCATGAGATTGGCGAAGAATCCCGCCAGCGGCAGGCCCAGCCCGAACAGGGAGAAGCCGAACAGCGGTCCGGCCAGCAGCACCGGCAGCGACAGCCCCACCAGCACGCGCAGGAAGGCCATGACCACCAGGGCCGCCACCCATTCCCAGGGCCGCAGCGGGCTGACGAACAGATTGCCCAGATTGCGGCTCCACAGCTCCTCCAGGAAGGTCACGGTCATGCCGATCTGGGTGCGGACCAGCACCTCCCACAGCAGCACGGCCCCCACCAGCACACCGGCCGCCTGGGCCACCCAGCTGCTGTTGGTGGCCAGGAACCGGGACAGGAATCCCCAGACCAGCAACTGCACCGTCGGCCAGTAGCAGAGTTCCAGGATCCGGGGCCAGGACCGGCGGATCAGATAGACATTGCGCAGCACCATGGCCCCGACCCGGCGGGCCGCGCCGGGGGCGCGTGGACCGCGGTCATAGGCAGGGGCCGCCGCCGTGGGCGGCGGGGGCTGGCGGCAGCCGCCATCGGCGGGAAGGGCCTCGGCGGGCCGGTCAGGGGTCATGGCGCCTCAGGTGGGGTGCGGCGGCGGCAAAGGCAAGCAGCGGCACAAAGGGGGGGACGGCACAAGAGGGGGGAGAGGCCGCCCGCGTCAGGCCAGGTCCGGCTGCGGCTGGTCCGGCTTCAGCCACCAGGACGCCTCGGCCAGCTTGCCCTCGAACAGCTCCAGCACCGGCCGCTGCAGCCGGTCCACCAGATACATGTCGTGGGTGGCGACCACCACGGTGGTGCCCAGCTTGTTCAGCTCGATGAACAGCCGCATGATCTTCAGCGACATCTCGCGGTCGATGTTGCCGGTCGGCTCGTCGGCCACGATCAGCTTGGGGCTGGTGACCACGGCGCGGGCGATGGCCACCAGCTGCTTCTGCCCGCCGGACAGGGTGGGCGGCAGGGCGTGCATCTTCTCCGCCAGCCCCACCCAGGACATCAGATCGCCCACCATCTCCCGCACCCGCTTCTCGGCGATGCCGGCGATGCGCAGCGGCAGGGCCACATTGTCGAACACGGTCATGTGGTCCAGCAGGCGGAAATCCTGGAACACCACGCCGATGCGGCGGCGCAGCTCCGGCAGGGTGCGGCGCGGGGTCTTCGACAGCGGCTCGCCGAACAGGGTGATCAGGCCGCGGGATGGCCGCTCCGACAGATAGAGCAGCTTCAACAGGCTGGATTTCCCGGCACCCGTGGGGCCGGTCAGGAAATGGAAGGAGCCGGGCGCCAGATGCAGGCTGATGTCGCGCAGCACCTCCGGCCCGTTGCCGTAGCGCAGACCCACATTCTCGAAACGGACCAAAACACCCTCTCCCGCCGTTCCGGGCGGCCGGCGGTCCGGCCGCGACGGCACCTGATGCCAAGACGCCGGAAAGACAGCGGCGCCGCTCCCGGGGAACGGCGCCAATCCGTGTCAGACGGCGGGGGAGTCAAGCACGATCCGCCGGCCCGGGCAACCGCCGCGGTCCGGCGCCAGTCCGGGATCGGTCCGGGATCGGCCCGGGGTCGGTCAGCGCCTCAGGCGCAGGCCCCGCCCACCGGCTCCACCGCCGGCTCGCTCTTGTCGCGCGACGGGGCCAGACCGACGCGCTCGAAGGCCGCCAGGGTCTCATCGGCCCAGGCCCGCAGGTCGGTCAGGCCGCCATGGCCGGTCCAGACATCGATGCCGTAGCGCTTCTCCAGATCCACGTCCGACAGCTTCAGCGCGTCACGGACGGAGATCAGTTCGCGCTCCAGCAGGGTCCAGATATCCGACTCGCAGCGCTTCATGGTCAGGATCTGCACGCCCTGGCTCTGGAAGGCCTTCAGCCGCTTGAAGGCCGGATCGGCCTCATAGGGGGCGAAGCTGCCGGCCACCTCGTTCAGCACCACGAACCGGCGGGCGGTGGGCAGCCATTCCTGCTTGTCGAAGCTGTACTGGATCAGGGCGCGGGCATCCTCGATGGCCTGCCCCTCGGCCTTGGTGGCCACCACCAGATCGACCGGGGCGGCATTGCGCCGGCGCAGCAGGCTGCCGGCATTGCGCGCCTCGGCCCAGGCGAACAGCTCCGAGGCGACATTGGCGCCCACATCGATGATATGGCCGCCATCCAGCAGGGTGCGGCCGAACTCGTCCCAGTATTTGATGGCCAGGTTGGGATCGGTGGAGGCCTTGATCTTGGTCAGTTCCTCGCCGATGCCCAGTTCCTTCACATGGGTGAACAGCCGGCCGAACTTCGAGCGCTGGTTCAGGGTGTCGCTGTCCGCGGCCGCCAGCTTGGCCGGCACGCCCTTGCGCTCATGCTGCAGCACAAGCATCTGCGCCACCAGGGTCTTGCCCTGGCCGCCGGTCTTCGCCATCGAAATGAAGGTCCGCGTCATCGCTGTGCTCTCCTCACGCGCCGCCCTGCGTCGGTGGGGGTACCCCGCCCGTCCAGGGATCGTTACCCGCTTTCGCGCCCCCCTTCAACAGGGCCGACCGCCCCGCCGCCAATTTGACCCAACGCCGCCGCCACGCCTGGCCGCGACCGTTCTGGTCACGAAACCATCGTTGCACCCCGTCGGGCCTCTTGCACACTGCCGATTTTAGATATATCTATTATCAGACATATCGAAGATGGAGGATGGCACATGCTCTCCCGCTTTCTGCACCGCGGCCTCGGCCGCCGGTTCGCCCATGCGGGTTTCGAGGACCGGCCCTGTCACGGTCATCATGGCGGGCCGGGCCGGGGGCGGCGGGGCCGCCTGCTGGATCAGGGCGATCTGCGCCTGCTCTGCCTGCACCTGCTGGCCGAGAAGCCCCGCCACGGCTACGAGCTGATCAAGGCCGTGGGCGAGCTGATGGGCGGGGCCTACAGCCCCAGCCCCGGCGTGCTCTATCCCACCCTCAGCCTGCTGGAAGAGCTGGGCTACACCGCCCGCGACGACGGCGGCGAGGGGCGCAAGCCCTATGCCCTGACCCCCGCCGGCCGCCTGTATCTGGAGGAAAGCAGCCCCCAGGTGGAGATGGCGCTGCTGCGGACCCGGCGCATCCGCGACCGGCACAACGCGCCGCCCGTGCTGGAACAGGCCATGGTCCGGCTGAAGCGGGCGCTGCACCAGTGCCAGCTCGCCGCGCCGGCGACGCCCGACCGGCTTCAGGCCATGGCCGCCATCCTCTGCGCCGCCGCCGACTCCATCGAACAACTCCCCCTGCCCCCGACGGACGACACCAGCATGATCCGGACCGAGACCAGCATCGCCACCGGCAATGCCGCCCGCTACCTGACGCAGCTCTGCAAGCATTGGAGCCATAAATTCGCGGTGACCTTCGGCCCCGAGACCGGCCACATCCCCTTCGGCGAGGGACGGAGCTGCGATCTCGCCGCCACAGCCGACAGGCTGACCGTCCGCGTCACCGCTCCCGACGCCACCACCCTGGCCCGTCTTCAAGATGTGGTGATCGACCATCTGAAGCGCTTCGCCTTCCGCGAGGATCTGGGTACACCGGAGTGGCGCCCCCTGGATTGAGCCCGGCGCCAGCCTGTAGCGAGACCCGCCGTGCAGCCCCGCCTGTCCGTCATCATCCCGGCCCTCGATGCCGCCGGCACCCTGCCGGCGACGCTGGACGCACTGTCGGCCTGGACGGGCGGGCTGGATCTGATCCTGGTCGATGGCGGCTCCAGCGACGGCACCGTGCGCCTGGCCACGGGCCACGGCGCCCGGGTGCTGCGCACCGGGCGCGGGCGCGGCCTGCAACTGGCGGCCGGGGCGGCGGCGGCCACCGGCGACTGGCTGCTGCTGCTGCATGCCGACACGGTGCCGGCCCCCGGCTGGGACGGGGCCGTGGCCGGCTTCCTCGACGACCCGGACAACCGGGAGCGGGCCGGTTACTTCCGCTTCGCCCTGGACGATGCCTCGCCCCCGGCCCGCCGGCTGGAACGGCTGGTGGCCTGGCGCTGCCGCACCCTGGCCCTGCCCTATGGCGACCAGGGGCTGCTGCTGTCGCGGTCGCTGTACCGGGCCGTCGGCGGCGTGCGCCCGCTGCCGCTGATGGAGGATGTGGATCTGGTCCGCCGGCTGGGCCGCCCCCGTCTGGTGCCGCTTGCCGCCGCCGCCGTCACCTCGGCGGAGAAGTGGCGGCGCGACGGCTGGTGGCGGCGCTCCGCCCGCAACCTGCTGTGCCTGTCCCTCTGGTATGCCGGGGTGCCGCCCCGGCTGATCCGCCGGGTGTATGGATGAACAGACCGACCCTGATCGTGCTGGCCAAGGCCCCGATGCTGGGCCGCGTCAAGCGCCGGCTGGCCCGCGGCCTGGGGGAGGCGCAGGCCCTGCGCTTCTACCGTGCCTGCCTGGCCGGCACCCTGCGCCGCCTGGGCGGCGATCCGCGCTGGGACCGGGTGCTGGCCGTGGCCCCGGACCGGCTGGCCCGGCGCCCCGCCTGGCCGGCCGGCTGGACCCGCGGCTGGCGGCTGGCGGCCCAGGGTGATGGCGATCTCGGCCGGCTCATGCTGCGCCAGCTGGCGGCGGCGGACGGTCCCTGCGTGCTGATCGGCGGCGACATTCCCGGCATCACCCCGGCCCAGATCGCCCGTGCCCTGGCGGCCCTGCGCCGGGCCGACGCCGTGTTCGGCCCGTCCGCCGATGGCGGCTACTGGCTGATCGGGCTGAAGCGCCCGCCCCGCCGCCTGGATCTGCTGGACGGCGTGCGCTGGTCCAGCCCGCACGCCCTGGCCGACAGCATGCGCATCCTCGGCCTGCACAGCATCCTCACTGACCGTCTGGCCGATGTGGACGAGGCGGCGGATTACCGGGCCTGGATCCGGGGGCGCTGAGGGGCCTCACCCCTTCAGATGCTCCTGCAGCCGCGGCATCATCTCGACCAGATTGCAGGGGCGGTGGCGGTTGTCCAGCTGCCACTTCAGGATCAGGTCCCAGCCGTCGCGGCAGGCGCTGGGGCTGCCCGGCAGGGCGAACAGATAGGTGCCGCCGGCCACGCCGCCGGTGGCGCGGGATTGCAGGCAGCTGGTGCCGATCTTCTCGTAGGAGAGCATGCGGAACAGCTCGCCGAAGCCGTCGATCTTCTTCTCGAACAGGCTCTCGAAGGCTTCCGGCGTCACGTCGCGGCCGGTCACCCCGGTGCCGCCGGTGGAGATGACCACATCCACCGCCGGATCGGCGATCCAGCGGCGCAGGCACTCGACGATGGCGCGGACATCGTCCTTGACGATGGCCCGGCCGGCCAGCACATGCCCGGCCTCGGTCAGCCGCTCCACCAGCGTATCGCCGGACTTGTCGCTGGCCAGGTCGCGGGTGTCCGACACCGTCAGCACGGCGATGTTCACGGGCAGGAAGGGGCGGGTTTCATCGATACGGGCCATGGGTCGCTTTCCCTGACAGGGGCCATCGGCGAAGGGGCGCCCACAGTGCCGCAGAAGGCGCGCGCGCGCCAGACGGCAATCCGGGCTGTGTCCGCGGCAGCGCCGGCGCGGCCGGAGCCGCAGAAGGCGGGCGGGCGCCAGACGGCAAAGGTGCCGCCCCTCACACCGTCAGGCGGTGCACATCCGCCACGAACGGCGCCGCCGCCACCCACCAGCCTGGATGCTCCGCCCCCAGCCGCCCCGCCGCCGCCTCGGCCTCGGCCAGGGAGGCGAACAGGCCGAAGCAGGTGGCGCCGCTGCCGGACATGCGGGCCAGACGGCAGCCGGGAGCCGCCGCCAGCGCGTCCACCACCTCCCCCACCACCGGTGCCAGCGCCAGGGCCGGCGGCATCAGGTCATTGTGCCGCTCCCGCAGCATTGCGGTCAGGTCGGCCCCGTCGCGCGGCGCCCGCTCCAGCCGCCCCGCCGCGCGCCAGCCGCCCTGGCGGGCCTGGAACACGGCGCGCGTGTTCAGGCCGACACCCGGATTGACCAGCAGCACGGCCAGATCGGCGGGCAGCGCCGGCGCCGGCTCCACCACCTCCCCCGCCCCGGCGAAATAGGCGGTGCGGCCGAACAGGCAGACCGGCACATCGGCCCCCAGGGTCGGCGCCACCTGCAGCGGCCGCGGATCATCGGCGGCCAGCCCCCACAGCAGGGCCAGGGCGCGCAGCGTCGCCGCTGCGTCGGCCGAGCCGCCGCCGATGCCGCCGGCCACCGGCAGGCGCTTGTCCAGGGTGATGGCCACATGGGGATCGCGGCCCAGGGCTGCCGCCAGCCCGCGGGCGGCGCGGGCCACCAGATTGCCCGCCGGGTCCTCGGCCAGCAGCAGCGCCGCGAACGGCCCGGTGATCTCCAGGCTGAACCCGTCCGCCGGCCGGACGCTGAGGATGTCGTGGATGCCGGCGAAGGCCACCAGACTGTCCAGCAGGTGATAGCCGTCGGGCCGCCGGCCCAGCACATGCAGGTAGAGGTTCAGCTTGGCGGGCGCAGCCACGCGCACCGTATCCGCGGCAGGCTCGGACGGCGTGGCAGGAGCGGATAAGATGGTGGACGGCATGAGGAGCCCTCTTGCAGCGGAACCGGGCAGCGGACCTGGTCAACGAAGCCGGGCGTCCTTCTAGCGCACGCCGCCCCGCCCGGTCACGGCTCTCCGCCACAGATCCCGCCGCGCGCGGATGCCGTCAGCGCGGTGTCCCGGCCTCCGCCGCCGGGGCGGTGCTGGCCGCGGTCTTGTCCTGGGGCAGCCCGTTCTTCAGCTTTTCCTCGGCCTTGCCGCGCAGCTTGGCGTCGTCCTGGGCCAGCTGGACGGCACGGCGCCATTGGAACCGGGCCTCGGGCTTGCGCCCCACCGCCCAATAGACATCGCCCAGATGGTCGTTGATGGCGGGGTCGGCCGGGCTCAGCTGCACGGCCTTCTCCAGCTGCTCCACGGCGCCGGTCAGGTCCCCGGTCCGGTACAGCACCCAGCCCAGGCTGTCGACGATCTGCCCATTGTCGGGCAGCTGCGCCACCGCCCGCTCGATCAGCACCTTGGCTTCCGGCAGGTTCAGGTTGCGGTCCACATAGCTGTAGCCGAGATAGTTCAGCAGTTGCGGCTCGTCCGGACGCCGTTGCAGCGCCGCCTTCAGGTCGGCCTCCGCCTCGGGCCAGCGCCCGGCGGCCTCCAGCGCCATGCCGCGGGCGAAGAACAGGACCCAGTCCTTGGCCTCCGCCCCGCCGGCGCGGGCGATGGCCTTGGTATAGACGTCGATGGCGGCCTGATCCTTGTCGGCGGCCCGGTACAGGTCGCCCAGGCGCACCAGCGCGTCCGTCCGGTCCGGGCGTTCGGCCGCCATGGCCTGGAGCAGTTTCACCGCCTCGTCGTTGCGGTCCAGCCGGCGCAGGGCGTCGGCTTCGCGCAGCCGGGCGGCCCAGCCCGCGGCACCGCTGCCGCCGATGGTCCGGTATTCGACCAGGGCCTGCTCATGGCGCTGCCGGGCGGCCAGCACATCGCCGATCATCAGCCGCGCCAGCGGCTGCTCCGCCCGCAGAAACAGCGAGATGCGGCCATAGAGCAGCGACATTTCGTGCCGGCTGTCCTGTTGCAGGGCCGAGGCGAACTGGAACAGGGATTCGGCCAGCCCGTCGCGGGCCGTCGCCACCAGGGGCTTGGACTTGCCACCGCCGCGCAGGCGCGTCAGCGCCTCCTCGATGTGCAGGTTGCCGGGATTGTCGGCAGCGAACGCCTCATAGAGTCGGCGGGCCTGATCGGGATGGCCGGTGCGTTCCTGGAAATTGCCGGCCAGCTGCACCACACGCAGGGGCGCGCCCCCCTCCAGCGCCTTGTCATAGGCCGTGGCGGCCTCCTCCGTCCGGCCGGCCTGATCGGCCATCAGGGCCAGCTGCAACTGGGCCAGGGCCGTCAGTCCGGGCGCCTCCAGCAGGGGCTGCAACCGCGCCTTGGCCATGTCGGGCTTGCCGCCGGCCATTTCGACCCAGGCCGCCATCAGCGGCACCATGTACTGGGCCAGCGGGTCGCCCGGCTTCTTGGCCAGACGCGCCCGCGCAGCATCGATGCGGCCAGCCCCCAGATCCTCGGACACCAGCAGGGCCATGGCCGGCAGGCTGTTCAGCTCCAGCCGCTCCATGGCGCGGGCCAGGGTCAGCGCCTGCGGGATGTTCCCTTCCCCCAGATTCAGCAGGAAGGCCTGGGTCAGCAGCGCCTTGTTGTCGGGATCGGCGGCCAGGGCCGCCGTCAGGCTGCTGGCGGCCCGGCCCCAATCGCCGGCGCCGCGGGCCACCCGGCCGCTGAGATAGGCCGCCAGCGGGCTTTCCCTGGACGGGGCGGCCTTGGCCGGCCGGGTCTGGCCGTCCGGCCCGTCCGCGGCGACGCCCGGACCAGCCCCCAGCGACAGCAGCAGCGCCAGCACGACTGCGCCCGCCCGCTCCCCACGACCCGCCATCATCACCGTCCGCCTGCCAGAACCATAGGGGGCAGCCTACGCGGGAAGGACGTGGCGGTTCAATAGCGCCGGCAGCGGCGCCGGCAGGAGCGCCGGCAGCGTGGACCGGGCACAGCACCGAGACAAACGAAAGATCGTTTCTCATAAAAAGAAATCAAATGATTCAATTACGCCACTTTAAATCAAAGATCCCAATCCAAAGGACAAAGTTGAGTGGAAACGCCTTTTGGTCATCTTTTTGTTTCACATGAGACGTGATTAAAAATGCCAGTCCGTCACTGGGGGTCCATCATGAATCTTTCAAATCTCAATATTTCAACCCGCATCCTCGGCATCCTCGGCCTGCTGAGCCTGATGGTCATTGCCGTCGCGGTGTACGCCACCAGCAAACTGATCGACGTGGATGACCGCTATTCCAGCCTGCTGGACCGGGAAGCCGCTGGCACGGTGGAGATCGCCCGCGCCAACCGGACCATCATCGCCATCGGCCGCCAGACCTACAAGCTGATCGCCCAGACCGATGAGGCGCGGATGGAGTCGGCGCGTCAGGCCGTCGACAGCAACACCAAGGTGGCGCGTGAGACCTATGCCAAGGTGCGCGAGCTGCTGCCGCAATATACCGCGAAGATCGACGGGCTCGAAGCCCGCTTCAACGAGGTCATGCGCCATTATGACGAGATCAAGCCGCTGGCCACAGCCAACCGCAACGAAGAGGCGCTGGCGATCCTCAATGCCAGCTTCGATCCCAAGCTGGATGCGCTGCGTGACGACAACATCAAACTCACCGAGGAAGTCCGCCAGAACATGTTGAAGGCGTCGGATGAGGCGACCGCCATCTCCAATTCCACGAGCACCCTGGTCTTCATCGTGACCGGCGTCGGCCTGCTGCTCTGCGGTGGCATCGCGCTCTTTGTCTCCACCGCCACCATCACCGGCCCGATCAATGCCGTGACCACGGCCATGGGCAAGGTGGCCGGCGGTGACCTCAACACCACCGTTCCGGGCCTGGGCCGCGGTGACGAGATCGGCAAGCTGGCCGCGGCGCTGGAGACCTTCAAGGCCAACGCCCTGCGCACACGCGAAATGGAAGAGGAGGCCAAGCGGGCCGAACTGCGGGCCGAGGAGGAGCGCAAGCAGGCGCTGCATGCCCTGGCCGACAGCTTCGAAAGCAGCGTCATGGGCGTGGTGGCCCAGGTGGCGTCCGCCGCGACCGAATTGAACGCCAATGCCCAGAGCCTGTCCTCCGCCGCCGAGCAGACCCGCAGCCAGAGCGGCATCGTCTCCGCCGCGACCGAGCAGACCAGCGCCAATGTGCAGACCGTCGCCGCCTCGGCCGAGGAGATGACCAGCTCCATCGGTGAGATCACCCGTCAGGTCGGCAGCTCCGCCACCATCGCCCGCGCCGCCGCCGAGCGGGCCGACGGCACCAACAAGACCATCCAGACCCTGGCGACCGAGGCGGACGCCATCGGCGCCGTCATCAAGCTGATCGCGGAAATCGCCAGCCAGACCAACCTGCTGGCGCTGAACGCCACCATCGAGGCGGCGCGGGCCGGGGACGCCGGCAAGGGCTTCGCCGTGGTGGCGTCGGAGGTGAAGTCCCTGGCCAGCCAGACGGCCAAGGCAACGGAGGACATCTCCACCCGTATCGCCGGCATCCAGCAGGCCACCAACAACGCCGTGTCGGCCACGCTGGAGATCACCCGCACCATCGGTGAGATCAACCAGATCGCCTCCGCCATCGCCGCCGCCGTGGAGGAGCAGGACGCCGCCACCCGCGAGATCGCCCGCAACGTGCAGCAGGCGGCCCTGGGCACGCAGGAGATCAGCAACAACATCAGCGGGGTCGAGCAGACGGCCCAGAGCACCAGCATGGCCGCCGGCAATGTACTGGAAGCCTCCGGCGGCCTGTCGCGGGAAGCGGAAACCCTGCGGCTGGAGGTGGAGAACTTCCTGCGCCGCGTGCGCGCCGGCTGATCCCGCGGGACCCCCAGGACGGACAACGACCCTGGACAGAGCCCCTCAGCCCCCCTGACAGGACGAAGGCCGCCGGACCCCCCGGCGGCCTTCTGGCGCAAACAGGCAGAGGCCGGGGGCAGCAGCGGCCCCGGTCAGCCCGTCACCGCCGCGGCGGCCCGCCGGGGCATGCGGCGGACGGCCATGGCATCACTGTGCCTTGCATGGCATCACTGTGCATTGAAGGTACAATTGACGGTTCCCTGATTGGCGTTGGGCCGCGCGGTGAACACCGTCGCTCTTGGCGCTGCGGCACCGGTATTGGTCCAGTCGACATTGATGTCGAAGGCACAGGAACAGGATGGCTTCGTGTCATCCGATCCATCGACAAACGCGATGAAGCGATAGGCCCAGCTTGCCCTTTCGTTCTGCGCCTCGGCCTTGGTCGATCCCGTCTTGGTCTGGTCGGTATTGTCCCACCACATGGTGGTGGTGCCGAACGTGCTGATCAGCGATGTCGCCGAATTCACCAGCTGATAGTTGTCCCCGCCATACAGCTGGTCTCCGCCCCGCTGTGCATCGATATCGGGAAATGTCTCGTCCGGATCATTTTCGACAAAGACATCGAGATCGGCAAATCTGTACTCATCGGAGACCGACGTCGAGTTGATGTTGGGATTGGGCTGCTTGCTGCCGTTCGATATGATCCGCTCCTGCAGCACCTGTCCGGTCACGCATTGCTCCGCCATGCTGTTCTGGGCAAGTGTGGCCACGATCGCAAACCCGGTCCGTTGCCAGGGACCTTCATAGTCGTTGCTCTGGCTGTCTTTTTTTGTCTCCGTCACCAGCGAATTCGGGCCGATCGGACATGTCCAGGCATAGGTCGTCTTCCCGCCACAGGTCGTTCCCTGGGCTGGCGACCTCGTACATTCAGGAAAGTTATAGGCTCCATTATTCGAGCAGATTTGGTAGGTGCCACCGGCATTCCGCCAGTTCACCGTCATGCCGGTACAGCCGCAATCGGCCTGCGCCAAGGCCGGCAGCAAACTGATCCCCGCGACAAGAAAGAAACCAGACCGCATCGCCGCCTCCATCTTTGCGCGTTCACGACATCGCAAACACCACCCTAGCGCGCATTGCGCGCCACAGCAACGAAAGATGGGGCGCAGGGCATAGCGCCCCGACAAATTACAGGTTGTGGATGCGGCAGAAGCCGCACGCGGCCATCCGGGCGCAGCCCCGGACGGGGGGGTTGTCCCATCCAGGGGCTGGTCGGGCCGCTCTCGGGGCCGCCCGACCGGCTGTGACCGTCACATGTTCGGGTAGTTCGGTCCCCCGCCGCCCTCGGGCACGGTCCAGACGATGTTCTGCAGCGGGTCCTTGATGTCGCACGTCTTGCAGTGGACACAGTTCTGGGCGTTGATGACGAAACGCGGATTGTTGCCGCCCTCGTCCCGCACCACCTCGTACACCCCGGCCGGGCAGTAGCGCTGGGCCGGCTCGTCATAGAGCGGCAGGTTGTGGCTGATGGGGATGGCCGGGTCCTTCAGCTTCAGATGGCTGGGCTGGTCCTCCTCATGGTTGGTGCTCGACAGGAACACCGAGGACAGCCGGTCGAAGCTGATGACGCCGTCGGGCTTGGGATAGGCGATCTTCGGCGCCTGCGCGGCCGGGACCAGGCTTTCATTGTCCGGCTTCTTGTGGTGCAGCGTATAGGGCAGCAGCTTGCCCAGCCCCAGCTCGTGCAGCCACATCTGGATGCCACCATGCAGGTTGCCCAGCGCCAGCCCCAGCTTCAGGCCGGGCTTGACGTTGCGCACCTTGTACAGATCCTCATGCACCCAGCTGGTCTTCCAGGCGGCCTCGTAATTGTCCAGCGTGTCGCCCGCCTCGGCCCCGTGCTTCAGCCGGGCGAAGGCCGCCTCGGCCGCCAGCATGCCGGTCTTCATGGCGTTGTGGGTGCCCTTGATGCGCGGCACATTGACGAAGCCGGCGGAACAGCCGATCAGCGCCCCGCCGGGGAAGACCAGCTTCGGCACCGATTGCAGCCCGCCCTCGTTGATGGCGCGGGCGCCATAGGCCAGGCGCTTGCCGCCCTCCAGATATCTGCGGATCAGCGGGTGCTGCTTGAAGCGCTGGAACTCCTCGAACGGGCTGAGATGCGGGTTCCAATAGTCCAGATTGACCACGAAGCCGATGGAAACCTGGTTGTCCTCCAGATGGTACATCCAGGACCCGCCGGCGGTCTTGCTGTCCAGGGGCCAGCCCTGGGTGTGCATGACCAGACCGGCCTTGTGCTTCTCCGGTTCGATCTGCCACAGCTCCTTGATGCCGAGACCGTATTTCTGCGGATCGACGCCCTCGCGCAGCCCGAACGTCTCCATCAGCTGCTTCGACAGGTTGCCGCGCACCCCTTCGGCGAAGAAGGTGTACTTGCCGTGCAGCTCCATGCCCGGGGTGAAACGGTCGGTGGGCTGGCCATCCTTGCCGATGCCCATGTCGCCGGTGGCCACGCCCTTGACGCTGCCATCGGCGTCGAACAGCACCTCGGCAGCGGCGAAGCCGGGATAGATCTCGACCCCCAGCTCCTCGGCCTGGCCGGCCAGCCAGCGGCAGAGATTGCCCAGGCTGATGGCGTAATTGCCGTCATTGTGCATCAGCGGCGGCAACAGCCTGTTGGGAATGCGGGTGCTGCCCGTGTCGGACAGCAGATAGAAGCGATCGTCGATGACCGGGGTGTTAAGCGGCGCGCCCTTTTCCTTCCAGTCCGGGATCAGTTCATTCAGGGCGCGGGGATCCAGCACATTGCCGGACAGGATGTGCGCCCCGACCTCGGACCCCTTCTCGATGACGCAGACGCTGACGTCGTGGCCCTGTTCGGCCGACAGCTGCTTCAGCCGGATCGCCGCGGACAGGCCCGAAGGCCCGGCGCCGACGATCACGACGTCGTATTCCATGAATTCGCGTTCCATTCCCCGCATCCACTTCTTCTGTGGCCGGCACGCGGGCGACCTTCAGCCGCCGCCCCTGATTTTCGTACCGGCGATTCAGGCGTGTAAGACAGCATAGGCAAATGGTAGAAGCAAACACCATGAATGCCGTACTCGAGAGTGTCGCCGCCCTGCGCTTCCTCATGGATCTGGGCTGTGACGAGGCTGTAGGCGACACCCCGACCGACTGGACGGCGGTGGCGGCCCGTGCGCGGGCGGCTGCGGCCGGTCGCGCGGCCCCCGGCCGTGACCCGCTCATGCCGTCCCGCCCGCCGGGTCCGGCCGCGGCGACAGCGCCCCAGACCGGCCAGAACCGGCGGCCAGCCCCCGCCGCGGCCCCGGCCTCCCACGAATCGGCACCCGTGCTGGGAGCGGCCGAGGCCGGTCAGTCCGCCCGCGAGGCCGCCGGCGCGGCCCAGTCTCTGGACGCCCTGAAACAGGCCCTGGCCGCGTTCGAGGGCTGCCCACTGAAGCGCACGGCCACCAGCCTGGTCTTCGCCGACGGCCGGCCCGACGCCCGGCTCATGCTGGTGGGCGAGGCGCCGGGGGAGCAGGAGGACCGGCAGGGCCTGCCCTTCGTCGGCCCGGCCGGGCACCTGCTGGACCGCATGCTGGCCGCCATCGGCCTGGACCGCCACGCCGACGATCCCGCCCGTGCCGTCTACATCTCCAACATGCTGCCCTGGCGTCCGCCGGGCAACCGCAGCCCCACCGACATGGAGATCGCGGCCTGCCTGCCCTTCATGCAGCGCCATATCGCGCTGAAGCGGCCGGACATACTGGTTTTTCTAGGTGGCATCAGCGCCAAAACGCTGCTGAACCAGTCGGAAGGCATCACCCGGCTGCGCGGGCGCTGGTTCGACTATGCCTCCCCAGGGCTGGAGCGGCCCATTCCGGCGCTGGCCATGCTGCATCCGGCCTATCTGCTGCGTAACCCCGTGGCCAAGCGCGAGGCCTGGCGCGACTGGCTGGCCCTGCGCCAGAAGCTGGACGCCTGAGCCGCAGACCTCACCCCCTCCGCCCCCCGCGCCGACCCGCGCCGAAACCCGCATCGCTGCCCTGCGGCGGCAGGGGGGACGGGCTGACCCGCCATTTCTGCAAGTGACAACCGGCCCGGGCCGGACCAGATAGTCTGCTCATTGGTAGCATCCTAATAAATAGGATCATGACGGACTTCCCGCTCCCCCCCGGCCGCTTCGGCCGCCAGCTGATCCTGGTCGCCAGGGCCTGGCGCCGCGCCGTCGACGTCGCCCTGTCGAACCATGGGCTGTCGGAGGCAACGGCCCTGCCGCTGCTGACCCTGTCGCACCATCATCCCGACGGCATGCGCCAGGGCACCCTGGCCACGGAGATGGAGATCGAGGGACCGTCGCTGGTGCGGCTGCTGGACCGGCTGGAGCAGGAAGGGCTGGTGGAGCGCCGCTGCGCCCCCGACGACCGCCGGGCCAAGACCATCCATCTGACGGCGCAGGGTCTGGCCATGGTCGCGCGCATCGATGAGGCCCTGGCCGATGTGCGCGCCCGTGCCCTTGACGGCATCCCCGCCGCCGACCTTATGGCCACCGCGGCTGTTATCGCCCGTATCGGCCAGTCCCTGGCCGGACCGGACCGGACGGGCCAGCCCCCGGCCGACCCCATCGGACAGTCCCCGGCCGGGGCGAGCAAGGATCGCTGATCCATGAGCCGGCTTCTTCCCAGCGGCGAGGAACTGCTGTTCTCGCTCAAGGCCTTCACCGCCGGCATGCTGGCGCTGTGGATCGCCCTGATGCTGGACCTGCAGCGCCCCTACTGGGCGCTGGCCACGGTCTATATCGTCATGCAGCCGCTGACCGGCACCCTGCGATCGAAAGCCTCCTACCGCGCCGTCGGCACCCTGCTGGGGGCCATCGCCACCGTGGTGCTGATCCCGAACCTCGCCTCGGCTCCGGAACTGCTGGTGCTGGCCATGGCCGGCTGGACCGGGCTCTGCCTGTTCATTTCGCTGCTGGACCGCACGCCGCGCGGCTATGCCTTCATGCTGGCGGGCTACAGCGCCGCCCTGATCGGCTTTCCCGCCGTCACCGATCCCGCCAGCATCTTCGACACCGCCCTGTCCCGGGTGGAGGAGATCACGCTGGGCGTCTGCTGTGCCGCCCTGGTGGGCAGTCTCGCCTTTCCCCGTCCCTTTGGCCCCGTGCTGGCCGGACGGGTGGAGAACTGGCTGAACGACGCCAGCCGCTGGAGCCGGGATGCGCTGGCCGGGCTGGCCGATGCCGCCGTGGCCGGCCGCGACCGCCGCAAGCTGGCGGCCGACGCCGCCGAGATCGACGCGCTGGCCACCCATCTGGATTTCGACACCTCCGCCCTGCGCGGCGCCACGGCGGTGGTCCGCCGGCTGCGGCGGCAGATGGTCATGCTGATGCCGGTGCTGTCCTCCGTGGCCGACCGTGTCGCCGCCCTGTCGCGGGAGGAGGGCGGGCTGCCGCCCGATCTCCAGGCGCTGCTGGCCGACATGGATGGCTGGATCGCCGCCGGCGCCCCGGCGGAGCGGGCGCCCGATCTGCGCCGCCGCATCGCCGCCCTCAGCCCGCCCGCCGACGCGCATCTGGACTGGACCGGGGTGCTGACCGTCAGCCTGCTGCACCGGCTGGGCGAGACGGTCTCGCTCTGGCAGTCCTGCCGCGCCCTGCAGGCCGCCCTGGTCGATGGTCGCGCCGACCAGGCGGAGGAGACGGGCACCCGGCACCAGGTGGCGGAAACGCGGCATGTGGATTACGGCATGGCCCTGTGGTCGGCGCTGGCCGCCGCGCTGACCGTCATCGCCTGCTGCGTCATCTGGATCGGGACCGAATGGCAGGAAGGGGCCATCGCCACCCAGATGGCGGCCGTGGCCTGCTGCTTCTTCGCCGCCCAGGACAATCCGGTCCCGGCCATCGTCTCCTTCACCATCGCCAACGGGCTGGGCGTCGTGGCCGCCATGGTCTATGCCCTGTTCGTGTTCCCCTTCATCGACGGTTTCGCGCTGCTGGTCCTGGCCTTCTCCCCGGCACTGCTGATCACCGGCATCGCCATGACCCGCCCGGCCCTCTATGGCCGTTTCCTGCCCATCGCCGTCGGCATGCCGACAATGCTGAACCTGCAGGACCGGGTCTATGTCCCGGACATCGCCAGCCTGTCCAACAGCGGTCTGGCCATGGTGCTGGGCATGGGGCTGGCCGGTCTCATCACCGCCCTGGTCCGCTCCGTCGGAGCCGAATGGAGCGCCCGCCGTCTGCTGCGCGCCGGCTGGCGCGAACTGGCCGACGCCGCCCGCCACGGGGCCAGCGTGCGGCCGCAGACCCTGTCCGCCCATATGCTGGACCGGCTGGCCCTGCTGGTGCCCCGGCTGGGCACGGTGGCCCCCGGCGCCGATCTGGCCGCGGTCGACGCGCTGTCCGACCTGCGCGTGGGCTTGAATCTGGCCGATCTGCGCCGCCGCCGGCGCTATCTCGGCGGCGCTGCCTTGCAGTCGGTGGACACGGTGCTGGACCTGACCGCCGCCCATTTCCACGCCCAGGCCCGCCGCAGGGGGCCGCTGCCGGCCCCGGCGGCCCTGCTGGACCGGATCGATGCGGCCCTGGCCGATGTGGCCGCGGCGCCGCCGACGCGGCAGACGCGCCGGCTGCTGCTGGCGCTGGCCGGTCTACGCCGCGGCCTGTTCCCGGACAGCAGCCAGCAGCGCCCCCTGTTTCCCCCCTCCCCCCTGCCGTCCCCCGAGGAGATGCCCGCATGAGCGGTGATGTCGATCTTCTGGGCGTGTTCCTGCCGCCGCTGCTGGTGGCGGCCCTGCCCGCCCTGTTCCTCACCGGCCTGCTGCGCCGGCTGCTGCGGCGGGCCGACCTCTACCGCTTCGTCTGGCACCAGCCCCTGTTCGATTTCGCGCTGCTGGTGCTGATGCTGGGCTTCAGCGCCGCCGCCCTCTCCCATCTCGCGGGCTTTGCCGGCCCGTCGCTCGCCCCCGCCACCCTGCTGTCCTCCACCCTGTCGCCGATGGCCGTGCCATGAAGTTCCCCGGTTTTGCCCGTATCCTCCTCACCCTGGCCGTCTGTGCCGCCGCCGTCCTGGTCGGCCGCCAGCTCTGGCTCTACTACATGGATGCGCCCTGGACGCGCGACGGACGCCTGCGCGTCGACGTGGTCGGCGTCGCCCCCGACGTCTCCGGGCTGGTGGACGAGGTGCTGGTGCGTGACAACCAGGTGGTCCATGCCGGCGACCTGCTGTTCCGCATCGACCGCCAGCGCTTCACCCTGGCGCTGAAGCAGGCGGAGGCGGCGGTGGCCAACCGGCAGGCGGCGCTGGACGTGGCCCGGCGCGATGTCGCCCGCTACCATCATCTCGACGAGTCCGCCGTGTCGCGGCAGAAGGTCGACCAGGTGGAGGCCGAAGCCCGTCAGGCCGAGGCGGCGCTGGACCAGGCCATCGCCGACCGCGACCTTGCCCGCCTCGAGCTGGCCCGGTCGGAGGTGCGGACCCCGGTGGACGGCATCATCACCAATTTCAGCCTCAACCCCGGCGACTATGCCAGGGCCGGATCGGCCGTGGCGGCGCTGGTGAAGACCACCTCGCTGCACGCCGTCGGCTATTTCGAGGAGACCAAGCTGCACCATATCCGCATCGGCGCCCCGGTGACGCTGCACCTGATGGGCGAGGAGGTGGCGCTGAAGGGCCATGTGGAGAGCATCGCCGCCGGCATCGAGGACCGCGAGCGCCAGGCCAGCAACGACCTGCTGCCCAATGTCAACCCCACCTTCAGCTGGGTGCGGCTGGCCCAGCGCATCCCGGTGCGCATCGCCCTGGACGGCCCGCCGCCCGACCTGCGTCTGGTGGCCGGCCGCACGGTGACCGTGCGCATCGACCCCTGAGGGCCGGCCCGCCCGTCCGGGCTGGCATGTGCCTCCCGGACGGGCGGAGCGAAGCGACCGGAAGCGGAGCGGAGCGACCGGAACAGGCCGAGCGGCGGGGACCGGATCAGGCCGCCAGCACGCCCCGGCTCTTGGCCGTATGGGAGGCGATCAGGTCCATCAGCGGCGGCGACAGGCAGTCATAGGGTTCCAGCCCCAGATCGTGCAGCCGGACCCGCACATCCTTCATCCGGTCCGGCGGGAAGCCGGATTCGATGATGGAGGAGACGAAGGCGGCGAATTCCGGGGCGCTCCAGCCGTCCTGGTCCGACAGCTCCGTATGCACGAAGTCCAGCCCATAGAAGGGATGCGCCGTGTTCTCGATGCGACCGAACATGTGGACGCCGCAGCCGGTGCAGGCATGGCGCTGGATGGCGGCGGCGGGGTCCACCACCTGCAGCTTCTCGGCATGGGCCGTCACCCGCACATGGTCCCGCGGCACCACGGCGATCATGGAGAAGGTGGCGCCGGACGGCTTCCAGCATTTGGTGCAGCCGCAGACATGGTTGTGGGCGGTGTTACCGCTGATGGTCACCTCCACCCGGTCCTGCGCGCAGTGGCAATGCAGCGTGCCGCCGGCGAAATCCGACCGCCCCGGCTTGACCCCGCCATCGACGGCGGGGTGGATATGGATATCGCTGGCCGACCTGCCGTCGGCATGCTGGTGCAAGACCATGTGCGTCCTCCCTGTTGTGTATTCGGCCTGTCTGAAGTTGGGCCTGGTCTGAGGTTGGCCGTGTGCGTGCGGCTGGTGAGTGCCGCCGGCTGGTCCCGTCTCAGAGCATGGTCGACCGCAGGGGGCAGGCAGGGCGGTAACACCCGAACCCGCCTGCTCCGCGGCCATTGTCGGGGTCTTCCCGGCTGTCGGAGCCTTTCCGGCCCTTCTGGACAACGACGGTAACAGGGGACCTATCGGGCCGCCATGGGCCGATGGTACTATTCCGGCCTGTGGCGGCCGGGCCGGCCGCCACAGGCCTTCGACACGGGTCAGACCACCCGGTTGCGCAGGCGCCCGACGCCGGCGATGGAGGCCTCAATCACGTCGCCCGCCACCACCGCGCCGACGCCGGCCGGGGTGCCGGTGAAGATCAGGTCGCCCGGCTGCAGCACGAACAGACGGGACAGGTGGGCGATGATTTCGGCCACAGACCAGATCATGTCGCCGAGATCGCCCTGCTGGCGCAGGGTCCCGTTGACCGACAGGGCGATGGCGCCGGTGGCCGGATGCCCGATCTCCGTCACCGGACGCAAGGGCGACACCGGGGCGGAATGGTCGAAGCCCTTGCCCACGTCCCAGGGATGGCCCTTGGCCTTGGCCTGGCCCTGCAGGTCGCGCCGGGTCAGGTCGTTGCCGACGCCATAGCCCCAGACCAGATCCAGCGCCTTCTCCACGGCCACATCGCGGCCCGTGGCGCCGATGGCGGCCACCAGCTCCACCTCATGGTGCAGGTTGGCGGTCCCCGGCGGATAGGGGATGTCCGCCCCGTCCGGCATGACGGCGTCGGCCGGCTTCATGAAGAAGAAGGGCGGCTCCCGCACGGGGTCGGCCCCCATCTCGCGGGCATGGTCGGCATAGTTGCGGCCAACGCAGTAGATCCGGCGCACCGGAAACCGTCCATCCCCACCGGCCACGGCAAGGCTCGGCTGGTCCGGTGCGGCAATGACGAAGCCCATGATGCTTCCCTCGTTAACGAATAGGCCGGGGCCAGCAAAGCCCATCCGCACCGGCGCGGCAAGACGGCTGGTGATCGCATCCGCGTGATCGTCGGGGATACCGCGCCGCCGCCGCCCTGAACCCTCTGGTAGGACATCCATCCGGACCCCGGACCCGCGGCGCGCGCTGTGGCATCACTGACCGGCACGGAGGCCGGCCGCACCGGTTGCGATCGTCTGCCTATGCGGAGGGAGTTCAGATGGGGAAGGCCGGGCAGTCTGTCTTGGTGGCACAGGGTCCGGAGGCCGGGCCCGACGATCCGGACATCCTGCGGGCGGAAATCGATCATCTCCGGCGGGAACTGGCCCGGAAGGACCTGCTGCTGCGGGCGGCCCTGCACCGGGCGCGCAGCACATCGGGGTCGATCACCAGCCTGATCAGCCTGCAGATGCGGGAAATGCGCGATCCGGCCGTGCGCGCCGCGCTGGAGCTGACGCGCAGCCGCATCGCCGCCATGGGCCGGGCCCACCGGCTGGTGTCGGACTCCGGCGACGGCAAGTCGCTGGATCTCGGCCGCCTGCTGCGGGATCTGGTGGGGGCCCTGGCCGAGGCGCTGGAGGCGGCGGAACGGCGCATCGCCATCCAGGTCACGACCGATGCGCCGGACATCCTCACCAGCGCGGCCATCCCGCTGGCCCTCATCGCCAACGAGCTGATCGGCAACGCCCTGCGCTACGCCTTCCGCGACCGGCGCAGCGGGCGCGTCCAGGTGGCGCTGCGCGTGGATGGCGGGCGCCTGACCCTGTCGGTGCGTGACGATGGCATCGGCATTTCCGACAAGACCCTGGCCCTCGGCAGCAGCGGCCTGTTCCTGGTGCGGTCCCTGGCCGCCGACCTGGGGGCCCGCCTCGACATCCTCCGCGACGAGGGCACGCTGATCACCCTGACCATGGCCGCCGACCGCGCCGTCTGATCCCGGCCGGACGCCGGTGCCTGCCGCCATCGGCATCCGTCAGAACAGGGCCATCTGCTCCCCCGGTTCCGGCGGCGGGCGGAAGCGGCTGCAATCCAGATCCCAGCCGCGGGCGGCGTAGCCCAGTCGCTTGCAGGCCAGATGGAAGCGGGCCCGCAACATCTCGGCATAGGGGCCGGTCCCCTTCATCCGCGTGCCCCATTGCGCGCGGTAGAGCGCGCCGTCGCGGCTCTGCCGCACCAGGCTCAGCACCCGCTCGGCCCGGTCGGGATAATGGGTGCGCAGCCATTCCGTGAACAGGTCGGCGATCTCCAGCGGCAGCCGCAGCAGGATATAGGCGGCCCGGCTGGCCCCGGCCGCCGCCGCCGCCTCCAGGATGGCCTCCAGCTCCTGGTCGTTCAGGGCCGGGATCATGGGGCTGGCCAGCACGGCCACCCGCACCCCCGCCGCCGTCAGCGCCCGGATGGTTTCCAGCCGCCGCGGCGGGGTCGCGGCCCGCGGTTCCATGCGCCGGGCCAGATCCCGGTCCAGGCTGGTGATGCTGACCGCCACATGGGCCAGCCCCTCCGCCGCCATCGGCGCCAGGATGTCCAGGTCGCGCAGGACCAGGGCTGATTTGGTGACGATGCTGACGGGCTGCCTGAAGTCGCGGCAGACCTCCAGCACCGACCGGGTGATGCGCTCCTCCCGCTCGGCGGGCTGATAGGGGTCGGTGTTGGCCCCCAGGGCCAGCGGCCGGCAGACATAGGTCCGCGACCGCAGTTCCCGCGCCAGCAGGGCGGCGGCGTCGCGCTTGGCGAACAGCCGCGTCTCGAAATCCAGCCCCGGCGACAGGCCGAGATAGGCGTGGCTCGGCCGGGCGAAGCAATAGATGCAGGCGTGCTCGCAGCCGCGATAGGGATTGACCGACTGGTCGAAGGGGATGTCGGGACTGTCGTTGCGGGCGATGATGCGGCGGGCCGTGTCCGTCTGCACCGTGGTGCGCACCGCAGCCTGCAGGTCGGCATGGTCGCTCCAGCCGTCATCGACCAGCACCCGACGCTCCCGCTCATAGCGGGAGCTGTCGTTGCTGATGGCCCCCCGCCCCTTCAGCGCCTGTCGCCGCAGCTCGTCCATGGCCACAGACTAACGGGCGGCGGACAAGAACACAACAGGAACAGAATGGCTGGAGGCTCCGGGCCGGTCCCTGGCGCCGGTCCCGCCGTCTCAGGGACGCAGGGCGCGTGTCGCCGGCTCGGGCAGGGCGTCCAGCCAGGCGCCGTAGCTGGGGTTGGGAATGACGATCCAGCGGGTCCGCCACAGATCCTCATGCGCGGCGGCCAGGCGCTGGCGCTCCTCCGGCCCCTGGCTGCGGGTCACCGGCATGAAGTCGCTGAACTGGTCGCCCACCGACATGACGATGCGGTGGGTGCTGGCCACTGTCTCACGCCGGCTGGCCTTCTCGCTGGGCCAGTCCTTCTTCTGGCCCTTCAGCATCAGGTCGGCCGGATCGACCGGACCCAGGCCGGCGCTGCGCAGATTGGCCAGCGTATCGGCCTGCTGCGGGCAGGCCTCCCCCGGCTGGGCGGCACGCGGACGGCACTCGCGGTTGGTGATGAAGACCACGCGCACCTTGCGCCGGCGCAGCTCGGCCACGAAATCCACGGCGCCCGGCATGGCCTTGGCCGCCCGCTCACCGACCCATTTGTCCCAGGAGTCCAGGTTGAAGGCGCGCTCGCCGGCCAGGATGGCGCGGGCCTGGGCCGGGCTGTTGTCCAGCACCGTCTCATCCACGTCGAAGATCACGGCCGGGGGCTTGCCGGCGCCGCCATCGGCCTGTTCCAGCGCCGCCGAGCCCGGCTCGTCAAGGGCGGCCGGCAGCCGCAGGGCCGCCAGGGCAAAGGATTGCCGCGACAACCGCTGCATCTCCTCCGACACCTGCATGAACAAGGTGGCGTTCAGGCGCGGATCGTTTGCGGGCGCGGCTTGCTCGGCGACCGGTGCGGCGGCCACCGGCGGCGCCGTCCGCACGGTATCGGCGGAACCGGAACTGGGGAGCAGGGCCAGAACGGCGGCGGCGGACGCGGCACCGCCGACCAGGACGGAACGGAACAGGGACATGGCTTTCAACGGTCAGTGACGGGAATAAGGGGCGACCATGCCCCTTTTGCTCAGGCCCCGTCCATGCCCATGGCGTCTCAGCCCGACCAGGGCGCCGCCTTGAGCAGCCGGATCATGGCCTCCGCCGCCTGGGTCCGGTGCCGCTCGCGGTGGGTCAGCAGCACGAAGCGCCGCAGCGGCAGGGCCGGCCCCACCACACGCAGCCGCCCCTCGGTCACCAGCGGTTCCACCACATGGATGGACAGGGCCGCCGCCCCGGCGCCGGCGGCCACGGCGGCACAGACCGCCTCGTTGGAGGGCAGTTCCAGCAGCACCCGCAGCGTCTCCGGCTCCTGGCCCAGCCCGCGCAGCGCCTGGACGAAGGCGGAGCGGGTGCCCGACCCCGGCTCGCGCATGACCCAGTCGGTGCCGCCCAGGTCGCGGGGCCGGGCCGGGTTGGGTTCGGCCGCCCAGGGATGGCCCGGGGCCACCACGATGACCAGCCGGTCGTCTGCCACCGGCAGAGCCTGCAGGGCTGGATCATCCACCTCCCCCTCCACCAGACCCAGATCGGCGCTGCCGTCATGCACGGCGCGGGCGATGGCGCTGGTGTTGCCCACGGTCAGCGACAGCGCGATGCCGGGATGCTGCTGGCGGAAGCGCACCAGCAGCCGCGGCAGCCAATAGCTGGCCACGGTCTGGCTGGCCCCCAGGGTCAGCCGGCCAAGCCGCAGCCCGGCCAGATCGGCCAGCAGCCGTTCCGCCCGGTCCACCCGGGCCAGCACCGCCTCCGCCTCGGCCTTGAACAGGCGTCCGGCCTCGGTCAGCGCCACCCGCCGCCCGACCCGGTGCAGCAGGGTCACGGCATGGCGGGCCTCCAGCGCCCGGATGGCCGCACTGACCGCGGACTGGGTCAGGTTCAACGCCTCGGCGGCGCGGGTCACATGCTCGCGCTCGGCCACGGCCAGGAAGATGCGCAACTGCTCCAGCGTCATGCTCGATCCGCGGCCATGCCGGTCCGGGGGGGCCGGACAATCATTCGATTTCTCCGATCATAACCACAAAAACGATGCGTTGGATTGCTGAATTGCCACAGCGCAGGGTGGCGCCGGTTCCGTCACCCCGAAGCATCTCATGCCGATCACATCCTCCCGTCCACTCGTCACCGGCCTTGCCCTTGCCCTGGCCGTCTCCGCCACAGCCCTTCTGCTTCAGCAGGCCCAGCAGGCCCTGGCCGGCCGGGTCTGGCTGGACGGGCTGGTGCTGGCCATCCTGGTCGGGACCCTGCTGCGCAGCGCCCGGCCCGGCCTGCGTGCCCATGGCGCCGGCATCCATTTCGCCGCCAAGCTGCCGCTGGAACTGGCCATCATCCTGCTGGGCGCCACGCTGGACACCCAGGCCCTGCTGGCGGTCGGGCCGGGGTTGCTGGGCGGCATCGCCATGCTGGTGGCCCTGTCGCTGCTGACCAGCTACGGCATCGGGCGCACGCTGGGGCTGGGCCACCGGCTGGCCCTGCTGGTGGCCTGCGGCAATTCCATCTGCGGCAACACCGCCATCGCCGCCGCCGCCCCCGTGGTCGGGGCCCGGGACAGGGAGACGACGGCGGCCCTGGCCTTCACCGCCGTGCTGGGCGTGGGCGCCGTGCTGCTGCTGCCGTTGAGTCAAGGCCCGCTGGTGTCCAGCCCCAGCCAGTACGGGGTGCTGGCCGGCCTCACCGTCTACGCCGTGCCGCAGGTGCTGGCGGCCACGGCGGCGGCCGGCGCCGTCAGCCTGCATCTGGGCACGCTGGTGAAGCTGGTGCGGGTCATGCTGCTGGGGCCGGTGCTGCTGGGGCTCAGCCTGCTGGGCAGCCTGGGCGGCGGGCCGCGCCGGCGCGTGGACGCGCCGCGCACGGCGCTGCTGCCCTGGTTCATCCTGGGATTCGCCGCCACCGCGGCTCTGCGCGCCGCCGGTCTGGTCCCGGCGGCGGCGGCGGAGCTGGCCGGGCTGGGCAGCCATGGCCTGACCCTGCTGGCCATGGCCGGGCTGGGCCTGAGCGTCGATCTGCGCACCCTGGCCGCCGCCGGCGGGCGGGTGGTCCTGGCCGCCAGCCTGTCGCTGCTGGCCCTGCTGGGGTTCAGCCTGGGGCTGATCGCGCTCTTGCACCTGCCCTGACGGAGACGGGGGAACCGGGGCGCAGGCCCCGGCCGCGCGGCCGCTCAGATCGCCTTGCTGTGCCGCCCGCCCTCGGGGTCGAGATAGGCGTCGAACAGGGCAGCCACGCTGCGGACAAGCGGCCGGGCCGCCTCGCGCACCTGGATGTGGGTGCCCCGCACCTCCACCAGCCCGTCCGCCACCAGCCGTTCCAGCTCCGCCGCCGCCGGCAGCACCAGGGCGCTGTCCAGCCCGTAGCGGCCCGCCACCGCGGCCACATCCACCTCGAACCGGCACATGACCCGCTCGATCAGCTCGGCCCGCAGCCGGTCCTCGACGCTGACGGCGAAGCCGCGGCCCACGGCCAGCCCGGTCTGCTCCACGGCCTTCAGATAGCCGGGCACGGGCACCACATTGGCGACGAAGCCCTGCGGCAGCCGCCCGATGGCCGAGGCGCCCAGCCCGATCAGCGCATCGGCCCCGTCGGTGGTGTAGCCCTGGAAGTTCCGGCGCAGCGTGCCGGTGCGGGCGGCGATGGCGATGGCGTCGTCAGGGCGGGCGAAATGGTCCATGCCGATCCGCACATAGCCGGCAGCCAGCAGCGCCTCCTCGATGGCCACAAGCTGGCGCAGCCGCTCGTCGGCATCGGGCAGGTCCACCTCCTCGATGCGGCCCTGATGGGCCTTGAAGCCGGGCATATGGGCATAGCCGAACACCGACAGCCGGTCCGGCCGCAGGGCGACCGCCTTCTCCACCGTATCCAGGCAGCTGGCCACGCTCTGGCGCGGCAGGCCGTAGATCAGGTCGAGATTGATGCCGCGCACGCCGGCGGCCCGCAGGCCCTGCACGGCCGCCGCCGTCTGTTCCGGCGGCTGGATGCGGTTGATGGCGGCCTGCACCGCCGGATCGAAGCTCTGCACCCCCAGCGAGGCGCGGGTGATGCCCCCCGCCGCCAGCACGGCCGGCATGGCGGCGGTCAGGGTGCGCGGGTCGATCTCGATGGCCAGTTCGGCATCGTCGGCGAAGCGGAAGCGCTGGCGCAGCCCGTCCATCAGCGCGGTGAAGGCGTCCGCCGGCATCAGCGTCGGGGTGCCGCCGCCGAAATGCAGATGCGTCACCCGCGGCCCGTCCGGCAGCAGCCCGGCCACCGTCTCGGCCTCCCGCGTCAGCCCGGCCAGATAGTGGCGGATCGGCTCGTCCTGGCGGACGATGGTGGTGTGGCAGCCGCAATACCAGCACATGGAACGGCAGAAGGGCACATGCAGATAGAGCGACAGGGTCGCCGTCGGCTCCAGCCCGGCCAGCCAGCCGCGATAGGTCTCGTTGGTCACCGCCGCGGAGAAATGCGGCGACGGCGGATAGCTGGTGTAACGGGGGACGCGCTGGCCGCGGTACTTGGCGACGAGGTCCGGATGCATGCTCTCACTCCTTGCGACGGGCGGGAGGATGCGTCGGTTGCCGAACAATCGCTTTGATCTGGCGCAATCCGCCGACCGATCGGCTGACAGGTCAGCCAGCGGGTCAGGCCGCCTGCTGCTGCGCCCGGTCTCCCAGCCTGGTGCAGGGAAGGGCCATGTCGCCCGCCCACTCCACACTGTAATCATCCTCGCCCAGACGGGCCGTGAAGCCGGGGCCGGGCAGATGGACATGGGGTGGATTGTGGTCCTGGGGGAACAGGCAGAGCGAACAGTTGCTGAAACGCCTGAGCGTCGGCACCACCCGCCTCTTACTTGTATAAGTATTTCTACATATAAATCAAAGGATGCAGATCCCACAATCCCCTTGCCGCCGGCCGGCCGCTGGGGCAAACCCCTGCCCCATGCCCGATCTCTCCCATGAACACCGTCTCGGCCATGCCTCCACCGCCCTTGTCTGCGGGGTGGACGAGGCCGGGCGCGGTCCGCTGGCCGGCCCGGTGGTGGCCGCGGCCGTGATCCTGCCCACCGGAACCGGCATTCCCGCCTGGTGCGCCGGCATCGACGACAGCAAGGCGCTGAAGCCGGCCCGGCGCGACGCGCTGTTCGACACCATCACCGCCAACGCCCTGGCCTATGGCATCGGCAGCGCCAGCGTGGCGGAGATCGACGAGATCAACATCCTCCAGGCCACCTTCCTGGCCATGCGCCGGGCGGTGGAGGCGCTGGGTCCGGCCCGGATGGTGCCGGCCGTGGCGCTGGTCGACGGCAACCAGCGCCCGCCCTTGCCGGTGGCGCGGGTGGAATGCCTGGTGGAGGGCGACGCGCTCAGCCTGTCCATCGCCGCGGCCAGCATCCTGGCCAAAGTGACCAGGGACAAGATCATGGGGGAACTGGCGGCCCGATACCCCGGATATGGGTGGGAGCGTAATGCCGGCTATGGCACCGCCCAGCATCGCGAGGCCATCCGGCGGCTTGGTGTTACGCCGGAACATCGGCGTTCTTTTGCGCCCATTTCGCAACAGCTTTCCCTAAGCGTCTGACTCCTCTGACTCTTCGCTTGAACTTTGCCGTTGACGGCGAGTCCGGCTCGACTCATTGTCGCTCCGATTCGCCCCCCGATTCGATGGCAAAAACACCATGGCCGAGACCCTTGCGACCAACCGTATCCTTGTCGGCGACTGCGTCCAGCTGATGCGCGATCTGCCGGCCGGCTCGGTCGACATGGTCTTCGCCGACCCGCCCTACAATCTCCAGCTCAACGGCGATCTGATGCGCCCCAACCACACCCGCGTGGACGGTGTGGACGAGGAGTGGGACCGGTTCCAGGATTTTCCGACCTATGACCGTTTCACCCGTGACTGGCTGGCCGCCGCCCGCCACACGCTGAAGGATGACGGCACGCTCTGGGTCATCGGCAGCTACCACAACATCTTCCGCGTCGGCAGCATCCTGCAGGATCTGGGGTTCTGGGTCCTCAACGACATCATCTGGCGCAAGTCGAACCCCATGCCCAACTTCAAGGGCCGCCGCTTCGCCAATGCGCACGAGACCATGATCTGGTGCAGCAAGTCGAAGGACGCCAAGTACTACTTCGCCTACGAGGCCATGAAGGCCCTGAACGAGGATCTGCAGATGCGCAGCGACTGGACGCTGCCGCTCTGCACCGGGGCCGAACGTCTGCGCGACGAGACCGGGCAGAAGGCCCACCCGACGCAGAAGCCGGAGGCGCTGCTCTACCGCGTCATCATGTCCTCCACCCGTCCGGGCGATCTGGTGCTGGACCCCTTCTTCGGCACCGGCACCACCGGCGCCGTGGCCAAGCGGCTGCAGCGCCGCTGGATCGGGCTGGAGCGTGAGCACCAGTACGCCCGCATCGCCAACGAGCGCATCGCCCAGGTGGAGCCGGTGGCCGAGCCGGACCTGCTGGAGGTGCCGTCGAAGCGCGCCCAACCGCGCGTGCCCTTCGGCAATCTGGTGGAGCGCGGCTATCTCCAGCCCGGCACCATGCTGTTCGACCAGCGCCGCCGCATCATCGCCAAGGTCCGGGCCGACGGCACGCTGGTGGCCCAGAACCACACGGGCGAGCACAAGGGCAGCATCCACCAGGTCGGCGCCGCCATGCAGGGCCTGCCGGCCTGCAACGGCTGGACCTTCTGGCACTTCCAGGAGGGTGGCCGCCTGGCCCCCATCGACGTGCTGCGCCAGAAGGTGCTGTCCGAGCGGCACTAGGGTCGAAACCCGCACAGCATGTTGAAATTGCGCTGAGAATGCGATTCCAAGGTGTTGATTAGGCCTTGGCGGAATGAATGCGGGAGAGTTGCTGGCTATCGGACGCGGCGTGGGCAGCGATTGAGCCGCACCTTCCCGAACACAGGTATTGTGCGCTGCGTGTTGATGACCGGCGCATCATCAGCGGGATCATCCACGTCCTGAAGAGCGGCTGCCGCTGGAAGGACTGTCCGCCAGAATATGGCTCCCCGACCACGGTTTACAATCGCTTCAACCGTGTGATCGCCACCCTCGCCGGCTATCTTGTTACCGGCAGGAGTGCAGCGATGCCGTTGGGACTGCTGGCCGGGGCAGGAACCGCTGTCATGTTGGCGGGAAAATTGATGGTCCGCGTTCAAGGCCGCTATTTTGCCGCCCGTGGTGCTGCCATTCGTGTTGCTGATACCGTGGCCATAGCTGTTGCTGTGTATTTTCTGCTCGATGCGCGGCCGTCCTGACCGGCCGCGGCACCGGCAGCCGCCGCCCCCCCCCCCCCCCCCCCCCCCCCGGGGGGGGGGGGGGGGGGGGGGGGGGGGTGGGGGGAGGGGTGGTGGTGGTTTGTGCGGCGGCGGCGGGGCGGGCCTGCGCGGCCGGGGTCCCGGCCGCCGCCCCCCCCCCCCCCCCGGCGCCTATGGACGATAGGGCTTCGCTTTACCTTTATCTTCACAGCGGCGGGTCGTGGCGGAGAGGGGACGGGAATCGTGGACTGGAGTGAGACTGCCCGGATCGATCTTCAGGCTGCCCGCGATCTGATTGCGGAAAGCCATCCCGGCGCCGCCCGGTCCCTGCGTCGCAGGGAAGTGGTACGGTGCCCGCGACGGGACGCCCCCTCCATTTCCAGAAATTATCACTAGAACAAAATAATATTATGCGCCAACCCAAATAGCGTCATCCCGCACAGGGTGAATCGCTGAACTCTTGTCATCGCCCTTACTGCCGTATACGCATCCGGCTGGGCTGAGTTTTTTTCTGCCATTTATCCGCGTTGCGGTTCATCCTGATCCGGCAAGAAAAGCCCCGGCCCGAGCGCCGCTGGGCGAAGGCTGCATAGCAGCCCGGGGCAACAAGCCCCACCTGTCCACCGCTTCTTCGCCGGCTGCCGTCCTGATGGCGGTCCGGGCGGCGGACCGATCGCGAGACCCGCGTCACCGGCACGACACCGACGTCCCGTGTGACGTGACACCAGATGAAACGCGGCGCCGGCCCGCGGGGATGGCGGCCGCCTTCCAGGGAGATGGACCATGCGCCCTCTGTTCGGCAGCGCCGTTCTGGCGCTCGCTCTGCTGTCCGCATCCGCTTCCGCCCAGACGCTCCCCGAGGTCGTCACCAGTGCGGGGCGTGACTACACCAACAGCACGGGTTTCCGACGGACTGTCGATATCCGCGACATCGATCCCTCCGCCCCGGATGCCCGGCGCCAGATTGTGCATCGGGTCCGCATGGCCGCCTGGGATGGATGCAGAGAGATCCACCGCGATGAACCACCGGCGCAGACCCTGGCGTCCTGTGGGATCTGCGTCCGGGCCAGCGTTGCCATGGTCCGCCCGCGGATCGACCGGCTTCTCGCCGATGCCAGCGCCGGCCGCCTGGCCGAAACGCAGGTGGCGCTGGTCGGGCAGCGCTGACCGGCAGCGAAGGGGGGCGCCGCCCGGCCGCGCCGTGCCGGCGGGACCTCCGGGGCGGTGCCGCGAAGACAGCCCCGGCGGGAACCCGCCGGGGCGTCGGTTCGGCCACAAGCGAACGCGGAGATCAGTGCGCGTAGTATCAGTCCGCGTAGTACTTGTTGGTGCCCTTCAGATAGGCCCCCGTATAATAGTCGGTAAAGAGGGCGTTGCGCTCGACATCGACCACGCTCAGCATCACGCCCATGACGTGGACGCCGGCATTGCGCAGTTCCTCCAGCGAGCGGATGGCCGTCTTGCGGTTGGTGGTCCTCCAGCGGCAGACGAACACGGTCTGGTCGGCCGCCGCCGCCAGGATCTTGCTGTCGCTCAGCGCCATGACCGGCGGGCAGTCGATCAGCACCAGATCATAGCTCTGCGACAGCTGCATCAGCAGCCGGCCGAAGTTCGGCGTGCGCAGCTGGGCGCTGCCGTCGAAGGCGCCGCGGCCGGCGGCGATGTAGCTCAGGCCGGTGGAGGCGTCGGTCTGCACCGTCTCGCCGATCTCGGCCCGGCCCAGCAGCAGATCGACCACGCCCACCTTGTTCTCGCCGCCCAGGCTCTTGTGGACGTTGGGGTTGCGGAAGTCGCAGTCGATCAGCAGCACCCGCTCGCCATGCATGGCGCACATCCGGGCCAGCCAGATGGTCAGGGTGGTCTTGCCCTCGTTGGCCAGGGACGAGGTCAGGGCCACGGTGCGGGTGCGGCCGCCGCGGGTGCTGAGCCAGATCTGCGAACGCAGGGCGTTGACCGCCTCCGCCGCCTGGGACAGCGGTTTCTGGATGATGTAATTGGCCACGGCCTTGTCGCCCTTGACCACTTTGCGCAGGTCGGGGACCAGGGCGATGACGGGGGTGCCGGTGGTGTTCTCCACCTGCCGCACGTCGCGGAAGCCGTTGTCCAGCTTCTCGACGATGCCGACCACGGCCAGCCCGGCCACGGTGGCCACCACCAGGATGCCCAGGAACAGCAGCTTCTTGCTGGCTCCGGCCGGGTCGGCGGGCACCAGGGCGCGGCTGATGATACGGGCGTCGGCCTCCATCATCTGGTGCTGTTCGCCGATCTCCTTCGACCGGGCCAGGAAGGTCTCCAGCAGGGTGCGGCTGGCCGTCGCCTCGCGCTCCAGTTCACGCAGCTTCACCAGGTCGCCGCTGATGTCGCCGGCGCGCCTCTCCACGGCGCTGAGATTGCCCTGCAGCGAGTTCACCCGGGCCTGGGCCGAATTGACCTCCGAGCGCAGGCCGGCCAGCCGGCGGCTGATCTCGGCATTGACCTGGGCCGTGGCGCCCTCCAGCTCGGCCTTCAGCGCCACCATCTGCGGATGCCGGTCGCCCAGGGACTGGGACAGGTCGGCCATGCGCCGCTGCAGCTCGGCCTCCTTGCCGATCAGCTCGCTCAACAGCGGCGAGGCGATGGCCTGCAGGGCGGAGATGTTGCGGCTGCCGGTGCCGGCGGCGGCCTGCGCCTCGTTCAGGCGGGCGCGGGCATCGGCCAGCTGCGCCCGGGCCTGGGACAGGTTGGCGTTGCTCTCCGAGATCTGCTGCTGGAGGATGGTGGTGTCGTCCTTGCCGGCCACCATGCCGGACTGGGCGCGGAAGCTCTCCACCGCCTGTTCGGCGCTGACCACCTGCGAGCGCAGCTCGCCGATGCGCTCCTCCAGCCAGGTCGTGGCCCGCTGGGCCGCCTGGTACTTGGCCTCGTACTGGTCCACCAGATACAGGTCGGCCACGGTGTTGACGATATCGGCCGACAGCTGCGGATCCGTGCTCTCATAGGCCAGCAGGATGGTGTAGGAGCGGGCGATCTGCGTCGCCGTCAGCGTCTGGGCGATGCCGGAGGCGATGGCCAGGGCCTTGGCCTGGCGGTCGTCCGGGAACACGCAGTAATCCGCCATGCCCAGGGCCGAGAACAGGCCGTCGCGGCCCCCCGCCCCCAACATGCCGCCCACGGCGTTGCACACCGACATGGCCCGCGTCGGCGTGTTGAACAGCGGATGGTCGACGAGATTGAGCTTGTTGACGACCTTCAGCGCCATCTCGCGCGATTTCAGGATCTCCACCTCGCTCTGGATGGATTCGGCCGTGCTGCTGATGCCCTGGACCAGTTCCTCCACGTCCAGCAGCTTGGGCCGCCGGCTCTCGATGAAGACCACGGCATCGGCCATGTAGGTCGGCGTCAGGTTCAGCACGGCCACCAGCCCCACCGTGCCCAGCAGCAGCAGGGTGCCGATGAACCAGCCGAGGCGCCGGCGGAAGATCCGCAACAGGCCGCTGAGGTCGAAATCCAGGGTATCGCCGGCGGCGGCCCGGGGGCCGCCATCCTGGCCGCGCACCACCGTGACGGGGGCGAGGCGGGCCGCCGGACTAGAGGTCTGCTGTGTCATGCCCGTTTCCGTGAGCTGGTCTGAACCTTGGGTTCCACATCGATGGGCTGGCCGCGCAGGCCGGCGAACAGGGCCAGCAGCCGGTCGCGGCTGTGCCGCCAGGCCAGGTCGCGCTCCAGCCGGTCCTTGCCGGCACCGCCGATGGCCCGCCGCCGCGGCTCGTCGCGCAGCAGGTCGATGATGGCGTCGGCGAAGGCCGCCGCTTCGTCCGCCGGCGATCCGCCATGGGGCACATAGTGCGCGCCATCCCCGGCCGACCGCCGCGTCTCCGTCAGGTCGAAGGCGACGATGGGCAGGCCGAAATGCATGTACTCCATGATCTTCGTGGCCGTGCTCTTGTCGGCATAGGGGGTGTAGGGGTTGGGATCGACCGCCAGATCGGCGGAGGACAGCACCCGGCTGATGGTGTCGTTGCCGACGCGGCCGGTGAAGGTGATGAGATCGGCCACACCGTCCGTGTCCGCCATCCGGCGGATGCGCTCATAGGCCGGACCGCCGCCCATCAGCACGCAATGCACGGCCCCCGGCCCCATCCGGTCACGGATGCGGCGCAGGCTGCGCAGCAGCACATCGACCCCGTCCTGCTCGCCGATCTCGCCCAGGAACGCCAGCAGGTGGCGGGCGCCCCGGCGCAGGCCGGGGTCCGGTGGCAGGATCTCGAAACGGCTGGGGTCGGGGGCATTGCGCACCACGACCACATCGGCAGCCGCCTTGCCGCCACGACCCAGGGCCACTGCGGCATAGCTCTCATTGGTGCTGATGACCTTGTGCGCCACGGCGAAGGTCATTTTCTCCATGAAGCGCAGCAGGGTCAGGAAGCCGCCCGACGCTTTGTTGAACTTCGCCGTGTACATCTCCGGCGACAGATCATGGTGATCGAAGACGATGGTCTTGCCCAGCAGCCGCCAGACGCCGGCGATGGGCCAGTAGATCTCGGGCGGATTGCACAGCACCAGCACGTCGAAGCCGCGGCCGCGCACCGCCACCACCAGCGACAGCCAGAGCAGGCTGAAGAAGCTGACGAGATATTCCAGCAGCAGCCCGGCCACCCCCTCGCCCTCGATACCCTGGCTGTAGCGGTGGATGGCCACCCCCTCCAGCTCCTCATAGGGCTTGGTCCATTGCCGGGCGGCGGGAGAGATGACGCTGACCGCATGCCCGGCCCGCTGCAGCGTCGTCGCGTGCTGCCAGACACGCCGGTCATAGGGAACCGGCTGGTTCTCGACATAGATCAGGATGGACGGAAGAGCCATGGTCGCTCCGGTGTCGCGGGCGCCGGCCGGCTGGCCGGGCCAGGCTTCAGGACAGGCGCGTGAAGATCTCGGTGCGGACGCGCGTCAACAGCGAGCCGCGATGGGCCAGGTCGGTGGTGCGGAAATAGGATCGGGTGGCCGCGGCCAGCCGCGTGTTCGGGTCGCGTGGCCGCCGGGACAGGCCCAGGCACAGGCGCACCCCGTCGCCGATGCCGCGCAGGGTCTGCGGCAGGATGCCATTGTACAGCCCCTTGGCGATGTAGCCGGCGGCGTAGAGCAGCACCTGTTCCGGCCGCCGGTTGTACTTGTAGGTGACGTACAGGCGGTTGCGCACCAGGTAATAGAAGCGCTCACCGCCCCAGTTGACCCGTGCCTCCGGCGCCACCTTGTGGCGCACGGTCACGTCGGGAGTGTAGCGGATCTCATAGCCCAGATTGACGATGCGCAGGCACAGATCCAGTTCCTCCCAGCAGAAGAACAGCCCGTCATCATAGCCGCCGGCCCGGTCGAAGGCGTCGCGCCGATAAGCGTGTCCGGTGCCGTTGAAGCGCGGCACCGCATGCGCGACCCTCTCATCCCGCTCGATGGAGCGCTTGGACACCCAGGTGCGCCGGTCGAAAGCGCCGGTGAAATAATTGACGACGCGGAAGGCCAGGGCGCCCAGCCCCGGATCAGCGGCGAACAGATCCGCCGCCCGCCGCAGCGCCAGCGCGTCCGGCAGGACGGCATCATTGTCCAGCGCCACCACCAGCGGGGCATGGCCCAGCCGCGTACCGATGTTGCGGCCGCCCGGCACGCCGGTATTGTGACCGACCTCGTGATAGACGACCCGGTCGGCATGGGCGTCGCGGTAGGCCCGCATGCCGGCCAGCGTTTCGGGCTTGCTGCCCTGGTCCACCACATAGACGCGCACATCCACCTGCCGCTGGGCCAGAACGCTGTCCAGGGTTTCGATGGTGTCGTCGAGACGGTCCCAGCACAGAACCACGACATCGATCTGCGGCAGGTTCCCCGTGGCTGCGCCTGTCGGCGCGCCTGCGGCATCCGGTGTCGGCGCGCCTGCGGCGCAGGGCCCGGCGAGGTCGGACATGGTCGGCCATCCCTTGGTCTTGGTCCAGAGCGGGGTTCTGGTGATCAACCCCCATCGCCCACGAAACGCGGCAACGGTCACCCTGGTCCCGCTCCACGCCCGCATTGAACCGGCAGGACACCCCCCGTCACAACGCCGCGAAGGCGTTAAATCGGGGAACCAAGCGGTAGCCCTGTAAGTATTTAGAAAGTCGAACCGAAATCTTCATATCCCGCCGACGGAGTAGCCGGTCCGGAAAGGTCACAGACATTTCCCGGCCTCAAAGCCACTCCACGCCTTGCCCGTTGCTGCGCCACAACGGATCGCGTGGATTTTATGCGTTTTCGCAGACTTACTCTCATCTACAGGATTACCACTTATAGGTCACAACGCCGATAGTGGTAACTCGATTAGCTTGACCGCGGTTTTCGGGACACAGCGGAGGAGCTGATTATGACCACTGTGATCACTTTGCGCTCCGGCGTGACGACACAGGAAATTCTGTCGGCCATCGAAAAGGCCGGCACTGACACCCGGATCGTCTTCCCCAAGGACGAAGTGATCCGGGTGGACCAGACGCTGGCCGTTGATCTCAACGGCCAGTCGATCACGGTGGATCTCAACGGCTCCACGCTGCAGCAGGGCGCCTCCATGGGCAGCGTGTTCAAGGTCATGGGCGGGCTGGAGACAACACAGGGCGTCTCCGCCGTCACGGCCAAGGGCGACCAGACCGCGGTCACCTTCAAAAGCGCACCCCAGAACATCCAGGTCGGCGACTGGATCAAGATCGGCGCCGACGACAAGCTGCCCGGCGGCACCCACACCAGCACCAACGCCGTGCGCATCGGCCAGGCCACCAAGGTCGTGGCCATCCAGGGCAACACCCTGATCTGCGAGCCGCCGGTGGAAGATGCCGGCCTCTACAAGACCAACATCCGCGCCGCCGCCTTCGAGCCGGGCGCCTTCGCCCTGCAGAACGGCACCATCAAGGGCAACGGCGTCAGCGGTTCGCCGCTGGTCAGCATCAACAGCACGGTCGGCCCGCAGGTGGACAAGGTGATGGTGCGGGACGGCGGCGGCCCCGGCATCGACTTCGTCAACACGGTCAATGCCAAGGCCACCAACGTGGCCGTCATCGATCTCAAGGACGATATCGCCAACGGCCATTACGGCTACGGTGTCCACTCCGCCCAGTCCTACGGCACGCTGGTGGACGGCATCTATGGCCAGAACACCCGCCACACCACCGACAACAACAGCGGGTCAGACCCCGCCAATTCCGACATCGTCAAATATGGCGGCGACCTGCACATGACCGTGCGCAACGCCGTCACCTATGACAGCAGCAGCGGCTCCTATTCCACCCATTCCGAGGCGAACCACACCCTCTACGACCATGTCTTCGCCTTCGGCGGCAGCCAGCTGGCCGTGCTGCGCGGGCTGGACGTGACCATGCAGAACAGCGGGGCCGACAGTTCCGGGCGCGGCGTGCAGCTGTTCCGCTATGGCGACAACGATGCCCAGCGGCTGACGCTGGACAACATCACGCTCAACGACATCAAGGACAAGACCGTCTACACGGCGGGCGCCGTCACGGACAGCAGCGTGACGAACTCCAGCTTCGACACCAAGATGTCCTACAAGATCTATGACAGCAGCGCGGTGGAGGTGGCCAACGTCGCCCAGAGCACCTCGGCCATCGGCGAGAACGATACCGTCACCGGCAGCGCCAAGCTGGACATCCTGCTGGGCGGTGCCGGAAACGACACCCTGTCCGGCCTTGGTGGCGATGATGTGATCTGGGGCGGTGTCGGTGCAGACACCCTGACCGGCGGCAGCGGCCGCGACCACTTCATGTACAATGACATCAGCGAGAAGGGCGACGTCATCACCGACTTCCAGACCGGCAAGTCCGGCGACGTGCTGGACCTGGGCGCCCTGATGGTGCGCTCCGGCCTGATGTTCAAGGATGCGGTTGGCGGCGGCTATCTCAAGCTGGTGCAGTCCGGCGCCGATACGCTGGTGCAGATCGATGTGGACGGCGGCGCCGGCAAAGGGGCGCCCGTGACCCTGACCACACTGAAGGGGGTGCAGGCCACGGCGCTGACGGCGGAGAACATCAACACCGCCATGGGCGGGACCGGCGGCACGCTGGTCCCGGCCACGCCCCCCACAACGCCGACCACCCCGACTACACCGACCACGCCCACGCCCCCCACGACCCCCACCACCCCCATGGCGCCGGATCTGCTGAAGGATCAGGCGGTGAAAGTTGGTGCCTGGTTCAAACTGGCGGTGCCCGGCTATGACAGTCTGGGCGCCGGCACCAAGGTCAGCATCGTCCAGGCCGATGGCGGCGATCTGCCCAGCTGGCTTGGCTTCGACGGCAAATACATCACGGGCCAGGCCAAAAGCTGGGACATGGGCACCCTGGACCTCAAGGCCGTCATCACCACCGCGTCTGGAACCAAGATGGCGGACGCCTTTGCCCTGACCGTCAACAGCACCGGCACCCTTCCGGCCGCACCGGGCACACCGGCAACGCCCACCGCTCCGACCACGCCGACGGTGCCCACCACCCCTACGGCGCCGGATCTGCTGAAGGACCAGGCGGTGAAAGTTGGTGCCTGGTTCAAACTGGCGGTGCCCGGCTATGACAGTCTGGGCGCCGGCACCAAGGTCGGCATCGTCCAGGCCGATGGCAGCGCGCTGCCCAGTTGGATCAACTTCGACGGCACGTCGCTCACGGGCCAGGCCAAAAGCTGGGACATGGGCACCCTGGACCTCAAGGCCGTCATCACCACCGCATCCGGCACCAAGGTCGAGGATGCTTTCAGCCTGACCGTGAACAGCACCGGCAAGCTGCCCCTGATCGCCGAGCCCGCCCCGCTGCCGGCGCCGGTTGCGCCTCCCGGCATCATCGCCGACATGGCGGTGAAGACGGGCAGCTACTTCAAGTTCGATGTGCCGGAGCAGAAGTTCGGCCATGACGCCACCCTGAAGCTGGCGGTGGACGGCAAGGACGGCCTGCCTTCCTGGATGAGCTACAATGGCGACCATCTGACCATGACGCCGAAAAGCTGGGACAGCGGTACGCACGAAGTGGTGGTGACGGCCTATGACGGCCACGACACCGTCATCGGCCACGACACCTTCCTGCTGCATGTCAACAGCAGCGGCCTGCTGCTCTGACAGGCCCGACGGCTCGCGCATCCCCCCGTTTCCCTGGCCCCGGCGGTTTCCGCCGGGGCTTCTTTCTTTCGGACGATCAAACGGATGCGCCATCGCGGACGCCCCGCTGTTTCCCCAGGATCAGGGAAAATGGAGCCCCGCCATGACCAAGTCCCCCCGCCCTCCCCTCGCCATGTATCTGCCGGACTTCGCCATGGGGGGCGTTGCCGCCGTGGTGCTGCGGCTGGCCCGCGGATTGGGCGCGCACGGCCTGCCGCCGCTGCTGATCGTCGACCGCGACCAGGGGGAATTGCGCGGCGAGGTGCCCGCCGGCTGCCCCGTCCTGTCCCTGGAGGCCGGGCGCAAGCTGGAGGCGCTGCCCCGGCTGGCCCGTCTGCTGCGGCGGCAACGCCCGCAGGTTCTGATCAGCCATCTGGGGCATGGCAACATCATGGCCACCCTGGCCGCCCTTGGCACCGGCACCAAGGTGGTGGCCTGCCAGCACAATGCCCTGTCGGCCCAGACAGCGGCCAGCGATTCGCTCTCCCATCGCCTCCTGCCCGGTCTCTACCGCTGGACCCAGCACTGGACGGCCGGCTATGTGGCCGTGTCCGAAGGAGTGGCCTGCGACTGGGCGGCCACGGCCTGCATCCCGCGGCGTCGGATCTGCACCATCTACAATCCGGTCGTCGATGAGACCTTCGCCGCGCGGGCGGCCGAGCCGGTCGAGGATCCGGCGTTCGGATCATGGTACAGCCCCGCAAACAGGGACCATCGGGTTCCCGTCCTGGTCTGCGTCGGCCGGCTTGAGGATCAGAAGGACATCCCCACCCTGCTGCACGCCTTCGCGCTGCTGCGCCGGCAGCGCGCTGCACGGCTGGTGCTGGTGGGCGACGGCAGCCGCCGCGGCGACCTGGAGCGGCTGGCCGCGGATCTGGGCATCGCCGGCGATGTCTGGTTCGCCGGCACCCGCGCCAACCCGCTGCCCTTCATCCGCCAGGCCGATCTGCTGGTCCTGTCCTCCCGTTTCGAGGGGTTCGGGCTGGTGCTGGTGGAGGCTCTGGCCTGCGGCACCCCCGTCGTCAGCACCAACTGCCCGCACGGCCCCGCTGAAATTCTGGAGGGCGGACTGCTCGGCGCCCTGGTGCCCGTGGGCGAGGCGCCGGCCCTGGCCAAGGCGCTGGAGGGCACCCTGGAGCAGCCGCCGGACCGCGCCGCCCTGCAACAGCGGGCCGCCGCCTTCACGGCGGAGGAAGCCACCGGTGCCTATCTCCGGCTGCTGCTGCCGCTTCTGGCCCCGCGCACGCGGACGGGCGAGCCCCGTTCGGCCGGAGCCACACTGCTTCCGGAGCGGTGATCGCCGCGCGGGGGATGGACAGACACCACCTCTCCTACCCCCATCGCCAGGGACAATCCATAATATTTCCCAATAACTCACCCGTTCAGGTGATTTTATGACCCCAAACCAGCCCTTTCTCGCGTGTAAAAGCAGTGCATTAGCGGATTAATTAGAAAACATATCACGACAGCCGTATCATCCCATTATTGGCACTGCGCCGCACAATCAACCTATATTACTGTTCGCAATCGCAGACTTATGCGATAAGGACGCTTCGTTCATTTGCATTTCCGCAACACAGAGCGAACGTTCTCACGACAAGCCGGATCAAACGTCGGAGCCGACCTGTTCAAGCGTGCATTGGCTGATCAGCGGGGATCACGCGGCCACGGCCCGTCCCTGCGCCAAGGCTGGCTCCGCGCCGACCATTCTTCGCTTCTGGAGGCCCCATGAACCGCAAGCAGTTGCTGTCGAAATTCACCGACCGGAAGCGATGCCTGGTCACCGGCGGGGCCGGTTTCCTCGGCTCCCATCTGTGCGAACGCCTGCTGGAGCAGGGGCACGAGGTGCTGTGCGTCGACAATTTCTTTACCGGCAGCCGGGCCAACATCGCCCATCTTCTGGACAATCCGCGGTTCGAGGTGATGCGCCACGACATCACCTTCCCGCTCTATGTAGAAGTGGACGAGATCTTCAATCTGGCCTGCCCGGCCAGCCCTGTGCACTACCAGCACGATCCCGTGCAGACGGCCAAGGTCAGCGTGCATGGCGCCATCAACATGCTGGGGCTGGCCAAGCGCACGGGCGCCAAGATCTTCCAGGCCTCCACCAGCGAGGTCTATGGCGATCCCACCGTGCATCCGCAGACCGAGGATTACCGCGGCAACGTCAATCCCATCGGGCCCCGCGCCTGCTATGACGAGGGCAAGCGCTGCGCCGAGACGCTGTTCTTCGACTATCACCGGCAGAGCGGCGTCAACATCCGCGTGGTCCGCATCTTCAACACCTACGGCCCGCGCATGCATCCCGCCGATGGCCGCGTGGTCTCGAACTTCATCATCCAGGCCCTGTCGGGCGAACCGATCACCCTCTATGGCGACGGCAGCCAGACGCGCGCCTTCTGCTATGTGGACGATCTCATCGGCGGCTTCCTGAAGCTGATGAATGCGCCGGACGAGGTGACCGGGCCCATCAACATCGGCAACCCGGTGGAGACCACGGTGCTGGAACTGGCGGAAACCATCCTGCGCCTGACCGGGTCCGCGTCCCAGATCGTGTTCCGGCCTCTGCCGGTGGACGATCCGATGCAGCGCTGCCCCGACATTACCCGCGCCCGCACCCTGCTGGACTGGGAGCCCCGGGTTCCCCTGGAGCAGGGCCTGCGCAGCACCATCGCCTATTTCCAGCGGGTCCTCGGCGTCAGCAGCCCGGCGGCTGGCCTGCAGGAACTGCCGCGCGCCGCGGCCGGCTGATACCGGCGGCGCGGAACGAAGGACGGGTAAGCGGAACGGCATGATGACACAGGCGCTTTCGACTGAAGACCGCGCGATCGACCAGGAACCGGTGGTCGTGGCGGAACGCCCGGCCCAGGGGCGGCGCGCACGCTATGGCCTGTTCCAGGTCAGCCAGTTCGGCATTGAACTGACCATGATGGCCACCCTCACAGCCCTGGTGTCCTGGCTGTTGCCGTCGCGGATATTGCCGGCCGATCTGGGCAGCGCCACCGCCGTGCAGAGCGGTGTCATGGCGGTGCTGCTGCTGCTGCCGGTCTGGCATCTGGCCCAGGGGCTGTACCGCAGCGGCGCGCCTGTGGCCGCCGTGCGGGTGCAACGGCGGCTGGCCGCGGTGGCGGCCGCCTTTTCCCTGGTCGCCGCCCAGGCGGTCCTGACCTCGTCCGGCCCGGCCGGGCTGTTGCTGCCGCTGACGCTGCTGCTGGTCAGCCTGACCGTCGGGCTGGTGATGGAGGGGATGGTCCGGCCCATGCTGGCCGGCCTGTTCCGCGCCCGGGTCCCGACCCTGCTGCTGGGCGACACCGGCTTCCGCCAGACCGGTGCCGATCTTCTGACGGCCGGAGCTGATTTCGGCGGCATGGTACTGGCGCGCGCCAGCATGGATGACACGTCCTTGTCCTGGCCGGATCCGGCCGGCAGGGGCAAGGCCATGCCGGCCGCGACGGGGCCGGTCACTGCCGTGCTGCTGCCGGCCCCGGCCCGTCCCGACGGGGCCATCATGGATCTGCACGATCTCGGCGGTTTCGTCGGCCTGGTCTATCGCCGGCGCCAGGCCAATCCGGTGGCCATGGCGGTGAAGATCGCCCTGGACAAGCTGGTGGCCGGGACCGCCCTGCTGGCCTTCCTGCCGGCGCTGCTGGCCATCATGGCGGCGCTGAAGCTCACCAGCCCCGGCCCCGTTTTCTACAGCCAGACGCGGATCGGCCAGCATGGCCGGCCCTTCCGCATGTGGAAGTTCCGCACCATGCGGGTGGATGCCGAACAGCATCTGCAGGCCTATCTGGACACCAATCCCGACGCTCTGCAGGAATGGAAGACCTATTTCAAGCTGAAGAAGGACCCGCGCATCATCCCCGGCGTCGGCAGCTTCCTGCGCAGATCCAGCCTGGACGAGCTGCCGCAGCTGTTCAATGTGCTGAACGGCAGCATGAGCCTGGTGGGGCCTCGGCCCTTTCCCACCTACCATCTCGACCAGTTCCCGCAGGACTTCCAGCGGCTGCGCGCGACGGTACGGCCCGGCATGACCGGCTTCTGGCAGATCTCCGCCCGCAGTGATGGCGATCTGCGGGTGCAGGAGGCGCTGGACAGCTACTATATCCGCAACTGGTCGATCTGGCTGGACCTGCACATCATCGCCACCACGCCCTATGCCATGCTGGCCAGCAAGGGCGCCTATTGAGCGCCAAGGCGGGATCTAAGGGCCGCACCGCCCGGCATAGGCCTCGATGGTGCGGGCCAGCCCGTCGCGCAGGCCGGTCGTGGCCCGCCAGCCCAGAAGCCGTGCCGCCGCCTCCGTCTCCGCCGCCCGCACCATCTCCAGCGGACGGTCGGCCTGCCCGCCGAACCGCAGCAGATCCGGCCGCCCGGTCAGCGCGCCGACCAGGGACAGGCAGTCGCGCACCGTCGTCAGCCGGCCCGTGCCGATATCGATGGAGGCGGCGCCGGGATCGGGGGCCAGCCCGGCCCGCACGAAGGCCTCCGTCACATCGTCGACATAGACCCAGTCCACCGGGCGCACGCCGCTGCTGAGGGTCGCCGGCGCGCCGCGCAGCAGCGCCAGGATGGTGGCCGGGATCACCTTGTAGTCCTTCTGCCCCGGCCCATAGGTCATCATCAGCCGCAGCACCACCGCCGGCAGCCCGTGCAGGGCGGCCAGCATGCGGGCATAGCCGGCCGACATCCATTTGGCCGCCGCATAGGGGCTGGAGGGGACGGCGCTGCCGGCCTCCCCCATGGGCTCCTCCATGCTGGCCGTCAGCACCAGCCGTCCGGTGCCGAAGCGGTGGACCGCCTCCATGACCAGCAGCGTGGCCATGACATCGTTGCGGATGCTGTCGGGGATCAGCGCGATTTCCCGCCCGCCGCGGCTGTCGCTGGTCAGGTGATAGACCAGGTCCGGCCGCGTCTGGGCGAACACCGCCTCCACCTGCGCCCGGTCGGCGGCATCGCCGCGCCAGGGCCGGATACCCGTCTGCCCGGCCCAGTGCTCCGGGCTGGCGCTGCGGGAGAAGGCGATGATTTCGGCCCCGGCCGCCGCCAGCCGCCGGGTCAGATGCGCTCCCAGGAAGCCGCTGGCGCCCACGACCAGCACCCGCCGTCCGGCCAGGTCGGCCTCATGATCCGTGCCCCCGCTCATTGCACCACCGCCGGGATCGGGCTGGCATTGGCGGCGCGGCTGGTCAGGTTGGGGGCGGCACCGTTGGGCGTTCCCCGTGCCTGCAGCCGGTCGGCGATCTGGCGGGACAGGCGCCGGACCGCCGGCCAGTGCAGGTGGAAGGCGTCATAGAAATCGGCCGGCCGGTAGCCGGGTTCGGTTTGCATGGCGATGACCTCGGCTTCGTAGGGGCGTAAATGCGTCCGCAGCAGCGACACCACCGCCTCGGTTTCCGTCCGCATGGCGGGATAGGCGGCGAAATAGGCGGGGTGGACGGGGGCGAAGACGACGACGTAATGGATGCCGCGCGCGGCCATGCGCCGGGCCAGTTCCACCAGCGGCGCGATACAGTCGCGCTCCACGGCGATGGGGCCGTAGAACAGGCCGCGATCCCGCTGGGATCCGATCGGGCCGCTGCCGAAATGATCCAGCGCCAGCTCACCCCCGCCCAGGCGCCGCTGCTGCGGCAGGTCCCTGGCCGTGCGCAGATAGCGGTAGGGCGCGAAGTAGCGGAGATAGAAGGGCAGCGCCGGGTCGCGGCCGAAGGCATAGGCGGCGGCGTCCTCGCGGTCGAACATCTCCGCCGGTTCGCTGTGGCACCGGCGGAAGTCGGGCAGGTTGGTGATCTGGATCACCGTGCGCACATTGGGAAAATGGTCGAGATAGAAATCGGCCACGAACCGGGTCTGGTGCGTCTTCAGGAAGGCCGTCCCGCCGTTCAGCACATGCGCCTCGCCGCCGGCCATCGCGACAAAGGCGCTGCCGTCGAACTGGCGCCAGGTCATGGACGAGCCGATGGCCAGCACCGTGGGGTCCAGGTCGGGCCGGGCGCGCAGGAAGGCCAGCTTCTCGTCCAGATGCTCCAGCCGGGTGATGGCCGGTGCCGGCACGCGGTCCGGCGCCAGCCCCAGCGCCGCATAATATCCGCCGGCCAGCAGCGCCAGTGTCCCGGCGGCACCGCCCAGCAATCCCACGAGATAGCGGTGCATGGCGGCCTCCTAGAAGGTGAAATACAGGAATTCCGTCGGATTCATCGACAGGGCCTGGATCAGGGTCAGACAGCCGATCACGCCCAGGGCAATGCCCTGGGCCAGCGTGGGCCGCCAGCGCGGAACCCCAAGGGACCAGCGTGGCCGCGGGGTCGGGACGTCCGGGACCGGAACCGGCGCCGGCTCATGGCCCAGCCGGTCGCGCCCCAGCCACTCCACGCTGTTGGGCAGCATCCAGACGATGGCGAAGCCGCCGGCCAGCAGGATCAGGCTCAGCTTCGGCAGGCGCAGCAGCTCGGCCAGCGACCCGTCGGGGCCCAGGCCGGCCATGCCGGTCAGCATGGTCATGGCCTGGCCGACGCTGGCCGCCTTGAAGAAGACCGAGGCCACGGTCACGCAGAAAAAGGTCAGCAGCACGCCGACCGGCCGGAACAGCCGGCCCGTTTCCGCGCCGATCCCCCGCCTCTGGCGGATGCTCCGCCAGCCATGGTTGATGGTCAGGTACAGCCCGTGCAACAGCCCGAACACCAGGAACTGCCAGCCCGCGCCATGCCAGAGGCCGGCCAGGGCCATGGTGGCGATGGTGGGCCAGGCCAGCAGCACCAGGAACGCGCCGGCGGAGGCCTGCTTCCGGCGCAGCAGCGGCTTGCCGGCCCGCAAGCGCCGCTTGGTCAGGGCCAGGACCATGGGGTTGTAGATATAGGCCGTGATCCAGCGCGTCAGCGTCATGTGCCAGCGCGACCAATAGTCGATGATGCTGGGCGCCTTGTAGGGGCTGTTGAAATTGATCGGCAGCAGGATGCCGAACAGCAGCCCCAGCCCCACCGCCATGTCGCTGTAGCCGGAAAAGTCGAAATAGAGCTGCAGCATATAGGCCAGGGCGCCGACCCAGCCCTGCACCAGCGTCGGCACGGCGCCGTCCAGGGCCGGACCATAGACGTCCAGGGCGACGGGCGACAGATTGTCCGCCAGCACCACCTTCTTGAACAGGCCGATCAGGAACAGCGTCAGGCCCAGGGTCATCCTGTCCGGCTGCGGCCGCGATGTTTCCGGCCGCTGGAACTGGACCAGCATCTCCTTGTGGTGCACCAGCGGGCCGGCGATCAGGTGCGGGAAGAAGGTGACGAACAGGGCATAGCGCCAGAAATCCGGGTCCTCCGAGGTGCCGTCATAGGCATCCACCAGGAAGGCGATCTGCTGGAAGGTGAAGAAGGAGATGGCCAGCGGCAGGATGATGTGCGGGATCGGCACATCCAGGGCCAGCAGCGTGGCGATGCTCTCGGCCAGGAAGCCCGCATATTTGAACCAGCCCAGCAGCGCCAGATTGGTGACGATGCCGAAGACCAGCAGCGGCGTGCTGGCCTGCCGCGCCAGCCTGCGTCCAACCAGGAAGTTGAAGACCAGCGAGCCCAGCAGCAGCGGCAGGAACTCCAGCCGCCAATAGCCGTAGAAGGCGACGGAGGCGCAGGCCAGCCAGATGATGGCGGGCCGGTGTCCGGCCACACGCCCGATCAGGAAGAAGCCGGTCAGCGTGACGGGCAGGAAGACCAGGATGAAGTCGGGCGAGTTGAACAGCATGTCCTGCGCACTCCCGGACAGGCGCCCCCGGCCGCCGGGGCGGTCAGGCGGCCGCCTTGCGGCGGGCGATCAGCCGGGCGAAGTCGCCCAGAGTGTGCAGCCCGTCGAGTTCCGACGCCTTGAACTTCACGCCGAAGCGCAGCTCGGCGGCGACGATGACATTGATGTGGTTGAAGCTGTCCCAGCCCGGCACATCCCGGGCCGACAGCTCCGGCCGGGCGACCAGGCCGTCGTCGTCGAAGACGTCGCGCAGGATGGCGGTCAGCCCGTCATAGATCTGTTGTTCGGTCATCGCAGAGGGTCCTTTGTTGGCAAGGGTCGGTTGCGGAGCACGGGCCTCACCCGGACTCAGACCGAAAGCGCCAGGGTGAAATGCCGGGGCTGCGGCAGGACGGCCGTGCGCAGGTCCAGGCTCCAGCCCTGGTCCTCCGCCGAAGCGGGCAGGGCCGTGAAGCCCAGGCCGGGATAGAAATCCCGCACCATCCCGTTCCGGGCCGTGGGCCGGTAATGGCCGACCAGCCGCTCCACACCCCGCCGGGCGGCGGACGCGGCGACCACCGACAGCAGGGCCTGCTCCACCCCGCGGCCCAGCACGCGGCAGCTCATCAGCCAGCTGTCCAGATCCAGCGTCCGCCCATCCTCGACCCGCCGGCCGATGACGACGGCGATGATGCCGTTATCGCCGAAACGGTCCTTCAGCCGGGCGGCAAAGGTCAGCACGTCCGGGCTGTCCCGCAGATCCCGCACCTCCGGCTCGGTGTAGCGGCGCGTGGTCAGGTTGAACTGGTTGGTCTTGTTGATCAGCTGCGTCACCCGGGCCAGGGTGACCGGGGTGACGGGCTCCACCGCCAGCACCATGTCCAGATCGCGCAGGAAACTGTCCATGTCGGTGGCGGCGGCCTGTCCCTGCCGCCGCTCGGCATTGGCCTGGTACTGCCGTGTGCGGCCGGCATCGTCGGCGGTGAAGGCCACCGGCTCGAAATAGCCGGCATCGGCCAGGGTCTGCCCATAGAGTTCCGGCGCGTCGGGCACCTCCGGCACGGCCACGGCGGGCAGGCTGCGCCGCATCAGGTCGCGCTCCACCGGGTTGTCGTCGAAGAAGACCAGACTGTCGATGCCCAGCTCCAGATCGCGGGCGATGCGGCGCAGGGCGGCGGGCTTGTCCTCCCAGTTGGCTTCGAAAGCGGCGATGTCGCTGCGCGTCAGCACCATGTCGGGATGCTCGCGGAAGACGGCCTCGGCCACCGCGGGCGAATTCTTGGAACTGACGGCCAGGATGACCCCCCGGCGCGACAGCTGGCGCAGATGGCGCTGGAAGGCGACGAAGGCCTCGCCGGCGGCGCTGCCCTGGCCCAGCACGATGCCGCCCAGCCCGTCATCGCCGATGACGCCTCCCCACAGGGTGTTGTCCAGGTCCAGCACCAGAACCTTGCGCGACAGGCCGCGCAGCGACGCCAGCACCCGCCCCACCTGCTCGCCGTACCAGGGCGCCGCCGCCGGAGAGATGGCCTGCTTGGCATGGTGCCACAGGCGTGCATCGCCCACGCTGCGCCGGCCGATCTCGGCCAGCGACCGGCCCAGGTCCAGCAGCAGCACCCGCTCCCGGGCCGCCGCCCGCACCAGGGCTTCGTCCAGCCGGGCCGCCAGCGCTCCCGGCGCCGCCGGCACCAGCCGCTCGAAATGGCCGAAGGCCGGCGGCTCGGCCAGGGGCATCAGCTGCTGCAGGATCACGGCCCCCGTGCGCTCCCGCGCCGTGCGCCACAGCCCCACCATCTCCTCGGCGCGGGCGGCCAGGGCGGTGTCCGCCTCCTCCGCCGTGGCCGACAGCGGCAGGTCGGGCAGCAGCTCCGCCGGATCGACGGCCAGCAGGATCACATCCGGGCGCTGCCGGTGCAGGTCGGCGGCGGGGTCGAGGATCTGCTGCCGCCATTGCCCATAGGGGGCCTGCCAGCAGCGGACCCGCAGCCCCCGGCGCAGGCCGGCCACGCGGATGGCGGGCAGCAGATGCTCCAGCGTCCCGGTGCCCAGCACGGCCAGGGTCAGCTCCGCACCCCAGGCCGCGTCCGGCAGACCCTGCACCGCCCGGTCCAGGGTGCGCGTCTGCAGGAAATCCAGGCGCTGATTGGCCAGCATCCGGGCCGTCCCGGCGGCGGCGCCCGCATCTGCATTCCCATCGGCGCCCTTGGCGGCAGCCGCGCGCAGCGCCGTCACGGCGGTGGAGAACTCCACCGCTTCCGGCAGCCAGTACAGGTCGAGGGTCGATGTCGGCAGGGTCATGGCGGCACGATCCTGGTGGAAGACAGCTCTGGTCCGGCCGGGGCACATATCGCCCCGTCATCCCCCGCCGGGACCCGTGTCCACGGCAGGCGGATCTCCCGCCCCCCCGGCGAAGGGGGGACAGCCCCTGAAATCAGGGCCCCTGATCTCAGGGTGGCGTCATCTCTGACACCGGCAGGACTGCGGCAGATGCGGTCATCATCGTGACGTCCGGTGAAGTCGAAGGGATTTTACCGTTTGCCGGGAAGGAAACGCAGCATCCAGGGGAGTCGGCGCGAACTCATGCAGGGGAACCCCGGCGGGCAGAGGGGGTACGATCCCTGACCTTCGCAATAGGGCTAAGGGCGCCCTCCGCCGTTTCACACCCCCGCGGCTCGTGCCGGGCGCTCGTGCGGTCGCGGGCGCGGCCGGGCGTTGGCAGGGGTGGCCACCGGCGGCAGCCCCGGCCCGGCCAGATGCTGCGTCTCCGCCAGCAGCGCCGGCTCGGCGGTGGGCGGGATCCGGGGGCGGAAGAACAGGCCCGCCACCGTGCCCGACAGCACGGTCCAGGCAGCCAGCGGCTTACCCTGGACCAGGGCCTTGAACACCAGCCGGGTATTGTCGATCAGGGTCATCAGCGCTTCCGCCGGCGGATAGAAGCGGCGGCGCAGATAGAGGGTGTTGCGGAACAGCAGACGCATGCGCCGCAGCCGGGCCGGATCGGTCTCCGTCAGCGGATGCAGCGGCCGGGAAATGGCGCGCAGATGCACGGCCTTGCTGCCGGCCAGCATATAGGCGGGCCGCTGTTCGGTGATGCGCAGGGTGAAGTCGCTGTCCTCGCCCCACATGAAATAGTCGGGCGGTGTTGGCGGGAAATCGCGCAGGGTCGAGCGCGGGAACAGGTTGGAGATCAGGGCGGAGCGGCGGATCTTCACCATCCCATGGTCCATCTTCTCGGCCCAGGAGGCATAGTCCTCGTCGCTGTCGCGCCAGGCGATCTCCGGCGTGTTCATGGGCCGGCCATCGGGGGCGCGGACACGGCTGCACAGGAAGCCGATCTCCTCCGGGCTGCGGAATTGCGTCCGCGCCGCCTCCAGCAGCAGCTCCAGTGCCGTGGAATCGGGCAGGACATCGTCATCCATGACCCACAGCCAGTCGGCTCCGCCGGCATAGGCATGCGACATACCTTGCCAGAAGGCGCGGGCCGGCCCCCGATTGACCGCGAAGCGCAGATAATCGGTGTCCCGCGTCAGCAGGCCGGCCTGGCACATGGCTTCGAAACTGCCGTCGGTCGAGCCGTTGTCCAGGATCACGATCCGGTCCGGCGGCCGCGTCTGGGCCTGAATGGCCGCCAGGCATTGCGCCAGCACGTCCTTGCGGTTGAAGGTGACGACCACCGCAGCGACCACGCCCGTGCTCATGACTCCCCCGGTTCCCGATCCCCTCTCTGGGCCTGCAACGCAGCCCGATCGGGGGGGAGCATAGCGACGCCCTATCGGCATCTGGGGTGGAAAGGGGGAGCACGGCCCGGCGCACCCGGCTTACTCCGCCGCCCCGCTTCCATGGCCGCGGCGGGCGGACCGGCGACAGGCCGCCCGATCCCCCGATGGATGAGCCCATCCGCTCCGCATTTTTCCAAATAAAGGGCAAGTCTTCTCGGTTGGCGGCACTGCCCACCCCGATCGGGGCACAGAACAGAATACGCCGAATACGCCGGTGCGGACGGCGCGTTTTCACGGCATAGCTGCTGGACCGGAGCACGGCCCGACGTTTTGCGCCGTCCATCTGCGCGTCAACAGACCGGGGGACATGATGAAGGTGGTTATCCTGGCCGGTGGATTTGGCACCCGCATCAGCGAGGAGAGCCAGATCCGGCCGAAACCGCTGGTCGAGATCGGCGGACGCCCGATCATCTGGCATATCATGAAGATCTACTCGCATTACGGATTGAACGACTTCGTCATCCTCTGCGGGTACAAGGGCGAGATGCTGAAGCAGTATTTCCGGGACTTCATGCTGTCCACCGGGGATGTCGTCTTCGATCTGGCCCGCAATGCCATGACCATCGTCCCGCGTGAGGTCGAGCCCTGGCGCGTCACCCTGGTCGATACCGGCCAGGCCACCATGACCGGCGGCCGTCTGAAACGGGTGGCCCACCTGCTGGACGACACTTTTTGCCTGACCTATGGCGACGGCGTCGGCGATGTCGATATCGCCGCCCTGATCGCGCATCACCGTAGCGGCGGGCACCTGGCCACGGTCACCGCCGTGACCCAGCCCGGCCGCTTCGGCGCCCTGCATCTCGTCCCCGGCGACCCGCTGGTCCAGGGCTTCCGCGAGAAGGGGCCGGAGGATGGCGGCATGATCAATGGCGGCTTCTTCGTGCTCGACCCGCGCGTCATCGACCTGATCGACGACGACCAGACCGTGTGGGAGCAGGAGCCGCTGGAACGCCTCTGCGCCATGAACCAGCTCCAGGCGTTCCGCCATCACGGCTTCTGGCAGCCCATGGACAGCCTGCGGGACAAGATGGTGCTGGAGGATCTGTGGAAGTCCGGCAAGGCGCCCTGGAAGGTCTGGGACCGCGCCCCGGCCCCCGATGCCGCCCGGCACGCCCGCACGGCCTGACGCCCCCCGCGCCGGCGGTGCGCCGGTGCTTCCCTTTCCCGCAGTCCCTGTTCTGGGAGGATCGACGTGAAGATTCTGGTGACGGGTACCGATGGCTATATCGGGGCGGTGCTGGCCCCCCTGCTCCAGGCCGCCGGCCATGAGGTGACGGGGCTGGATGCCGGCTTCTACCGGGGCGGCTGGCTGTTCGACGATCTGTGCGACCGGCCGCGCACGCTGACCCGCGACATCCGCTCGGTCACGGCCGACGATCTGCGCGGCTTCGACGCCGTGGTGCATCTGGCCGAGCTGTCGAACGATCCCCTGGGCGCCCACAATCCCGAGATCACCTACGACATCAATTTCCGCGGCAGCATGACCGTGGCCCGGGCGGCCAAGGCGGCGGGCGTGCCGCGCTTCGTCTACGCCTCCAGCTGCTCCGTCTACGGCGCCGGCAACGACGACATCAAGACCGAGGACTCCGCGCCCAATCCGCAGACCGCCTATGCCGAGTGCAAGGTCCGCTGCGAGCAGGGGTTGGCAGAACTGGCCGGCGACGGCTTCATCACCACGGCCCTGCGCAACGCCACCGCCTTCGGCGCCAGCCCGCGCATGCGCTTCGACATCGTGCTGAACAACCTGTCGGGCCTGGCCTGGACCACCGGCCGCATCGCCATGACCTCGGACGGCAGGCCCTGGCGGCCGCTGGTGCATGTGCGGGACATCTGCCGTGCCATCCTCTGCACCCTGGCCGCCCCGGCCGAGGCGGTGCGTGGCCAGATCTTCAATGTGGGCGACGACGCCCAGAACTACCGCGTGTCGGAGATCGCCGAGATCGTGGCCGCCGCCTTCCCCGGCTGCGAGATCAGCTTCGGCCCGCCCGGCCCGGACAACCGCAGCTACCGCGTCTCCTTCGCCAAGATCCACAGGCATCTGCCGGATTTCCGCTGCGACTGGTCCGCCGAGCGCGGCGCCCGCGAGCTGTACGGCATCTTCAGGCGCATCGGCATGAGCAGGGAAACCTTCGAGGCTCCGGCCTTCACCCGCATCAACGCGCTGAAGCAGCTGGTCGCCTCCGGCCAGCTCGACCCGGTCTTCCAGTGGCGCGGACTGGACGAGACGCCGGCCGCGGAACCGCGGATGCAGGCGGCGGAATAGGGGCGGGCGATGCGGTTCGAGCCTCTGCCCATCACCGGGGCGGCCCTGGTCCGGCTGACGGTGCATCGGGATGGCCGCGGCGGCTTCGCCCGCACCTGGTGCGGCGACAGCTTCCGGGCGGCCGGCATCGACTTCACCCCCGTCCAGGGCAACAGTTCCTGGACGCGGGGCCGGGGCACGCTGCGGGGCCTGCATTTCCAGCGCGCCCCGCACGCCGATGCCAAGGTGGTGCGGCTGGTGTCCGGCCGCATCCACGACATCATCGCCGACCTGCGGCCGGACAGCCCCAGCTTCGGCCGCTGGCACGCGCTGGAGCTGTCGGCGGACAGCGACGCCATGCTCTACATCCCGCCCGGCTGCGCCCACGGCTTCCAGCTGCTGGAGGAGGAGGCCGGGGTGGAATACCTCATGGGCGCCCGCTATGTGCCCGACCTCTATGACGGCTGCCGCTACGACGATGCGGCCCTGGGCCTCCGCTGGCCGCTGCCGGTGACCCAGGTCTCGGACAAGGACCTGTCCTGGCCGCCGCTGGCCGGCCGCATGCCCGGCTTCCCCACGCATCAGGCCGCGGAGTGACGCCCATGGATGGTCCCGCCCTCTCCCCGCCCCCGGCCGCCGACAAGGATATCGGCGCCTGGATGCACGCCCTGGCCGCCGAGCTTTACCCCATCTGCCGCAGCCTCACCGGCGCGGGCGTGCGCCGGACCCTGGGCCGCGTGGCGGCGGAGATCCCGCTGACCCTGCACGAGGTGCCCAGCGGCACGCCGGTGCTGGACTGGGCGGTGCCGAAGGAATGGACCATCCGCGGCGCCCGGATCGAGACGCTGGACGGGCGCCGGCTGGTGGATCTGCGCGACCACGCGCTGCATGTGTTGAATTACAGCGGGCCCGTGGACGCCGTGGTCAGCCGCGCCGACCTGGCGGCCCATGTCCACACCCTGCCGCAGCAACCGGACCTGATCCCCTACCGCACCGCCTATTACGCGGAGACCTGGGGTTTCTGCCTGCCGCATCGGCTGTGGGAGGAGATGACCGACCCGGAGTACCGCGTGGTCATCGACAGCACGCTGGCCCCCGGCCACCTGACCTATGGCGAGCTGCACATCCCCGGCGAAACCGGCGACGACATCCTGCTGTCGGTCCATGTCTGCCATCCCCAGCTGGCCAACGACAACCTCTCCGGCCTGGCGGTGGCCACCGCGCTGGTGAAGCGGGTCCTGGAAACCCCCGGCCGCCGGCTGGGTCTGCGCCTGCTGCTGCTGCCGGCCACCATCGGCGCCATCACCTGGCTGGCCCGCAACGCAGAGGCCGCGGCCCGCATCCGCCACGGGCTGACGCTGAGCTGCGTCGGCGATCCCGGCCCGGTCCATTACAAGCACAGCCGGCGGGAAACGGCGGACATCGACCGGGCCATGGCCCATCTGCTGCGCCATGCCGGGGTGGAGCACGGTCTGCTGCCCTTCAGCCCCTACGGCTATGACGAGCGGCAATATTGCTCGCCGGGCTACGACCTGCCGGTGGGCTGCTTCATGCGCGGCGTCCACGGCACCTTCCCGGAATACCACACCTCCGCCGACAATCTCGACTTCATCACCCCCGCCGCCCTGGACCAGTCCTACCGGCTGCTGGCGCAGCTGCTGGACCTGCTGGACGCCGATGTGACCTATGTCCGCCGCGACGGCCGCGGCGAGCCGCAGCTGGGCCGCCGCGGCCTCTACCGCCAGATCGCCGGCCAGAAGGAGCAGGGCCGGTCCGGCGGCGGCCTGGACCAGATGGCCGTGCTCTGGGTGCTGAACCTGGCCGACGGCCGGCACAGCCTGCTGGACATGGCCGAGCGGGCCGGCCTGCCCTTCGCCACGCTGAAGGCCGCCGCCGACGCCTGCCTGGCCGCCGATCTCATCATCCCCGCCGGCACCGCCGGCTGATCCCTTCCCCGCGCCGCCCCCAAGGGGGGGCTCCGACCGTTTGAGGACAGACATGAGCGCCATCACCCAGTGCCGGTCCTGTGGCAGCACCCATCTCCTGCCCCTGCTCGATCTCGGCCGCCAGCCCCTGGCCAATGCCCTGGTGGATCTGGACAGGATCGACCAGCCCGAGGATCTGTTCCCGCTGGAGGTCTGCTTCTGCACCGGCTGCGCCCTGGTGCAGGTGACGGAGACGGTGCCGCCGGAGGTGCTGTTCGGCCGCGACTATCCCTACTTCTCTAGCTTCTCCCCGGCGCTGCTGGCGCACAGCCGCGCCCACGCCCTGGATCTGGTGGAGCGGCGCACGCTCGGACCCGGCACCCTGGTGGCCGAGGTGGCCAGCAATGACGGCTATCTGCTGCGCAACTTCGCCGCCGCCGGCATCCCGGTGCTGGGCATCGACCCGGCCAGCGGCCCGGCGGCGGCAGCCCGTGCCATCGGCGTTCCCACGGTGGAGGATTTCTTCAACCGGACCCTGGCCGAGCGTCTGGCCGCCGAAGGTTACAAGGCCGATGTCATCCTGGCCAAGAACGTGCTGGCCCATGTGGACGGCATCAACGAATTCGTGGCCGGCTTCGCCGCCCTGCTGAAGGATGACGGCATCGCCGAGTTCGAGTTCCCCTATCTGCGCGACCTCATCGAATCCTGCGCCTTCGACACCATCTATCACGAACATGTCTTCTACTACGCGCTGACAGCGCTGGAGCCGCTGTTCGGCCGGCACGGGCTGCATCTCAACGACGTGGTCCGCCTCGACATCCATGGCGGCTCGCTGCGGCTGACGGTCAGCAAGAATCCCGGCCGGACCGCACGGCTGCAGACCCTGATGGACGAGGAGCGCCAGCTCGGCATGCACGAGGAGGCCTATTACGCCTCCTTCGCCCGCCGCGTGGCCGCCGTGCGCGAGAAGCTGCTGGCGCTGGTGGCGGACCTGCGCGGCCAGGGCAGGCGCATCGCCGCCTATGGCGCCGCCGCCAAGGGCGCCACCCTGCTGAACTATGCCGGGCTGACGCGGGCGCAGCTGGATTTCGTCGTCGACCGCAACACCCACAAGGTGGGCAAGGCCATGCCGGGCGCCAAGCTGCCGATCCGCCCGGTGGAGGACCTGCTGACGGAGAAGCCGGACCATCTGCTGATCCTGGCCTGGAACTTCGGGCGCGAGATCATGGAGCAGCAGCGGGCCTATGCCGACCAGGGCGGCAGCTTCATCCTGCCGATCCCCGAACCCCACATGGCCCGGCCCGGCGACAATGCGGCCGTCGGGCCGGTGGCGGCCGAATAACGGGGCGACGGGACGGCAAGGCCGGGTGGAGACGCCGGGCGGGCATTCCCCGCCCGTCCAGGTTACCCCGCGTGCCCCGGAAGGCAGGGCGGGCATTGGGGCGCATGCTCCTGTTTAAGAACAACAAGCGACCGGTACCCGGCCGACCGACCTTCCCTTTCTTGCCCTGTGGAGATGCGTCATGGTCATGCCCGTCCCGACCCGCCCTGTTCAATACCGTCAGGGCGACGTCCTGCTCACCCGCATCGACAATCTTCCGCCCACGGCACGGCCCCTGCGGCCGGAGCAGGACCGTGTGGTCCTGGCCTATGGCGAGGTCACCGGCCATGCCCACGCCATGGGGGCGGCCCGCGTCTGCTATTTCCGCGACGATGGCGGCCGCCGGGCCTTCATCCAGGTCAGCGGCGACGGTCCCACCGCCCTGTCGCACGAGGAACACCGGACCATTCCCGTCGAGCCGGGCCTCTATGAAGTGACCCAGCAGCGCGAATACGAGCCGAAGGCCCAGCCCCGCGCCATCGCCGACTGACCATGGGCCGGCTGGCCATGGGCCGACTGACGATGGGCCGACTGATGGGTCAGCCCGAAAACGGGGGCGGCGGCCAAGGGGACCACCGATGGTGATGGAGGAAACGGGCCGGCCTGTCGAAGGCCCGCCGCCCGTCTGGCCGGACCACACGGCCTGGCGTGACCGGCTGGTCTGGCGCACGCGCAGCAGCCGGACGGCGGCCGAGGCCGCCATCCGGGCCGCCTATGAAGCGGCCGACCTGCCCCCGCCCAGGGCCATCCTCTGGGCCGGCGGCCCGCGGGACGCCCGGACCCTGCTGGAGCGCACCGCCTGGCGTCGCATGGGACCCTGGCTGCTGCTGGTCCTCGGCCTGCTGATCGCCGCCATGCCGCTGATGGAAACCCGTCCCGGCCTGGACGGGCTGCGGCTGGAGCTGCCGCACGGTGCCCTCATGGTGCTGGGGCTGGCCTTTCTCACCGTGCTGATCTTTGCCCAGCTGCTGTCCGGCGCCCTGGCCGGCCCCGGCCGGCTGACACCCTGGCTGATGATTCCCGTCCTGGTGGGGCTGTCCTGCATCGGCCTCGGCGCCGTGATGCAGGGAGACCTGTCGCTGCCGCCGCTGACGGCCCTGGGCGGCCTGCTGGCCCTCACCGCCCTGATCCTGTTGACGCTGCCGCGGCCGACCCGGCTGCACGGCACGCCGCTCCTGTTCGGCCGCAGTGCCGGGCCGCGGCTCAGCCGGGCCTTCCACCGGCTGCTGGACCGCACCCGCCGCACCGTCCACCCCGCTCCCTACGGGCTGGAGCTGGGGGACCGCATCTCGGCCTTCGTGCGGCTGCTGGCCGTGGTCTGTCCCCCCAGTTTCGACACGCCGATCGCCTTCTATGCCCTCGACCGGCTGGTGCGGATCACGCTCGCCCCCGAACGGACCGGCGATGCCGAGCGGCGGCTGGCCGCCTTCGCCGACCTTGCCTGGCGGGTGGACGGGCTGTGGAGCTTCACCGGCGTGGCCATCGCCATGGAACCGCCGGTGGAGGTGCATCTCGATGAGCGCGGCCGGTTCCATCGGGCCGACGGGCCGGCATTGCGCTGGCGCGACGGGTCGGCCCTGTTCGCCATCGACGGCCGCTTCGCCAGCGATCCCTCGATCCTGGTGGCACCGGACGAGCTGACGGTGTTCCAGATCCGGCACGAGCCCGATCCCGGTCTGCGCCGCGCCCTCATCGCCCAGTACGGGCCGGAACGTCTCATGCGCACCCTGGGGCGCCGGGTCAGTGTCGATGCCGTGGGCGAACTCTGGCGCATCGACGATTTCGACGGGGAGCCGCTGGTCATGGTGCGGGTGCTGAATTCCACGCCCGAGCCGGATGGCAGCTACAAGCCCTATTGGCTGCGGGTTCCGCCGGGAACCGCGGGTGCCCATGCCGGCATCGCCTGGACCTTCGGGCTGACACCGGGCCGCTACGCCCCGCAGATCGAAAGCTGAAACAGGCCCTCTTCCCGCATGCCCGTCCCGCGCCGGGCCGGCGGGGGGCAGGCTCACAGCAGGGCGTTCAGGCACAGCACCATGATCAGCGCCACCGACAGCACGGTCGTGGTTTCGACCAGATCGGTCATGCTGGGCATCGCATCCCACAGGCGGGCCAGCCGGCCCTGCGGCGCACGGATCTTGGCGGATTTCGGCGTGGTCAGCGTCAGGATGGTCATCGGTCGCGTCCTCATGTCCGGGTTGGCGGCGCCGTCCGCGCCTGTCCGACAAAAAGCAAGAGGCGTGCCAACCGCCGGAAGCCTCGGTTTTCCTTGAAAAATTCAGACATGCTGGGGGTGGGGCGCGACAAAATGACGGCCCCCCGCAGCAAGTCGCGGAAACCACCACCCGCCTGTCCGATGGGCGCCGGCCTCCGTGTCCGGAACCGGACACCCCTGTCCGGGAACGGACAGAACGCATGCGCGCATGCGTGCGGCAGTGAACGGCCCGCCGTCATGGCCGGTCTTGCATTTTTCCCCATTTCCGCCACGTCCTCCCGTGCAAGGGAGTTCTTGCGCAAATCCTGGAGTTTATGCAGGGTCCTGCAGGATTGACGGCAGGGCAGGCAGGCCCGGCCGGGGACCTGATCGGGCGGGGCGTGATCGGGGGCGAGTATGGGTGACGCCTTTGCGGCGGCGCTGGCGCTGATTGCCGGCGCGGACGAGACGCTGGTGGAGATCGTGCTGCTGTCGCTGCGCGTCACGCTCAGCGCGCTGCTGCTCGCCTGCGTCGTCGGCCTGCCGCTGGGGGCGCTGCTGGGCATCGTGCGCTTTCCCGGCCGCGGTCCCGTGGTGGTGCTGATCAACGCCCTGATGGGATTCCCTCCGGTGGTGGCCGGACTGCTGGTCTATCTGCTGCTGTCGCGCACCGGCCCGCTGGGGGCGCTGGGCCTGCTGTTCACCCCCGGCGCCATGATCCTGGCCCAGTCCATCCTGATCCTGCCCATCGTCACCAGCATCACCCGCCAGGTGGTGGAGGATCTGTGGGCCGAATATGGGGAGCAGCTGCGCTCGCTGGGGTCCGGCCGCCTGCGCGCCGTGCCCACCCTGCTGTGGGACGGGCGCCATTCGCTGGTGACCGGCGTGCTGGCCGGCTTCGGCCGCGCCAGTGCCGAGGTGGGGGCCGTCATCATCGTCGGCGGCAACATCGCCGGCCACACCCGCACCATGACCACCGCCATCGCGCTGGAGACCTCGAAGGGCAATCTGGCCCTGGCCCTGGGGCTGGGCCTGATCCTGATGCTGCTGGCCCTGGCCATCAACGCCGCGGCCTATGGCGCCGGCCGCGCCGCCCGCCGCAGTGCCGGGCTGTGAGGTCGCCCATGCGCGCCGATCCCGCCATCCTGCCGCTGGAGGTCGCCGATCTGGGGTTCCAGGCCGACGGGCGCTGGCTGCTGCGCCAGGTCTCCTTCCGCATCGAGGGCGGGCGCAGCATCGTCCTCGGGCACAATGGCGCCGGGAAAAGCCTGATGCTGCGCCTCTGCCACGGGCTGCTGACCCCGGCGGAGGGGCAGGTGCGCTGGCGCGGCCCCGGCGGCGGCGACAGCGTGCGCAAGCATGCCATGGTGTTCCAGCGTCCGGTGCTGCTGCGCCGCTCGGCGCGGGACAACCTGCTGCACGCCCTGGCCCTGGCCGGGTTGGACCGGCGCAGCCGCGCCCTGCGGGCCGATGCGGCGCTGGACCGGTTCGGCCTCGCCGCCCTGGCCGGCCGCGCCGCCCGCGTGCTGTCGGGCGGCGAACAGCAGCGTCTTGCCATCGCCCGCGCCTGGGCCGTCCGGCCGCAACTGGTCTTCCTGGACGAGCCCACGGCCCATCTCGATCCCGCCGCCACCCGGGGGGTGGAGGCGGCGCTGGAGGTGTTCCGCCAGGAAGGCACGGCCGTGGTCATGACCACCCATGATCTGGGCCAGGCCCGCCGTCTGGCCGATCAGGTGCTGTTCCTGCATCAGGGCCGCCTGCTGGAGCAGACGCCGGCCCCCCGCTTCTTCGACACGCCCCGGACACCCCAGGCCGCCGCCTTCCTGCGCGGCGAGCATATCGACTGACCACGCGCTCACCACACCCGCCGTCAACGACAACCAAGACCGAGGGACCCACCATGTTCCGCACCCTGACCCGCCGCCATCTGCTGGCCCTTGCCGCCGCGACCGGCTTCGCCACCGCCGCCCTGACCGGCCCCTCCGCGGCCCTGGCCGCCGACAAGCCCTTCATCACCGTCGCCTCCACCACCAGCACCGAGGCGTCGGGCCTGTTCAAGCATCTGCTGCCGGCTTTCACCGCCAGGACCGGCATCGAGGTGCGCGTGGTGGCCCAGGGCACCGGCCAGGCCCTGCAGACGGCCAAGGACGGCAATGCGGACGTGGTCTTCGTCCATGACAAGAAGGCCGAGCTGGAGTTTGTGGCCCAGGGCTTCGGCGTGAAGCGCCAGGATGTGATGTACAACGACTTCATCCTGGCCGGCCCCAAGGCCGATCCCGCCGGGATCAAGGGCGGCAAGGACATCGTCGCCGCCATGAAGACCATCGCCGGCAAATCAGCCCCCTTCGCCAGCCGCGGCGACGACAGCGGCACCGACCGGGCTGAGAAGCGCTTCTGGAAGGAGGCCGGCGTCGCGCCCAAGGGCGACTGGTACCGCGAGCTGGGCGCCGGCATGGGCCAGACGCTGAACACCGCCGCCGCCATGGATGCCTACACCCTGTCGGACCGCGGCACCTGGCTCAGCTTCACCAACCGCCAGAACCTGGAGATCGTGGTGCAGGGCGATCCGCGCCTGTTCAACCAGTACGGCGTCATCCTGGTCAACCCGGGCCGGCATCCCACCGTCAAGGCCAAGGAAGGCCAGGCTTTCATCGACTGGCTGGTGTCCAAGGATGGACAGGCCGCCATTGCCGACTACAAAGTGGGCGGCGAGCAGCTGTTCTTCCCCAATGCCGCCTCGGGCTCCTGATCCCGGGGCATCCTGCCTGACGGACCCGCCATGGCCCCTTCCGCCCCGACCGACTACCTCACCGTCAAGGAGGTCGCCGACCTTCTGCGCCTCAAGGAGCGCAAGGTCTACGATCTGGTGAAGGAGGGGCGGATTCCCTGTCTGAAGGTGACGGGCAAATGGCTGTTCCCCAAAGGGCAGGTGGAGCATTGGCTGTCCAGCGGCCGCCGCGCCCTGGACAGCGCCGGCGCGGTCCCGGCGGCGCGCCCGGCGGCACCGGCCATCGTCGCCGGCAGCCGCGATCCCTGGCTGGACTGGTGCATCGCCCAGTCCGGCTGCGGACTGGCCACCATGGGCGGCGGCAGCCTGACCGGGCTCGACGCCGTGCTGGCCGGGGAGGCTCTGGCCGCCGGCATCCATCTGCTCGACGCCGCCAGCGGCGGCTACAACGCCCCCTATCTGGAGGGGCGGGGCGGCACCGACGGGTTGGTGCTGCTGGAATGGGCCAAGCGCGAACAGGGCCTCGTCCTGCCCCCCGGCAACCCCAAATCCGTCCAGGGGATCGCCGATCTGGCCCGCCCCGACATCCGCACGGCCCTGCGCCCGGCGGAAGCCGGCGCCCATGTGCTGCTGCTGGCCCTGCTGGACCGTGCCGGCCACGGGCCGCAGGCGCTGACCACGGACGGCACCATCCAGGCCAGCGGCTTCGAGCTGGGGCTGGCCGTGCTGGACGGCCGCGCCGACACCGGCCTCGCCACCCGGGCCGTGGCCCGCCGCCTGCACCTGGATTTCCTGCCCCTGGCCTGGGAACGGTTCGACCTGCTGGTGGGCCGCCGCGACTATTTCGAGCCACCGATGCAGACCCTGCTGCACTTCGCCCGCGGCACCGCGGCGGTGGCCAAGGCGAAGGACCTGTCGGGCTACGACCTGACCGGCCATGGCAGCGTTCGCTGGAACGGCGCCTGACGCCCCTGCCCTGTTGACAAGCGGCGGCGGCTTGGCCTCCCCTGACCCTGTGACCATCGCCTGGGGAAAGCGCCTGCCCGTGTCCTGTCCGACCGATTTCAGCGGCCGCCTGCCGGCTTTCCTCGTCCGGCCCGCGCCGGATGATCCGCGCCTGACCGAAACCGTCAGCGGCATCGACCAGACCGGGGCGGCGGTGGACGCGGCGGTCACCGTGGAACGGCCGCTGACGCTCTATCTCAACGGGCAGGAGATCGTCACCATGATGACGATCGGCGACCATCCCGAGGATCTGGCCCTGGGCTATCTGCTGAACCAGAACATGCTGCGGCCGGACGATACGGTCACGGCGGTGCAGGTCGATCCGGAGTTGGATGTGGTCGTGGTGCGCACCGAACGGCGCACCGACTTCGAGGAAAAGCTGAAGAAGAAGACCCTCACCTCCGGCTGCGCCCAGGGTACCGCCTTCGGCGACGTCATGGAGAAGTTCGAGACGGTGCGGCTGGCGCCGGACGCGCGCCTGCGCACCTCCTGGCTCTACAGCCTGCTGCATCAGATCAACACGGCCCCCAGCCTCTATCTCACCGCCGGGGCCATCCATGGCTGCGTGCTGGCGCAGGAGGACCGGCCGCTGGCCTATATGGAGGATGTCGGCCGTCACAACGCCGTGGACAAGATCGCCGGCTGGATGTTTCGCCACCGGGTTCCGGCCGATGACAAGATCTTCTACACCACCGGCCGCCTGACCTCGGAAATGGTGATCAAGACGGTGCAGATGGGCATTCCCATCCTGGTCAGCCGCTCCGGCTTCACCGCCTGGGGGGTGCAGCTGGCCCGTCAGGCCGGGCTGACCCTGATCGGCCGCGCCCGTGGCAAGCGCTTCGTCGCCCTGTCCGGGGCCGGGCGCATCGTCTTCGATGCCGACCCGGCCTATGCGGAGGAGGAGTCCGCCCGTCACCGCCGCAAGGGAGGCCGCGATGAGGACTGACAGCACCAGGCTGGTGGGCGTGCTGCTGGCCGGCGGGCTGGCCCGGCGCATGGGCGGCGGTGACAAGGGGCTGAACCGGATCGGCGGCCGCTCCATCCTGGAGCGGGTGGTGGCCCGCCTGCGGCCGCAGGTGGAGCTTCTGATCCTCAACGCCAATGGCGATCCCGCCCGCTTCGCCGGGCTGGAGGCCCTGCGCGGCCTGCCGGTGGTGCCCGACGGGCTGCCGGGCCATCCCGGCCCGCTGGCCGGCATCCTGGCGGCGCTGGACTGGACGGCGGCGCAGGCGCCCGAGGCCACCGACGTGCTGAGCGTCCCCACCGACTGCCCCTTCCTGCCCCGCGATCTGGCCGCCCATCTGGCCGGCGCCCGCGACGGCGCCGGGGCCGAACTAGCCTGCGCCCGCTCCGGCCCCTTCCCGAACCGCGGGGTCGAGGACGGCAATGACGACTGGCAGGCCCATCCGGTGGTCGGCCTGTGGCCGGTGGCGCTGCGCCACGACCTGCGCCGCGCCCTGGTGGAGGAGGATCTGCGCAAGATCGACCGCTGGACCGCCCGCTACAGGCTGGCCTATGCCGATTTCCCCGCCGATCCGGTCGATCCCTTCTTCAATGCCAACCGGCCGGAGGATCTGGCCGAGGCCGAGCGGCTGCTGGCCGCCCATCCCCGGCTCTGACACCAGCGGCCGGGCGCGCCGGATCGTTCCGTCGCGTCACCGACCGGCGGACCGAACCTTTCGTGCAGCCTTGTCGCCGGCGGCGGCGCCCCCTATGATCCAGGCAAACGGGCGCAACCGCCCCGCCCTGCTTTCCCCGGGAGTTCCGCCATGAAGGCTTTCCTGACCGCCATCGTCGTCGCGCTGGGCATGGCTGCCGGCGCCGCCCTGATCCTGGGCGAGGTGCAGAAGCCCGCCGAGGAGGGCTTCGCCACCCAGGGCGTGCGGCTGTAACCCCCGCCCCTGACGGCCCCGCCCGTCGGCGGGGGCCGGGTGAGGGGAAAGCGGCGGCAAGCCGGGCCGGTCCCCGCTACAGCAGCAGCCCCAGCGGCAGGCAGCACAGGGGATCCCCCGGCGCCACGCGGGTACACTCCTCCGGCAGTTCCACCAGCGCATCGGCGGCCACCATGCTGGACATGATGCCGGCGCCCTCACGCGGGAATTTCACGGCCTCCAGCGTGCCGTCCGCGGCCGTGTGCAGCTGCACCCGCACATATTCCCGCCGGTCCTTCTTCTTCCTGTAATCGAAACCCGCCCGCACCGGGAACCGCGGCGGGTCCAGCGGTTCGGCCCCCTGCAGCCGCTGCACCAGCGGGCGCACCAGGCAGAGGAAGGTGACCATGACCGCCACCGGATTGCCGGGCAGCCCGGCGAAGGCCGTCTCCCCCACCTGCCCCAGCGCCACCGGCCGGCCCGGCTTGATGCCGACGCGCCAGACATGCAGGCGGCCCTGGGCCTCGACCGCCGCCTTGACATGGTCCTCCTCGCCGGTGGAGACGCCGCCGCTGGTCAGGATCAGGTCATGGTCCGGGGCGGCGGCGGCCAGGGCGGCGGCGATGCCGTCGCGGCTGTCGCGCAGGATGCCCAGGTCGGTGACGCGGCAGCCCATGCGGGCCAGCAGGGCGGCAAGGGTGAAGCGGTTGCTGTCATAGATGGCCTGCGGCGGCCGTTCCCCGCCCGGCTCGGCCAGCTCGTCGCCGGTGGAGAAGATGGCGACGCGCAGGGGCCTGCGCACGGGCAGCACCGTCAGCCCCAGGCTGGCCGCCAGCCCGATCTCCTGCGGGCGCAGGCGCCGGCCGGCCGGCAGCGCCAGGCTGCCGCGGGCCACATCCTCGCCCGCCGCGCGGGCATTGGCGCCGCGTTTCAGGCCGGGGCGCAGGATGACGCGGTCGCCGTCCAGCACCGCATCCTCCTGCATCATCACCGTATCGAAGCCGTCCGGCATGGGCGCGCCGGTGAAGATGCGCACGGCTGTGCCCGGCGGCGCCGGCCCGTCCAGCCGCTGTCCCGCCGCCACCCGCGCCGCCACCGGCAGCGCCGTCTCCCCCGCCGCCGCCAGATCGGCGAAGCGCACGGCATAGCCGTCCACGGCGGAATTGGCGAAGGGCGGCACATCGACCGGGGCGATCAGATCCTCGGCCAGCACCCGGTCCAGGCACTGGCGTAGCGGCAGCCGCTCTTCCGCCGCCACCGGACCCAACCGGCCACGGATCAGGGCGACCGCCTCGTCCAGCGGCAGCAGCGGCCCGCCGAAGGCGAAGCAATCATCGCTGAGCTGGGCCATCAGCCCGCCTCCCCCGTTCCCGACCCCGCGTCGGTCCGCCCAAACTTGGTCAGGCGGACGTTGGTCAGCCCGACGTTGGTCAGGATGAAGTCGGCGATTGCCTCCACATCGTTGAGGTCCAGCACCGGCAGCGCACAGCCGGGGATGGGGCCGTCACTGGCCACGGCGACGATATGGGGATCGTCCGGGTGCAGCAGCGGCTTGCCGTTGGCGGCGCGCCAGATCTCCAGCTTGGGATGGCTGTCGCGCTTGAAGCCTTCCACCAGCACCAGATCCACCGGCGACAGCTTGGCCACCAGCTCGGCCAGGGTCGGCTCGGGTGCGCCGCGGTTCTCATGCATCAGCGCCCAACGGTTGGCGGAGGACACCAGCACCTCTGTCGCCCCGGACATGCGGTGGACATAGGAATCCTTGCCCGGCTGGTCCACATCGAAAGCATGGTGCGCATGTTTCAGGGTGGACAGGGTGAAGCCGTGGGCCAGGATGGCCGGGATCAGCTTCGCCATCAGCGTGGTCTTGCCGCTGCCGCTCCAGCCGGCCAGACCGAAGAGTCGGTGTATCTGGGTCATGATGCGATCTGGGTCATGGTCCGCCCAGTCTAGCCCGGAAGTCCCCGCCCGCACCATGCGGGCGCTCAAACAGGCGGCAGTTTTTCCAGGAAGCCGGTGAGGACCGGCATCAGGCCGGGATGCAGGGGCCGCGACGGATCACCATAGGCGGCGATGTTGGCGGCGCGGTCGGCGGGTGCCGTCTTCAGCACATGGTTCATGCCGTCCAGCATCACCGCCGTGGCATCGGGACGGGCGGCGGCCAGGGCGCGGAAGTCCGCAGCCCCCACCAGCAGGTCGGTGCTGCCGCCGACGATCAGCACCGGCAGGCGCAGATCCGCCAGCAGGGCGGCCGGATCATGGCGCAACCAGCTGATCATATAGGGCTGCACGCTGGGCCGGTAGAGCATGGCCAGCGGCGGCGGCACCTCGGCCACCGTCTTCCCCTGTTCCAGGCTGGTCAGGATGCTGTCCGCCTGCGCCCGCAGGTCCGGGGGCATCGGCGCGGCGGCCAACTGCGCGCGGATCACATCGCCCGCCTTATGCCCGGCCCCGTTCAGCAGAACCAGACCGGCGAGCGGCACCCTGCCAGCGGCGGCCGTGGCGATCAGGGCGCCTTCGCTGTGCCCCAGCAGCACGATGCGGCGGACACGCGGCTGCTGCCGCAGCCACCCGGTCCAGGCCACCAGATCGTCGACATAGGTATCGAAGCGCAGGTCCTGCTCCACCGCGCCGGCGGCCGCCGAGGCGGCAATGGCCCGCTTGTCCATGCGCAGGCTGCCCCAGCCCGCCTGGGCCAGCCCCTCGGCCAGCAGCTTCAGACTGTCGTTGCGCATCTTGGGATTGTTGCCATCCCGGTCGGTCGGACCGGACCCCGCATGCAGGATGACCACATCCATGGGACCATCACCCGGCGTGGTCAGCAGCGTCCCGAACAGCGCACCCGTGGGCGTCGACAGCTGCACCTCCGCGGCTTGCACCGGATGAAACAGACAACCGACCAGCAGAAGCAGAAGCACCAATGGACGCCGGAGCATGATCACGACCCTGAGGTGAAGACCGGCCGACGATGCACTTTTTTTTCGGAGGTCCGTAAATACCCGATTGCGGCACCCGATCATCCGCCCCCCCCCAGCGAAACGGGCGCCGGGGTCTCCCCCGGCGCCCGTCTGGCGGACCCCACCGCTGGCTGCGGCCTATTCGGCGGCCACGGGATGCGGCTTCGGCGGATCGTTGCGCGGCCCCAGCATGTCCTGCACCCACAGATCATGGTGGGCGCGGGCCCAGTTGAGATCGACCTCGCCCGACCCCATGGCGGCGAACGCCCCCTCCATGCCGACGGAGCCGATATAGATGTGGGCCAGCACGATGGCGATCAGCCCGACCGCCACCACGGCGTGGACGATCTGGACCAGATGCATCCCGTCCATGCCGGTGAACCAGAAGGGGAACATCAGCGTATAGCCGGTGACGGACAGCAGCGCCCCGCCCAGCACCACGCTCCAGAAGATGCCCTTCTGGCCGGCATTGAAGCGGTGGGCATGGGGATGGCCCTTGCCGACCAGACCGCCGCCCTGCTTCAGCCAGTCGATATCCCCCCTGTCGGGAATATTGTCCTTGACCCACAGGACGAACATCAGGATGACGCCCAGGGTGAAGGGGAAGGACAGGTAATTGTGCGCGAACTTGCCGGCCGCGGACAGGGCGGTGAAGGTCTCCGGCCCCACCAGCGGCAGCAGCAGCGTGCGGCCGAAGGCGATGTTCAGGCCGGACAGGCCCAGGATGATGAAGCAGCTGGCGCTCAGCCAGTGGGCGAAGCGCTCGAAACCGTTGAAGCGGCTGATGGTCTCCCCGGCCTGCCCCTGCTCCATGCGGATGCGGCCGCGGATGGCGAAAAAGCCCATCAGCACGACCAGCATGCCCAGGATGATGACGCCGCCGATAACCGGCATGTCCTCACGGCGGAAGTCGCGCCATGCCTTGCCTTCCGGCTGGATCAGCAGGGCGGCCTTCTTGTCGGGGATGCTGACGCGGCCGGCCACGTCGCCCTTCAGCTGCTGGAACAGCTGCACCTCCTGTTCGGAGATGCTCTGCGGCTGCTGGCCGGTGGGGGTCTGCCCCAGCACGGGTGCGGCGGACGGCGCGGCGGCTGCCGCCGCGGTTGCCGCCGTCCCGGTCTGGGCCAGGGCTGGTGCTGACGCCAGCAGCGGCAAGGCCAGAAGTCCGGCGGCCAGGCGGGTAACCGTGAGGCGGGTGAGCTTGGTGATCATGGGTATCCTCCATCCCGCCCCTGTCCCCGGGGGGAAAGGGGCGGCGCTGCCTCAGGCCGCGCTTGCATCCTTGTAGGCCACGGACCAGCCCCAGGCGCCGGTGCCATAGCCGCGGGTCACCACGCGCTCCTTGTAGATGGAGGCGATGATGTCGCCGTCGCCGGCCAGCAGGGCCTTGGTGGAGCACATCTCGGCGCAGAGCGGCAGCTTGCCCTCGGCCAGGCGGTTGGCACCGTACTTCTCATACTCCGCCGGGGTGACATCGTCCTCCGGCCCGCCGGAGCAGAAGGTGCATTTGTCCATCTTGCCGCGGCTGCCGAAATTGCCGAGCTGCGGATACTGCGGCGCCCCGAACGGGCAGGCATAGAAGCAGTAGCCGCAGCCGATGCACAGATCCTTGCTGTGCAGCACCACCCCGTCGGCCGTGGTGTAGAAGCAATCCACCGGGCAGACGGCGGCGCAGGGCGCGTCCGTGCAGTGCATGCAGGCCATGGAGATGGAGCGCTCGCCGGGCGTGCCGTCATTGATGGTGACGACGCGCCGGCGGTTGATGCCCCACGGCACCTCATGCTCGTTCTTGCAGGCGGTGACGCAGGCGTTGCACTCGATGCAGCGCTCGGAGTCGCAGAGGAATTTCATCCGTGCCATTGTTCGTCCCTCCGCTTACGCCGCCTCGATGCGGCACAGCGTGACCTTGGTTTCCTGCATGAAGGTGGCGGGATCGTAGCCATAGGTGGTCAGCGTGTTCACGCTCTCACCCAGCACGATCGGATCGGTGCCCTTGGGGTAGTTGCCGCGCTGGTCGGCCCCCTGCCAGAAGCCGGCGAAGTGGAAGGGCATGAAGGCCACGCCCTTGCCCACGCGCGCGGTGACAAGGGCCTTCATCCGGGCCTTGGCGCCGTTCTCCGGCCCATAGACCCAGACCATGCCGCCGTCGCGGACGCCCAGGCGCCGGGCATCGTCCACATTGACCTCGACGAACATGTCCTGCTGCAGCTCGGCCAGCCACTTGTTGGACCGGGTCTCCTCGCCGCCGCCCTCATATTCGACCAGACGGCCGGAGGTCAGCAGGATGGGGAACTTGTCCGCCAGCTTCTGCTCCACCGCCTTGGTCTGCACGGTGCGGCCGATGTTCAGCACGCGGAAATCGCGGCTGTCGTCGCGGGTCGGATACTGGGCCACCAGATCCGGGCGGCTGGTGTAGATCGGCTCGCGGTGGACCGGGATCGGGTCGGGCAGGTTCCAGGCCACGGCGCGGGCCTTGGCGTTGCCCATGGGCGAGCAGCCATGCAGCAGCGCCACGCGCTGGATGCCGCCGGACAGGTCGGTGGTCCAGGACACGCCATCGGGGCTGGCGCCGCCGACGCGCTGGATCACGGCCAGCTCCTCGGCCGTCAGGTCGCTGTCCCAACCCAGCTTCTTCAGCATGCCGTAGGTGAATTCGGGATAGCCGTCCTCGATCTCGGAGCCGGCGGAATAGCTGCCGTCGGCCAGCAGGCTCTCGCCGTTGCGCTCCACGCCGAAGCGGGCGCGGAAGGCGCCGCCGCCCTTCATGACATGCTTGGAGGTGTCATAGAGCACATGGGTCCCGGGGTGCTTCAGCTCCGGCGTGCCCCAGCACGGCCAGGGCAGGCCGTAATAGTCCCCGGCCACCGGGGAACCCTCGCGGCCCAGCAGGGTTATCTTGTCGAAATCGGCCTGATGCTTCATGTGCAGCTTCAGGCGTTCCGGCGACTGGCCGGTATAGCCGATCGACCAGCAGGAGCGGTTGATCTCCCGCAGGATGTCCTCGGGCTCGGGATGCACGCCGTCGACCTTGATGTTCTTGAACATCTGGTCGGCGAAGCCCAGCCTGCGCGACAGCAGGTACAGGACCTCGTAATCGTCCTTGGACTCGAAGATCGGCTTCACCACCTGCTCGCCCCATTGCAGCGAGCGGTTGGAGGCGGTGCGGGACCCGGCCGTCTCGAAATTGGTGCAGATCGGCAGCAGATAGGTGCCGTCCCTGCGGTCGGACAGGGCGGCGAAGGTGGTGGGGTGCGGGTCGGCCACGACCAGCAGCTCCAGCTTCTCGATGCCGGTCTTGACCTCGGGCATGCGGGTGACGGTGTTGCCGCCATGGCCGAAGACGACCATGCCGCGGATCAGGTCCGGCTGGTCCACGTCCTTGGCCTCGTTCAGCACGCCGTCGAACCAGCGGGTCGTCGGGATGCCCTTGGCCTCCATCAGCTTCTTCTTGGCATCGCGCGGCATGTCCGCCTTGCCGAAGCGGTTCAGCAGATACTCGTAATCAACCTCCCAGGCGCGGGCGAAGTGCTTCCAGGCCCCTTCCGCCAGCCCGTAATAGGCGGGCAGCGTGGTGACATCCAGGCCCAGGTCGGTGGCGCCCTGCACGTTGGTGTGGCCGCGGAAGATGTTGGCGCCGCCGCCGGCCACGCCGATATTGCCCAGCGCCAGCTGCAGGATCGACAGGGCGCGGACATTGGCCGTGCCCACGGTGTGCTGGGTGATGCCCATGCACCAGATCAGGGTGCTGGGCTTGTTCTTGGCCATGATCTCGGCGATGCGCCGGACCTGCTCACCCGGCACGCCCGTGACCCGCTCCACCTCGGCCGGCGCCCATTTGCCGACTTCCTTGCGGATCTCGTCCATGCCGTAAACGCGCTGGCGGATATATTCCTTGTCTTCCCAGCCATTCTCGAAGATGTGCCAGAGCATGCCCCAGATCAGGGGAATGTCGGAGCCGGGGCGCAGCCGCACATATTCGGTGGCGTGCGCCGCCGTGCGGGTGAAGCGCGGGTCCACCACGATCATCTGGGCGCGGTTCACCTCCTTGCCGCGCAGCACATGCTGCAGCGACACCGGGTGCGCCTCGGCGGGGTTGCCGCCCATGATCATGATGGCTTTGGAATTGTTGATATCGTTGTAGCTGTTGGTCATGGCGCCGTAGCCCCACGTGTTCGCCACGCCGGCGACGGTGGTGCTGTGGCAGATGCGGGCCTGGTGGTCGACCGTATTGGTGCCCCAGAAGGCCGCGAACTTGCGGAACAGATAGGCCGCCTCGTTGGTGAACTTGGCGGAGCCCAGCAGGAACACGCTGTCCGGGCCGGAGGCGTCGCGGATGGCGGTGAGCTTGCTGCCGATCTCGTCGATGGCCTGGTCCCAGCCGATGCGCTTCCACTCGCCGCCTTCCAGCTTCATCGGATATTTCAGGCGGCGGTCGCCATGCACCAGCTCGCGCACCGAGGCGCCCTTGGCGCAATGGGTGCCGATATTGATCGGGCTGGTGAAGCTGGGCTCCTGCCCCGTCCACACGCCGTTCTGCACCTCGGCGGTGACGGTGCAGCCCACGGAACAGTGGGTGCAGACGTTCTTCCTGATCTCGGTGGGGACGCCGGGAATGGTCGGGCCGGCCTCGGCCTTGCGCACCGTGGTCAGGGACAGGGTGCCGACGGCGGCCAGTCCGCCCGCCGCCAGACCGGACCGGCGCAGGAAGCTGCGGCGGTCCACCGGGGCGCCAGCGACGCTGGCGAAGGCATCGGCGATACGGCTGCGGGACGCGGACGGCCGCGGCGCGGCGCTGCGCTTGATCAGCATGGGTCGTGCCTCCCCGATCTCAGTACCGGTTGGTCCGGTAATAGGCTTTGACGTGCTCGGTTTCCCGATAGCGGGCCTTCGTGCGCTCCGCCCCGGTTTCCTTGGCCTGGGCCGGGCCGGCCGCCAGCAGCGGCGCGGCCACGGCGGCCCCGGCGGCCGTGCTGCCCAGCGCCCGCAGGAAGTCGCGGCGCTCCAGCCCGGAACCTCCGGCCGTGTCGTCCGCCTGACCGTTCTTGACCGACATCGTCCTACCCTCTCCCTGAAAACCCGCCGCGGCCGTTCCGGCCTTTGAACGGCGGGCGCCGGCCGGGTCCGAACCCCGGATCCTTGCCGGCCCTGACACACGAATACGTCCTGGCCGCCCTCTCAGGCCGCCAGGACGAAGGCTTGCGCCTCGATCTCCATGAACAGCCGCCCGATGGCCCCCACCGGGGCATAGAGCGCGGCGCCCTCGGCCCGTTCCAGATCGGCGAAGAAGCGGCCGGCCCAGGGGGCGATGTGGCGGTCGAAGAACTGGCGCTGCTGCGGCAGACCGGCCGCGAACTCCCCGGCGATCAGCCCGGCCATCATCTCGGCCAGACTGGCCATGTGGTCCTCGGGGTCGGACGATCCCTCCGCGCGGCCGATGCCCAGGCGCGCCATGTCGGCGCGCAGCCGGGCCAGCGGCTTCTCGTTGAGGAAGCCGGTCAGATAGAAGGAGGCATAGGGGACAAGCTCCCCGCGCGCCACCCCGATGAACAGCCGATGGTATTCACGCTCGGCGGCATGGGGCGTGGCGGTGGCGGCCCGCCGGGCCAGCTCGCTCAGCGCCATGCCCAAAGGAGAGGCATCGCCTGACAGGGCGGACAGGCGGCGCAGCAGATCGGCATCGGGCGCCGCCGCCAGCAGGCCGCCCAGCAGCGACCAGAGCCGGGCGCGCAGCAGGTCGGCCTCGTCAAGAACGGGCCGGGCAGCCGCAGCCGATGGCGCCGCCGGTGCAGCAGCCGGTGCCGCAGCCGGTGCCGCGGCCGATGCGGTGCGCGCAAACGCGGCACGATTGTCCGGCGCGTCCGACACGTCCCCTTGCCTCCCTCGATCATCGCCAGAAATGGACATCAGCACGGGCTTCCCGGTCTGCGAAAGCGGTTCTGCCCAACAGACAGGCATCAGGCCCGTATCATGAAGATGTTAGTGCGACAAAAAACGTCAAGGCAAGGGGCTTTCGAGGTTAATGCTTCGTTCAGCAAAATACCGCGCGGCCGCGCACCAAGTTAATAATGGCTCGCAGTAAAATTTGCATGTTTCTGCAAAGTCTTTCTTTGGTTTCCACCAATGACGGGATGCAACGGGCCGGACTCCGACGGAACGGCAACTACGTCAACGGCCGGTCGCGGACACGCTGCCGGCGGCATCACCGCGGCACAGCCCCACCATGGCGGCGGCGGCGCGGCGGGGTCCCGGGCGGAGCGGCCTCGACCGGGACGGGGGCGGCCGCTGGAACCGGCGGCACAGGCGGCACCGACTGCGGCAGGGGCGGCAGCACAGCCGGAGCGGATGCGGGCGGAGCGGACGCCGGCAGCGGTTGCGGGCGGGACAGGTCCGGCTCTCCCGGCCCGGTCTCCTCCGCCGGTCCCGCGGACGGGCGCGCCGGCTCATCGTCCCCCCCGGCGGCGGCTGCCGTCTCCGGCCCGGATTCGGCCCCGGGCCGCTCGCCCGTCATCCCGTCCATGGTCTTGAACAGGGCGTCCACCGCCTTCTTCACATCGTCGGTGGGCAGCAGCTGGCCATAGCCGGGCGCGTTGAAGTCCCAGTCATACTCGGCGAAGGTCCTGTAATTGGCGATGGCGGGGTCGGCGGCCCACAGCTTGCGCAGAGCGGCGTTCTTCAGCGCCGTCGGCACGCCCTTGCGCAGGAACTGGGTGAAGTCGCTGTCGGCCCCCAGGCTGTCGATGGGGGGCAGACTGTCCAGATCGACGCTCTCCTCGGCCGCTGCACCGGCCGCCGGCACGGCCCCGGCCGCCGCCGCGTCCGCCGCGCCCCCATCCGGTGTTCCCCGGGCCGCCCGGCCCTGGACCGGCGTCCCCTCGCCCGCCACCGGCCCCACTCCCGCCACCGGCGGTGCCGGCGGTGCCGCCGGCCGGGGCGCCCGCGCGTCGCGCTTCAGCCGCGACCAGCGGGACAGGAAGCTGCTCTCATCGTCGCTCATCGCCGGCTCCGGGCGTTACAGGTCGCCGCCGGGACCGCGGCGCCGTCCCATGGCCAACGCTTCCGGGTCGGCCTTGTCGCGCTTGCGCTTGAACCGCGGCCGCTCCACATGGTGCGTGGCGAAGAAGGCGGCCACCCAGTCGCGCACCAGCGCCGGCATCGGCACGGCCTCCATCAGATCGTCGCCGCTGTCGGCATGGGCATGGGCCTCGCCGGCATCGACCGTGGCCAGCAGCAGCGCCCACCCCGACGGCGTCTCGCCCCGGCGCAGCACCACATAGACGGCCGGGGCCTGGCTCTGCACCGCCGGCTCATAGGTTTCCGTCTCGGCCGAATACAGCGTGATGTCGGCGGTGCCGGCATAGAAGGTGGTCACGCCGTCCACCTCGGACAGCACGGTCCAGGGCGGCGTCTGCGGCGATCCGGGCAGCACGCCGGCGATGCGCCAGACCCAGTCGGCCCAGCGGCTGGCGGCGGGCCGCCGCTCCACCACCACCCCCACCGGCATGCGCTCCACGACCATGCCCATCGGCCTTCTCCCTCCGGCGGTCCGCCGCCGGTCTCAATTGGCGCCGCCCTCGCGGAACGGCAGGTTCAACAGCAGGTTCTGCGGCTTCAGCCGCAGGGTCCTGGCCCCGGTCATGGCCATGGCCAGATAGACCGGCCGCCCGGCCACCCGCTCCAGCATGTCGCCGGGATCGGCGAAGTCCAGCCGGAACAGCGACAGCACCCGCGCCAGATCGGCCTGGGGCACGTCTTCCCCCCGCCACATGGCATTGAGGCTGCGGCTGGCCTCCCCGTCCAGCCCCACATGCCAGACCCAGCGCGCGTCGCGGATGGTCTGCACCGGCTGGATGGAGACGCGGACGCCGGTGAAATGGGCGACCCAGCGTTCCAGCACCCGCGCCAGCGCGTCCAGGCCGGGCCGGGTGAAGGCCACGTCCAGCACCATGTCGAAGCGGTCGGACCGCTCCCAGTACTGGTCGGCGCTCTCGGCGTGCAGCACATCCAGATCGACGCTGCGCGGCGCCGTGCCGGCCTGGGCCAGCAACTGGGCCAGAGTGCCGAAGCCGCCGGTGGTGGCCCGCTGCTCCACCACCTCCTCGTCGGCCAGCAGGATGCCCCCCTCCTGGATCGACACGCGCTGGGCCCGGAACAGGCATTCCGCCGCGCGCAGCAGCAGCGGATCGGCGCAGCCGTCCAGCATGTTGCGCAGGATCAGATGCACCAGCTGGTCCAGGAACAGGGCCGGCACCCGGCCGACCCCGCCGCGCATCAGCCCCAGATAGGCGGCCTCCAGCGTCGGCTGGGCCAGCAGCCGGTCGCGGAAACCCAGCCAGACCGCGTAATTCTCCCGCCCGTCCGCATCCTCGATGGCGGCCAGCGTGGCCTCGTCCACGCGCAGGGTCGGGTCGGCCAGCAGCGCCTGATGCAGCGCCCGTTCCCGCGGGCCGGACTCCGGCACCGGGGCCATCTCCGGCCGCGCCAGGAAGGCGCGCAGGAAATCCGGCGTGGCCACCAGCCCGCCATTGTCGGCCCTGTCCAGCAGATGATGGCCGGAACTGATCCAGAAATCGCGGCTCACGCCCCATCCTCCTTGCCGCCTTTGCCGGCGGCATTCTGTTCCGTATCCGGAACAATCGTCCAGATGCGGGCATGATCCCGCTCGCCGGGCGGCGGCACCACCCGGAAGGCCTCGCGGATCTGCCCGTCCGCCTCCACGCGCCGCGACACGGCCAGCAGCGTGCCCGGCGGATGCTCCCGGCACAGCTCGGCGGCGAACGCCACCTCCTCCGCCGCCGCCGCCCGGGCCATCTCCGCGGTCGGGCAGCCGAAATCCTCGACCAGCCGGCGGGCCAGCGCCCGCACCGCCGCCGCCGCCTCGTCCGCCGTGGCCGTGGCGACGGTGACCATGGTGGACCAGCCCAGACTGTCCAGGCCCAGGAAGCCGTTGCTGAAGGCCTGCCGCCGCTTGCCCGTCAGCGCCGCCGGGTCCCCGCCCAGGAAGGCGAAGGCGCCGGACACGGCCCATTCCCCCGGCTCGGCCGCCATGTCGAACACGAAGCGGTCGGAGGCGTCCAGCCGCAGCGTGCGGGGCAGCGTGCGCGCCGCCTCCATCTCAGAGCGTCCAGCTCGGGCGGGCCTGGGCCGCCGCCAGGCTCTCCCGCCGGGGCCTGGCCGATCCCGGCTCCAGCAGCAGCAGATCGCCCGTGAGCGGGTCCAGCCCGTGGCGCACGGACCCCCGGGTCCGGGCCGGCGTCAGCCGCGTCAGCCAGTCCTGCGCCAGCGGCTCGAACCCCTCCTCCAGGAAGCGGCTGACATGCAGCAGCAGGTGGCGGCTGAAGGATTCCAGCAGCGGCAGCGGCTCCACCGCGCCGAATCCCTCCTCATACAGGGCCGTGCGCTCCGGCGTGCGGCCGGGATCGGTCAGGTCGGCCGGAAAGGACAGGCGCAGCTGCACCCCGGCCACCAGCCAGTCCGGCACCGCCGCCTCCGTGCTCAGGGCGGCGGCGGTCACGGCCACGCCGCCCACCAGCGCCCCGTCCACCAGGATGCGGTCGGGCCAGTCGAATTGCGGGTCCTTCTGCGGCGGTCCCAGCGTGCTCAGCGCATCGGCCATGGCCAGCATCATCACCGGCCCGATGCCGCGGGCGCGGGCCAGCGGCAGCTCCGGCTCGAACACCACAGCCACGTCGAACCGGTCGGGGCGGGTGCCGTAGACCAGGGTGGCGGCCCCGGCTTCGGCCTCAGCTTCGGCCACGGCCCGCAGCAGCGCATCCGACGGGCCGCAGCACACCGGCTGGAACGGCGGCGGAAGGCTGACCACCGGCGATGCGGCGGGCAGTCTATTCATTTATGCCATCCTCCCAATTGTCGGCCGGCGCAATATCTGTTCTCTAGGTGAACAAGACAAGGGACCTGGCCGGACCGGCGCCGGGCCTCTGCACCGACGTGGAAGCAAAGGGACGCGCCCATCATGAAGTTGAACGGCCGCACGGTGCTGCTGTGCTCCTGTGAAGGCACCATGCCCCTGGATGCCGCCGCCCTGGGCAAGGCCTGCGGACAGGCCGCCCCCACCCTTTCCCACCAGCTCTGCCGCGGCGAGCGGGACCGGCTGGCCCGGGCGGCGGGGACCGCCGGCCCGCTGCTGATCGCCTGCACCCAGGAACGCGCCGTGTTCGAGGAGACGGTGGAGGAGGTCGGCGGCGACCCGGACGCGCTGACCCTGGTCAATATCCGCGAGCGCGCCGGCTGGTCGGCCGAGGCCGCGGCGGCCACGCCGAAGATCGCCGCTTTGCTGGCGGAGGCGACGCTGACCCGGCCGGAGACGCCCCTGGTCGGCCTGACGTCGGAGGGCGTGGCCCTGGTCTATGGCCGCGACGAGACGGCGATCGAGGCCGCGCGCCAGCTGGCCGACCGGCTGGATGTCACCGTGCTGCTGGACCGGCCGGGCGCAGTGCTGCCGCCCGCCAGCACCGACTTTCCCGTGCTGAAGGGCCATATCCGCATCGCCAAGGGCCATCTCGGCGCCTTTGAGATCATCGTCGACGATTATGCCCTGCCCGCCCCCTCCTCCCGCCGGGCGCTGGCCTTCGGCCCGTCCCGCGACGGGGCCAGCAGCCGCTGCGACCTCATCATCGACCTGACCGGCGGCACGCCGCTGTTCTCCGCCGCGCACAAGCGTGACGGCTATCTGCGCGCCGACCCCGGCAGCCCCGGCGCGGTGCAGGCCCTGCTGGCCAGGGCCGCCGATCTGGTCGGCCAGTTCGACAAGCCGAAATATGTGGATTACCGCGCCGACCTCTGCGCCCATGGCCGCAACCGGCGCACGGGCTGCACCCGCTGCCTGGAGGTCTGCCCCACCGGTGCCATCACCCCCGACGGCGACCATGTGGCGCTGGACCCGTTCATCTGCGCCGGCTGCGGCAGCTGCCATGCCGTCTGCCCCACCGGCGCCGCCAGCTACGCGCTGCCGCCGGCCGACACGCTGCTGGAGCGGCTGCGCACCCTGCTGGAGACCTACCACACCGCCGGCGGCCGCGATGCCGTGCTGCTGGTGCATGAGGCCGAGCATGGCGCGCCGCTGATCGACCTGCTGTCGCGCTGGGGCGACGGGCTGCCGGCCCGGGTCATCCCCGTCGCCGTCAACGCGCTGACCCAGCTGGGCATCGAGTTCTTCGCCGCCGCCCTGGCCTATGGCGCCGCCGAGGTGCGGCTGCTGGCCTCCACCCGCCCGCGCGACGACATGCTGGCCACGGCCAAAGTCCTGGGCCTGGCGGAGACGGTGGCCAGCGGGCTGGGCTACGGCTCCGGCCGCTGCGGCATGCTGGAGGCCGACGATCCCGACGCGCTGGCCGGCCTGCTGGCGGCCCTGCCGGCACGGGCGGGCGGCAGCGCCCGTCCCTTCCTGCCTATGGGCGACAAGCGCGCCCTGATGAAGCTCAGCCTGCGCCAGCTGCACGCCGCGGCGCCTGCCCCGGTGGAGGTGCTGCCGCTGCCGCCGGGCGCCCCCTTCGGCACGCTGGACATCAACGTCGATGGCTGCACCCTGTGCCTGGCCTGTGTCCAGGTCTGCCCCACCGGCGCCCTGTCCGACAATCCCGAGCGCCCGCAGCTGGCCTTCACCCAGGATGCCTGCGTGCAGTGCGGCCTGTGCAAGGCCACCTGCCCGGAGAAGGTCATCAGCCTGCGCCCGCAGCTGGATTTCACCGGGACCGCCCGCAGCGCCGTGCCGGTGAAGGAGGAGGAGCCGTACCACTGCATCAGCTGCGGCAAGCCCTTCGGCACCAGGGCCACGGTGGAGAAGATCGTGTCCAAGCTCCAGGGCAAGCACTGGATGTATGCCGGCGCCAGCGCCGGGCTGGGCGACAATCCCATCGACCGCGTGCGCATGTGCGCGGACTGCCGCGTCGTCGCCCAGGCCAGCAGCAGCATCGATCCCTATGCCGGCCCGGACCGCCCCCGCCCGCGCACAGCGGAGGATTACAAGGCCTGACCGGGCCAGTGCGGCGGCAAGCCCCCGCTCAGAACTTGCCGCCGCGCACCACCTCGACCCGGCTGCTCATCAGCAGCAGCCCGTGGCTTTCCAGCAGCGGCTCCAGGGCGGCGACCAGGGTCTGGGCCTTTTCCTCGGCCATCAGCGCCATGAACAGCAGCTTCGACTGGGCGCCGGTCACCTGATCCTCGCTCCAGCGCCCGCCGGCACCGCTGCCGCCCAGGGCGGGGAACAGGGTGTAGCTGGTCACGCCGGCCGCCGCGGCCAGGGCGGTCAGGCGCGGCAGCAGCGGCGCATCCACCAGCACTTCGATCTTGCGGCGGGGAACGGTTCCGGTCATGGGCTGGCCATCCGCAGGGCAAGGGCGGTGTAGAGCGGGAGCCCCACCGTGATGTTGAAGGGGAAGGTCACCGCCAGGGACATGGCAAGATAAAGCCCCGGATCGGCCTGGGGAAGGGCCAGGCGCATGGCCGCCGGCACGGCGATGTAGGAGGCGCTGGCCGCCAGGATGCCCAGCGCCGCCGCCGATCCCGCCTCCAGCCCCAGCGCGCTGCCCAGCAGCACGCCGATGCTGCCATGGACCAGCGGGAACAGCAGCCCCAGCAGCGCCAGCCGCGCCGTCAGCGCCCGCGCCTCGCGCAGGCGGCGGGCGGCCACCAGCCCCATATCCAGCAGGAACAGGCAAAGGACGCCGCGGAAGGCCGTCTCGAACACCGGCGCGATGGGGGCAAAGCCGGGCTTGCCGGCCACCAGCCCGATCACGAAACTGCCGGTCAGCAGCACGACCGAGCCGTTCAGCAGCGTCTCATGCAGCAGGGCGCCCTTGGGCTGCGCCTCGACCCGGGCGGCGCGGCGGGCCAGCATCAGGCCGACGATGATGGCCGGCGTCTCCATCAGCGCCAGCACCGCCACCATATAGCCGGCCGGCGGATGCCCGGCGCTGGTCAGCACCTCGGCCCCGGTGACGAAGGTGACGACGGAGACCGAGCCGTAATGGGCGGCGACCGCGGCGGCATTGACCCCGTCCAGCCGCCCGAACAGGCGCAGGGCGGCATAGGCCGGCAGCGGCAGCAGGCAGCTCAGCGCCAGCCCGGCCGCCGCGGCCAGGGCCATGTCGGTGGACAGGCCGCTGGCCGCCACCTGCACCCCGCCCTTGAGGCCGATGGCCGCCATCAGATAGAGCGAGATGCCCTTCGCCACCGCCTCGGGAATGGCCAGATCGGAGCGGGCGAAGGCCGCCGCCGCGCCCAGCACGAAGAACAGGATCACCGGAGACAGCAGCGCATCGATCCCCGCCATGGGTCCTCCATTTGCAACCTGCGCAGGATTGACCATGACCGGCCGCCCCTTGTCCAGAAGCCGTGCGCAGGGTCACCGGCCCGCCCCGGCCCGCTTGATGAAGGCGATCAGGGCCGCCCGCTCGGCCGGGTCGGGGATGGTCTGCACCGGCATCTTGGTGCCGGGGGTGACCGTGTCGGGGCCGCGGGCGAACAGATCGTCGATGGCCGCCTCGGTCCAGACGATGTGGCCGCTGCGGAAGGCCGGGGAATAAGGGTAGCCGGGAACGGCGCCCATGGGCCGACCGATGACGCCGTACAGCGTCGGCCCCGCCCGGTTGCCCCCGTCCGGTGTCAGCGTATGGCAGGCGGAACAGCGCTTCCACAGCCGCTCCCCCACCGGGTCTGCGGGCAGTCCGGCCTCGGCCGGCAGGGCGCGCACGGCCACCGGCGCATCGCGTTCCCGCCCCGTCTCCAGGCTCCATTGCCGGATCATGCGGTCAGTGCCGCCGGCCAGCACCGTGCCGCCATCGGCGGAGAAGGCCACGGCCCACAGCGGTCCGCGGTCGCCGCCCAGGCGCCAGCGCACCGCCTGTCCCTGCCACACCGTCACCGCCCCGTCGATGCCGGTGGCGGCCAGATGCGGGCCGGACCAGGCCAGCGCCAGCAGCGGCCCCGGCACCGGGGCCGTCAGCACCGTCTCCGGCCCGGTCTCCGGTCCCGGTGCGGCCGCCCGGCCCCCCGGCAGCGGCCAGATCCGCACGGCACCGTCCGCCCCGGCGGCGGCCAGCCTCGTCCCGTCCGGCGACAGGGCCAGCGCATGGATGGCGGTGCCGCTGCCGGCCAGGGTCGCCAGTGCGGTTCCGTCTGCCACGCGCCACAGCCGCACGGTCCCGTCGGCCCCGGCGCTGGCCAGCAGGGTGCCGTCGGGGGTGAAGGCCACGGCATCGACCGGCCCGCGGTGCCCCTCCAGCGTGCGGATCGCCGCCCCCGTCTCCAGGTCCCACAGCCGCACGCTCCGGTCCCAGGCGGCCGAGGCCGCGCGGCGGCCGTCCGGCGACACCGCCAGCGCCACCACCCGGCCGGCATGCCCGGTCAGCCGCCGGACCGGCGTGGCCCGGTCGAAGGACCACAGGGCCAGGCTGCCATCGTCGCTGGCGCTGACGAACCCGCCCGGCACCGGCGCCACGGCGTTGACCGCCGCGTCATGGCCATAGAGCACGGCCTCGGCCGCCCCGGTCTCCAGGTTCCAGCGGATCACCGAATAGTCGAAGCTGGCGCTCAGCAGCGTGTGGCCGTCCGGGGTCAGGGCCAGGCCGCGCACCGGCCCGCCATGGCCGACGAATTCCGCCGCCGCCGGCCCCGCCAGCAGCGCCAGCGCCGCCGCCAGGACGGCCGCGAGAGGACGCCGCCTAGTCCAGCGCAATCTCGTCCACCACCTCATGGGTCAGGCCGGCCGCCTCCACCGTCAGCACCATCCGGGCCTTCAGCGTCTCGCTCCCGCTCAGGCGCCCCTCGGCCAGGGCCTGGGCCACGGCCTGCTCGATGGCGCGCTGGCTGGTCACGCCCACCTGTTTCAGGAATTTGCGCAGCTCGATGTTGAAGACATCCTGGTTCATGTCGGCTCTCCCGGTTTGAAGCCCAGCGCGGCCAGACGGCCGCGCATGCCGGCTTCGGTCAGCAACGACAGGAACCGTTGCACCGCCGGCCTGTCGCGCCGCGCCTGCGGCACCACGAAGTCGTACTGCTCGTCCTGCACCGGCAGGAAGCCCAGCCCATAGTCGCGGGCCACCGTGTCGATGGCCATGCCCCAGTCGGCGCGGTCCTGGGCCACGGCGGCGGCCACGGCATTGTGGGAGCGGGCCTGGTTCCAGTAGCCCGGCGGCCGCACCCCGGCCAGCAGCCGGTCCAGCAGGATGCGCGTGCCGGCCCCGGCATTGCGGTTGACCATCAGGCAGTCGGGATCGGCCAGCGCCGCCCGCACCGCCGCCGCCGCATCCTCCTGGCCGGCGAAACGGGGATCGCCGGGCCGGAACACCAGCCCCTGCCGCCGGCCGTAGCCGCGCACCAGCTCCAGCCCCGGCGCCAGGAAATCGACATTGTAGCGGCCGCTCTGCGGGTCCATCAGGTGGATCGGGGCCAGATCGCACTCGCCGCGCCGGGCCGCGGCCAGCCCGCCCATGCTGCCCACGGCCAGCAGCCGCACCGACAGGCCGGGCAGCGCCCCCAGCAGCAGGTCCAGCCCGACGCAATGGCTGCCGATGATGACCAGATCGGCCGGCTTCAGGTCATGGCCGATCAGCTGGACCGTGACCCGTGTCCCGGCCTCCACCATCTCGGTCTGCGCCGGCACGGCGAAGAAGCCGTCGGCCTGGGCGAAGCCGGTGACGGCGCCCGACCCCTTGGCCAGGGGATAGGCGGCCAGCCCCGCCTCGGTCCGCACCAGCCCGGCCATGACATATTCGGTGCGGCCCCGCTCCGACGGCAGGCGCAGCGGCAGCACCGCCTCCACCGTCTCCGCCGCCGCGGCCGGCAGCCCGGCCAGGGCCCGGATCACCGGGGCCACGAATTCATGGAAGGTGAAAATGGCGCTGGTGGGGAATCCCGGCAGCAGCACCAGCGGCTTGCCCTCGACCACGGCCAGACAGACCGGCTTGCCCGGCTTGATGGCCACGCCATGCACCAGGATGCCGGGCGGCCCCAGCCCGGCGATGATGCGGTGGCTGACATCGCCCGCCCCCTTCGAGGTGCCGCCGGACAGCAGCAGCAGATCGGCGCCGTCCAGCCCCTGCCGCACCCTGGCCGCCAGCACCGTCTCGTCGTCGCCGGCGATGCCCAGCGGCACCGGCTCGCCCCCGGCCTCGCGCACGGCGGCGGCCAGGATGGCGGCATTGCTGTCATAGACGGCGCCCGGCCGGATCGGCTGGCCCGGCGCCACGATCTCGTCGCCGGTGGACAGGATGGCGACCCGGGGCCGCCGCACCGCCGTCACCTCCGCCTGGCCGATGGCGGCCAGCACGCCGATCTCGCGGCTGGTCAGCCGCTGTCCCCGGCGCAGCACCGTCTCGCCCCGGCCGATGTCGCTGCCGGCGGACGCGATGAACTGGCCCGGTGCCGCCGCCCGGCGCAGATGCAGCCACAGCCCGTCCGCCGCCTCCTCCAGATCGGTGTGCTCGACCATGACCACGGCGTCGGCCCCGCGCGGGACCATGCCGCCGGTGGCGATGACCGTGGCCGTGCCGGCGGCCACCGCGCCCGTGGGCGCCACACCGCAGGCCAGCACCTCCGGGTTCAGGCGCAGCCGCACCGGTGCTGTGTCCGAAGCCGTGGCCGTATCGGCGGCGCGCAGGGCGAAGCCGTCCACGCCCGAACGGTCGAACAGCGGCACGTCCACGCCGGCCCGCACATCCGCCGCCAGCACCCGGTCCAGGGCGGCATCCAGCGCCACTGTCTCGTGCCGCGGCGTCAGGTCCAGATGGGCATGGAACCGGCGCGTGGCCTCCTCCCGGTCGACCACGGCCAGGAACTGCTCCTGCCGGGCGGCGCGGCGCAGGAAGGCGCCGGGATCGGACTCGGACATCACATGCATCCCCAACCTGACACCGCCGGCGTCACAGATCCGCGGCATCGAACAGATGAACCTCCACCGGGGTGCCGGGGGCATAGCCCTCCGCCGCCGCCGGCACCAGCACGAAGCCGTCGGCCTGGACCAGCGTACCCAGCCCGAAGCCCAGCGGCAGCGGCAGCACCGACTGTCCGGCCAGCCGCACCGGCACCAGCTCCACCACCCCGATCTCAGAGGTCAGCTTGCGCCCGCCCAGCGGCAGGCGCACCCGCCGGTGCGGCAGGGCCGGGTCCAGCCCGGCCAGCCGGCGCACGGCCCGCCCGGCCAGCAGCTCATAGGCGGTCAAGCCCGCCGCCGGGCTGCCCGGCAGCAGCAGGACCGGCACCCCGTCCACATGGCCGGCCCCGGCCAGTTCGCCGGGCCGCAGGGCCACACCCTGCCAGTCCAGCTCCCCCACCCCGGCTAGCAGGATGGCTGACCGGTCCAGCGAGCCGGGGCTGGCCCCGCCGCAGACCAGGATCAGGTCGGCACCGGGATCGGTCAGCGCCGCCCGCAGGTCCACCGGCTGTCCCGCCCCCGCCGGCCGCACATGGCGCTCCAGCACGCCGCCGTCGCGGGCGATCAGGCCGGGATAGAGCAGCCCCGCCGCATCGACACTGTCCGGCAGCGCCGCCGGGCCGGCGGCGACCAGATGCCGGCTGGCGGAGATCAGGCGCACCCGCGGCTGCGGCCGCACGGGCAGGCTGGACAGGCCCAGCGCCGTGGCCAGCGTCAGATCCATGCTGCGCAGCCGCCGGCCGGCCTCCAGCACGACGGCGCCCGCCGCCACATCCTGTCCCGGCCGCTCCACCCCGTCGCCGGCGGCCAGATTGGCCAGCACCTCCAGCACGCCCCCGGCCAGCTGGGCCAGATGCAGCGGCAGCACGGCGTCGGCCCCCGCCGGCAGGGGCCAGCCCGCGGTGACGGGCAGGACCGTGCCGGGCAGGCAGGCCATGTCCGGCATCTGCAATGTCAGGGTGGCCGGGTTGTAGGCGCTGGCGCCGACACTGTCCTCCGCCCGCAGGGCGAAACCGTCCACCGCGGCCCGCGCCGCCGGCGGCAGCGCCAGCGGGGCCGCCACGTCGCGCGCCAGCACGCGGCCCAGGGCCGCGGCGGTCTCCAGCTCCTGCGGCCGGTCCAGGGGCCGCTGCCGGATCAGCTGGTCGAGGGCGGTCTGGGCGGCCGCGAGCGGACGGGTCTGCATGGCGGCCTGCCGGGGGTCAGGCGACGGGCTTGACGGCGATGGTGGTCAGGGCCTGGCGCACCTGCTCGATGCCGGCATCGTAGTTCTTCTCGTTGCAGGCCTTGTTGCCGGCGGCCAGCAGGTCGCGGGCCGCCTTCTTGGCGTCGTCGGCGGCCTTGCTGGGGCCGATGGCGTCGTTGAACTGGGCCACCAGGGTCTGGCACGCCACCGCCTTGGGAATATCGGCCTTGGCCGCCGGCTGCTGGGCCAGGGCTGGCGCCGCGGAAAGACACAGGACCGACAGAAGCAGGCCGGCCAGGGCGGCCTTCTGCGGGGCGGCGGTACCCGGAACGGGTCGGGCGGCGGTGCGCACGGACATGGACATGCTCTCGATCTCCCTTTCGCCGCCGGCCGTCCCGGTCCGGTCGGGTGGCAGCGATCATGGCGCCCGATCCCGCCCCTGGCAAGGGCACCCGCCCGGGGCCGCGTCCGGCCGCATGGTTAATCCCTTGTTCAGCAGCGCCGGCGCAGGATGGGGGCGCGGGGATGGCTGCCGCCGTCCTGACCGTTCGCAGTGGATTCACCCCGCCGTCCGGGTGTGTTAGCCTGCGGCGCTAACCCCGTTCGGAGTACCGGCCCAGCGCCGCAGGAGTTGCCCCCATGGCGATGCGAGTTCGCGAAGACTATCGCGGTCTGACCGGGCCGGAAAAGGCTGCCATCCTCATGCTCGCCCTGGGGGAGGAGATCGCGTCCAAGCTGTTCTCCCTGATGGGCGATGACGAGATCAAGGAGCTGTCGCAGACCATGGCCAATCTCGGCTCGGTCAGCTCCAATCTCGTGGAACGGCTGTTCGTGGAGTTCGCGGAGCAGATCAGCTCCACCGGCTCGCTGGTCGGCACCTTCGATTCGACCGAGCGCCTGCTGACCAAGGTCCTGCCCAAGGACAAGGTCGACCAGATCATGGAGGAAATCCGTGGTCCCGCCGGCCGCACCATGTGGGACAAGCTGACCAACGTCAACGAGCAGGTCCTGGCCAATTATCTGAAGAACGAATATCCGCAGACCGTCGCCGTGATCATGTCGAAGATCAAGGGCGACCATGCCGGCCGCGTGCTGCAACTCCTGCCCGAGAGCTTCGCCATGGAAGTCATCATGCGCATGCTGCGCATGGAGGCGGTGCAGAAGGAGGTCATCGACGACATCGAGCGCACGCTGCGCACCGAATTCATGTCGAACCTGGCCCGCACCAACCGCCGCGACGCCCACGAGATGATGGCGGAGATCTTCAACAGCCTGGACCGCAACACCGAAGCCCGCTTCCTGGCGGCGCTGGAGGAGCGCAACCGCGACAGCGCCGAGCGCATCCGGGCGTTGATGTTCACCTTCGAGGATCTGTCGAAGCTGGACCCGGCCGGGATCCAGACCCTGCTGCGCAGCGTGGACAAGCAGAAGCTGGGGCTGGCGCTGAAGGGCGCCTCGGACACGCTGAAGGACCTGTTCTTCACCAACATGTCCGAACGCGCGGCCAAGATCATGCGCGAGGACATGGCCTCCATGGGGCCGGTGCGTCTGCGCGACGTGGACGAGGCGCAGATGTACATGGTGCAGCTGACCAAGGACATGGCCGCCCGCGGCGAAATCGTCATCGCCAGCGGCAAGGGCGAGGACGAGCTGGTCTACTGATCCCCGTCCCCCTGATCCCCGTCCCCCTGATCCGCGTCGGCGCAATCCGCACCGGGGGGATCGGCGTCAGGGGCGCGCCGGCTCCACCTTCGGCACGGGAACGCGGGTCGTGACCGGATCGGTCGGGAATGTCGGCTGCACCGCCGCCAGATCGCGCGTGTCGGCCACGACCTCCCGGCCCAGATCCACCAGATCGAAGCGGTCGGGCAGACCCGGGGCCGGGCAGGAGGCCGAGCGCAGCCGGATCATGCGCCTGTCGGGCAGCGGCCGCTCCCAGGCGAATTCCTCGCAGTGCCGCCCGTCGGGGACCGTCACCATGCGGCCGGTGGCATAGCCGGCATAGTTGCCCACGGCGCTGCCCGGTGCCGCACCGAAACGCTGCGGCGCCACCGGCGGCGGGACAGGCGGCGGCGCGGCACAGCCGCCCAGACCCACCCCCAGCACCATGCCCAGCAGGACCATCCGTCTGCACCGCATGCTCCACTCCCCCGCCCGGTCCAGGACAGGGGATGCCACCCCTTTGTGGCGAAAACCGGCCCATTGGGGGGACGCGCGCCGGGCTACAGCCGCACCTTCAGCCGGTGCGCGATCTCGCCCATGATGCCGCGGCGGAACAGCAGCACGCAGACCACGAAGACCGCGCCGATGACCACCGTCACCGGCAGGCCGGTGGCCGCCAGATAGTTCTGCAGCATGACCACGACGAAGGCGCCGACTGCCGGCCCGCTCATGGTGCCGATTCCGCCCAGCAGCGTCATCAGCACCACCTCGCCCGACATCTGCCACTGCACGTCGGTCAGGGTGGCCAGCTGGAACACCAGCGCCTTGATCCCGCCGGCCAGCCCGGCCAGCATGGCCGACAGCACGAAGGCGCCCAGCTTGTACCGGGCCGTGTCGTATCCCAGCGAGATGGCCCGCGCCTCGTTCTCGCGGATGGCCTTCAGCACCTGGCCGAAGGGCGAATGCACCACGCGGTGGATGAACAGCACGGCGCCGACGAACAGGGCCAGCACGGTGAAATACATGGCCGTCGGGCTGTTGAGATCGATCAGCCCGAACAGCGCCCCGCGCGGCACGGCCTGGATGCCGTCCTCGCCGCCGGTGAAGGGCGATTGCAGGAAGACGAAGAACACCATCTGCGACAGGGCCAGCGTGGTCATGGCGAAATAGATGCCCTGGCGGCGGATGGCCAGCGCGCCCACGGCCAGCCCCATGACGCCCGCCGCCGCCATGCCGGCCAGCAGGGCCAGCTCCGGCGTCAGGCCCCAGACCTTGGCGGCATGGGCGGTGACATAGGCGGCCCCGCCGAAGAAGGCGGCATGGCCGAAGCTCAGCAGCCCGCCATAGCCGATCAGCAGGTTGAAGGCACAGGCGAACAGGGCGAAGCACAGCGCCTTCATCAGGAAGACGGGATAGACCAGGAACGGTGCCAGCACCAGCAGCACCAGCACGGCACCGGCCAGCACCGGCAGGGCGCGGTCGGCCCGCGACCGGGCCGGCACGACGCTGACCGTCACCGGGGCGGCGGCCTTGGCTTCGCGTCCCGTATGCTCGGCAACCATCAGGCGGTCCTCCCGAACAGGCCGGCGGGCTTCACCAGAAGCACCAGGGCCATGATGACGAAGATCACGATGTTGGCGGCCTCGGGGTAGAAGACCTTGGTCAGCCCCTCCACCAGCCCCAGCCCGAACCCGGTCAGCACCGCCCCCAGGATCGAGCCCATGCCGCCGATGACCACCACGGCGAAGACCACGATGATGAGGTTGGACCCCATCAGCGGGTTGACCTGGTACATGGGCGCCGCCAGCACCCCGGCGAACCCGGCCAGCGCCACGGCCCCGGCGAAGGTGACGGTGACCAGCCGCGGCACATTGATGCCGAAGGCCTGCGCCAGCTGCGGCTTCTCGGTGGCGGCGCGCAGATAGGACCCCAGCTTGGTGCGCTCGATGGCGTACCAGGTGCCCAGACAGACGATCAGGCTGATGACCACCACCCAGGCCCGGTATGTCGGCAGATACATGAAGCCCAGATTGGTGCCGCCCTGCAGCAGGGCCGGCACCGGATAGGGCTGGCCGGACACGCCGTACCAGTGGCGGAACAGCCCCTCGATCACCAGGGCGACGCCGAAGGTCAGCAGCAGCCCGTAGAGCGGGTCCATCTTGGCGATGCGCTTCAGCATGGTGCGCTCCAGCGCCACGCCGATGCCGGCCACGGCCAGCGGCGCCAGGATCAGGGCCGGCCAGTAGCCCAGCCCCAGCTGCTGCGACAGCAGCAGGGCGACGAAGGCCCCCACCATGTAGAGCGCGCCATGGGCGAAGTTGATGACGCCCAGCATGCCGAAGATCACCGCCAGCCCCAGACTCAGCAGGGCATAGAAGGCCCCGTTGATCAGGCCCAGCAGCAGCTGGCCGAACAGCGCCTGGGGCGGGATACCGATCAGGTCCATCATGGCTGTCCCCTTCCCCTAGACGCCGAGATAGCGGGCCAGCGTGTCGGCTTGCGCCTCCAGCTGGTCATTGGGGATCATGTCCACCACCCGCCCGTCCTCCATGACGTAATGGCGGTCGGCCAGGGTGGCGGCGAAATGGAAGTTCTGCTCCACCAGCAGGATGGTGAAGCCCTTGGCCTTCAGCCCGGCGATGATCTGCCCGATCTGCTGCACGATGACGGGGGCCAGCCCCTCCGTCGGCTCGTCCAGCAGCAGCAGGCGGGCGCCGGTGCGCAGGATGCGGGCGATGGCCAGCATCTGCTGCTCGCCGCCGGACAGTTTGGTGCCCTGGCTCCCGCGCCGCTCCCGCAGCCGCGGGAACAGGGCATAGACCTCCTCCGTCGTCAGCCCGCCGGGCTTCACCTCCGGCGGCAGCAGCAGATTCTCCTCCACCGACAGGCTGGCGAAGATGCCGCGGTCGTCCGGCACATAGCCGATGCCCTGGTGGGCGATGCGGTCGGGCCGCCGCCCGATCAGCTCCGCGCCCTGGACCCGGATCGAGCCCTCCTGGCGGTCCAGCAGGCCCATGATGGCCTTCAGCGTCGAGGTCTTGCCCACGCCGTTGCGGCCGATCAGGGTCACCACCTCGCCATGGTCGACCGTGAACTCGACCCCGTGCAGCACATGGCTTTCGCCGTAATAGCCGTGCAGATCGTGGACGCGCAGCATCTCATGCATGGCCGGTCCCCATATAGGCTTCACGCACCTCCGGGTTGGCGGAGACCTCGGCATAGCTGCCTTCGGCCAGGATCTCCCCCCGTTGCAGCACGGTGATGCGGTCGGACAGGTCGGCCACGACCGACAGATTGTGCTCCACCATCAGCACCGTCCGGCCCGCGGCCACGCGGCGGATCAGGTCGGCGGTTCGGCCCACATCCTCATGCCCCATGCCGGCCATGGGCTCGTCCAGCAGCAGCACGTCCGGGTCCAGCGCCAGGGTCGTGGCGATCTCCAGCGCCCGCTTGCGCCCATAGGACAGTTCGGCCGCCGGCACCGCCTCGTGCACCAGCAGGCCCACCTGCTCCAGCAGATCCCGCGCCCGCTCGTTCAGCCCGTCCAGGATGCGTTCGGACCGCCAGAACTGGAAGGTGGTGGGCGTCTTGCGCTGCAGGGCCACCCGCACATTCTCCAGCACCGTCAGGTGCGGGAATACGGCCGAGATCTGGAAGGAGCGGACCACGCCGCGCCGGGCGATGGTGGCCGGCGGCACATGGGTGATGTCGTCGCCGTGATAGAGGATCTGGCCCGCCGTCGGCGTCAGGAACTTAGTCAGAAGATTGAAGACCGTGGTCTTGCCGGCCCCGTTGGGGCCGATCAGCGCATGGATGCTGCCGCGACGGACCGTCAGGTCCAGGTCCTTCACCGCGGTGAAGCCCTTGAACTCCTTGGTCAGCCCGCGGGTCTCCAGGACGTAGTCCGTCATCGTCCCCCCCTGTGCGGGTTTGCCACCGGCTTTCGTGCCGGCTTCGCTGCCGGGCCCGCCGTGGCGGACCCGTCGTTTCCTTCCCTGTTCGCCCATTAGGCCGCAAGGCGGGGATCGCCGCAAGCACCCTTCCGCGCCCCGGACATGAAAAGTGATTCATCTTGCAGGATCAGCCGTCTGTCCCCTTGGAAGCCGGGCCGGCCTTGGGCATAGTTGGCGCTCGACAGGGGCCGACCGGACGCCGGCGCAAGAACCCCTGCGTTCCACCACGGGAGGAGACGCGCATGCGCACATCTTTTGCGACGACCCTGCTGGCCGGTGCCGCCCTGGCGCTGGTCGGGGGGCTGGCCGGCGGACCGGCCGGTGCTCCGGCCGCCTGGGCCCAGGCGGCGGGCGCCGGGATTTCCGGCGATGTGGTCAAGATCGGCATCCTCAACGACCAGTCCGGCCCCTATGCCGATTTCGGCGGCAAGGGCTCCGTCGCCGCCGCCCAGATGGCCATTGCCGATTTCGGCGGCACGGTGCTGGGCAAGAAGATCGAGCTGGTCAGCGCCGACCACCAGAACAAGCCCGACATCGGTGTTTCCGTGGCCCGCCAGTGGTTCGACGCCGAGGGCGTGGACATGATCGGCGAGCTGACCACCTCCTCCGTGGCCCTGGCCGTGCAGGAACTGGCCAAGGAGCGGGGCAAGGTGGATATCGTGGTCGGGGCCGCCACCTCGCGCCTGACCGGGGATGCCTGCTCCCCCACCGGCTTCCACTGGGCCTACGACACCTATTCCCTGTCGCGGGGCACCGGCGGCGCCGTGGTGCAGTCCGGCGGCAAGACCTGGTACTTCCTGACCGCCGACTATGCCTTCGGCCACCAGCTGGAAAAGGACACCGGCGAGTTCGTCAAGGCGGCCGGCGGCAAGGTGGTCGGCTCGGTGCGGCATCCGCTGAACACGGCCGATTTCTCCTCGTTCCTGTTGCAGGCCCAGTCCTCCGGTGCCCAGGTCATCGGCCTGGCCAATGCCGGCACCGACACCACCAACGCCATCAAGCAGGCGGCCGAGTTCGGCATCACCCAGGGCGGCCAAAAGCTGGCCGGCCTGCTGTTCACCCTGACCGACGCCCACGCGCTGGGCCTGCCCACGGCCCAGGGGCTGACGCTGACCGAGGGCTTCTATTGGGACCGCACCGACGAAAGCCGGGCATGGTCCCAGCGCTACTTCGAGAAGATGCAGCGCATGCCCAACATGATCCAGGCCGCCACCTATTCCTCGGTCCTGCACTATCTCAAGGCCGTGCAGGCGGCCGGCACCGACGAGGGCAAGGCCGTGGCCGCCAAGATGAAGGAGCTGCCGGTCAAGGACGTGTTCGTGGGCGAGAATGGCGGCAAGGTCCGCGCCGACGGCCGCATGACCCATGACATGTACCTGTTCGAGGTCAAGAAGCCCTCGGACAGCAAGAAGCCGTGGGATTACTACACGCTGGTCCGCACCATCCCCGGTGACGAGGCCTTCCTGCCCCTGGACAAGAGCGCCTGTCCGCTGGTCAAGGGCTGATCCCACCCCTCCCCGGCCGCCCGCGCACCGGCGGCCGGGGGGACGGCATGCCGACCCCCTGCACTGCCGTGACCGGTCACGATCGCGGCGGACATGGCCGAATTCGTTCGCAGATGGGCACACCGCGGGCTTTCGCGCGTTCATCCTTGTGACGGGGCCGATCGGGCCTGTCCGTCCCGGCCGGTCCGGGGCGTGGGCGACAGACGGGGACCCGCGAGCCATGGCCAACGCCGCCACCCTCCGCATCAAGAATCTGCGCAGCCATCTGGGGGCCGAGAATCCCGACCTGGTGCCTCTGGTCGATGCCTATGCCCGCATGGACGGGGTGCTGCGGCGGATGCGCCTGTTGCAGCGGGAGGAGACGCTGACCAACCGCATCGGCTGGTGGCCGGTGGTCAGCGCCGTCGGCCTCTACTCCTCCGGCAAATCCACCCTCATCAACGACCTGCTGGGGCAGACGGTGCAGCGCACCGGCAACCAGGCGGTGGACGACAAGTTCACCGTGCTCTGCCACGGGACCGAACTGCGGGAACTGCCCGGCACGGCCCTGGACGCCGATCCCCGCTTCCCCTTTCACGCCATGGGCAACGAGATCGAGAAGGTGGCCCCCGGCGAGGGCAAGATGGTGGACCGCTATCTGGCCCTGAAGACCGTGCCCAGCGACCGGCTGCGCGGGCTGATCCTGGTGGACAGCCCCGGCTTCGACAGCGACAAGTACCGCGATGCCACCCTGCGCCTGATCGACCATATCCTCGACCTGTCCGACCTGACGCTGGTGCTGTTCGATGCGCGCAAGCCCGAGCCGGGGGTGATGCGCGACACGCTGGACAAGCTGGTGGCCCGGGTCAAGGACCGGGCCGACGCCAACAAGTTCCTGTTCGTGCTGAACCAGATCGACGCCACCAGCCGCGAGGACAATCTGGAGGAGGTGGTGGGGGCCTGGCAGCGGGCGCTGGCCAGCGTCGGCATCGCCGGCGGCCGCTTCTATTCCGTGTTCAGCGAGAAGGCGGCCGATGGCAGCACCGTCACCACCCGCCTGCGTGAGATTCGCGCCCGCGACATGGAGGAGATCGCCCGCCGCATCCGCGAGGTGCCGTCGATCCGCGGCTACCGCGTGGCCAACGGGCTGGAGGCGGTGTCCAAGGACCTGCGCGAGGAGGTGGTGCCGCTGCTGACCCGCGCCCTGAAGCGCTGGCGCACCGTGGTCAATGGCGTGACCTGGGCCGCGCTGGCGGCGGCGGTGGCCGCCGGGCTGCTGCTCTGGCTGTTCTACGGCCCGCCGCCGGACCTCATCTTCGACAGCCCCTGGCCCAGTCTGGTGGCGGTGGGGCTGCTGCTGGCGGTGCTGCTGATCCGCCAGGTCACCGCCCGCTTCATGACCCGGCGGCTGGCGGCGGAGCTGCCGGCGCTGTTCGGCGGCTTCCAGCTGCGCCTGCGCGACGCCTTCGTCGCCTCCACCCGCTGGGCCCTGCTGCGCAAGCGGCCCAAGGGCTGGAGCGGCTGGACCGAACGCCGCCTGCGCGGCATCCATGACACGGTGCTGGCGGAGGTGCGCAAGCTCAACGACCGCTTCGCCCGCCCCGGCGCCCCGCCCGCGTCTGCTCCGGACGGCGAACCCGTTCCACGGACGGCCGACACCCCCGCCCCGGTCCCCCGCGCTCCGGACCGCCACGCTCCCGACCGCCACGCTCCCGACCAGCGCCCGACGGACTCCGGTATTACGGTCGTGCGCGACGACCGGGCAGGCCAGAACCGCCCGGGCGCCGCCCTGCCCTGACTGCGCGCCGCCAACGCATCAGCCCCTGCCCCTAGTGGACAAAAATCCTATTTCGTGCTTCCCTGATCTGGACCGCCTGACGGCGGCCCGGATCTTGGACAGGGTGAAAAGACAGGCGGACGGCGCGGCAAAGGCGACAGGAGACGAAAATGTGGACCCATGTCACCTTAAGGACCACAATCCCATAAAATCAGCGGCTTGCGGCGCAACACCCGTCACCTTAGCGTCACCTTAAGGTTACGTTAGTCGCCTTTGCGTCGCCCCGGGGTTACCTTTGCGTCGCCTTTGCACGGCCAGTGTCACTGCCGGTCGGGATGGCCGCGGCCTATTCCGCCGCCTGAGCCACCGGCGGCGCCGGGGGGCGGCGCCAGGCGGAGAGGAGGTCGGCTTCGCGGGCCTTGGCCTTGGCCAGGTTGGCTTCCTTGACGTGACCGAAGCCGCGGATGGCGTCGGGGATGGTGGCGATCTCCACGGCCAGGGCGTAGTTGGCCGGGGTCAGGCCGGACAGCAGCTCCTCCACCACGGCGCGGTACGCCTCGATCAGCTGCCGCTCCATCACCCGCTCGGGATTGCGGCCGAACGGGTCGAGCCGGGTGCCGCGCAGGCGCTTCAGCCGGGCCAGGATGCGGAATCCGGTCAGCATCCAGGGACCGTATTCCTTTTTCACCAGCCGGCCGCTGGCGGGATCGCGCGGGGCCGTGGCCGGCGGGGCCAGATGGAACTTCAGGCGGTAATCGCCCTCGAACTGGCTGGCCACCTGCTTCAGGAAGGACGTGTCGGTGTAGAGGCGCGCCACCTCGTACTCGTCCTTGTAGGCCATCAGCTTGAACAGGGCGCGGGCCACGGCGCGGGACAGATCCTCGCGGCCGGGCGCCAGGGCGGCCTCGCGCGCGCGGACCTTCTCCACCAGGGCGCGGTAACGGGCGGCATAGGCGGCGTCCTGATAGCCGGTCAGGAACTCCACCCGGCGGGCCAGCATCTCGTCCAGCGTGTCGGACACGCGGCGGTGGGCGGTGAGGTCGCCGTCCGCGGCCTTGGGGAAGGCGGCCTCCAGCACGCGGGGCAGGTCCAGGGCGGCGCGGCGGCCCCAGCGGAAGGCATCGGTGTTCATCTTCACCGCCGCCCCGTTCATCTCGATGGCCTTCTCGATGGCGGCGGCCGAGGTGGGCACCAGCCCCTTCTGCCAGGCATAGCCCAGCAGGAACAGGTTGGTGGCGATGCTGTCGCCGCAGAGCGCCGTGGCGATGCGGGTGGCATCCAGGGTGAAGACGCGGTCGGCGCCGCCGACCGCCTGGCTCACGGTGCGGGCCAGGCTGTCGCCCGGCACGGTGGCATCGGGGTTGGTCAGGAAGGCGGCGGTGATGGTGTCGGTATGGTTCAGCACGGCGCTGGTGCGGCCGGCCGCCATCTTCGACAGGGCGTCGGCATTGGCCGCTACCACCAGATCGGCGGCCAGCACCAGATCGGCGCCGCCGGCGACGATGCGGTTGGCATGGATCTGGTCCGGGCGCTCGGCGATGCGCAGATGGCTGGTGACGCTGCCGCCCTTCTGGGCCAGACCGGCCATGTCCATGGCGGTGAAGCCGCGGCCCTCCAGATGGGTGGCCATGCCCAGGATGGCGCCGATGGTGACGACGCCGGTGCCGCCGATGCCGGTGACCAGGATGTTCCAGGGCCGGTCCAGCACGGGGATCGCCGGTTCCGGCAGATCGCCCCAATCGGCGCCGCCGGCCGCGGGCCTGGGCTTCTTCAGCTGCCCCCCCTCCACGGTGACGAAGCTGGGACAGAAGCCCTTGAGGCAGGAGAAATCCTTGTTGCAGCTGGACTGGTCGATCTGGCGCTTGCGGCCGAATTCCGTCTCCACCGGGGTGACGGACAGGCAGGAGGATTGCTGGGAGCAGTCGCCGCAGCCCTCGCACACCAGCTCGTTGATGACCACGCGCTTGGCCGGGTCGGGGAACTTGCCGCGCTTGCGGCGGCGGCGCTTCTCGGCGGCGCAGGTCTGCTCATAGATCAGGATGGAGACGCCGGGCACGGTGCGCAGATCGCGCTGCACCTGGTCCAGCTCATCCCGGTGGTAGATTTTGGTGCCGTGGGGCAGGCCCTGGCCCAGCCCGTACTTCTCCGGCCCGTCGCTGACCACGACGATGCGGGAGACGCCCTCCGCATCCAGCTGCTGGGCGATGTCGTGTACGGACAGGGTGCCGTCCACCGGCTGGCCGCCGGTCATGGCCACGGCGTCGTTGTAGAGGATCTTGTAGGTGATGTTGACCTTGGCGGCCACGGCGGCGCGCACCGCCAGGATGCCGCTGTGGAAATAGGTGCCGTCGCCCAGATTGGCGAAGACATGGGTGTCCGTCACGAACGGGGCCTGGCCGACCCAATGCACGCCCTCGCCGCCCATCTGGCTGAACAGGTCGGTGTTCCGCCCCATCCAGGTGACCATGTAGTGGCAGCCGATGCCGGCCAGCCCGCGGCTGCCCTCGGGGATCCTGGTGGAGGTGTTGTGCGGGCAGCCCGAGCAGTAGAAGGGCGTGCGTGCCACCGTGGCGGCCGCGGTGGTGCGGGCCTGCTGCGCCTCGATGCGGGCCAGCCGCTCGGCGATGTGGGAGTCGGGGCCGAAGCCCAGCAGGCGCTGGCCCAGCACCCGGGCGATGTCGATGGGGTTCAGTTCCGCCTTCTCGGTAAAGAGCGGCCGGCCGGTCTCGTCGGTCTTGCCCAGGATGCGGGGGCGGCGGGACCAGTTGAACAGCTGTTCCTTGATCTGCGCTTCCAGGACGGCGCGCTTCTCCTCCACCACCAGGATCTCCTCGGTGGTCTCGGCGAAGGCCTGGATGCCCTGGGGCTCCAGCGGCCAGGCCATGGCCACCTTGTAGATGCCGAGGCCCAGCCGGCGGGCCATGGCCTCGTCGATGCCCAGCTCTTCCAGGGCCTGACGCACATCGAGATAGGACTTGCCGATGGTGACCAGCCCCAGGCGCGGCCGCTCATGTCCGAACACCACCCGATCCAGCCGGTTGGCGCGGGCGAAGGCGCGGGCGGCCGGCAGCTTCCAGTCCAGCATGCGCGCCTCCTGGATCAGCGGCGTGTCGTGCAGGCGGATGTTCAGCCCGCCGGGCGGCAGGGCGAAATCCTCGGGCTCGACGATGGACAGGCGCTCGGGATCGACCTGGACGATGGCCGTGGTGTCGATGGTGTCGGCGATGGCGGTGAAACCGACCCAGAGGCCGGCATAGCGGCTCAGCGCCCAGCCGATCAGGCCGTAATCCAGGAATTCCTGCACGCCGGCCGGATTGATGACCGGCATGAAGGCATGCATGAAGGCCTGGTCCGACTGGTGCGGCAGGGTGGAGGATTTCGAGGCGTGGTCGTCACCGGCGATGGCCAGCACGCCGCCGAAGCGGCTGGTGCCGGCGAAATTGGCATGCTTCAGCGCATCGACGGAACGGTCGACGCCCGGCCCCTTGCCATACCAGATACCGAAGACGCCATCGACCTTGGCCCCGCCCCAGAGATTGACCTGCTGGCTGCCCCAGACCGCCGTGGCTCCCAGCTCCTCATTGACGCCCGGCTGGAACTGGATGTTGCCGTTGGCCAGGAAGCGCCGGGCCTGCCACAGCGCCTGATCATAGGCGCCCAGCGGCGAGCCGCGATAACCCGAGATGAAGCCGCCGGTGTTGCGCCCGGCCGCCCGGTCGCGCTGCCGCTGCAGCAGCGGCAGCCGCACCAGCGCCTGGGTCCCGGTCATGAACACCCGGCCCTTGTCGAGGGCGTACTTGTCGTCCAGCGATACGGTGGCCAGCGTGCGGTCTGCCATCGTCGACGTCCCCTTCCCTGTGGCGGGCCTTCTGGCCACACCCGTCCCTGTTATCTGGGGCAGATGGTAGGGGAGAAAATAGGTCAATGCCACTGACTTATTTTCAGTCCGAAGCAGCGCAGCAACCGTCGTGGATCGTGCAAAAATCCGGTGCAATGATCCGATATATTGCTGCTGCGGTGCGGCTTTGCGCCGCAGCGCTGATTCCAGCGCCTCTGCCGGGATCGCAGATGTGCGTCCGGTGGTCTCCGGGCTGGCGAAAGACGGGGTTGGCGGCTCCCCCGGTCCCGGCCACTGTGGACAACTGGCCGGCGACGGATACGGCCGGAGGAACAACCCTGGAGGACACGCCGATGTACGACATGCAGAACATCAAGAAGCTGGGCACGCTGGGCAAATTGGCACCGGAGGCCATGGAGGCGTTCAAGGCCTTCGACCAGGCCGCCCTGGCCGACGGGGCCATCCCCCGGAAATACAAGGAGCTGATGGCCCTGGCCGTGGCCCTGACCACCCAGTGCCCCTATTGCCTGGAGATCCACCGCAAGGCGGCCCTGGCCGCCGGCGCCACCGAGCAGGAAATGGCGGAAACCACCTTCCTGGCGGCGGCCCTGCGCGCTGGCGCCGCCGTGACCCACGGCACCCATCTGGTGGATCACGGCTGAGGCGCGGACTACACTGCGGGTGGGGATGGGCACTGGTGCCCATCCCCTCACCACTCCCACGACCGCCGGCCCCGTGGCCTGCCCTCTGCACCTGATTGGACCCGCGTTGATGACCGATGCGCCCCTTCCCTACCGCCGCAATGTGGGCATCATGCTGCTGAACCGGGCCGGACTGGCCTGGGTCGGGCGGCGCAAGGACACGCCCGATGCCTGGCAGATGCCGCAGGGTGGCATCGACCCGGGTGAGGACCCGCGTACCGCGGCCCTGCGCGAACTGGAGGAGGAGATCGGCACCGCCCGGGTGGCGGTGCTCGGCGAAACGGCGGGCTGGCTGCGGTACGAGTTCCCGCCGGAGCTGCAGCGCAAGGGCTGGATGAAGCGCTTCGCCGGGCAGGAGCAGAAATGGTTCTGCTGCCGCTTCCTGGGCCGGGATGCCGACATCAACCTGGAAACCGAGCATCCCGAGTTCGATGCCTGGCGCTGGGTCCCGGTGGAGGATCTGGTCGGGCTGATCGTGCCGTTCAAACGCGCCATCTACGAATCCGTGGTGGCGGAGTTCCGCCCGCTGGCCATACCGGGCTGACGGCCCGGACCGGGGCCGATCCCACCCCGGAGGCTTGCCAGGCAGTTACGGCTGACGCAGCAGGCGCAGACGGTCCATGCCCTCCGCCGTAGCTGCTTCGCCGGCGGAACCGCCCACATTGGTGGCCAAGGCCATGGCATAGCCGCGGCCCGGCACCACCCGCGCCGTCAGCATCCACAGCGTGTTCGATCCGGCATGGCCATAGGCCGGCCGGCCGCCGGCCCAGTCGGGCCTGCGCACGCCCCAACCCAGGGCATAGTCGGATAGGCCTGGCGTCAGCAGCCGGCGCCAGCTGTCGGCGCCGAGGAAGTCGTCCTTGCCATCGGCCCCGTCCAGCACCCGCTTCAGGAAGCGGCCATAGTCGCGCAGGGACAGGTGTACCGTCCCGGCCGGGCCAAGGGCCGGCGGATTGTCGGCCTTGCCGCCGGCCGGATCCATGGGCGTGACGCCGGTCAGCCGCGACAGCAGGCCGGCCTGATGGCCCCAGGGCTGGTCGCCGCCGGTCGGGGCACCGAAGCCGGCGCTGTCCAGCCCCAGCGGCTGGAACAGCTCCGTGCGCATGAGGTCCTCCCAGCTGCGGTCGGTACGGCGCTCCAGCATGGCCCCGGCCATGACGTAGCTGGCATTGGAGTAAGCCCAGGCACTGCCCGGTGGCGTGACCGGGCTCGCCCCCGTCACCTCCCGCACCAGGGCCAGACGCAGGTCCGGCAGGGGCCGGTCGTTGCGCCAGAAATCGGCCCAGACCGACAGGCGGGAAATGTCCTCCGGCACACCGGCCCGCATGCCCAGCAGCATCTCCAGCGTCACCGGTGCCCAGGCCGGCTGCATGGCGGCGGCAAGGTCGGGAAAGACCTCCGCCAGCGTGGTGTCCCAGCCGATGCGGCCCTGCTCCACCAGCCGCGCCGCCAGGACCGCCGTCATCGCCTTGGTGTTGGAGCCGATATGCCAGAGGTCATCCGCCGTCACCCGATCAGGCTGGCCGCGGCGGCGCAGGCCGGTGGCGGCCACCTCGACACGGCCATCGGCATGGACGATGGCGGCCCCCAGGGCCGGTACGCCGTTGTGGCTGCGGATCAGCTCCAGCTCGGCCTCCAGCCCGCCGGCGGAGACCGGTTGCCCTTCCTCCGCCAGCCCGAGACCGGGCCTGGCCAGCAGCAGAACCCCCAGCACCGCCAGAAACCGCCCCACGCCCATTGACCCTACTCCCGCGCCGAGAACCACTAAGGATCGTGCAAAGGTGGTCAGCCGCAGCCAGAACGCAAGAGGCGGAGACGAAAGAGGCGACGATGCCCGGGCCGCGGCGCCGCGGATCAGCCATGGACGGCCAGCCAGGACTCGGCCTGAGCCCTGCCGAGGGACTTCAGGGCGATGAGATGCTCCAGATCGGCGCGCAGCCCGTCGGCCCCCAGGGCCGCCGCCGCATGGGCATCGATGGCCAGCCGTTGCAGGGCGCCGGCGCGGCCCAGACGGGCCAGTGACTCGTCGGCCCGCTCATATTCATCCTCCAGCGCCCGGCTGAAGACGATCTGGCTGAGACGGGCCTGGATTGCCGGAGCGGTAACCGGTGTTTCGCCGCTCCCGACGGGCAGAGCCTGCACCAGCAGGATGGGAGAGCCGGCCGGCAGCAGCGGCCGGATCGGCGGATTCAGGGTGAAGCCACCATCCCAGTACGCCTCGCCCCCGATCTCCACCGCCCGGTGCAGCATGGGCAGGGTGGTGGAAGCCAGCAGTGCGTCAAGATCGATGTCGTCATTGTCGAACAGGCGGGGCCTGCCATCACGGACCCGGGTGGTGGAGATGACCACCCGAGGCGCGTCGGCGCGGCGCAGGGCGGTGAAGTCCAGCTCCTCCTCCAGAATGGTGCGCAGGGGATTGAGGTTCAGCGGATTGAGCTGATAGGGCGACAACAGACGGGAGGTGAGTCGGAAGGCGGTGGAACCAACGCTCCGGGCCAAACCGGCCCCCGGCAGGTCCAATCCCAGCAGGCCGCTGCCGGCGGTACCGACCCGTGTCCAGATGCGGGCCAGGCGGTCGCGCGCACCCTCGGCTCCGCCCGCAGCCCAGCCGGTGGCGAGCGCCACGGCATTGACCGCGCCGGCACTGGCCCCGGTCAGGCCCAATGGCTGGAAGGCCCGCTCCTCCAGCAACCGCTCCAGCACGCCCCAGGTGAAGGCACCGAAGGCGCCGCCCCCCTGCAAAGCCAGAGCCAGTCCGCCGGCGGGTGGGGCCAACGGGAGGGGCGCCGACGGTGCTGCGACCGGCGCAGCATTGGCCGCCGTGATCCGCCGCGCCCAGCGGCGCAAGACTCCCAGGAGTGCCATGGATACGCCCCCGCCGGCTCCCAGCGGCATGACGTCATGCCGCTGCCGGGTTCACACTGTGGCGGTGGGCGCAGGCGGCAGCAAGCGGGAAAGACCCCGGGACCGGGGCCTCTGTCCTGACCGCCGATATCAGGCCGCCAGCCTGCCTTCGGCACGCTTGCGCATGCGGTTATAGGCGAACTTGGCCGCCATATCATGCAGCCAGCCCTGAGGCTTCAGACCACTGGCCTTGAACACCATGGCCACCATGCGGTCGAGATGCTGCGGGCGGTAATAGCTGTAGGCCAAGCGGGTATATTCGCTGTAGTTCTCCGCCCGGTCATAGGGACGAGTCCAGTGGTTGGCCGCATAATAGGCGTAGGACAGCTCGTCGTCCTCCGTCTCATTGATGCGCGACAGGCTGATCCACAGGCGCTGCAGCCGGCCCAGCTTCTCCTGCTCCAGATAGTGCTTGAGGTAGTCGTAGAACAGCTTGTAGTGGCGCAGCTCGTCCGCCGCGATCAGACGGCAAATCTCCTTGAACACCGGCTCCTCCGTCGAGTCGCCCAGCGCCAGATAATAGCTGCTGGTGCCGGTCTCGACGATGCAGCGGGCCACCAGTTCACCGGAGCGGGAACCGCGTGTGGACGCGGTCTGCTCGGTTTCGATCTTGTAGCCGTCGCGGAAGCGCTTCACCGCATCCTGAAAATTCCAGCTGGGATCGATGCGCTCGGCCCAGCGGCCCAGGGCCTCGCCATGCTGCACCTCTTCCACCGCCCAGTCGCGGGCCACCTGCTGGAACTCGGGGTCGTCGTGGAAGACGTTGCAGAGATACTCGGCGTAGATATGGCCGTTGTACTCGACCAGAGCCGCAGCCTTGGCCACCCGCAACGTCTCCGGCGCAACCTTGGACGGGTCCAGTGTGTCCCAGGGGAGTTCGTCGATGGTCCAGTGCTTGTAGGCCATGTTCCGCGCCATGCCGTTGTTACAGTTTGAAGTCAGCTCGTTTTAACAGGCTGCGACCGGTTTGCACTCCGCCAGATTGGGATGCAGATCAAAAAAAGCAACAGGGCAAAAAACAAACGGGGGCGTTGTCGCCCCCGTTCCGAATACACATCCCGGCGAAGGAGCGATCAGTGCAGAACGGTGCCCTGAAGGTCCAGCTTGGCCTGGGCCACGGCGGCTTTCTGCTCGGCAGCCTTGCGCTCGGTCTCACTCTGGGCCGCATCGGCCTCGGCGCGGGCCGCCTGCAACGCCGACTCCAGGGCCGCACGGTCAAGGCCGCGCAGCGTGTCCACATCACCGGCTTCCTCGGCCAGCACGGTGACGCGGCGACCGGTCACCTCGCAGAACCCGCCGGCCACGAAGATGCGGCGGCTGATGGTCGTCATGTCGTTGTCGTAGACGTCGATGACGCCCGGCTTGATGGTGACGATCATCGGCGCGTGGTCGGGCAGCACGCCCAGCATGCCATCGGCGCTGGGGACGACCACCATGAACACCGGCTGCGACACCAGCAGCTTTTCCGGCGACACCAGTTCGAACTCAACCTTGTCGACCATGGCTCAACCCTCAATCCTCGGTCCCGCCGTCCAGAACAGAGACCGGCCGCGGGCCAGTCCCCGGGCCGGCGCCGGGTAGAAAAAACCCTCTCCACCGGGGGAGAGGGAGAACACCCGCCCCCGGACCGGGGACGGGAGGGCGGACCCGCCGTAGCAGGCCCGCCCGTTCCGACTTACGCCGCTTCGGCGGCCATCTTGCGGGCCTTCTCCACGGCCTGCTCAATGGTGCCGACCATGTAGAAGGCGGCTTCCGGCAGGTGGTCGTACTCGCCGTTGACGATGCCCTTGAAGCCCTTGACCGTGTCTTCGATCGACACCAGCACGCCCGGAGTGCCGGTGAACACCTCGGCCACATGGAAGGGCTGGGACAGGAAGCGCTGGATCTTGCGGGCGCGGGCCACGACCAGCTTGTCCTCTTCCGACAGCTCGTCCATGCCCAGGATGGCGATGATGTCCTGCAGCGCCTTGTACTGCTGCAGCACCTGCTGGACCTTACGGGCCACGCTGTAATGCTCTTCACCGACGATGCGCGGGTCCAGAGCACGCGAAGTGCTGTCCAGCGGATCCACGGCCGGGAAGATCGCCATTTCGGCGATGGCACGGCTCAGCACCGTGGTGGCGTCCAGGTGGGCGAAGGAGGTGGCCGGCGCCGGGTCGGTCAGGTCGTCGGCGGGCACGTAGATGGCCTGCACCGAGGTGATCGAACCCTTCTTCGTGGAGGTGATACGCTCCTGAAGCGCGCCCATGTCGGTGGCCAGCGTCGGCTGGTAGCCCACCGCGGAGGGAATACGGCCCAGCAGCGCCGACACCTCAGCACCCGCCTGGGTGAAGCGGAAGATGTTGTCGACGAAGAACAGCACGTCCTGACCTTCCTCGTCGCGGAAATACTCCGCGAGGGTCAGGCCGGTCAGGCCGACGCGGGCACGGGCCCCGGGCGGCTCGTTCATCTGCCCGTAGACCAGGGCCACCTTGGAGCCCGGGCCGTCGGTCTTGATGACACCCGACTCGATCATCTCGTGGTAGAGATCGTTACCCTCACGGGTACGCTCACCCACACCGGCGAAGACCGACACGCCACCATGGGCCTTGGCGACGTTGTTGATCAGTTCCTGAATGGTCACGGTCTTGCCGACGCCGGCACCACCGAACAGGCCGATCTTGCCGCCCTTCAGGTACGGAGCCAGCAGGTCGATGACCTTGATGCCGGTGACGAGGATCTGGGCTTCCGTCGACTGCTCGGCGAATTCCGGTGCCTCGCGGTGGATCGGATAGAGCTTGTCCAGGACCACCGGGCCACGCTCGTCCACCGGCTCACCGATGACGTTCAGGATGCGACCCAGCGTGTGCGGGCCGACCGGCACAGTGATGGGGGCACCGGTATCGGTGACCTCCTGGCCGCGCACCACGCCATCGGTGCTGTCCATGGCGATGCAGCGGGCGGTGTTCTCGCCCAGGTGCTGCGCCACCTCGAGCACCAGGACCTTGCCGTCATTATGCGCATGCAGGGCGTTCAGGATCGGCGGCAGATCACCAGGGAACTGCACGTCCACGACGGCGCCCAGCACCTGCGTGATACGGCCGACCGCGTTGCTCGTAGTAGCCATGGGGTAAGCTCCCTCGGAACCAAACGTCTCGTGTTCGTCTCGTAAGACCGGTTACACCGCCTCGGCGCCGGAAATGATCTCGATCAGCTCTTTGGTGATCGAGGCCTGGCGCGTGCGGTTGTAGACCAGAGTCAACTTCTTGATCATGTCGCCGGCATTCCGGGTCGCATTGTCCATGGCGGTCATCTGCGCGCCGAAGAACGATGCCGCGCTGTCGAGCAGCGCCGAGTAGATCTGGACGGCCAGATTGCGCGGCAGCAGATCGGCCAGGATACTCTCTTCGCTCGGCTCGAACTCGTAGACGGGCTTGGCCTCGGTCGAGGCCGCCGCCTGCGCTTCCGGCGCGGCAAAGGGCACGATCTGCTGATGCGTCACCACCTGGGTGATGGCCGACTTGAACTTGTTGAAGATCATCGTGGCCACGTCGAACTCGCCGGCCTCGAACATCTCCAGGATCTTGGTGGCGACGCGGTCCGCATCGGCGAAGGACAGCCGGCGCTTGCCCACCTCCTCGAAGGAGGCGACGATCAGCGTCGGGAACTCGCGGCGCAGCACGTCGCGGCCCTTGCGGCCCACGGTCAGCAGCTTCACCGTCTTGCCCTCGCCCTGAAGCTGGACGATGGAGCGCTTGGTGGCGCGGACGATAGAACTGTTGAAGCCGCCGGCCAGACCGCGGTCCGCAGTCATGACCACCAGCAGGTGGACCTTGTCGGAGCCCGTGCCCGCCATCAGACGCGGACCGCCGGCCCCTGCCGCCACATTGGCGGCCAGAGACCCCAGCATCCGACCCATGCGCTCGGCATAGGGCCGGCCGGCCTCCACCTGCTCCTGGGCGCGGCGGAGCTTGCTCGCCGCGACCAGTTTCAGGGCGGAGGTAATTTTCTGCGTCGACTTGACGCTGGCAATCCGGTTTCGGATGTCCTTCAAGCTCGGCATGACGGCCCTACGCTTTCACACAGCCCGTGGGATCGGGTCTTGTCCGATCAGGCGAACATCTTGGTGAAGTTGTCGAGGAAAGCGGCAAGCTTGCCCTCGATCTCCTTGCTGATGGCCTTTTCGGTGCGGATGGCAGACAGGATGTCGGCACCCTTGGTCCGGATCTCGTCCAGGAAGCGCGCCTCGAAGCGGCCCACATCCTCGGTCTTGACCTTGTCCAGATAGCCCTTCACGCCGGCGAAGATGGCAACCACCTGCTCCTCGACCGGCATCGGGTTGAACTGCGGCTGCTTCAGCAGCTCGGTCAGCCGCGCACCACGGTTCAGCAGGCGCTGGGTGGTGGCGTCCAGATCCGAAGCGAACTGGGCGAAGGCGGCCATCTCGCGGTACTGGGCCAGTTCCAGCTTGATGGTGCCGGCAACCTGCTTCATCGCCTTGACCTGGGCTGCCGAGCCGACGCGCGACACCGACAGACCAACGTTAATGGCCGGACGGATACCGCGGTAGAACAGGCCGGTTTCCAGGAAGATCTGACCGTCGGTGATCGAAATCACGTTGGTCGGAATGTAAGCCGAAACGTCGCCGGCCTGGGTCTCGATGACCGGCAGGGCGGTCAGCGAGCCGGAACCATGATCGTCGTTCAGCTTCGCAGCGCGCTCCAGGAGACGGGAGTGCAGATAGAACACGTCACCCGGATAGGCTTCACGTCCCGGCGGACGGCGCAGCAGCAGCGACATCTGACGGTAGGCGACGGCCTGCTTGGACAGATCGTCATATACGATCACGGCATGCATGCCATTATCGCGGAAGAACTCGCCCATCGTACAGCCCGTATAGGGCGCAAGATACTGCAGCGGGGCAGGCTCGGAGGCCGTGGCCGCGACGACGATGGAGTATTCCATCGCGCCCGACTCCTCCAGCTGCTTCACGATCTGGGCAACCGTGGAGCGCTTCTGGCCGACGGCCACATAGATGCAATAGAGCTTCTTCGACTCGTCGTCGCCGGCATTGACCTTCTTCTGGTTGATGAAGGTATCCAGGGCGATGGCGGTCTTGCCGGTCTGACGGTCGCCGATGATCAGTTCACGCTGGCCGCGCCCGATGGGCACCAGCGCATCAATGGCCTTGAGGCCGGTCTGCATCGGCTCATGCACGGACTTGCGCGGAATGATGCCCGGGGCCTTCACTTCCACGCGCTTGCGCACGACGTCGGTCAGCGGCCCCTTGCCGTCGATCGGATTGCCCAGACCGTCCACCACGCGGCCCAGCAGGCCACGGCCCACCGGCACCTCGACGATGGCGCCGGTCCGCTTCACGATATCGCCTTCCTTGATATCGCGGTCGGAACCAAAGATCACCACACCGACATTGTCGGTTTCGAGGTTCAGGGCCATGCCCTGCACCCCGCCGGGGAACTCGACCATCTCGCCGGCCTGAACCTTGTCCAGACCATAGACGCGCGCGACACCGTCGCCGACCGACAGCACCTGGCCGACCTCGGCCACATCAGCCTCGGTGCCGAAGTTCGCGATCTGCTGCTTCAGGATCGCGGAAATCTCAGCGGCGCGGATTTCCATTATCCAACCCCTTTCATGGCGAGTTTCAGCTTGGTCAGCTTCGTGCGCACGGAGCTGTCGATCATGCGCGATCCGACCTTAACGATCATGCCCCCGATCAGCGCGGGATCCACGCTCACATCGACGGCCACCTTGGCGCCCATGGATTGGCGCAGCGCGCCGGTCACAGCCGCCAGCTGATCCGGCGACAGCGGCCGCGCCGCCACAACGAAGGCAGTCTCCTGACCACGCCGCAGCGCCAGCTTACGCAGATATCCGTCGATCATGCCCGGCAGGGAGAACAGGCGACGGTTTTGCGCCACCAGACCGACAAACTTGCGGACCAGATCCCCCATCCCGGCCGCCTGCAGCACCGCACCAATGGCACGGCCCTGCTCTTCGCGGGTGAGCAGCGGGCTGGAGACCAGACGCCGGAGATCGGCGCTTTCGGCCAACATCTGCCTCAGAGTGGCCAGATCCTGGGCCGTCGGGTCCAGAACCTTCCCCTCGTCCGCTAGGTCGAACAGCGCGGTCGCATATCGCGCCGCAAGTCCGGATACGCCTGTTCCTTCGGCAGCCACCTGGAACCTCGGTTTGTCCGCAGACCTGAATGATTTCAGGACTTTAGCAATAATCGGGCACTCCGGGGAGGGACCCCCCCGGCGTTGAGCGAGCGAGCATGTAACACAGAGGCCGCGGCGGTGCAACTGCAACACAGGCCCGAACCGCACGCGAACCGTGAAATCCGGATGCATCCGGAGCACTGGCGGAGGAGTGCGGCGTGGCACCGCCCACTGGCCCCGACCTATCCATTCGACATGACGGCGGGACGCTGTTCTGCCCTCCGCCTTAAGCGCCCCTTAATCCTTGCAGCCGCACTGTGGTCCACAGCAACACCTCTTGCCGGATGGTCCCTTCGCCATGACCGTGGTCCCCTTTACCACCGCCCGTTTCACCCCTGCCGACCTGGCCGAGTGGAACACGGTCGCCCAGCCGAAACTGGCCCGCGGCCTATGGGAAGCGGTGGAGCGCAGCTCCGGCCCGGACTTCGACCGGCTGGTGGTCCGCTTCCCCAATCTGGAGCGTCCGGTGTTCCGCTTCGAACGTGATCGGCGCGGCACCTATCGGCTGCTGTTCAATGACCGGCGTGGCTGGTACGAGATCGGCTCCGGCAGCACCGCCGAGGATTGTCTGGCCGTCTGGAAGGGCCGCCTACCCCGCACCGAAACCAAGGCCGCCGAGGCCCAAACAGTCTGATGCCGCTTGCTGCGGTGCGGCAAGATGCTGCGCCGGGTAGAGGCACTGTCGGGGCGCGTTATTCGGCCGCGAGGGGACGGCGGGGTCCCAGTGCGCTGCGAACGAAGCCAAGAAGCCGGGTTAATGGCCCCCGATCGACCAGCCCCACCATCATGATATAGAGGACCGACCCGACCAGGGTCAGCAGCAGGATGGCCTCGGCGTTGCCAAGCCATGCCGGACTGTCGGCACGGGCGGCCATCAGCGCCGCCGCCATCAGGCCGGAGGCCAGAACCGGCAGCAGCGCGGGCAGCATCTGGTCCGACACCGGGATGCCGGCCACGCGGGACACCACCAGGGCATTGAACGGGACAACGGCCACGAATCGGGCCGCCCAGGCCAACATGGCCGCCAGGGCTCCATAGGGGCCAGCCAGGAGCAGCAGGCCAAGGCTGACCGCCAGCCCCAGCACATTCTGCCAGGCCAGCAGGCCAGGTCGGCCCACCGCGGTCAGGGCCACTGTGCCGAACTGGCGCAACAACTGCACCATGGCGACGACACACAGCACGCGGATCAGCGGCACGGACGGTTCCCAGACCGAGCCGAGGCAGACGGCCACCACCTCCGGCGCCAGGGCGAACAGGCCGGCGAACAGCGGCTGGGTCACCAGGGCGGCCAGTTCGGTGGCCTCGCGGAAGCCGCGCACCAGGGCCGCACGATCACTTTGGCGGCGCGCGAACAGCGGCAGTGCCAGTTGGTGCAGGGCCGATCCCAAGAGGCCGCGTGCCGTGTCGACGACGCGCATGGCCACGGTGAGATAGCCCACCGCCGTAGTGCCCAGTATCAAGCCCGCTGCCAGCACGAACAGACGCAGATTGGCCTGCCAGAGGAAACCGGCGGTGAAGGCTGGCAAAGCGAAGCGCAGCAACTCCAGTAAATGTCGTTGGCTGACACGCAGCTGCAGGCGGTGTGGCGGATGCAGACAAAGCGCCAGGGCCGATCCGGCCGTCATCGCCACCTGCTGCGCCACCAGGGCCCAAACGCCGAAGCCGGTGAGAGCCAGGACCAGACCAGCCACCGCGCCGGCCATCCGGCCCGCCAGGGACCGGGTCGCCACACGCTTGAATGCCAGGTCCCGCCGCAGCAGCGCCGCCAGCACCCCATTGACTCCGGCGAAAGGCAGGCAGAGCGACATGACGCCCAGAACGGGAGCCAGTCCCGGCGCGGCGAAAGACTGCTCCAGTGCCGGCCCGGCCAGCCAACAGCCGGACATCAGCGCCACGCCGGCACCAACACTGGTCCAGAAGGCACTGTCGGCATGGGCAGCGTCCAGGTCGGGGCGTTGCACCAGCGCGTCATGGAACAGCATCTCCACCGCCGCATAGAGCAGAAGCACGATGCTGAGGGCCAGTCCGGCCACGCCGAACTCCTGGGGCCCGATCAGCCGGGCCAGGATCAGGAGCGTGGCGAAGCTGATCAGCGAGACGCCCCCGCTTTCCAGCGCCACCCAGACGAGATTGCGGGCGGCGGCGGCGCGATTGCTGCTGCGGACGGGCAGACGTGGCATCACAGGACACCCCATAGGGCTCGAACGGGTCGGAAGACGGGCAATGGCTGCCCCGGACGCACGACCTGCGCAGGCACGGCCTTGAACATCCCGTCAACGCAGTCGGACCCCTGGGTAACATCGCACTGCAGCACAGGGTTCACGATGCACCCTTTTTGTCCCCGATCCCTAGAATGCAAACAGAGGGGTTACCGGGTCTTCCGTTCCGCCAGTCCCCGTCGATGGGATCAGACCGGACAGCTTAGGCCAGCACCTGAAGGGGGAAGGGGGCGATCTCCGCCGTCAGCGGCAAACGGGCGATGATGTCGCCATCCCCCTGTACCGGCTCCCCCGCCGGGCCATCGATACGCACACGGATGGCCGTGAGGACACGCACGTCCGCCCGGCGCACCGTGCCCCCCAGCACCAGACTGGTGGCATAGGACAGGGCCGCCAGCCGACCCGGCCGCAGGTAAAGACAGAGCTGAAACTGCGCCCGGGCCAGATCGGCCTGCGGCGCCAGCACGAAGCGGCCTCCATAGAAATGGCCGCGGCAGAGGATGACCGAGGCGGCCCGGTACTGCTCGCTCCACCCGTCGGGCCGTGTCACCTCCACCGCATAGTCCAGCCCCGGCCCCCGCAGGATCCCGGCCCAGCCGCCCAACACATAGGCGCCGCGGCCGAGTCGGCGTTTCAGCGCCGGATCCATGCCAGCCACCACCCGCGCATCCAGCCCGACTCCAGCCATCTGCACGAACAGCCGGCCATTGGCCCGGCCCAGGGCGATGCTCCGCGGCGGTGCCTGCACCAGCCGCAGGGCCAGATCGGCCGGTTCCCGCGGCAAGCCCAACTCCGCCGCCAGCACATTGGCCGTCCCCAGCGGGATGATGCCCAGCGGCAAGGTAGGCGGCCCCGACCTGGCCAGCCCATTGACCACCTCGTTGATGGTGCCGTCGCCACCGGCGGCCAGCACGGCGTCAAATCCCAATGCCGCCGCTTCGGCCCCAGCGGCGGTGGCCAGCCGCTCAGCATCACCAGCGCCAGCGGTCTCGCGCAGTTCCAACCCGGCCCCGAGGGCACGTAGCGCCCCCAGCGTTCGGGGCAGCAGGCCCGGCCGGCGCAGGCCCGCAGCAGGATTGTGGATCAGCAGGAAGCGGCGGGACCATGGCGGAACATCGGATAGCATAGGGAGAACTCGCCGGGCGAAGAGAGCAACGAGGGAAGCGATAGTTAATGATTATGACGAATAAATTACTTATTCATTGCACATCAATTTCTGGTATGAGAAATTTCAGAGAAGACAATAGATAGTGACGCCAGAGGGTTTGTCCAGAAACCATAACCCCTGTATACCGGCCTCAACTTGAGGGATGACAGATTCTCGTCTTTGGCCGCCATCCGGACAAAGACGGCTGGGACGAGATATTCAGGGGAGTCTGGATATGGAGCAGGAGCAGGGCATTACCCGCTACCGCAGCATCTGGCTGTCGGACATCCATCTGGGGACCCGCGGCTGCCAGGCGGACTATCTGCTGGATTTCCTGCGCCATACCGAGTCCGACTATCTGTATCTGGTGGGCGACATCGTCGATGGCTGGCGCCTGAAGAAAGGCTGGTTCTGGCCGCAGAGCCACAATGACGTGGTGCAGAAGATCCTGCGGCGGGCGCGCAAGGGCACCCAGGTCTTCCTGATCCCCGGCAACCATGACGAGGCCTTCCGCGAGTTCGTCGGGCTGCAGTTCGGCGGGGTCACCATCCTGGAGGACACCATCCACATCGCTGCCGACGGCAAGCGCTACCTGATCATCCATGGCGACCAGTTCGACGCAGTGGTGCGCTATGCCCGCTGGCTGGCCTTCATCGGCGATGCCGCCTACACCACGCTGCTGGGCATCAATACGCTGTTCAACACCGTGCGCCGCAAGCTGGGCTTCTCCTATTGGTCACTGTCCGCCTATCTCAAGCACAAGACCAAGAAGGCGGTGGAGTTCATCGGCGACTATGAGACGGCGCTGACCGACGAGGCGCGGCGGCGGCAGGTGGACGGCGTGATCTGCGGCCACATCCACCATGCCGAGATGCGCGACATGGACGGCGTTCTCTACGTCAATGACGGCGATTGGGTGGAATCATGCACCGCCTTGGTCGAGCACGCCGACGGTCGGCTGGAAATCCTGCGCTGGGCCGACATCATGCGGGCCCGTGGCGCCACGATGAAGGCGGCGGCGTGAGGCTGGTCATCGTCACCGACGCCTGGCACCCCCAGGTCAACGGTGTCGTCCGCACCCTGACCACCACCGTGGCTGAGTTGGAGCGGATGGGCCACAGCGTCACCGTCATCGGGCCGGACCGCTTCCGCACCCTGCCCCTGCCCTCCTACCCCGAGATCCGTCTGGCCCTGCGGCCGGCACGGGCATTGGCGCGGCTGATCGAGGAGGCGCGGCCGGAGGCCATCCACATCGCCACCGAGGGGCCGCTGGGCTTCGCCGCCCGCACATACTGCCTGAAGCGGCAGATCCCCTTCACCACGGCCTACCACACCCGCTTCCCCGAATATGTGCGTGACCGGGCGCCGGTGCCGCTGGCGCTCACCTATGCCCTGGTGCGGCGCTTCCATGCCCCGGCCCATGCAGTCATGGTGGCGACCCCCAGCATCGAGGCTGACCTCAAGGCGCGCGGCTTCACCCATATCCGCCGCTGGTCCCGCGGCGTGGACACCGACCTGTTCCATCCGCGCGACAAGGGATTCCTGGATCTGCCACGGCCAGTCTTCCTCTATGTCGGCCGGGTGGCGGTGGAAAAGAACATCGAAGCCTTCCTGGCACTGGATCTGCCGGGGTCCAAGCTGGTGGTGGGCGACGGTCCGCAGCGGTCGGCGCTGCAGGCCCGCTATCCGGAGGTGACGTTCGCCGGCGCCCGGCAGGGTGAGGATCTGGCCCGGCATTACGCCGCCGCCGACGTTTTCGTCTTTCCCTCACGCACCGACACCTTCGGGCTGGTGCTGCTGGAGGCGCTGGCCAGCGGCCTGCCGGTGGCCGCCTATCCCGTACCCGGCCCGTTGGACGTCATCGGCACCAGCGGCACCGGCGTGCTGGATGCGGATCTGCGCTCAGCCAGCCTGAAGGCGCTGGAACTCGACCCGGCCCGCTGCCGTAACCATGCCCTCACCTTCTCCTGGCGCGCCTCGGCCGAACAGTTCCTGGCCAATCTGCGCCCGCTGGACCCGGAAGAGGCGTCGCACATCCAGGCGGCGTGAGGTGGACGTGGGAAAATCCGGCTGCCCGTCTGTCACATAAAGCTGTAGGGATCGATGTCCACCTGGACACGGATCTGGGCCGGGATTTCCACCCGGGCCAGCCAGTCGGCCAGGATCGGTTGCAGGGGCAGCTGCTTCGGCCCTTTCAGCAGCAGGCGGCGACGGTGGCGCCCGCGCAGCACGGCCAGCGGCGCCGGGGCGGGGCCGAGGATGGTCAGCTCCGCCCGCTCGCGCGGGGCGGTCCGGCCCAGACGCAGAGCCACCTGATCCACCAGCCGGTCGTCCTCGCCCGAGACGATGAGGGCGGCCAGCCGCCCGAACGGCGGCATCTCCAGCATCTGCCGGCCCTCCACCTCCTGGGCCAGGTAACTGTCGCGGTCATGGGCGGCCAGGGCCTGCATCACGGGATGCTCGGGCATGTGGGTCTGCAGGAACACCCGTCCCGGCCGGCTTTCGCGCCCGGCCCGGCCGGCCACCTGATGCAGCAGCTGGAAGGTGCGCTCGCTGGCGCGCAGATCGCCGCCGGACAGGCCGAGATCGGCATCCACCACCCCGACCAGGGTCAGCAGCGGGAAATGGTGGCCCTTGGCCATGACCTGGGTCCCGATCATCAGATCGACGGCATGGTCCTTGACCTGTTCGATGGCCAGCTGCATGGCGCGGGGGCCAACCAACGTGTCGCTGGTCAGCACGGCGGTGCGGGCATCGGGGAACAGCTCCGCCACTTCCTCCGCCACCCGCTCCACGCCGGGGCCGCAGGCGACGAAGCTGCCCTCGGTGCCGCAGTTCGGGCACTCGTCCGGCGCCCGCGCCGTGTAGCCGCAATGGTGGCATTGCAGCCGCTTGGTCAGCCGGTGCTCCACCAGCCAGGCCGTGCAGTTCGGGCATTGCAGCCGGTGACCACAGGCCCGGCACAGGGTCAAGGGCGCATAGCCCCGGCGGTTCAGGAACAGCATGGCCTGTTCCCCCGCCGCCAGCGTCTCCATCAGGGCGGCCTTCAGCACCGGGCTAAGCCAGCGCCGGGCCGGCGGCGCCGCATCGGGTTTGCGCAGATCGATCAGGGTCACGTCCGGCAGCTGGGCCCCGCCATGGCGGGCCGGCAGATCGATGCGGCCGTAGCGCCCCTGCTCGGCATTGGTCAGGCTCTCCAGCGAGGGCGTGGCGCTGACCAGGACGATGGGGATGCGGCCGAGATGGGCGCGGGTCACGGCCATGTCGCGGGCGTGGTAGATCACGCCCTCCTCCTGCTTGAAGGCGGCCTCGTGCTCTTCATCCACCACGATGGCGCCGAGCGCGGGATAGGGCAGGAACAGGGCGGACCGGGCGCCCACCACCACCCGCGCCTCGCCATGGGCCACGGCCCGCCAGGTGTGGCGACGCTGTTGGCCCGACAGGTCGGAATGCCATTCGGCCGGACGCACGCCGAAGCGCCGCTCGAACCGGTCGAGCCACTGGGCCGACAGCGCGATCTCCGGCAGCAGCACCAGCGCCTGCCGCCCGCTGCGTAGGGCCGCCGCCACCAGTTCAAAATAGACCTCGGTCTTGCCGGAACCGGTGACCCCGTCCAGCAGGGTGCAGGAATAGCCGCCCTGCTCCACCGCTGCCCGCAGGACATCGACGGCGGCCTGCTGCTCGGCGGAGAAGACCGGACCGGGCCGGTCATGATCGGGAACCGCGAAGCGCGGCAGGCTGCGCATGGGCACAGGCAGCAGCACCCCGGCATCGGCCAGCCCGCGCACCACCTGGGGTGTGCAGCCCGCCTCCTCCGCCAGATCGGCGGCCGGGCGCGGCATCCCCTCGCATGCCGCCAGCACCTCCAGGATGCGGCGGCGGGCCGGGGTCAGGCGCAGATCCGCCGGAGCGCCGCCCTCGGCCAGACGATAGCCGGTCAGCAGGCGCGGCTCCTCCAGCGCGGCGGAGACGCTGACGGCCATGCGCAGCACGGCCCCCGGCTGGCTCATGGTATAAGCGGCCACCCAATCGATGAAGCGGCGGCTGACCTCCGGCATGGGCGGCAGATCGAAGCGGCGCAGAACCGGCTTCAGTTTCGCATCCGAAACGACTTGTCCTTCGGGTTTCGGCAGCGCCGGCCCCCAGACCACGCCGAACAGGCGGCGGGGTCCCAGCGGCACCTCCACATAGGCGCCATCGGGCAGGTCCATGCCGTCGGGCACGCGATAGTCGAACGGCTCGGGAAAGGGCAACGGCAGCAGCACGCGCACGCGGTGTGCGGGCGCATCCTCCGCCGTCAGGGCAAATCCCGTCTCCGCTCCCGCCTCTGCCACGCCATCCTCTCGTCCCTGCGCCGTCCTGCCGGTGGTAGCATTCTCCGGCCCCGGACGGAACCGGGGCCTGGCAGCATCAGGCGATCCGGCCCAGCAGCAGCCGGTTGACCGCCACCCCGGCCAGACCGCAGGCAGCGATGATGGCGCACATGGCCAGCGGCGTACCGGTGCTGAGCAGGCCCACGGCACCGCCGACCAGGGCGCCCAGGCTGAGCTGGATGGTGCCGGCCAGGGCCGAGGCGGCGCCGGCCATGGTCGGGAACTTCTCCAGCGCCGCGGCCATGCCGTTGGCCCCGACCACACCAGTGGTGGCGAGATAGAAGAACAGCGGCACGGCCACGCCGGCGATGCCGCCCGCCCCGCCGCCCCAGATCCCGCTGCCGCCGCTGGCCAGCAGCACCAGCCCCAGTACCGCAGCGGCCTGGGTACCCCGGCGCAGCAACAGTCCCGGCCCGTGCCGCATCACCGCTCGGGCGTTGAAGCTGTTCACCGCCATCATGCCGATGACATTGACGCCGAACAGGAAGCCGTAATAGCGGGCCGGAACCTGGAAATACTCGATATAGACGAAGGGCGTGCCGGAAATGTAGGCGAACATGCCGGCATAGACGAAGCCCGAGGACAGGGTGTAGCCGAGGAAACGGCGGTCGGCCAGCAGCAGCCCATAGCCGCGCAGCATGGCCAGCGGCCCGGCACTGCGGCTGCGGCGGGCGGCGGGCAGCGTCTCGGCCAGGGTGGCGAGGCCCCCCAGGGCCAGCAGGGCGAAACCGACCTGCACCCAGAAGATGGTGCGCCAGGTGGACAGTCCCAGCACCTGTCCGCCGGCCAGCGGCGCCAGCATGGGCGCAACCCCCATGACCAGCATCATCAGCGACAGGGTGGCGGCGGCGCGGTCACGCGTAAAGCTGTCGCGCACCATGGCCCGGGCCAGCACCGGGGCGGCGCATGCACCGATCCCCTGCAGGAAGCGCCAGGCGCTGAGATGGTCGACATCACTGGCCAAAGCACAACCGGCGCTGGCCAGCCCGAACAGCAGGATGCCGGCCGCTGCCGGGCGCTTGCGGCCGAAACGGTCGGCCAGCGGCCCCCAGACCAGTTGGCCACCACCAAACCCGAACAGGAACCAGGAAAGGGTCATCTGCACCGTGCCCTGTCCCACCCCGAATTCACGGGCAATGACGGGCAGGGCCGGCAGATACATGTCGATGGCCACCGGCCCGAAGCTGGTCAGCAGGGCCAAGATGGGAATGAACCAGGGCTTCAGCGCCGCTGCGTCCGGCTGTGCCGCCTGCGTCACCGTCTCTCCCGCTACCGCTTCGCCCACCCCGCCAGCCATGCCCCGCCCCGCTTGGTCCTCACAGGCCATGGCATGTAGCAGCGGTAACCGGTCGCAGGCAGGGCGGCGACCGCGATGCAGCCATGCAGCGGGGGATACGGGCCGCCCGGTCGTGACCATCCTTGATGAGATGCAGTATTTCAGTTCTGAGGAGTTCAGCGTCCTGATCCGGTCGGTCCACCGTAGCCACCGGCGACAGCTGCCGATACTGATGATCGGCACCGGTCTGTCACTTCCCCGGTCTGAGCTCCCGTGTCCCACGCATGGCTGGGACGGAAGATGGCCTGTCCTCTCGACTCCACCGACCCACACGCGGTAAAGGAGCGCCAGATCCGCCGGCGCCTCCGGGCGCCCCAGCCTTGCAGGACCCGCCCCATGAAGTTCTTCGTCGATACCGCCGACCTTGCCGACATCCGCGATCTGGCCGCCACCGGCCTGCTGGACGGCGTCACCACCAACCCGTCGCTGGTCGCCAAGGCCGGCCGCAACTTCATCGACCTGATCGCCGAGATCTGCGAGGTGGTGCCCGGCCCGGTCAGCGCCGAGGTCGCCTCCACCGATTTCGAGACCATGCTGAAGGAAGGCCGGTATCTGGCCCGGATCGCGCCGAACGTCACGGTCAAGGTGCCGCTGACCCCGGCCGGCTTGAAGACCTGCCGCGTTCTGGCCGACGAAGGCACCATGGTGAATGTCACCCTGTGCTTCTCCGCCGCCCAGGCCATCCTGGCCGCCAAGGCCGGCGCCGCCTTCGTCTCCCCCTTCGTCGGCCGTCTGGACGATATCGGCCAGAACGGGCTGGGGCTGATCCAGGAGATCGTCGAGATCTACAACAACTACCCGGCCTTCACGACCGAAGTGCTGGTGGCGTCCATCCGCAACCCGACCCATGTGGTCGAGTCGGCCCGCATGGGCGCCCATGTGGCCACCATGCCGCCGTCGGTCATCCGCCAGCTGGCCAACCACCCGCTGACCGACAAGGGCCTGTCCCAGTTCGTGGCTGACTGGGCCAAGACCGGCCAGGACATCCTCAGCCAGCCCCTGCCCAAGCGCGGCGAATAAGTCACAGTGCGGCGGGCCGGAAGGGACCACCCCTTCCAGCCCGTCCCCGGTGCAGCAACTGGCATGCTAGACAGCAGGGAACCGCACACGCCCGGTCCGCTCCGACCAGGGAAACCATGGGAGGAACCCCCATGGCAGACGGCGGAAGGGAACGCCAAGGGGGGATTGACGGCATGATCCGCGAGTCCGGCCAGACCACCAGCCCCCTGGACGATGCGCTGACGGCGGAGGATGTGGCCGCCTTTTTACGCGACCACCCGGATTTCCTGGTTCATCACCCCGAGCTGATCCCCCATCTGGTGCCGCCCGCTGTCGATCGCGGCCAGGGCGTGATCGATATGCAGGCCTTCCTGCTGGAGCGGCTGCGCGGGGAGGTCGGACGCCTTTCCGACCAGCAGCGCGAACTGATCGCCACCACCCGCGCCAACATCAACAACCAGAACCGTGTCCATGCCGCCGCCCTGTTCCTGCTGGACAGCGGCAGCCTGGCCCAGCTGATCCAGGCCATCGGCACCGATCTGGCCGTGCTGCTGGATCTGGACGTGGCCGCCCTGGCGGTGGAGAGCGTGCCGGAAACGGTGACCCCCATCGACCGCGCAAGGCTGCGCCTGCTGGAATCGGGGGGCGTCGCCCGTCTGCTGGGCCGGCGCCATGTGCTGCTGCGCAGCGACATCCAGGGCGGAACAGACCTGTACGGCCTGGAGACGGTGCGGTCCGACGCGCTGGTGCGCCTGACCCTGCAGCCGGAGGCACCACCGGCCCTGCTGGCGCTGGGCAGCCGCGAACCGGACATGTTCCATCCCGGCCAGGCCACCGAGCTGCTGCAGTTCCTGGCCCATGTGGTCGAGCGCTGCCTGCGCTGCTGGCTGGTGGCCCGGGACGGCCCGCCGCCATGACCAAGCCAGCCGCCGCCTTGGGCTTTTCCTGCGCCGCCGACCTCGATGAGACCATCGGGCGCTGGCAGCGCTGGCTGGCCACGGAGAAAGGCTGCGCGCCGCTGACCCTGCGCAGCTACACCACCGATCTGGCCCAGTTCCTGGCCTTCATCACCGATTACCGCGGCCGGCGGCCCTCGCTGAACGACCTGGGAGCGCTGACCCTGGCCGATTTCCGCGCCTGGCTGTCGCACCGCGCCGGCGACGGCGCCACCGCCGCCACCCGCGCCCGCGGCATCGCCGGGGTGCGCAACCTGTTCCGCTGGCTGGACCGGGCCGGAATCGTCCACAACCCGGCCATCGGCACCCTGACCGCCCCCAAAGTCAAACGCCCGGCCCCGCGCCCCCTGGCCGTGCCCGACGCCACCAGCCTGCTGGACGAAGCGGCCCTGGTGCCGGAGGCACGCTGGGTGGGGTTGCGCAACCGCGCCCTGTTCACCCTGCTCTATGGCTGCGGCCTACGCATTTCCGAAGCGCTGGCCCTAAACCGGGCCGACCTGCCGGCCGGGGCGGCGACGGTGCGTGTACTGGGCAAGGGATCGAAGCAGCGGCAAGTGCCGGTGCTGCCTGCCGTCCATTCGGCGCTTTCGGCCTATCTCGACGCCTGTCCCCATGTCACCGGGCCGGACGGGCCGATCTTCGTCGGAGTCCGTGGCGACCGGTTGAATGCCGCCGTGACCCGCAAAGCCATGCAGACCCTGCGCGGCCTGTTGGGCTTGCCCGACAGCGCCACCCCCCATGCCCTGCGCCACAGCTTCGCCACCCACCTGCTGGGCAGCGGCGCCGACCTGCGCGCCATCCAGGACCTGCTGGGCCATGCCAGCCTGTCCACCACCCAGCGCTACACCGATGTGGACGCCGAAACCATGCTGGCGGTCTATGACAAAGCCCATCCCCGTGCGCGGCGGTAAGCGGATACCGCAAATGCGGAGTCCGCGGTGGACGGATGCTGCACTGCGGCGATTGGCATTGCGGAGTGATCCTGGCAGGATGAACCCTCAACAATTTCGGGGGGACATATCCGAATGTTTGGATTTACTTTCAAGGACCTCTTCCGCTTCGACAAGATGATCGCGGCGGCGCTGATCAAGCTGATCTACTGGATCGGGCTGGTGCTGGGCACGCTGGGGGCCATCGGCAGCTTCTTCGCCGCCTTCACCGGCTATGGCGGCGGGCTGGGGCAGGCGCTGGCCGTGCTGGTCGGCTGGGCGGTCGGCGTGCTGTTCTGGCGGCTGGTCTGCGAGGCCTGGATCGTGCTGTTCGGCATCTATGAACGGCTGGGCGAGGTAAAGGCCGTTCTCAGCCAGGGCCGGTGACACCCGGACACCCCGGGGCGTTTCATCCGGGCGATTTCATGCCCGGTCGTGCGAACGGCCGGGCACCTGACCAGGGACCGGAATGCTGACCTTCCATGCTTTGGCCCAGGGCTGTCTGGTGCCGGTACAGTCCACCATCATTGGACCGGATGTGCTGTGGGTCGATCTGCACAATCCCACGCCGGACGAGGAGACGCTGCTGGAGCAGCAGATCCATCTGGATGTGCCGACGCGGGCCGAGATGCGCGATATCGAGGCGTCGTCGCGCCTCTATGTGGAACGCGGCATGCTGATGATGACCGCGGACCTGGTGGCCAATGCCACCGGCCCCGACCCGCAGATCGAGCCGGTGACCTTCATCATCACACCGCAACGCCTGATCACAGTGCGTTATTGCGAGTTGCGGTCCTTCGCCCTGTTCCTGCAAGGGTGCAGCCGCCAGCCCATCCCGCGGCCGGATCCCTGGGCGGTGCTGCTGGGCCTGCTGGAGACGGTGGTGGAACGGCTGGCCGAGTCGCTGGAGCGGGTGGGCGATGATCTCAATGACTTGACCCGCCGCATCTTCCGCAAGCGCGGCAACCACATCGCCAGCGCGGCCCAGCCGCGGGCCGACCTGTCGCTGATGCTGGAACGCATCGGCCAGCACCATGATGTCGTGTCCAAGGTGCGCGCCAGCCTCCTGACCCTGTCGCGGCTGGCCGGCTTCGTGCTTCAGCGGCGCGAGGCTCAGCGGCTGACGGCGGAAACGGTCGCCCGCCTGGAAGCGCTGAAGGTGGATCTGGCCTCGCTGTCGGAACATGACGGCGTGCTGTCGGCCAAGGTGGACTTCATGCTGGACGCCACGCTGGGTCTGATCAATGTCGAGCAGAACGGCATCATCAAGATCTTCTCGGTGATGTCCGTGATCTTCATGCCGCCGACCATGGTTGCCAGCATCTACGGCATGAATTTCGAGTGGATGCCCGAACTGAAATGGCCCTGGGGCTATCCGGCGGCGCTGCTGGTGATGCTGGCGGCCGCCGTCCTGCCCTACCTGTACTTCAAATGGCGGCGCTGGCTGTAGGGGGCGCCGGACAAGGGGGGGGTGACCGGAGGGAACCCCGATCGACCCCGATTCCCCGTCCCGATCCGGGCAGCCCGATCAGATATGGATCGGGCGGCCGTCCACGGCCAGGCAGGCCTCCTTGATGGCCTCGGTCAGGGTCGGGTGGGCGTGGCTGGTACGGGCCACATCCTCGCTGCTGGCGCCGAACTCGATGGCCAGCCCCAGTTCCTCGATCATGTCGCCGGCATTGGCGCCGATGATATGCGCGCCCAGCAGCTTGTCGGTCTTGGCATCGGCCAGGACCTTGACGAAGCCCTCGGTCACCTGCATGGCACGGGCGCGGCCGTTGGCGGTGAAGGGGAACTTGCCGACCTTGTAGGCGATGCCGGCTTCCTTCAGCTGCTCCTCGGTCTTGCCGACGCTGGCGATCTCCGGCCAAGTGTAGACCACGCCGGGGATGGCGTCATAGTTGATGTGGCCGGACTGACCCGCCATGACCTCGGCGGCCACCACGCCCTCCTCCTCGGCCTTATGGGCCAGCATCGGGCCGGCGATGACGTCGCCGATGGCCCAGATGCCCGGGACGTTGGTGCGGAAATGATGATCGGTGACGACACGGCCGCGGTTGTCCAGGGCCACGCCCACCGTGTCCAGCCCCAGCCCCGCCGTATAGGGGCGGCGGCCGATGGCCACCAGCACGATGTCGGCCTCCAGCGTCTCGGCAGACCCGCCCTTGGCCGGCTCCACCGTCAAGGTCACCGTCTCACCCTTTACGGTGGCGCTGGTGACCTTGGTGCCCAGCTTGAAGGCCAGCCCCTGCTTGCCCAGGATACGCTGGGACTGCTTGGAGACCTCGGCATCCATGCCCGGAAGGATGCGGTCCAGGAACTCGACCACGGTGACCTGGGCGCCCAGACGCTGCCAGACCGAGCCCAGTTCCAGCCCAATGACGCCGCCGCCGATGACGACCAGACGGCCCGGCACCTTGTCCAGGTCAAGCGCCCCAGTGGAGCTGACGATCTTCTTCTCGTCGATGGCCACGCCCGGCAGCGGCATGACATCAGAGCCGGTGGCGATGAGGATGTTCTTGGTGGTGACGGTCTCGGCCGAGCCATCCTCCTTGGTGACCTTCACCACGCCGGCAGCCTCGATGCTGCCCTTGCCGATGAAGCGCGTGACCTTGTTCTTCTTGAACAGGAATTCGACGCCGCCGACATTGGCGGCCACCACGCCGTCCTTGTGCTTCATCATGGTCGGCAGGTCCAACTCGACGCCGGCGACCTTCACGCCAAAGGACGCCAGGCTGTGCTTGGCCTCCTCATACTTCTCCGACGCCGTCAGCAGCGCCTTGGACGGGATGCAGCCGATATTGAGGCAGGTGCCGCCCAGGGTCTTCCGCATCTCCACGCAGGCCGTGCGCAGGCCCAGCTGGGCCGCGCGGATGGCGGCCACATAACCGCCGGGACCGCTGCCGATGACGACGAGGTCGAATTGGGTGTCAGCCATGGAAAAACCGTCCGTGTGGATGTGGCCGGAAAGGCCGGGAAAGGATAAGTGCGACTTTATGACAAGGGGGCGTGCCCATGTCCACATACCGCCCCTGGTTGCCTGCCGTGGTCATAGGTCATGGCTGTCCGCCCGGCCGGGACCGGGAGTCACCCGACGGAGCTCCCCTCCCTACCAATGGCTATCTATCCGCCTGATCGGAATGAGGGGAGATTAATCGATAAGCAACGACACAAATGCTAAGGGTCGCCGGCGCAGACGTGCCGATTCGATCACAGGCACGGGTCCGTTCAGGGGGAATGACATCATGGCGGATGGGTCCTTTACCGTTCCGGGTCTGGGGCCGAAGCCGGCGCCGGGGGCCAGCACGGGATCCGGGGCACAGGCCGTCACGGCCGTGGCCGAACTGGCGCAGGAGGTGGGCAGCCTGGGCGTCGCCATCGCCGACGTGGCCGGCCATGTGGACGATGTCAGCGGCCGCATCAGCGCCCAGGCCATGGTTTTCGATGCCTTGCGCCGCGATGCCGCCGGCATGACCCGCGGGACCGGCCATGTGGCCGAGGCGGTTCAGGCGGCCCGCGCCGCCACGGCCAGCGCCCGCACCGAGGTCCAGGACAGCCGCGAGCAGGTCGACCGGGCCCTGGGCGACATCCGCGCCCTGACCGAGGATGTGAGCGGCATCGAAGGCCAGTTGGGCGGGCTGACAGCGGCGCTGAACCGGGTCGGCAAGGTGGCGCACGAGATCAACACCATCGCCAAACAGACCAACCTGCTGGCGCTGAACGCCACCATCGAGGCCGCCCGCGCCGGAGCGGCGGGCAAGGGCTTCGCGGTGGTGGCGCAGGAGGTCAAGGCCCTGGCCAACCAGACGGCCCGCGCCACCGAGGAGATCGACGCCACCCTGCGCGATCTGACGGAGCAGGTGAAATCGCTGGCCAGCCGCGGTGCCGCCAGTGTGGCCAAGGCCGCTTCCGTTCGCGCCGACACCAACCGGCTGGGTCAGGTGATGCAGACCATGGCCGTGGCCATGGGCGAGGTGGATACGCAACAGGACCGCATCGACAGCGCCACCCGCAGCATCGGCAGCACCATCCAGGCGGTGGAGCAACGCATCATGGACATGGCGGCGGGCGTCAGCCAGTCCAGCGGCAGCCTCAATCAGGCGCGCGACCGGCTGAACGGGCTGCTGGCCGCCAGCGAACGGCTGATCGGCCACACGGCGAAGCTGGATGTGGACACGGTGGACACACCCTTCATCCGCGCCGCCTGCGACACGGCCGCCCGCATCGGTGCCGCCTTCGAGCAAGCGCTGGCCGAGGGCCGCATCAGCCAGGCCGACCTGTTCGACAGCGAATACCGGCCCGTGGCCGGCAGCGACCCGGCCCAGGTGCTGACGCGCTTCACCACCCTGAGCGATACGCTGCTGCCGCCGCTGCAGGAGCCGGTGCTGGCCCTGTCGGACCGGGTGGTGTTCTGCGCAGCCGTTGACCGCAACGGCTATCTGCCGACGCATAACCGCAAGTTCAGCCAGCCACAGCGGCCCGGCGACTCCGCCTGGAACGCCGTCAACAGCCGCAACCGCCGCCTGTTCAACGACCGCGTCGGGCTGGCGGCCGGGCGCAACACCCAGCCCTTCCTGCTGCAGGCCTACCGCCGCGACATGGGCAACGGCAACTACGCCCTGATGAAGGACGTCTCGGCCCCCATCCTGGTGCAAGGGCGCCATTGGGGCGGACTGCGTATCGCCTACAGGGTGTGAGCTGGAGCAACGTAGGTGGTAGGGATAGGCGTAGCGCCCACCCGCGACTACCGCTCCGTTTCCCCACCCGTCAGCAGCGTCGCAGAAGCAGGGCCCAGCCGATGACGGCAACCGGGACCAGCAGGGCGGCCCAGGACACCAGATCGAGCAGCCCGTTGCCCAGCAGGGCGGCGACCAGTCCCACCAGCGTGACGGCTGCGATCAGCGCCGGCATGGCGAAGATGGTGCGCAGTCCGGCCGGCCGGGACAGGGAGTTGGGCCGGCCAGCCGGCATACGGCGGGCAGCCGTTCGGCCGGCCGGCCGGGCGGCTCTTTGAGCGATCTGTTGGGCGGGCGGGCGCATGCTCATCGGCCGCCCCCCGCCGTCAGCGGTGCGCCGCCGGCTTCCAGTTCCAGCACACGCCGGTTCAGGCTGGTGCGCCGACGGCCGAGCCAGAGATAGACACCGCTGCCCAGGATGACGATGGTGACGGCATCCAGCACGGCCCAGAGGATCTTCAGCGGCAGCCCGCCATAGTCGCCGAAATGCAAGGGCTGCGAAAGGCGCAGCGCCGTCATGTACCAGGGCATATGGACCACGGCCGTCAAGGCACCGGTCCGGGCATCGACCAGGGCCGGGGTATGCAGTTGCTCCGTGAGCGGCGTCGCCCCCTTCAGCCAGACGGCGTAATGGTGGTTGCTGCTAAAGAGTACGCCGGGAAAAGCCACGAATTGCGGCCGGTTGCCCGGTGCGGCGGCCAGGGCCGTATCGATGGCGGCCTGGACCGAGGAGAGCGTTGCCGGCACCGGCTCGCCGGCATAGGGCGCCGTCAGGTCCGCCAGCGCATAGCCGCGCCAGTGATCGACCAGCGGTGTCGCCAGGGTGTTGATGACCCCGGTCAGTCCGACCACCGTCGCCCACATCAGGGTGACGATGCCCAGCATATTGTGGAGGTCCAGCCATTTCAGCCGGGGACTGCGCGAGGCGCGCACAGTCCCGAAGGGCACCTTGCGCATAAAAGGCGCATAGACCACCACGCCGGAAAGCAGTGACAGCACGAACAGGACGCCCATGAAGCCCAGGAACAGCTCGCCCGGCAGGCCGGCGAACATGTCCTTGTGCAGGCGCAGGATGATCTCCATCACCCCGCCCTCATGCGCCGGAACCGGCTTGGCTGTGCGCAGATCCATGGGTTGGAAATGCATCTGGTCGGCAGTGGCCGTGACCCGGGGGCCGGAGGTGAGATTCACCACCGGGCGGTCTTCGTCGAAGCTGAGATAGAGCGGCACATCGCCGCGGCGCAGGGCAAGGGCCGCCGCCACCGTCTCGTCCAGCGACTTCATCGGCGTGCCATCCGGCACCGCGGGCAGGGCCTGCTCCCCTTCCAGCAGCTGGTCGATCTCATCATGGAAGATCAGGGGCAGGCCGGTCAGGCACAGCAGCAGCAGGAACAGGGTGCAGATCAGGCTGGTCCATTTATGGACGAGGTACCAGGCCTTGATGGTGCGTTGCTGCATGGTCGCCGTTCCCGATCATGGTGCGCCCGCCCTGGCCCCCGTCAATAGTCAGCCGGGCACAAAACTGCAAGTCATTATCATCAGCACATGCATGCAATTGCATGCCGGATGGGCAGACAATGGCGGCGCGACGACATAAAAAAAGCCCCGCCGGTCGCCCGGCGGGGCTTCGGACCCGGAACGGGCCGGACCGATCAGGCCTCGAGCAGGATGCGCTCGGGGTTCTCGATGCATTCCTTCACGCGCACCAGGAAGGTCACGGCCTCGCGGCCGTCGATGATGCGGTGGTCATAGGACAGGGCCAGATACATCATCGGCCGCACCTCGACCTTGCCATTGACCACCACGGCACGGTCCATGGTCTTGTGCATGCCCAGGATGCCGGACTGCGGCGTGTTCAGGATCGGCGTCGACATCAGCGAACCGTAGACGCCGCCGTTGGAGATGGTGAAGGTGCCGCCCGACAGCTCGTCCAGGGACAGCTTGCCGTCGCGGGCCTTCTTGCCCAGCTCGCCGATCTTCTTCTCCACACCAGCGAAGGACAGCTCGTCGGCGTCGCGCACCACCGGCACCACCAGACCCTGCGGCGTGCCGACGGCGACGCCGATGTCATAGTAGTTCTTGTAGACCAGATCGGTGCCGTCGATCTCGGCATTGACGGCCGGGATCTCCTTCAGGGCCACGATGCAGGCCTTCACGAAGAAGGACATGAAGCCCAGCTTCACGCCGTGGCGCTTCTCGAAGCTGTCCTTCAGCTGGTTGCGCATGGCGATCACGTTCGTCATGTCCACCTCGTTGAAGGTGGTCAGCATGGCGGCCGTGCTCTGCGCTTCCTTCAGGCGCTCGGCGATGCGCTGGCGCAGCCGGGTCATGCGCACCCGTTCCTCGCGGTCGGCGCGGGCGCGCGGACCGGTGGCGACGGGGGCAGGACGCGGTGCCGGGGCGGCCGGCTTCGGCTGCTCCAGATGCTGGATCACGTCACCCTTGGTCACGCGCCCGTCCTTGCCGGTGCCGGCGATGGCGGCGGTGTCGACCTTGTTGTCCTCGGCCAGCTTGCGGGCCGCGGGCATGACGCCGGCACCAGCAGAAGGGGCACCAGCGGCGGCGGGCGCCGCAACCGCGGGAGCGGCCGGAGCAGCAGCGGGAGCCGGAGCGGCGGCCGGCTTGGCTGCCGGGGCGCCGGCGCCCTCGGCGATGCTGCCCAGCAGCGCGCCGATGGTGACGTTGGCACCTTCGTCCGCGACGATCTCCGCCAGCGTGCCGGCGGCGGTGGCGTTGACCTCCAGCGTGACCTTGTCGGTCTCCAGCTCCACCAACGGCTCGTCAACCTGAACCGCCTCGCCCACCTTCTTGAGCCACCGGGCGACGGTTGCTTCCGTCACCGACTCGCCCAGGGCGGGCACCTTGATTTCAGTCGCCATGACTTCGGGCCTTCGTGTTTGTCGTTTCCGTGAGAATTCCGAACGCGGCTCAGACCGTCAGCGCATCGTCCAGGAGCTTGGCCTGCTCCTGGTTGTGGCGCTTCAGCAGGCCGGTGGCCGGGGCAGCCGAGGCAGCGCGGCCCACATAGACCGGGCGTCCGGCCTTGTGGCTGATACCGGTCAGCACCTTTTCGATGCGGCGGTCGACAAAGAACCAGTAACCCTGGTTCTCCGGCTCCTCCTGGCACCAGACCACGTCGGCGTTGGGGTACTTGCCCAATTCGGTCGCCAGCGTATTAGCCGGGAAGGGATAGAGCTGCTCCAGCCGGACGATGGCGATGTCCTTGATGCCGCGGCTCTCGCGCTCCTGCAGCAGGTCGTAATAGACCTTGCCGGTGCAGAGCACGACACGGCGCACCTTCTCGCCCGCCACCATGTCGGCGGCGGTTTCGCCGATGACGCGGTGGAAGCTCTCGCCGGGACCGAAATCCTTCAGGTCGCTGACGCAGAGCTTGTGGCGCAGCAGAGACTTCGGCGTGGCCAGGATCAGCGGCTTGCGGAAGTCGCGGCGGATCTGACGGCGCAGCGCGTGGAAGTAGTTGGCCGGGGTGGTGACGTTGCAGACCTGCCAGTTGTCCTCGGCCGACAGCTGCAGGAACCGCTCGACACGGCAGGAACTGTGCTCCGGCCCCTGGCCTTCCATGCCGTGCGGCAGCAGCAGCACCAGACCGGACATGCGCAGCCACTTCGACTCGGCCGAACTGATGAACTGGTCGATGATGACCTGGGCACCGTTGGCGAAGTCGCCGAACTGCGCCTCCCACAGCACCAGCGCATGGGGCTCGGCCAGGGAGAAGCCGTACTCGAAGCCCAGCACCGCCGCCTCGGACAGCGGGCTGTCATGCACCTCGAAGGTGGCCTGACCGTCCTTGATGTGGTTCAGCGGGACATATTTGTCCTCGGTCGTCTGGTCCACCAGCACGCAATGGCGCTGGGAGAAGGTGCCGCGGCCCACATCCTGGCCCGACAGGCGGACGGGGGTCCCCTCCAGCAGCAGGGTGCCGAAGGCCAGCGCCTCGCCGGTGGCCCAGTCAATGCCGGTACCGGCCTCGATCACGGCCTCGTGCTTGGCCTTGAGCTGGCGGGCGATCTTGTTGTTCAGGTCGAAGCCGGCCGGCACCGTGGAGATGGCCTGGCCCACCTGCTTCAGCACGTCCGTCTCCACCGCGGTACGGCCGCGGCGGTCATCGTCGCTGGCGGTGGTCAGACCCTGCCACTTGCCTTCCAGCCAATCGGCCTTGTTGGGCTTGAAGCTGGTGGCGGCCTGGAACTCGGCCTCCATCTGCTCATGGAAGCTCTTGGCCATGGCGTCCGCCTCATCGGCGGTCAGCACACCCTCGCCGACCAGCTGCTGGGCATAAAGCTCACGCGTGGTCGTCTGCTTGCGGATGGCCTTGTACATCACCGGCTGGGTGAATGCCGGCTCATCGCTTTCATTGTGGCCCTGGCGGCGGTAGCAAACCACGTCCACCACCACATCCTTCAGGAAGGTCTGGCGGAATTCGGTGGCGATGCGGCTGACATGGATGACAGCCTCGGGATCATCGCCGTTGACGTGGAAGATCGGGGACTGGATCGACTTGGCCACTTCCGTCGGGTACGGGCCGGACCGGCTGTACTGCGGCGCCGTGGTGAAGCCGATCTGGTTGTTGATGATGAAGTGGATGATGCCGCCGGTGCGGTAGCCCTTCAGCTCGGACAGCAGCAGCGTCTCCGGCACCAGCCCCTGGCCGGCGAAGGCGGCGTCGCCGTGCAGCAGAATGCCCAGAACCTGATAACGGCTTTCGTCCGACGGCGGCACCTGGCCGGAGACCTGGCACTGCTTGGCACGCACACGGCCGCAGACCACCGGGTTCACCACTTCCAGGTGCGACGGGTTCGGCGACAGCGACAGATGGATGGTGTTGCCGTCGAAGTCCCGGTCACTGGACGTGCCCATATGGTACTTCACGTCGCCGGAACCCTGCACATCCTCGGGATTGGCCGGGTTGCCCTGGAACTCCGAGAAGATGGCCTTGAACGGCTTGCCCAGCACATTGGCCAGCACGTTCAGGCGGCCGCGGTGGGCCATGCCCAGCACGATCTCCTTCAGACCCAGCTGACCGCCACGCTTCAGCACCTGCTCGATGGCGGGGACCAGGATCTCACCGCCCTCCAGGCCGAAGCGCTTGGTGCCGGTGTATTTGAGCTGCAGGAACTTCTCGAAGCCTTCGGCGGCGGTCAGGCGCTGCAGGATTGCCTTCTTGCCGTTGGTCGTGAAGTCCGTCTGGTTGCGGATGCCCTCGATGCGCTCCTGGATCCACCTCTTCTGCTCGGGATCCTGGATGTGCATGAACTCCACGCCGATGGAGCCGCAATAGGTCTTCTGCACCGCATCGACGATCTGGCGGAGCGTCGCCGTCTCCATCCCCAGCACATTGTCGATGAAGATCGGGCGGTCGAGATCGGCGTCGGTGAAGCCGTAGGAGCGGTAATCCAGCTCGGGATGCTCGGCCCGCTTCTCCAGATGCAGCGGATCCAGCTTGGCCTGCAGATGGCCGCGCACCCGGTACGCGCGGATCAGCATCAGCGCGCGGATGCTGTCCAGCTGTGCCTGGCGCACCTGCTCGGGCGTGATGCCGGATGCGGCCGTCTTGTCGCCCTTGCCCGCGTCGGCCTTGCCGGCGCCCTTGCCCTTATCGCCGCCCTTGGCGGGCTGAGCGGCGTCGGGATCGGCGGCGCCGATGACCTTGGCGTCGGACTTGGCCCAACTGGCGCCCTGGAGCTCGGCCAGGATCTCCCGCCCGTCATCGCCCAGTTCGGCGAAGAAGCTCTGCCAGCCGGCGTCCACCGATGCGGGGTCCTGCTGGTAGCGGGCGTACAGTTCGGCGATGAAGGTCCCGTTCGTTCCGAACAGGAAGGAATACCGCTCAGACGGTGCTTGGTCGTAGGGAGCCATGGGATGTCCGGTCGGAACGCCCGCCGCAGGACGCGGACAGGCTATGGGCAAGGGCTTGCAAAACCACGTCGGTTTTACTTGAGCGTCCCCGGTGCTTCAATATGCAGCAGCGCGGAGGCAGCCTCCCGCGGCAAGCGCAGGTAGACAGCAGCCCACAGAAGCTGTAAAGCGCCGGATGGCCCGCTGGTACAGATAATGCGTGCGGGTTAATATTCCAGGAAATTCCCGATCGTCTCCGGTGGCCGAAGCGTTTCCGGCGCCGACCCCGCCCAAAGACTGCCCCGCAGGGGCGGTGCCCGGCCAGCCATGCGCATGCCCGGCAGCGCCTGCTTGATCCGATTGAGGGAAAATCAAAAAGATTTACGCGCGCAGCGATTTTGCCGGTGCTATCCTCGCCACCCGTCACAGGGGAACAGGGAGGAAGGCATGACGCGGATGTGGACGCAGGTGGGGGCTGTCTGGGGTGTCCTGGTAACAGTGCGGTTCTCCCTGGTCTTCACCTTGCTGTTCCTGGTCGTGATGCTTGGCGCCGGGCAGGCGCGTGACCTGCTGTGGTTGGTCGGAGAGCAGGGCTGGTCCTGGCATGGGGCACCGTCGTTACTACTGGCAGCCCTGTTCTACGCCGTCAATGCTTGGTACTGGGCCCGCATCGCCGTCTATGCCCGCAATGCACCCTCCGAAAGATTGACGCCGGTCGCCCGTTGGCTGGAACGCCACCTCCCCCGACTCCTGGGCAGCCTGCCTCTGGTCGCCCTGGCCTGGAGCCTGTGGTCCGCGGTGGAGCGCAGCAATGCCGACATGGCCCCGCGGACAGTGGCGCAATTGCACCAACTGGCATGGGTTGCCCTGGCTCTGGCCATCCTCTTCTATGGCTTCACTCTGCTGCGCCGCCACCTGCTGGTCGGAGACTGGCAGGCGGAACGCAACCATACCATACGGCTGGAACGGGCCGCCGCGATAGCCGAGGCGGCACCTCAGCCGGGTGCGGCTGTCTCCACCGCCTATTCGGCCACATGGGGCCGCGGCTCCGTCGATGCCGGCCAAGATCCCAGGCCGGTTGCCCGTGCCTTGCCCTTTCGGGCCCTGCCACCGCTGACCCGGGTCCTGATCCGGGCTTTCCTGCCGGCTTTCGTCGGCGTCGTGCTGTTGACGGTGTTGTTGCCGGCCGGATTCGGCCGATTTTGGGGAACGGCTCCGCTGTTTCTGGTCTGGGGTGGCGGTTTCGTCGGCGTCGGCAGCGCGCTGTCCTATTTCAGCAGCCGGACCGGCGTCCCCTTCATCCTCTGGAGCCTGTGCCTGGCCCTGGTCTTCGGCGCGCTGGGCTGGAACGCCGACCACCAGCTGCGTCTGGCGGAAGTCCAGGGCGATGTGCCGGCCCCGGCTGTGGAGGGATTCGCGCGCTGGTTCGGTGCCCGCGCCGACGAGATTGCGGCCCGCGGGGCCGACGATCCCTATCCCGTGGTCATCGTCGCCTCGGCCGGCGGCGGCATCCGTGCCGCTTACTGGACCAGCTACAGCCTGGCGCGGCTGACCGATGCCAATCCTGCCCTGGCCCGCCATGTGCTGGGTCTGTCCGGCGTGTCCGGCGGCAGCGTCGGCATCGGCGCCTATGCCGCCAGCCTGATGCTGGACGGGGACCGCACCACCGATCCTGCACAGACGGCGCCGGCGCAGGTGCCGTCCTCGCACACGGCGCGCGTGCTGGACTATTACCGGGCCGAGTTCCTGTCGCCGCTGCTGACCGGCTTCCTGATCCCCGATCTGGCCCAGCGCTTCCTGCCGGTGGCGGTGCGGGTCGGCGGAACGCCGCTGCTGGACCGCGCCCGCGGTTTCGAAATCGGTCTGGCCCGCAGCCCCGGTGCCATCGCCGGCCCCTTCGACCAGCCCGTGGCCCGGCTCTATGCCGACGGGGCCACCACGTTGCCCTATCTGTTCTTCAACACCACCCAGGTCCAGAGCGGCCGCCATGCCGTCATTGCGCCGCTGCGCCTGGACCCGGCCCTGTTTCCCGGCATCGTCGATCTGTCCTGCCTGACGCCGCGGCTGCGTATGGCCACCGCCGCCCACACCAGCGCCCGTTTCCCCTATCTCAGCCCGGCAGGCGAGGTGGAGTGGCAGATGGCGGCGGACTGCCCGTCACCGCCGCCGGAGGGATTCGACTGGCTCTATGTGGATGGCGGCTATTACGACAATTCCGGCACGCTGACGGCGCTGGGCATCGCCCGCACAGCCCTGGCCGCCTATGCCGCCGCCGGCCGCGCCAATCCGGCGCTGACTCCGGAGAAGATCCGCCTGGTCTTCCTCTATGTGGCCAATGACCCGGAGATGACGCCGCTGCCGCCGGCAGTGGCCCGGACCCCGGTCGGGCCGGCAGCGGGCGCGGCGCCGGCCACGCCCCCCTCCACGGCATTGCAGGATTTGACGGCTCCCATCACCACCATCCTGTCGGTGCGCAGCACCCTGGGGCAGGAGGAGCTGATCGGCTTCAAGCGCCGGGTCGATGGCCGCACCGTGCTGGACGAGGCACCCTTGACCCACCCCATGCAATTCCTGATGCTGCGCCTGCCGGCCAGCGTGCCGGACGTGCCGTTGGGCTGGGTGCTGTCGGACCTGTCGAAGCGGGAGATCCGCGACAGCCTGGACCGCTGCCCCGGTGCCGGCCTGCCCAACGATGTGGCCGCGGCGGAAACGGCCGGCATCACGCCGGCGGCGGAAACCTGCGCCGCATGGTCCGCCCTCTCGCGGCTAAGGTGATGGGGCCACTAGAGCAGTTTCCGAGCGACAGGAATCGTGAGGGATTCCCATGGGGCTGATTTTGTGATTCATGCTGCTGGCTGGGTATGGAGGCCAGCCTGCATGGGTCTTGGGCTTTCGATGGATCTGCGCCGTCGGGTGGTTGCGGCGGTGCTGGACGAGGGAATGAGTTGCCGGGGCGC
>NZ_QGNJ01000010.1 GCF_003336875.1 Oleisolibacter albus | reverse complement strand
CTCTCCGGCCTCAACCCGCGCCAACGCAGCCAACTTCTCCTCTAAACTACGTCGCTTGCCCATCAGCCCTCTCCTCTCAAGAGAACTGTAGCTTTTCCAGATGTCCCAGTTTAGGGGGGCAGTCCAGGCGACTAAGGCGACGGAAGGCCGACGGGATGTCGCCTGATAGGGCCTTGTTTGTATTAGGACTTTTATCCTTAACGCGACAAAGGCGACATGAACCGGCGCTGGGGGCGCATGTCACCTTAAGAGACCTGTTTTACGTTGTCTTAACCTTGTCCAAGACCCACGCGCCCCACCTGGAGGGCATCGGCTCAGGGAAGCATGAAATAGGATTATTGTCCATTGATTGGCCGGGCACAGGCGCGGGCGGCCGCGGCGTCCCATGCCCCCCGCCGGGTCGCGTCCCGGCGCGGAAACGGCTGGACCAGGCGCCGTCAGTCGTTCTGGCGGTCGTAGATGTAGGGGCCGCCCTTGTCCAGGGCGCGTCGGTAGGCCGGACGGGTCTGCACCGCCTTCAGGAAGCGGGCGAGATTGGGGAAGTGTTCCAGCCCGCCGCGGCGGAAGGCCGCTTCCACCGGGAAACTCATCATGATGTCGGCGGCAGTGAAATCATCACCGGCGAACCAGTCATGGCCGGCGAGGCTGGTTTCCATATAGGCGAGATGGTCGGCGATCTGTCCATCCACCCGCGGTGCCAGCGGGGCCGCGGCATCGCCCAGCCGGCCAAGATAGAGCTTCAGCACCAGGATCAGCATGGCCGAGCCTTCGGCGAAATGCAGCCAGTGCAGATAGCGCACATGGTCGTCGGTACCGACCGGCGGCACCAGCCGGCCATAGCCATGATGTTGCAGCATGTATTCGACGATGGCACCCGATTCCGCCAGCAGCAGGTCCCCGTCGCGGATCACGGGGGACTTGCCCAGCGGATGGATCTTCTTCAGTTCGGGCGGAGCCAACTGCGTCTGTGGGTCCCGTTCGTAGCGCACCACCGTATAGGGCAGGCCAAGTTCCTCCAGCAGCCAGAGGATGCGGTGAGACCGCGAATTGGCGAGGTGATGGACTTCGATGGGCATGATGGGAACGGCTCCCGGCGAATGGGCCTATCCCTGTTTGCTCGCACGAAGCGGCAGGAAATACCAGCCCCTCGGCCCGGCGATTCCCGGGGGACGCCAATGTGCTAGGCGCTGAGCGCTTCCAGGATGCGACAATCGGCGGCGGTGCCGTGGCCGCATTCCGTGGTCAGGGCGCGCAGGCTGTCGCGCAGCCGTTCCAGGTCGGCCAGCTTGCGCTCGACCTCGGCCAGATGGCGGGCCGCCAGCGCATCGGCGGCGTGGCAGGGCTGGGTCGGATGATCGGCCAGATCCAGCAATGTGCGCACTGCCTCCAGGCTAAAACCCAGTTCCCGGGCCCGGCGGATGAAGACCAGCCGGCGCTGGTGCGCTGCGGTGTAGAGCCGGTAATTGCCGGAGGAGCGCTCCGCCGGCGGCAGCAGCCCTTCGCGTTCGTACCAGCGGATGGTTTCCACCTTGGTGCCGGCGCTCCTGGCCAGGTCGCCAATGGTGCAGCGTGCGGACATCGACCGCCTCCCGAACAGTGTCAGCGCTCCGGAAAGAAAGTGGAGCGCCCGATGGCCGGGGTCAATCCGCCTCCTGCCCCCGCTCGGGCAGGGCCTGGGCGCTGCGGTGGCCGCTGACCTCGTCGCCGGCATCGCGGGACAGGCGCAGGAACACCGGGACCGACAGCAGCGAAATCACCCCGACGGTGAGGAAGGCCGGCCAGAAATCGGCGGCGGTCAGCGTGTCCCGTTCCGCGGCCAGCCGGGCCAGATGCAAGGCCATGGCACCCACGACCACCCCCAGGCTGAGCGACATCTGCTGGGCCGTGGCCGAGAAGCTGGTGGCGGCGCTCATCAGCGCCCGCGGCATGTCGGCGAAGGCCAGCGTATTGACGGCGGTGAACTGCAGCGAGCGGAAGAAGCCGCTGACGAACAGCACGGCCAGGATGATGGCGTGCGGCGTGTCCGGCCGGAACAGGCCGAAGCCGATCAGGAACAGGCTGGCGATCAAGCCATTGACCACCAGCACCGGCCGGAAGCCGAAGCGGGCCAGCACCATCTGGGCCACCAGCTTCATCCCCATGGCCCCGGCGGCGCTGACGAAGGTCAGCAGACCGGAGCGGAGGGCCGACATGCCGAACCCCGCCTGCAGCATCAGGGGCAGCAGGAAGGGAATGGCACCGATGCCGATGCGGAACAGCGAACCGCCGATGATGGCAAGGCCGAAACTGCTGATGCGCATGGGCGCCCAGCCCAGCAGCGGATGCTCCACACGCCGGGCATGGCGGACATAGAGGGCCAGGGCCACCACGGCAAGGACCAGCAGCGCCGCCACGGCTGGAGGCGGCAGCACGTCGCGCCCCACCGTCTCCAGCCCGAACATGGCCCCGGACAGGCCGAGGGCCAGCCAGACGAACCCTGTGAGATCCAGCGGCGGCACGCTGTCCTCGCGGATCTCGGGGATGAAGCGGCCGGCCAGCAGCATGCCCAGCAGGCCGATGGGCACATTGACGAAGAAGATCCAGCGCCAGGAGACATGGGTGACGATGAAGCCGCCCACCGGTGGTCCCAGCACCGGCCCCAGCAGGGCCGGCACGGTGAACCAGGCCATGGCCCGCACCAGCTCGGCCTTGGGCGTGCTGCGCAGCAGGACCAGACGGCCCACGGGCGTCATCATGGCGCCGCCCATGCCCTGGAGGATGCGGGCGGCCACCAGCTCCGCCAGATTCTGCGACAGGCCGCAGCAGACCGACCCCAGGGTGAAGATCAGGATGGCGGTGCGGAACACCCGCCGTGCCCCGAAGCGGTCGGCCATCCAGCCGGACAGGGGGATGAACACGGCCAGACTGAGCAGATAGGCGGTGATGGCCATGCTGAGCCGCAGCGGGTCCTCCCCCAGGCTGCGGGCCATGGTCGGCAGCGCCGTGGCGATCACGGTGCTGTCGAGATTCTCCATGAACAGGGCGCAGGCGACGATCAGCGGAACGATGCGGCTGGTCGGTGCAGGCGAGGGTGAAGCGGGCGGTGCGGGGTCGGCAAGCATGATCCTGATATGCGCCGGTCGGTGCGGGCGGCAAAGATGGGTTGCCGCAGGGCGCGTCCGCGCCGGATGCAGGGCCAGGGCTGGCGGCAGAGGCGAAAGCCCCTATAGTGGCGGTTATGCGCCGTCTTCAGCCCCTGCCCATCGACCTGCCGGAACGGCCGGCCTGCGACCGCCGGTCGCTGGGGCCATGCCCGCTGTGCGGGCGCCCGATGCGCGCAGGTCCCAGCGTGGAGGACCATCATCTGGTGCCGAAGAGCCAGGGCGGTACGGTGACGGTGCCGCTGCACCGGGTCTGCCACCGCAAGATCCATGCGGAGCTGAACGAGCGGGAGCTGCGCGACCGCTATGCCACGGTGGAAGCGCTGCGCGCCCACCCGGCCATCGCCGATTTCATCCGCTGGGTCGCCAACAAGCCGCCGGAATTCACCACGGCCACCTTCCGCCGCCGCCGCCGGGCGTAGGGGCGGCGGGACGACAGGGGGGCGATGGGGCCCCCCGATCCGGGACTTGCATTTCCCGCGTCGTCCTCCGCGCAAGGCGGAGGATCCGGGCGGGGCGGGGCGTCGCGCCTGTGACCCTGGGTGCCCGCCTGCGCGGGCACGACGCGGTGGGGATGGGCGGTGGGGATGGGCGGTGGGGGCAAGGGAGCAGAGGGCGTGCGCACGGGCTGCGGTGCCCGGGCCTTGTGCCGGCCGGCCCTGCCGCTGCCTCCTGCCGCCGCCCCTGCCGCTGCCCCTTGCCGCCGCCCCCTGTCAGTGATGATCCTCCGGCACGGGGCGGTCGGAGAGATAGACCTGCCCGCCCTTTTCCTTGAAGGCGGCGGACATGGCCGCCATGCCGGCCTGGACCTCCGCCGCCTGCCGGGCGGCGTAGTCGCGCACCTCCTGCGTGATCTTCATCGAGCAGAATTTCGGCCCGCACATGGAGCAGAAATGGGCCAGCTTGGCACCGTCGGCCGGCAGGGTCTGGTCGTGGAAGCGCTCGGCCGTCTCCGGGTCGAGGGACAGGTTGAACTGGTCCTTCCAGCGGAACTCGAAGCGGGCGCGGGAGAGGGCATCGTCGCGTTCCCGCGCGGCCGGGTGGCCCTTGGCGAGATCGGCGGCATGGGCGGCGATCTTGTAGGTGACCACGCCGACCTTGACGTCGTCGCGGTCGGGCAGGCCCAGATGCTCCTTCGGCGTGACGTAGCAGAGCATGGCGGTGCCGTACCAGCCGATCATGGCGGCCCCGATGCCGCTGGTGATGTGGTCGTAGCCCGGCGCGATATCCGTCGTCAGCGGTCCCAGCGTGTAGAAGGGGGCCTCGCCGCATTCGCGCAGCTGCTTGTCCATGTTCTCCTTGATCAGGTGCATGGGCACATGGCCCGGCCCCTCGATGATGGTCTGGACATCGTGCCGCCAGGCGATCCTCGTCAGCTCGCCCAGGGTTTCCAGTTCACCGAACTGGGCGTCGTCGTTGGCGTCGGCGATGGAGCCGGGCCGCAGCCCGTCACCCAGCGAGAAGGCCACGTCATAGGCCTTCATGATCTCGCAGATCTCCTCGAAATGGGTGTAGAGGAAATTCTCGCGGTGATGGGCCAGGCACCATTTGGCCATGATCGAGCCGCCGCGGCTGACGATGCCGGTGACCCGGCGGGCCGTCAGCGGGATATAGGCCAGGCGCACGCCGGCATGGATGGTGAAATAGTCCACCCCCTGTTCGGCCTGCTCGATCAGCGTGTCGCGGAACAGGTCCCAGGTCAGCTCCTCGGCCTTGCCGCCCACCTTCTCCAGGGCCTGATAGATCGGCACGGTGCCGATGGGCACCGGGCTGTTGCGCAGGATCCATTCGCGGATCGTGTGGATGTTGCGGCCGGTGGACAGGTCCATCACCGTGTCGGCGCCCCAGCGGATGGCCCAGACCAGCTTGTCCACCTCGTCCGCCACGCTGGAGGTGACGGCGGAATTGCCGATATTGGCGTTGATCTTCACCAGGAAGTTCCGGCCGATGATCATCGGCTCGGACTCGGGATGGTTGATGTTGCTGGGGATGACAGCGCGGCCGCGGGCCACCTCGTCGCGCACGAATTCCGGTGTCACATGATCGGGGATGGCGGCCCCGAAGCTCTCGCCCGAGCGCCGGGCGGCCTCGCGCAGCCTCTCCCGGCCGAGAGTCTCGCGGATGGCGATGTATTCCATCTCCGGCGTGATGATGCCGGCCTTGGCATAATGCATCTGGCTGACATTGCGGCCCGGCCTGGCGCGCAGGGGCCGGCGGCCGGCCCGGTCGAACAGGGGCACCGGGCTGTCCTGGCCGGACTTCAATCCGTTGTCTTCCGGCCGCACGGCGCGGCCGTCATAGGTCTCCACATCGCCGCGGGACTCGATCCAGCGCCGGCGCAGGGCCGGCAGGCCGCCGCGGATGTCGATGCGGGCATCCGGATCGCTGTAGGGACCGGAGGTGTCGTAGACCCGCACCGGTGGCTCGTTGGCCGAGGGCGTCAGATCGATCTCGCGCATGGCCACGCGCAGGTCCGGGAACAGCCGGCCGGGCACATGGATCTTACGGCTGGCCGGCAGGGGGCCGGTGGTGACGCGGAAATCGCCCGCGGCGGCGGTGTCGGCGGGAAGGCTGTGATCTGGCATCGGGATCTCCTCGCGATCGGGGGAGATCCGGGCGCAACTGCGCGAGATGGGGGCGGTCTCCCCGGGCGGACCTGCCGAGTCGCCAGGAGGCGGTCGCCAGAAGGCCGGGGCGCCTGTTCCGTTCCCTACGCCGGTATGACCCGGATCAGGTTCGAAGGGTCCCCGCGCCGGGGATCACCCCCGCCAGCGGCATCTCAGCCCCTTGCCGGGGCCCCCCTTGGAACGGGGGCAGAGTGGAGAGGGGCGCCGGCCCTGTCAACGGGCCTGTCCGCGTCAACGGGCCTGTCAGCCGCTTTGCGGCGGGCCGTCACATCGGGCGCAAAGGTGCCACCCCGACTCCACAAAGACCAAAAGCCGCCCTGCATATCCGCGGGGCGGCTCTCAATCCCGTCAAGCCCGACAAACGCTGCCGGACAACAGTGCCAGGGCTTAGTAGCCCTCGCGCTCCAGACGCTTACGCAGAAGCTTGCGGGCACGGCGGATGGCCTCGGCCTTCTCGCGGGCGCGCTTCTCGGAGGGCTTCTCGTAATTGCGGCGCAGCTTCATCTCGCGGAAGATGCCCTCGCGCTGCATCTTCTTCTTCAGCGCGCGCAGGGCCTGATCGACGTTGTTGTCACGAACCAGAACTTGCACGGGTCGTCACCACTCCAATCGTGCGCGCACCGGCAGGCCGGCATCACGCGGGTTAAGTTACGAATGAACGAAGGGCAGGCGCGACCCGTAAAGGTCGTGCGGCTGCCCGATCCAGTCGCAGCGTGTATAACAGGCGAGGGCGGGCTTGTGAAGGCCCCGCGGAACAGGCTACCGATGGAAACGCCGTCATGGGCGTCATGCACAGGGGCGGCATGTCCGGCTGTGGCATGCCCGAAGCGGCACAGAACCGGGGAGGGGAGGACGCATGGCCATTCTCAAGATCGCGCGCATGGGACATCCGGTGCTGCGGCGGCGGGCCGAGCCGGTGCAACTGCCGGTGCCGGCCGTGGTGCGCCAGCTGGCGCTGGACATGATCGAGACCATGATCGATGCCCCCGGAATCGGGCTGGCGGCGCCCCAGGTGCATGTGGGCTGGCGCATCATCGTCTTCCGCGTGCCGCCGGAGCGCAGCAGCGGGGCCGCCGGCGACGGGCCGCTGGAGCCGCAGGTGCTGATCAATCCGGAGATCGAGGCCCTGTCCGACGAGATGGTGTCGGGCTGGGAGGGCTGCCTGTCGATTCCCGGTCTGCGCGGATTCGTGCCCCGCTACCGGCAGATCCGCTATCGCGGCCATGGCCTGGACGGCCAGCCGGTGGAAGCGGAGGCCAGCGGCACCCTGGCCCGAGTCATCCAGCACGAGCTGGATCATCTGGACGGCATCCTCTATCCCGACCGCATGCCCGACCTGACGCGGCTGACCTTCACCGAGGAGCTGAAATATTTCGGAGCCGAGGCCGGGGGCAGGCCGGGCCCCGCCCGCTGAAGCCTTCAAAACCCCCGCCGCCAGGGCTGGCCGAACCAAGCGGCCCGGCCCATGTTTCCATCTGATCCCGATCCGCAGCCCGGAGCCCCCCATGGCCGCCATCCCCGATCCCAACGCACCCACGCCTGGCGCACCCACGCCCGGCGCCCCCGTGCCCGCTGCCGATCCGGACGAGACCGCGGTGCTGCAGCCGGTCAGCGGTCCGGCCGTGGAGACGGACACCATGCCGTCCGACTCCGAGGCCCCGACGGGGGCGCCGGACCTCCAGGCGGATCCACAGGCGGCCCCGGAGGATGAGCTGACGGCGCGGCGCGATGCCATCCTGCTGGGCATGCTGCCCGACGTTGCCTTCGACGGCTGGACCCGGGCCGCCATGCTGCGCGGCGCCCAGATGGCCGGCTATGCGCGCGAGGAGGCCCTGGCCGCCTTCCCCGACGGGCCGGTGCAGGTGGTCGCCCATTTCAGCGGCTGGGCCGACCGCACGATGCTGGCGCAGCTGGCCGGACACGATCTGGCCGCCCTGCGCGTGCAGGACCGCATCACCCTGGCCGTGCGCACCCGGCTGGAGATCCTGACGCCCTACCGCGAGGCGGTGCGGCGGTCGGTGTCCTTCCTGACGCTGCCGCAGGCGGCCGGACTGGCGCCGCGCCTGCTCTATCGCACGGTCGATGCCATGTGGGTGGCGGCGGGCGACACCAGCACCGACTATAATTTCTACACCAAGCGCCTGCTGCTGTCGGGGGTGCTGACCTCCACCACCCTGGTCTGGCTCGATGACCGCAGCGAGGATAATGGCGACAGCTGGGCCTTCCTCGACCGGCGGATCCGCGATGTGCTGCGGGTGGGCAAGGGCATCGGCCGGATGAAGGAGATGGGCGGTCTGGCCGGACTGCTGCCGTCGCCGGCACGCTTCATGCGCCATTTCCGGCCCGGCCGGGAGTGAGGCCGGGGCGGACGGTCCCGCCCCGTCGCGGAAACACGAACGGCCGCCCCGGAGGGCGGCCGTTTTCGTGTGCGTACCGTATTCACTCGACCGGTCATTCACTGGACTGGCCCGCTGCCGGACCGATCCGGTCGTGTCCGGCGGAGCCGCTCCCCTTGCGTCGTTGCAGGAGGTGGCAAGGCGCCGGCCCGTCGGTGCGGGCCGGGGACGGCGGCGAATGCCGCCCCCGGCCGGCGGGAGATCAGCTGGCGCGCTTCAGCTTGCGGAAGCTCGCCCACATGTCGCTGGGGTTCTTGTCGAGGTCGAAGGCGCGGGTGCTCTTGGGGTCCCGGCCCTGACGGCGGCACTCCAGGTGGAAGATGTTGGTGTTCGCGGGGTCGAGACCCAGCTCGGCACAGGCGGAAGTGAACGCTTTCTCAAGGTCTGCCGGAAACATCTTTTCTCACCAGGTTTGTTTTTACCGGTTGTCACGGCCCAACCGGTTGGACACGCCATCCTGTTGGGCACTGCACCATTGCACTGCATCATGGCGGGATTGTGAACACCATGATTCGAAACGCGGGTGCTCGGATGTGAAGAACACAATTGACGTGTCTTTGTTGCAACTGCGAAGGACGTTCCGCCTGCCGTGACGCCGGGCCACCCCGGCCTGGATCACCGGGCGCGGGCACCGGAGTCGCCAGGGCGCGGCCCCGGAACCGGGGGCGGCGGCAGGGAGGGGGCACCTCGCCTACATCCCGCGTGCCAAGGTGTAGGGCCATTCGCCGGGTTTCACACCACCTATCCGAGAGATGCGTCCGCGTACCTTGCCGACCCTGGGAAATCGGGTCATGCTTTTTTCATGCTGCAGGGCAGCGGTTTGGCAGGGTCGCAACGATGCACGGGATCGAACTCGGCGACATCGATGCGCGGGCACCGGGATTGTCACGTCCCGTCAGCACCGCCGGATCGGGCGTCGGAATTTCATTCCGGGGCCGGGACGAAATGCGCATGTTCGTTTTAAGCTGGCATGCAGAATACTGTGACAAGTTGCCGGAGACTGGTCGGGCCGCCCCGGCGTCGCCATATTCCGTTAAGAGATTGTGGCGAGCATGGTCTTCACAGCACGGCGGAGGACATGCGGTGACAGGTCAGGCCAACTTCCGTTCCCCCCGACCCCGGCAGGACGGTCCGTCCCGCTGCGGGGGTGACGAATGCAGGGACGACCAACATGAGGGCAGCAGGCGCCACCGCCGTGCCATGCCGCTGCCCCTGGCTGTCCGGGAACCCGCCCGCCGCGGATCTGTCCGGGGCGGACCGGTTCCACCAAGGCTGCCGCTCGCGGGGGAGATGACCGCAGGCGCCGCAGAATTCCTTAGCCGCACCGGGACCCTGGAGCCCGGCAGCGGGTTCCTTTTCCAGGGATGCCTCCGTCGGGCCGCGGCCCGCTCTGTCCCCCGCCGCGACCTGCCGCCACTTGGAAAATGCCGGGCCGACCGCAAGCACCGGTCGCCGCCGGGTCCGCCTCAAGGAGATCGCTGATGAGTCCGGTCACCGACCTGTTCGCCAGCTACGCCCAGTCCTATGAAAGCCGCCGCGACACCGAGATGTCATTGTTGGAATATCTCGAAGGCTGCCGCGACGACCCGTCCATGTACGCCACCGCCGCCGAGCGCCTGCTGGAGGCCATCGGCGAGCCGGAGGTGGTGGATACCGCCCGCGATCCGCGCCTGTCGCGGATCTTCATGAACCGCACCATCAAGGTCTATCCCGCCTTCGCCGAGTTCTTCGGCATGGAGGAGACCATCGAGCGCATCGTCGGCTTCTTCCGCCATGCGGCGCAGGGGCTGGAGGAGCGCAAGCAGATCCTGTACCTGCTGGGCCCCGTGGGCGGCGGCAAGTCGTCCCTGGCCGAACGGCTGAAGGCGCTGATGGAGGACCGCCCCATCTATGTGCTGAAGGCCGGCGAGCAGGTCAGCCCTGTGTTCGAAAGCCCGCTGGGCCTGTTCGACCCGGAGAAGATGGGCGCCGTCATCGAGGACCGCTACGGCGTGCCGCGCCGCCGGCTGACCGGCCTGCTGAGCCCCTGGGCGCTGAAGCGGCTCGACGAGTTCGACGGTGACATCCGCAAGTTCAAGGTGGTGAAGCTGCGGCCGTCGCGCCTGCGCCAGGTGGCGGTGTCGAAGACCGAGCCCGGCGACGAGAACAACCAGGACATTTCGTCCCTGGTGGGCAAGGTCGATATCCGCAAGCTGGAACTGTACAGCCAGAACGATCCCGACGCCTACAGCTACTCCGGCGGCCTGAACCGGGCGAACCAGGGCATCCTGGAATTCGTCGAGATGTTCAAGGCGCCGATCAAGATGCTGCACCCGCTGCTGACGGCCACCCAGGAAGGCAACTATATCGGCACCGAGAATATCGGTGCCCTGCCGTTCCAGGGTGTCATCATGGCCCACAGCAACGAGGCGGAGTGGCAGAGCTTCAAGAACAACAAGAACAACGAAGCCTTCATCGACCGTATCTGCGTCATCAAGGTTCCGTACTGCCTGCGGGTCACCGAGGAGCAGAAGATCTATGAGAAGCTGATCCGCGGATCCGAACTGGCGGAGGCGCCCTGCGCCCCGGCCACGCTGGAGATGCTGGCCCGCTTCGCCGTGCTGTCGCGCCTGCGCGAGCATGGCAATTCCAACCTGTTCAGCAAGATGCGGGTCTATGACGGCGAAAGCCTGAAGGAGACCGACCCCAAGGCCAAGACGCTGCAGGAGTACAAGGACGCGGCCGGCGTGGACGAGGGCATGAACGGCATCTCCACCCGCTTCGCCTTCAAGGTGCTGGCCAGCACCTTCAACTATGACAACACCGAGGTCGGCGCCGATCCGGTGCATCTGATGTACATCCTGGAGCAGTCGATCAAGCGCGAGCAGTTCCCGGACGAGACGGAAAAGAAGTATCTGGAATTCATCAAGGCGGAGCTGGCGCCCCGCTATGCCGAGTTCATCGGCAACGAAATCCAGAAAGCCTATCTGGAATCCTACCATGATTACGGTCAGAACCTGTTCGACCGCTATGTGGATTATGCCGACGCCTGGATCGAGGATCAGGATTTCAAGGACCCGGATACGGGCCAGCTGCTGAACCGCGAGCTGCTGAACCAGGAGCTGACCAAGATCGAGAAGCCGGCGGGGATCGCCAATCCCAAGGACTTCCGCAATGAGGTGGTCAAGTTCTCCCTGCGCATGCGGGCGCAGAATGGCGGGCGCAACCCGTCCTGGACCAGCTACGAGAAGCTGCGCGACGTCATCGAGCGGCGGATGTTCAGCCAGGTCGAGGAATTGCTGCCGGTGATCAGCTTCGGCAGCAAGAAGGACAGCGACACCGAGAAGAAGCACAACGATTTCGTCAACCGCATGACCGAGCGCGGCTATACCGAGCGGCAGGTCCGGCGGCTGGTGGAGTGGTACATGCGGGTCAAGCAGGCCGGCTGATCTCCGGCGGTCCGGGGGGCGCCGCGCGGCGTCCCCCGGACCCAGGGGTGGCACGGAACGCCTACGGACGGCACGGAAAGGATGTGAAAGCTTGTTCACCATCATCGACCGACGCCTGAATCCCAAGGGAAAGAGCCTGGCCAACCGCCAGCGCTTCCTGCGCCGTGCCAAGGAGCAGGTGATGCGGGCCGTGCGCGATGCCAGCGGCCGGCGCAAGCTCAAGGACATCGATGTCGGCGGCGACATCGTGATTTCGCCGGACGGCATCCGTGAACCCACCTTCCACCGCTCCGCCTCCGGCGGGCTGCGCGACATCGTCGTGCCCGGCAACAAGGAGTTCATGACCGGCGACCGCATCGGCCGTCCGCCCCGGGGCGGCGGCGGCGGCGGCAACGAAGGCTCCGAAGATGGCGGCGGCGAGGATGAGTTCCGTTTCGCCCTGACGCGCGAGGAGTTCATCGACCTGTTCCTGGAGGACCTGGAACTGCCGGATCTGGCCAAGCGCAAGCTGAAGGTGACGGAATCCGTATCCTTCCAGCGCGCCGGCTATTCGGTCAGCGGCTCGCCCACCAACCTCAACCTCGTGCGCACCATGCGCAACAGTCTGGCCCGGCGCATCGCCCTGAACCGGCCCACCGGTGACGAGGTCAAGGCGCTGCGGGAGGAGATCGACCGGCTGGAGCGGGACAACAGCGATGCCGAGCGGCTGCGTGCGGCGCGGGCGGAGCTGGAGGTGCTGCTGCGCCGGACCCAGCGCATCCCCTATATCGATCCGGTCGATGTCCGCTATAACCGGTTCCAGGCCGTGCCCAAGCCCTCGGCCCAGGCGGTGATGTTCTGTCTGATGGACGTGTCGGGGTCCATGACCGAGCACATGAAGGATCTGGCCAAGCGCTTCTACATGCTGCTCTACCTGTTCCTGACCCGGCGCTACAAGCATGTGGACGTGGTCTTCATCCGCCACACCCACCGGGCGCAGGAGGTGGACGAGGAGACCTTCTTCTACAGCGCCGAAACCGGCGGCACCGTCGTCTCCACGGCGCTGGAGGAGATGCAGCGCGTGGTGATGGAGCGCTATCCCGTCGAGGAGTGGAACATCTACGCCGCCCAGGCCAGCGACGGCGACAACGCCCTGTCGGACAATGCCAAGACCTCGGCCCTGCTGTCCCAGGTGATCCTGCCCATGTGCCAGTACTACGCCTATATCGAGGTGGGGCAGGATGGTGTGCCCAGCGGCATCGGCTATGGCGGCGGCAGCCGCGAGACCGATCTGTGGCGGACCTACAAGACCATCCAGGGGCCGAGCCAGCCGCTGGCCATGAAGCGGGTCACCCACCGCCGCGACATCTATCCGGTGTTCCGTGAACTGTTCTCCCGCGAGGCGGCGCAGGACGCCATGGCCGAAGGGGTCGACGCATGACGCTGATGCTGACGTCCGACAGTGCGCCGCTCTATACCGGCGCCGACTGGGACTATGACAAGGTCCGCCGCACCTATGACGCCATCGAGCGCATCGCCGTGGGCGAGATGGGGCTGGACATCTATACCAACCAGATCGAGGTCATCACCTCCGAACAGATGCTGGACGCCTATTCCAGCATCGGCATGCCGCTTCTGTACAAGCACTGGTCGTTCGGCAAGCATTTCGCCCGCGACGAGGGGCTGTACCGCAAAGGCCTGCGCGGGCTGGCCTATGAGATCGTCATCAATTCCAACCCCTGCATCAGCTACATCATGGAAGAGAACACCATGACGATGCAGGCGCTGGTCATCGCCCACGCGGCCTTCGGCCACAACCATTTCTTCAAGAACAACTATCTGTTCAAGCAGTGGACCGATGCCGACGGCATCCTGGATTACCTGTCCTTCGCCAAGGAATATGTGGCCAAGTGCGAGGAGCGCTATGGTTTCACCCTGGTGGAGCGGGTGCTGGACGCCGCCCATGCCCTGATGAATCACGGGGTCCACCGCTATCCCCGCCGGCGCTCGCTGGATCTGCGGCTGGAGGCCAAGCGCGAACTGGAGCGGCAGGAGCATGCCGAGCGCACCTTCAACGATCTCTGGCGCACGGTGCCGAGCAAGACCGGCGGGCCGCATCCCCTGTCCGACCGCGACCGGCGCCGGGCGCTGCTGGAGCTGCCGGAAGAGAACCTGCTGTATTTCCTGGAGAAGAAGGCGCCCCGCCTGCAGGGCTGGCAGCGGGAGCTGCTGCGCGTCGTCCGCCACGTCGCCCAGTACTTCTATCCGCAGCGCCAGACCAAGGTGATGAACGAAGGCTGCGCCAGCTATTGCCATTACCGCATCCTGCACACGCTGCATGAGCGCGGGCTGATCACCGATGGCGCCTGGCTGGAGGCGCTGCACAGCCACACCAGCGTGGTGTTCCAGCCGGACTTCGATGATCCGCGCTATGGCGGCCTCAACCCCTATGCGCTGGGTTTCGCCATGATGCAGGACATCGAGCGCATCGCCACCACCCCCACGGACGAGGACCGGGCCTGGTTCCCCGATCTGGCCGGGCGCGGCGACGGCATGGCGGCACTGAAGGAGGCCTGGGCCAATTACCGCGACGAGAGCTTCCTGTTGCAGTACCTGTCGCCGGCGCTGATCCGCAAGTTCCGCCTGTTCCATGTGCGCGACGATGCCCGCGAACCGGAGATGCGGGTGCAGGCCATCCATGACGAGCGCGGCTACCGCGAAGTGCGCCAGGCCCTGGCCCGCCAGTATGACATCGCCTGGAACGAGGCCGACATCCAGATCGTCGATGTGGACCTGACCGGTGACCGCCGGCTGTTGCTGGAGCACCGGGTGATGAACCAGGTGGTGCTGGAGGAGGAGGAGGCGCGGGCCGTGCTGCAGCATCTGGCCGACCTCTGGGGCTATGAGGTCGTGCTGGAAGAGGTGGAGGCGGCCAGCGGCGCCCGGCTGAAGAAGCACACGGTCGGGCCGCGGACGGTGCTGGGCGGACGGAGCGAGTAGCGGCCGGTTGCCGCTGGTCGCTCCCCCCTCGGCGACTATCCGCGCACCTGCTCCCGCTCGTGCGGGGCGTCCAGGTCCAGCACCGGGCCCAGCGGCACCACGCCCGTGGGGTTGATCATGGTGTGGCTCTGGTAGTAGTGGCCCTTGATGTGCTGGAAGTTCACGGTCTCGCGCACGCCCGGCCATTGGTACAGCTCGCGCAGATAGCCCGACAGGGCGGGATAATCGGCGATGCGGCGCAGGTTGCATTTGAAGTGGCCGTGATAGACGGCGTCGAAGCGCAGCAGGGTGGTGAACAGCCGCCAGTCCGCCTCCGTCACCTGGTCGCCCAGCAGATAGCGCTGGCCCGACAGCCGCTGCTCCAGCCCGTTCAGGCTGTCGAACAGGGCAGTCACCGCCTCTTCGTAAGCCGGCTGGGTGGTGGCGAAGCCGGCCTTGTAGACGCCGTTGTTGATGGTGTCGTAGATGCGGGCGTTGATGGCGTCGATCTCCGCCCGCCGCGGTTCGGGGTAGTAGTCGCCCGGCGCGGCGCCCACGCCATCGAAGGCGCTGTTGAACATGCGGATGATCTCGGCGGATTCGTTGCTGACGATCTCGCCGGTCTGCTTGTCCCACAGCACCGGCACGGTGACACGGCCGCTATAGGACGGGTCGGCGGCGGTGTAGATCTGGTGCAGCACCTGGGCCTGATGCAGCGGGTCGGGAATGACGCCGGGGCCGTCATTGAAGGTCCAGCCCTGCTCCGCCATCAGCCAATGCACGACGGAGAGGCCGATCATCCCCTCCAGCCCCTTGAGGCGGCGGAAGATCAGGGTGCGATGGGCCCAGGGGCAGGCCAGCGAGACATAGAGGTGGTAACGGCCCGGCTCGGCCTTGAAGCCGCCATGCCCCGAGGGGCCGGGGGCACCATCCGCCGTGACCCAGTTGCGGAAAGCGCTGTCCTTGCGCACGAAGCGGCCGCCGGTGGCGGCGGTGTCGTACCACTGGTCATGCCAGCGCCCGTCGATCAGCAGTCCCATGACACATGCCCTTTCCTGTGCGGCCCATCGCAGGGGCAACAGAGGATGTAGGGCATTGCTGCGCCGGGCAACAGTGCTCCATTGGCGGATGCACTGTTGCAGCTTATGGAACTATTCCCAGTGTCAGTCGCGGTTCTGTACCCGCGCCTCCGACTGCCAGAAGGACCAGGTCAGGCCGGCACCGACGCCCACGGTCCAGCGGTCGCGGAACAGCGGGCTGTCCTCGTTGCTGCTGCCACCGAAATAGCCGATCTGGGTGCCGGCGAAGACCCGCACCCGCTCGGTCAGCGGATAGGCGGCGCCGATATTGACGCGGGTGCCGACATAGCCCTCGTCGGCCTTGTAGGCGGGACGGTCGGGCGTGGCGTAGGCCGGGGCCACATCGTAGAAATATTCGTTCATCCCATCATAGCCCCAGGTCGGGCCGATGGAGAGATAGAGAGTGGTGCCGCTGTCCGCCACATTGGCATAGTTGAAGATGATCTTGGGATTTACCGCGATGCCCTCATAGCCGAAGCTGACGAACTCGGCCGAGATCACGGCGCGGACTTCCAGCGACAGGTCGATCTGCAGCGGGTCGCGCTTGTCGCGCAGATGGTAGGTCACCGCCGGCCCGGCTTCCAGCAGCAGGTCCAGGTTGGGCATGCCGCGGCGGGCGTCGTTGTCGTTGCTGTCGCTGTCGAAGGAGCCGCTGAGGCCGATATCGAAGTCCAGCCGGTCGGACAGGCTCTTCTCCGCCCGGATCAGGCCGCCGTCGCCGATCTTCAGGATGTCCCCGCGGTAGATGACATAGGGCAGCGGCAAGGCGCGGAACTGGCCCTGGCTGGCGGCGGGATAATCGGGCAGATAGGCCGCCCCGACGAACAGCCCCGCCTCCCACAGCGGCTTGCTTCCCCCGTCGGGCTGCTGGGCCAGCACCATGCTGGACTGAGCCTGGGCGGCTGCGGGCACAAGCAAGACCCCGATCAGGGCGGCGGCGAGGGCGCGGGACATCGTCGATACGGATCCGGTTCAGTGCGTCAGGTCCGCAAGCTCTAACGGATCGGGCCGGGTCGTGCCAGTCCGATCGAAAGGGTGGGGCGATTGCGCGGTCCAACCATCTTGTGCGGGGCCGGAATGGGCGCGGCGGACAGGTGGGGACGCCGCGCCCGGCCGGCTTACTTCCTGCCCTTGTTGAGAAAAGCCTGGAAGGCGGCCACGGCTTCCGGCGAGCGCAGGCACTGGCTGAAGATCTCGCCCTCGCGCTGGATGGTGGCGATCAGGTCGGCCTGCGATGGCTTCATCAGGGCCTTGGTCTGGCGCATGGCGCCGGCCGGCTTGGCGGCGATGGTCCTGGCCTTCGCCTCCACCGTGGCGGCGAAGCCGTCGGCCGGCACGATGCCGGTGAGGATGCCGGCGGCCATGGCCTCCTCCGCGCCGATGGCTTCACCCAGCATTAGCAGACGGGCGGCGCGGGCATGGCCCATGGTGCGCGGGAACAGCAGGCTGCTGCCGGCCTCCGGCACCAGGCCGAGGTCGATGAAGGGCACATGGAAGCGGGCGTCCGGCGTGGCATAGACCAGATCGCAATGCAGCAGCATGGTGGTGCCGATGCCCACCGCCATGCCCTCCACCGCCGCCAGCAGCGGCAGCCTGGCCTCGGCCAGGGCATAGAGGAACTGGAAGACCGGGCTGTCCTCCCCCACCGGCGGGGTGGAGAGGAAGTCCATGATGTCATTGCCGCCGGTGAAGAAGCCGCCGGCCCCGCGGAACAGCACGGCACGGATGCCGTCATCCTCAGCCGAGCGCATGGCGGCGGTCATGCTGCTGTACATGGCCGGGGTCAGCGCGTTGCGCTTTTCCGGGCGGTTCATGGTGATGGTGCGGACGCCATCCTGGTCCTGGATCAGCACCGGCTCGCTGCTCATGGTCTCTCTCCCCTGTTGCACCGCCGCTGAGGGCGGCTGTTGTTGGTGTCCCTGTAAAGAACGGGCGGCCCGGAACCGGGCCGCCCGTCACCGGATCGAGGGAGCGGTCTGTCCCGGCCGCCCCCTGACCCGCATCAGCGCACGCCGGCGCGGCGCAGGCTGTCCGGCGAGAAGTCGGCCGCCGTCAGATTGGTGTCGAAATCGTAGGCCGGCTCCTGATTGTCGAAGCCCTGGGCGGTATAGCGGCCGGATTGCAGGTCGTAGATGCATTCCAGCGTCGTCCACAGGGCCGGGACGTCATAATAGTTGATCGGGTGCGCCTCGGCCACACGCCACATCTGGCCGCGGCCGTCATAATGGTCGGCCGCCAGGATCTGCCAGCTGTCCTCGTCGATGTAGAAGGTGCGCTTGGCGTAGACGTGGCTGGTACCCGGCTTCAGCGTGCCTTCGACCACATAGACGCGGTGCAGCTCATAGCGGGCCAGATCCTGGTTGATGTGGCGCGGCTTGATGATGTCGTCGTACTTCACGTCGCTGCTGTGCAGCGTGTAGGAATTGTACGGGACGTACATCTCCTTGCGGCCGACCAGCTTCCAGTCGTAGCGGTCGGGCGCGCCGTTGAAGATGTCCAACTGGTCGCTGGTGCGCAGCCCGTCGGACGCCGTGCCGGGATTGTCATAGGCCACATTGGGCGCGCGGCGGACACGGCGCTGGCCGGGATTGTAAGTCCAGGCGTTGCGCGGCTCGGCGATCTGGTTCAGGGAATCGTGGACCAGCAGGATTTCACCGGCCAGTCGGGCCGGCGCCACCACCTCCTGCACGAAGTAGGTGGAGATGTTGCCTTCCGGCCCCTGGGGCTGGTTGTAGAGGAACTTCCCCTTCTCCTCGATCATGATCATGGTGTAGCTGCCATCGGCCTGGGGATTGGCCTGACCGTAGCGGCGGGTCGAGTTGATGCCGCGCCAGCGCAGCAGATGGTTCCACACCGCCTTGATGCCGCTGTCGGCGACGGGGAAGGGGATGCCGTGCTTGGCGTTCTGGACGCCATTGCCGTCCGGGGTCAGCTGCGCCGTCTTGGCGTTGGCGATGCTGGCGTCATAGACCGACTGCGGGGCCGAGGCGCTGCGGTGCGACGGGTAGACCACCATCTTGTAGGTGGGATACTGGGTCAGCAGGGCCTTATGGCCCTCCGTCAGCTTGTCGGCGTACTTGCCCATGTTCTCCTTGGTGATGGTGAACAGCGGCTTGTCGCCGGCGAAGGGGTCGGGGTGGTGCATGCCCTTCTTGTAGCCGGCCGGCGGCGTGGTGATGCCCCCGGTCCAGGCCGGGATCGAGCCGTCGGCATTGCCCGCCTTGATGGCGCCGAAGGGGGTCAGGGTCTTGCCCAGCTCGTCCGCGGTATGGGTGGGGGCCGATTGGGCGGCCGCGGCCTGGACGAAGGCGGTGCCGGCCAGGGCAATGCTCAGGACGCCGCCCAGCACGGCGGCTTTGGTACGCAACATTCCGGGTCCTCCCATGATCGCGGTTCACTGACACGACCGCGCAAGACCCGCATTTTTCAACAGGGCGGAGTTGATGTCACCCCTCTTTCTGCATCAGCGCCGAGTGTGCGCCCCTGAAGAAAATGCCAAGAGGGGGATTCGCCGGGAACGGGGTCAGTCCGGGCAGAACCCTTCGACCGGTGCGCGGAGGTAGAGCGCATCTTCCTTGCCGGGCAACGGCGCGCGCCGCAGACGGGCCGACCCCAGATCGACGAAGTAGGGTCCCTGGAAACCGGCCTCGGTCAGGATCCGCCGACAGCCGTCCCGTTCACCGTTCTCGACCAGTATGGCGTCAATCCGGTCGAACAGACCCTCCATGCCAGCCAGGGCGGCGGGTTCGTGCCCTTCGATGTCCATTTTCACCAGCACCGGCAGTCCATCCGGTATCGGGAGGCCCAGCGACGGCAGACTCTGGTCCAGGCGGCGGCAGGGCACGGCGATGGTGGCGGCTTGCTGCCCGTCGGGGTCGGCCACAGGGTCGACAACCCGGTTGATCGAACTGGAGCCGTCATTGGTCATCTGGATGGTTCCAGCATGGTCGGACGCGGCCTCGTTCAGCAGATGGACATTGCGGCGCCGATTGCGCTCCACATTGAAGCAGAGCTTGCGGAACGCGGTGGGATTGGGTTCCAGCGCCACCACGGTCACGCCGGGCAATTCGGAGGCGATCAGGGTATAGGCGCCGATGTTGGCACCCACGTCGATGAACAGCCCACCTTGCCGCAGAAGATGCTGGACGAAGGACATGTTGTTGTAATCGTAGCAACCCAGGCTGTTGACCAGGGCAATGACGCCGCCCGGGACATCGTCACGGATGAGTGAACGGGACAGGCGCCGGTCAGCCGGAGCGAAACGCAACAGGGGTTTGCGGGCCTGCCAAAGCAGATGGCGGCCAAGGGCCGCGAGACGGTTGAGATGGCGCGCCTGCTGGATACGTTGCAAAGAGTTGATGAACTGCATGGCACGCCCCCATCTTCAGGCTTCGCCGCTCCTACCGTCCCTTGCCAAGGATCCCTGCCGGAGCCCGGGCGAGGTCGGCATGCCGCACGCGGCCCGGGTATCGGCGGTAATGGCTGACTGGCGACGCGCGGTGACGACTGGAATCGGACCGTTCCATTTTAGATTGCTATTGCAGTTGGCGAAACAATCTTCTGGTGGGTATGGGGATGCGGCCGGGAGGCGGGCTCCCGCAACCCGGCCGCCCGTTTCACGGTTTCGGCTGGCGCTGATGGCCCTGGCCCTGCTCATGCGGGTTCAAGGGCGTGTCGGCCAGATCGTTGGGCTGGTCATGGGCGCCGCCGGCCTTGGGCGGCTTGCCATGCGCTTCGGCCTTCAGCTGGTTCTTGACCGGATGGTCCTTCTTCGACACGGGGCTTCTCCCTGGTGGTGACGTTCCACTGGAACGATCCTGGGGCAACCGGTCCCGGGGGGCGAGGTTCCCGGAATGAGGGGAGCCGCGCGACGAAGCTGCCCGGCCCCTGTTGAGGAGACAGCGTTCACCAGCAGGGCGATGCGACATGACCGACAGGCAGAAATCCCAGGACAAGCCGCAGCACCCGACCGGCAAGCCCGGCGGCACATCCGACAGCCAATCCAAGGACGAGGTGATGGGGGATTCCCAGCTGACCGAGCAATCGGAAAAGGCGCACAGCGAGGGCGGCACGATCGACCGTTCGAAGACGCCGGGCGTGGATTACGACGTCTGACCGGCCGATGACCGGCGGCGGCGCGGCGGAGGGTGCAGAGGGCGGTGCCGCCGACAGGGCGGACCGCCTGGATGCGCTGATAATCGGCGGCGGCCCGGCAGGGTTGACCGCCGCCATCTATCTGGCCCGCTACAGGCGGCGCTTCGTGCTGGTGGATGCCGGCAATGCCCGTTGTGCCTGGATCCCGACCAGCCACAACCATCCCGGCTTCCCCGGCGGCATCGATGGGGCCGACCTGCTGCAGCGCATGCGGACGCAGGCGGAAACTTACGGCGCCCCCCTGCGCCATGGCCGCATCACGCAGCTCGACCGCGACGGGGCGGACTTCAGTGTCAGCGCCGAGGATGGCAGCCGCTGGACGGCATCGATGGTGCTGCTGGCCACGGGTGTGGTCGATCGGGAACCGGGCCTGCCCGACCACTATGACAGCGTGCGCAAGGGACTGGTGCGCTATTGCCCCATCTGCGACGGCTACGAGGTCAGCGGTGCCCGTGTCGGTGTCATCGGCCAGGGAGAGCATGGGGTGCGGGAAGCCGAGTTCATCCGCTTCTATGCCGATGATCTGACCCTGCTGACCCTGGGGCAGCCGCTGACCGAGGATCAGCACCGGCGGCTGGACCGGGCCGGCATCCGGGCCGTGGAACAGCCGGTGAAGCGGGTGGCCGTGGCCGGCGGCCGGCTGGAGGCCTTCCATCTGGCCGGTGGCGGCTGTGTCGCCTTCGACACCGTCTATTCCGCCCTGGGCATGGACCCGCGCACCGAGCTGGTCCGCCGTCTGGGCGCCGATCTGGCCGAGGATGGCCGGCTGCGGGTGGACGGTCACCAGACCACCAGCATCCCCGGCCTGTATGCGGCAGGGGATGTGGTGCCGGGCCTGAACCAGATCACCATCGCCCAGGCCCAGGGCGCCATCGCCGCGACGGCCATCCACAACCGGCTGCGGGGCTGTTGACCCCGCGGCCGGGCGGAAGGCACGGATCGGACCGCGCCGATCCGGAGGCGCAGGTCAGAACGGGGTGATGGCCACCTTCAGCACGCCGTCGCGCTGGTGCGCGAACAGCTCATACGCGGCTTCGATGTCGTCCAGCTTGTACCGGTGGGTGACCAGGGGCTTGAGATCGACCCGGCCCGAGGCGATGACATTCATCAGCCGGCGCATGCGCTCCTTGCCGCCGGGGCAGAGGGTGGTGATGATCTTGTGGTCGCCGAGGCCGGCCAGGAACGGTCCCAGCGGCAGCCTGAGGTCGTCGGAATAGACGCCGAGGGAGGACAGGGTCCCGCCCGGCCGCAGCACCCGCAGCGCCGCCTCGAAGGTGGCCTGCCGTCCCAGCGCCTCGATGGCGACATCGACCCCGCGCCCGTCGGTCAGGCGCATGATCTCGTCCACCGGGTCGAGCTTGTTGATGTTGATGACATGGTCGGCGCCCATCTGGCGCGACACCTCCAGCCGGGCGTCCAGCCCGTCCACGGCGATGATGCTGGTGGCGCCCTTCAGCTTGGCTCCCGCCGTGGCGCAGAGGCCGATGGGTCCCTGGGCGAAGACCACGACCGTGTCGCCGATGCGGATATTGCCGCTTTCGGCCCCGCCGAAGCCGGTGGACATGATGTCGGGGCACATCAGGACCTGCTCGTCGGTCAGGAAATCCGGCACCGGGGCCAGATTGGCCTGGGCATCGGGCACCAGCACATATTCGGCTTGGGTGCCGTCGATGGTGTTGCCGAAGCGCCAGCCGCCCAGGGGCTTGAAGCCGTGTTTGCAGTCGGGGCCGCACTGGCTGTGATAGCCGTCGAGATCGGCGTTGCTCTGGCCCGAGGGGCAGATGGCGCCAGCGATGACGCGCTGGCCCTCATGGTAGCCGCGCACGGCCGACCCCAGCTTCTCGATCACGCCCACCGGCTCGTGGCCGATGGTCAGGCCCCTGTCCACGGGGTATTCGCCCTTGAGGATATGGACATCGGTGCCGCAGATGGTGGTGGTGGTGATGCGGATCAGCGCATCGGTAGGGCCGACGTCGGGGATGGGCTTCTCATCCAGCACGATGCGGCCGGGTTCGACGAAGATGGCGGCCTTCATCCGGGCGGGCATGGCACGTTCCTCCTGCTGTTGGCGTCCGGGCTTTGTGCGCCGGATCGGGCGGGGTGGACCCCCGCACAGTGGCTGCGACGATGTGCCCGCCGCATGGTTCCCGCCTTGACCCAGGTCAAGCGTGGGACGTGACGACGGCCGGATCGGCCATCGGGGGTAATCGGGCAGCCCAGGCTTGTGGCCGGGGGGCCGGCCCGATCGGATCCGGTCTGCCGCCCCAGGAAATCCGGCCTGTCCTTGACGGAAGTTATCACAATAAGCGCGGGCGGCCGGATCAGCGCGCGCGGCCGGCGGGACCAATGGCATGCGGGGCGCTCCGGGCCAGCGCTTCCATCGGTGTGCGCCACCGCGATCCGCGTGGCCGGCGGTCCCTTTGGTGGGCACGACACGCCCCCACGAACGGCGCCACCAGACGGCATGCATTCATGCGGCTTATCCATACCCTCCGAGCTACGAATTTTACAGACCCCCGGCCTCTGGGCAGAATGTCCCTGTCATCCGACGATGGATCCATAGATATCTGCGCCATTGGGCAAGTAGGTCTTTCATAAAGGTGTGACTTTAATTTTAAAATACGCGCCTCTGCGAAAGGTTTTCTTGAAAAACTGGCGCAATAACTTTGAAATCAGGAGGATTTATATGCCCATTAAGCTTCTGGCCGCATCGCGGCGGCGGCCTGGCCTGACGCGCGCCGATTATCAGCGCTATCTCGAGTTCGTCCACGGCACGATTGCCCGTCGTGAACGCCTTAAGATCGCGTCATATGTACAGAACCATGTCATTGACGGTGCCTTCGGCGTGTTGGACGACGACACCCACCAGCAGTTGGCCGAACGCGACGCCGTTGTGGAACTGTCCTTTGACAGTTTCCGCGACATGCTGTCCACCCTTGAGCCGGCCGAACCGTCGGCGGCATCGGTCGACGGCAAGTTCTTCGCCGATGAACGCAATAACATCATCGTCATGGTCGAGGAGGAGGAGATCCCCGTTCCCACCCCTATGGCCACCTATAATCCGGGTCTTGGCCTCGTCGAGGGTGTGGGCGCGCTCAAGGTGCTACAATACATCATGCGCGATGAGAGCGTCTATCCGGAGGACTATCTGAAGTATTGGCGTGAAGCGCACGAGGAGGCACTGGAAAAAGTTCCCTACGCCCGTGAGCAGCTGCGCCGCTGCGTGCTGAACAAGCGTTGCCGCGCCAACGACAACGACGCTGCCGCACGCAAGCATTTCAAAATGGTGAATCCGCCTGTCTATGACGCGGTCGCATTCCATTGGTACGATACGATCGAACAGGCTGGTGCGTTCCGCCAGTACAATGAAGCTCTGAAGAGCTACTCGAAGAAGAAATTTGCCAACTGGTCAAAGTCGTTCTTCCTGTACACCAAGGAAATCGTCGTCGTGCGTGACACGCCGAAGGCCTGACCAGGCCAACTGCCAGAATAAAGGAGCGCAGCCATGACTGTGAACTCGACCGAATATACGGTGCAGAAAAACTATGGCGACTGGTACGCCTCGACAGCGATCAAAGCCGGCCAGCCGCCGCTGACGCCCGAGGAGGAAGCCCGGCCGTTCGCAAAATACTATTACGACGAGATTCCGCAGCCCGACCCGGCGCACATGGCCATGATGGACAAGCCCTGCGATCCGGCGAAGGCCCTCTACCCCGAACAGATGAATGATCTGCTCAATCCGGGGGATCTGGACACGGAAATCGGCTGGTGCAACCTGGCCAACGGTGCGGGCTTCATCGCCAACAAGATTGTCTACCCGGACGTTACCGCAGAAATGATCGACTGGTGGTTTGCCTGGCACCCGGTCGAAGATCTGCGCTACCGCATCTGGTACCCGCCCCAGCACGCTGGCATCATGCTCAGCCCGGAAGGCCGCGCGCGGTTGATGGACGAGACGATCCCCTGGTCTGAACGGAACTGGGGGGTGACGCATCACGTTACCGAGAACTGCAACTGCGGGATGGACAACGTCACCATCAGCTTCAAGTCGCCGAAGGATTTCGGCTTCGACATGAGCCGTTGGAAGCGTCCCAATGTGGCCACTTTTGCTGGTGGGCAGGGCTGGGCCGTCTCCGTCGACAAGACGGACGAGAGCATCACCGCCCCGGCGATGATGTGCCACATCTTCCGTGAGACCGAGGCCGGCCTGGAGCATCGTACCCGCTTCTGGATGGGCTATCGCCTCTCCAACGGCAAGCCGGAACTGACACTGCCGCCGGGTGTCGCCGTGCCGCCGGTGGCCGTTCAGGGGCTGGCGCGGCACAATGTGTGCGAGTTCACGCGCTTCAAGACATTCCTCCCGCGTATTTACAAGGAGTTCGGCGGCCGCATGGTCGTGTGAGCGCCGGGAGCTTGCCTGCCAGTGCTGGTGTGCACATCACAGGATGCAGGGCGCACCAGCACTGGGAGTTCGATGGACGGAAAACATCCATTGCCTAAAACGCATCAGATTTTTGATGTGATAATCAAATCCGGGAAAATCATCATGTCGAACGAATTCGAATCCACAAAACCGGAAGAAATTGTTCGGTTTGTCGGGCGTCACTTCATTTATACCTATGAGAATGGATGGCAATACGAGATCTACATCAAGAACTCCACGACGATCGACTATCGCATTCATAGCGGCATCGTCGGTGGAAGGTGGGTGCGTGATCAGAAGACCCACATCGTCCGCCTGTCCGACGATGTCTGCAAGCTGTCCTGGGATGAGCCGACAGGAACCGCAGTGAGCGTTGCCGTCAATTTTGCCGAACGCCGCATTCACGGCGTCATCTTCTTCCCGCGCTGGATTGCTGAAAACCCGAAGAAGACCGTGTGCTTCCAGAACGACCATCTGGACCTTATGCGGAAATACCGCGATGAGGGGCCGACCTATCCGAAAATGGTGGTCGACGAGTTTGCCCATATCTCGTTTTTGGAAGATTGCGGTCCTGATCGGGAGGACGTGATTGCCTGCGCCGCAGGCGAATTGCCCGACGGATATGCCGCTCGCCGGAACTAGGCGGCCAAGGCAGCAACAGTTCCGGCCGATGCGGGCGTGCATCAGTTCCGACGGAGGCTTCGCCTCTGCCGGCCCGCGGCTCCAGGTCTTTCACTGCGCTATGCACCGACGTCGATGCGACAACAATAAGCGCGCGTCCACGTCGGTGCACGAGAACGACAGGGCAGCGTCGGTCTGCTTGGCCTGGTTCCGTGCTCGATTGTGTCCGCCGCGCCGCGGCGCGCACAGGGGCGTGTTTTAACCGGACCTTTTACCTGGGGACCGGCCTTGAGCCGGCCAGGTCCCGACGGCCCCTCTATGACGCGCGCTGCAGCTCCGCGCGGCATCGGTTTCACGCCATCGCCGCCGCCGCCATTGTCCGGAAAAGCGAGAGTTCGAGGCAAGTGTGCTGGCGGCACCTAGGTCTTTATCAATAAAGAAGCCGATAACACGGTCATTAACACAGTAATTCTCGCGAAGAATGGTTGTGTGTAAATAAAATATCAGGCCATGACGGAATGTCAATGGCGTAATGAGGAGGTCCCAATGAAGTATCCATATATGAGGAGTCATTTTATCGGCGCATGTGCCGCGATCTCGATCGGCCTGCATTGCGCGCCCGGTGCTGCGACGGAAGGGGGCGGGTCATCCTACGCCGCAGGATCGTCGATGCATCTCTCCGGTGCCATGCCGCCCGATCCGGGGTTCTATGGGGTCGTGATTCCGAGTTACTTTTCAGCAACGCGGATGAATGACGGCGACGGCGATAAGGTCAAATTTCCTGGCGGTTTCAAGGTTGAAGCCGCATCGCTGGTCCACAGGTCGTTCTATGTCTGGGACACCAAAATTCTGGGTGCGAATCTGGCGTCACAGGCCGTTACGGCCCTTGTCAAATTGGACTCGGACATTGCTCACCATAAGGATAAGGACGCCGGATTGGCGGACATCACCATATCTCCTGCGATACTTGGCTGGCATTTCGGTCAGAATCTGACCATGGTGCTGGGTTATGATGTGGTCGTGCCGGTTGGCAAATATGATAGCAGCCGCAGCTTGAATGTTGGCCGAAATTACTGGTCACATAACATTGTGACCGGGTTGGCCTACATTGATAGGGATGGGTTAACTTTCCAGATATCTCCGCGCCTCCTTATAAACCAGAAAAACAATGATACGGATTATAAGTCCGGCACGGAGTTCGAGATGGACTTTATTGCCGGCTGGAGCTTTGGACCGCTCAATCTGGGCGTGGCGGGGTACTATTACAAGCAGTTGACTGATGATGAGGTGGGAGGATCCAAGATACGCGCCAATCCTCTCGCCGGAATCTTCGAGAATGGAAACCGTGGAGAGGCTTTCGCCATCGGTCCCAAGGCGAGTTACTTCTTCGGACCGGCAACCGGGACCATATCGTGGCAGCCGGATCTGTATTCCAAGAACAGGACGCAAGGAAATACGGTCTGGGCGCATCTGGCCTACAAGCTTTAAGAATTTTTGGCGCCGGACGATCGAATATTTTCTAAATAGAAGGAGTATGTCGCTATGACCGCATACCCTCACCAGCCAACCCGTCATGGCTTGCGGAATTTTCTGGTCAGAGAAACCTATGTCATGGGGGCTGTGACAGGAATATTGTGTGTCTTCTTTGCTTGGTTGTTTTTCTCCGGCCAAGCAGACGTACCGGTCTGGGGCGGTGAAGGCATCATGATGGACCAGGTGCCTGGGACCATCCTGCCCGTGCTGGCAATCTGCCTGATCACGCCGGCGGCCATACGGGTCCGCCGGCGTAAGGGCGAGATCCCTGATCTCAACTGGGAGGACGTGACAGGGATCGTGCGCTTGGTGCCGCGGAATCTGCTGGTGCGCACCGTGGTTCTCTGCGCCGTATGGTTCATCGTCTTTGTTGGCGGATCGTATCTCGCGTTGTGGGCCGGCGGGTGGATATCCGTACCCTTTCACGCCTTGCTGGGGGTGAAGGCGGCCTATGGCGTGCTGTTGGGAGCCAGCCTCTGCCCCTTCGTTCTGCTTCCCAGCATCGGCAGATAACGCGGAATGCCGGTGAGCGGACCCGCCGCCTCGTCTGTCGGGGCCGCTCCACCGCTATCCAAATTGCGCACCTGGAAAAGAGGGCGGTGGGGGGCGGATCCTGACCGTCGCAAGAACCGCCGCGTGCGCCGCCGTTCACTGCGCAAGGAGCGGCCCGGAGAATGGGCCGCTCCTTGCGTCGCGACAGCCTCCAGGCCTGCTATTTCCCAAACTGGATCTTCGTCACATCGATGATGACATCCTTCACCCATTTCAGCGCCTCGTCCTTATCGCGCGACAAGTGCCAGGTGAGGGTCTGTGTGATCGTGGGCATCGTGAACGCCGTTTCCACGATTTTAATGGGAAAGCATCTGGAAAATAATAGAGCCAAGCTCTTTGGTATGCAGCCGATCCGATCGGTTCCAACCAGGAAGCCAGGAATAGAACTGTGCAGCGCCGTGCGGATCGCGGCGGTCCTTATGATGCCACGCTGATGAAAGAACTGTTCATCGACGGATTTCTGAGTCGTTCCATACGGTGTCATGATCACGTGGTCATGTCGGGAGAAATCGTCAATTGTAATGGGCGCTTGTAAGTCTGTGTTGCCGGACCAGGCAATGCAGACAAATGGCTCTGTGGAAATTACGTGTCGATGGCAGTCCGACACATCTGGGAAATCCGTCGGAATAATTAAGAAATCTATATCCCCACGAACAAGGTCCGCGAGGACGGGTTGGGTAAAAAATGGGACCAATGAAACAGTAATGCCCGGTGCGGAGCGGCTAATATACTCTATTGAAGGGGTTATGATGCTCAGATTCGCATAATCAGATGCTGCAATCCTGAAATTCCGCTTCGACAGAGCTGGATCAAAACTGCTTGCGGAGCTGACCATATTGTCCACTCTGGCCAATATGTCGCGAACTTGCGGCAACAACTCATTTGCAATGGGCGTCGGGACCATCTTTTTGCCCGACAGAACAAGAAGTTCGTCATCGAATACATCTCTTAGGCGAGTCAGGGCATAGCTCGTTGCCGGCTGGCTCAAATGCAAACGCTCTGCCGCCGCCGTAACGCTCTGCGTTGTCAGGAGCGCATCCAGAGCCACCAGAAGGTTAAGGTCAAGCTTCTTGAACCGCACTATATTCTCTCCCTTGAGATAATATTTTTATTTCGAACTGAAATCGCCGAAGGATTTACGGGCAAGCGCACTATGAAGACATGATCTAATTTATCATACTTTTGTATATGTATATAAGAAATTCGAGGCCTGAGTTCGTATCGATATGGGGCGTTGCTGAAAGTCGCCCAGTATCGCTTTGTCGCCTGCTTTCCGTGCCCCTTTGGATCGCCGATGCGGAGATGTGCGGGCAGCGGCCGGACCAGGGCGGGGTGTCCGGACCGTGTATTGCCCGGGTCCCCGCGTGCCGCGCCGCATCCGTCGTGTCTGATCCGCGGCCGAGTCAGCCGCCATCGGCGTCCTCACCGTCCGGTTGGGGGCCGCCCACCGGGGCGCCGTGGGGCCGGGGCGGGGATTCGGTGTCCAGCAGGCGGCGGCAGAGGGCGGCGCGGGTTTCGTCCGGCAAGTCCAGCAGGGCGTTGGACAGCACGCGCACCCGCCGCCGCAGCGTGTGGATCTGGTCCAGCAGGGAGAGCACCACCGGCATCGACTCCGGCGCGATGCCCAGATCGCGCTCCAACTCGGCGATGAGGCGGGCACGGGCGGTATCGACCTCGGAAAAGTGCAATCCGTCCTCGTCGCGCAGCGGGCGCAGCCAGCGCTGTTCGACCCAGACACCGATCTCCCCCGGCGAGACACCACAGAGGATCGCCACTTCCGTTTGCCGTCTCATGGTTTCATCCCCGCCTTGCTGCGAACGTCATAGGTCCGGCCGGCCCAGCCTTCAACGAAACGGGCCAGATCGGCATCCTCCCCCTCCGGCAGCAGGACCTTCAGCCGCACATACTGGTCGCCGGCGGGGTCGGTCCCGCGGCCCGGCACACCCCTGCCGCGCAGGCGCAGCACGGTACCGGTGTTGGAGCCGCGGGGAATGGTCAGCATCACCTCGCCCGATATGGTGGGGACCGGAACCTTGCCGCCCAGCACCGCCTCGGTCAGCGAGACCGGCAAGTCCAGATGGATGTCGCTGTCCTTGCGGGTGAACCAGGCATGGGGCTGGACATGCACCTCCACATAGGCGTCGCCGGCCGGCCCACCGCCGAGTCCGGGCTGCCCCTGGCCTTTCAGGCGCAGGGTCTGCCGGTCCTGCGTGCCCGGCGGGATGGTGACCTCGAGCGCACGGCCGTCGGGCAGGGTCAGGCGACGGCGGGCGCCGTTGACGGCATCCAGGAAGTCGATGCGCAGACTGTAGGAGACGTCGGCCCCGCGCCGATGCCTGTGGCCGCCGGCCCCCCGTGGACCCGCGCCCAGGCCGCCGAACAGGTCGGCGAACAGATCCTCGTCGAAGACCGGCTGTTCGCTGCCATAGGCGGTGCCGCCCGGCCCCTCGGCAAAATCGCGGTAAAAGCCGCGGGGCGCCTGTTCCTGGCCGCTGGCGTCGATCTCCCCGCGGTCGAAGCGCGTCTTCTTCTCCGGATCGGACAGCAGATCGTAGGCGGCCGAGATCTGCTTGAAGCGCTCAGCCGCCGCCGCATCGCCGGGATTGAGGTCGGGATGCCAGCGCTTGGCCAGCTTGCGGTACGCGGTTTTGATGGCGGCGGCGTCCGCCGTGCGGGCCACCCCCAGGACATCATAGGGATCGGTGCTTTTCACGTCCCCGGAGTCATTCACACGCATGGAACCCCCGTTTCCGACCCGGCGCAGGCCGGGTCCCGATACACCTCCGGTCCCGACCGGCATCCGGCCGGACGGCCGGCGCTGGCGAACCCGTGTCGCCAGGGGTCGGGTCGGGAGGACAGAAACATGGGCGGCGCCGTCGCGGTTGCCGCCGTGACGGGGGGCCGGGACCGTGGCGCCGATGCCGGCGGATGGGGCCGGTCCGGTCACGGGGCAGGGCAACAGGCCGTCCCTTTGCAGATGGCGTTCCATCCCCGCCGCGTCAATAAGCCGGACCTCGCCCCCGGCGGCGCAGGTGTGCCGTGCTTTTGCCACCATTGCCGTGAATCAAGGGGAGGTATGTGCAAAGGACGTGACCTGTTCGATCCCGACCCGGCGACCCTTGCCCCCGGTCCGGGGCTTTGGCAGATAAGGCCCTCCCGTCTTTCAAGGATGATCCTCCGAAATGCTGCGGCGTGCCCTTCCCCTGGTCGCAATCCTGACACTGGCCGCTTGTGCCTCCAAGGCGCCCGAGGCACCTCCGCCCCCGCCGCCGGCCGCGCCGGCCGAGCCCACCACCATCACCCTGGAGGACAGCGACAAGGCCGCCATCCAGGGCGCGCTGCGCGAGATGGGGACAAAGCCCATCGATGTGCCCGTAGGGTGGGCCAATCCGGCCACCAGCCGCCGTGGCGCCGTGAAGGTGCTGCGCGATGGCTATGATGCCCAGAACCGCCCCTGCCGCGAGTTCCATTCCATTGTGGTGCAGGACCCGCTGTTCCAGCACTCCACCGGTTTCCTCTGCCGCCAGCCGGACGGGGCCTGGGAGGTGGTGCAGGTCCGCGAATATCCGATCCATAAAGTGCCGAAGGCCTGAGCCTCCGGCCGCCAACCGGACAGACCGCCATGCGCCGTGCCCTTCTCGCCGCCACCATCCTTGCCGCCGGAGCCCTGGCCGTCTGGTGGCTGATCCCCGGTGGAGCGGGGCCGGCGACGCCGGTCGCCGAGGCGCCGGTCGTGCCCGCCCCGCCGCCCCCGCTGCCACCCATCGGCATGGTCGAGGTGGGAGGCGGTGCCGGAACGGTGCTGCCGGTGGCGGCGCCGGACAGCCGCACCCTGTCCGACGACGGGGTGAAGGCGGTGACGGCGTTTGCCGAATCGACCGGGACCGAGGCGCTGCTGGTCTGGCATCTGGGCGCCTTGCAGGTGGAGTATTACGGCCCCGGCACCCGCCCCTTCGACCGGCTCGACGGGCAGGGGCTGGGCCAGGGGCTGATGGTGCTGCTGGCCGGCCACGCCCTGCAGGACGGCACCCTGACCGATATCGAGCGGCCGCTGTCGACCTGGCTGCCGGAATGGGCCGCCGATCCGCGCGGCCGCATCACCATCCGCCATCTGCTGGAAGGCACCTCCGGCCTGGACATGCCGCCGGGGCCGCCGGGGAGCGATGTCGCCGCCTGGACCCTGTCGGCGCCGTTGGCGGCCGAACCCGGCACCCGCTTCCAGCCTTCGGCCATGGAGACCCAGCTGCTGGGGCTGGCACTGACCCGGGCCGCGGGCAAGCCGCTGGCCCGCTATATGGCCGACGCCTTCTGGCAGCCGTTGGGTGCGCGGGCGGCGGAGATCCAGGCCGATGCCCAGGGGGTGCCGCAGCTGACCTGCTGCGTGCGGGCCACGGCCCGCGACTGGCTGCGCCTGGGGCTGCTGGTGCTGGATGGCGGCACGGTGGACAACGCCGCCCTGGTGCCGACGCGCTGGCTGGACGAGATGCTGCGGCCGACCCTGTTCTCCCGCAATGAGGGCTGGCGCATGCGCTTTGCCTGGCCCTTTGACCGCAACGGGCCGGTCAAGGCCAAGGAACCCTTCACCGAAGGCGACATGGCCTTCCTGGCCGGCGAGGGTGGTCAGCGGCTCTACGTGTCGAAGGGACGGGAGCTGGTGATCCTGCGTCTGGGCGCGCCTGTGGCCGACTGGGACGAGTCACGTCTGCCCAATCTGGTGGCGAAGTCGCTGGCACCGCCCCCGCCGGCCAAGCGGGCCCTGATCTCCCGCCAGGCCGGGGCGGAGCTTCCGCCCATCACCAAGCCCCCGCCGGTGCCGGCGGTGGAAACGGTCCCGCTGGCACCGGCGGACGAGCGGACCGGCGAGACCGGCATCGCCCCGGCCCCGGCCCCGGACAGCGGGAACCGCTGATCCGGTCCGGAGCCGCCGGGAGCCGGATCCTATTTCGACTTGAAGGCCTTCAGCTGCTTGTTGAAGTCGGAGGCCAGCTTCTCCATGCGCTCCGATGCCTCGTTGTAGCGGCGGGTCCAGTCACCGCCGGTGCGGCCCTTGCCCTCATACTCCAGGCACTGCAGGTACTCCTGCGTTTCCGCCACGAAGGATTTGATGGCCTGCTGGGCCGCGACCATGTCGGCCTCTGCCGCCGTCTTGCCGTCCGGCACCGCCGGCGGGTCCTTTAGCGTGCACTCCGCCTGAGCGGTGCCGGCGAACGCGATGATGGACAAGGCAATGGCCAGCGTGGTCAGCGTCTTCATCGGATCTCATTCCCCTTCGATAAGGTCCCTTCGGCACATCCCCGGCGGCTTATCCCCACGATGACCCGTCATGGCGACGGGCTTCTTTTTCCTCCGACCCGGAGCGGGCACCCCTGCAAGTTGAGTGGGGCCTACTCCAGCCGAGGTTCATTCGGCCCATTATAAAAGCGAAATGTCGCTACAAAAAAGCTACGAGTAACGATATACCTATGCGAAAGTATGGGTGAGAGCAAGCCGGGTCGCAGCATACGGGGTCATCCAGATTGATAGAATTTTAGTCATCGTCTGATGAGGCCGCGTCGATCTTGCCTGCAAATCAGTCATAATAAGAATGGTTTACGATCTTTGAGCCCAGGATGAGACGTCGGCGCGTATGAAATGCGGATCTGCGCGCGCATGGACAGGAGAGGTTGACAGAGATGACTTATGCCAATCCGCGAAGCGGTCTCCGCCCGCAGGCCAGCAGCGGCGGCGGCTTCAGGATTTTCGGCCGTTGGCCGATCAGCCGCACCATCGCCGTGGCGATTTCGATCTTCATCCTGTTGGGCTTCGGTCTGATCATCGGCATCAGCGCGTCAGCGATGCGCGGCAGCATGCTGGACCTGTCCTCCAGCTCTCAGGCCCAGATGACGGAGATGCTGGCGGCCCAGATGCCGGCCGCTGTGAAATCCGGCTTCCAGGACGCGGTGGCGGAGAAGTACCAGCAGCTGACCAAGGCCGAAGGCACGTCCCTGGCCAATGTCCGCGTCGTCAACGCCGACGGCGAATCCGTGGACGAGTTCAAGTCCACAACCGTTCCTGCCTATGATTTCGGCAAGAACAAGATCCCCGACACGGTGACCAAGAAGACGGTGATCGACAAGGGCAGCCACCTGATCGTGCAGGCGCCCATCATCAACGCCACCGGCGGCCAGGTTGGCACCCTGACCGTGGCCTGGAGCCGGTCGGCCCTGCAGGGCACCATCTCCGACACCGTCATGGGCAACACGCTGGTGGCCCTGGTGGTGCTGGCCGTGCTGATCGGTATCCTGGTGTTCCTGCTGCACAAGATCGTCGGTGCGCCGCTGAACACCATGCAGACCGCCATGAGCAAGCTGGCCGGCGGCGACCTGCGGGTGGAGATCACCGGCACCGACCGCGGTGACGAGATCGGCGCCATGGCCAAGTCGGTCCAGGTGTTCAAGGACAACGCCCTGGAGGTTGACCGCCTGAAGAAGCAGCAGGAGGAGGCCGAGCGTCTGGCGTCCGAGGAGAAGAAGCGGGCCATGCACCAGCTGGCCGCCGACTTCGAAGCCTCGGTCAAGGGCGTGGTGGCCGAACTGTCCGGTGCCGCAACCGGCGTGCAGTCCACCGCCGAGAACCTGTCGGCCAGCGCCGAGGAAAGCCGGGCCCAGACCAGCGCCGTGGCCGCGGCCACCCAGCAGGCCAGCGCCAACGTGCAGTCGGTGGCCAGCGCCACCGAGCAGCTGGCCGGATCGCTGGCCGAGATCAGCACCCAGGTCGGCACCTCGGCCCGCATCGCCCGCGAGGCGGCCAAGACCGCGGAGAAGACCAACGACACCGTGCAGTCCCTGGCCCAGCGGGCGCAGAGCATCGGCGACGTGGTCAAGCTGATCAGCGACATCGCCAGCCAGACCAATCTGCTGGCGCTGAACGCCACCATCGAGGCGGCCCGCGCCGGCGAGGCCGGCAAGGGCTTCGCCGTCGTTGCCTCGGAAGTGAAGTCCCTGGCCAATCAGACGGCCAAGGCCACCGAGGAGATCTCCAGCCAGATCAGCACCATGCAGGACGCCACCAAGGAGGCGGTCGACGCCATTCTGGTGATCAGCCGCACCATCGCCGAGATCAACGGCATCTCCGAGATGGTGGCCGGTGCGGTCGAGGAGCAGGACAACGCCACCAAGGAGATCGCCCGCAACGTGCAGCAGGCCTCGGTGGGCACCATGGAGGTGACCCGCAACATCGAAAGCCTGGAGCAGGTGGCGCACGAGACCGGCGCGTCGGCCAACAGCATGCTGGGCGCCGCGCGCAACCTGTCCCGCCAGGCCGATGCGCTGGGCATGCAGGTGGAGCGGTTCCTGGAGCAGGTGCGCACCGCCTGATCCCGGAGTTCCCCTTTCCTCATGCAAAACCCCCGCACCGAGAGGTGCGGGGGTTTTGTTTTGGTCAGCCGGCGCCGTGACCTTCGGCGCCCGCCCCGCGCCGGCATGACGCGGGGCGGCGTGGACGGGACGATGCTCAGGCCTTGACCTCGGTGCCGCCATTGGCACGGGACCAGCCTTCCGGGTCGCGCAGGAACTTCTCCACCTCGTCCAGGGTGCGCGCGTCAAGACCGCCATCCTCGCGGGCCACGCGCAGCACGTCCCACCAGGTGGCCAGGGCGTGCAGCGTCACACCCAGGGAGTCCATGGTCTCCTTGCTCTTGGGGAAGATGCCGTAGTGGAAGACCACGAAGGCATGCTCAACCACGGCACCGGCCTGGCGCAGGGCGTTGATGAAGTTGACCTTGGAGCCGGCATCGGTGGTCAGATCCTCCACCAGCAGCACACGCTGGCCCTCGGTCAGGTGCCCCTCGATCTGGGCGTTGCGGCCGAAGCCCTTGGGCTTCTTGCGCACATAGAGCATGGGCAGGTCCAGCGCCTCCGACAGCCAGGCGGCGTAGGAGATGCCGGCCGTCTCACCGCCGGCCACGGCGTCGAACGCCTCGAACCCGGCATCGCGGAACAGCAGGTCGCGGGCCGCCTGGATCAGGAAACGGCGGGCGCGGGGGAAGCTGATGAGCTTGCGGCAGTCGATATAGGTCGGGCTGGCGCGGCCGGAGGTCAGGATGAAGGGCTTGTCGGCATTGAAGTGGACGGCCTTGGTCTCCAGCAGGATGCGGGCGGTCTGGGTGGCGGCGGTCTGGGCGTCGATCATGGCTGTCCCGGTGCGTCGGAAGGGGCTCGGTTGCCGGAAGGCAGGGGCCGGCCGTCTTGGGGGAGGGAAGGCGCCGGGCCCGGGGCGGGGCGGCGGCCCAGGATGTTGGCTTTACTCCGCCAGCAGGCGCCAGTCCAGCCGCTCGCCCGAGCGGAAGGGCAGAACTGCGTTGCGGCCGTCCACGTCCAGCACGTCCGGCACCACGCAGCCGCCGCGCTCCAGGATGATGCTGTCCGCGTTCGGCGGCAGGCCGTAGAAGGCCGGGCCGTTGAGGCTGGCGAAGGCTTCCAGCCGGTCCAGCGCCCCCTCCTCGTCGAAGACCTGCGCATAAAGCTCGATGGCCGTGGCGGCGGTGAAGATGCCGGCGCAGCCGCAGGCGCTTTCCTTGGCGCCGATGGGATGCGGAGCGCTGTCGGTGCCCAGGAAGAACCAGGGTTCGCCCGAGGTCGCGGCCCGGCGCAGGGCCAGCCGGTGGCTTTCCCGCTTGGCGATGGGCAGGCAATAGAGATGGGGCCGGATGCCGCCGGCGAAGAGGCTGGAGCGGTTGATCATCAGATGGTGGACGGTGATGGTGGCCGCCAGCCGGCCCGAGGGGCCGTGGCGCCGCACCAGATCCACGCCCTCAGCCGTGGTGATGTGCTCCAGCACGATCTTCAGCCGCGGGAACCGGGCCAGCAGCGGCGTCAGCACCGTTTCCAGGAACACGGCCTCGCGGTCGAAGATATCGACGTCGGCGTGCGTGACCTCGCCATGCACCAGCAGCGGCATGCCGATGGCCTGCATCCGTTCCAGCACCGGCACCACATGGGCGATGCTGGTGACGCCATGGGCCGAGTTCGTGGTGGCATGGGCCGGATAGAGCTTCACCGCTGTCAGCACGCCGCTGCGGAACCCGCGTTCCAGATCGTCCGCATCGGTGCCGTCGGTCAGATAGGCCGTCATCAGCGGCTGGAACCGGCTGCCGGCCGGCAGGGCCGCCAGAATCTCGTCGCGATAGGCTTCGGCCTGGGTCGTGGTGACCGCCGGCGGCACCAGATTCGGCATGATGATGGCCCGCCCCATCTGGCGCGCGGTCAAGGGCAGCACGGCCCGCAGCATGGCCCCGCTGCGGATATGCAGGTGCCAGTCGTCGGGGCGGCGGATGGTCAGGCGCTGGGGGGCATCGGTCATGGGGCTGGTCTCCGGCTTCGGCCCCCCCTGTCTAGGCGGAATGCAGGCCGGGCTCAACTCCCGGCGATGGGGACGCAGCGGGTGGGCTGGGTCTGGCGCTTTGGCCCGGCAGCGGCTATGAACCGGGAGCCGGGCCGCATGGGGTCCGGAGCCTTTTCGCACGAGCACCGGTCATGGCCCTGATCTCCCCCCGCACCCCGCCCGGCACCATGGAACTGCTGCCGCGGCGCCAGATCGCCTTCCAGCGCATGGTCGACACCATCCGCCGGGGCTATGAGCGCTTCGGCTTCCTGCCGGTGGAAACGCCGGTGTTCGAGGTGGCCGACGTGCTGCTGTCGAAGTCGGGCGGCGAGACGGAGAAGCAGGTCTATTTCGTGCAGTCCACCGGCGCCATCGAGCAGGGCCACAAGCCCGACCTGGCGCTGCGCTTCGACCTGACCGTGCCCACGGCCCGCTATGTGGCCGAGCATGAGCGCGAGTTGGCCTTCCCCTTCCGCCGCTACCAGATCCAGCGCGTCTATCGCGGCGAGCGGGCGCAGAAGGGCCGTTACCGCGAGTTCTACCAGTGCGATATCGACGTGATCGGCAAGGACAGCCTGCCGGTCATCTATGACGCCGAGATGCCGGCGGTGATCTACCACGTCTTCACCGAACTGGCGGTGGGGCCGTTCCGCATCAATTTCAACAACCGCAAGATCCTGCTGGGCATGTTCGAGGCCCTGGGCATCGCCGATCCGGAGGTGCGCATCCTGGTGCTGCGGCAGGTGGACAAGCTGGACAAGCTGAGCCGCGAGCAGGTGCTGGAGCTGCTGACCGGGGAGGGCATCGGCCTGACGGCCGAGGTGGCCGCCCGGGTGCTGGACATGATCGGCTTTGCCGGCCCGGCGGCGGAGACGCTGGCCCATCTGAACCGGCTGGGGCTGGACAACGGGACCTTCCGCACCGGCGTGGCCGAGCTGACCGAGGTGGTGGCGGCCCTGCAGGCCTTCGGCGTGCCGGAGACGCACTGGCGGGTCAATCTGGCCATCGCCCGCGGCCTGGATTACTACACCGGCACCGTCTACGAGACCTTCCTGACCGACCATCCCGGCCTGGGCTCGGTCTGTTCGGGCGGGCGTTACGAGAATCTGGCCGGGCTCTACACCAAGTCGAAACTGCCGGGCGTCGGCATCTCCATCGGCCTGACCCGGCTGTTCTACGCGCTGGAACAGGCCGGCATCGTCAGCGACGGCCCCAGCACGGTGCAGGTGCTGGTGACCCAGTTCGACCCGGACCTCGTCCCGGATTATCTGGCCATCGGGGCCGAACTGCGCGCCGCCGGCATCAACACCGAGATCCAGCTGGAAGCGGCCAAGCCCAAGAAGCAGTTCGCCTATGCCGACAAGGCCGGCATCCGCTACGCCGTCATCATGGGACCGGACGAGAAGGCGCGCGGCGAGGTCACGGTCAAGGACCTGACCGGCGGCGCCCAGCATGCCGTGACGCGCGCGGCGCTGGTCGACTGGTTCAAGCAACAGGGGTGAGGCACCGCCGTGCGGCGGTGCGGTCGGGCCACACCCGGCCCCGACCGGGGGCGTAGTCCGGGCACCACCATTGCGGCTACCCCCTTTGCCCTGCGATAGTGCGGGGACCGGCACGCGGCAGGTGCCTCCGGGAAAGTCGATGTTAACATTAGACGGCTATGCCTCGTCCAGGCGCAGGGCGCCCGCGGACAGAGAGGTACGGCGGAGCATGGGGCGGCCACGGTGGATCAAGGGCATGGCCTGGGGCCTGACCCTGGCGCTCGTTGCCGGCGGCGGCGGTGCCGCCTGGTACGAGATGAAGACCAGCCGGGTGCAGGCGGAGGTGCTAACCCGTCTGGCACGGGACATGACCTATGCGGTCAAGCCCGGACCGAACCCGTTCATCGTCTTTCCCGGCAATGGCCCCTATGACCAGCGTCTGGGCTACAACCGCATTCCCCAGTTCATCGAACGGCTGACGGCGACGGGATACCGGGTCTCGGCCCAGGCCCGGCCCAGCCCGGCCTTCCGCGACTATGTGGTGTTCGGCGGCTTCCCGCCCTATCGCGAGAAGACCAGCGGCGGCCTGACCCTGCATGACCGCAGCGGCGCCGCCCTGTTCGACACCCGCTATCCCCAGCGCACCTACCACGATTTCGCCGCGGTCCCGACGCTGGTGGCGAATACGCTGCTGTTCATCGAAAACCGCGAACTGCTGGATGCCACCTATCCCACCCGCAATCCGGCGGTGGAGTGGGACCGCTTCGCCCTGGCCGTGGCCAATATCCCGCTGAAATTCCTGGATCCGGACAATCCGCGGGCGGGCGGTTCCACCCTGGCGACGCAGATCGAGAAGTACCGGCATTCGCCGGAGGGTCGCACCAGCGACGGTGTCGAGAAGTTGCGGCAGATGATGTCGGCCAGCGTCCGCGCCTATCTCGGCGGTCCGGACACCAGCGTGGCCCGCCATCAGATCCTGGTCGACTATCTGAACTCCACGCCGCTGTCGGCCCGGCCCGGCATCGGCGAGGTCAACGGCATCGGCGATGGGCTGTGGGCCTGGTTCGGTACCGACTTCCACACGGCCAACCGCATCCTGCGCGGACAGCCGCGCACCGAGGAGGATCTGCAACTCCAGGCCGTGGCCTACAAGCAGGTGCTGAGCCTGCTGCTGGCCCAGCGCCGGCCCAGCTATTACCTGGCCCAGAACCGCAAGGATCTGGATGCCTTGGCCAACCAGCATCTGCGGGTGCTGGAGCAGGCCGGCGTCATCAGTCCGGCGCTTGCCGACGCGGCGCAGAACTTCCCGTTGCGGTTCCGGAACGAGCCGCCGGTCCTGCCCGAGCCGAGCTTCATTGAGGCCAAGGCCACCAACGCCATCCGCAGCCGGCTGCTGTCGCTGCTTGGCGTGTCCAGCCTGTACGAGCTGGACCGGCTGGATCTGACGGCCGACAGCACGCTGGACCAGCCGACCCAGGAGCGGGTGACCGCCATGCTGCGGCGGCTGGCCGATCCGGTGCAGGCGCGTGAGCTGGGTCTGGTCGGCGATCGGCTGCTGAACGACGCCGACCCGGCCAAGGTGGTCTATTCGGTGACACTGTACGAGCGCACGCCCACGGCCAATCTGGTCCGGGTGCAGGTGGACACGCTGGACCAGCCTTTGGACCTGAACGAGGGCGCCAAGCTGGATCTGGGGTCCACGGCCAAGCTGCGCACCCTGGCCACCTATCTTGAGATCATCGCCAAGCTGCATGGGCGCCTGCAGGGGCGGCAGCCGTTCGAGCTGTCTGCCATCGCCGCCGACGCCGACGACCGGCTGACGGAATGGGCAGCGCGCACCATGGCGCAACAGCCGGGCATCGACCGTGCCACGCTGCTGGAACTGGCGATGCAGCGGCAATATTCGGCCAATCCCGGCGAGCGCTTCTTCACCGGCGGCGGCATGCACAGTTTCGGCAACTTCGACGACAAGGACGACGGCAAGGTGATGCCGCTGGCGGAGGGCTTCCGCCACTCCGTCAATCTGGTCTTCATCCGGCTGATGCGGGACGTGGTCAACCACTTCATCGCCGAAGGGCCGTCCCGCAAGGACGATGTGCTGGACGATCCCCGGCATCCCGCCCGCAAGACCTATCTGGCCCAGTTCGCCGACAAGGAGGGGCAGGAGTTCCTCAACCGGTTCTGGGGCATCTACAAGGCCATGACGCCGGATCAGGCGCTGGACATGCTGGCCCAGCGCGTGCGCAAGACGCCGGACAAGCTGAGCACGGCCTTCCGTTCGGCCCGGCCCCAGGCCACGGTGACGGAGCTGGGGCAGTTCCTGGCCAGGCATCTGCCAGGCGGGGTGCCCGAGGCGGGCGTGCTGAAGGCCCTGTACGATAAATACGCGCCCGACGCCTGGTCCCTGAACGACCGCGGCTATATCGCCGGTGTGCATCCGCTGGAGCTGTGGCTGGTGGCCTATCTGCAGGACAGCCCCAAGCCCAAGCACAAGGAGATGATGAAAGAAAGCTCCTCCTCCCGGCAGGAGAGCTATGAGTGGCTGTTTACCACCCGACACAAGCGGGCGCAGGACAGCCGCATCGGTATCGTGCTGGAGACCGAAGCGTTCGAGCGCATCCATACGGAATGGAAGCGGCTGGGCTATCCCTTCGACAGCCTGATCCCCAGCTACGCCACCTCCATCGGCAGCTCGGCCGACCGGCCCGGCGCGCTGGCGGACCTGATGGGCATCATCGTCAATGACGGGGTGCGGCTGCCCACAGCGCGCATCACGCGGCTGCACTTCGCCCAGGGCACCCCCTATGAAACCGAGTTCGCGCTGCGCGACGGCGGTGAACCGGGGATGGCGGAACAGGTCATGGACCCGGAGGTGGCCCGCACCCTTCGCCGCCATCTGATGGACATCGTCGAGAACGGCACGGCCCGCCGGGTAAAGGGCGCCTTCACCCTGGCCGACGGCACCCGACTGCCCATCGGCGGCAAGACCGGCACCGGCGACCAGCGCTTCGAGCGCTACGGGCCGGGCGGCGTGGTGCTGGAAAGCCGGGTGGTCAACCGCACCGCCACCTTCGTCTTCTACATCGGTGACCGCTTCTTCGGCGTCATCACCGCCCATGTCCATGGGCCGGAGGCGGCCAAGTACCGCTTCACCTCGGCCCTGCCGTCACAGCTTTTGAAGATCATGGCCCCGGCCTTGCAGCCGCTGATCGATCCGGGGGCGGTGACGGTGCAGCAGCAGCCCGAGCCCCACCCGGCGCCGCTGGTGCGGCCGGCGGCCTTTACCCCCGCGGCCAGCCCTGCCGCCGCGTCCGGCGCAGGGGCGGCAGTCCCGGCGCTGCGGGCGACGACGGTGCCGCCGCCTGTCCGGTGAAGCGGTCCGGCCGCAGTCTGGCGGGCGGTGGTCATGGCAGCCCTTCCCGGCGCCCCCTTTCTCCGGCGCGGCATCCTGCCGCATAGTGGGCAGGCACGCCCCGCCATGGCTGGACCTGATCCCGTCCGGCCCCGGCCGTGACGATGGAGGAGCGCCGATGAATCCGCTTGCCCGCCACAATCCCTGGCTGGTCGTGGCCTGTGGGGCCTTCATCGTCACCCTGGCCATGGGGGTGCGGCAGTCCTTCGGCCTGTTCCTGCAGCCGGTGGGCCAGGATCTCGGCATCGGGCGCGATGCGTTCGGCTTCGCCATCGCTGTGCAGAACCTGCTGTGGGGGCTGGCCCAGCCCTTCGTCGGCGCCCTGGCTGACCGCTACGGGGCCGGGCGCATCACCGCAGCCGGGGCGCTGCTCTATGCCGGCGGGCTGGCTTTGGCCTCTGCGGCGGCCAGCACCCTGGATGTGCAGATCTCCCTGGGCCTGATGGTGGGCGTCGCCCTGTCGGCCACCACCTTCGTCACGGTGCTGGGGGCCGTGGGACGGGTGGTGCCGCCGGCCCGCCGCAGCCTGGCTTTCGGTCTGACCACGGCAGGCGGATCGTTGGGCCAGTTCCTGGTGGTGCCGGGGGCGCAGGGTCTGATCCTGGAACTGGGCTGGCGCTCGGCCCTGCAGGTGCTGGCCGCCGCCGTGGCGGTCATGCTGGTCCTGGGCCTCGGCATCGCCGGGCGTCCTGCGGTGCAGCCCGGCACCGAACCGGAGCAGGGTCTGGGGGCCGCCCTGCGCGAGGCGGCGGGCCATGGCGGATACCGGCTGCTCAATGCCGGGTTCTTCGTCTGCGGTTTCCACCTGGCCTTCATCGGCACGCATCTGCCGGCCTTCCTGACCGACCGCGGGCTCGATCCCCGCATCGGCGCCGTCTGCCTGGCGCTGATCGGCCTGTTCAACATCGCAGGGTCGTACCTGTTCGGCGTCTTCGGCGGGCGCTGGCGCAAGAAGTACCTGCTGAGCGGCATCTATACCGCCCGGGCGCTGACCATCGCCCTGTTCCTGGCCTTTCCGCTGTCGCCCATGACGGCCATGCTGTTCGCCGCCGTCATGGGCTTTCTGTGGCTGGGCACGGTGCCGCTGACCTCGGGTCTGCTGGGCCAGATCTTCGGCGTGCGCTACCTGTCCACGCTCTATGGCATCGTCTTCCTGTCGCACCAGATCGGCAGCTTCTTCGGTGCCTGGATGGCCGGAGTGATCTTCGACCGGACCGGCAGCTACGACTTGATCTGGTGGACCTCCATCGGTCTGGGCCTGTTCGCCGGGCTGGTGCATCTGCCGATCCGCGATGCCACCCTGATCCGCAGTCCCCTGGCCCGGACGGCCGCGGCATGAGGCAAAACCCCGCCTTGCTGGTCTGCGCCTTGGGGATCGCCGCGGCCGCCGCCCTGGTCGGGGCGGGGCTGTGGGCCTGGCAGCGCTGGGGGCTGGCCGTGTGGCTCGATGCCGCCATGGCCTTCTGCCTGTAGGGAGGGCGGGGGGCGGTTCAGGCGGGCAGCAGGGCCAGACGCAGCAGGCCGGCCCCGGCGGCCAGTGCCGCCGTCAGCAGCACGGCCACCACATAGAGCGACCGGGCCGGACGCAGATCGCCGGGCAGGGCACGGGCGCGGCCCCGGCCCAGCCAGGGTTCGGACACCACCAGTTCCCCCTCCCGCCGCGGGCCGGACAGGGACAGGTTCAGCCCGCCGGCCAGGGCGGCCAGGGGCCAGGCCGTGTCGCCCCGGGGATGGCCCGGTGCGGCGGTGACGGCGGTGCGCAGGGCCAGCCAGGCATGGCCTTTCGGCACGAAGGGCGCGGCCAGCGCCAGCAGCAGCGCCGACAGCACGGCCGGCGGCGTGCCCAGCAGCTGCACGGCGCGGCGGGCGGCCCGGCCGAAGCGGGCATGGCGGGGCGTGTCATGGCCGATGACCGTGGCGCAGCCGGCCACGGCGGCCCAGACCAGCACACCCGGCAAGCCCAGCAGCAGATACCAGAAGGCGGGGGCCACGAGGCTGCGGCTGAAGCTGGCTGCCGCCCCCTCCAGCGCCGCGCGCACCACGCCATGCAGGTCCAGGCTCCAGCCCTGGCGGTCGGTCAGCGGCAGCACGGCCGCCCGCCCGGCCTCCAGCCCGCCGCTGTCCAGCGCCTCCTGCACCCGGCCCATGCCGGTCCAGGGCATGCGCACCGTCAGGCAACGCGTCAGCAGCAGCAGTTCCAGCAGCCCGCCGGCCGGCAGGTCACGGGCCAGGATGGTCAGCGCCAGCCCGCCCGCCCCGGCGCCCAGGATCAGGGCCAGCAGCACCAGCGTGCCGCGGGCCTGCCGGACCCCATCGCTGCGGTCGATGCGGTTCAGCCGGCGGTCCAGCTCCACCGTCAGCCGGGCCGCCAGCGCCGTGGGGCCGGGCAGCAGGCGGTCGAGCCAGCGCAGGTCGCCGATGGCGGCGTCCAGCACCAGCGCCACGATCAGCAGCAGGGCGATCTCCGCCCCGCCGGGCAGGGGCAACAGCATGGAAACTCCATCCCGGGGCTACTCCCCAGGGTGTAGCCGGGCGGCCGCCGGATGGGAAGCGGCCCGCGCTGCGGCATGATACGGCCGCCGGGGAGCGCTCCGCCCGAGCCTCAGGCCCGAGCCTCAGGGCCTGAGCCTCAGAGCAGGGGCGCCAGACGCTGATCGGCCGCAGTCGGGGGGCCGGAGGCGTGGGGATCGGCGGAACGGGGGTGGGTGGTGGGCGAAACCAGGGCCGTCGGCCCGTCGTCGCTGCCGGCACCCAGACGGGGCAGGGCGCCGGGCACGGTCCAGTCCAGCGTGTCGAAGCCGCCGCAATGGCGGCAGACCGCGCTCCAGCCCAGAGCGGTGCTGCCGCAGCTGCGGCAGACCCAGGCCGGATCGGGGGCCGCCGTGGCCAGACGGGCCAGGGCATCGCGGTAGGCCGGGCCGTCGCCCTGTTCGGCCTGGGCCAGATCGGCCAGCAGCCGGTGGACGCGGGCCGTGGGGGCCAGGGCCCGCGCCTTTTCCAGATGCATGCGCGACACCCCCCAGAGCCGGGCCTTCAGTGCCGCTTCCCCCAGGGCCAGATGGGCTTCGGCACAGTCCGGCCCCAGGCGCAGCAGCTCTTCCTGGCGCTTCACCAGCGCCAGCGGATCGTCGAGACCGGCCACCGCCCCCCAGGCCCGGGCGAGGTCGGGGTGGGGGCCGGCGCGCCAGGCCTGTTCCAGCACCTTGCCGGCGGCCTTCACATTGCCGGTGCGGGCGCGCAGCATGGCCAGCTGCACCGCGGCCGCAACGCTGGCGGGGTTGAGGTCGTGGGCCTTCTGCGCCCCCTGCAGCGCCTCCTCCAGCCGGCCCTCGGCGGCGTCCTGCCGGCTTTCCTCCACCAGCAGCACGGCGCGGCGGTGGCGGGCCAGATCGGCCGGGATGGCCTTGGCCCGCTGCGCCCGGTCCAGGGCCGCCTCGGCCTCGATCCAGTGGCCGGAGGCGGCTTCCAGCTCCACCAGGGCGACGGCGGGCCATTCGGCCTTGGGCTGGAGCTGCTGGGCCCGGCGGGCATGCTCCAGCGCCTCCACCCGGTCGCCGCGCTTCAGCGCCTGGGTCAGCAGGCCGCGCAGGCCCAGGAACTCGGTCTCCCTGCGCTTCAGCATGGCCTGGAAATATTTGCGGGCCGCCTGATCGTCGCCCTGGAGCTGGGCGGCCTGGGCCGACAGCAGCAGCGTCAGCGGCGGCTCGTTCAGCAGCCCCTCGGCCTGGCGGGCGTAGCGCCGGGCCGCTTCGGCATCCCCGGCGGCCACCGCCACCATGCCCTGGGTCAGGGCGCGATAGCCCTTGTCGCGGCGGTTGGCCCGCCGCCGCCGGCCGAAGGCGCCGGGACCGCTGCGCAGCGCCAGCCACAGCCGGTAGCCCAGGGCCGCGAGCATGGCGATGCCGAGAAGCAGGGCGGCCAGCACGGCCACCCGCATCTCGATCAGCCAGCCCTGCCAGTCGATGGTGACGGTGCCCGGCCGCTGCACCAGCCACACGGCCAGCGCCACCAGAAGACCGACCTTGAGGAAGAACCAGAGGCTCCGGGTCATGGCTGCGCTCCTGTCCCGGGCCGCGCCGGTCCGGAACCGGATTGGGCGCCTGATTGTGCGCCGGACAGACGGGCCAGCGCCAGTTCAGCCAGATGGCGGGCGGCCTGATCGGCGGCCACGCGGGCGCGGGCGTCACGCAGCCAGGGGGCGGCCTTGTCGGCCGCGGGTCCGCCCAGCGCCTCCAGCTCGGCCACAGCCTTGGCCAGATCGCCCTTGTCCATCGCGGCCTCGGCCCGGGCGACGATGGCGTCCACCCCGTCGCCGGCCACCTCGCCGGAGGAGCGGCGCACCGTCACCAGCGCGGAGATGCGGCCCAGAGTCTGCTGGGTCCAGTCGGCATCGCCGCGCAGCCGGTCGGCCTGGATGATCTCCGGCGCCAGGGCCTTGAAGCGGGTGTGCAGGGCCAGCGCCGGCGGCAGGCCGGTTTCGGCCGTGGGGGCCAGCGGAGCCAGCATGCCGTCGAGATCGGCAGCCAGTTCGGGGCCGGCAGTCCCGGCCAGCCCCCGCACGGCCGCCAGCTCCCGGACATAAGCGCGCCCGGCCTCCAGCGCCGCCTGCAGCTGCCCGGCGGCGACCACCAGCGCCTCCCCGGTGCTGGCGCTGCGCTGTCCGGCCTGGACCGTGCCGTTGAGCTGGTCGAGGCGGGCCGTGAGCTCGGTGACGGTCTGGTCCAGCGCCTGCTGGCGCTGGGTCAGGGCGGCCACGCTCTGGGCCCAGCCCTCCACCGCCGTCAGCCGGCCGGCCAGCTGTTCCAGCTGCTGGGCCAGGGCCGAATCGGGGCTGGCGCTGGGGCCGGCCTCCAGCGTGGCCAGACGCTGGCTGAGGCCGGCCATGTCGGCCCGCAGCGAGGCCAGTTCCCCCGCATCCACGGCCGGGGCCGCCGTCTGCGGTCCGGGCACGGTCAGGCTGTTGGCCAGGGCCGTGACCCGGCGTTCGAGATCCGCGACCTTGGCCGGCAGGTCGGTGAGGGCCGCGGGCAGGGCGGGCGCGGCCTGGCCGGGTGACGGGGGCTCGGCCATGGCGGCGCGCAGCACCACCAGCTGCCGTTCCAGATCCTCGGCACGGCCGGCCAGCGCGGCGAAGCGGGGATCGTCCGGAGCCGCCGCAGGGGCCGGCAGGCCGGGAAGGGCGGGCAGTACGCCCGCCCGCATCAGCCCGTAGCCGCCGACACCCAGGGCCGCCAGCGAGACCAGCAGGGCCAGACCGGCCAGGGCGGACCCGCCGCGGCGGGGCGGCGGGGCGGTGTCCCGCGCCGGCCGGCTGTTCCCGCCGGGCGGGGGCAGGGGGCGCGGGCCGCTGTCGGCGGGAGCCGCCGGACCGCCGCGGCCGCCGGCATCGGGGCCTGTGCCATTGGGGCCGGTGGAACCGGTGCTGTCGGGGCCGGTGAGGTCGGGGGCGGGGGGCGGCTGGATGATCTCGGCTTCCACATCGGTGATGGAGGGCGGCTCCGGCGCCAGGGCCGGCGCCAGCTCCGCCGCGGTCAGCGACAGACCGCGGGCCTCGGCCGCGGCCAGGATGGCGGCGCGCTGCTGTTCGGGGATGACGCCGCGCTCCTTCCAGCCGAACACCGTGGTCAGGGGCAGGTGCAGCGCCTCCGCCAGCACGCGGACGCCGCCGAAGCGGGCGATCACGGCGTCGGCCGGCCGGGGCGCCGGGCTGTCGTCGCCGGGCGCCGGAGCGGTGCTGTCGTCCTGGGCCGCCATGGATTCTCTCTCCTCCCCCTCGGGCGTCTTCGATCAGGTCCCGGCTGCCGGGGGCAGCAGGGCCAGCAGGGCCGTCTGATCCGGCCGCTGCGCCGTCCGCACGGACCGCCAGGGCAGGGCTGTCGCCGCGTCGGCCACGGCCGGGCTGAGACAGCAGGCGGTGACGGTGCGGCAGCTGTCCCCGAGGCCGGCAGCCTGGGCAAGGCTAACAAACAGCCTTGCGCTGCGGGGAGAGAAAAACAGCGCAGCCACGACACCGCCCCGGCGCAGGGCGGTGTCCGCCTCTGCCGGCAGGGCCGGGACGGCTTCGGCCGCATAGCCGATGACGCGGCGGACCGGCAGGCCGGCGGGCGCCAGCAGCAGGCCGAGATCGGCCGCCTGCTCCCGCCCGCCCAGATGCAGCACGGCGCCGGCGGCGGGGTCGAGGGTGCCGGCCAGCAGGGCGGCCAGACCGCGCGCATCGCCGTCGGCGGTGTGGATGGTCCGGAAGCCGGCCGTCGCCGCCTCCCGCGCCGTGCGCCCGCCCACGGCGAAGAGGGGCAGGTCGCGCCGGCCCGTGCGCCCGGCCAGGGCGCGCACGCCGTTGACGCTGGTCACGGCCAGCGCCTGCACCCCGGCCAGATCCAGCGCCGGTCCCGGCAGGGGCCGGATCTCCAGCAGCGGCGCCAGGACGGGGTGATGGCCGAGGGAACGCAGGGCGGCAGCGGTTTCCGCCGCCTCGGCCCGCGGGCGGGTGACCAGGACCGCCGTCACACCACCGGCCCGCCGGCCGCCCCGCCCTGCAGCGGATCGGCGCGGAAGAAGTCCGCGGGCAGGCGGGATTTCAGCTCCTGCCCGGCATCGGCGCCCAGGGCGGCGGCCTCCGCCCGGCTGCCGGCGCGCGTGGTGGTGAACCATTGCGAGCCGTCGGGGCGGATGACTAGGGCCGACAGCGACAGCCGGTCGTCGGGATCGATCCGGGCCAGGGCGGCGATGGGGGTGCGGCAGGACCCGTCCAGCGCCGCCAGCACGCCGCGCTCGGCCGTCACCCGGTCCCAGGTGACGGCACAGTTCAGGGCGCGGATATAGGCGTTGGTGCGGTCGTCCCCGGCCCGCGTCTCGATGCCGATGGCGCCCTGGGCCACGGCCGGCAGCATGTCCTTGGGGTCGATGGCGGCGGTGATGCGGTCGGCCAGACCCAGACGCTTCAGCCCGGCCATGGCCAGCAGCGTGGCATCCACCAGACCCTCGTCCATCTTGGTCAGGCGCGTCTGCACATTGCCGCGCAGCGGGACGATGCGCAGATCCGGACGGCGGGCCAGGATCTGGGCCTGGCGGCGCAGGCTGGCGGTGCCGACGACGCTGCCGGACGGCAGGGCGTCGATGCCGCAGCCCTGGCGGCAGAACCAGGCGTCGCGCGGGTCCTCCCGCGGCAGCATGGCCGTCAGCTGCAGCCCGTCGGGCAGCCAGGTCGGCACGTCCTTCATGCTGTGGACGGCCAGATCGACCCGGCCCTCCAGCATGGCGTCCTCGATCTCCTTGGTGAAGAGACCCTTGCCGCCCGCTTCCATCAGCGTGCGGTCGAGGATGCGGTCGCCGGTGGTCTTGATGACCACGATCTCGATGGCGCCCGCTTCCGCCAGGTCCGGGAAGGCGGCGGCCAGACGGTCGCGGGTCTCATGGGCCTGTGCCAGCGCCAGGGGGCTGCCACGGGTGCCGATGCGGAGGAGTGCGCTGCTCATGCCCGCCTCAATAATCCCGAATGGCTCCGCAGGGAAGTGCGCCTTGCACACTGGCGCGCATCTCCCTAGCTTCCCGGCATCATGATTGTGCTTGGAATCGAGACCAGCTGCGACGAGACGGCGGCGGCCCTGGTGGAGGCCGACGGCGATTCGCCGTCCGGCCGCATCCTGTCGAACGTGGTGCTGAGCCAGCTGGACGACCACGCCCCCTATGGCGGCGTGGTGCCGGAGATCGCCGCCCGCGCCCATCTTCACCATCTGGACCGGCTGGTGCGTCAGGCCCTGGCCGAGGCGGGGCTGGGGCTGGACCGGGTGGACGGCGTGGCCGCCACCGCCGGGCCGGGGCTGATCGGCGGCGTCATGGTCGGGGTGATGACGGCCAAGGCCATCTGCGCCGTGCGCGGCCTGCCCTTCGCCGCCGTCAACCATCTGGAGGGCCACGCGCTGACGGCCCGGCTGACCCATGGGGTGCCGTTCCCGTTCCTGCTGCTGCTGGTCAGCGGCGGCCATTGCCAGCTGCTGGCGGTGGAGGGGGTGGGGCGCTACCGGCGTCTGGGCACCACCATCGACGACGCCGTGGGCGAGGCCTTCGACAAGTCGGCCAAGCTGCTGGGGCTGGGCTATCCCGGCGGGCCGCTGATGGAGAAGGCGGCGCGCAGCGCCGCCGACCCCGACCGCTTCGATCTGCCGGTGCCGATGAAGGGCCGGCCGGGCTTCGATTTCAGCTTCTCCGGCCTGAAGACGGCGGTGCGCCGCCATGCCGAGGCGCTGGGCAGCCCCACGGACCGGGATGTGGCCGATCTGGCCGCCAGTTTCCACCGGGCCGTGGGTGACAGTCTGGTCGACCGCTGCGACCGGGCCATCAAGGCCTTCCGCGCCGACCATCCCCAGGGCCGTACCCTGGTGGTGGCCGGCGGCGTGGCCGCCAACCAGATGCTGCGCGGCCGGCTGCAGGCGCTGTGCGCCAAGCGCGGCTTCGACTTCGTGGCCCCGCCCCATGCCCTGTGCACCGACAATGGCGCCATGATCGCCTGGGCCGGGCTGGAGCGGCTGCGCCTGGGCCTGCGCGACGGGCTGGATTTCGCGCCCCGCCCGCGCTGGCCCCTGGACCCCCAGGCCAAGGCCGCGCCCTTCGCCGGGGCCAAGGCCTGATCCCCGCGCGTCCGGCACCTTGGCTGTGCACCGCCGGGTGCGGGGCGGCGGGCCGGGAAACAGACCAGAGCGGGATTGTGTGAGGATCCGGGCGGAAATCGGGCGGGATTGCCCGATTCTGCCCTTGCCGTTCCTTTGTTCCGCCATCCCGGAACAAGGCCGTTCTCTTGCCGTTGTCTTGGCGAAACGGGAACGGACGGCGCAGGCCCCCGGCCGATGCTGTGCCGTTCCTTCACCCACGATCCCTGCCGCCCCCTCCGCGGCGGGGGCGCCGAGGACGGAGAGATTTCATGCGCAGCAGCAAAGCCCTTCTGGCCGCCGCCTGTCTGGCGGCCCTGCCGGGTCTGGCCCAGGCGCAGACGGCTGGATCGCCGGCGGTGTCCGGCGACGAGATCGCGGCCGCTATCGAGAAGATGAGCCCCGCGGGCCGCGAGGCCTATGCCGTCTATGACAAGCTGGGGGCGCCGAAGGCCTTCGCCATGGCCGAGGACGGCGCCATCGGTTACAGCGCCGGCCGCGGCGACCCGGCCCAGATGCGGGCCGAGGCCCTGGCCCGCTGCACGGCGCAGGCCACCAGCCCCTGCCGGATCATCGCCGAGAACGGGGAGACGCTGGTCGGCGACCGCCGGGCCGATGAGGCCCTGGACACGCTGAAGCGGCGCTACAGCGACTCCAGCGATCTGCGCGGCGAGGTCATCGCCGACTATGAGAAGGCCGAAGGGGCCAAGGCCCTGGCCCTGTCGCCGGACGGCGCCTATGGCTGGACGGTGCAGGCCACGCTGGACGAGGCCCGGACCGAGGCGCTGCGCCAGTGCCAGGCCTGGGGCAGCGACTGCGCCCTTCAGGACAGCGCCACGGCCAGTGCGGAGTAGGGACCGCACGCGGAAAGGACAGCAGTCCTGACCGCCGTGCCCGGCCGGGGCGAAGACGGGGCCATCGGCGCGAGCCGGTGGCCCTGTCCGCAGCGGGAGCGCTGTTGCATCCGGGCCGGGCGGCGCGTTAAGCCTTGCCGCACTCAAGATGTCCGGTAGGGGGAACAGCCATGCGGCGGATCGGCGTGATCGGGGCGGGCGCCTGGGGAACGGCGCTGGCCATGGCGGCGGCACGGGCTGGCGGCGCGGTGGTGGTGCAGGCGCGCGAGCCCGAGGTGGTGGCCAGCATCAACGCCAGCCATGAGAACAGCCTGTTCCTGCCCGGCGTGCCGCTGGACCCGGCCATCCGCGCCACCGCCGATCTGGCCGAGGCCGCCGCCGCCGAGGCGCTGCTGCTGGTGACCCCGGCCCAGCATCTGCGCGCCGCCTGCCGGTCGCTGGCGCCGCATCTGGCCCCGCAGGTGCCGGTGGTCATCTGTGCCAAGGGCATCGAGCTGGACACGGGCTGCCTGATGAGCGAGGCCGCCGCGGCGGAGCTGGGCGACCATCCCGTGGCCGTGCTGTCCGGCCCCACCTTCGCCGCCGAGGTGGCCCGGGGGCTGCCCACGGCGGTGACGCTGGCCATCCGCGACCAGATTCTGGGCCGGCGCCTGCTGGAGGCCATCGGCGGCCGGACCTTCCGCCCCTACCTGTCCGACGATCTGGTGGGGGCGCAGGTGGGCGGCGCCGTCAAGAATGTGCTGGCCATCGCCTGCGGCATCGTCGAGGGGCGCCGGCTGGGCGACAATGCCCGCGCCGCCCTGATCACCCGCGGCCTGGCCGAGATCACCCGGCTGGCCCTGCGCCTGGGTGCGCGCGCCGAAACGCTGATGGGCCTGTCCGGCCTGGGCGACCTGACGCTGACCTGTTCCAGCCTGCAATCGCGCAACATGAGCCTGGGCGCCGCCCTGGGCCAGGGCCGGACCCTGACCGAGGTGCTGGGCGAACGCCGCAGCGTGGCCGAAGGCGTCTATACCGCCCGCGCCGTCACCGATCTGGCGGCCCGGCTGGGCGTGGACATGCCCCTGTGCCAGGCCGTGGACGCCATCCTCAACCGCGGGGCCGACCTGGATGCCGTCATCGAAGCCCTGCTGACGCGGCCGTTCAAGGTCGAGGCGGTCTGAGCGCCGCCCGGCGGCTTCAAGGTGACAGGCGCCGGCCCGGCCAAAGGCGACGGAAACGCAACGCAAACGCGACGCCAAGGCGACCATAAAGCGACAAAGGTGACGTTAAGGCGACGTCGCCGGGCATGCCGGTTAACATGGAAGTTGTTGATTTCATTGGCTTAATCCGCCTTAAGGTGACAAAGGCGACGCAACAGGCCTGAACTGCACCCCGCCTGTGAGACAGTCACCGATGTGACCGCCGCCCCCCCTTTGCTTCCGCATCTTCACCATGGACAAGAGCCGCGCACCGACCGGTGCGTGCCGGCAGTGTAGGGCAGAATAGGAATTTTGTCCAATGCGGCCAGCCGGCTGGCGATCCGTGGGCTGCCGTGGTCAGACCTGCCACCAGCGGCCCTGGCGGGGGATGCTGAAGCTGCCACGGTCGGTGGCCAGACCCAGTTCCCAGGCCTCGGCCCCGGACAGGATGGTGCTGTTGGCCCGCAACTGGCGCACGCGCAGTTCCGGCAGGCCGGTGCGGACGGCGGTGATGGCGTTCATAGCTGGAGACGCAGGCGAAGGCATCGGCCACCTGGCTGTGGGCGGTGTCATTGCCACCGGCGAAGGTCCAGGTCACGCCATGGAACAGGAAGCTGCTCCAGGGGTCGGCATGGCGGGTGTCGCCCAGCAGATAGGGCAGGATGGCCACGCTGTCGACGCAGCCGATATTGTAGGTGGTGAAGCGCAGGGGCAGGGCGCGCAGCTGGTTATAGGCCGACAACCCGGCGATGATGCTGCCGCCGCCGCTGCCGATGGCGAGATGGATATGCTCCACACCCTCGCCCATCAGGCTCTGGCATGCCCCCAGCAGCGCGGCCGCCGTGTCCACGGTCAGCGGCCGGATGAAGCTGACCCAGGCCTCGGCCTGCGGCTCCGCGCGTATGGTCGGGGACGGGAGGGGGCGGGCCTGGGCGCTGGGGGTCACGGGAAGACGGGTCCTCGGCTGGAGCGACCCCATCACTTCGCAATCGAAATGGTTAAGTGCTGGTGTAGGGCTGGAAAAAAGGCGGGGGTGCCGGCCGGCACCCCCCTTGCGTCCCCCGTCCGCCTGTCCGGACGGTCACGGCTTGTCGCTGCCGGACCCGCTGCTGCCAGCCCCGCCGCTGCCGACGCCACTGCTGCCGACGCCACTGCTGCCGGTCCCGCCGCCGATATCGGAGCGGCTGGAGGCGGCGCCGCCGATCTGGGTGCTGCGGCCGGCGGCCCCGGCATTGCTGCCGGAGGCGGTGTCGCCCGGCCGCACCTGATCGCTGTTGCCGCTGCCGCTGGCGAAGGTGACGGCGCCGGTGCCGCCGGTGCTGGTGTCGGGCCGGGTGCTGGTGGACTGGAAGCCGCTGCCCCGGTCGCCGCTTGCCCGGTCGCTGCTGTTCAGGGCGCCGCTGGTGGCGGTGCTGCCGCCGCCCGCCAGGGTCCCGGCCATGGTGCCGGCCATGCTGCCGGTACTGGCGAACCCGCCGCCGATGCTGCCATAGCTGCCGGCGGACCCGGACAGGCCGCCCTGGCGCTGGTCCTGGACCCGCAGATTGTTCTGCACATGGCGGATGCCGGAGACGTCGTCGGCGATATCTTCGGCCCGGCGCTTGTCGTGGCGGCTTCTGACCGTGCCGGTCAGCGTGGCCTCGCCATTGCTGACGGCGACCTCGATATCGCTGGCATCGAGATAGGGGTCGGCGGTCAGCCGGTCGTTGATGTCCTCCTGGATGCGGCTGTCGGAGCGCTGATAGTTGCGCGGCCCGCGGCCGACATGATGCTGGGCGCCGCTGTCCCCCTGGCGGGCGTCGCGTTCGCGCCGCTGTTCTGCGGGTTCGCTGCCGAACCAGCTGGCGATCTCGTCGCCGGCGCGGGAGAAGAAGCCGCGGTCGTCATCGCCGCGGCCCGGGCCGCCGCGGTCGTAGCTGCCGCCGGAGGCGGTGCGGTAAGCCGAGGAACTGTAGCCCTGGCCGTAATCCTGGCCCATGGCGCCGCCATAGCCATAACCGCTTTCACGGTTGCCGCCGCGGGCGCCAGAGCTGCCCTCGTCATAGCGGCCGCCGAAGCCGCCGATATCATAGTCGCGCCGGCCGCGGTCATCGTCGAAGTTGCCCCCATGGCCGCGGCGGCCGCCGGTGTCCTGTCCGGGGTGCCCGCGGTAGCCGCTCCAGCCCGGATCGCGGTCGCCGGTGAAGCGGCGCATATCGTCCTGCATGCCCCCGGCATAATCGGTCCGGCCATAGTCGCGGCCGCCGCGCCTGCCATAGCCCTGGTCGCGGCGGCCATGATCCCGCCACCCCTGATCCTGGCGGCCCTCATTCTGCCGCTCCTCGTCGCGGAAGCGGGCCGGGGGATAGGCGTCCCCGCCATAGTCGCGGCTGCCGTAAAAATCCAGGCTGCCGTAATCACCGCCGCCGAACTCGCGCCGGAACTCGCCGCCATAGCCGCCGCGGCGGTAGCGGTCCTCGTCCGTCCGGCCCCGCTCCGTGCGGTCCCGGTCCATGCGGCTCCGGTCGGTCTGGCGGTCGTCATGACCGCGGTAGCGGTCGTCGTAATCGGCCATGGATGTGCGCTCCTCGAGCCTCGGTTGGATCTCTTGGCCGGTCCTGCCGGCGCAGGGACAACAGCCGGAGCGCCCCGGCATTGCATGGGCACCACGCCGGCATCACCGGCGGCCGGGTTTCCGCCTTTATGCTTTCGCGGCAACGCGATAGTGTCGGCGGCCAGAGAAGATGCCGCCCAAGCCCGGGCCAGACCCTGGGCAAAACCCGAGCCAAAACCGAGGAGGACTGGAGCAATGGCCTTCGTGCTGGAATGCCTGGACAAGCCCGGCGCCCTTGACATCCGCCTGGCCAACCGGCCGGCGCACCTGGCCTATCTGGAGGCCCGGCTGGACACCCTCATCGTCGCCGGCCCGCTGCTGGCCGATGACGGCAAGACCCCGGTCGGCAGCCTGCTGATCCTGGATCTGGAGACGCGGGCCGAGGCCGAGGCCTTCGCCGCCGCCGATCCCTATGCCCAGGCCGGGCTGTTCGAGCGCGTCAGCATCCGCGCCTATCGCAAGGTCTTCCCCCAGGCCTGATCCCCTTCCCGTCCGAGAATGAGCATCCGTCCATGGCCTACTGGCTGGTGAAGTCCGAACCGTTCAAATATTCCTGGGACCGTTTCGTGGCCGATGGCCGCACGCATTGGGACGGCGTGCGCAACCATCAGGCGGCCAACAACCTGAAGGCCATGCGCGTGGGCGACCGCGCCTTCTTCTACCATTCCAATGAGGGGCTGGAGATCGTGGGCGTGGCCGCGGTGGTGCGGGAGGCCTATCCCGACCCCTCCGACGAGAGCGGCCGGTTCGTCATGGTCGATCTGGCGCCGGTGCTGCCGGTGCAGCGCCCGGTGACGCTGAAGCAGATGAAGGAGGACCCGCTGCTGGCGCAGATGCAGCTGGTCAAGCAGTCGCGCCTGTCGGTCTGCGGCGTCAGCGACGAGCAATGGCGCCATGTCTGCACCCTGGCCGGGATCGACGCCTGATGGCCGAGATCCTCTGCCGGCTGGAGGAGATCCCCGACGGGCAGGCCCGGGGCTTCGTCCTGGATCGGGGGGAGCGCACGCTGCGGCTGCTGGTGGCCCGGCGCGGCGGCGACGCCTTCGGCTACCAGAATGTCTGCCCCCATGCCGGCATCCCGCTGGACTGGAACCATGACGATTTCATGAGCCTGGACGGCCGGCATCTGCAATGCGCCACCCATGGCGCCCAGTTCCGGGTGGAGGACGGCTTCTGCATCGTCGGTCCCTGTCAGGGCCGCAGCCTGCGCCCGGCCCCGGTGCGGATCGAGGCCGACGGCACCGTGGTGCTGGCGGAATAGGGGCATCGGTCCGGGGATCGTGCGCGGGGCCGGGACCCCGGACCCGCCGTGGCTGTTGCGGAGGACAGGAGGTCCCGTCCATGCGCCGTGCCCCGCTTGCCCTGTTGCTGTTGCTGCCTCTGCTGGGGCCTTGCGGGGCGCCGGCCGCCGCTGCATTGGACGCCGCTGCACCGGCCACTGCTGTATCGGTCGAGGCGGGACCTCGGGTCCTGCCCGGCCGCAGCGATGATCCGGTCCTGGCCATCGACCGCCGCCGGCTCGCGTTGCAGCGGGAGCGGTTGCAGCGGGACGAGCGGGCGCTTCCCGACGGGCAGGCGGCGCCCCGGCGCGAGAGCGAGCGGCGGGAGCTGGAGCTGTCCCGGCGCCGTCTGTGGCTGGAGGAGCAGCGCCGAGAGCTGGACCGGCCGGCCCGTGGCGCGCCGCCCTGACCCCGGCCCTGGCGCCGTCCCGTTTTTGTCCTTGCTTGATCCGTCTTTTGTCACAATTCCACCCTGGGGCCGACACGCGCCGGGGTTGTGCTGGAGGCAGGTGGAATTCCCCACCTTTTCGCCTCCGAGGTTCCCATGTCCGCCGTTCGTCGTTTGGCGCCCCTTGTGCTCCCCCTGGTGGTGGCTGGCTGCGCGGATTTCTGTCAGGGATTGGCGACCGGGCCGACCAACCCGACCTACAGTTCCAGCAGCTATGGTTCCGGAAGTTATGGGTCCGGCAGCTACAGCTCGTCTTACGGATCGTCGTCCTATTCCAGCTGGAATGCGCCGCAGCTGGATTACAGCTACAATGGCCGCTGCGATGATTCGCGCTATGAAACCTCCAATGGCGGCAATGCCAAGAAGGGGACGGACGAATTCGACTGTCTTCTCTATGGCGGTGGCCTGCGTCCGAAATACACCAAGAACGATGGTCCGCTGGCCCGCAATGGCGTCTGCGATGACCCGACCTTCGTCTACACCTCGGGCCGGGGGAAGCCGGGCGAGGACAAGTTCGACTGCACCCGTCTGGGTGGCGGACTGAAGGCTTTCTTCAGCCCGGGCTATGGGGGCGGGCCGCAGAAGCCGCCGGCCCCGACGCCGAACCCGCCGATCCCCATCGTCCGGCCGACCCCGGACACGCCGAAGCCGCCGCTGCCCGGCCCCGGGCCGGTTCCGCCGCAGCCGGGTCCCGGCACGCCGCCGCCGGCCCCGGGCACGGGGCCGCAGCCGACCCCGCCGTCGGGTGGTCCGCCGACCACGACGCCGGTGCCGGGCCCTGGGCCGGTGGTACCGCCCACGACCGGGACGCCGACGGAGCCGCCGCATCCCGGTCCCGCACCCGACACGCCGGTGACCGACACGCCGGTGACGCCGCCGGCGGCGGAGCATCCCGGTCCCCTGCCGCCGCAAGGCAAGCCGGAGCCGGTGACGCCGCCATCGGCGGAGCAGCCGAAGCCCGGTCCTGCCCCGGTGACGCCGCCTGCGACCGACAAGCCGGTGACGCCGCCATCGGCGGAGCAGCCGAAGCCCGGTCCTGCCCCGGTGACGCCGCCGGCGACCGATAAGCCGGTGACGCCGCCATCGGCGGAGCAGCCGAAGCCCGGTCCTGCCCCGGTGACACCGCCGGCGACCGACAAGCCGGTGACACCGCCATCGGCGGAGCAGCCGAAGCCCGGTCCTGCCCCGGTGACGCCGCCGGCGACCGATAAGCCGGTGACGCCGCCGTCGGCGGAGCAGCCCACCCCGGCACCCCAGCCGACGCCGCCGGCCGAACAGCCCAAGCCTGTCCAGCCGCCGGTTGCCGAGACGCCGGCCCAGCCCGCGCCCGAGCCGGAGAAGCCGAGCCGGCCGACGCCGGAACGGTTGCCGCCGCGTGCCGCGCCCGATCTGGTGAAGCCTGAGCCGGAGAAGCCGGCCAGCGTGGACCATCAGGCCGAACAGCGGGCGGCTGCCGAACGGGCCGAGGCCGAGCGTCAGCAGGCGGCGCAGCGTGAGCAGGCGCAGCGCGCGGAGTCGGAGGCGCGGGCGCGGTCTGAGTCGGAGGCCCGTGCCCGGGCCGAGGCCGAGCGTCAGCAGGCGGCGCAGCGCGAGCAGGCCCAGCGTGCGGAGTCGGAGGCGCGGGCGCGGTCTGAGTCGGAGGCCCGCGCCCGGGCCGAGGCCGAGCGCCAGCAGGCGGCGCAGCGCGAGCAGGCGCAGCGTGCAGAGTCGGAGGCGCGGGCCCGTGCGGAGTCGGAGGCCCGCGCCCGGGCCGAGGCCGAGCGCCGGCAGGCCCCCAAGGAGGCGGTGTCGCAGCGGCCTGACCGTCCGATGCAGCAGGACTCCCAGTAGGATCGACCGTAATCGGCAATGATGTGGCGGGCGCTCTCCGGCGCCCGCCATTTTCTTTCCAAAACAATCGACAGCCGGCCGGCGCGAGGGCACCCTGGCTCCGGTGGATGCGGAGGAGAAACAGGGTGCGGGTACAGAGACTTACCGTGGCGCTGCTGGTGGCCCTGTGGTCGATGCTGGCCGGGGGTGCCCGGGCCGAGATGGTGCTGAACCTGGGGCTTGGCCCGGAAGTGGACAGTCTCGACCCGCACCGCTCGACCACCATCGTGGCCGGGGCCGTGCTGCTGGAGTTGTGGGAGGGGCTGACCAGCTTCGATGCCGCGGGGCGGACCAGTCCCGGCGTGGCCGCCCGGTGGGACACCTCTGAAGACGGTCTGGTCTGGACCTTCACGCTGCGCCCCGACGCCCGCTGGTCCGACGGGTCGGCGGTGACGGCCGAGGATTTCGTAGCCGGCTGGCGGCGGGCGGTGACGCCGGCCACGGGGCTGGCGCTGCCGGAGTGGGTGTCCCCGCTGAAGAATGCCGAGGCCATCCTGGCCGGCCGGGCCGCGCCGGAGACGCTGGGCGTCCGGGCCGACGGGCCGCAGCGTCTGGTGGTGACGCTGGAGCATCCCAAGCCGGATTTCCTGATCTATACTGCCTATTGGCCGCTGTTCCCGCTGCACCGCCCCTCGCTGGAGCGGGAGGGAAGCCGCTTCGTCCAGCCGGGCCGGCTGGTCGGCAACGGCCCGTTCCAACTGGCCGAGCAGGTGCCGCAGAGCCATCTGCGTCTGGTGCGCAATCCCCATTTCCACGATGCGGCGGCGGTGAAGCCCGACGCCGTGGTCTTCCACGTCACCGAGGACCAGCAGACCGAGATGAAGCGCTTCCGCGCCGGCGACCTGCAGGTGACGCGGGCCATTCCGCCCAGCCAGCTCGACTGGGCCAAGGCCAACCTGCCGGAGTCGGTGCATCTGGCCTATCAGATCTCCACCTTCATGCTGATGCCGAACCTGAAGACTGCGCCGCTGGGCACCCATGTGGAGGTGCGGCGGGCGCTGTCCCTGGCCATCGACCGCGAGGCGCTGGTGGCCAAGGTCACGCGCGGCGGCGAAGTGCCGGCCTATACGCTGACGCCGCCGGCCATCGACGGCTATGCCCCGCCGCCGCCCGACTGGGCCGCCTGGCCGCAGGCGCGCCGCGACGAGGAGGCTCGCCGGCTGCTGGCCGCCGCCGGCTTCGGCACGGACCGGCCGCTGGAGGTGGAACTGCTTTACAACACCAGCGAGGTCTACCGGCAGGTGGCCGTGGCCCTGGCCGCCCTGTGGCAGTCGAAGCTGGGCGTGCGCACCACCCTGGTCAACCAGGAGTTCAAGGTGGTGGTGCGGCGCATCCGGGAACAGGACTGGCCGGGGCTGGTGCGCATCAGCTGGGCGGTGCCGCTGACCAGCGAATATCTCAACCTGCTGCGCAGCCGCAGCCGGCTGGGGCCGGGCTATGCCGACGCGGCCTTCGACGCGCTGATGGCCGACGCCGACGCGGCGCCGACGCTGGAGCGCTTCCATGCCGCTCTGGCCCGGGCCGAGGCCCACGCCAACGACGCGGTGCCGGTGATCCCCATCCTGCACCAGACATCGCGCCGGCTGGTGTCGCCCCGTGTGCAGGGATGGGTGGACAACCCGCTGGATGTGCATCCGGCCCGCTATCTGTCCCTGGCGCCGTAGCGCCCGCACCGGGGTCCGATCAAGGGCGGTATCGGAAACCGGTTTCTCTCTGATAGGCTGCCAGGGGAAACGATGGGGCATGGGCCATGGGGACGATCCGGTGGGGCATAGCTGTGCGGCTGGCCGTGCTGCTGGGTCTGTCGGTCATGCTTTTCTGTCAGCTTTTCCGGGCCGGGCCGGTTCAGGCGGCGGCGGGTGCGGCGGCGGGTGCAGCGGAGGCGGCCCCCCCTGCCGGCGTGCGCGTGGTCTGCGCCCCATTGCCCCTGGTTTCCGATGGCGCCGGATGCGAGAGCGGCATGGGGGCGGAGCTGGCCCGGCTGGCCTGCGGGGCGGCCGGCCTGTCCTGCCAGTTCACCCAGCAGCCGCTGGTCCGCGCCCTGGCCATGCTCCGCGCCGGGGAGGCGGATATCCTTATCGGTTCTTACTGGTCGGAGGAGCGGGCGCGGTATATGCGCTTCTCCGCCGAGCATTTCTATGTCGATCCGCTCTATGTGTTCGTCCGGCCGGAGATGGCGCGTTCGCCCGCCGACCGCCCTGCGATCCTGCGGACCGGGGTGCCGTTGGGCTGGGCCATCGGCGTTCCCCTGGATCAGCGCGCCGATCTGCACCTGGAGAGCGTGCGGACGGTGCAACTGGCCTTCTCGCTGCTGCGGCATCACCGGCTGGACGCCGTTGTCGCGCATACACGGGCGCTGGCGGAGTCGCGGGCCGTGGATGGCGACAGGGAGCTTCCCGTCCCCTTGGGAGCGCCGATCTCGTGGCGGAAGTCCTATATGGCCTTTTCGCTGGTCTTTGCGGAGAGTCCGCAGCGGCAAGCCTTCGAGTCGGCTTATGACACGGTGCTTGGGGGGCCGCTCTATCATCAGATCCTGGAGCGCTATGCGCCCGTTCCTGGGATGCAGCTGGATCAGGCCGCGAGAACTCACGCCTTCGCCCTTGGCGGGCATTGAACGGTCGGTTGTGCGGCGGCAAAGATCATCACGGAAGATCGCATTTTAACCAAATCCACTTGGTCATTCCGGGACGGCATGCTTATTTGGATATGCAGGGCGCCAGTCGCCCGGTTCTGGCGCGCCGCTGATGCAGGCAGGGGGACGGCGTGGGGGATGCAGACGGGGGATCGTCCGTAGGACGGCGGTGCGTTCTCGCCGGGCTGGCGCTCGCAGCCGGCGCCACGGTGCTGAGGCCCGCCGCGTCGCACGCCGCGAGCACGGTCCGGGTCGGGTTCCGCCCCGTGGCGCCGCTGGTGGAAGAGAGCGGCGGCGGCGTCACCGGGCTTGAAGTCGACATCATCACGACCGCCCTGGCCCATGGCGGCTTTCAGGTGCAACCCTATCTCGGTCCCCATGCCCGGCTGGCGGCGGCGGTGGAGCGCGGCGATATCGACGGGCTGGCGCCGCTGGTGGGCAGCATCCCCGGGGTCCTGCCGACGGAGCCCTATCTGCGGTACCGCAATGTGGCGCTGTCCCTGGCGGCGCGGGGCCTGACGATCCGGACGCCGGCCGACCTGCGGGGCTTGCGGGTCATCGTGTTCCAGCGGGCCGAACAGGCGTTGGGGGCCGATATCATCGCCACGATCCGCGACACGCCCGGCTACCGCGAGGAAGCCAAGCAGGATCAGATGCTGTTCGCCCTGCTGTCGGGCCGCTGCGATGTGGTCATCGGCGACCGCCGCATCCTGCAGCATCAGATCGAGCGCGCCCGGGCGCAGGTTCACAGCCGCGAACCCGTGGTCGAGCATGACCTGTTCCCGGTGCGGGATTACCCCGCGGGATTCCGGACCCCGGCCCTGGTCGATGCCTTCAATGCCGGTCTGGCCGCCATGCGTGCCGACGGGCGCTATGACACGCTGCTGGCCCACCATCCCGTGGGCTAGGCAGGGGCGGACCGGCTGCGGTCGAGGCGCACCGCACGCACGCGGGTGCGCAGCTGCTGCCCGCCGGGCAGCTCCCCCGATGGCGCCAGAAGCCAGTCCCACTCCTCGCCCGGCGGCAGGGTGGCGCCGAACAGCGTATCCTCGCGGGCAAGGGTGGTGCCGTCGGCGGCAAGGCAGTGGCGCTCGATGTCGCTCACCAGCAGAACCGGGGCCGCGAAGCCCCGCAGATGGGCCAGATGGGCCTCGACAATGCGGCGTCCCATCCGCTCCAGCTCCTGATCCGGCAGCTGCCGGGCCAGGGCGGCCAGGGGCAGCAGCGGCAGCTGCGACAGCAGGTTGGCCGAGACGACCAGGCGGATGCCGGCATCGCCGAGGAAGGCGGTGCAGCCGGGCGGCGGCGGCGGGCCGCCCTGGGCCAGCCCCGCCGCCATGCCGGTCAGGTCGAGGGTGGCCAGCGCCACCGCGGGATGGCGGCGGGCCAGCGCCCGTGCCGCCGGCAGCTGGGCGGCATCGGCCAGGACCACCCGGCGGAAACGCGCCGCCAGCTCGGCCACCGGCACATCGAGACAGGGGCCGGACCCCAGGATCAGGGCTGTGCCAGCCGGATCGGCATCGGCGGCGGCCTGGAGGATGGCGGCCCGGGTCCGCTGCTGATGCGGTGCCCAGGCCGCGGCGCAGCGCCGGGCGCGGGCGGCGCAGGCCACGGCGGCATAGCGGTAGCCCAGGCGGGCCAGCGGCGGCGGGCAGTCGGTCCGCCAGCTTGTGAGAATCTCCAGCAGCATGGCGTGACTGTAGCCCAGCGGACCCCGGACAGGAAAACGGCCCGCCAGGGGCGGGCCGTTCGGTCGAAGCCCCGAGGGGCGGGAACCCGACGCCGGGCGCTTACCTGGCCGAGGCCTGACCGGTCTGCACCGTGCGGATGCGCTGGCGCAGCGCGTCCAGCAGGGCCTCGAACCGGCCGCCATTGTTCTCGATGACACTGGCGAACTCGGAGCGCTGGGTCTGGCTCATGCTGACATTCTCGACCACCACGTCGACGATCTTGAAGCCGCCATCCTTGCCCCGGACGCGCCAGGCGACATTGACGGGCGGGCCGCTGGGCCGCAGCACCTGGCTGGTGACCACGGCGTCACGCTCGCCGGCCGGCTGGGAGCCGGTGACCTTGAACGTCTCCCCGGAATACTGGCTGAACCGCTCGGCATAGACCTCGACGATCATCTGCTCGAACAGCGACATGTATTCCTTCTGCTGGGCCGGCTGCGCCGTGTTCCAGTAGCGGCCGAGCACGAAGCGGCCGATGGTCTGGACGTCGAAATTGTCGTTCAGCAGCTCGCGGAAGACCTCCACGGCCTGCGGCTTGCTGACCTTGGGATCGGCCAGCACCGAAATGGCGCGGTCGCCCAGCTTCTGCACGAAGTCGGACGGCGCCTTGCCGGCCTGCTGGGCGGCGGCGGGAAGGGCGAAGGCGACAAGGCCGGCCAGCAGAAGGCCGACGGCGCCACGGAAAATGCTACGGCGGTTGGTCATCATGGGTGTCACGTGGGGGGCTCGCTTCGAGAAGTCAACATCAGCCCCGCCCAACAGCGGGGCAGTGACAGGCGTCACGGCAGGCGGTGCCAGAAGGTCAGGGCGTCGAGGAATTGTCATAGTCGGGAATATCGGGCATTTGCGTCGGATCTGGGGCACCGTCACGGATCAGCCCGTCGCGGCGCTGGCGGTAGAGCGAGCGCATGGCGGCGTAATAGTCGAAGCTGTTGCGGCGCAGATCGTCGATGACGTCGATATAGCCGGCGCGGGTATCCAGCACGGTCAGGCCGGTGCGGGTGTAGCTGGCCCATTCAAGGTCGTTGTTGTCAGCGTAGAGACGGACCGGATCGCCCAGATATTCGCCACCGAAGCCGACGGCGTCGCGCACCGAGGACGGGCCGATCAGCGGCAGCACGAGATAGGGACCCTCGGGCACGCCCCAAACGGCCAGGGTCTGGTCGAAGCTCTCATACTCGTAGGGGATGCCCTGCCGGGCCGCCACGTCGATCAGGCCGCCGATGCCGACGGTGGTGTTGAGGGCGAAGCGCTCCAGCACGTTGCCGGCGCCGTTCCAGTCGCCCTGCAGTGTCTGGTTGGCCAGATCCAGCGGCGAGCGCAGGTTGCGCAGGACATTGCGCACGCCGGTCTGGGCCGGGTCCGGCAGGACGGCCCGGTAGATCTCCGCCGCCGGGCGGATCAGCACGACATCGACAGCCTCGTTGACCCAGAAGATGCCACGGTTGACCGGCTCCAGCGGATCGTTGGGGCCGGGGCGGGCGGATGCGGTTGTCTGCGGCGTCGATGCGCAGCCGGTCAGCAGCATCAGCACGGCGGTGGCGGCGAGGGTGACAGGGGCGCGGCAGGACATGGGCGCAGTATTTCCGGTGGAGTGCCCTGTGGGCGGCAGGCTGGTGGGATATAACGGCTGACGACCCTATTGGCTCCCGCGCACCGCTCCACACTGCCATGCGCGGGGCGGGCAGGCCAGCGGGACGGGGGAGCGTTCGCCGCCCGGGGCCCTGTGACACCGGCCCCAGCCCGGGAAAGGTTGTACGCCCAAGACCCGGATCGGCGGCGTTGCGTTCGCATAAATATATCTTTATATATTGATTGAAGCTGAGACTGCCCCGCCGGAGAGGCCATGGAATTCCTGCTGAACGCGCTGAAGGCCGCGGCCGAGCCGACCCGGCTCCGCCTGTTGGCCCTGTGCGCCCGGGGCGAGCTGACGGTCACGGAGCTGACGCAGATCCTGGGGCAGAGCCAGCCGCGTGTGTCCCGGCATCTGAAGCTGCTGTGCGAGGCCGGCCTGCTGGAGCGCTACCGCGAAGGCATCTGGGCCTATTACCGTCTGGCCGAGCGTGGCCCGACCGCCGATCTGGCCCAGACCCTGGTGGATGCCATCCCGGGCGGGGACGAGAGCCTGTCGCTGGATCTGGAGCGGCTGGGCGGCATCCGCGCGGCCCGCCGGGCCGCCGCCGACCGCTATTTCAGCGAGAATGCCGCCCGCTGGCATGAGATCCGCGGCCTGCATGTGCCGGAACGGGAGGTGGAGGAGAAGCTGCTCCGCCTGCTGCCCACGGGCGAGATCGGCGACCTGCTGGACATCGGCACCGGCACCGGCCGCATGCTGGAGCTGACCGCCCCGCGGGCGGCGCGGGTGGTGGGCATCGACGGGTCGCGCGACATGCTGGCCGTGGCCCGCGTCAATCTGGAGAAGGCCGGGCTGCGCCATGCCCAGGTCCGCCTGGGCGACATGTACCAGCTGCCGCTGCCGGGGCAGAGCCAGGATGTGGTCATCATCCACCAGGTGCTGCATTTCGCCGAGGACCCGGCCGGCGCCCTGGCCGAGGCGGCGCGGGTGCTGCGTCCCGGCGGCGTGCTGCTGATCGTCGATTTCGCCGCCCACACCCTGGATTATCTGCGCAGCGAGCATGCCCACCGCCGGCTGGGGTTCGAACCGGCCGAGGTCGCGGGCTGGCTGTCCCGGGCCGGGCTGACCCCGGACCCGGCCGTGCTGCTGCCGGGTGATCCGCTGACCGTCTGCATCTGGCGGGCTTCCCGTCCCGCCCTGTCCTCTACCCGTCCGCGGCCCGTTCCCGCTGCCACCGGAGCCTGATCGCCATGAGCCTTGCCGACCTGATGGACGCCACCCATCCGCCCCAGTCCGCTTCCGGGAACCTGGCGGTCAGTTTCGAGTTCTTTCCGCCCAAGACCGAGAAGATGAACGAGACGCTGTGGCAGGCGATCCATCGCCTGGCGCCGCTGCGGCCGGCCTTCGTCTCGGTCACCTATGGGGCCGGCGGCAGCACGCGCGAGCGTACCCATGCCACGGTGACGGAGATCCAGAAGCAGACCGGCATCCCGGCGGCGGCCCACCTGACCTGTGTGGCGGCCACGCGGGAGGAGATCGACTCCATCGCCCGTGCCTATTGGGAGGCCGGCATCCGCCATATCGTCGCCCTGCGCGGCGATCCGCCGCCGCGGCCGGACGGCAGCGGCGGTCTGGGCGGTCTGGGCTATGAACCCCATCCCGGCGGCTATGCCTATGCCGCCGATCTGGTGGCCGGCCTGAAGCGGGTCGCCGATTTCGAGATCTCCGTCGCCTGCTTCCCGGAGACCCACCCGGAAGCGGTCAGCGCCGCGGCGGACCTGGACAATCTCAAACGCAAGGTCGATGCCGGCGCCACCCGCGCCATCAGCCAGTTCTTCTTCGATCCCACGGCCTTCCTGCGCTTCCGCGACATGGTGGCCGCCCGGGGCATCGATGTCGCCCTGGTGCCCGGCATCATGCCGATCCTGAACTTCACCAAGGCGGCGGAGATGGGCGGCAAGTGCAACGCCCATGTGCCGGACTGGATGCGCGACCTGTTCGACGGGCTGGACGAGGCCCCGGAGACGCGCCAGCTGGTGGCGGCCACGGTGGCGGTGGAACAGTGCCGCTTCCTGGCCAAGCATGGGGTCGACCAGTTCCATTTCTATACCCTGAACCGGGCGGAACTGACCGTGGCCATCTGCCATATGCTGGGGCTGCGCGCCAAGCGGCCCGCGGCGGTTCCGGCCTGAGCGCCTATCCCCCCGGCGGCTTGATCCGGACAGACAAGCGCTTCATCCTTTCGGGGATAAGGGCCGGCCCGGCGATGAAGGGGCCGGCCGCAGGGAGACGCCCATGACGCTGTATCTGGTATCCCGCGACAATCCGCAGGGTCTGAAGACGGAAGAAATCCTGTTCGCGCTGCGGGCAGATCTGCTGGAGCGCATGGTGTCCTACCGCAGCGATCCCCGGCGGGAAATGAAGGCCGTGCTGGCCAACAATATCCGCATCCTGGGCCTGCTGACCGAGGCCATGGTGCTGGCGGAGGAGAATACCCGCATCATCGACCAGGGATGAGCAGGGAAGCCGCGCGGCCGTCCAGGCTACCTCCCCTGGCCGGGTCGCCGGTGCAAGGACGGGCGGCATATCCTGCGGCGGATTCCCCGTCCGGAGGTCATGCCCGATGCGCGCCCTGTTCCTGTGCGTTTTGCTGCTGGCCGGTCCCGGGGCGCCATGGCCGGCCCGGGCGGCGGACCTGTCGCTGACCGTGGTCAATCTGGCGCCCGGCGGGCAAGGGACCCTGCGGGCCGCCCTCTATGCGTCGGCCGAGGATTTCGAGCACAAGGGGCAGCCTTTCGCCGCCCTGATGATGCGGCAGGCCGAGGAGGGCGTGCATCTGAGCCTGGGGCCGCTGCCGCCCGGCCGCTATGCCGTGCGGGTGTTCCAGGACCTCAACGCCAACGGCACGCTGGACACCAACCTGCTGGGCATCCCCACGGAGCCTTTCGGCTTTTCCAACGATGCCATGGGGGAGATGGGGCCGCCCTCCTTCGCGGCGGCGGCCATCACGCTGGAGAGCGCGCCGCTGGCCATCCGCGTGACGCTGCGGCGGTAGCCGGGCCGCATCCGGTCTCATCCTCCCTGTATGCCCGTCTTCCCGGCCGGGATGCCGCCGCCGTGCCGCGCCCGTGCCGTGCGGCGGCCACAAAGACCCGCCAGCCTGAGGCTGGCCCCGCCTGCGCGGCGGTCCTCCGGTCGGGAGGGCGGGGCCGCCTGCCTGGGGAGACGGCCGATGAAGGGATTGCTGGCGATGACGGTGGCGGCGGTGCTCTGGTCGGGGTCCGCCCTGGCCGGGGCCATCACGCTGTATTCCGAGCCGGGCTTCCGTGGGGACCGCCTGACCCTGCGCAGCGATGTGGGCAATCTCGACGGCTATGGCCGCTGGAACGACCGGGCCCGCTCGCTGGTGGTGCATGGCGGCACCTGGGACGTGTGCAAGCACGCCGGCTATCGCAAGTGCCGGACGCTGGGGCCGGGGACCCGCCTGGCCAACCTGGAGGGGATGAGCTATCTCGACGCCATCTCGTCCCTGCGCGAGGTGGAGACGCCGGGCCGCTGGGGCGGGCGGGACGACGACCCGTGGGACCGGGGCCGCTGGGACCGGGACCCCTGGCAGGATGACCGCTGGGACGATCCCTGGGGCCGTCCGCCGCCGCCGCCCGCGCCATGGCCGCGCCCCCTGCCGCCGCCCGCGGGCGGCGCGATCATCTGGGACGACGATCGCGGCAGCGGGCCGGGGTTGAGCGCCTGCCAGCAGCAGGTCTATCAGGGGTTCGTCGATCGCTTCGGCCAGCGTGCCCGCGCCAATTTCACCGGCCTGCCCGATGACGGCAGCATCTGGTGGGAGGGGCAGTCCTGGCGCTACCGCTGTGCCGGCGGCCGCATCAACATCTGGCAGTGACGGCATCTGGCCGTGCCGGCGGCCGGGGCGGGTCCCCGCGGGTCAGTCCTCGCCGCCCAGGTCGCGGCGGACCAGGGCGTCATAGGCGGCGGCCACGGACAGGCCGCCCATCAGGCCCAGGACCTGCGGCCCTCCGCCGGCAGCGAGGAAGCCGCCGGCGATGGCGTGGGTGGCGCCGCCCGCCACCAGGGCCAGGACGATCGACAGGGCGGTCCGGATCAAGGCGATGCTCCCCAGGACGGGCCGGGCGGGATGCCGGCGCCGCATGAAGACGCAAACAGCGCAAGTGCCCGCCCGTTGCGGCGGTGCCGTCAGTTGCACTGGCCCAGGGAGGGGGTGGCGCAGTGGCGCTGGCCGTCGATCCAGGTGGCGCCCGACAGGTCGGCATGGCGCAGGCTGGCGCCTTCGATCTGGGCGCCGGTGAGATCGGCGCCCTTGAGATCCGCCCCGACCAGGATGGCGTTGCGCAGATCGGTGCCGCGCAGCCGGGCCGCGGTCAGCGTGGCGCGGGTGAGATCGGCCTCGATGAGGCGCGCCCCGTCCAGGATCGCCTGGTCCAGGCGGGCGCTCATGAATTTGGCGCGGTAGGCATCGGCCTCGGCCAGGGTGGCGCCGGTCAGGTCGCTGCGCTGGAAGGTGGCCTCCCGCAGCATGGCGCCGGTGAGATCGGTCTGCTTGAGATCCCGCCCGTCGAGATAGCAGCGGCGCCAGTTCACCGCCGGGGCCGCGGCATCGGTGCAGGCGGCCCGGGCCACGGCCGGCCCGAGGCACAGCAGGAGACCGGCGAGCAGGGCGGAGGCGGCGCGGGAGCGGCGGGGCATGGGACAAGACATAGGGGGTAGGGCGCCGTTTCGCCAGCGGAAAGCGGCCGGGCGCATGCCGACATCCACCGATTCCGTCGGCTGTCCCCCGCGCCTGTTCCCCGCCTATCCCCCCGCCTATCCCGATGCCGGCTGGCCTTGCCGCCGGCTTTGCGGCAGGCAGGCAGGGCGCCCGCGGGAGCGGCCGCAAAGCGCGCGGGTAATCACATAAAGATATCTTTATGTTTGCATGCGTCGATGCGGCAATGTTAAGACAGGGCAGTGGCCGTGCCCCACGACGGGCGCGGTCGTGTCTGCTGCAAGGAAAACGGTCATGACCCGCGCCGAACGGCTGAAGCGCCTGCCGGAAATCGCCGCCGAACGCATCCTGGTGATCGACGGCGCCATGGGCACCATGATCCAGCGCCACAAGCTGGACGAGGCCGGCTATCGCGGCGCGCGCTTCAAGGATTGGGGCCGCGACGTCAAGGGCAACAACGACCTGCTGAACCTGACGCAGCCGCGGATCATCCAGGACATCCACGCCCAGTATCTGGCCGCCGGCGCCGACATCATCGAGACCAACACCTTCAACTCCACCAGCATCAGCCTGGCCGATTACGGCATGGAGGATCTGGCCTATGAGCTGAACCGGGCCGGCGCCGCCCTGGCCCGCGCCGCGGCCGACGCGGCCGAGGCGGTGGAGCCGTCGCGCCCGCGCTATGTGGCCGGCGCCCTGGGGCCGACCAACCGCACCGCCAGCATCAGCCCGGTGGTGACCGATCCCGGCTTCCGCAATGTCGATTTCGACGAGCTGCGCACGGCCTATGCCGAGCAGACCCGCGGGCTGATCGATGGCGGGGCCGACCTGCTGCTGGTGGAGACGGTGTTCGACACGCTGAACGCCAAGGCCGCCCTGTTCGCCGTCGAGGAGGTGATGGAGGCGATGGGGGTGGATCTGCCGGTGATGATTTCCGGCACCATCACTGACCGCTCCGGCCGCACCCTGTCCGGCCAGACCGGCGAGGCCTTCTGGAACAGCCTGCGCCATGTGAAGCCCTTCTCCATCGGGCTGAACTGCGCCCTGGGCGCCGACCTGATGCGGCCCTATGTGCAGGAGCTGAGCCGGGTGGCCGATGTCTATGTCTCCGCCTATCCCAATGCCGGCCTGCCCAACGAGTTCGGCGGCTATGACGAGACGCCGGCCGACATGGCCCATGCCCTGCACGGCTGGGCCGCCGACGGGCTGGTCAATGTGCTGGGCGGCTGCTGCGGCACCACGCCGGACCATATCCGCGCCATCGCCGAGGCCGTGCGGGGCATTGCGCCGCGCAAGCCCGCCGTGATCGAGCCGGCCATGCGCCTGTCGGGCCTGGAGCCCTTCACCATGCCGGCCTTCTGATCCCCGCCTTTCCGGTTCCGCCCTTTCCTTGTCCCGGCGTCCGCCGAGCCCCAAGCCCCCGAGTGTCCCGATGACCGAGACCACCGCCCCCCGCACCGCCAGCTTCGTCAATATCGGCGAGCGCACCAACGTCACCGGTTCGGCCAAGTTCAAGAAGCTGATCCTGGACGGCAAGTACGAGGCGGCGCTGGACGTGGCCCGCGACCAGGTGGTCAACGGCGCCCAGGTCATCGACATCAACATGGACGAGGCCATGCTGGACAGCGAGGCGGCCATGGTCCGCTTCCTGCGCCTGATCGCCTCGGAACCCGACATCGCCCGGGTGCCGGTCATGATCGACAGCTCCAAATGGAGCGTCATCGAGGCGGGGCTGAAGAATGTGCAAGGCAAGCCCATCGTCAACTCCATCTCCCTGAAGGAGGGGGAGGCGCCGTTCATCGCCCATGCGCGGCAGATCAAGCGCTATGGCGCCGCCGTGGTGGTCATGGCCTTCGACGAGACGGGGCAGGCCGACACCAAGGCGCGCAAGATCGAGATCTGCAAGCGCTCCTACGACATCCTGGTGAGCAAGGTCGGGTTCCCGGCCGAGGACATCATCTTCGACCCCAACATCTTCGCCGTCGCCACCGGCATCGAGGAGCACAACAACTACGCCGTCGATTTCATCGAGGCGACGCGGGAGATCCGGCGGCTCTGCCCGCACGCCCATGTCTCCGGCGGCCTGTCGAACGTCTCCTTCAGCTTCCGCGGCAACAACCCCGTGCGCGCGGCCATGCACAGCGTCTTCCTGTACCATGCCATCCCGGCCGGCATGGATATGGGCATCGTCAATGCCGGCGAACTGCCGGTCTATGACGAGATCCCGGCGGAACTGCGCGAGCGGGTGGAGGATGTCATCCTCAACCGCCGCCCCGACGCCACCGACCGGCTGCTGGAGGTCGCCGACAAGTACAAGGGCGGCGGCGTCAAGAAGGAGGCCGACCTGTCCTGGCGCCAGCAGGAGGTCAAGGCCCGCCTGGCCCATGCGCTGGTCCACGGCATCGACGAATTCATCAACACCGATGTGGAGGAGGCCCGGCAGGCGGCGGCGCGGCCGCTGCATGTCATCGAAGGCCCGCTGATGGACGGCATGAACGTGGTCGGCGACCTGTTCGGCGCCGGCAAGATGTTCCTGCCGCAGGTGGTGAAGTCGGCCCGCGTGATGAAGAAGGCCGTGGCCTATCTGCTGCCTTATATCGAGGCGGAAAAGGCCGCCAGCGGCGATCTGGCCAGCCAGAGCGCCGGCAAGGTGCTGATGGCCACGGTGAAGGGCGATGTCCACGACATCGGCAAGAACATCGTCGGCGTCGTCTTGCAGTGCAACAACTTCGAGGTGGTGGATCTGGGCGTGATGGTGCCGGCCGCCACCATCCTGGACGAGGCGAAGAAGCACCAGGTGGACATCATCGGCCTGTCCGGCCTGATCACCCCGTCGCTGGACGAGATGGTGTTCGTGGCCAAGGAGATGGAGCGCCAGGGCTTCCAGATGCCGCTGCTGATCGGCGGGGCCACCACCTCCAAGGTGCATACGGCGGTCAAGATCGATCCCGGCTATCACGGCGCCGTGGTGCATGTCATCGACGCCAGCCGGGCCGTGGGCGTGGCCCAGAACCTGCTGGGCGGCGGCAAGGCCGACTATATCGCCGGCATCAAGGCGGACTATGCCCGCATGCGCGAGGCCCATGCCCGCGCCCAGCAGGGCCGCGCCCGCCTGCCCATCGAGGAGGCGCGGGCCAACACGGTGCGCATCGACTGGCCGGCCTATGAGCCGACGGCGCCGCTGAAGCCCGGCCTGACCGTGTTCGAGGACTATGATCTGGCCGAACTGGCCACCCGCATCGACTGGAAGCCCTTCTTCCAGGCCTGGGAGCTGCACGGCAACTTCCCGGCCATCCTGGAGGACGAGAAGGTCGGCGCCCCGGCGCGGGCGCTGTGGAACGACGCCCAGGCCATGCTGCAGCGGATCATCGGCGAGAAGTGGCTGACCGCCCGCGGCGTCTGCGCCTTCTGGCCGGCCAACAGCGTCGGCGACGATATCGAGCTGTACAGCGACGATGGCCGGACCACGGTGCTGGACCGGCTGCACATGCTGCGCCAGCAGATGGCGCGCGAGCCCGGCCGCGACCGGGCGCACCAGTGCCTGGCCGATTTCGTGGCGCCCAGGGACAGTGGCGTCAAGGACTGGATCGGCGGCTTCGCCGTCACCGCCGGCCATGGGCTGGAGGAACGGGCCAAGGCCTTCGAGGCCGCCCATGACGATTACAGCGCCATCCTGCTGAAGGCCCTGGGCGACCGGCTGGCCGAGGCCTTCGCCGAGCGCCTGCATGAGCGCGTGCGCACGGAGCTGTGGGGCTATGCCGCCGGCGAGGATCTGACCAACGAGCAGCTGATCCGCGAGGAGTATCGCGGCATCCGCCCGGCGCCGGGCTATCCCGCCTGCCCGGACCATACGGAGAAGGCCACGCTGTTCCGGCTGCTGGACGCCACGGCCAAGGCCGGCATCAGCCTGACCGAGAGCTTCGCCATGGTGCCGACGGCCGCCGTGTCCGGCTGGTACATCGCCCATCCCGAGGCGAAGTATTTCGGCCTGGGCAAGGTCGAGCGCGACCAGGTGGCCGACTATGCCCGGCGCAAGGGCATGGATCTGGCCGTCATGGAACGCTGGCTGGCCCCCAACCTCAACTACGACCCCGACGCCGAACCCCGGCCCGCCGCCGCCGCGGCGTGAGGGGCGACAGCGGGACCAGGGCGGAAGCCGCGGTCTTCGCGGTTGCTATGTGCCGAGATGGTGGTGCAGGTGTCGGCTCGGCGTCACGCCTACCAGCACCCCTTGGAAGTCTCGTGCCCCGACCATGGGGCACAAGAGCGCAGCGCGAACAGGATGGCGGTCAGCGCCACCGCGATCACCACTGAGGTCTCCTGCACTTTAGTTAGAGAATGGTCTCGGTGGATTCAACGGCTCAATCAGTACTTGTAGAGCCTGTATCCGGAATATTTAGCCTTATGACGACTCAATATACACCCCGGGTTGCTGATCGCTTCAGCAGCGCCACGCGAATACTCTTTTCGATGCTCGGGGATAGAGTCGTCTGGGCGCAAAATAGAACGCGCTTGACCCCTAGTATTCGAGCGGCTCTGGCATCTGCGCGAATTTCCCGCCAATAATACCCAAAAATTGCAAGAATAATATATAAAACAAAAGAAGTAAAAAGAAGCGCCACATTACAGTATTCGAAATTTTTTTTAATTAAAACAAAATTTAATATTAATATAGTTAATACATATGAAATAAACCATATAGTCATATATGACATTGTGAAGCATCTATCTTTTGCATGCGCAAGTTCGTGCGCAATCAATACCTCTAGATTACATTTATCTTCGAGTGCTGCTTTATTTATTGTTACTTCGTGATTGAATGGATCGTATTGACCGGAGAAAACATTTGAGTTTGATATAGAAACTGACGGCACATTAATTCCAAGCGCACTTGATAGACGAGAGACGATCTCTTGCACATCGTCTGGCACATATTTGCTTTTTATTGTTGTTGTCTCCATTTTCATTTTCCTTTTCTGTTTTGCGCATAGTGCACGGAATACAAGGTACCAGCCACTCTGGCGTCGAAAGCACTGGGCCATGCTCTATGCAAAAAAAAGCAAGAAATACCAACATGTCAAGAATAAATATGTGTATGTATGGTGTCTTGGCATAGAAAAAGAGAAAAGAGAAAAGAGAAAAAGAGAAAAAGAGAAAATCATCTTAAGCATGAATGCTGGGTGGGATTTTATGTCCGGAGTCGCGACATGCTGTCGGTTGATATGGATCGGCCCACCTGAATCCGGCCGACGCGGCTTCCACCTTGTTGCTTCGCGCGGAGGAAGCCGACCACACCTGAGTCGAGGGAAGCGGCAGCGATGTCCGTTAGAGTTGCGTACTGCATCAGGAGATTGGTCTTAATCATACAAAAGCTCGTAAATTGAGTTGTTTTTGATAGTGAAGTCCTCCAATTAGCAGGATTTGTGCTAATTATTCAGAACGCATAACAAAGCCGGTTCTGGGAGGTTGGAGAGGGTATGGCTGCGAGCGGGCGTCCGGAACGCCTGCAGCGGGTGCTGCTGGACGGCTTGTGGAATGTGAAGGCGATTGATTGGGGCCGGGCGACAGTGCATCGGCGCCGGGAAAGGGGGGCGAGGGCGCAGGGCTGAGTTTGGTTAACCGGGGCAGGTCTGACAGAAAGCGTCACGTTTGTGTGGACGCCAGCAGTATCCCGTTTGCCCTGAGACTCTTGCCGGCCAATCGGCGCGACAGCAGGGAACTGTTTGCCCTGGTGGACACCACACTGCCGCTTAGCTCTGCGCTGCCGTCGCATTACGCTCGGGATCGCTAGGCACGGCATCGACACAGGCCAGCGGCTGGGTCGGTACAGGTGAGTGGTCGAGAGGACACTGGCCTGGTTCAATCGATCCCGCCGCCTTGCCGCGAGTTACGACCGACGTACCGACATCTGCACGGCCCTCCACAACCTCGCTCCCAGCCTTATCTGCTGCGCTTCGTCCAGAAATGGCTCTGTTAGGCGCTCTTAGCCGCCTTGCAAGGTCCCCCCGGCCGAAGACCATGCCTTCGGCCGGGGGGTCACCATTTGCGTTCGCTGCGCAGGCCGCTGTTGTTCAGCGCGTCGAGGATGCCGCCGGTGTGTTTCGGGCGCGGGGCCTCCAGCCGGCGGGTGGCGCGCTCCACCGCGCGGATGGCGGTTTCGGAGGCGTCGCTGTGGATGCGGCGGCGGACATCGCCGTTGAGGGACTCGAAGGCCTGCCGGGCGAAATCGAGCGCGGCTTCGGAGCGTGTGTCCACCACCTGACGCAGGGCATTGGCCGCCATCAGGCATTCCAGCCGCTCTGGTCCGGTGATGTCGTCCAGCACATTGGCGAGAATCCCCATCGCTTCCAGCGTCTTGGGATCGTTCAACTGCAAGGACATCTCCTCAATCCTCCGGGCTTGCGGCGCGCATCTTTCCACTCCGCGCCGTCTTCCGCAACGCTCTCGCATGCCCAAGGGTCCCGCTGTCGCAGGGGCATCCCTGCCGCGGGAGGGGGAGACGGGGGCGCCGGCCGTGCTATATATGTTCTCACCATGAGCGATCCGATCTCCGCGCCGATGCCGCCCCGCCAGCCCGTTTCCGCCCCTGTTGCCGCCCCTGCCGCCGCCGCTGGCGGGGTGCCCGCACCGGCGGGCCGCTTCCCCTATCTGGAGGGGCTGAACCCCGTGCAGCGGGAAGCGGTGGAGGCGCTGGACGGGCCGGTGCTGGTGCTGGCCGGCGCCGGCACCGGCAAGACCCGGGTGCTGACGACACGGCTGGTGCATCTGCTGATGACCCGGCATGCCAGCCCCTGGAACGTGCTGACGGTGACCTTCACCAACAAGGCGGCGCGGGAGATGCGCGACCGCGTCGACCACATGCTGGGCCAGCCGTCGGAAGGCTGGTGGATGGGCACGTTCCACGCCCTGGCCGCCCGCATCCTGCGCCGCCATGCCGAGCTGGTGGGGCTGAAATCCACCTTCACCATCCTGGACACCGACGACCAGATCCGGCTGCTGAAGCAGATCCTGGAGGTCGAGGGCGTCGACTCCAAGAAATGGCCCGCCCGCGTGATCCTCAACGCCATCGAGCGCTGGAAGGACCGGGCGCTGACGCCGGACCGGCTGAAGCCGGCCGACGGCGGCGACACGGCCAATGGCCGGCTGGTGGAGATCTACCGCCAGTACCAGGACCGGCTGCGCACGCTGAACGCCTGTGATTTCGGCGACCTGCTGCTGCACGGCATCACCCTGTTCCAGACCCATGCCGACGTGCTGGAGGAGTATCAGCGCCGCTTCCGCTACATCCTGGTGGACGAGTACCAGGACACCAACGTGGCCCAGTATCTGTGGCTGCGGCTGCTGGCCCAGGGGCACCGCAACATCTGCTGCGTCGGCGACGACGACCAGTCGATCTATGGCTGGCGCGGCGCCGAGGTCGGCAACATCCTGCGCTTCGAGCATGATTTCCCCGGCGCCAAGGTGGTGCGGCTGGAGCAGAACTACCGCTCCACGGCCCATATCCTGGCGGCGGCCCACGGCATCATCGCCAACAACCAGGGCCGGCTGGGCAAGCAGCTCTGGACCGAGACCGAGGGCGGCGAGAAGGTCCGCGTCCGCGGCCTGTGGGATGCCGAGGAGGAGGCACGCTGGGTCGGCGACGAGGTGGAGGCGCTGCAGCGCCAGGGCACCAGCCTGTCGCAGATGGCCGTGCTGGTGCGCGCCGGCTTCCAGACCCGCGAGTTCGAGGAGCGCTTCATCACCCTGGGCCTGCCCTACCGCGTGGTGGGCGGCCCCCGCTTCTATGAGCGCCAGGAGATCCGCGACGCGCTGGCCTATCTGCGCGTGGTGGTCAGCCCGGAGGACGATCTGGCCTTCGAGCGCATCATCAATGTGCCCAAGCGCGGCATCGGCCCGGCCACGGTGCAGCAGATCCAGGTGGCGGCCCGCACGCTGGGCGTGCCGCTGACCGAGGCGACCTGGCAGCTGACCCAGACCGACGAGCTGAAGCCCAAGGTGCGCAGCACGCTGCGCGGCCTGTCCGACGATCTGTTCCGCTGGCGCGCCCAGGTCGACCGCGTGGCCCATACCGATCTGGCCCAGTCCATCCTGGACGAGAGCGGCTATACCCGCATGTGGCAGGAGGACAAGACGCCGGAGGCGCCGGGCCGGCTGGAGAACCTCAAGGAACTCATCAACGCCATGGGCGAGTTCGAGAACCTGACCGGGTTCCTGGAGCATGTGTCCCTGGTGATGGAGAATGCCGACGCCTCCGGCGCCGAGCAGGTGACGCTGATGACTCTGCACGGTGCCAAGGGCCTGGAATTCGACGTGGTGTTCCTGCCGGGCTGGGAGGAGGGCGTGTTCCCCAGCCAGCGCACCCTGGACGAGAACGGCGTGGCCGGGCTGGAGGAGGAGCGGCGTCTGGCCTATGTGGGCATCACCCGCGGGCGCCGGCGCGTCTTCATCAGCCACGCCGCCAACCGGCGCATCCATGGCAGCTGGTCGACCTCGCTGCCGTCGCGATTCGTCGATGAGCTGCCGCCCGAGCATATCGAGGTGGAGAACGCGCCCGGCCTGGGCGGCACCGCCTATGGCAGCTACAAGGACATGGCGGCCCGCGGCGTGGCCGGCGGCGGCTTCGCAGCCGGGGGCTGGTCCGGCAGCGGCGGCTTCTCCGACCGCTTCAACCGCATGGGCCAGAAGGCGGCCCAGGCACCGCAGCGCGGGCGCCTGATCGAGGGTAGCGCCGTCGATGTCACCCCGCGCAGCCGGCCCGACCGCCCCTATAATCCCGGCGCCCGAGTCTTCCACCAGAAGTTCGGCTACGGCACCGTCACCGCCGTGGAGAACGACAAGCTGGAGATCCGCTTCGACGTGGCCGGCACGAAGAAGGTCATGGACAGCTTCGTTGTGCCCGCCGAGAAGGCAGGGTGATTAAAGACTGTGCCCGATAACAAGGCAGAACACGCCGCGCCCAGTGAATACTTATGAATTTGTAGAATTTTATACTGGCATTTAAGTTCGATATGCGATGAGCATCCGGCTGGATGTTGTTGCCCGGCTGTTGGACCGTGGCCGGGCTAGCCGGGATGACACCATGTCGACATCGATTGCCGCTCTGTCTTCTTCCAAGATCAAGGACGCTGCCGGGATCGCCGCCGGGGGCGCCGATGCCCGGCCGGAGCGCATCCTGGAGCTGGCCGGCGAGGTGGGGGACGCCGTCCGCAGCCGCACCGGGGCCATCCGCGCCATCACCGGCCAGACCAAGATCCTGGCCCTCAACGCCCTGATCGAATCCGCCCGCGCCGGCGATGCCGGCCGCGGCTTCGCCGTGGTGGCCAACGAGGTCAAGGCGGTGTCGAGCCAGATCGAGCAGGTGGCCCAGGCGCTGGAGCTGGAACTGTCCAGCAAGGTCGGCGCCCTGGAGGAGGTCGGCGCCCGCATGGTCGAGGATGTGCGCGGCCAGCGTCTGGCCGACCTGGCCTTCAATGCCATCGAGATCATCGACCGCAACCTGTACGAGCGCACCTGCGATGTGCGCTGGTGGGCCACCGACAGCGCCATCGTGCAGGCGGCGGCCAGCCGCTCGCCGGAGGCGTGCGGGTTCGCCAGCCGGCGGCTGGGCGTGATCCTGGATGCCTATACCGTCTATCTCGACCTCTGGATCGTCGGGCCGGACGGGCGGGTGCTGGCCACCGGCCGGCCCGACCGCTTCCGCTGCACCGGGCTGGACGTGTCGGGCGACGCCTGGTTCCGCGATGCCATGGCCCGCAGCAGCGGCGACGACTATGCCGTGGCCGATATCAGCACGGTCGGCGGGCTGGAGGGGCGGCAGTCCGCCACCTATGCCGCGCCGATCTTCGCCCAGGGGGCCAAGACCGGCCAGAAGCTGGGCGTGCTGGGCGTGCATTTCGACTGGGGGCCGCAGGCCGGCACCGTGGTCGGCGGCGTGCGCCTGCGCGAGGACGAGGCGGCGCGGACGCGCGTGCTGCTGCTGGACCGCGACCTGCGGGTCATCGCCGCCTCCGACGGACAGGGCATCCTGACCAGCCGGTTCCCGCTGGAGACGGGCGGCCGGGACCAGGGCTTCTACACCGACGGCAGCGGGGCGGTGGTGGCCTTCGCCCGCACCCCGGGATACGAGACCTACAAGGGGCTGGGCTGGTACGGCTGCATTGTCCAGCACTGATGGCCAGCACTAGGACGGACCCTTGCCGCGGAGGGCCGGCGTAACGCTTCCGTTACACTTTTTCCGGCAGCGGCGCGGCGGGGCTGGTCTATATCGGACGTAATCCCCCGTCAGGGGAGGCGGCCCGCGGCCGCCGGCCACAACAGCAGCAAACAGGGATACGCATGACCACCCGTACCGCCCGCCGGACCCATCTGCTGGGGGCCGCCGCCATCGCCCTTCTGACCGGACTGGCCCTGCCGGCCCTGGCCGCCCAGCCCGCGGCATCCGGGGCCGCCGCCGCGGCGCAGGCGCCCGATGCCCGCCCCGATGCCCCCTATGTCTGGGACCTGACCACCCTGTTCAAGACACCGGAGGCCTGGGAGGCCGAGCGCAAGGCCGTGGCGGCCGAGCTGCCGGCGCTGGCGGCGCTGAAGGGCACGCTGGGCAAGGATGCGGCGTCGCTGCGCAAGGCCATGGATGCCATGTCGGCGGTGCGGCTGCGCATGGAGCGGCTGGGCGTCTATGCCTCGGCCCAGTTCAGCACCGATGCCCGCGACACCGCGGCCCAGGAGCGCGCCGGCCTGATGCGGCAGCTGGGGGCCGATCTGGGCTCCGCCACCGCCTGGCTGGCGCCGGAGATCCTGGATGTGGGCGCCCAGAAGATCGAAGGCTTCATCAAGGCCGACAAGGGGCTGGAGAAGCACGCGGTCGAGCTGCGCGACACCCTGCGCCAGGCCCCGCACACCCTGTCCAAGGACACCGAGGCCGCCCTGGCCGCCGTCGGCCCCGCCATGTATGGCGCCGGCAACACCTATCAGCTGCTGACCAGCTCGGACATCGCCTGGCCCACGGTCAAGCTGGCCGACGGCACCGAGGTGAAGCTGAACCAGATCGGCTACAGCAAGCTGCGCGAAAGCCCGGACCGGGCCGTGCGCAAGCAGGCCTTCGACGTGTTCTGGAAGGCCTACGGCCAGTACACCAGCACCAATGGCAGCCTGCTGGCCAACCGCATCCAGGCCGGCGTGTCCATGGCCAAGCTGCGCAAGTATGAGAGCGCCGCCGCCGCGTCGCTGGACCAGAACGACATCCCGGTCGCGGTCTACAAGACGCTGGTGGCCGAGGCCAACAAGGGCCTGCCGACGCTGCACCGCTATCTGAAGCTGCGCCAGCGGCTGCTGGGGCTGCCGGACCTGAATTACTACGACATCTATCCGCCCATCGTGAACCTGGACCGCAAGTTCGGGATCGAAGAGGCCAAGACCCTGACCCTGGGCGCCACCAAGCCCCTGGGCGACGAGTACCAGCAGATGCTGAAGGAGGCGGTGGACGGCCGCTGGATGCATGTCTATCCGGCCGAGGGCAAGCGCCCCGGCGCCTACCAGACCGGCGTCTATGGCGTGCATCCCTTCGTCTTCCTGAACCATCAGGACAATTTCGACAGCGTCAGCACCTTCGCCCATGAATGGGGCCACGGCATGCACACCAAGCTTGCCGACAAGACCCAGCCCTTCGAGACGGCCGGCTATTCCCTGTTCGTGGCCGAGGTGGCCTCCACCACCAACGAGATCCTGCTGGCCGACTACATGATGGAGAATGCCGCCAGCAAGGATGAGCAGATCTTCTATCTGGGCCATCTGCTGGACACGCTGCGCGGCACCTTCTTCCGCCAGACCATGTTCGCCGAGTTCGAGCTGCGCACCCACGAGGCGGTGGAGCGCGGCGAGGCCCTGAGCGGCAAGAAGATGAACGAGATCTACTGCGATCTGCTGAAGCGCTACCACGGCGACGCCGAGGGCGTGATGAAGATCGACCCGGCCTATTGCGCCGAATGGCAGATGGTCAACCACTTCTACCGGCCGTTCTACGTCTACCAGTACGCCACCTCCATCGCCGCGGCCGCCTATTTCGCCGGCCAGATCGAGACCGGCGGCGACAAGGCCCGCGACACTTATCTCAGCGTGCTGCGGGCCGGCGGCTCCCAGTACCCCTACCAGCTGCTGAAGGCCAAGGGCGTGGATCTGGCCACGCCGGTGCCGTACCAGGCGCTGCTGAAGCGCATGAACGACACCATGGACCAGATCGAGGCGCTGCTGGACGAGAAGAAGAAGTAAGCCACGGCCCGGTTCCGGGTGCGCATCGGGGCGGCATCGGCGATGCCGCCCTTTTTCTTGCCGTCTGCGTGCGTCCGTGTGCGCGGGTCCGTGGTGTTCGTGCTCCCCTGGGTGCCCGCCTTCGCGGGCACGACGCGGGGGGCATGACGCCGGGGAGGGGCGGGACGCGCGGGGTTGAGACGAGGGGACCTGAAGTGTGGGGGCGGTGAAGGGGCGGGAGGGACTGCCTCCCGCCCGGGGGCTCACTTCAGGTCGGCGAAAAAGTCGTTGCCCTTGTCGTCCACGACGATGAAGGCGGGGAAATTCTCCACCTCGATGCGCCAGATGGCTTCCATGCCCAGCTCGGGATAGGCGATGCACTCGACCTTGCGGATGCAGTCCTGGGCCAGACGGGCGGCGGCGCCGCCGATGGAGCCGAGATAGAAGCCGCCATGGGTCTTGCAGGCCCGGGTCACGTCCGGGCTGCGGTTGCCCTTGGCCAGCATGACGAAGCTGCCGCCCGCCGCCTGGAACTGGTCGACGAAGCTGTCCATGCGCCCGGCCGTGGTCGGGCCGAAGCTGCCGGAGGCATAGCCCTCGGGCGTCTTGGCCGGGCCGGCATAGTAGATCGGGTGGTTCTTGAAATAGTCCGGCAGCGGCTGGCCGGCCTCCAGCAGGGCGCGCAGCTTGGCATGGGCCGCATCGCGGGCCACGATCAGCGGGCCGGTCAGGGAGACGCGGGTGCGGATCGGGTGGCGCGACAGGATCTGGCGGATCTCGCTCATCGGCCGGGTCAGGTCGATCTGCACCACCTCGCCGCTGAGCTGGCTTTCGTCCACCTCCGGCAGGAAGCGGGCCGGATCATGCTCCAGCTGCTCCAGGAAGATGCCGTCCCTGGTGATCTTGGCCAGGGCCTGACGGTCGGCGGAGCAGGAGACGCCGATGCCGATGGGCAGCGAGGCGCCATGGCGCGGCAGCCGGATGACCCGCACATCGTGGCAGAAATACTTGCCGCCGAACTGGGCGCCGATGCCCAGCGACTGGCTGAGCTTATGGACGTCCTTTTCCATCTCCAGGTCGCGGAAGGCGTGCCCGGTGTCGCCGCCGCTGGTGGGCAGGCTGTCATAGTAGCGGGCCGAGGCCAGCTTCACCGTCTTCAGGTTCTGCTCCGCCGACAGGCCGCCGATGACCACGGCCAGATGGTAGGGCGGGCAGGCCGAGGTGCCCAGCGAGGCGATCTTGTCCTTCAGGAACGGCACCAGCCGGTCCGGCGCCAGTACCGACGGCGTGGCCTGGAACAGGAAGGTCTTGTTGGCCGACCCGCCGCCCTTGGCCATGAACAGGAACTTGTAGGCGTCGTCCCCCTCGGCATAGATCTCGATCTGGCCGGGCAGGTTGGTGCGGGTGTTCTTCTCGTCGTACATGGAGACGGGCGAGACCTGGCTGTAGCGCAGGTTGCGCTTCAGATAGGCGTCGCGGATGCCGGCGGACAGCGCGGCCTCGTCGCCGCCCTTGGTCCAGACGCGGCGCCCCTTCTTGCCCATGACGATGGCGGTGCCGGTGTCCTGGCACATGGGCAGGATGCCCGACGCGGCGATCGAGGCGTTCTTCAGCAGGTCCAGCGCCACGAAGCGGTCGTTGGCCGACGCCTCCGGGTCCTCCAGGATGGCGCGCAGCTGGGCCAGATGGCCGGGGCGCAGCAGATGGTTGATATCGGCGAAAGCCTGTTCGGCCAGCAGGCGCAGCCCCTCCGGCTCGACCTTCAGCACCGTCTCGCCATCGACCTCGATGGTGGAGACATGGTCGCTGGTCAGCTTGCGGTAGGGGGTGGTGTCCGGGCCGAGGGGGAAGAGGCTGAAACCGGTATCCTGCGCCATGGGTGTCTGTTCCTTGACGGACGTGGTCCTTGACGGACGTGGGGACGTGCCGACGCGCGCCAGGGCCAAACGGGGCCGGCACAGGTGGCACGAATTCGGTCGGGACAGATCCCTTTCGGGCAGGCCCGGTCGGGTCGGCAACGGACGCCATCCGCCGGTTTCTGTCAACCCCGCAAAGGGTTGGCCGGCCGCACCGATCGGCGGGGCGTGGCGTCAGGGCATCAGCTTGGACAGGGCGCGGTCGCGGTGGTCGCCGCTGAGCGCCAGCCCGGTCTTGATCCGGGCCTGATCGTCGCCGGGCCGGTTCTGGCTGAGCTTGCGCTTGCCCTCCAGCCGCTCCACCGTCAGCACCACGCCGACGATGCCGGTGGTCATGGCCAGCAGATAGTCCGCCGGCGCGTCGTCCAGCGACCAGGGCCGGTCCCGGTCGGCCTCGTGCAGATCGGTCTGCCGGCGGACGATGTCCAGGATCTCCGCCCGGTCCTCCAGGATGCGCAGCCGGCCATAGGCATGGACGGCGGTGTAGTTCCAGGTGGGGACCACCTTGCCCGTCTCGACCTTGGCGGCGTACCAGGAGGGGGTGACATAGGCGTCCGGCCCCTGGAACAGGGCCAGCGCCGGCACGCGCCGGTCGAAATGGCGCCATTGCGGATTGGCGCGGGAAAGATGGCCGGCCAGCTGCACGGACCCGTCCGCTGCCGTCTGCACCAGCAGCGGCAGCGGCGTCGCCTCCATCCCCTGCAGCCCCAGCGTGACCAGGGTGGCCAGACGGGCCTGCTCCATCATCTGCCGCAGGATGGCGGGATCATCCTCGGCGAAGGCGGGCGGGACATACATCGGCGGACTCCCCTGGCGGGCATGATCCCGTCTTGATGCGGCCATCGCGGCCCGGCGTCACGCGAAACCTTGTCGCGGCGACAAGGGGGCGGGTTTCCGGTCCCGGAGATCCACGAAGGGCTTGCCTTGCGCCGGCCCCTGCCGCAGACAGGAGCAGCCATTCCCGACAGGGTCTCCCGATGACCGACGCCAGCCCGCCCGCCCTGCCGACTGACGCCGCTTCCCGCACATCCGCCCCCAGCTTCGCCACCGCGCTGCGCTTCTGGCTGAAGCTGGGCTGTCTCAGCTTCGGCGGGCCGGCCGGCCAGATCGCGCTGATGCAGCACGAGCTGGTGGAGCGGCGGGGCTGGATCGACCAGCGCCGGTTCCTGCACGGGCTGAATTTCTGCATGCTGCTGCCGGGGCCGGAGGCGCAGCAGCTGGCCACCTATGTGGGCTGGCGCCTGCACGGGGTGGCCGGGGGACTGGCCGCCGGGCTGCTGTTCGTGCTGCCCGGCGCCCTGGTGCTGCTGCTGCTGTCCTGGCTGGCGGCCCGGCACGGCGATCTGGCCTGGGTTGCCGCCCTGTTCGACGGGGTCAAGCCGGTGGTGGTGGCCATCATCGCCGCCGCCGTCTGGCGCCTGGGCCGCAAGACGCTGCGTGGCTGGGCGCCGCCGCTGCTGGCGGCCGCCGCCTTCCTGGCCCTGGCCGTGCTGAAGATCGGCTTCCCCTGGGTGGTGCTGGGCGCCGGACTGATCGGCTGGCTGAGCACCCGCGCCGGCCTGGCCCTGTTCGGCGCAGGCGGGCACGGCCCGGCGGGAGAGGAGCCGGCCGGACCGCTGCCGCCGCCCGGCCGGCTGGTCCGGCTGGCGCTGGTCTTTGCCCTGCTCTGGGCCGGGCCGGTGCTGGCCGTGCTGACCCTGGCCGGGGAGCAGCCCTGGCGCGACATTGCCGCCCTGTTCACCAAGGCCGCCTTCGTCACCTTCGGCGGCGCCTATGCCGTGCTGCCCTATATCGCCGAGGCCGCGGTGAACCGCTATGGCTGGCTGGACCCGGCCACCATGGTCAACGGGCTGGCCCTGGCCGAGAGCACGCCGGGGCCGCTGATCCTGGTGACGCAGTATGTCGGCTTCTTCGCCGGCTGGAACCAGCCGGGGACGCTGCCGCCGCTCTGGGCCGGGGTGCTGGGCAGCGCGCTGACCACCTATGTCACCTTCCTGCCCTGCTTCTTCTTCATCTTCGCCGGGGCGCCCTATGTGGAGCGGCTGATCCACCATCGGCCCGCCGCCGGGGCGCTGGCCGCCATCAGCGCCGCCGTGGTCGGCGTCATCCTCAATCTCGGCGTCTTCCTGGGCCTGCATGTGTTCCAGCCGCGGCCGGGCGAGACGGACCCGTTCGCCATCGCCCTGGCGCTGGCAGGACTGCTGGCGCTGCTGCGCTGGGCGCTGCCGGTGCATTGGCTGGTGCTGCTGGGGGCCGGGGCGGGGCTGGCCCGTGCCGCGCTGCTGGGCCTGCTGTAGCGGAAACGCCGGCCTGAAGCGGAGGGCGCGAGCGAAAGCCCCGCGCGAAACGGAAGCGCCATCTGGAAACCCCGAAACGGAAACGGGCGGGCGGGCCTGTCCGGCCCGTCCGCCCGTCGATCCGATCCGGATGGGAATCGGGGAAGAGGCTCAGACCTCCTCCTCCTCATCCTCCTCGTCCTTCACTTCCGGCCCCACCTCCACGTCGATGGGCACGCCCGGCTCGAACTTGGACTGCCGGATGGCCAGCGACGATTTGACATGGCTGACATTGGGGGCCGCCGTCAGCTTGGCGGTGAGAAACTTCTGGTAATTATCCCAGTCGCTTGCGACCACCTTGAGCAGGAAGTCGGTCTCACCGGCCAGCATGTTGCACTCGCGAACCTCCGGCCAGCTGTTGACCAGGGCTTCGAAGCGCTTCAAGTCGGCTTCCGCTTGCGAGGACAGGCCCACATGGGCGAAGACCGTCACATGGAAGCCCATGGCTTCGGGATTGATATCGGCATGATAGCCACGAATATAGCCCGCATCTTCCAGCGCGCGCACGCGCCGGAGGCAGGGCGGAGCGGAAATGCCGGCGCGCCGGGCCAATTCCACATTGGTCATTCGGCCGTCCGCCTGCAGGTCGCGCAGGATGCGCCGATCGATTCGGTCGAGTTTGACCCGCCGCATGGTGGTGTCTTCAAGCTCCAGGGGGTTATTCTTGGGAAATGATATTACACAGTCCGCAGCCCGCCGCCAAGGTGGGCCGCGTCCATGACCGTCATTTTCGGTAGGAAGAAATGAGCATAACGGGTTCCGGCGGTGCCGTCGACACCTGCTGGGTCATGTCGGACGGCAAGGCCGGCATGGAGAATCAATGCCTGGGGCTGGCCGAGGCCGTGGGCGCCGCCACCGTGGTGGTGAAGCGCATCGCCCTGAAAAGCCCCTGGCGCCAGACCACACCCTATCTGCCGGTGGGGACCTCGCTGTCGCTGGCGCCGGGGTCCGACCGGCTGGACCCGCCCTGGCCCGATCTGCTGATCACCTCGGGCCGGCAGGCGGTGGGGCTGGCGCTGGCCATCCGGCGCAAGAGCCGGGGCCGCACCTTCTGTATCCATATCCAGACGCCGGGCGTGCCCTTCTCCCGGTTCGATCTGGTGGTGCTGCCGCGCCATGACGGCAAGGCCGGCCGCAGCATCGTGCAGACCCGGGGCGCCCTGCACCGGGTGACGCCGGAGCGGCTGCGCGATGCCGCCGCCCGCTTCGCGCCGGGGCTGGCACACCTGCCGCGGCCGCGGGTGGCCGTGCTGATCGGCGGATCGAACGGCGTCTACCACCTGACCCCCACGGTCATGGGCGACGTGGCGGACAAGCTGGCCCGGCTGGCGCGGGAGCAGGGTGTGGGGCTGATGGTCACCCCGTCGCGCCGCACCGGCGCCGACAACGAGGCCATCCTGCGCGCCCGGCTGGCCGGGCTGCCGGCCGAGGTCTGGGACGGGCAGGGGGAGAACCCCTATTTCGCCTATCTGGGCCTGGCCGACGCCGTGGTCGCCACCTGCGACAGCGTTTCCATGATCTCGGAAGCGGCCAGCACGGGGAAACCCGTCTATGTCATCGAGCTGGAGGGGGGATCGCCGAAGTTCCGCCGCTTCCATGAGATGCTCTATGCCGACGGCGTCGCCCGGCCCTTCACCGGCGCCCTGGAGCAATGGCACTACACGCCGCTGGAGGATACGGAAGTCGTGGCGGCGGAGGTACGACGGCGCATGGCTGCCCGGAACGGTTCGATCCAAGGCGGGGCTTGATCCGGCGGCGCAAACGGATCAGCTGTTGGGGCTGAGCCAACCATTCCCCCGGTGAAAAGCATGAGTGCCGACCTGATCGACCTGGAGCGTTTCCGCGCCACTGCGCTGGTGGCCGATCCCTTCGATCATCTGGTGGTGCCCGGCTTCATCCGGGCGGAGGCGCGCGACGCCATCCACCGCGACTATCCCCAGGTGGACAAGCCCGGCAGCCATCCGCTGCCGGAGCTGCGCTACGGCCCGGTGTTCCAGCAGCTGATGCAGCAGATCCAGGGTCCGGAGATGACGGCGGCCTTCGAGGAGAAGTTCGGCATCGACCTGTCCGCCCATCCGACCATGGTCACCGTGCGCGGCATGGCCCGGGCCAAGGACGGGCAGATCCACACCGACAGCACGACCAAGCTGATCACGGTGCTGATCTATATGAACCCGCGCTGGGAAAGCAGCGACGGCCGTCTGCGCCTGCTGCGCACGCCGGACAGCCTGGACAATCCGGTGGTGGAGGTGCCGCCGGAGGAGGGCACGCTGCTGGCCTTCCGCAACGGTCCCACGGCCTGGCACGGGCACACCTCGGTGGAGGGGCCGCGCCGGGCCATCCAGCTGAACTGGGTCACCGATGACGGGGTGGTGCGGCGCGAGCAGTTCCGCCACGGGCTGACCGCCAAGCTGAAGCGGCTGAACCCGTTCGCCTGAGACGGCCCGGTTTCCTGTCCGCCTACGCCGGATCAGAGGGCGGATCAGAGCGCGGATCAGCGGGCACGCCGGCCGACGGTGCCGTGCCCTGGTGCCGTTCCAGCAGGGCGCGCAGCAGGGCGATCTGTTCCGACTGCTGCCGGATCAGCGCCTCGAGCTGCTGGCTGCGCAGCCGGTCCATCTTGTCGTGCAGCGACATGATCTCCAGCTCGGCCTTGAGGTTGACCTCATAGTCCAGGTTGGCGGCAATGCGGTCCTTCGCCGACTGGCGGTTCTGGCTCATCATGATGATGGGGGCCTGGATGGCGGCCAGCATCGACAGGATCAGGTTCAGGAAGACATAGGGATAGGGGTCGAAGGTCTCCCCCAGCGGCGGCAGCACCGCCGAATTCAGCAGCGACCACACCAGCAGGAACACCAGGAAACCGACCACGAAGCCCCAGGAGCCGCCGAAGGCCGCCACCTGGTCGGCCAGACGTTCGCCCCGGCTGCGGTCGTCGGCGATCTCGTCATTGGCGTTGCGGCTGATGCGGCGGCGCTTGGCCATGCGGGTCAGCACCCGCCGTTCCTCGGCGCTCAGTTCGGTATGGCGCGTGCCGAGCAGGCGCTCGGCCATCTGCTGGATCTGGGGATGCGGGTCCTGGGCGGGCGGCGTGCCCGCATCGTTAAACGGTTCGGTGGTCATGGTCATCCCTGGCGGTCCTGTCGGCGCAAGCCAGCCATGATGGCACGGGAAAGACTGCGGCGACAAAGGCTTGAGCGCTTTTCCGCAGCGGCGTGGAAGGCATGCAGGATCACCGCGACTTCACCACGGCAGCCCGGTCTATATATCGGCCCATCCCGGCCACCCCTTGAGAGACGGCTTCGTCCCATGGCCCTTCGCATTGAAACCTTCAGCAACGTGACCGGCGGCAGCAGCACCTTCAAGGCGCTGGGTCATCCGCTGGTGGCATCCAAGGCGGCCGAGCTGCTGACGCGGCTGCGCAAGTCCGGCAGCATCGCCGTCTATGACCCGCTGGGTCTGGCGGAGCCCTTCGCCGAGCTGCACCCGCTGACCGGCGTCAAGATCGGCGCCGTCTATGTGCAGGATGTGGAGAAGATCGGCCGCCCGGTGCTGGGGCGGGAGACCGAGCCGGTGACGGCCCTGGCCGGGACCAAGGCCGCCCTGCTGCTGGTCATGGCCTTCGACGCCGACAAGCTGGTGGCCCAGATCCGCCATCTGATCCCCGAGGGGACGGCGGTGGTGACGCTGGACGGGCTGAAGCTGCCGGACAAGCTGCTGACCGATACCCGCCATTATCTGTCGCCGCTGAACTTCGCCACCAACTTCGCCTTCTTCCGCGACGGCGACGGGCTGCATACGCGGCTGGTGACGGCCAATTACTGGTCGGGCTACGGCGCCCGCGCGCCCAAGCTGTGGCTGTGCCTGTTCGACGACAACGGCCATGTGCTGGCCCAGTGGACCGAGGACCTGCCCTCGGGCGGGGCCACCGTGGTGGTGGACAGCGCCGAGGTGCGCAGCCGCTTCGAGCTGCCGGCCTTTGCCGGACAGCTGTTCGTGCATGTGGTCGGCGCCGCCGGCCACGATGTGGTGAAGTACGCGCTGGATACCTATGGCGACAGCCCCTCGGTGCTGTCCTGCACCCATGACGCCAACGCCTGGCCGTCGGATTTCTATGCCGGCCTGCCGGCCCCCAAGGCCGATGAGCGGGTGCTGCTGTGGATCCAGAACAGCTTCCCCATCGCCATTCCCGCCGGGGCCGTGGCCCTGAACCCCATGGGGCGTGACAGCGAGGCCGTGGCGCTGGAGCAGGAGGTGCCGGCCTTCGGCACCCTGGCCGTGGATGTGGCCGACCTGCTGCCGGATCTGGCCTGGCCGCATCAGGTGGAGATCCGCGCCGGCAAGCATTTCGTGCGCCCGCGCTACGAGGTGGTGACGCTGGACTCGCATCACCGCGAGAGCCGCCGCCGCATCGCCCATCCCAATGTCCAGCGCACCGACCTGAAGCCGGTGCCGGCCCTGGCCGAGCTGGGCAATCTGCTGGGCAAGGGCTTCATCCTGCCGGCCCCGGTGTTCCCCACCGACCGTTTCCGCACCATCGCCCTGCCGACGCCGATGGCGCGCAGCCAGACCAGCCTGCCGCTGGCCGCCATCCTGTACGATGCCAGCGGCGCCGAGGTGGCGCGCAAGAGCCTGGGCGTGCTGGCGCGCGACCATGCGCAGGTTCTGGACGCGGCCGAGCTGGTCAACGGCCACCATCTGTCGGCCGGCTATGGCCATCTGGAGCTGGTCTACGACTTCAACGCCGGCAAGGAGGCCGACGGCTGGCTGCATGCCCTGTTCCGCTATGAGGACCAGGAAAGCGGCCATACCGCCGAGACCAGCTTCGGCGCCCATATGTTCAACACGGTGCTGACCTGGAAGGACGAGCCGCAGAGCTATGCCGGCCGGGCGCCGGGCCTGTCGACCCGCCTGTTCCTGCGCACCGGCGTGGACGGGGCCGATACGCTCTGCCACCTGATCTATCCGGCCAGCACGCCCTGGCACGCCCAGAGCGAGACCCAGCTGATCCTGACCCGCCGCGACGGGCAGGAGATCGCCCGCCGCACCGTGCGCATCCCCTGTTCCGGCAGCTACCATTTCCGCGTCAGCCTGACCTTCGCCGAGGATGAGCTGCATGCCGCCGGGGAGCACGCCTATGTGCTGATCCGCGATACCGGCTGCCGGCTGTTCGGCTATCACGGCCTGATCCGCGACGGTGCCGACGGCGCCTTCAGCCTGGACCATATGTTCGGCTTCTGAGGCCCCGCTTTCCAGGACGGAGAAACGAACGGGCCGGGGTTTCCCCCGGCCCGTTCTGCTGCCAACGCTGCTGCCGGAGCTGTGGTCGGCCCCCCGGGATCAGCCCTGCATCACCAGGGTCGACCAGTCACCCAGGCGGTGGCGGCGCACCAGGTGCAGGCCCTGGGCGCGGTGGGCGTTGATGACCAGGGCCTCCTGCCGCACCAGCAGGCCGGAGAAGATGGCGGTGCCGCCCGGGATCAGGGCGCGGCGCAGCTGCGGCGCCATGCGGGCCAGCGGCCGGGCCAGGATGTTCGACACCACCAGATCGAACGGCCCGTGCCGGCGCACAGCGGCGGTGTGGTAGCCATTGCCGTGATAGAGATCGACCAGCTTGTGCACGCGGTTCAGCACGGCGTTTTCCTGGGCGATCTCGATCGACAGGGCGTCGATGTCCACACCCACCACCGGGATCTTGCGCAGCTTGGCCAGGGCGAAGGCGAGGATGCCGGAGCCGCAGCCCATATCGAGGGCGTTGCGGAAGCCGCCGACCTTGCTGAGGTCGGAGATGGCGCGCAGGCAGCCCTGGGTGGTGGCATGCTCGCCCGAACCGAAGGCCATGGCCGCCTCGATCTGCAGACCGACCTTGCCCAGCGGCACCGGCTTCTTGTGATGGCTGCCATGGATGAAGAAGCGCCCGGCCGTGATCGGCGGGAAGCTGAGATAGGTCTTGGTCACCCAGTCGATGGGCGGCAGCGGCTCCTTGGTCAGGGCCGGTTCGGCGATGCCCAGTGAGGCGGCCAGCACGGCCAGCTTCATGGAAATACGGCTGGTGTCCGGCTCGGCATAGGAGGTGCACTCCACCAGCCACAGGCCGCCTTCCTCCAGCTCGAAGGTGGAGACGGCGTCCACATGCGGCTCGACGATCTCCGCGAACAGCGGTGTGAACGCCTCCGGCACCTCGAACGCGACCCGCCACATGCCCTGCATCGCCCTGACCCTCCAGCTCCGATGCAGGCGTTTCTAGACCGCCGCCGGCAATATCTCAAGCGCCGGCCCGGTTGCGCTCACGGCATTGCCGCCATGGCCGGCATGGGGACGACGCGGGACAGGGGCCGGCAAAAAAACGCCCGCCGGGGATTTCCCGCGGCGGGCGTTCCTGCGGTCTGCGGCGGTGGCTTACTTGAAGTCGATACCGACGATCTCGTAGCTCTTGCTGCCACCGGGAGTCGTCACCTCGACCATGTCGCCCACGGTCTTGGCAATCAGGGCGCGGGCCAGCGGGCTGGTGATGCTGATCAGGCCCTGCTTGATGTCGCTCTCATCCTGGCCGACGATCTGATAGGTCACCTCCTCGTCGGTATCCTCATCCGCCAGGGTCACGCTGGCCCCGAACTTCACGGCATTGCCGCTCAGCTTGGACGGATCGATGACCTCGGCGCGGCTGATCTTGTCCTCCAGCTCCATCACCCGGCCCTCGATGAAGCTCTGCCGCTCCCGGGCCGCATGATATTCAGCGTTCTCGGACAGGTCGCCATGCTCGCGCGCCTCGGCGATCGCCTTGATCACATTGGGACGCTCAACGGTCTTCAGGTGCTTCAGCTCTTCCTGCAGCCGGTTGAACCCCCGGGCCGTCATCGGAACTTTTTCCATCGTACCTTTCACCCGCGAACTGGTTGCCGCAGAATAAAAAGACCACGCCGGTGCGGAGAACCCGCACCGCCGCCCTGTCTTCTCAGTAAGTCCCGCTCAGGTAGGTCTGCAGCGGGGCCACGTCCAGCTTGTCGGTCCTCAGCGCCGAGATCGCTTCGACCGCTGCCCTGGCTCCCGCCACCGTCGTGTAGTAGGGGATGTTATTGGTCAGAGCCGCACGGCGCAAGCTGAAGCTGTCCGAAAGGGCCTGGGTCCCTTCCGTGGTGTTGAACACCAGCTGGACCTCGCCATTGATCATGGCGTCCACGATGTGCGGCTGGCCTTCCACCACCTTGTTGACCGGGGTCACGGCCACGCCCTGCTCGGCCAGCAGCCGGGCCGTGCCACGGGTGGCGATGACCTTGAAGCCCATGTCCAGCAGGCGGCGGGCCAGCGGCACCATGGCCGGCTTGTCACGCTCGCGCACCGAGATGAACACGGTGCCGGTCTTCGGCAGCTGCACGCCGGCGCCCATCTGGCTCTTGGCGAAGGCCATGGCGAAATCGTGGTCCAGCCCCATGACCTCACCCGTGGAGCGCATCTCCGGCCCCAGCAGGATGTCGACGCCGGGGAAGCGGTTGAAGGGGAAGACGGCTTCCTTGACGGCGGTGTGCTTGGGGAAGGGGCCGGTCAGGGTGAAGGCGGACAGCTTCTCCCCGGCCATGATCCGCGCCGCCACCTTGGCGATGGCAGTGCCGGTGGCCTTGGCCACGAAGGGCACGGTGCGGCTGGCGCGCGGATTGACCTCCAGGATGTAGACATCGAAGCCGGCCGGCCCGGTGCCCTCCGCATTGTGCTTCACCGCGAACTGCACATTCATCAGGCCGACCACCTTCAGCCCCTTGGCCAGCTTCACCGTCTGCGCCGCCAGCTCGTCCACCACGGCGCGGGGCAGGGTGTAGGGCGGCAGGGCGCAGGCACTGTCGCCGGAGTGAATGCCCGCCTCCTCGATGTGTTCCATGATCCCGGCGACGTACACCGTTTCCCCATCGGCGACGGCGTCCACATCCACCTCGATGGCGTCCTGGAGGTAGCTGTCGATCAGCACCGGGTTCTTGCCCGACACCTTCACCGCCGTGGCGATGTAGCGCTGCAGCCCGGCCATATCATGGACGATCTCCATGGCCCGGCCGCCCAGCACGTAGGAGGGGCGGATGACGATGGGGAAGCCGATGCGGGCGGCCACGGCCTGGGCCTCGGCCAGGGAGCGGGCCAGACCGTTGTTGGGCTGGCGCAGCTGCAGCGTGTATAGCAGCTGCTGGAAGCGTTCGCGGTCCTCGGCCAGATCGATGGCGTCCGGCGTGGTGCCCAGGATGGGGATGCCCGCCGCCTCCAGCGCCGCGGCCAGCTTCAGCGGTGTCTGGCCGCCGAACTGCACGATGCAGCCCAGGACCTTGCCGTTCTCCTGCTCCTTGCGCACCAGCTCGATGACGTCCTCGGCCGTCAGCGGCTCGAAATAGAGGCGGTCGGCGGTGTCGTAGTCGGTGGAGACGGTTTCCGGATTGCAGTTGACCATGATGGTCTCGTAGCCGGCCTCGCGCAGGGCGTAGACGGCATGGACGCAGCAATAGTCGAACTCGATGCCCTGGCCGATGCGGTTCGGACCGCCGCCCAGGATCACCACCTTGGTGCGGTCGGTGGGCCGGCTCTCATCCTCCGGCGCCTCGAAGCCGTTGCCCTCGTAGGTGGAGTACATATAGGGGGTGCGGCTGGCGAATTCGGCGGCGCAGGTGTCGATGCGCTTGAACACCGGGCGGACGCCGACGGCGCGGCGGGCGGCCGCCACCTCGGCCTCGCTGGTGCCGGTCAGGGTGGCCAGACGGGAGTCGCCGAAGCCCATGCCCTTGAGCCGGGCGAAGGCCTGGGCATCCAGGGCCGCCAGACCCTTGGCCTTGACCTCGGCCTCGGTCTGCACGATGGCCTGGATCTGGCGCAGGAACCAGGGGTCGTACTTGCAGTACTCGTAGATCTGATCGACGGTCATGCCCGTGCGGAAGGCCTGGGCCACGATCAGCAGCCGCTCCGGCGTCGGCGTCGACAGCTTGGCCGGCAGGGTATTGAGGTCCAGGTCCGGCAGGTCGTCGAAGCCGGTCAGGCCCGTCTCCATGGAGCGCAGGGCCTTCTGCATGCTCTCGGCGAAGCTGCGGCCGATGGCCATGGCCTCACCCACTGACTTCATGCTGGTGGTCAGCGTGTTGTCGGCGCCGGGGAACTTCTCGAAGGCGAAGCGGGGGACCTTGGTCACCACATAGTCGATGGTCGGCTCGAAGCTGGCCGGGGTGGTGCCGGTGATGTCGTTGTCCAGCTCGTCCAGCGTGTAGCCCACGGCCAGCTTGGCCGCGATCTTGGCGATGGGGAAGCCGGTGGCCTTGGACGCCAGGGCCGAGGAGCGCGACACGCGCGGATTCATCTCGATCACGACCATGCGGCCGGTGTCGGGATGCACGCCGAACTGCACGTTGGACCCGCCGGTGTCCACGCCGATCTCACGCAGCACCGCCAGGCTGGCGTTGCGCATGATCTGGTATTCCTTGTCCGTGAGCGTCAGCGCCGGGGCGACGGTCATGCTGTCGCCGGTATGCACGCCCATGGCGTCGATATTCTCGATGGAGCAGACGATGATGCAGTTGTCCTTGCTGTCGCGGACAACCTCCATCTCGTACTCCTTCCAGCCCAGCACCGACTCCTCGATCAGCACCTCGCCCACCGGGCTGGCGCGCAGGCCGCCCTTGACGATGTCCTCGAACTCGATGCGGTTGAAGGCGATACCGCCGCCGGTGCCGGCCAGGGTGAAGCTGGGGCGGATGATGGCCGGCAGGCCGACCACGGCCAGGGCCTCCAGCGCCTCTTCATAGGACTTCACCACGCGCGAACGCGGGCTTTCCAGCCCGATCTTGTCCATGGCGTCGCGGAACTTCAGCCGGTCCTCGGCCTTCTCGATGACGTCGGCCTTGGCGCCGATCATCTCCACGCCCAGCCGGTCCAGGGTGCCGTCGCGGAACAGCGCCAGCGCCGTGTTCAGCGCGGTCTGGCCGCCCATGGTGGGCAGCAGGGCATCGGGGCGCTCCTTCTCCAGGATCTTCGCCACCATGGCCGGGGTGATCGGCTCGATGTAGGTGGCGTCGGCCAGACCCGGATCGGTCATGATAGTGGCCGGGTTGGAGTTGATCAGGATGACGCGATAGCCTTCCTGCCGCAGCGCCTTGCACGCCTGCACGCCCGAATAATCGAACTCGCAGGCCTGGCCGATGATGATCGGCCCCGCGCCGATGATGCAGATGGATTTGATGTCGGTGCGCTTGGGCATGTCTCGGTCAGCCGTGGATCAGGGAGGGGGTCGCTCTGGTCGCACGAAAGCGCCCGCCGTACCAGGGGTGGTGCGGGGGACGTCCGGCTGAGGGCTCTCTATAGAGGCACTGGTTCCGTGAGGGAAGCGCTGAACCCGCCGTCCAGGGATGCGCAGGGCGGGACGCGGGGACCGATGATGGGGAACGGGGCGGGTCAGGGCCCGACGAACCAGGGTTTCAGGTCGTCCAGCCTGGCGGTGAAGACCTGGCAGCGGCCGCCATTATGGTCACGGAAGAAATAGACCGTATCGGTCTGGCGCCGGTTCAGCGGATCGATCAGATTGACGGCCATGAAGCCGTAGGCCACGCCCAGGGGACGCTCGCCGGGACCGAAGGCGCGGTAGGCCATGTCGATGCGCTGGTTGAAGCGGCCCTGGCGGCACAGTTTCGACAGGTCCGGCGCCGGGGTGATGATCTGCAGCGATGGCTTGTCGAAGGCATAGGCGACGCGGTCGCGCCGCTGCCAGGCAGGACGGGGCGGCGCCACGGCCGGCGACGGATCGGGATCGTAGGGCAGGTGGTTCATGGCGCCCGGCGGCGCCGGAGCCAGGCGCGGGACGGGTCTGGCCGGATCAGCCGGCGGCGGCTCGGCCGGCTGCGCCGCCAGCGTGGGAGCCGGCCCGAGAAGCAGGGCCAGCAGCAGAAGGCAGGGACGGGACAGGTGCGGCGCGGCGGCCCGGATCATCGGGTGATGATGTACCGCGCCAGAAAACGGGCGACGGCCTGCCGCTGGGGCTGGGACAACCCGTCGAAGCTGATCTTGGCTGTGTCCTTGCCCGCGCTGGACACGGTGCCGCTGCCGCGCAGGGCCAGATTCTCCTTGGGGTCCTTCAGGACCAGATCGAAGGCCACGGATTGGCCGGGTTTCAGCTTGCCGCCGCTGACGGTGACGCTGTCCATGCCAAGATTGGCCACGCCGAACGGCTTGCCATCCACCCGGATGATTGCCGTGTATTTGGCAACGGGGACCTTTTCGACCACCGTGTGCTTGAGAAAGTCGAACAGGCCCATGTGCGGGTCCCCCGATCCGGACAACCCTACCACTGTACGAAAGACCTGCCTGCGGGGGAATAGGTCCGGAACTCTCTTTCGGATGGGGAGCGGCGCTGAAACTCCGGTCGTCCTCCGGTGTTGCTATGCAGGATTTCCGCACCCGGCCCGCCTGCGGACCGGGGTGGAGGGCCGGCTTGGCCCAGAATGCTGCACGGGAAGGACGAGCGATGAGCAACCGTTCCGAGGATATCGAGCGCGATATCGAGGCCACCCGCCGGGATATGAGCCGCACTGCCGCCGAGATCGAGCGGCGCCTGCAACCGGAGCATATGCTGGACAGCGCCCTGGGCTGGGTCCAGGGCAATCCGCGCGGGCGTGCCCTGCTGGACGAGGTGGGCGACGTGGTGGCGCGCAACCCCTTGCCGCTGGCGCTGATCGGCGTCGGCATCGCCTGGCTGGCCTTCGAGGCCACCCGCGGGCCGCGGCGGCGGCATCTGGCGGGGTACGAGCCCATGCGCCAGCGTCTCGGCCCCGATATCCCGGCCGACCGCCACCATACGCATGTGGAGGATGGTGGACAGGCCAGCCTGCGCGGCCGCTCGCCCGATCCCGACGAGTTGCTGGGGCGCGGCCGCAGCCCCCAGTCCGCCCGTGACGCCGCCGAGGCTTTCCGTCAGCAGGATGCCGGGCAACAGGATGGGTCCCGGCCGGCGGCCGCGGTGACCGGCGCTGCCGTCGGCACCAGCACGGTATCCACGGGAACGGTGACCGGCGGCACGGTGACCACGGGGCCGGGGACTGGCCGTGGAGCGGAGGGGGAGCCGCGCCTATGATCGCGCGGGCCCCGACAGGAGAACGGCTGGCCACGATGCGGCCAGCCGTTCCCCCGAAAGGTGAAGAGGGCGCAGGAAAAGAAGGCGCCGGCCGTCAGTAGCGGCCTTCGATGGCGGCCACGAAGCGGTCGAACAGATAATGGCTGTCCTGCGGGCCGGGGCTGGCCTCGGGATGGTACTGCACGCTGAACACGGGCTTGCCCTTCAGGCGCAGGCCCTCGTTGGTGCCGTCGAACAGCGAGACATGCGAGACCTCCACCGTGTCCGGCAGGCTTTCCGGGACCACGACGAAGCCGTGGTTCTGGCTGGTGATCTCCACCCGGCCCGTCTCCAGGTCCTTGACCGGATGGTTGGCGCCGCGATGGCCCTTCTCCATCTTCTCGGTACGGCCGCCCAGGGCCAGGGCCAGCATCTGATGGCCCAGGCAGATGCCGAAGACCGGCTTGCCCGCCTCCACCACCGCACGGATGGTGGGCACGGCATAGACGCCGGTGGCGGCGGGGTCGCCGGGGCCGTTGGACAGGAACACGCCGTCGGGATCAAGGGCCAGCACCTCCGCCGCCGGGGTGTCGGCGGGGACCACCGTCACCTTGCAGCCGGCATTGGCGAGGCAGCGCAGGATGTTGCGCTTGGCGCCGAAATCCAGCGCGACCACATGGTGCTTCGGCTCGGTCAGGGTGCCGTAGCCCTGGCCCAGGGTCCAGCCGGTCTCGGTCCAGCTGTAGCTCTGGCGGGCGGACACCTCCTTGGCCAGATCCATGCCCTCCAGCCCCGGCCATTCGCGGGCCAGGCGCAGCAGCGCGTCGAGGTCGAAGCGGCCGTCGGGTGCATGGGCGATGACGCCGTTGGGGGCGCCACCGTCACGGATGCGGGCGGTGAGGCGGCGGGTGTCGATGCTGGACAGGCCGACGATGTCGTAGGACTTCAGCCATTCCTCCAGCGGACGGGTTGCGCGCCAGTTGCTGGGCTCGGTGATGTCGGCCTTGAGGATCAGACCGCGGGCCGCCGGCGTCACCGTCTCGATGTCCTCGGCATTGGCGCCGACATTGCCGATATGGGGGAAGGTGAAGGTGATGATCTGGCCGGCATAGCTGGGATCGGTCAGGATCTCCTGATAGCCGGTCATCGAGGTGTTGAAGCAGACCTCACCCACCCGATGGCCAACGGCGCCGACACCACGGCCCCAGAAGACCGAGCCGTCGGAGAGCACCAGCACACCGGTCGCCCCCTCGGGCTGCGGCGCGCGTTGGGAGGACAGCGGGGCGTCGGTCATCGGCTGGGCACCTTAATGTCGCGGGTTATGGCGCGGGTCCGGGCGGTCTGCCCCCCTGTCACCGGTCCACCCCCAGGACGAGACCGTGTCGGCATCCGGGCAGGGCAAAGCGGCGCGCCGGGAGGGCCGGAGCGTCTGCGGGTCAGATAGACAAGGCCGCGGGCGGGGTCAACCCGGCTGAACGCAGAGGCCGTCTGCGCCGGGGCCACGGCTGCCCGCCGCGGCGAAAGGCTGGAAGAGCGACGAAAACTTGCGTAAACTTCGTAACTCGCTTTCACACGAGGATATGAAACCATGCTGCGCTCGCGGCTCAACGAGGCCTTGAAGGAGGCCATGCGCGCCAAGGATCAGCGCGTCATTGCCACCGTCCGCCTGATTCTGGCGGCGCTGAAGGACCGGGATATCGCCGCCCGCGGCCGCGGCCAGACCGACGGCATCGACGAAGCCGAATTGCTGTCCATGCTGCAGACCATGATCAAGCAGCGCCGCGAATCCATCCAGATGTATGAGCAGGGCGGGCGCCTGGAACTGGCACAGCAGGAGCAGGAGGAGATCGTCGTCATCGAGGGCTTCATGCCCAAGCAGATGACGGAGGACGAGACCAAGGCCGCCGTGGCCGCCCTGATCCAGGAGATCGGCGCCGCCGGCGTCAAGGATATGGGCCGGGTCATGGCCGACCTGCGCAGCCGCTATGCCGGCCAGATGGATTTTGCCAAGGCCAGCGGCCTGGTGCGTCAGGCCCTGGTGGGCTGACGTCCGGCCCGCCGAGGAAGAGTCGTGCAAGGGCCGCCCCGGGCGGCCCTTGCCATGTCCGCCCCTGTGGATAAGTGAAGACGGCGGGGACAGGTGCGGGCGGGCATGGCTTCCTGCACCCGGCTTGCGCTATTCTCCTCCGCTTGAACTCCCGTCACCCCCTGGCCTGACCGATGTCCCTGCCGCCGCAGTTCCTGGACGAGTTGCGCGCCCGTCTGTCGCTGTCGGACGTGGTGATGAAGCGGATGCGCCTAATCCGCGCCGGCCGCGAGTTCAAGGCGCCGTGCCCGTTCCACAATGAGAAGACGCCCAGCTTCTATGTGAACGACGCCAAGGGTTTCTTTCATTGCTTCGGCTGCGGTGCCCATGGCGACCACATCGCCTTCGTCATGCGCCATGGCAACCTGTCCTTCATCGAGGCGGTGGAGCAGCTGGCGGCCGAGGCCAGCATGCAGGTGCCCAAGGCCACGCCCGAGGCCCGGGCCAAGTTCGAGCGGCAGAAATCGCTGTATGATCTGGTCGAGCGGGCGGCCAGATATTTCGAGGACCAGCTGCGCCAGCCGTCGGGGCGCCGGGGCTACGAGTATCTGCGCCGCCGCGGCCTGGATGACGAGGCCATTGCCCGCTTCCGCCTGGGCTTCGCGCCGCAGGAAGGCGCCGGGCTGCACGGTCTGCTGACCGAGGCCGGCTATGCCGAGGCCGACATGGTCGAGGCCGGCCTGTTCAAGCGGCCGGAGAACGGGCGGGGCCTGCGCGCCTTCTTCTGGAACCGGGTCATGTTCCCGGTGACCGACCGCCGCGGCCGCGTGGTGGCCTTCGGTGGCCGCATCATGGAGGGGGACGGGCCGAAATACATGAACTCGGCCGACAACCCGCTGTTCCACAAGGGCAATCTGCTCTATGGCATGTCGCGGGCCCGGCAGGCGGCGGCGGATGGGCATCCGCTGATCGTCACCGAAGGCTATATGGACGTGATCTCCTGCGTCCTGGCCGGATTCGAGGGGGCGGTGGCGCCGCTGGGCACGGCCATGACCGAAACCCAGATCCTGGAACTGTGGAAGCTGGCGCCGGAGGGGCGCCGCACCCCCATCCTCTGTTTCGACGGCGACAATGCCGGCCGCCGGGCGGCGGAGCGGGCGGTGGAGCGCATCCTGCCGCTGCTGATGCCGGACCATTCGGTCTCTGTCGCCTTCCTGCCGGAGAAGGAGGACCCGGACAGCCTGATCCGCAGCGGTGGCAAGGCGGCGTTCCAGGGCGTGCTCGACCGCGCCCGCTCGCTGGCCGATGTGGTCTGGGAGCTGGAAGCGGCGGGCCGCACCCTGTCCGACCCCGACGACCGCGCCGGGCTGGAGGCGGCCCTGCTGGCGCGCTGCCAGCAGATCGCCGATCCGCGGGTGCGCCGGGCCTATGAACAGGAGATGCGCGACCGGCTGTTCCGGCTGGTGCGCGAGTTCCGGCCCAAGGCTGGCGGCCGCGGCGGCCCCCGCCGGCCGCAGCCGGGGGAGATCCCGGTCAGCCGGCTGTGGGAGAAATCGCTGCGCCGGGGCGTGGGCAATACCTCGAGCCGGCGCGAGCGCTGGCTGCTGCTGCCGCTGCTGCATCATCCCGGTTTGTTCGACGCGATCGGCGAGCGTCTGGTCGCTGCGGCGTTCGATGACCCGCGTCTGGATGGGCTGAGGCAGGAATTGGTCGCATGCCTGACGATGAATTCCACACTTGACGCCGCAGCCTTACGTCGCCACTTGTCGGAGCGCGGCTTGTCCGAGACGCTGGAAGATCTGCTGAGTGCAGAGGCGCCGAAGTTTGCGCAACCAGGAGCGTCGATCGAAGCGGCGAAGAGTGGCTGGCAGGAGGTTTGGCTCAGTTCCGAAGATTCGCTGCTCCAGCAGGAGGTGCAGGAGGCCGAGCGCCGGTTCCGGGAGAACTTCACGGAGTCGGAGTATAACCGGCTGATTGCGCTGAAACAGGAGCTGCTGACTCTGCGGGGTTTGGCGGCGGACATGCCGGAATCGGGACAATGAGGGCTGGGGCCCGGTCCTGGAGCCGAAATGACCGCCGGGCCGAGCGCCTGCCTGTGTCTTTTTTGACACAGGCGGACGCCAGCATGCAGAAGAGACGATCCAGGATAGGGTTCGAGTCGACCGGGTGACTTGCTCGAGTCGACCCTATGCGTTTACCCGTAGCAGCCTTGGAGTGCGGGGGCAGCGAGCGAATGGCCACTAAAGCGACGCAGACCGCGGAAGTTTCGGAATCGCGGGAAGAGGAAGCCAACGGCCCTCTGATGGACGGCATGGCGATTGCCGTCAAGAAGATGATCCAGCGCGGTAAGGAGCGCGGCTACGTCACCTATGACGAGCTGAACGCTGCCCTGCCGCCGGACCAATCCTCTTCGGAACAGATCGAAGACACGATGGCCCTGCTCTCGGAGCTGGGCATCAATGTCGTCGAGGCGGAGGAGCAGGAGGACAACGGCGACGCCGCGTCCGACGGCGAGGGCCGCCAGTCCGGCAATCTGGACGACGATGATATCGGCCGCACCGATGACCCGGTGCGCATGTATCTGCGCGAGATGGGGTCGGTCGAGCTGCTGAGCCGCGAGGGCGAAATCGCCATCGCCAAGCGCATCGAGGCCGGCCGCGAGATGATGATCGGCGCGATCTGCGAATCGCCGCTGACCATTCAGGCCATCATCGAATGGCACCAGGCCCTGCAGGACGGCAAGATGCTGTTGCGGGACATCATCGACCTGGATGCCAGCTATGGTGTCGACCCCGAATCGGGTGAGCCCACCGGCGACGAGCTGGGCGAGGGCGAGGCCGAGCGCGAGGAGGAGGAGGCCGAGCGTCCCGAGGGCGAGGCGGAAGGCGAGGGCACGCCCGGCGAGGGCGACGAAGAGGGGAACATCTCCCTCTCCGCCATGGAAGCCGAGCTGAAGCCCAAGGTGCTGGAAACCTTCGGCAAGATCGAGGAGACCTATGAGCGCCTGCACAAGCTGCAGGAGCAGCGCCTGGCCGCCTTGCAGCGCGGCGAGGAGGTCAAGGGCTCCGACAAGAAGTACGAGAAGGTCAAGGGCGAGCTGACCGAGCTGGTCAATTCCGTGCGCCTGAACAATGCCCGCATCGAGCAGCTGGTCGAGCAGCTCTACGCCCTGAACAAGAAGCTGATGGGCTTCGAGGGCAAGCTGCTGCGTCTCGCCACCGATGCCAAGGTCAAGCGCGAGGACTTCCTCCAGCATTATTACGGCTCGGAGCTGGACCCCAACTGGCTGGACCGGGTCAAGGGCCTGAACAAGGCCTGGGGCCGCTTCGCCGAACGCTCGTCCTATGATGTGGGCCGCGTGCGCGAGAGCATCAACGAGGTCAGCCAGCAGGCCCGCCTGCCCATCGGCGAGTTCCGCCGCATCGTCAGCACGGTGCAGAAGGGCGAGAAGGAGGCGAGCCGCGCCAAGAAGGAGATGGTGGAGGCCAATCTGCGCCTCGTCATCTCCATCGCCAAGAAGTACACGAACCGCGGTCTGCAGTTCCTGGACCTGATCCAGGAGGGCAACATCGGCCTGATGAAGGCGGTGGACAAGTTCGAGTACCGGCGCGGTTACAAGTTCTCCACCTATGCGACGTGGTGGATCCGGCAGGCCATAACCCGCTCCATCGCCGACCAGGCCCGCACCATCCGCATCCCCGTGCACATGATCGAGACGATCAACAAGCTGGTGCGCACCTCGCGCCAGATGCTGCACGAGATCGGACGCGAGCCGACGCCGGAGGAACTGGCCGAGCGGCTGATGATGCCGCTGGAGAAGGTGCGCAAGGTCCTGAAGATCGCCAAGGAGCCGATCTCCCTCGAAACGCCGATCGGCGACGAGGAGGACAGCCATCTTGGCGATTTCATCGAGGACAAGAACGCGGTTCTGCCCCTCGATGCCGCCATCCAGGCCAACCTGCGCGAGACCACGACCCGCATCCTGGCCACGCTGACCCCGCGCGAGGAGCGCGTGCTGCGCATGCGCTTCGGCATCGGCATGAACACCGACCATACGCTGGAAGAGGTCGGCCAGCAGTTCAGCGTGACCCGCGAGCGTATCCGCCAGATCGAGGCCAAGGCTCTGCGCAAGCTGAAGCACCCTTCGCGCTCGCGCAAGCTGCGCAGCTTCCTGGATACGTGATCCGGACGCTGGTGTGTCGAGACGGAAAAGGCCGGTGCATCCCACCGGCCTTTTTCATGTCCGGGTGGGAACGCGGGCAGCGGTGCCGCGCCGGGGTCTGGCCACCTTGGCGGCGCGGGCCCGCAGGGCCACATCCACGGCCGGCCGGGCCCAGGACAGCAGCTCATCCTCGTCGTCGAACACCGTATCGGGGGGCGGGAAATAGCCCATGACCCGGTGCGGCTGGTCGGGGTAGGGGGCGAAGGGCCGCAACCCCAACGCCTCATAGCCGGGCCGCGTCTGCGCATCGACTTTGAAATAGAGGATATCGGCGGCGACCAGGGCGAAGGTGGCCCCGTCCAGCGACAGCCCCCAGCCCCCGAACATGGCCCGGGCCCGCACCGGACCCAGGGGGGCCAGCAGTTCCAGCAGATGGTCGACATAATCGCGGGACATGGCGGGGCACGCTCCTTCCTGGCGCTGCAGCGGAGAGCCGACGCGGAAGGAACAAGGCTCGGATGCGGCTGCGGCCCTGTCAAGGCCGCCGGCTGGTTCGGAAATGTTGCTGAACGGCAACAGGATGGCGCGTTCAGGAAACGCCCGGCCGGGATGACACTTTTCTGACAGATTCCGGCGCGCATAGTCCCGTCGTTCTGTTTTCAGACCTTTCAAAGGCGTTGTTAATCATGAGCATGAAGAAGATCCTCGCGACCACGGCCCTCACGGCTCTGCTGGCCACAGGCGCTTCCGCCGCGGCCTCCGCGAAGGACGGGTTCTATGTTGCCCCGGGTTTCGGCTGGCTGGTGCCGAATCATAGCGACATCAGCGTCGCGGGCGGCAAGGGCTCGATCGATTTCGACAATGGCTGGATGTTCACCGGCGCTGTCGGCTACCGCATGGGCTCGTTCCGCTTCGAGGGCGAGCTGGGCTATGGCGAGACCGATGGCGGTCACGTCAAGGGCAACGGCACCAAGGTGAAGTTCGGTGCCGACCAGTCGGTCTTCACCGGCACCGTCGCCGGCTACTATGACGTCGCCATCGCCGGCTTCACCCCGTATGTGGGCGCCGGTATCGGCTTCGCCGATGTGGACATCGACAACTTCACCTTCGGCGGCTCCACCATCGACGGCGGCTCCAGCACCGACCTCAGCATGTTCGGTGAGGTCGGCGTGGCCATCCCGATGACCAAGGAACTGGATCTGGTCCCGTCCTACCGCTATGTCTGGATCAACAATGGCGGCAGCGGCGTGGACGACAGCACCGCCAGCCTGTTCCGCGTCGCCGTCCGCTACAACTTCTGAGCGGTCGCCCGACGGGCATGAGCCCGACGGGCATGAGAAAGGGGCGGTCCCGCGGGGCCGCCCCTTTTTTCGCCGGTACGCCGGTTTAATCCGCCGCGTCCGGGCCGCGGCAAAGGGTCACTTCTTGCGGAAGGCGTCCAGGGCCACCACCGTGGCCCCCTTGGCCGGCTCTCCATCCTGGTCTTCCGCGGCGACCTCGTCCGGGGCGGACGAGTCCATCAGGACCTCATCCTCTTCGTCCGGCAGGTCGATGCCATCCTCATCCGGCTGGAACTGCAGGACGAAATTGACCGACGGGTCGGCGAAAGTCAGCAGGGCCGCCATGGGGATCACCAGCCGGCGCAGCACGCCGCCGAAGCTGAGGGTGACGCTGACCGCTTCCGTCGTCACCTCCAGATCATAGAACTGGTACTGCAGGACGATGGTCATCTCCTGCGGGTATTTGGTACGCAGATAGTCCGGGATATCGACGCCCGGCCTGTCGGTGCGGAAGGTCAGATAGAAATGGTGGTCCCCGGGAAGCTCGCCGCCCTGGGTCACGACCTCACGCAGGGCCGCACGGACGACGCTCCGCTTGGCTGCTTCCACCATCCGGTCGTACCGCAGCAGATCCTTCGACATTCCCGCAACACACCTTCTTCAAGCAAAGCCGCACAGTCGCTCAAGGCCCAAGACAACCCGATAACGCCCCAACAATCAAGGGGGGCGCATGGGTCCAGGGCGCGGCAGACGCCCACGGTGTGCCACGGACGGTCCGGTTCCCGCGCAGGAGCGAGGCATATGCCGGACAGGGTACGGATGAGGTGGGGGGATTCTGTTGCCCAGCTCCCCCCGGGCTGCGACTTAAGCAAACTGACTAACGCCCTTTAGGGGGAATTAGGCAGCCATGCGAAGGTCAGACGCCGAGTTATCGTTGGCATCTATGAGGTTTGACCCGATAACGGCGGTATCATGCCGGGAGAAGACTGTGCCTTTATTACGCGCGTCGATCCTAGTTCGCCCCCATCGACCCGCCGGCAGCCGCGATAACCGCATGACCGGAGGGGGAATGGTGGAGGCGCCGGGTACCGCCCCCGGGTCCGCAACGTCTATTCCACACCGCGTTTATCCCCATAGTCGGGTTGCCCCGACGCTTGTGAATATAGGGAGTGCGGGCGGCGGTTGGAAGGGGCTTGTTGGGAGCGGCCTGCCGGTTCGGCCCGCCGGCCCGGTCAGACCGCCACGTCGGCCTTGATCGGCGGGTGGGGATCGTACCCGTCCAGCACGAAGTCGGCGATGGTGTAGGCATCGATGCTGTCGGGCTTGCGGGCCAGCGACAGGCGGGGAAAGGGGCGGGGTTCGCGGCGCAGCTGTTCGCGCGCCTGCTCCAGATGGTTCAGGTACAGATGCACATCGCCCCCCATCCAGACGAACTCGCCGGGGGTGAGGCCGGCCTGCTGGGCCAGCATCAGCTGCAGGGCCACGGCCCCGGTGAAGTTGAAGGGCGCCCCCAGCAGCAGGTCGCAGGACCGCTGGAACATCAGGCTGTTCAGCCGCCCATCGGTGGTCACATGGTACTGGTAGACCATGTGGCAGGGCGGCAGGGCCATGGCCGCGATGTCCGGCACGTTCCAGGCATGGAACAGCAGGCGGCGGCTGGCGGGCGTGTGCGTCAGCCCGTGCAGCAGGGCGGAAATCTGGTCGTGCTCGACCCCGTCCGGCCCCAGCCAGCGCCGCCACTGCTTGCCATAGACCGGTCCCAGCTCGCCCCAGCGGGCAGCGAAATCCGCATCCTCGACGATGCGGCGTTCGAAGTCGGTCTGGGAGATCTCCTCGCCCGTGGCCTTGCGGTAGGCCGCCAGCGGCCAGTCGGTCCAGATGGTGACCTTGTCCTGCAGCAGCGGGCGGATATTGGTGCCGCCGGTCAGGAACCACAGCATCTCCTTGACCGCCATCTTCCAGTAGACGCGCTTGGTGGTCAGGATCGGGGCGGTGCCGTCGCCGAGGTCGAAGCGCATCATGGCGCCGAAGACGGACAGGGTGCCGACGCCGGTGCGGTCCACCCGCCGGTCGCCCTTGTCCAGGATATGGGCCATCAGATCCAGGTACTGGTGCTCGGGATGGCGCATGGGCCGGCGGCTCCGGGATTGCGTGCGGACAGGCGAACCTGTTCATTATCGCGCCCGCCGGATAATGTCACCCGCCCCGCAGCCCGGCGGGACTGCCCGCTGTCTGGAGACCGGCCATGTTGACGTCACTGATCGCCGCCGTGGCCCGCAACCGGGTCATCGGGGTGGACAACCGCCTGCCCTGGAAGCTGCCCGGCGACCTGAAGTTCTTCAAGCGCACCACCATGGGCAAGCCGTTGCTGCTGGGGCGGCGGACCTGGGAGAGTTTCGGCGGACGACCGCTGCCCGGCCGTCCCCATATCGTGCTGACGGCCGATCCCGGCTTCCAGGCCGAGGGGGCGACGGTGCGGCAGGACCTCGACGCCGGGCTGGCCGAGGCCAGGCGGCAGGCGGCGGAGCTGGGCGTGGACGAGATCATGGTCATCGGCGGCGGCCGGCTGTTCGCCGCGACGCTGCCGCGGGCCGACCGGATCTATTACACCGAGGTGGCGGCCGAACCGGCGGGCGATATCCTGTTCCCGGCCTTCGACCACAGCCGGTTCCGGGAAACGATTCTGGAGCAGGCCCCGGCGGCAGGCCCGGACAGCCCGGCCTATCGTATCCTGCAACTGGACCGCATCGGCTGAACCGGTGCCGGGCGCGGCCGGAGAGGATGCCTGCCGCGCCAATAGCGCGCATTCCCGGCCGGCGGCGAATCGCTTATCTAGGCGCCCATGCAGCTGACCCAGATCCCCGACGAAGCCCTGCCCGCAGCCATCGAGACCGTGCGCGCCAAGCTGGTGCCCGGCAGCATGGCAAGGCGCGTGTTCGACCGCATCGCCGCCACCCGCGACCTGATCCCGCTGGGCGTGGACACGCCGGCCCACCGTCAGGCCGGTATCGAGCTTGCCCATCGTTTCGGAATCGGAACGGTCGATGAGGAGCCGCAGGATGCCTGGAGCTATGACGGCACCAACATCCGCACGCGTTCCGAGGCCTATGTGCTGATCCATGAGGTCGGGCACTGGCTGGTGGCCGCGCCGGCGCGGCGCGGCATGCTGGATTTCGGGCTGGGGGCCGGACCGGAATCCGGCCGCAAGGCCGAGGCCGACGCACAGCTGTGCGTGGACAAGGAGGAGCAGATCGAGGAGGAGGCCCTGGCCAGCCTGATCGGCATCCTGTGGGAGGTGGAGCTGGGGCAGCCCGCCATCCTGGCCTATCTGGAGCAGAACTGGATGGAGGGCTGGGACCGCCCGGCCTGTGCCGAGAATCTGGAGGCCAATCTGGCCCTGCTGCTGCAGCGCGGACTGATTGATGCGGATGGCCGCCCCGTTCCGCCGGAAAGTTACCTGCGGAACCATTCTGCGGCAGCTTGATTTCCGCTGTCGCAACGCCCTTGCCGGACGTTGCCGGATCGGGTTCCCTTGCCGGCAAAACCCCGTCCGGGAGGAACCATGCCGACCACCGCGCCTGCCATCCTGTCCATGATCGGCGAGACGCCGGTTATCCGTGTCACCAAGTTCGATACCGGTCCCTGCGAGCTGTACCTGAAGCTGGAGAACCAGAATCCCGGCGGCTCCATCAAGGATCGTATCGGTCTCAAAATGATCGAGGCGGCCGAGGCTGACGGACGGCTGAAGCCCGGTGGGACCGTGATCGAGGCCACCGCCGGCAATACCGGTCTGGGGCTGGCGCTGGTCTGCGCCGCCAAGGGTTACCGGCTGATCCTGGTCATCCCCGACAAGATGGCGGTGGAGAAGATCAACCATCTGCGTGCCCTGGGGGCGGAGATCCGCATCACCCGCTCCGACGTGGGCAAGGGGCACCCGGATTATTACCAGGACATCGCCGAGCGGCTGGCGGCCGAGATCCCCGGCAGCGTCTACATGAACCAGTTCGCCAACCCGGCCAACCCGCAGGCGCATGAGGACTGGACCGGACCGGAGATGCTGCGCCAGCTGGACGGCGACATCGACGCCGTGGTGGTGGGCGTCGGCTCCGGCGGCACCATGACCGGTCTGGGCCGCTTCTTCGCCAAGGCCAGCCCGAAGACGAAGATGGTCATCGCCGACCCGGCCGGCTCCATCATCGCCGATCTGGTCAACACGGGAAGCCATGAGGAGCCGGGCAGCTGGGTGGTGGAAGGCGTGGGCGAGGATTTCGTCCCGCCCAACTGCGACCTGCACTATGCCAAGGCCGCCTATTACGTCTCCGACGCCGAAAGCCTGACCGCTGCCCGCGATCTGCTGCGCAAGGAAGGCATCCTGGGCGGGTCGTCCTCCGGCACGCTGTTCGCGGCGGCCCTGAAATATTGCCGCGACCAGACGGAAAAGAAGCGCGTCGTCACCTTCGTCTGCGACACCGGCAACAAGTACCTGTCGAAGATGTTCAACGACGCCTGGATGGAAGACCAGGGCTTTGTCCCGCGTGACCGTCACGGCGACCTGCGCGACCTGATGACCCGCCGCTGGGACAAGGGGCAGGTGGTCAGCGTCGGACCGGAGGACACGCTGCTGACCGCCTATAAGCGCATGCGCATCAGCGACGTGTCGCAGCTGCCGGTCATGGAAGGCGACCGCGTCATCGGCATCCTGGACGAGTCCGACCTGCTGCTGCATGTGGAGAAGGACCCCAAGCGCTTCCGCGACAAGGTCTACACCGCCATGGTCAACCGCCTGGAGACGCTGCCGGTGACGGCGGCGATGACAGACCTGACCCGGCTGTTCGACCGCAATCTGGTGGCCATCATCATGGATGGCGACAAGTTCCTGGGCCTGCTGACCCGGGTCGACCTGCTGAACCATCTGCGCCGGCAGATGGGGTGAGACCAGTCATCGCATGCACCAGCGCGAAGCCCAGATCGCCCTGTTCGCCGGCTATGACCTGCCCGTGGTCAATATCACGGCGGAGGCGGCCTGCGCCGATTTCGCCGGGCCGGCCAAGCGGGCGGGACTGCCGCCCTTCGCCCTGCTGTTGCAGGGCATCGGCCGGGCCAGCCTGGAGGTGGAGAATTTCCGCTGGCGCCTGCTGGAGGGTCGGCCGGTCCCGGTGGAGCGGCTGCGCCTGTCCTATACGGTGCTGGGGCGGGAGGAGCAGCTGAACTTCTCCACCCTGGACTACCGGGCGGACCGGGAGGGGTTCCTGGCGGACTATCTGTCCGACCGGGACCAGGCCCGCACGGCCACGGCGCTGCGGCTGGCCCCGATGACCGACCGGGACTATGTCTTCGTGACCTGCCTGCCCTGGCTGCGCTTCACCGCGATCCAGCATCCCATCGCCCGGCTGGGCGACTGCTCCATCCCCAGCATCGCCGTCGGCCGCTTCGAGCAGGTGGAGGGACGATTGCGTTTCCCCATCGCCGTCCAGGCCCATCACGGGCTGGTGGACGGGCTGCATATCCACCGTTTCATCGCCCGCCTGGAACAGATCATGGATGATGTCGCCGCCTCCCTGGCGCCGGCCGCATCGTCCCCGACCCAAGGACCCGCCGCATGACCGACCGTCCGAACCGTCAAGGCTTCGCCACCCGCGCCATCCATGCCGGGCAGCAGCCGGACCCCACCACCGGCGCCATCATGGTGCCGATCTACCAGACCAGCACCTATGTGCAGCAAAGCCCCGGCGTGCATAAGGGCTTCGAGTACAGCCGCAGCCACAATCCGACCCGCTTCGCCTATGAGGCCTGTGTTGCCGATCTGGAAGGCGGCCACCGGGGATACGCCTTCGCCTCCGGCCTGGCGGGCGAGGCGACCATCCTGGAACTGCTGGATGCGGGCAGCCATGTCATCGCCATGGATGACCTGTATGGCGGCAGCTACCGGCTGTTCGAGCGGGTGCGCAAGCGCACGGCCGGCCTGTCCTTCAGCTTTGTGGACCTGTCCGATCTGGCCGCGGTCGAGGCCGCCATCCGGCCGGAAACCCGGATGCTGTGGGTGGAGACGCCGACCAACCCGCTGCTGAAGCTGGCCGATCTGGAAGCGCTGGCGGCTCTGGGGCGCAAGCACGGGCTGATCACCGTCTGCGACAACACCTTCGCCAGCCCCTGGGTGCAGCGGCCGCTTGAGTTCGGGTTCGATATCGTCTCCCACTCCGCCACCAAATATCTGAACGGCCATTCCGACATGGTCGGCGGGCTGGTGGTGGTGCGGGAAGCCGGCGAGCTGGCCGACAAGCTGGCCTTCCTGCAGAACGCCGTGGGCGGCATCCAGGGGCCGTTCGACAGCTTCCTGGCCCTGCGCGGCCTGAAGACGCTGGCGCTGCGCATGGAACGCCACTGCCAGAATGCAGCGGCCCTGGCGGACTGGCTGGAAGCGCATCCGGCCGTGGCCCGGGTGCGCTATCCCTTCCTGCCAAGCCATGCCCAGCACGATCTGGCCCGGCGGCAGATGCGGGCCGGCGGCGGCATGATCACCATCCATCTGAAGGGGGGCCTGGAGCCGGCCCGGCGCATGCTGGAACGCTGCGACCTGTTCAGCCTGGCCGAGAGCCTGGGCGGGGTGGAAAGCCTGATCGAGCACCCCGGCATCATGACCCATGCCTCGATCCCCGCCGACCAGCGGGCGGCGCTGGGAATCGATGACGGGCTGGTGCGTCTGTCCGTGGGCGTGGAGGATCTCGACGATCTGCGCCACGATCTGCAGCAGGCCCTGGGCTGAGACAGTGCCCGTCCCGCCGCCCGCAGGCGGCGGGACGGAGACCGGATCAGGCCCCGGCGTCCCGGGCCGCGCGCACGGCCTGCTTCAGCAGGGGCAGCCGGTCATTGCCGAACACCATTTCGCTGCCGCCGTCGGGGTGGTGGACCACGAAGCTGGGCACGCCGAAGCAGCCCGCCGCCACGGCCGCCTGGACGCTGGCGTCCAGCAGGGCGGCCGTCTCCGGATCGTCCATCTTCGGCTGGAACAGGTGCGGTTCGATGCCGGCGGTATCATTGGCGATAGACAGGCACAGCGCCTCATCGGCCGGGGTCCTGCCCTCGACGAAGATGGCCTTCATCAGGGCGCGGGCGAAGACCTGACCGGCATCGAAGCGCTTGGCGGCGACGCAGGCGATGGCCAGGCGCTGCGGATCGGGAATGACCACGTCGGCATGGTTGCGGAACGGCACGTTGTAGAGCCGGGCCCAGCGGGCGAGATCGGTGCTGCGGTATTCCGGACGGAACTGGCCGGATACGGCGGCGGCCTGCGACGGGTTGTAGCCGGCGGCATTGACCAGGGCCCGGCCCCAGAGCGGGTGCCAGTCCACGCGGCAGCCGGTTTCCACCTGCAACTGCATCATCTGAGTGCTGGCCAGGTAGGCGTAGGGACTGGCCGGGCTGAAATAGAAATCCACACGAATGGGGGCGGGCATGCGATCCGGCTCCTGCAACGATGATCGGCAGACGCTTTGCCAGTCCTGGCCGGCCGGCGCAACAGGGGAGAGGCCGCTTATGGCCTGTTCTCCCGCCGCCGCCGCGACGTGGATCCGTCATGCCGGCGTGGGGCGGCTCCATCGCGCAGCGATCCGGAGTTGAAATGTGGCGCCGCCCGTTGAAGCATGACGGATGCACCGCTGTCGTCGGAGACCGCTTCATGGCCTATCGCGAATACGACATCACCAGCCGCAGTGAAAGCCTGCGCAACGCGGCCCTCGTGGCCTGGATCTGCTATGCTGTCGGCCTGCTGACCGCCTGGGTGACCGGCCCCGTCGGCTTCATCATCGCCCTGGTCAAACGGGCGGATGCCATCAACACCGCCTATGAGAGCCATTTCAGCGCCATCATCCGCAGCGGCCTGATCATCTTCATCGGCAACGTGATCGGCTGGCTTCTGGTCTGGCTCGGGATCGGGTTCCTGATCCTGGCGGCCGTCTGGGTCTACAACATCTTCGTGGTGGTGAAAGGGCTGCTGCGTCTCAGCGAGCGCCGCCCCTATGGCTGACATTGTCTGCCGGCGTGATGCGGGCCATGGCTGGCGTCCGGCCCGCGGCGGGCGGGCCGGCGGCTGCAAGCGGGGTTGAGGCCAGGATCAGCGACGCTCAGTCCAGCGCGTCCACCGTGGCGCGGAAATCCTCCGTCGCCAGGCGCATCCGCCGGGCCACCACCCGTGCCTCCAGCGCGGCGTCGGCGAGACGGTGCGGCCCCCGTGGCAGGCTGGCCAGGAGGGCATCCAGCGCCATCAGCGTCGTCTCATGGCTGAGACGGATGAGCTCGGCCGTCGTCTCCCCCTGGAGATCGTCCAGCAGGCCATCCGATGTCGATTCCGTGAACCGTCCCATTGTCGTCACTCCCCGCCCGGGCCTGAAGCGGTTGGCCCGGGACATTCCCAGAGGGTTCGTGCGTTCTCATCCCGGAAGTGAAGAGTACCACATCCGGCGGATGCCTGCACAGGCATGGCTCGCGCGGCGAGCTGTGCATGGAGGGGGTTCCCCACGTCAAATCTGTGACCGGTTCGACCAAGGTCGCGTTGATTTGTCGGCCCGGCCCTGGTCTGACTGGTGCGGGTGACGGATCGGGGCCGCGCCACGGCGGCAGCCGGCGGCGTCCTGCTGGACCAGATCCCGGGCATGGTTCATTATTGCGAGGCCAAAGAAAATCGCCTCACCTTCATGCACCGTCGGTGCCGTCGGCGATCAAAACAGCCACGGCGGGGTGCCGGAGCCGAACAACCATTATCGGGGAGAGATACAGCCTATGAGCAACACGTCGTTCTTTCCGGTGCCCGATGCGCTGGCCCAGTCCGCCTGGGTGGATGCGGCCAAGTACCGGGAGATGTACGAGCGCTCCATCTCCGATCCCGAGGGGTTCTGGGGAGAGCATGGCCGCCGCATCCACTGGTTCAAGCCCTTCACCACGGTGAAGAACACCAGCTTCACCGGCGATGTCGGCATCCGCTGGTACGAGGACGGCACCACCAATGTCGCCTACAACTGCGTCGACCGGCATCTGGCCACGCGTGCCGATCAGACGGCCATCATCTGGGAAGGCGACAGCCCGTCGGACTCCAGGCACATCTCCTATGCCGAGCTGCACCAGAATGTCTGCCGGCTGGCCAATGTGCTGAAGAAGCATGGGGTCAAGAAGGGCGACCGGGTCACGATCTATCTGCCGATGATCCCGGAGGCGGCCTACGCCATGCTGGCCTGCGCCCGCATCGGCGCCATCCATTCCATCGTCTTCGGCGGTTTCTCCCCCGACAGCCTGAAGGACCGTATCCAGGATTGCGGCGGCTCGCTGGTCATCACGGCCGACGAGGGCCTGCGTGGCGGCCGCAAGGTGCCGTTGAAGGCCAATGTGGACGCGGCGCTGAAGGGGCTGTCCGGCGTCAGCTCCGTCCTTGTGGTCAAGCGCACCGGCGGCAGCGTGGCCTGGACCGATGGCCGCGATTACTGGTACGACGACGAGATGGCGACGGTCAGCTCCGACTGCCCGGCGGAGGAGATCAACGCCGAGGACCCGCTGTTCATCCTCTATACCTCCGGTTCCACCGGCAAGCCCAAGGGGGTGCTGCACACCACGGGCGGCTATCTGGTCTATGCGTCGATGACGCACCAGTACGTCTTCGATTATCACGATGGCGACATCTACTGGTGTACGGCCGATGTGGGCTGGGTCACCGGCCACAGCTACATCGTCTATGGGCCGCTGGCCAACGGCGCCACCACGCTGATGTTCGAGGGCGTGCCCAACTATCCCGATGTCAGCCGCTTCTGGCAGGTCATCGACAAGCACCAGGTCAACATCTTCTATACCGCGCCCACAGCCATCCGCGCCCTGATGCGCGAGGGCGAGGAGCCGGTGAAGCGCACCAGCCGCCAGAGCCTGCGCGTGCTGGGCTCGGTGGGCGAGCCGATCAATCCGGAAGCCTGGCTCTGGTACTACAATGTGGTGGGCGACGGGCGCTGTCCCATCGTCGATACCTGGTGGCAGACCGAGACCGGCGGCATCCTGATCACGCCGCTGCCCGGCGCCATCGGCCAGAAACCCGGTTCCGCCACGCTGCCCTTCTTCGGCGTCAAGCCGGTGGTGGTGGACAATGAGGGGACGGTGCTGGAGGGCGAGACGGAGGGCAACCTCTGCATCGCCGACAGCTGGCCCGGCCAGATGCGCACGGTGTTCGGCGACCACCAGCGCTTCATCCAGACCTATTTCAGCACCTTCGGCGGCAAGTATTTCACCGGCGATGGCTGCCGCCGCGACAAGGACGGCTATTACTGGATCACCGGTCGTGTCGATGACGTCATCAACGTGTCCGGCCACCGGCTGGGCACGGCGGAGATCGAAAGCGCGCTGGTGGCCCATCCCAAGGTGGCCGAGGCGGCGGTGGTGGGCTATCCCCACGACCTCAAGGGCCAGGGCATCTATGCCTATGTCACCCTCAATGCCGGTGAGGAGCCCAGCGAGGAGCTGCGCAAGGAGCTGGTGACCTGGGTACGCAAGGAGATCGGTCCCATCGCCACCCCGGACCTGATCCAGTGGGCGCCGGGCCTGCCCAAGACCCGCTCCGGCAAGATCATGCGCCGCATCCTGCGCAAGATCGCCGCCAACGAGCATGAGGCGCTGGGCGACACCTCGACCCTGGCCGATCCGGGGGTGGTCACCGATCTGGTCGGCAACCGGATGAACCGCAGCTGAGCCGGTCCGCAGACGGAAGGAACGGGGCGGCCGGGTGATCCGGCCGCCCTTTCCTATCGCAGCACCCCTTTCCCGCCGGACAGCGCCTCAGCGCGTGGCCGTGGTGGCGGTGGGCGGCAGGCCGGGCGGCAGGCTGAAGCCGTCCGGGAACAGCTGCTGGGCCGTATCGCGGACCAGGAAGCGGAAGCCGGCCTGATCCGGCCGCACTTCACCGGAGAGCTGGTTGCGGGCCGTGCTGAGCGCCTGATCATTTTTGCAGAAGGCCGCTGTCAGGCGCGTCGTGGTGGTCAGGGCCTGGAATTCCGGCGCTTCCGCCGGCAGGGCGGTGTCCTGTGCCACCGTGCGGCAGAGGCGGGCCGGATCCGGACCCCGGGTCCCGGTGGCACCATCCGCCGGCCCCTCATCGCCATGGAACAGCATGACCAGCCGGTAATCGGCGTTGCGGTCGAATGATTCATGCCGGGTGAAATTGGCTTCCGGATTGCGCAGCTGCTCCGGCAGGGACTGCATCACCAGATCGGCGAAGGCGTCCGGCTCCATGCCGGGCATGGCGCCCTGGACCTTGACGACGAAGCCGGGACCGGCCGGGCCTGCCGCGGTCGAGGTCGCACCGACAGGCGGCGTCTGCTGGGCCGCTGCCGGCCATGCCAGCAGCAGCAGGGCAAAAGCGATGGGTCGCAAGGTGGTCTCCTCCGTTGCGGCGCCTGGGGGCGGAACGGAAGGGGGGCGTGCTTGTTCCCGCGCGTGGCCCGGTCAGCTGCACCAGGGCTTGCGCTTGCCGCCGTTGTAGCTGCGGGCAAGGCCGCTGGCGATGAGGGCATGGGACAGATCGGTTCCGTCGGCCAGCAGCACCCGGGCGCGCACACGGCCGCCGAACTTGTCATCGACCACGTTGACCAGCCGGACCTGATCGGCCCCGGTGCGGACCAGCTCCTCCAGCTTCCGGCGCGCCTCCGCCGCCATGGCTTTTTCCTGGGCGCATTTGGAGCGGGATTCGGGCGTGTCGATGCCGTCCAGCCGCACGCGGGTCTGTACTTCCTGCCCCAGCCAGACGCGGGCGCTGACAGCCAGCGTATCGCCATCCACCACCTTCAGCACCGTGGCTTCCACCGGGCCGGGCAGCATGTCGGCGGCATCGGCCACGGCCGGGGCGAACGGGAGCAGGCAGGACAGCAAGAGGGCAGGGAACGGGCGCACGGGACGACATCTCCAGACGATGTCGAGGATTTTACGCCGCGTTCTAGAAAAACAAAAGAGCAACTATGACGACGATCCTATTGCGACAAAAAGTTGAGGAATTGTGGCTTATGTTCGTGTTGAGGTTGCCGTCCGGCGGCGCTGCGAACCGGGTGTCGCGCGGCGGGAGGCGATGTGGAGGAAGGGCGGGCGGCAGACCGCCCGCCGGGAATGCTCAGGCCGCCGCGCGGGTCCGGGCCAGATCGCGCAGATCGGCGGCCAGGGCATCCACCTGGGCCGGATCGGCATCCCAGGCGAACATGAAGCGGGCACCGCCGCCGATAAAGGTGTAGAAGCGCCAGCCGCGCTGGCGCAGCCCGTCGAGCAGCGGTTCCGGCGCCCGCAGGAACACGGCGTTGGCTTCCACCGGGAACATGGGCTCCACCCCCGGCAGGCCGCTGATCTGACGCAGCAACCGCTGGGCACACTCGTTGGCGTGGCGGCCGTTGCGCAGCCAGGCCCCGTCCTGGAGCAGACCGACCCAGGGTGCCGCCAGGAACCGCATCTTCGATGCCAGCTGGCCGGCCTGCTTGCAGCGATAGTCGAAATCCTCCGCCAGGGCATGGTCGAAGAACAGGATGGCCTCACCCACGCCCATGCCGTTCTTGGTGCCGCCGAAGCAGAGCACGTCCACGCCGGACTTCCAGGTCATCTCGGCCGGGCTGCAGCCCAGGCTGGCACAGGCGTTGGCGAAGCGGGCGCCATCCATGTGCAGGTGCAGGCCCAGCTCGCGGCAGACGGCCGACAGCGCCCGGATCTCCTCCAGGGTATAGACCTGTCCCGTCTCGGTCGGCTGGGTGATGGTGACGGCGCGCGGCTTCGGGAAATGGATGTCGGAGCGGCCGGTGGCAACGGCGCGCACCGCCTCCGGTGTCAACTTGCCGTTGCTGCCGGGGGCGACCAGCAGCTTGGAGCCGTTGGAAAAGAACTCCGGTGCGCCGCACTCGTCCGTTTCCACATGGGCCGTCGCCGAGCAGATGACGCTGTGATAGGACTGGCAAAGCGCGGCCAGAGCCAGGGAATTGGCGGCCGTGCCGTTGAAGGCGAAGAAGACTTCGCACTCCGTCTCGAACAGGGTGCGGAAGGCATCCGCGGCCCGCTGCGTCCACGGGTCCTCGCCATAGGCCGGAACATGCCCGCTGTTGGCTTCGGCCATGGCGGCCCAGGCTTCGGGACAGATGCCGGCATAATTGTCGCTGGCGAACTGCTGCGGATGCGTGGTCATGGCGGTTGACAGCCTCTTTCGTCACTCACAGGGCGTGAGCGGGCTGACGCGTCTGTGGCTGGGGCCCGTTGTTGCCGGATCGGCCACATCCTCCCCCGCGGGGAGCGCCACCTTGCTGGGGAGCAGGTTGGCGTTGGGCGTCAGCCCAACTCTTGATGCGGGGGCGACCATAGCGGCGGTGCTCCGCGCCGGCAAGTTGCCGGCGGCGCAGAACTGGGCTGCACAAGTCAGAAGTCGCTGCAGCGCCCCTTGTTCTCCCAGTCGCCGTACCGGGTGGGCTCGGGACCGGCAGGGCCACCGATCTCCCCGGCGGGTTGGGCGGCGGGTTGGGCGGCCGGCTGTGCGCCGGCCTTGGCGGCGGGCGTGCCGGAGGCTGCGGGGACCGGCTCTTCGGCCGGCGAGGGGACGGGGGTGGTTCGGGGCGTCTGTATCATGGCCCCGAGATATGGCGCAGGAAACCGCGTCCGCCAAGCCTTTGCGCAGGCCGGCCGCCATGCCCATATGTCGGTGATCCGGGTCCTGGGCGGCCCGTCCAGTCCGAGGGTATGAGACGCCATGCACGGCTATTTCCGCACCGCGATGCTCCTGGCCGGTCTGACCGGCCTGTTCCTGGCGGTGGGATACATGATCGGCGGCCAGGGCGGCATGATGATCGCGCTGCTGGTCGCCATCGCCACCAACGCCTTCGCCTATTGGAACGCCGACACCATGGTGCTGCGCATGTATGGCGCGCGCCAGGTCGATGCCGCCACCTCCCCCCAGTTCTACGGCATGGTGCAGCGGCTGGCCGCCAATGCCGGCCTGCCCATGCCCAGGGTCTATGTCATCGACAATGACCAGCCCAACGCTTTCGCCACCGGCCGCAACCCGCAGAACGCGGCCGTGGCCGCCACGACGGGACTGCTGCGGCGCCTGACGCCGGAGCAGGTGGCCGGGGTCATGGCCCATGAACTGGCCCATGTGCGCAACCATGACACGCTGATCATGACCGTGACGGCGACCCTGGCCGGTGCCCTGTCCATGCTGGCCAATTTCGGTCTGTTCTTCGGCGGGAACAGCGACAACCGCAACAATCCGCTGGGCATGGTCGGCGTGGTGCTGACGGCCCTGCTGGCGCCTCTGGCAGCCATGCTGGTGCAGATGGCCATCAGCCGGTCGCGCGAGTACGAGGCCGACAAGGGCGGAGCCGAGATCTGCGGCAACCCGGACTGGCTGGCTGACGCCCTGATCGGCATCCACAATGGTGCCGCCCAGACCGTCAATGTGCAGGCCGAGCACAACCCGGCCACGGCCCATCTGTTCATCATCAATCCGCTGCATGGCCGCTCCATGGACAGCCTGTTCTCCACCCATCCCAGCACCGAGGAGCGGGTACGGCGGCTGCGCGCCATGGGCGCTGGCCGTGGACAGGGCGGGCCGACGGCGGCGACCACGGCACCCGTTTCGAGTCCACCGCACCGGGCCGGCCGCGGCAGTGTTCCCTCCGCCGGCAGAGGCAGCCGGGGACCCTGGGGGTGAGCCATGTCCAGCCGCGTCGTCGATAGTTTCCGCACCCAGATCGGCTGGTGTCGGACGCTGGGGTCGCCCTTCACTGCGGCGCTGCTGGAACAGGCCCTGGCCGATCTGGAGCGGGGCGGTCCGGTGGCGGCGCTGCTGGGCGACTGGCCGGGTGACCCCACGGCGGATGCACTGCCGCTGCGGCTGGCCGGGGCCGCGCATGCGCTGGTGCTGTCGGGCGCGTCCCCGGCCCTGGCCGCCTGTTATCCGCCACAGGCGGAAACGGACAGGGTGGGGGCCGTGCTGGCCGCTGAGATCGCGTCCCGGCCCGCCTGGTTCCGCGCCGTCCTGCGCACGGCGCCGCAGACCAACGAGGCGCGGCGGTCCGTGGTGCTGCTGGGCGGGTTCCTGACGCTGGCCGCGGAGACCGGGCTGCCGCTGCGGCTGCTGGAGATCGGGGCCAGCGCCGGCCTGCTGCAACACTGGGACCGGTTCCGCTATCGGTTGGGTGATGCGGTCTGGGGGCCGGCGAACGCGGGCGTGCAGGTGATCACTGACTGGTCAGGGCCGCTGCCGCCGCTGGACGCCGTGCTCACCATCGCGTCGCGGGCCGCCTGCGACCGTGATCCCGTGGATCTGGCATCGGACGAGGCCGTGCTGCGGCTGCGTGCCTATGTCTGGGCCGACCAGACGGAACGGGCGGCCCTGCTGGATGCCGCGATTGCGCAAGCGCGGACGGCAACGGTGCAGGTGGAGGCGGCCGATGCCGCCGACTGGGTCGAGGCCCGGCTGGCCGAGCCGGTGCCGGACCAGCTGACCGTGCTTTATCACACCATCGTCTGGCAGTACCTGCCGGAGGCCACCAAGGACCGCATCCTGACGGCGCTGGAGCACTACGGCGCCCGCGCGCCGCTGGCGCATCTGGCCTTCGAGCTGTCGCCGGAGGGCGGGCCGCCGGCCCTGACCCTGAGCGTCTGGCCGGACCGGCGGCGCCGGGTCCTGGCCCATGCCCATCCCCACGGGGCGGCGGTGACGTGGCTGGCGGGATGAACCGCCAGCCACCCCAGTTCCGCGGGTGTCCGCTTACCGGTGTTATTCGGCAGCCGTGCGGCCCTCGTCGCCGAGCACCCAGTCCGGGCGCACCCAGTGGCAGGTGTAGCCGCCGGGATTCTTCTCCAGATAATCCTGATGGTAGTCTTCCGCCGCCCAGAAGGGGCCGGCCGGGACGATTTCCGTCGCCAGCCGCCCCGGCCAGCGGCCGGACGCCTGGACCTTGGCCATGACGTCGCGGGCCGTTTCCTCCTGCTCCGGTGCCGTCACGAAGATGGCGCTGCGGTACTGGCTGCCGATGTCGTTGCCCTGGCGGTTGACCGTGGTCGGATCGTGGATCTGGAAGAAGAATTCCAGCAGCCGGCGATAGCTCAGCCGGGCGGGATCGAAGCGGATCTCGATGGATTCGGCATGGCCCGTCGTGCCGGTCTTGACCTCCTTGTAGGTGGGGTTGGCCAGACCACCGCCGGTATAGCCGACGCGGGTATCGACCACGCCCGGCACCTTGCGGATGAGATCCTCCATGCCCCAGAAGCAGCCGCCGGCCAGGATTGCCGTCTCGATCGCCATGGTGCGCCTCCTTGATGCTGCGGTTTGTTGCCCTTCAGCTAGTCGTCCGCATCCCGCCTGTCCAGGGCGGCCATGCCGCGGAAGCGGTCACCTGTGCGTGATCGGCGTTTCACAATCGCTGTGTCCCGCGCTACATCGGCCGTCATGACCGACAAGATCCCCGACAGTGCCGATAGCCTGGGCGCCCGTGCCGCCGCCCTGGACCTCCTCACCGCCGTGCTGCGCCGGCAGGTGCCCTTCGATGATGCCCTGGAGGCCAACAAGGCCGTCAAGGAGCTGGAGCCGCGCGACCGCGGCTTCGTCCGCCTGCTGGTCGCCACCCTGTTCCGCCGCCTGGGGCAGCTGGATGCGGTGATCCAGGCCAGCCTGGCCAAGCCGGGGCAGCAGCTGAAGGCCCTGGTGCAGGACCTGCTGCGGCTGGGCGCGGCCCAGCTGCTGTTCCTGGGCACGCCGGCCCATGCGGCAGTGGACACCACGGTGGACCTGGCCGTCGCCCGCGGGCAGGCGCCCTACAAGGGGCTGATCAATGCCGTGCTGCGCCGCCTGTCGCGGGAAGGGGCGGCCATGCTGGCGGGCCAGGATGCGGGCCGGCTGAACACGCCGGACTGGCTCTGGCTGGCCTGGCGCCAGGCCTATGGCACCGGCGCCACCCGCGCCATCGTCGAGGCGCATCTGCAGGAAGCGCCGCTGGACCTGTCGGTGAAGGGGGATGCCGCCGCCTGGGCCGAACGGCTGGAGGCGGAGCTGCTGCCCACGGGCAGCCTGCGCCGGGCCGCCGGCGGGCAGGTGACCGACCTGCCGGGCTTCGCCGAGGGGGCCTGGTGGGTGCAGGATGCCGCCGCCGCCCTTCCGGCGCGGCTGTTCGGCGATCTGGCCGGCAAGACCGTTTACGATCTGTGCGCGGCGCCGGGTGGCAAGACCGCACAGCTGGCCGCCCTGGGGGCCGTGGTCACGGCCGTGGACCGCAACGGCAAGCGGTTGCAGCGGGTGACGGAGAATCTGGCCCGTCTGGGGCTGACCGCCGCCACGGTGACGGCGGATGCCGTGACCTGGACTCCCGACACGGCGGCGGACGCCATCCTGCTGGACGCGCCCTGCAGCGCCACGGGCACCATCCGTCGCCATCCCGATGTGGCACGGCTGAAGGGGCCGGAGGATGTGGAGACGCTGGCGCGGGTGCAGGCCCGCATGCTGAACCATGCGCTCGACCTGCTGAAGCCCGGCGGGCTGCTGGTCTATGGCACCTGTTCGTTGCAGCCGGAGGAGGGGGAACAGCAGATGGCCCGGATCCTGGAGCGGCGCACCGATATCGAGCGGGTGGCGGTGACGGCGGCCGAGGTCGGTGGCTTGGCCGAACTGATCACCGCCGAGGGCGACGTGCGCTGCACCCCCGGCGTGCTGAAGGACAAAGGCGGAATGGACGGCTTCTTCATCGGACGTCTGCGCCGCATCGGCTGAGCCATGGCCCGGCCGGGGGTTACGGGCAGGTGGCCTTGCCGGCGATCCAGCGGTCGGAATAGAGCGGCTGCCGTCCCTGTTCGATCAGCCACTGGTTCTGCAACCGGTAGGCGTCTGCCTCCATGGCGTTGTTGCAGGGGAAGCTGCGGCCGGAGCTGACCTGCACATGATGTACCAGCTCGTGCAGCAGATAGCTGACCTCATCCGTGTCGTCCCACTGGAACGCCTGTGGATCGAGGATGACGATGCCGGGCACATAGAGCGCCTTGACCCGCTCGCCGGGCCGGGTCAGGGCGGCCATGCCGGACACCGCGCCCAGCGCGGTGCGGTCGGCAACAACGGCGGGGGCCGGCAGTTCACCGGTCGCGAACTGGGCTTCGACCCACCGTTGCAGCGTGGCGACGCGATCAACCTCAGTCTGCGCCGTCTGGGCCTGCGCCGTCTGGGCCTGTGCCGTCTGAGTCTGTGCCATCGTGGCGCCAGCCAGGAGCAGGGCGGCCGTGAAGGCGGCCGCCGCCAAAAGCATCCGGTTCATTTGTCCTCCGTCTGGCAACCCCGCTATCCGGACCCGTCGGGGTCTGAGGACCGGAGGCTTTGCGTCCCGCCGTTTCCGACGGTTTGCCCTTGAACACACGAGGTCGCCGAACCGGCGTCCTCACTTCCTGTCGCCCTTATATAAATCGGGATCCGTGCTTGGCCGATCTATCCAGAAGACGTTTTGGGGCGCTTCTCCTCTATCTTGAAGCATAGGATCGGGATGGCACGCCACCGAAACCAGATGTTGGACTATGTCCCGCATCTGCACCAATCCGTATGCGGCATGACAGCCCGTCCGATCGCGACCGGCCTGCCCCGGAAAGCAGGATCGTTTCCCGGCTCCGCCCGTCCGGATGTGACATGAAGGTCAGTGCGACTTTTGCTAGAAAAAGATTTTATCTTCACCGCCTGTTAGCGCCGCGTTAAAGTTTCCGCCGGGTCGGTGCTGAGAGACGACATGCGTTGTATTGGTGCGCGGAGGCGGCTTGCGGCCCTGGGCGGGCCGTTGTTGCTGCTGGCGGCTCCCCTGACGGCCGCGGCGCAGGGGGCAACCGTGCTGGTGCAGGAGGCGGGGCAGCTCTATGCCCTGTGCGTGGGCGACGGGCGGGTGGCCTGTCTGGCACAGATCAGCGCCTATCGGGCGGAACTGGAGCGGGCCAGCGACGCCCTGACATCGATCCTCGGTCCCTCGGCGCCCACGCCCTACCGGAAGGTCTTCGGCTGTCTGCCCCGCTCGGTCCCGACCGAAATCGTGGCCGCAGACTTTGTCGCCGGGGTCGATGCCGATCCCGATCTGCGCAGCCGCAACCAGACCTATGTCTTCAGCCGGCTGTTCCCGCAGAAATATCCCTGCACGCCGTGAGCGGGCACCCGGCCGGCGTTCAGGAACTCATGTCCCACTGGCGCCAATCCTCCAGCAGACGATCGATGGCGGCGCTGGGCGGGGCCGGCGAGGGCGGATGCACGGGTCTGGCGCTGGCGGATTCAGCCTGCTGGTCGATGCCACGCAACGCACGGGCTGCGGCGCCGAGACCGGAGCGGTGCGCACGCGCCAGCGCCAGAACATCGCGCACCGCCTGTCGGCTGTCCTGCCCCATAACGCCCCCCCACCGGCTGCTCCCTTGCCAAGGTCCAGAATGTCGGCGTCCGACGGTTCTGGCGACGGCGCGAAGGGGGGAGACGGCGGAACAGTCGCCGTACTGCTGGCCATGGGGCGGGCCGGCGCCTGCGGATGGAACCGGACCGCCCGCGATCCGGTTGCGGCGATGGGCTTTGCCCTTCCCCCATCGCCGTCAGAAAGAGGCCCATGCCGATGGCTGCGTCCCGTCCCGACGGATCGGCGGCCGGCCTGTGGGCCGGCGGCCTTCTTGGAGTCGCGCTCGGCGGATTCTTCGATGGAATCCTGCTGCATCAGGTGCTGCAATGGCACCACCTTCTGAGCGGGCTGGAGGGGGAGCCATGGCGCGATCTGCGGGTCCAGGTGCTGGCCGACGGGCTGTTCCACGCCGCCCTGTATGGGATCGCCGTCGCCGGTCTGGCGCAGCTGTGGCGGTTGCGCGGGCGGCTGGCATGGCCGGGCATGGGGCGGATCCTGGCCGCCGGAGTCCTGATCGGGTCCGGTCTCTGGCATCTTGTCGACGCCGTGGTGAGCCATTGGCTGCTGGGGCTGCACCATATCCGCATGGACAGCGGCAACCGCCTGCTCTGGGACCTGCTGTTCTTCGTCCTGGGACTGGCCCTGACGGCGGCGGGTGTCCGGCTGCTGCGGATCCCGTCCGGCGGGAAGGCCGGCGGGAAGGCCGGCGGTGGCGGGCGGGTGGCCCTGTTGCTGGCGCTGCTGGTGCCGGTCGCCGCCGGCGTGGCGGCCCGGCCGGGAGGGAACGGCATGTCGCTGCTGCTGACGCCGCGGGACCTGCCGGCCACGGTGGTGCTGCAGCGGGTGGCCGCTTTGGACGGACGACTGGTCGACGGCGATGCGGCCAGCGGCGTCTGGATCGTGCGATGGCCGGACGGGACCGGCCTGGCCCGGCAGTTGGGCCTGGGCGCCGTGCCGCTGGCCGGCCCGGTGCTGGGCGCGGGCTGCTTCCAGGGGCGGTAGGGGCAGGGCGCCGGACCGCCGGCCCGAAGACGGATGCCTTCCACCAGGGAAAACCACACATGCACGGGCCCCATCGACCTTGCGGCTGGGCGTCCGTCTTGGTAGGACACCGGCCATGCCGCAGCAGCCCGTGAAGATCGCCCCCTCCATCCTCTCCGCCGACTTCGCCAAGTTGGGGGAAGAGGTCCGCGCCGTGGACGCGGCGGGGGCCGACTATATCCATATCGACGTGATGGACGGCCATTTCGTGCCGAACCTCACCATCGGCCCCGGTGTGGTCAAGGCGCTCCGCCCGCATACGGCGAAGCCCTTCGACGTGCATCTGATGATCGCGCCGGTCGACGCTTTCGTCGGCGCCTTCGCCGAGGCCGGTGCCGACATCATCAGCTTCCATCCCGAGGCCGGTCCGCATCCGCACCGCACGGTGCAGCTGATCCGGTCGCTGGGCAAGAAGCCGGGCATCGTGCTGAATCCGCACACGCCGCTGTCGATGATCGACTATCTGCTGGGCGACATCGATCTGGTCCTGGTCATGTCGGTCAATCCAGGCTTCGGCGGCCAGAGCTTCATCCGCAGCCAGCTGGACAAGATCCGCGAACTGCGGCGGCGCATCGAGGCCATGTCGGAGAGCCAGGGCGGCCGGATCATCGATCTGGAGGTCGATGGCGGCGTCAATGTGGAGACGGCGCGCCTGTGCATCGAGGCCGGCGCCGACGTGCTGGTGGCCGGCACCTCCACCTTCCAGGGCGGGCCCGCGGCCTACGCGCCCAACATCCGATCCCTGCGCGGGCAGGGGGCCTAAGCGCCCATGGCCGCCGGCGGCAGCCTGCACCGACGGTTCCAGCCCGGCGCGCGGGGCTCCTGGTATGCCAGCCCGGTCTACGGGCTGATGCGCCTGTCCGGTCCGGCCCCCCAGCAGCTTGAGGTGGTGCCGCCCGACCCCTGGCCCGGCGACGCCACCACCGGGCAGGAGCTGCTGAACAACATCTTCCGCTTCGCCGGGCAGTCGATCCCCGGCGAGCTGCCCCCCTGGCTGGCAGCGGATGCCTCCGCCGCCTGGCTGGCGGAGATGCACGGCTTCGACTGGCTGCGCCATCTGCGCGCCACCGGCGGCGATGCCGCCCGGCGGCAGGCGCGGGTGCTGGTCAGCCTGTGGGTCGACCAGTTCGGCAAGCGCTGGCATCCCGTCGCCTGGGCCCCCGACGTGGCCGCCGCCCGCGTGGCCGCCTGGATCGGGCAGCATGATTTCTTCCTGGCCAGCGCCGATGACGAGCTGCGCGCCCGTGTGCTGGACAGCCTGGCCCGGCAGGTCCGCCATCTGGGCCGGGTCGTGCCCGGCCGGCTGAAGGGCGAGGCGCTGCTGCTGGGGCTGAAGGGGCTGACCTATGGCAGCCTGTGCCTGCCCGGCCTGATGCCGCTGGCCGAGCGCGCCCGCTCGGCGCTGACGCAGGAACTGCCGCGGCAGGTGCTGCCCGACGGCGGCCATGTGGAGCACTCCCCGGCCCGGCAGCTGGCCGTGCTGCGCCACCTGATCGATCTGCGGGGCTGCTACCGCGCCGCCCGCGTGGAGGTGCCGGAGCCGCTGCAGCACGCCATCGACCGCATGACGCCGACCCTGCGCTTCTTCCGCCACGGCGACGGGGGGCTGGCCCTGTTCAACGGCTCCCAGGAAGGGGAGCCGGTGATGCTCGACACCGTGCTGGGGCAGGCCGACGCCCGCGGGCGGCCGCTGAAATCCATTCCCCATGTGGGGTTCGAACGGCTGACCGCCGGCCGGACCTGCATCCTGCTGGATGCAGGCGTGCCGCCGCCGCCGGGGCTGGACACCCATGCCCATGCCGGCAGCCTGAGCTTCGAGATGAGCGTGGGGCGCGAGCGGCTGGTGGTGAACTGCGGCAGCCACCCCTCCGATGCCGGGCGCTGGCGCACGGCCCTGGCGGCCACGGCCGCCCATTCCACCGTCACCGTGGCCGACACCAACTCCGCCGCCGTGCTGGAGGAGGGGGGCCTGGGACGGCGCCCGCGCAAGGTGGAGGCCGTGCGGGCCGACGTGCCCGGCGGGCAGCTGGTGGATTGCGCCCATGACGGCTATCAGGAGACGCACGGGCTGCTGCACCGCCGCCGGCTGTACCTGGCCGAGAGCGGCGAGGATCTGCGCGGCGAGGATACGCTGGAGGGCGCCGGCGGCCGCGATTTCGCCGTGCGCTTCCACCTGCATCCCGGGGTGCAGGTGGCGCCGCTGGACCATGAGCCGGCGGTGATGCTGCGCCTGCCGTCCGGCCATCTGTGGAAGGTGCGGGCCGCCGGCGGCGACATCGACGTGATGGACAGCATCTATCTCGGCAGCGGGACCGAGCCGCGCCGCAGCTGCCAGCTGGTGATCCGTGGCGTGACCCAGTCCGGCAAGACCACGGTGAAATGGGCCTTCCGCCGCGAGGGCACCGATCTGGAGACCTGAGCCTTTCGCCTGACCGGACCGGGCCGGGGCAGGGCTCCCCCGGCGGACAACCGGGCCGGCCCGTTCCCCCTGCCGCCGACGGCGTCCCCGACCGTCGCGGCATCAACCTGGACCGCCTGTCATGACCCTTGATCTCGTTCCCATCCGCCGCGCCATCATCTCCGTCTCCGACAAGACGGGGCTGGTCGATCTGGGCAAGGCCCTGGCCGCCCGCGGCGTGCATATCCTCTCCACCGGCGGCAGCGCCAAGGCGCTGGCCGATGCGGGGGTGCCGGTGACCGAGGTCTCCGACCATACCGGCTTCCCGGAGATGATGGACGGGCGGGTCAAGACCCTGCACCCGAAGATCCATGGCGGCATCCTGGCCCGCCGCGATCTGGCCGGCCACACCCAGGCCATGGCCGACCACGACATTCCCGGCATCGATCTGGTGGTGGTCAACCTCTATCCGTTCGAGGCCACGGTGGCCAAGGGCGCGGATTTCGAGACCTGCATCGAGAACATCGACATCGGCGGCCCGTCGCTGATCCGCGGGGCGGCCAAGAACCACGATTTCGTGGCCGTGGTCACCGATCCCGCCGATTATGCCGAGCTGGTCGGGCAGATGACCGTGCATGACGGGCAGACCACCCTGGCCTTCCGCCGCACGCTGGCGGCCAAGGCCTATGCCCGCACCGGCGCCTATGACACCGCCATCGCCGCCTGGTTCGCCGGGCAGCTGGGCGAGGCCTATCCCGAGCGGCTGGGCTTCGGCGGCGTGCTGAAGCAGACCCTGCGCTATGGCGAGAACCCGCACCAGAGTGCGGCCTTCTACACCAGCGGCGAGACGCGGCCGGGCATCGCCACGGCGACCCAGCTGCAGGGCAAGGAGCTGAGCTACAACAACCTCAACGACACCGATGCCGCCTTCGAGCTGGTGTCGGAGTTCGAGGCCCCCGCCATCGCCATCATCAAGCACGCCAACCCCTGCGGCGTGGCCGAGGGGACCGACCTGCACGCGGCCTATGCCCGCGCCCTGGCCTGCGACCCGGTCAGCGCCTTCGGCGGCATCATCGCCTGCAACCGCACGCTGGATGCGGCCACGGCCGAGGAGATCGCGAAGCTGTTCGCCGAGGTGGTCATCGCCCCCGACGCCGATGAGGGCGCGCGCCGGCTGCTGGCGTCGAAGAAGAATCTGCGCGTGCTGCTGACCGGCGCCATGGCCGATCCTGCGGCGCCGGGGCTGACGGTGAAGTCGGTGTCCGGCGGCTATCTGGTGCAGACCCGCGACAATGGCCGCGTCAGCCTGGACGGGCTGAAGGTGGTGACCAAGCGGGCGCCGACCGACAAGGAGCTGGCCGACCTGCTGTTCGCCTTCCGCGTGGCCAAGCATGTGAAGTCCAACGCCATCGTCTATGCCAAGGACGGGGCCACGGTGGGCATCGGCGCCGGGCAGATGAGCCGGGTGGACAGCGCGCGCATCGCCGCCTGGAAGTCGGCCGACGCGGCCAAGGCGGCCGGGCTGGCCGAGCCGGGCACCAGGGGCAGCGTCGTCGCCTCCGACGCCTTCTTCCCCTTCGCCGACGGGCTGCTGGCGGCGGCCGATGCCGGCGTGACGGCGGTGATCCAGCCGGGCGGCAGCATGCGCGACGCCGAGGTCATCGCCGCCGCCGACGAGCGCGGTCTGGCCATGGTCTTCACCGGCATGCGCCATTTCCGGCATTGAGTTTGTAGCGGTCCCTCAGGCGCCGGGCGGCGGCATCCGCCGCCTTGGCTTACGCGGGCACGAGCCCGCGGGCCGGCGGTCGCCGGCCTGGTGCGGTTCCCCTCAACGGCTGGTGCGGGCGGGGGCGGTCAGAAGCGGAGCCGGGTGCCCAGGCGCAGCCGGGCCGAGCCGTCCTGCTGCCATTCCACATCGGCATTGACCGGCAGCGAGCGCACCGGCAGCAGGCTGGCCGGCAACAGGCCCCGGTCCAGCCGGCCGTCAAGGCCGATGCTGCCCCCCGTCTCCGTCACCGTGGCGCGCACGGCGCTGAGGCCGCCCAGGCTGCCGGTCGGGCGCGGCCGGTATTCCAGGCCCAGGCTGCCGTCGGCGTCATGGGCCAGATCCTGCATGGCGGCGGTGAAGCGCCAGCCCGGCTGGCCGGCGGCGCAGGCGCTGCCCCAGCTGGCGCGGGCCTGCCCGTTCCAGTCGTCGCGGCCCGGCATGCCGGAGACGCTGCCGCTGACCTGGTGCGGCAGCCAGCGGCTGCCGCAGCCGGCGGAGACGGCCATGCTCTGGCGCATGGTCCGGGTGCCCAGCTGGGTTTGAAGCGTGCTGGACAGGCCCAGCGGCGCCAGATGCGCCGCGGCCTGCACCCCCCGGTCGGCATAGGCCCGCGGATCGGCCTTGAGCGCCAGCCGCCGCTGCGCCGCGTCCACCGCCGGGGTATCGCCGCGCAGCTTGGCCATGGCCCCGTCATAGAGCGTGCCCAGCCAGTCGGTCAGCGTGGCCAGACTGGCCTTGCGGCCCTGTTGCTCCGCCGCTTCATCCCGCGCCGGCAGATCCTCATGCCCCAGGGCCGGGGCCAGATCGTCCCAGGCCCCGTACTGGTCCGGCCAGCCGGCGGCGGCAGGCCCGGCCAGCAGGGCCAGGGCGGCGGCCAGCATCAGGGCCGCCAAGGGCAGAGGCAGCAGGATCCTGCGCATCGTTCGGGTCCTCCAGATCAGGGGGCCTGCCCCGGTGCGGCACCGGTCCGCCGGGGCGCCGGTACCCTATCCATCCCCGCCCGGATTACCCCGTGACCAGCAGAGGGCACGGCGTCCGGACAGGAAAACCACAGCAGAGCGGGAAACTACCTCCTTCGCGCACAGTCGATCTGCGTGCCGCTGCGCTGCGGCATAAGTAAAACCGGAGAACAGCCCGCTGTCCTGTGACAACCGGGCGGCGTCTGCACTGGTGACGGAACGATGACGACCCCTGCCTGTTCTGGCCGCCTGTTCTGGCCGCCTGTTCCGGCCTGCCGGTCCCGTCCTGGCCGCTGCCGGCCGGGCCGGGACCTGTGCAGTGTGGGCGACAAAGGTGACCCCGGCATGACGCAAAGGTGACAAACGCGACATGTCCCGTCCGGCCCGTCGCCATTCACACCCGCGGCTTTCCTGGCGAAATCCGCTTAAGGCGACAAAGATGACGCCGCCGCGGCCGGCGTGCCCGCCGTCGCCTTTGCCGCGGGCATCCGGACGCCCGCGGCGATGCGGGGCGCCTGTGGGGCCGGGCGTTGCGGCGCCGGCCCGAGGGTCACCGGCAGCGGTGCCCGCAGGGGGAGCGGTCCGCCAGCCTGGGGCCGGCCGGTGCGGCGGCCGCCGGGGGAAGCCCAGGGCGCCATGCCCGCCGCCAGGGGCGGAACCGCCGGCCAGCCAACAGGCGGATCGGCGGGAGGATCGCCTGGGGGATTCGCGGCAGGGCGGGCAGCGTCCCGCCGCAGGGCATCAGGCGGCGCCGCGCCGGTCCCCGGACGGTGCGGGCGGCGCACGGCGTCGAGACCCCGGGCCAGCCGCGTATAGTCGGCGCCCTCGCCCAGCCGCATCATGCGCGACAGATGCACCAGCACCGTGGGGTTGCGGTCATGGCAGGCCGCCAGGATCAGGCTTTCCAGCACGGCGCCGCGGGCCCCGTCCAGGCGGGCGGCGAAGTCGGCGGCCCGCTTCATCCGCTCCTCCTCCACCAGGGCGCGCAGCTGTGGCGCGATCTTCAGCGCCCGCCACAGCGACTGGCGCGAACAGCCCAGCTCCAGCGCCACGGCGGTGACGCTGTGCCCCTGGCCCAGCAGCATGGCCCCCCGCGCCCAGTCGAAGCGCTTGGTCCGCCCGCGGGCAGGCGGGGCGGCGGGACAGTCCGGCTCCGGCCCCGGGCGCGGGCGGGCGGAGCACACGGGCGGCGGCGCGGCGGGCGTGGCCCCGGACCAGGGGCCGGCGGGCGGGCGGGCGGCAGGCGGGGGGACGGCGGGCCGGGGCGTGTCAGGCTGGTGCGGGGCGGGCCGGGACGCCGCGTGCCCGGCCCAGACCAGCCCCGGCATGTCCACATCGGGGGGCGGGATCAGGTCGGTGTAATCATGGCCCAGCGTCGGCTCCGGCGTGAACACCACCACCCCGTCGCGCACCCGCAGCCGGCAGCCGGCGAAGCCCGGCGGCAGCGTATCGTCGAAGCTGCCGTCCAGCGGCACGGCCCAGCCGCGCCGGAAGGCATGGATGTCCGACATCTCGCCCTGGCCGGTGCAGGCCCGCACCAGCAGCTCGTGCGCCACCTCGGGATGCAGCAGCAGGAACAGCCGGTTGGCCGCATCGTTGGGCGCCGCGGAACAGGCGGCATGCCGCCGCCGCTCCCAGTCGCCATAGGGCCGGGGCGGCCAGGCGGCGAGAGGATGATAGTCCTCCGGCCGCGTGGCCGGCAGCCGGTCCGCCGGCGGCGGCCCCTCCGCCCCCCAGGGCAGCATCGGGCTGTCAATGGGCGAGCCGGCAGGCGGCTCCCGCATGATCCGCACAGGCATCGACATGGGGCGGTACTCCTTCCGCTGGAGGGGGGAAGGGGCAGGATATAGGAAAATAAGCCTTTACGCAATCAACGGGCGGGGTGGGGGAGGGACATGGAGGACACGGAGCGGAGGCGCGGACGGACGGTCCCGGCCCTCTCCGCGCCGTGGCTGCGCGGGGAGGGGCATGACGTGCTGGCGGCGCTTGCACGCGTGGCACCAAGCCGGTGTCTGGGAGCGTTTGCACCGGGTCCTCTTGGACTGGCTGGGCTATGCCAACGTGATCAACTGGAAGCGAGCCGCCGTGGACAGCGCCGCTGTCCCGGCAAAAAAGGGGGGGTGAGGAGACCGGGTCGAACCCGACGGACCGCGGCAACCCGGGGTCCAAGCGCCACCTCCCCGTCGATGCCAACGGGGCATCCCCTGGCTTTGAGGATGTCTCCAGCCAACCGGCACGACAGCAAGTTGCTGGAGGAGGTGGTCGATGCCGTGCCGGCGATCCGGCAATGCGCGGGCCGCCCACGACGACGCCCAATCAAGTTGCACGCCGACAAGGGCTATTATGATTTCGCCTTCTGCCGACAAGCGCGGCGACGCCGGGCCATCATTCCGCGCATCGCCCGCCGCGGCATCGACAACCGCGAGCGCTTGGGCCGACACCGGTGGGTCGTCGAGCGCACCTTGGCTTGGTTTGCCCGCTTCCGCCGCCTCGCCGTCCGCTACGAGCGCCGCGCCGACATCTTCACCGCCCTCCACCACATCGCCGCCGGCCTTATCTGCTGGCGCTTCGTCCAGAAATGGCTCTGTTCGACGCTCTTACTTGGTCAAATCTTCACGCCGTGTGTGGGAGCTTGACATTCGCGCTGCCGCCACTTACTTTTCCCGAAGTGGCGGCTTCTGGGTTGCCAGCGAGACAGCCAAAGCGTGTTTCCGGTCACTCCTGACGGCTTATAATGGAAAAAACCGGGTTAGAAAGCCGCTCCGTAACCGGGGCGGCTTTCGCTTTAGTTGCCAAGGATTAGCGCAGCGAACTGAAGGCGATCTTTCCAATTTCGGTGGCGCGTTTCGACGCAAACGCTGTGTATCCAGGACGTTTCAAACCTCCCCTTGTTTTATCGTAGTATACAGACAATATTCCTGAAAGAATAAATTGAAATCCTTGATGCAGTTCGTTGTCATCCAGTTCGGCATACATGTATTTCGCAAATCTATTATTATCATAAATTTTAAGTGGTGGGCGCGTTTTGAATACATGCCAAGAGGAAATGTCGCCCACGAACCCTATCATGTCGTCGAAAACACTGTCGCTCCCATATAGGGCTTCAAGCTTTTCGAATATTTTTCTTTCTTTCGGCTTTTGCTTATCAGCAAGGTCAGAGTTGGTTGCGACTAAGGCTAGGAAAGGCCCGCGGCGGCGCGCTTCCGGTTTTCTCTCGTCACAGCGGCAGGCCTTTGAAGCCTCCAGAAGCGCATTGCATTCTGCACTGATCTCTGTATCCCGAAGAGTCTTTTTTATAGACAACACTGCGACCACACCCTCGGGCGGGACAATAACCGTATCAACCATTCTCTGGAAAACGGGATAATTTCCGGTGTCATAGACAATTATATCAAGCTGCGTTGTATGAAAATCTTTCTCCTTGGATCTTGAGCGATCGTTGTTTCCCAGCTTAACTGCTGGGCGAAGGATAAAGCCTGTCAGTACCTCCAGGTCTCTTGGTAAATACTTTTGAAGGTACGAGCGCACTAGCGTTTCCACATACCGCCCGTCTTCGCCGCGGTGCTCTGCTCCCGCGGTCTTAGGATTCGGCAGCAAGGTTTCGAACTGCTTGTAGACAGCTAGGAGTGCTTTGACCTCCTGATTCCAGAAAACTTGAAGCCGTTGACCGTCCATATGACCCTTCTCGGCGATTATGTGGTTGTGCTGGTGCGGATACGTATCAAGGGTGGCAGTCCCGGCAGATTGATCAGAATCAGTTCGTCGAATGAAGGGATGTCGATGGTAGGATCCAACCTGCCACCGACTCAACCAGCCGGCTGCAAACATCACTACTATAAGCCGGACCTCACCACTGATGCGAGATGGGAAGGGGGCCGTCTCGGCCGTAACCGTCCCTGTGTTCCGCTGATATCAACGGCCATGCGAGGCTCGGTCAGCGCGTGCTATCGGTAAAGGGGCGTAAAGAGGAGGCAGAGTTGTTTCTTGCGAGATCGGTCGCGAGCAAATGACGGGACTAACCAGCTAGCTGCGGAGGGCGTTCCCGTGGGGAGCGCACCAGCAAAATCCACGCGCTTGTCGATGCACAAGGCCACCCCGTCGATCTGCGCCTGACCGCCGGGCAGGTTGCCGACTGCACCGAAGCCGACGCCCTGACGGAGGATCTCCGCGAGGGGGGGCTTGCCCGCATCCGCGTCATGCCTGGGCGGGCGGGGTTGAGGGTCACGGAGGACACGGGGCACGGACGGGCGCGGACGCTTACGGCCCTTTCGGCGTCGTGCCTGCGCAGGCGGGGCCACAGGCGAGCAGCACGACCGGAGATCGGCGACGCTGTCCGGGGAAGGCGGGGTGTTCGGAGGGGATTGGGCGGGTCCTGACCGGCGTGGGGGGGGCTGTGGCCCCTGGGTCCCCGCCTGCGCGGGGACGACGCCCATCGTCGAGCCCGAGCATATGGTCGGCGAGACGAGTCCCTGCCTGCGCGGGGCCACCTTCCGACTGGCGAAGAAGGCCCTTCATGGTCTGGACGAGTCCCTGCCTGCGCGGGGCCGCGTCCGGCAGCGCTCGCCCCGATCCGCGCCCCGGTCCGCGCCCCGGCCCGGAGAGGGGAGCATCCGCTGATTTCCCCTCGCGCATCCGGCCGGGTCCACCTTCTCGCATCCGGCCGGGTCCACCCTTGCCCGGCGGCACCCCGGCCCGCGCCCTGGCCGTCACCCCCGGCCGCGATGCGGCTACACGCATCCGGCCGTCACCCCGGCCGCGGCTTGCCGGCGGGGGCCAGGGTTACTCCTGGCCCATCTTCAGGGCGGCGATGAAGGCGCTCTGGGGGATTTCCACTTCGCCGAACTGGCGCATGCGCTTCTTGCCTTCCTTCTGCTTGTCCAGCAGCTTGCGCTTGCGGCTGATGTCGCCGCCATAGCACTTGGCCAGCACGTCCTTGCGCAGGGCGGCGATGGTTTCGCGCGCCACCACCTTGCCGCCGATGGCGGCCTGGATGGGGATCTTGAACAGGTGGCGGGGGATCAGGTCCTTCAGCCGCTCGCAGAGCTGGCGGCCGCGATATTCGGCCTGGCCGCGGTGGACGATCATGGACAGGGCGTCCACCGGCTCGGCATTGACCAGGATCGACATCTTGACCAGGTCGCCCTCGCGGTATTCCTCCAGCTGGTAGTCGAAGCTGGCATAGCCGCGGCTGATGCTCTTCAGCCGGTCGTAGAAGTCGAACACCACCTCGTTCAGCGGCAGCTCATAGACCAGCATGGCGCGGCCGCCGACATAGGTCAGCTCCTTCTGCACGCCGCGGCGCTCGGTGCAGAGCTGGAGCACGCCGCCGAGATATTCGTCCGGCAGCATGATGGTGGCCTTGATCCACGGCTCCTCGATATGGTCGATCTTCACCACGTCCGGCATGTCGGCCGGGTTGTGCATGTCGATGACGTCGCCGTTGGTCATGTAGAGCTTGTACACCACCGACGGGGCCGTGGTGACCAGGTCGAGGTTGAACTCGCGCTCCAGCCGCTCCTGGATGATCTCCAGATGCAGCAGGCCGAGGAAGCCGCAGCGGAAGCCGAAGCCCAGCGCCGCACTGCTTTCCGTCTCGAACTGGAAGCTGGCGTCGTTGAGGGCGAGCTTGCCCAGGCTTTCGCGCAGATGCTCGAAATCGGCGGCATCAGCCGGGAACAGGCCGCAGAACACCACGGGGATCGAGGGCTTGAAGCCCGGCAGCGCCGTGGGCGCCAGCCGCCGCTCCTCGGTGATGGTGTCGCCGACCTTGGTGTCGCGGATGTCCTTGATGGCGGCGGTGATGAAGCCCATCTCGCCGGGGCCGAGCCGGTCGGTGACGACCTTCTTCGGCGTGAAGATGCCGACGCGGTCCAGCTCCCGCGTGGCGCCGGTGGCCATGAAGCGCACCTTCTGGCCCAGCCGCAGCTCGCCATTGACGACGCGGACCAGGATGACCACGCCGAGATAGGGATCGTACCAGCTGTCCACGATCAGCGCCTGCAGCGGCGCCGCGGCGTCGCCCTTGGGCGGGGGCAGGCGGGTGACGATGGCCTCCAGCACGCCGACGATGTTCTGGCCGGTCTTGGCCGAGATCTCCACCGCGTCGGCGGCGTCGAGGCCGATGACATCCTCGATCTGCTGCTTGACCCGCGGCACGTCGGCCGCCGGCAGGTCCACCTTGTTGAGGACCGGCACGATCTCGTGGTTGGCGTCGATGGCCTGATAGACATTGGCCAGGGTCTGCGCCTCCACACCCTGGGAGGCATCGACCACCAGCAGCGAGCCCTCGCAGGCGGCGAGCGAGCGGCTGACCTCGTAGGCGAAGTCCACATGGCCCGGCGTGTCCATCAGGTTCAGCTGATAGGTCCCGCCGTTCTGGGCCTTGTAGTTCAGGCGCACGGTCTGCGCCTTGATGGTGATGCCGCGCTCCCGCTCGATATCCATGTTGTCGAGGATCTGCGCCTTCATCTCGCGCGCCTCGAGCGCGCCGCAATATTCGATCAGCCGGTCCGCCAGGGTGGACTTGCCATGGTCGATATGGGCGATAATGGAGAAATTGCGGATGTGGGACAGGTCGGTCATGGAGCTCGGGCCAGAGAAAGGTTTGCCGGAAGATAGGGGCTGCGCCGTGCGGACGCAACGTCCGCGCAGGCCGGGGCGCCGGGCGCTGCCCTGCGTTCTTGCCCTGCTGGCCGGATTGGGGCTGGCGCCGGAGTCGGTGGCGGGGCCGGCCGGCCCCGCAACGGCCATCGCCGCCAGCCCCGGCGCGACCATGCCCTCCGGCATCTGGATCATGCAGAACGGCAAGGCCGCGGTCGAACTGATGCCCTGTGCCGGCGCCGGGCGCAGCCTGTGCGGGCGGCTGGTCTGGGGCCGCGCCGACCAGTGGCCGCAGGGCCAGCGCCGCGACATCAACAACATGGACCCGGCCCTGCGCGGCCGCGACCTGTGCCACGCCCCCATCATCTGGGGCCTGGAGCCGGAGGGCGACGGGGAATGGGGCGGCGGCCGCGTCTATGACCCCCATTCCGGCCGCGTCTACCGCGCCCGGCTGACGGCGCAGGGGCCGGACAGGCTGACCGTGCGCGGCTATATCGCCATCCCCTGGATCGGCAAGAGCCAGACCTGGACGCCGGCACCGGCCGGTCTGGAGCTGTGCCGGCCGCTGCCGGATTCATGAACCTTTTGTGATCGGGCCTCCCCCTTGATCCCGGTCAAGGTTGTCACACCGGGAACGCACCCATGCTGTTGCGTGTGCAACGACACAGCCGGGAGGAATGGCCATGGACGGGATGATGGCGGGCGCGCCCGGAACCGACGGGGCCGGAGCGCAAACGCCGGAGGCGGCACAGGCGCGCCACGCCGCGGCGCTGCTGGCGGAGATGGGCGAGCTTCTGGCGCAGGTGCGCCGCGACGGCGCCGCCACGCTGGCGGGATGGGGGCCGCGGCTGGAACGGCGGCGCTTCCGCCTGTCGGCCGGGAACTTCGCCCGCTATCTGGCTCTGCGCCACCATGATCTGCGCCCGCTGCAGACGGCGCTGATGCCGCTGGGCCTGTCATCGCTGGGCCGCTGCGAGGGCCGGGTGGAAGAGACGCTGTCGGCCGTGATCCTGGCCCTGGCGGCGCTGGCCGGCCAGGGCATGGCGCCGGCGGGCGCCGGGCCGGCGGCGCCGCCGGCCGGCGTGCGGGCGCCGGGGGCGCGGCGCTATTTCCGCGGCGAGCGCTGGCTGCGCGCCAATACGGCCCGGCTGTTCGGCCCGCGCCCCGATCCCGCCCATGATCCCGGGCCGGCGGGGCGGCAGGTGCGCATCCTGGTGACGCTGCCGCCGGAGGCCGCCACCGACCCCGCCCTGCTGCACGATCTGGTGGCCGCCGGCACCGACGCCGTGCGCATAAACTGCGCCCATGACGGGCAGGCGGCCTGGGCCGCCATGATCGCCAATCTGCGCGCCGCCGAGGCGGCGTGCGGCCGCCGCGTGGCCGTGCTGATGGATCTGGCCGGCCCCAAGGTGCGCACCGGGGCCGTGCTGGCCGCGCGCAAGCGCGTGCGCCTGGGCGAGCGCATCCTGCTGACCCGCGCCGCGCCGGAGGCACGCGCCGACGCGCCGTTCCAGGCCCAATGCTCCATCCCCGCCATCCTGGACCGGGTGCGGGTGGGGCAGCCCGTCTTCATCGACGATGGCAAGCTGGGCGGCACGGTGGAGACGGTGGACGCCGCCGGCGTCTGGCTGCGCCTGACCCGCGCCGGCCCCGAGGGCGAGAAGCTGAAGCCGGAAAAGGGGCTGAACTTCCCGGAGACCGATCTGGGGCTGGCGGCGCTGACCGAGGAGGACCGGCGCGACCTGGATTTCGTGGCCGCCCAGGCCGACCTCATCGGCTACAGCTTCGTGCAGTCGCCCGCCGATGTGGCCGAGCTTCAGGCCGAACTGGAGCGGCGCCGGCCGCTGGACTGGCGCCAGCTGGGCCTGATCGCCAAGATCGAGACGCCCAAGGCCGTGCGCAACCTGCCCGGCATCATCGTGGCCGCCGCCGGCCGCCAGCCCTTCGGCCTGATGATCGCCCGCGGCGACCTGGCGGTGGAGCTGGGCTTCGAACGCACCGCCGAGATGCAGGAGGAGATGCTGTGGCTGGCCGAGGCCGCCCATGTGCCGGTGATCTGGGCCACCCAGGTGCTGGAGACGCTGGTGAAGAAGGGCCTGCCCACCCGCGGCGAGATGACCGACGCCTTCATGGCCGGCCGCGCCGACTGTGTCATGCTGAACAAGGGGCCGCGCGTGGTGGACGCCGTGCAGGCGCTGGACCGGCTGCTGTCCCGCCTGGCCGAGAACCAGGTGAAGAAGACCCCCAAACTGCGCGCCCTGCGCAGCTGGTGAGCGGCCGCGATGACGGCGGCCCGGAGACGGGCCGCAAGGGGGCCGCAAGGGGGGGGCCGCACGGAGAGGCGGCCCGGAGAGGGGCGGACCGGCGGCGGGCGCCAAGCCTGTTGCATCCGCCGCCCCTCCTGGGGCACAGTGCGCGCCGCGTGGGGCCTGTAGCTCAACGGTTAGAGCCGGCCGCTCATAACGGTCTGGTTGCAGGTTCGAATCCTGCCGGGCCCACCAATATTTTCAAAGACTTATGGTTTCGCCGCCCGGGCCGCCGGATGCCCGTCAGTGCGCTGTAAGGGCGGCGCTGGACCGCGATCTCTGAGCGGCTATCATGCGGGCGGCGCTGCCGCGGTCGCTGTGTCCGTTGCCGCTGGACCGCGATCTCTGAGCGGCTATCATCCTGCCGCCACTGCGTCCGCAACCCTCACCGTTGCCGCTGGACCGCGATCTCTGAGCGGCTATCATCGGCGGGGGAAATGCGACTGGAACGATTTAGTTGCCGCTGGACCGCGATCTCTGAGCGGCTATCATCTGTGCGCAGCCCGCGCACGCAGCGCCAGTGTTGCCGCTGGACCGCGATCTCTGAGCGGCTATCATGTCGCTCCAGGTGTCGCCACCGTCCTCGCAGTTGCCGCTGGACCGCGATCTCTGAGCGGCTATCATCGCGGACATGGTGTATGAGAGCCTGGAGGCGTTGCCGCTGGACCGCGATCTCTGAGCGGCTATCATGCCCGGGGCTGATCCTGGGCGCCCCGCGCGGTTGCCGCTGGACCGCGATCTCTGAGCGGCTATCATGCAGCCAATCCACGCCGGCGCCATGTGTTCGTTGCCGCTGGACCGCGATCTCTGAGCGGCTATCATCGCGGGCAGTCGTGGGCGCCTCCTCCCTGGTTGCCGCTGGACCGCGATCTCTGAGCGGCTATCATGAAAGGGTTTGCGTTCGCGAACCTCCTGCGGTTGCCGCTGGACCGCGATCTCTGAGCGGCTATCATGGATCGGCGGTCATGTCCTTGATCCATAAAGGACATGACCGCCTTTTCCGCCGACGAAACGGAAAGGCCCGTTCAGAACAGGGCGAGCTGGCCGGGATTTTTCTGCTGCTTGCGCCGACGTCGGCCGGAGAAGCGGACGATATTCTCATACTGCCGGTCGGTGAAGGTGAGGATGTGGACCTCCCCTTGCGATGGCAGGTTGGCCTCGATCCGGCGGATATAGGCATCGAACTGCTCCTTCCCGCTGCAGAAGCGGGCATAGACCGAAAACTGGCTTTTCTCGAATCCCTCGTCCAGCAGGAATTCCCGGAATTTCGTGGCCGCCCGCGATTCGGCCTTGGACGTGACGGGCAGATCGAACATCACGAAGATCCACATGAGCCTATATCCGCTGAGCTGTGGAGGCTGGCGCGTCATGGGAGCAACCCGTCGAGATCGGCCAGAACGGCGGCCGTTGGTGGAAGCGGAAGCTCCAGGGAATCGGCCTGGCCGAGGGTGAAGGCCGTGGCCAGCGACTGCGCCGCCCGCATCGCCGCGAGCGTGGCGGTGGTGGTGCCGGCCGGGCCGGGAAGGTCGACCGCGATCAGGCCGGCATAGGCGTGTTTGGCCACGGGCGTCACCTCTGTCACCCCCCGGTCCAGAAGCCGGAGCGTCAGCGCATCGACCAGCGGCCGGAACGGTTCCACCAGATCGTCGGCAAGGGCGAAGGCATTGGTACGATTGGCATGGTGGATGCCGATGGAGGGATGCAATCCCGCCGCGACCACCGCCCGCGCGCAGAGGGAGCGCATGACGGTGTAGCCGTAATTCAACAGGGCGTTGGCATCCGGGGCCTGCCGGTCACGGCGGAAGTCCGGCCCCATCAGCAGGGGCCAGTAGCGCCGTGCCGCCTGGGCCTCCACATTGCCGGTATCGCCGGATGCCACCTGCCGCGCCAGCAGGTCGAATCCGTCCGCCGGCCGGCCGAAGGCGGCCAGGACCGCCGCCTGCCAGCGGATCTTGGCAACCACCACCCGACGCCAGAGTTGCTTGACCAGGGGGCGTCCGGCCTGCCACTGGGCGCGCAGGCGGGCGTTCTGGGCGTGATGCCCGTCCAGCGGCAGGCAGAGGGCGACGGGGGCGTGATTGCTGCCGCACAGCACCATCACAGCGCCCCGCTCGGCCAGGGCCACCAGCAGGCTGGTGGTCCAGGTGACGCCATGGGCATGGACGATGACCGCCGCCACATCGTCCAGGGGGATGCGGCCCACCTCCTGCCGGTCGGCGCTGACCACCAGGAACCCGCGCGAGGCCGACAGATGCCGGCCCTCGGTGGCAATGTCCACGATCCGCTCCACGGCGACCCCCGTCACGTCCCGACCTTGGCGCGGGTGCGGCGGCGGACCTTGCGGGCAGGGAACCCGGGGTCCTGGACGCGGCCCAACTCGTCCACCCGCACCTGCCGGGCTTTCAGCCGCTTCAAACCGCCGGCCGTCGGGGAGCTGTAGACAAACGGGTCCTGATCCAGCGGCAGGTCGTTGCGCCGTTTCAGGTCGCCGGCCTCATTCGGGGCTGCCAGCGTAATCTGACCATTCTGGCCGAACTTGACGACACGCTTCAGTTCGCGGCTTCCCCCCTCGCTCTCGATGGCGATGATGTCGTCCTGATGCAGGCTGAGGACCTTGCGCGCGGTGGGACAGCCGGCCCGCACGGCCGAGGTCCAGCCGGGCTGGTGTGCATCGAACATGGACAGCACCTCCGCTTTCCAGGTGCCGTCCGGGAGTTCCCAGACGTCGTAGCGGTAGTTGCTGTCGCCCTTGTAGCCCTTGTAGGGCAGGCCGTCCGCCCCCCGGATGGGAATGACCTTCAACGGTTCGATGCGGCGGACGCGGCGGATGCCGCGGAAGGGCAGGGGGCCGTCCTTGGCGAAGGCTGCCAGGGCCTGGAGGAAGGCCTTGCCGTCATGCCCGCAGGTGAAGCGATGCAGAGCCCGGCGCAGCGCCGGGTCGCGGACGCCGGTCGTGATGGCGGTGCCATCGGGCACGGGTTCCAGATCGGCGGGTTTCAGGGCGGTGAGGGGCTTGCGGCTGACCACCAGATCATTGCCGCGGCTGTCCTTCAGCCCCGTCAGGCCATAGGCGGTATCGTTGTGCAGCCGGCCCGCCGTCTGATCCCGCCCCTTCGGCAGGCCGGCCTTCGACGCCGTGCCATGGTCGGACCGGTGGCTGACCGTCATGACGGTCAGAACATCGCGCAGATCGTCGTGGAAGCTCTCCCACGGCGGGATCACCACCACGCGTTCCCGTCCTTCATCCCCTTCCAGCGCCGAGGCGCGGGCCATGCGCTGCAACAAGGAGCGATCGGTGATGGCGACCACCGCCGCGTCGATGGCGTGGTGGCGATGGTCCAACCTGTTCTTGCCGGTGGTGTAATTATGGTCAGGCAGCAGTTCGTTCAGCCCCAGCTTGCGCCGGATCAGCTCGGTCAAGCGGCCGGGTGTGGCCCAGACATGGCTGCTGCCCTCCCCGCGCTCGGGGTAGAGGGCCTCCAGATATTCCCGCGCCAGCCGCGACATGTACTGGGTGTCGACCAGATGGCGGGCGATGAAGCCGCCCTTTTCATCGAAGCGCTGCATGGCCTCCGGCTCGAAGCGCCAGCGTTTCTCCCGTGGCAGGCGGGCGGCGCGGGCGGCGATGTCGGGCCAATCCGGCGTGTGGCCCCAGGCCTGGAAGGGGGATTGTTTGCGCTTGCGCCGGTTCCATTCCCGCAGGCACAGGATCTTGTTGGCGTGGCTGTCATCCCAGGTGGAATCGAAGGGCAGGATGTGGTCCACCTCCACCACGTCGGTGAAGAGCATGGCCGGTGAAATCTGGACGCCACTGTAGACGCAGCGACGGTCCAGCACATTGTCCGGGTTCAGTTCCTCCCACAATTTCAACCGGGCGCGGTTGGCGCCGGTATCGGGCTGGCCCAGCTCCGCCAGTTTCCTGGATCGGACCTCGGCCTCGGCGCGGTTGCGATTATTTTCCTTCGATAGCCGCTGTTTTTCCTCTGCGGTCAGCTTCAGCTCACGGGCAAGCTCGATGGCGATCTCCGCCGGCCGGCCATAGGTGCGGATCAGGCGATTGACCACCCGGCGCAGGCGGTTCAGGGCGATATGCACCGTCGGATTGGTCAGGCGCCCGATGCGCATCTCCTCCGGATCGGAGCGGTCCCCCGTTCCCGGCAGAAGATGACGTTCGAGTGTGATGCCGTAATAGGGCAGGTCGTCCAGGACCTCGCCGGTGCGCCGGTCGCTGTGATGCCCCAGCCCCGCGGCCACCACCGCCTTGTCGTAGGTGATGACGTCGGCGGTCAGAGCCTCGATCAGGCGGCGCGTCGCCGTCTCGCCGAACCGGCCATAGCCCTGGGGCAGCCGGGCGCCGGCAACGGCCTTTGCCCGCTCCGCATCCAGCCCATGTTCGGCTTGCAGCCAGGCCAGCAGGGGTTCGGTTTCCTCCTCCTCCAGGACGCGGGAGATGACGGCCCACTGGGTCTCCACGGGCAGATGTGCCCAGGCCGTGCCGAACCGGGTCCTGGCTGCCATCTGGGCAAAGACCTCGTCGCCCGCCAGATCCCTGCGATGCTCGCTTTCCTTGTTGAAGCGGGCCTCGGGCTGAAGTTTCAGCAGCTTGCGCAGACTCTCGAAGCCGACCTTGGCCTTGTCCTTCAACTTCAGCAGCAGCAGGTCGCGCTGCATCCGGGTGAGGGGGGCCGCCGCTGTCCCCGGCCGCACAATACGCAGGGCATTGACCTCTTCCAGCAGCCTCCGGCGCTGAAACAGGGGGTGCGCCTTGGGCAGACGCTGTTCGCCATCGACCAGCGTACAGGTTCCGATTCGGGGACGGAGCAGCGGGCGTTGGTGGAAAATGGTCCGGTGCAGCAGATCATGCACCGCGGGGGTCAACACCGCCGGGTGATGCGGGACCTGGGCGGCCCAGATGGCCTTGAACTCCTCCTCGACCAGATCGCGGCCGGGATAGAAGTCATAGCCGTCGCCCTTGGCATCTTCGCCGGTTTCGGGACGAAGCCGGGTGCGCACGCTGGGGATGGCGTTGGCATCGGGGGCGGAGAGGCGCCGCCGATGCAGGAATTCGCCCATGGTCCGGGCGCCCGCATCGCGCATGGCGGCACGCAGCCGATCCACGCCGACGGCGATCTTTCCCGCTTCCTCCTCGGCGCCGCGATCGGTCTTGCGGTTCGATTTGAAGCCCCGCCGCTGGTTCAAATGGAACAGGGCGCGGCCGAGATGCTCAAGCGGCAGCGGCTGGTCCAAGGCCCTGGTTCGCAGTTCATAGGGGTCCAGCAATTCCAGGGCTTTGGCGCGCACCGGGTCGGCCGGGAACAGGCCGTGGGCCGCCAACTGTGTCAGCAAGGCTGCCTGCCGCCGCTTGAACCGATCCCGCCGGCGACGCATGGCGCGCGCCGCCCGACGTTCCACCGCCAAGGGCGTACCCTGTTGGTCTCCCCGCGCAGGGGTGCGCCCGTCACCGAAAATGTGAGCCCCGGCTGCCAAAATGCCAATGGGCTGTCCCTGCTCATCCAAGCGAACCGCGCACCAGCCGAGTGACCCGGCGCCCATATCCAGACCCAAACGCCACGGCATGATCATATCCCCATCAAATTCGTCCTGTGCCGACGCTTGACCATTATTTCAATTCTAAGGTAAGAATGGCAAATCAGAGATCGCGGTCTGGCTGTTAACAAGCAGTCAAACGCACCAGATAAGGGCGGCGCTCCGGCGCCGCCTTTTTTGTCGGTCCACTGCACGGCGCTTCCGCGTGCTGATCATCTGCACTGCGCACGGTCCGGTGACCGGCGAAGTGGAGCATCCCCATTGCGGTGCAGAGCGCCAGCGGGGCGCCGCCCCGGGCGCGGGTTGCCGGGGGGGAAGGGCGGTGTTAGGGTGCGGGCCGCCCGGGGCCGGGCGGCGGGCCGCCGCCGGGGCTGCCGGGCGCACCCCGATCCCCCTGACGTGACGAGTCATCGTGCCCCTGCCGCCTGTCCCGCCCGTGCTGTCCGTGACCGACCTGTTCACCGTGGGCATCGGCCCGTCCAGCTCGCACACGGTGGGGCCGATGCGGGCGGCGGCGGCCTTTGCCGAGATGGCCGCGGGCGAGGCGGCGCCGCCGCTGTCGGTGCGCTGCGACCTCTACGGCTCGCTGGCGCTGACCGGCCACGGCCATGCCACCGATACCGCCATCCTGCTGGGCCTGTCGGGCTGGCAGCCCGAGGCGGTGGACCCCGACACCGTGCCGGGCCTGATCGCCGAGATCCGCGCCAGCCAGAGCCTGCCGCTGGCCGGGCGCGCGCCGCTGCGCTTCGTCGAGGGCGAGCATCTGTGCTTCCGCATGGGCGAGTTCCTGCCCGGCCACGCCAATGCCATGCGCTTCACCGCCGACTATGCCGACGGGCGGCAGATCGAGCGCATCTGCTATTCCATCGGCGGCGGCGCCGTGGCGGTGGAGGGCGGCGAGCCCGCCAGCCGGCCCAACGTGGCCCTGCGCCACCCGTTCGGCTCGGCCGCCGAGCTGCTGGAGATCGGTGCGGCGCACGGCCTGTCGATCCCCGACATCGTCTGGGCCAATGAGGAGGCCTGGCGCTCCCGCGCCGAGACCACCGCCTTCATCGACCGGGTGCGGCAGGCCATGCTGGACTGCATCGACCGCGGCTGCCGCCAGGAGGGCATCCTGCCCGGCGGGCTGAAGGTGCGGCGCCGCGCCCGCGCCCTGCATGAGGCGCTGATGAAGCGGGTGCCGCGCACCGACCCGTCGCAGGTGTTCGAGTGGGTCAGCCTCTATGCCCTGGCGGTCAACGAGGAGAACGCCGCCGGCGGCCGCGTGGTCACGGCCCCCACCAACGGCGCCGCCGGCATCCTGCCGGCCATCGTGAAATATTACGAGGTGTTCACCCCCAACGCCACGCCGGACGGCACGCGCACGCTGCTGATGACCGCCTCGGCCATCGGCTTCCTCTATAAGATGCGCGCCTCGATCTCCGCCGCCGAGATGGGCTGCCAGGGCGAGGTCGGGGTGGCCTGCTCCATGGCCGCGGCCGGGCTGGTGGCCGCCCTGGGCGGCAACAACCAGCAGATCGAGAATGCCGCCGAGATCGGCATGGAACACAATCTGGGCCTGACCTGCGATCCCATCGGCGGTCTGGTGCAGATCCCCTGCATCGAGCGCAACGCCATGGGCGCGGTCAAGGCCATCAACGCCGCCTATCTGGCCCTGCGCGGCGACGGCACCCATATCGTCTCGCTGGACGCCGTGATCGAGACCATGCGCCAGACCGGCGAGGATATGCGCACCAAATACAAGGAAACCAGCCTGGGCGGGCTGGCTGTCAATGTGGTGGGCTGCTGACACCGGCGTGCGGCCGGCCCGGGTGCTGGCGGCCCGGGTGCGGCCGGGACGGGCGCTGATCGGCCGCAGGCAATTTCCGGTGGCATAAAGGGGCGGGCAGGCGGATGCTGGCGCATCGGCAGGCAACGGGGCCGGCCGCCGCCTGTTGGCCTGGGTGCCCGGCACCGACCGCGGTTGTGCCCCCCTGCCCAGCAGCCAGGCCCAGCAGCCAGGCCCGGCAACCAGCCCTGCACCCAGGCCCAGAAACCAGGCCCAGAAACCAGAAGGACCGATCATGAGCCGCACGCCCGATGCCCGTCTGTCCGGTACGTTCACGCTGCCCACCGGCACTGGCCCCGCCGGCAAGACCGTCAACCGGCTGGGCTTCGGCGCCATGCGCATCACCGGCCCCGGCATCTGGGGCGAGCCGGCGGACCGGGCCGAGGCCCTGCGCACGCTGCGCCGCCTGCCCGAGCTGGGCGTGACCTTCATCGACACGGCGGATTCCTATGGGCCGGACGTGTCGGAGAAGCTGATCCGCGAGGCGCTGCACCCCTATGACGGGCTGGTGATCGCCACCAAGGGCGGGCTGACCCGCACCGGCCCCGATGTGTGGAAGCCGGTGGGGCGGCCGGAATATCTGATCCAGCAGGCCAAGAAGAGCTGCGTGCAGCTGGGCGTGGAGCAGATCGATCTGTGGCAGCTGCACCGCATCGACCCGGCCGTGCCGCGGGACGAGCAGTTCGGCGCCATCCGCACCCTGCTGGACGAGGGCGTGATCGGCAGCGCCGGCCTGTCGGAGGTGTCGGTGGAGGAGATCGAGGCGGCGCGCGCCGTCTTCCCCGTGGCCACGGTGCAGAACCTGTACAATCTCGGCAACCGCCGGGCCGAGGCCGTGCTGGCCCATTGCCAACAGGCCGGCATCGGCTTCATCCCCTGGTATCCGCTGGCCGCCGGCGATCTGGCCAAGGCGGGATCGACCCTGGACAGCATCGCCAAGGCCCACGGCGCCGGCCCCAGCCAGATCGCCCTGGCCTGGCTGCTGCAGCGCAGCCCGGTCATGCTGCCGATCCCCGGCACCTCCAAGGTCCGGCATCTGGAGGAGAATGTGGCGGCCGCCGGCATCCGCCTCAGCGATGACGAGTTCGCCGCCCTGGACCGGCTGGCGGTGTGAGGCGGGGGAACGAAGAACGGGCCGGATGAATCGCGGCATCGGCTGTTGAGGCCCGGCAGACCGGCTGACACCCAGCCGGCCGGTCAACCAAAGCAGCCAAGGGCCCGGGACCACCGGGCCGGGAGGAGATGCCGATGACCACGCTTCGCCTGATGCCGTTCCGCCGCGGCGGATTCCGCGGGATGACCGCCGCCTGCGCCCTGCTGTTCGCCGCCGCCCTGCCGGCCGCCGGACAGTCCACCGGCGGCAGCTCCGCCATGCCCGCCGACCGGACCGGGACCGATCAGGCCGGGCCGGGCCAGAGCGGGCCGGGCCAGGACGCCCGCAGCGGGGCGGAGCGCAACCGGGTGGATCAGGGCGGCACCACGGGCGCGTTGCCCGACGGGTCCCTGGCTGAAAAGCGTCAGGGGGCGGCGGCGGGCGGCACCGCGTCACAGGGCACCGAGACCCCGCCGGGCCAGGACGCCACCGCCACGGGCAATACCGATTCCGACATGCCGGCGGCGGGGGACAGGCAGTCCAGCGGCAAGGCCTCCGGCAGTTCGACCTCCGGCAGTTCGACGTCCGGCAGTTCGAGCACCGGCAGTCCGGGTTCCGGCAGCGCCGGGACGGGCAGCGGCGGGCAGGATCGCGCCGCCACGGGACCTGCGGCCACCGGCAGCACCGATACCGGCGGCACCGGCAGCACGGCGACGGGAACCCTGCCCGACCGCTCCCTGGCCGGGCAGCGGCAGGGCGCCATCAGCGGCGGGGCCGGTGACGGGGGGGCGGTGACCCAGACCGACCGCAACGCCACGACACAGGGTACGGGGTCCCAGGGCACCGGACGCCAAGGTACGGGAAGCCAGGGATCTGGCGGGCAGGGGAAGACCGAACGGAGCGGGACGGGCCAGTGACGGTCGCGGCCGGGTGACGCGCGGCCGGCGCTGTCAGGAGCCGCCGGCCGCGGCGGCCGCGGGGGCGGGGCGGGGCACGGGCCAGACGACGGGAATGGTCAGGCGCAGTTCGCTGCTGTCCGGCTTCAGCACCGGTGTCGCCCCCAACTGGCCCAGCAGGGCGGCGACGACCATGCTGCGGACGCCCATCTCCTGTCCACCCGGCGCATCCCAGTCACCCGTCCGGTCCAGCCGGTGCGGCCCCAACAGGTCTTCGGGCAGGCAGCCGGCGGGATCGGTCAGGGTGAGCAGGATCGCCTCCCCCTCGCGCCGCAGCGCCAGCCGCAACGGACCGGGTTCCGCTGACCCACGGGCCAGCAGGGTGGCCGCGGCCAGTTCGTTGATCAGCAGCGACAGGGCCACGCCGGTTTCCACCGGCACGACGATGCTGCCCCGGACACGGCTGTCGATCTGCCCGGTGCGGTCCAGCGCCAGGACGATCTCGTCGCACAGGGCCGGCAGATGCTCGGCCAGATCCAGCGTGTCCACCGTGCCGGCGTTCATCAGCCGCTGATGCACGCGCCCGACGGCGGTGACCCGTGCCCGCGCCTCCTGCAGGGCGGTGCGGATGCGGGTGTCGGCGGCGCCGGTGGTCTGGATGTGCAGCAGGGCGCCGACCATGGCCAGGCTGTTGCCGACACGGTGGTTGATCTCCCGCAGCAGGCCCAGCTTCTCCTCCAGAACGCGTTCCAGGTTGGCCCGCTCGACGATTTCCCGCTCCGCCTCGCTGACGGCCCGGCGGAACTGGCGCCACAGCAGCAGACCCAGCAGCACGGCCATGGCGATGCCGCCGGCCAGGAAAACCAGCCGCAGGATCTCAACCCGCCCCTCGCGCTCGGCCAGCAGCTTTCCCTCCGCCGCCTGGATGGCGGCCAGCCGCTCGGGGATCGGCAGGGCGCGCTGGGCGGCCTCGCGGGCGAAGGTGATCGCCGCATCGCGGGCGCCGCCCCCGGCCAGATCCAGGGTCCGGGCCAGATCGGTGAGGCGCCGTTCCACCAGCGGGCGCAGGGCGGCAACGGCGGCCACCTGGTCCGGATTGTCCTGGACCAGGCGGTGCAGCCGGTCCAGTGCCTCGATGGTGTCCTGCCGGGCCAGCTGGTAGCGGGGAAGGGAGAGATGGTCGCCGAACAGCAGCTGGGCGCGCTGGGCCGCTTCGGCTGTGCCGAGGGCGGTGGCGAGGCGCTGGGCCGTCAGCCGCACATCATGGGTGTGATCGACCCAGCGTTCGCCGCCGACGACGACGGCGAAGATGCCCTGGAGCAGGATCAGCAGCAGCGCCAGGGCCGCCAGCGTGCCGAAGGCGGCCCGCCGGACCCGGAGCTTCAGTTCCTCGGACATGGCCCCTCCATGCACCGTACCGGCTGAGCGCCAATTTTCTGCTGTCAGCCTAGGAGATTGAGACGGGTGGAAGCCAGCCAAAGTTCCACCGCTAGGCGGTCTGGCCCCGGCGCAAGAGGGTGCCATACGGGAGAATGCCGTTCGCCCGGCAGACGATTTCCATGCGCCGCGCCCTTGACAGGGGGGCGGGGTCTTCCCACGTCTGCAGCGTTCGGATCCGGGCCCCTCTGGCGACATAGACGTAGTCGCGATGTCGGATCTCTTCACCTGCTCTTGCGCCGACGGGCGTGACCGCACTTGGAGTGATCATATGACCAGCCTGCATCGACCCTTCCCCAGGCACTGACCCGCTTTACCCCCTGTCGCCGGCGTCTGCCGCAGGGCGGCAGGGTCCCCGACGGAATGAGCGCAGATCGATGCCAAGCGCCGCGGCCGCAGCGGTTCCGCCCATGGCGGTTGCTGCCCTGCCGCCGGTGACTGCGGAATCTGTGCGTCCGGCGGAACCTTCCCCTCTCCCTATCCGAGACGATTCTTCGAGACGACCATGGATCAGACCGAACGTCAGATCATTGATGACCTGTTCGCCAAGCTGCGCCAGGCCGACAGCGGCCCGCGCGACCCCGAGGCGGAGGCCTATATCCGCGACCAGGTGAGCCGCCAGCCGGCGGCCCCCTATCTCATGGCCCAGAGCCTGGTCATGCTGGAGCAGGCGCTGGCCGCCACGCAGCAGCGGGTGACGGCGCTGGAGCAGCAGGTGCAGCCGTCGCGCAGCGGCGGGCTGTTCGGCAGCCTGTTCGGCGGATCGCGTCCGCCGTCCCGGCCGGTGCAGACGGCCGCCGCGCCGGCTGCGGCCCCCTGGGGGCAGCCGGCCCAGACCGATCCGCGGCTGGCAGCCTATGCCGCCCAGCCGCGGGCCGGCGGCGGCTTCCTGGCCGGTGCGGCGCAGACCGCCATGGGTGTGGCCGGCGGCATGCTGCTGGGCAATGCCCTGGCCGACATGTTCTCCGGCGGGGAGGCCGTGGCCCAGGAGGCCATGAATGCCGCCGGTGAACACCTGCCGGCCGAGGCGGCGGCCTTCGATGAGGGCGGCTTCGACGAGGGCGGCTTCGGCGACGAGGAGATCTGATCGCCATGGGCGGCCCGCTGCCGGGCCGCTGACAGAAACGGACCGGACCGCGGGCGGTGTGGCCCCCGTGCCCCCCTCTCACCACATCGCCGGCCCCGGACCGGGCGCCGCGACCTTCCCCAGAGGTCGCGGCGCTTTTTCGTGTGCGCCCAACCCCCGCCGTCTCCGCCCCGTGCCGTTTTCGTCCCCTACCGTTTTCGGTTCCGCGCCGCCGCGCTGCCTGCTGCAACGGGAGTGGCGCCCGCGGTGCGCTTATTGTACCAGTCCGATGCGGCGGCGCGTCATAGGCTCCGCCCGTCTTTCCGCTGTTTCCCGGTGAGGATGTTAATCCATGGATAGCCTGATGCTTCTTCTGGCCGACCCGGCCGCCTGGGCGGCCCTGGCGACGCTGATCGCCATGGAGGTCGTGCTCGGCATCGACAATCTGGTCTTCATCTCCATCCTGACCAACAAGCTGCCGGAGGCGCAGCGGGCCAGGGCGCGCCGCTTCGGCATCGGCGGGGCGCTGGTGCTGCGGCTGGCGCTCCTGGGCACGGTCGCCATCATCGTGCAGCTGACCGAGCCGGTGGTCAGCATCCTGGGCAAGGGCTTTTCCTGGCGCGACCTGATCCTGATCGCCGGCGGCCTGTTCCTGGTGTGGAAGGCCACCAAGGAGATCCATCACACTGTGGACCCGGATCCCGGCCCCGACCTGTTCGACGGCAAGACGGCCACGCTGGGCTTCGGCGCCGCCATCGGCCAGATCCTGCTGCTGGATCTGGTGTTCTCCATCGACAGCATCATCACCGCCGTGGGCATGACCGAGCATGTGCCGATCATGGTGGTGGCCGTGCTGGTGACCGTGGCGGTGATGCTGGTGGCGGCCACGCCGCTGGCCACCTTCATCCACAACAACCCGACCGTGGTCATGCTGGCCCTGGGCTTCCTGCTGCTGATCGGCACCACGCTGATCGCCGAGGGCTTCGGCGCCCATGTGCCCAAGGGCTATATCTACGCCGCCATGGCCTTCTCGGCCCTGATCGAGGGGCTGAACATGATGTCCCGCCGGGCCAGGCGCCGGGCTCAGTAGGCCCGGCAGCGGCGCCCCCTCCGATCCGCCGTCAGCGGCCCCGCCGGGCGTCGTTGACGGCCTGGTCCAGGGCCTGGAGGAAGCGGGACTTGTCCTGCCGGCTCATGGGCGGGCCGCCGCCCTGGACCAGCCCCATGTCGCGCAGATCCTGCATCAGCGCCCGCGAAGCCAGCGCGCTGCCGATATTGGCCGCCGTGAAGGGGCGGCCGTTGGGGCCGACCACCCTGGCCCCGCGGTCCAGGCAGCGCTTGGCCAGCTGGATGTCGGCGGTGACGACGATGTCGCCCGCCCCGCAGCGCTCGGCGATCCAGTTATCGGCGGCATCGAAACTGTCCTGCACCACCACCAGCTGGACCTTGCCCTCCGCCGGCACGCGCAACGGGCCGTTGGCCACCAGATAGAGCTGAAGGTCGTAGCGCAGGGCGACGCGGAAGCTCTCCTCCTTCACCGGGCAGGCATCGGCGTCGATATAGATGTCCAGCATGGCTCCTCCAGATCCGGCCCTTGCTGGCACGAAGCCGGCGGCGAGGCGAGCGGAAAATGGCGGTCCGGGGATGGCGGAGCTGTCGTCCATGCCCGCCGCCCTGTCGCGGCGCGGCGGGTCAGCGGCCGGGTTCGCGCGGGGGCAGGGTGGCCTGTCCCGGCGTCTGCCGCCGGTGCTCCAGCCGGTCCAGCTGGTCGTCGCTGAGGAAGATCACCGGCACCCGGTCGGGCAGGCGGGTGGTGCCGCAGCTGTCGGGGCCGTCATACCAGGCCCCGGCCAGATAGCCGGCGGTGCCGCCGATGATGGCGCCGGCCGCCTGGGCGGCGCGCTGGTCGTCGCGGCCGTCATCGTCATCGGACAGGGCGATGGCCGCGGCCAGCCCGGCGAGGCCGCCGATCAGGCTGCCGATCTCCCGCCCCGCATGGCTGCGGCCGGAACAGGGCGGCGGGCGCAGGGCGGCGTCCCGCGCGGCCGTCTGCACCTCCTCCGGGTTGAGCAGCGTGAACCCGCCCGGGGACGGGCCGGCCGGGGCGGTGCGGGGAATCATGATGGTGGTCACGCCGCCGAGGCGGGCTGTGGCCGGGCCGGACTGGGCCGGGCTGATCTGGGCCAAGCCGGACTGGGCCAAGCCGGATTGGGCCTGGGCCATGGCCGGAGCGCCCGGCACGGCCTGTTCGGCCAGGGCGCCGGGTGTAGTCAGCAGGACACACAGGACAGCGGAGCCCCATGCGTCCCGGCGCATCAGTCCCGCCAGAGCGTGGACGGGGCGCTGACCGACGGCACGCCCGCGATGTTGCCATTGTAGCGGTAGCGCAGATACGATTCGTTGTAGGCCATGTGCGGCGTCTGGCCGTAGCCGAAGCCGTAATAGGGACCGGTCTCGATGCCGCGGCTGTCATAGACGGCGACGCCGTCGCCCAGATAATGGTCGGCGCGGGCGCCGGTGGTCCTGCCGCCCATCATGCGGGTGCCGGTCATGGAGAAGCGGACCGGCTGGTCATCCTCCGCCGCGTCCCGGCTCTGCTGCAGCGCCAGGGCGGTGTCGGTGCCGGGCAGGGCCGGGGCCGCCTGGGCCAGACCGGCGGCGCGCTCACCCGGCAGCGGCGCCCGCGGCGGCAGGCGCTCGAACCCGTTCACCGTCTGCGCCATGCCCGCTTGCGCTGAACCCGGCTGCTGGGCCGCAGCCGGCGCGGAAACGGCGGCCACGGCGACCATCACCGCCAGGGGCAGGGCCGCCAGGCGCAGGGTCGTGAGGAATTTGGCCGATGTCATACCAACGCTCCCGTCAAACCAGAGGGGACAGCCATATCCCCGCATCCCCAAAGGTCGGCCCTGCCGGGCCGTGCGTCAAGACCCCAAAGGACGCGCGCGGCGCGGTTTTTCCCGCCGCCGTCCCCGCCGTGCGGGCGACGGCAGGATGTGCGGCCCTTACTCCCGCCACAATGGCCGTGCTAGGGTGCCCGCCGCCATCGCCGCCGACCCGGCCCGATCCTGTCCCCCTCCCGCCCTGACCCTTGTCCCCGCCTTGATCCTCGACCTGCTCTATCGCGGCCTCACCTGTCTGGCCGCCCCCGCCGTCCACCTGCTGCTGCGCCGCCGCACCGCCCGCGGCAAGGAGGACCCGCTGCGGCGGGGCGAGCGGCTGGGCCGGACCGCCTGTCCGCGCCCGGCCGGACCGCTGATCTGGCTGCATGCGGCCAGCGTGGGCGAGAGCCTGGCGGTGCTGCCGCTGATCGGGCGGCTGCTGGCCCGCGACCCGGCCCTGTCGATCCTGGTGACCACGGGCACCGTCACCTCCGCCGACCTTATGGCCCGGCGGCTGCCGCCGCGCGCCTTCCATCAATATGTGCCGGTGGACCTGCCGGCGGCGGTGGAGCGCTTCCTGGACCATTGGCGGCCCGATCTGGCGCTGTGGGTCGAATCGGAGTTCTGGCCCAACCTGCTGGGCGGCGTGCGCCGCCGCCGCATCCCCTGCGCCCTGGTCAATGCCCGGCTCAGTGCCGGCAGCTTCGCCCGCTGGCGGCGGGTGCCGAAGACGGTGCGCCACCTGCTGTCGGGCTTCACCCTGGCCCTGGCGCAGACGGCGGTGGAGGCCGAGCGCCTGCGCCGGCTGGGGCTGGCCGACACGCGCTGTGTCGGCAATCTCAAATATTCGGCCGAGCCGCTGCCCTGTGACGATGCCGAGCTGGCCCGGCTGGCCGACGCCCTGACCGGGCGGGCGGTGTGGGCCTTCGCCAGCTCCCATCCCGGCGAGGAGGAGATCGCCGCCGGGCTGGACCCGGTGCTGCGGGCGGCGCGGCCGGACCTGCTGACCATCCTGGCGCCGCGCCATCCCGAGCGCGGCGACGCCATCGCCGCCCTGCTGGCGGCGCGGGGCCTGCGCGTGGCCCGGCGCTCCGCCGGGGAAAGCCCGGCCGCCGACACCCAGGTCTGGCTGGTGGACACGCTGGGCGAGCTGGGGCTGGTGTTCCGGCTGGCGCCCATCGCCGTGGTCGGCGGCTCCTTCACCCCCGTCGGCGGGCACAATCCCATCGAGCCGGCCCTGCTGGGCAGCGCCGTGCTCTATGGTCCGCATATGCACAATTTCGCCGAGGTGGCGGCCGAGCTGGAGGCGGCGGAGGGCGCGCTGCGGGTGCATGACGCCGACGCCCTGGGCACCCAGCTCTCCCGGCTGCTGGCCGATCCCGCCGCCTGCCGGGCGCAGAGCCAGGCGGCGCTGGAGGTGGCGGAGCGCAACCGCCATGCCGCCGACCGCATGGTGGAGGCGCTGGGGCCGCTGCTGGCCCGCGCCGGCATCGGGCAGGGGGCGGGCTGATGGGCGGGGCCGCAGGCGGGGGGCGGGCGTGAGGGCGCCGGGCTTCTGGAGCCGGCCGCCGGGGCCGGCCGCTGTCCTGCTGGCGCCGCTGGCCGGGCTGTGGACCCTGGCCACGCGGCGGCGGCTGGCGCGCCCGCCGCGCTATACGGCGCCGGTGCCGGTGCTGTGCGTGGGCAATCTCGTGGCCGGCGGCGCCGGCAAGACGCCGGTGGTGCTGGACCTGGCCCGGCGGCTGCGCGCGCGCGGCATCGATGCCCGCACCCTGTCGCGCGGCCATGGCGGCCGGCTGGCCGGACCGCTGGCGGTGGACCCGGCCCGGCACGGGGCGGCGGCGGTGGGCGACGAGCCGCTGCTGCTGGCGGCGCGCGGGCCGGCCTGGATCGCCCGCGACCGCGCCGCCGGGGCCGCGGCCCTGGTGGCGGCCGGGGCCGGCGCCATCATCATGGATGACGGGTTCCAGAACCCGGACCCGGCCAAGTCCCTGTCGCTGCTGGTGGTGGATGGCGCGGCGGGCTTCGGCAATGGCCGGGTGATCCCGGCCGGGCCGCTGCGCGAACCGCTGGCCGACGGGCTGGCGCGGGCCGACGGGCTGGTGCTGCTGGGCGAGGACCGGGCCGGGGTCGCGGCCCTGCTGGCGGCGCGGGAGGAGCGCCGCCGGCTGCCGCTGCTGCGCGGGCGGCTGGCACCGGACCCGGCCGCGGCGGCGGCCCTGGCCGGGCGGCGGGTGCTGGCCTTCGCCGGCATCGGCCGGCCGCAGAAATTCTTCGCCACCCTGGCGGATCTGGGGGCGGTGCTGGCGGAAACGCTTGCCTTCGCCGACCATCACCCCTACAGCCGGGCCGAGATCGAGGATCTGCTGCGCCGGGCGGCGCGGGACGGGCTGGTGGCGGTGACGACGGAGAAGGACGCGGTGCGGCTGCCCGCGGATCTGCGGGATGCGGTCCATGTGCTGCCGGTGACGGTGGAGTGGGCCGACGCGGCGGCGCTGGAGGGGCTGTTGGATCGCATGCTGGAACGGGGCCATGGCCAGGCACAGTGAGGCGCGGCGGCGCTGGGACCGACGGGTGGGCTACCGGCTGGAGGCCGCGGCGGCGTGGCTGTTCCTGGGGCTGCTGCGGCGGCTGGGGATCGACCGGGCCTCGGCCCTGGGCGGCTGGCTGGCGCGGACGCTGGGGCCGCGGCTGGGCGCGTCGAAGACGGTGCTGCGCAACATCGACCGGGCCTTCCCGGCCATGACGGCGGCGGAGCGGGCCACGGTGCTGGCCGACGCCTGGGAGAATTTCGGCCGCACCATGGCCGAATATGTGCATCTCGGCACGCTGGCGGCGGAATGGGACCAGCGGGTGGAGATGGTGGGGGCGGAGCATCTGCAGGCCCTGGCCGGCGACGGCCGGCCCGGCATCGCCATGACCGGCCATTTCGCCAACTGGGAGCTGACGGCCCTGGCCTGCGCCCGCGCCGGGGTGGAACTGACCTTCGTCTTCCGCCAGCCCAACAATCCCTATGTCGCCCGCATGCTGGCCGAGGCCCGCGCGCCCCTGGGCGGCGCCATGGTGCCGAAGGGGCGCGAGGCGGCGCGCGGGCTGATGCTGACCATGCGCCGGGGCGGCCATGCCGGGCTGCTGGTGGACCAGAAGCTGAACGAGGGCATAGCGGTGCCCTTCCTGGGCCGCGACGCCATGACCGGCACCGTGCTGGCCGATCTGGCCCTGCGCTATGACGCGCCGGTCGTGCCGATCCGCACCACCCGGCTGGGCGGCGCCCGCTTCCGGGTCGAGGCCTTCCCGCCGCTGGACTTCGCCCGCAGCGGCGACCTGCGCGCCGACGTGGCCGCGGCCATGCGGCAGGTCAACGATCTTCTGTCCGACTGGGTGCGGCGGGCGCCGGGCCAGTGGCTGTGGCAGCACCGGCGCTGGCCGGACTGAGCACTGTTCCGCCCGGCCCGCGGGGCATCCGTGGTCAGGGCCAGGGGCAGGGCCAGGGTCAGGGCCAGGGGCAGGGCCAGGGTCAGGGCCGGGATCAGGGCCGGTCGATGCCGGGGATCCGGGCGATGCTGGCGGCCAGGAAATCCGCCAGCAGGCGGACCCGGGCGATGCCGGCGCGCTCCGGCAGGATCAGCATGGTCAGCGGCACCGGCGGCAGGGCATAGCCGGTCAGGATCGCCTCGACCCGGCCATCGGCCAGCAGGTCATCCACCAGCCAGTGATGGGTCGGGGCGATGCCGCGGCCGGCCAGCAGCGCCTCCCGCACGGCCAGCCCGTGGTCGAGGCGCAGGCGCCCGCCGAAGGGGACAGCATGGCGTGTCCTGTCGGCCCCGGTCAGCACCAGCATATCGCTGCCGGCCACGTTCGCCATGCGGATGCCTTCCTGCGCCGGCAGGTCCTGCGGGCCGGCGGGCCTGCCCCGTGCCGCCAGATAGGCGGGGGCGGCCACCAGCAGCCGCCGGCTGTGGCCCAGGGCCCGCCGCTTCAGCGCGCTGTCGTTGAGCGGGCCGAGGCGCAGGGCGATGTCCACCCCCTCGCGCAGCAGGTCGATGCGTTCGTCGGTCAGGCTGAAATCAATGCCGATCTCGGGATAGAGGTCCTGGAAGGCGAAGATCAGCCGGCTGATGCAGCGGACGCCGAAGGCCGCCGTGCAGGACACGCGGACGGTGCCGGCCGTGGCACCGCGGGTGCTGCGGACCTCGTCGCCGGCCTGCTCCACCAGACGGAGGATCTGCAGGGCGTTGGCGTAGTAGCGGCCGCCTTCCTCCGTCAGGACGACGCGGCGCGTGGTCCGGCCCAGCAGCGGTACGCCGAGGGCCGTTTCCAACTCCTGCACCTGGCGCGTGACCGTGGACTGGCCGATCCCCAGTTCGCGGGCGACCGCCGACAGGCTGCCGCGCTCGGCCACACGGACGAAGGTCCGCAGACGGTCCAGGGTGATGTCCACGCGCTGTCGCTCCCGTGCGATTTATCCGCTTACCAGCATAATCCTATCCATTCATGCCATCTGATGGAACAGCGGGACATTGTCTAGGGTGGGCGCCTCGGTTGTCGTCCAGGAGCGTGCGGCCATGAATGTCCTTCTTGTCTTTGCCCATCCCGAACCGCGCTCGTTGACGGGCGCCCTGCGCGATGTCGCCGTGGCCGAACTGACGGCACAGGGCCACCGGGTGCGCCTGTCCGATCTGTACGCCCAGGGCTGGAAGGCCCAGGTGGACCGCGCTGATTTCCCGGTGCTGGAGCCGGAGGAGCGGCTGATGGTGGCCGCCGCCTCCGGCCGGGCCTTCGCCGCCGGCGCGCTGACGGCGGATGTGCGGGCCGAGCAGGAGAAACTGCGCTGGGCCGATGCGGTGCTGTTCCAGTTTCCGCTCTGGTGGTTCGGCATGCCGGCCATCCTCAAGGGCTGGGTCGAACGGGTCTATGCCTACGGCTTCGGCTATGGCGTCGGCGAGCACAGCGACCGGCGCTGGGGCGACCGCTATGGTGAAGGCACCCTGGCCGGCAAGCGGGCCATGCTGCTGGTCACGGCCGGCGGCTGGGCGGAGCATTACGGTCCCCGCGGCATCAACGGCCCCATCGACGACCTGCTGTTCCCGATCCAGCACGGCGTGCTGTTCTATCCCGGCTTCACGGTGCTGCCGCCCTATGTCCTGTACCGGGCCGACCGCCTGGATGCGGCCGGCTTCGCGGCGGCGGCGGCGCATCTGCGCGAGCGGATGCGCACGCTGGAGACGACGGCGCCGATCGCGTTCCGCCGGCAGAATGGTGGAGATTACACCATTCCCGCCATGCAGCTCCGCCCCGGTCTGGAAGCGCCGGGCGCCACCGGCTTCGCGCTGCACCGGACGGAGCGTTAGGATGGGGACTCACATGGCCTCGGCTGCGCGTCCCGCATCCACATGGGACGTTTCAATCATGAGGCGTGCCCGATTCCAGCCGTTTTCAGACAGCCTCTCATGGGCGCGATGGCGCCGCGAAACGAAACAGCTTTGCGGTCGGCCCATCACTTATAACCAGAAGCCATTCCCCAGTTGAATCAAATGCCGCTGCTTCAATTCTGTGCTTCTCGCCGACAGAAATACGAACAAAGCTATTGATGTTGCTCTGCCCTAAAGACGCGATAACAACCTCATGCCACCGGATTGCCGCTATCCTGTGTGGGCTTGAGGCGAATTGTGCGCTGCTGTCTATTGTTTTAAATCGCTCGCAGACGGCACTGTTCATGATCATGTTTTTTTCTGGATCAAAAATAAAAAGGCGAGAGACATCTTTGCTCTCTCCTGGAGCAATGTATGCCCATATGCCCATGCTTTCTTTGGTCGCGCCTACTGAGATTAATTTAGTCGCGGATATGTTGATTTTCCTCTGGCCACCATCTTCTCCGATGTAGACGGCGTTTTCATGGTCTATTAAGGCTAGTGTTCGACCATAATCATCTGCAGAAACGTTCGAATAATTAGTTTTATTTTCTGTTGTTAAATTGGAGCGGCGCTGGCCAGATAAAATGTCAAATGTGCCAAACGAGCCGTTTTGAAGTGCGCACGAAATAAAATTTCTGGACAAAGAAGGACCTGGAATTATCGTTTGGCACACAGAATTAAGCCATGGAATTTCCTTAAACGAAAAATCATTAAGGTCTATAATGAAATGGCTACTCTTTCTATAGGATTCATTTTTTATCACAAGTCCAAGGGGCGTAATCATAATTGGCTCGTAGCCATCTGGCAATTCAGCTTGGAAAGGCGCGTGCTCCCCGGTGGTCGAGATAAAAATTCCTGTCCACCTTTCGCTTCCATTTCTCATCAGGAGAAAGCGACCATTTCCGACTGAAAATAGTCTTTGTTCATAACTTTCTTTAAACATGCCTTTTTGTTCTATTGCAAGTTCTCTTTGATCGAGTATAGTTTCATTTTGCGTTTCAGAGACCTGTGGAATTGGACCGGCGTCAAATATAGTCTTTATCGTTTTAGATATGACGACAGGTGGCCCCCACAGCGGCGCTGTCACCAGGCTGATCGCACCTACGCTCGCAATAGCGCATGTGGGCTCCTGACGACAGGACCGTCCACATCCGGTGAGCGCCGTGGCAACCAGGACCGAGGACAACATGAACAAGGTTGTTGTCGTGGCTCTCATTCGCAGTGCCTCATCGAATCGGCATTCAATGACAGCGACGGCGGAGGTGTAATAGATCCAGCCATCAGACAGTCGGACATACCGGCCAGGTGCTTCGCCTCGTCGCCCAGGTTGGGAGGGGGAGTGGGCAGGTCGGTCTGCAAAGTGGTGTGCCTCCCATTTGCCGGGGTGGTGATTGGGGCGGGACCGGGAGGCGACTTCAAGGCCCGCGCGGACGAGATTGTCCGTGCGGCCCTACAGGCCCGGGTCTTTCGTCTTCGGCACGGTTGGCTCCTCTGTCGAATTCGCGGCTCCGCAAGGCTCTTTTGGGGGCTGCGGACGGCAAACCCACCACGGGCACGACCGGCACAGCGATGCCCTCCCTTCAATTGTACCTTGCCGGAACGAAAGCGACAAACTGCTATGTGATAGGTCCGGGAGTGGACGCAGGCTGACGGCGGAACGGTCCGGCCGCCGATGACGGAACAGAGATTGCGGGTGATCGGGGCGACGTGCGGGGCGGCGCCCACGGTGATGCGGTGGCGGACTGGAATGGCCTCGATCAGGGTGACCGCTGCCTCACCGCGCGGCAGTGCCGGTAGCCGGCGCCGACCGTACATCCACCGCCAGGGTGTGGCGGTTCTCCATCAGTGCGTGGCCCATGCAGGACAGCTTTGCCGCCTGTCATGCCACTGCCTGGATCATGCGCTGGCGGCCGAGATGGGCGGAGATCAGGGGAAGATCCGTGCCCCGGCCGGGGATGATCAGCGGCCTGTCCACCCGGCGGTCCGGCGCCCGGCGGGGTGAGCCTGCCCCGCTCTGGCGGGACGGATCAGGGTACGGCGGAGGTGGTCATATTATATATTTGACCGATGCAACCATTGCGATTACCACCTTTGGTGGGCGTTGAGGCCCAGCATCAAGCGCGGGAGAACAAGGATGGCGGAAGAACATCGCGACGAGACGCCGTCACAGCCGGAGCGCCGGCCATGGACCGCTCCGGCCGTGTCCACGCTGGCGGTGGAAGAGCTGACGCAGGCATTCAACGGCGGTCTGGGCGACGGCAATACCGGCAGCTGAGGCCCCTGCCGGGGGCGTGCGGCGGCGCCCCCGGACCCGCAGCGGCCGCGGATCAGACGGCGGGCGTGCCGGGAACGGGATCGGTGTCCCTATCGGGGGGCATATCGGGACCCGCATCGGGGCCGGCGCCGGCAATGAGGTCCAGCCATTCCTGTTCGGTCAGGGTCTTGACCCCCAGCGCCGCGGCCTTGGCCGCCTTGCTGCCGGCATCCTCCCCCACCACGAGGTAATCGGTCTTGCCGCTGACCGAGCCGGCGACCTTGGCACCCAGGGACTCGGCCCTGGCCTTGGCCTCCGACCGGCCCATGGTGGTCAGGGTGCCGGTGAAGACCACGGTCTTGCCCAGCACCGGCGAGGCGGCGACGCGCGGCGGTACATAGGGCTGCACCGTGGTCAGTGTGGACAGCAGGGCGTCCAGCGCCTCCACATTGTGGGCCTCGCGGAAGAAGTCGCAGATGTCGTCGGCCACGCTCATGCCGATCTGCTCGATGGCGCAGAGTTCGGCATAGGCCTCGCCCACCAGCTCGGGCTTCTTCTCCGCCGGCTTCTCCCCGCGTTCGGCGGCGGCGGCGCGCATGCGCTCGCCCCAATGCTCCACCGTGCGGTAGCTGCGGGCCAGCAGCCGCGCCGTGGCCTCGCCCACCTGGCGGATGCCGAGCGCGAAGATCAGCCGGTCCAGGGCGATGGTCCGGCGGGCGTCGATGGCCTTGAACAGGTTCTCCACCGATTTCCGGCCGAAGCCGGTCATGGCGATCAGCTTGTCCAGCCGCCCGGCCTCCCGCGCTTCCAGGGTGAAGATGTCGGCGGGCTGGCGGATGCGGCCCTGCTCGAAGAAGAGCTGGATGCGCTCGATGCCCAGACCCTCGATGTCGAAGGCGTTGCGCGACACGAAATGGCGCAGCCGCTCCACCGCCTGGGCCGGGCAGACCAGACCGCCGGTGCAGCGCGTGACCACCGCCCCCTCCTCGCGCACGGCCAGCGAGTCGCATTGCGGGCAATGGTCGGGGAAGGTGAAGGGCGCCGCCCCCTGCGGCCGCTTGTCCGGCACCACGCCGACGATCTGGGGGATGACGTCGCCGGCGCGCTGGACGATGACGGTGTCGCCCACCCGCACATCCTTGCGCTCGATCTCGTCGCGGTTGTGCAGGGTGGCGCGGCTGACGACGACGCCGCCGACGGTGATGGGCTCCAGCTCGGCCACCGGGGTCAGCGCGCCGGTGCGGCCGACCTGGATGGTGATGGCCTTCAGCACGGTGCGGGCCTGTTCGGCCGGGAATTTATGGGCCGTGGCCCAGCGCGGCGTGCGGGTGCGGAAGCCCAGCCGCTCCTGCAGGGCCAGATCGTTGACCTTGTAGACGACGCCGTCGATGTCGAAGGGCAGGTCCGGCCGCTCGGCGCCGATGCGGGCGTAATAGGCCAGCAGCCCCTCCACATCGGTGCAGAGGATGCTGGGCTGGGAGATGGTGAAGCCCAGGGCCGCCAGCCGCTCCCGCGCACCCCATTGCGTGTCGGCCAGCGGTGCCGACAGCTCGCCCCAGGCATAGGCGAAGAAACGCAGCGGCCGCGCCGCCGTGATCCGGGCATCGAGCTGGCGCAGCGAGCCGGCGGCGGCGTTGCGCGGATTGGCGAAGACCTTGTCGCCGCGCCCGGCCTGACGGCGGTTGAGGTCGAGGAAGTCGGCGCGGGTCATGTAGACCTCGCCGCGCACCTCCAGCAGGGCGGGGGCATCGGCCGGCAGGGTCTGCGGGATGTCCCGGATGGTGCGGACATTGGCCGTGACATCCTCGCCGGTCTGGCCGTCGCCGCGGGTGGCGGCCTGGACCAGCCGCCCGGATTCGTAGCGCAGGGACAGCGACAGCCCGTCGATCTTGGGCTCGGCCACGAAGGCCAGCCCCCCGGCATCGCGCCGGTTGAGGAAGCGGACGATCTGATCGACGAAGCCGCGGACATCCTCCTCCTGGAAGGCATTGTCCAGCGACAGCATGGGCACGGCATGGGTGACGGTGCCGAAGCCGGCGCCGGGGGCGGCGCCCACGGTCTGGCTCGGGCTGTCCTCCGTCACCAGTTCGGGGAAGCGCGCCTCCACCGCGGCGAGCCGCTGCTCCAGCCGGTCATAGTCGGCGTCGGCGATCTCCGGCGCGTCCTTGCGGTAATAGAGCGCGCGGTGATGCCGGATCTCCGCGGCCAGGGCGTCATGCTCGGCCTTGGCCTGCTCCAGGGTGAGGTCGTCGACGGGGATCGGGCGCAGATCGGACATGGGGGCCGCTTCAGGCTTCGGACGGGAAGGACCCCCTGTCTTACGGGGCTTGGCCGCCGCTGCCAAGGGGCGCGGCGCGCCCTTGCCGCTGCCCGGGGGGCGCGGATCGCGCCCTGCCGCGGCCAGGCTGGGGCGGGGCACGCCGCCCGCCCGCCGCCGATGCCGCCCCCGGGACCCGCGGGCGCAATCAGCCCACCGGCAGCACCGTGCGCCCGGCCTTCTCATTCAGCACCTCGGCCATGGCCAGATAGACGGCGGAGGCGCCGCAGACGATGCCTTCGAAGCCGGCGATGCGGCCCAGCGCCTCGGAATGGGTCCAGTCGCGCGCCGCCAGCAGGAAGAACAGCACGGTCAGGCTGCCGAACACCACCTGCATGGCCCGCGGCGCCGACAGGGTGCCGAAGAACATGAAGGCGGTGAACACGCCCCAGAGGCAGAGGAACCAGCCCATGAAGCCTTCCGGCGTGGCCTCGGCCAGCCCCAGCTTGGGCAGCAGGATCAGGGCCACCAGCGTCAGCCAGAAGCAGCCATAGGAAATGAAGGCGGTGGTGGCGAAGGTGTTGCCCTTCTTGAACTCCAGCAGCCCGGCGATGATCTGGGCGATGCCGCCATAGAAGATGCCCATGGCCAGGATCATGGAGGCCATGGGGAAGAAGCCGGCATTGTGGATGTTCAGCAGGATGGTGGTCATCCCGAAGCCCATAAGGCCGAGGGGCGCCGGATTGGCCGTCTTGTCCATCGGAAAAAGGTCCTTGTCGCGGGGAAACAAAAAGCCCCCGGGGATGCTGTCCCGCGGGGGCCTGCTGAGGTGAGGGCGCAAGGAACCATGCGTATGCAGGCGCCACAACGGATCAAAGGGACGCAGGGCCTGCGGCATCTGCGCCGGGGTGCGCGTTGACGGCAGGCGGGGCTTGGATTAGAGGCTGGGGATCATGACCGAGACGCCCCCCGCCGCCACGCCGCCCGCTTCCGCCACCGGCCCCGCTGCCGGACCCGCCACCACACCCGCGGCCACACCCGCTGGCGGGCCTGTGGTGGAAACCCTGTTCGCCACCCGGATCTACCGGGCCGAGCTGGCCGAGGCCCTGGCCCTGAACCCCGAGCTGGCGGCCAGCTGCCGCAGCGCCGCCGAGGATGACGGTGCCGGCCAGGACTGGTCGGCGCGCAACCTCTATCCCGGCTACACCTCCTACGCCTCGGTGGACGACCTGCCCTGGCGCTATCCCGCGGTGAAGACGCTGAAGGGCCTGATCGACCGCCACGTCAAGGCCTTCGCCAAGCTGCAGGACTGGGACCTGGGCGACCGCAAGCTGGTGCTGGACAATCTCTGGATCAACATCCTCGATCCCGGCGGCTTCCATGGCAGCCACATCCACCCCAACAGCGTGGTCAGCGGCACCTATTATGTGGAGATCCCGCCCGGGGCCAGCGCACTGCGACTGGAGGACCCGCGGCTGGGGCTGATGATGGCGGCGCCGCCGCGCAAGCGCAAAGCCGCCCGCGAGACACAGCCCTTCGTCGCCCTGGAGCCGAAGCCGGGCACGCTGCTGCTGTGGGAAAGCTGGCTGCGCCATGAGGTGGTGATGAACGCGGCGGAGAGCGAGCGCATCTCCATCAGCTTCAACTATGCCTGGCGGTAGGGGCGGGGCACAGGCGGAGGGCGGTCTCAGAGGGCGCGCATCGTTCGCCGCGCCGGGACATGCCGGCCCACCGGCGTCAAACGCAAGACAGCCGTCTGATGGGTTAAGCAGAGGGGGCGACTGTCAGGGGATTGCTGAATCTGTACACCCTTCCAGAATTGCGCATTCTTCCGATTTCTCTAATGATTATTTCATTCCATTAATAAATAATTCCATTTCTTTTTCCATTTCTCGCGCACAATCATCATTGCTATAGTTGTTGCGAAGACAATTCGCCTCAACCATATTCATTATATGGTTTCTTCTTGACTTGAAATCGCTATACTCTTTTTCTGAAAATTTCAGTACAATATGATTCTCTCCAAAATGATTAGTCTTTGGCGCGTCTTCGCTCAATTCCAGCAGAAAAATCACATTGTCTCGTGCCGATTCGACGACAATTTTATTTTTATCAATTTCAAATATTTCTCCATATATTGAGGAAATTAGGAATGTCTTGCTGGTATCGTCTGGAATGCATTCATTGCCGAGCAGATGCTTGGCGAACCGACTTTTCGCTATAAACATAAATCGGCTTCTAATTGAGGAATTTTTATCGTACACGGCAAGTGTCATTCCAAAAGGATATTTGCAAACATCTTCGATTTGTTCCCAGTTTAAAAAAAGTCCGCTCGACAAGGCAGATATATTGCTTATGTATTTTTTCGCTGCGTCATCGGGGCCAATGAAAACAAGAATATTATCTATTTTATTGCCATCCGGAATGTAATATCGCGGCTTTTCGATTAATTCTTTCTCGATGCTATGTTCGTCAGCATCATTCATGAAATATGCATTTCCCTGGCTGAGTATAAAAACTAGATTTTCTTCGTTTTTGTAAAGCCCGGAAAACTCATCCGTATCATACCACAACAGAGATCTGCCTCGACCATCATGTTCCGGCACGTATCCGATACTTCTCAGAAAGAAATCTCCCGCTACCGCAGAATGTGAGGTAACGGCGCAGATGAGAATTATGAAAATCTTCCAATATCTGTTTGTTCCAAGGGAAATTATGCCTATAATTTTGTCAAATTTATTTGAATTATGGAATATCACCTTTCCCTCTCCGCCTCTTGCGTCGCCCGGACGATGGGTGACAACAGATAATCCGCCACCGTGCGGTGACCATTTCTGCCACCACAGCCACCCCGGGCACAAGCGTCACCGCATCACCACCCATCCGATCCGTCCCGTCCAGGACCGCCCGGGCCGGGCAGCCTTGCCGGCTATCGCTCGTCCCTCGACCGCCGCCAGGGCCACCTGGACGGGCTATT
>NZ_QGNJ01000001.1 GCF_003336875.1 Oleisolibacter albus | reverse complement strand
CGACTACCTGAGCCCGGTGGAGTTCGAGGCACAGGACGAACCACCAGTGCCGCCCGGCCGGGCGGCACTGGTGGCGGAAACCATGCTGTAGCTTTTGCGACATGTCTCAATGATGGGGTGCAGTCCATCCTGGTCCTTATCTTCACCTTTCCAAGACCCCAGCACCGCGGCAGGCGTCCCCGACGGGCCTGCGGCAGTGCTGGGAGCAGAACATCATAAAATAGGAATTATGTCCATCGGGGTGCCGCTGACCGGACCGGGCCGCCGATCCTGATCGCGCCACAATCCGGATCAGGCCGCCATCATGGTGTTGAGCCGTTCCCGGGCGCGGCACAGGCGGGAGCGGATGGTGCCGATGGAGACATTGAGCCGTTCGGCCGCTTCCTGGTAGGGCCGCCCTTCGATCGCCACCAGCCTGACCACCTTGCGCTGGCACGGGGTGAGTGACTGGAAGGCCCGGTCGACGTCGCGGCAGACCAGACGCGACATCTGTGTGGCCTCCACCGCCGCGGCATGGTCCCACAACTCCACCTTGGTCATGTGCTTTTCGCGCTGGAGATTGTTGAAATGCAGGTTCTTCAGCATGGTGGTCAGCCAGGCCTGCATGTTGGTGCCGGGTTCGAATCGATGTGACCGCGACAGGGCGCGGGCGATGCAGTCCTGGGTCAGGTCCTCGGCCGCCGCCGCATCGCGGGTCAGCTTGCAGGCATAGCGGTGCAGCGCGGGGATGCAGCCGATCAGTTCATCAGAGAAAGAGTAAGCCATTGTTCCGGCTCCATGATTGCGGGATCGTCAGCCAGGGCTCGGGCACACCTTTCCCATGGCGCGCGGCTGGGCCGTCCGCCGGAAGAGGTCATGCCGGGAATGGAAGCGGGGTGGTCCCTTGCGGGTCAGAGACCAGCAGCCGGGTGCGGCATCCTGTCCGCCACGCTGGTCGCGGTCAGCCCCATCGGATGCTGTGGCAGGAAAACGGTTCCTTCCGTCACGGTGTGCATTGTTGCCTCCCGGTCACTTCGGAACGCGCGATCGGGACAGATCCGGTCCCGGAAGTTGTACGGCTTGGGTGCCGCTGTCTGATGAACGGGGGCGCCTGGGTGTTGTTCCGATGCCGCACAAAGAATCGGAATGAGCGGGACGAAGAAACGGATGAACTTACCTTTCCCCGGGAAAATGGATGGGTAAGTTCCGGAAGCGTGTGTTCTCGCGGATTCTGTGCGAGGATGTGTCGCATTCTGCAACTGAGGCATGTTAATGCGGACGCGGCGGCCGGGCCGGAGCGTGCCGGCAATCCGCTCCGGCCTGCCCGTTGGCGCCCGATGCAAGACAAGCGCCTTGAAAACGCGCTAAAGCAAAGGAACGTTAACCAGATCCGGGGCCAGTATGGCCCGGGTCGGTCGGGCGCGGTCTCTCCTGGGACGCGTCCGGTCGGAAGGGCGGGGTCGCCGACCCCCTTTTCGGTCCGAACCCCTTTTCGGAAAGACAGTCGCGATGGACGCTCGGTACAAGACACGCGAGATCGGACGCAAGGCGCTGGATGTGGATGCGCTGAAGCGGTCCTTCATTGAGTGGATGGTCTATTCCGTGGGCAAGGACGTGCCGTCCGCCACACGGCGGGACTGGTTCACCACCGCCGCCCTGGCAACGCGCGACCGTGTGGTCGACCGCTGGATGGACACGACCCGCGCCGTCTATGCCCGGGACGCCAAGCGCGTCTATTACTTCAGTATGGAATTCCTCATCGGGCGGCTGATGACCAACAACCTGGCCAATCTGGGCCTGGTCGAGGCCTGCCGCGAGGCGCTGGACGGCATGGGCGCCCGCCTGGAGGATGTGGTCGATGTGGAGCCGGACCCCGCCCTGGGCAATGGCGGCCTGGGCCGTCTGGCCGCCTGCTTCCTGGACAGCCTGGCCACCGAGAACCTGCCGGGCATCGGCTATGGCATCCGCTATGAATACGGCCTGTTCGAGCAGCGCTTCGAGCATGGCTGGCAGGTGGAGTACCCCGACAACTGGCTGCGCTTCGGCAATCCCTGGGAGTTCGCGCGGCCCGAGGTGCTGTATCCCGTGCAGTTCTATGGCCGGGTCGAGGAGGTGCGCGACGCCAGCGGCAAGAGCAGCTATCGCTGGGTCGATGCCGACAAGGTCCATGCCATGGCCTTCGACACCCCGGTGGTGGGCTTCGGCGGCGAGACCATCAACACGCTGCGCCTGTGGTCGGCGCGGGCCACCAGCGATTTCAATTTCGGCCATTTCAACGAGGGCGACTACCTCAAGGCCGTACAGGGCAAGGTGCTGTCGGAGAACCTGTCCCGCGTGCTCTATCCCAACGACGCCACCGAGGTGGGGCGCGAGTTGCGGCTGAAGCAGGAGTATTTCTTCACCAGCGCGTCGATCCAGGACATCCTGCGCCGCTACATGCAGCACCATACCGGCTTCGACGAGCTGCCGGCGAAGGCGGCCATCCAGCTGAACGACACGCACCCCGCCATCGGTATCGCCGAGCTGATGCGTCTGCTGGTGGATCAGCACGGGCTGGATTGGGAGGCGGCCTGGGACATCACCAACCGCACCTTCAGCTATACCAACCACACCCTGCTGCCGGAGGCGCTGGAAGCCTGGCCGGTGCGGCTGATGGAGCGCGTGCTGCCGCGCCACATGCAGATCATCTATGAGATCAACGCCCATTTCCTGAACCGCATCAAGCGCAACCCCGATGTGGGTCATGTCCAGCGCCTGTCGCTGATCGACGAGAACGGCGACCGCCGCGTGCGCATGGGCAACCTGGCCTTCCTGGGCAGCCACAAGGTCAATGGCGTGTCGGCCCTGCACACCGAACTGATGAAGCAGACGGTGTTCGCCGATTTCCACCAGGAGTTCCCCGACCGCATCCTGAACAAGACCAACGGCATCACCCCGCGCCGCTGGCTGCATCAGGCCAATCCGATGCTGACCAAGCTGATCACCAGCCGCATCGGCAGCGGCTGGGTCAGCGATCTGGAGCAGTTGCAGGCCCTGGCCCCGCGTGTGGACGACGCTGTGTTCCGCGAGGAATTCCGCCGGGCCAAGCGCTTCAACAAGAAGCGGCTGGCGGCCTACATCGCCCGGCATGTGCAGGTGGACGTCAATGTCGACAGCATCTTCGACGTGCAGGTCAAGCGTATCCACGAATATAAGCGCCAGCTGCTGAACCTGTTGCAGACGGTGGCCCTGTACAACGAGATCCGCGACAACCCCACGCGCGATTTCGTGCCGGTGACGAAGATCTTCGCCGGCAAGGCGGCGCCGGCCTATCACCAGGCCAAGCTGATCATCAAGCTGGCCAACGACATCGCCAAGGTCATCAACCATGACCCGTCCGTGCGCGGTCGGCTGAAGCTGGTGTTCCTGCCCAACTACAATGTCAGCCAGGCCGAGCTGATCATGCCGGCGGCCGATCTGTCGGAACAGATCTCCACCGCCGGCATGGAGGCGTCGGGCACCGGCAACATGAAGCTGGCCCTGAACGGCGCCCTGACCATCGGCACGCTGGACGGTGCCAATGTGGAAATCCGCGAGCATGTGGGCGAGGAGAACATCTTCATCTTCGGCCTGACCGCGGCCGAAGTGGCGGAGCTGAAGCAGGGCGGGGCCTTCCAGCCGCGGGAAGTCATCGCCACCAATCCGCGCCTGAAGCGGGCGCTGGACATGATCGGGTCCGGTGTCTTCTCCGCCGACGATCCGCAGCGCTTCCGCCCCATCGTCGACAGCCTCTATACCGCCGACCCCTTCCTGGTGACGGCGGATTTCGAGGAATACTGCAACACCCATGCGGCGGCGGTGGAGCTGTATCGCGACCAGGAGGAATGGACCCGCAAGGCCATCCTCAACACCGCCCGCATGGGCTGGTTCTCCTCCGACCGCACCATCCTGGAATATGCGCGCGAAATCTGGGACGTGCAGGCGGTGAAGCCGTCGGAGGTCGAGGACCTCGGCTGAGGCCGGGATTGGCCATCGGCATAGGGACGGGCCCGCGGGACAGGTTTTCCGCGGGCCTTTTTCTGCACGCTTGCCCCCTTGTTCCGGCGTGCCGCCGCCGCCCTGCGCCCGGCGCGGCACAGACATGATGTTGATTCTTCTGGCAAGGCGGCGTCCGCCCGCTTATCTAGGCCCCGTACCGAGTGGCAGAGGGGCCCCCGGTGGCGCGTTGTCGCCACCCCAGCAAACGCCCCGTGATTGAGTCGGGTCGTGTTTGCCGCCTGCCGTTTCCCGGCAGTGCTGCCCTTCGCTCTCCGAACAAGACAAGCCGCTCCTGCGCAACCGCGACGGTGCCGTTCCGGCGCCGCCGCATCCTGTGCGCCCACCCCACCGTTCCGCCCGGGACGGCGGCGGGCGCGCATGCCCGATGAAGGTTCGTCAGCTTGACCGTTCTGTTTTCCGATCTCGCCCTTCCGTCCCCGCTGTTGAAGGCCGTGGAGGAGTTGGGATTCACCGCGCCGACCCCGATCCAGGCCCAGGCCATCCCCGCCGCCCTGGAGGGCCGGGATGTGGTGGCCTCCGCCAACACCGGCACCGGCAAGACCGCGGCCTTCGTGCTGCCGTCCCTGTCCCGCATCGCCGCCACCCCGCGCGCCGCCGGCTCCTGGGGGCCGCGGGTGCTGGTGCTGACCCCCACCCGTGAGCTGGCCAGCCAGGTGCTGGAGAGCGTCAAGGCCCTGTCGAAGTACCACCGCATCCACACCGGCACGGTGCTGGGCGGTATGCCCTACCGCGCCCAGATCGAGATGCTGCGCCGCCGTGCCGACCTGGTGGTCGCCACGCCCGGCCGCCTGATCGACCATTTGGAGAACGGCCGCATCGACCTGACCTGCGTCGAGGTGCTGGTGCTGGACGAAGCCGACCGCATGCTGGACATGGGCTTCCGCGAGGCGGTGGAGCAGATCGCCGCCGCCTGCCCGGCCGAGCGTCAGACCCTGCTGTTCACCGCCACCCTGGACCGCACCGCCGAGCGGCTGGCCGCGACCCTGACCAAGGACGCGGTGCGCGTGGACGTGGCCGGCAAGGCCGTGGTCACCACCCAGGTCGACCAGCGCTGGCTGCGCGCCGACGGGCTGGACCACAAGCACAAGCTGCTGGACCGTCTGCTGCAGGACGAGGCCTTCCAGAAGGGCATCGTCTTCACCGCCACCAAGCGCGATGCCGACCGGCTGGCCGACGAGCTGTCGGAAAAGGGCCTGTCCGCCATGCCGCTGCATGGCGACATGCAGCAGCGCGAGCGTAACCGTGTGGTGCAGTGGCTGCGCGACGGCCGTGTCAATGTCATCGTCGCCACCGACGTGGCTGCCCGCGGCATCGACATTTCCGACCTGACGCACGTCATCAATTTCGACCTGCCGAAGGTGGCGGAGGATTATGTCCACCGCATCGGCCGCACCGGCCGTGCCGGCGCCACCGGCACCTCCTACAGCCTGTTCACCCGCACCGACCGCAATCTGGTCCGCGCCATCGAGATGTACACCGGCCAGAAGCCAGTGCTGCACACCCTGCCGGGCCTGGAGCCGCTGCCGGAGCCGGAGCGCGGTCCCCGCGCGCCGGGCGGCAAGCCCTTCGGCAAGGGCGGCTACGGCAAGCCGTTCGGCGGCAACCGTGGCGGCTATGGCGGCGGCTACGGCGGTGGTCACGGCGGCGGCTTCCGGGGCGGTCCGCGCCGGGATGACCGCTTCGCCGCCGGTGGCGACCCTGCGCAGGGTGAGCGGCCCCATGGCGACCGTCCCCATGGCGACCGTCCCTACAGCGAGCGGCCGCAGGGCGAGCGCAAGCCCTGGGGCGAGCGTCCGGCCCGCGACGGCTTCCAGGCCGACCGGCCGCGCCGTCCGCGCGAGGAGGGCGTTGAGCCGCAGGGTCATGGCGGCGGCTGGTCGTCCGATGCCGGTCCGGTGGAGTGGCGCGAGCGTCCGCACGGCCACAAGGCCGGCCCGCACAAGGGCCATGCCAACCGCAACGAGGGCCATCGGGGCGACCGGGATTTCCGCGCCGGTCCGCGCCGCGACGATGAACGCCGCCCCTTCGGCGGCGCGCAGCCGCTGCGCCGCGGCAAGGGCACCGGCGTCTGAGATCAGGGACAGCCTCCGGCCGGCGCCGGCCGGGGGCGTTTCCAGGCGATGGGGACGGGGGCGGGCCTGCGGGTCCGCCCCCGTCCGCATGGATCACCTGCATGCGTGACCCGCGGCGGATGATCCGGTAAAACCGCGCCGACTCCTGTTCCGTTCAGTCAACATCCTGCCGAGTATCCCGCCATGCCCGCCAATATCCTTGACGCCGAAGTCGAGAAGCGCCGCACTTTCGCGATCATCGCGCACCCGGACGCCGGCAAGACCACGCTGACGGAAAAGCTGCTGCTGTTCGGCGGCGCCATCCAGATGGCGGGCGCGGTCAAGGCCCGCGGCGAGCAGCGGCGCGCCCGGTCGGACTGGATGAAGGTGGAGCGGGAGCGCGGCATCTCCGTCACCGCGTCGGTGATGAATTTCGATTATGCCGACCGCACCTTCAATCTGGTGGACACACCGGGCCACGAGGATTTCTCCGAGGACACCTACCGCACCCTGACCGCGGTGGACAGCGCCGTCATGGTCATTGACGCCGCCAAGGGCATCGAGAGCCAGACGCGCAAGCTGTTTGAGGTCTGCCGCATGCGCGACGTGCCCATCGCCACCTTCGTCAACAAGATGGACCGCGAGGCGCGCGACCCGTTCGAGCTGATGGACGAGATCGAGCGCGACCTGCAGCTGGAGGTGACGCCCGCCAGCTGGCCCATCGGCTCGGGCCAGGATTTCCGCGGCTGTTACGACCTGATCCGCGACCGGCTGATCCTGATGGACCGCCGCGCCGGCGACGTGGCCAGCGAGGGCATCGAGTGCCATGGCATCGACGACCCCAAGATCGACGAGCTGATCCCGGCGCATCAGGCGGCCAAGCTGCGCGAGGACGTGGCCATGGTGCGCGAGCTGTGCCCGGCCTTCAGCCTGGAAACCTATCGCGAGGGGCACCAGACCCCGGTGTTCTTCGGCTCCGCCATCAACAATTTCGGCGTGCGCGAGCTGCTGCTGGGCCTGGCCGAATATGCCCCGCCGCCGCGGCCGCAGAAGGCCGACGGCCGCATGGTCGAGCCGGGCGAGGGCAAGGTCACCGGCTTCGTGTTCAAGGTCCAGGCCAACATGGACCCCAACCACCGCGACCGCATCGCCTTCTTCCGGCTCTGCTCCGGCCATTTCAAGCGCGGCACCAAGCTGAAGCACATGCGCAGCGGCAAGCTGCTGGCGGTCAACAACGCCGTGCTGTTCCTGGCCCGCGACCGCGAGCTGGCCGAGGACGCCTGGCCGGGCGACATCATCGGCATCCCCAACCATGGCTCGCTGCGCATCGGCGACACGCTGACCGAGGGCGAGGATCTGCGCTATACCGGCGTGCCCAGCTTCGCGCCGGAACTGCTGCAGCGCGTGCGCCTGGACGACCCGATGAAGGTGAAGCATCTGCGCAAGGCGCTGGAGCATTTCGCCGAGGAGGGCGCCAGCCAGGTGTTCAAGCCGGTCGTCGGTGCCGACTGGATCGTCGGCGTCGTCGGCCCGCTGCAGTTCGAGGTGCTGGCCGCCCGGCTGGACGCCGAATACGACTTGAAGGCCAAGTTCGAGACCGCCGGCTATGATGCCGCCCGCTGGGTGGAGTGCGAGGACCCGGTGCGGCTGAAGGCCTTCATCGACAGCCGCCGCGCCGACATGGCCGAGGATCATGACGGCGCCCTGGTCTATCTGGCCCGCAATGGCTGGCAGCTGAACCGCGCCCAGGAGGATTTCCCCGAGATCCGCTTCCTGAAGACCCGCGAGCAGAACAAGGCCGTCACCACCCAGGCGGCCTGACCGGCCTCTGGACGATGGGACAGGTGAAGGGCGCACCGGGCGGCCGGTGCGCCCTTCCTGTTTCCGCGGCCTGCATCAGCGGCCGGTCCGCGTACCCCTGCGCCGGGACTCCAGCGCCAGGGCGGCCGCGGCGTAGAGGACGGCCAGCCCGCTCAGGGTCAGCAGCGGGCGTGCCACCTGGGACAGCGAAGCGCCCATCTGGGCAATCCTGACCAGACCGTCGATTGCGGATGTGCTGGGTATCAGCAGCGACAGCATCTGGACCGTTTGCGGCATGGCCTCCGCCGGCCAGGAAAAGCCGGCCAGGAAGAACAGGGGTAACCCCAGGGCGGCCATCGCCAGCTGCACGGTCAGGGCGTTGCGGAACAGGGCCGCCAGGAGCAGGCCGAGGGCGCCGACGGCAAGGACGAACGGCAGGGCCATGATCAGAATGGTCATGAGCGATCCCAGCCGGGGCAGGCCATAGAGCGCGGGAAGGATGACCAGATAGGCGGGAATGACGAGCGCTTCCAGGGCGGTGTAGGCCAGGAGCTTGCCCAGCACGGTGGCCGCTGCACCCGCAGCGGCGGGACGGTCGGGCAGGGTGGACAGCAGCCCCACACCGATGAGCAGCGTCTGCTGCAGGATCAGGACGAAGGCGGCGGGCAGCAGGTAGGTGGCGTAGCCGCTTTGAGGATTGAACAAGGGCACGGCGGTCAGCGGCAACGGATCCGAGGCCGCCGCCGCCAGTACCGGATCAATGCCAGCCCCGATGAGCCGGGCGGTTTCAATCTCCACCCCCATGGTCCAGGCGACCGCCGTCACCGCCAGGGAAATGCGCTGATAGACCAGGAAATAACTGGCATCGGCGTACAGCGCCACCGGCGATCCCCGCCCGTGCAGCAGACTGCGTTCGAAGTCCTTGGGAATGAACAGGATGCCATGGACATCGCGGGCAAAGACCGCGCGTTCGGCGCTGGCCATGTCGGGGAAGAGCAAGGCGACGGCCACGTCGGCGGTGGCATCGACACGCCGGGCAAGTTCCCTGCTGGCGGTGGTGTCTTCACTATCGACCACCGCGATGGGAACACGGCGCAGCGCTTCGTTGACGTAGGGCTGGGGATAGTAGGCGGCATAGATGGCCGCCGCCACCACCAGCACGGCAAAGGCCGGCCTGACAGTGAAGATGCGGCCGAATTCGTGGAGAAACGCCCGATAGACCGCCTTCATGCCGTCCTCCTGCGCCGGGCGCGCATGGCCTCCAGTCGCCAGGCGATGAGACCCGACAAGGCGACCACGAAGGCTGCCAGGATCAGGAGAGGCTTCAACGACAAGGCTGCGGGCGCGCCGCGTATGGTCTGATCGATCCGGGCCAGCAGATACCAGGTTCCCGGCAACCCCATGCCCCAGCCCTGGGCGAAGCCATTCATCCCCATGCGCGGGAAGCCCACCCCCATGAAGCCAAAGGCCGGTGCCATCAGCAGGGTGCCGATGCTGACGGCGCTGGCCATGGGCCTCAGCACCAGGGCCAGCAGCATGCCGATGAGCTGGCCGGCCAGGATGAACAGCAGGCTGCCGGCCAGAAGCAGGGCGCCATTGCCCCGCAGCGGCAGTCCCAGCCATCCGAACAGAACCCAGTCCGACAGGCCCAGGACCATCAGGAACAGAAATGTGTAGGGCAGCACCTTGCCCGCCAGTGCCGGCCACAATCCGCCGCCCAGCCGGTGCAGGATGTGCAGGCGGTGCGGCGTCTCCACATCAAGCCCCACGGAATAGGCAGTGACGGTGACCACCACCACCTGCAGCACGGCGGGCAGCAGCGCGGCCAGCAGGAAATGGGCGTAATTCAGGGTGGGATTGAACAGCGCATGGACCTGGACCGGAATGGGCGACAGGGCCGCTTGCGCCAGGTCCGTATCTTGCCCCTGGGCTGTGCGCAGGCTCAGCCGGAGTCCGGCAGCGGCGGCCGGCACGGCGGCATTGACCGCCCGCAGCACGAGGTTGCCGGTGGTCATGGTCTGGGTGTTGTAGAAGAACACCACCTCGGGCCGCCGCCCGGCCTGGACATCCCTTTCGATATGGCGGGGCAGCATGAGCAGGCCGTGGATGCGCCCGGACAGGATGGCGTTTCGTCCGTCGCCGAGGTCGGACACCCGCAGGGCCACCTCGGTATCCGGCGCGGCATCGACCATGCGAATGAGGGACCGCGATAGGGGCGAGCCGTCCAGGTCGAGCACGCCGATGGGCAGGCGGGTTGCGATGCCGGCGCTGAAGATGGCGGTCAGCAGGGCCAGCAGCGTCAGGGGGACGAACACCGCCAGTCCCGCCAGAAGCCGGCGGCGGCGCAGCCACCCCAGTTCGCGCCAGAACACGCACCAGAACCCCCGCCGATGCGCGGGCATGTCAGGGTCTCCTGTCCGGCCAGACGACGATCGCGCTCATGCCCGGACGCAGCCCCTGCACCGGCTCGGTGGGGTGCGCCCGGATTTCGAACGTGCGCAGGTCGAAATCGCCCGTGGCGCGGGTCGCGCGCCAGGTCGCGTATTGGCCCTGGGCATTGATGACCGTTACCCGCACGGGAATGGTCTTGCCGCCCAAGGCGGGAACGGAGACATGCAGAATGTCGCCGATCTGGACGCCCTTCAGCAGGTCTTCGCGCAGATTGAACGTGAACCAGGCGTGCTGCATGTCCACCAGCGAGATCATGGGGGCGCCCGCACTGAAATTTTCGCCGATGTCGGCCACGCGGGTGGTCACCTGCCCCGAAAAGGGGGCGCGGATGGTCAGTTCGGCCACATCCACGCGCCGCTGGTCGAGCGCGGCCTCGGCTTGCTTGACCTGGGCGGCGGCCAGGGCCCGTTCTTCGGCGCTGGCCCCGGTGATAGCCAGGCGCAAGGCCGCCTGTGCCGCCTCCCGCCTGCGGATGGAGGTCTCCAGGTTGCGGGTGGCCTCGTCCACCTTCGCTTGCGGCGTGTTGCCCGTGCGCACAAGCTGGGCCTGCCGGTTATAGGCTTCGCGGTTCAGCACGATTTCGGCTTCCGCCGCCGCCAGTTCGGCGCGCCGGGCGGCAATGGTTTCAGGGCGGGTGCTGTCGACGCGCTCCAGATCGGCCCTGGCCACGGACAACGCGGCCTGGGCCAGCCCCAGGGCGGCCACCAGCTGCGGGCTTTCCAGCTCGGCCAGCAGCGCGCCTTTCTCCACCGTCTCGCCCACATCGGCCGCCAGCCGCACGACCCGGCCGGCCACGCGCGCGCTGATGTCGACCCGATCCGCCGAAACCTCTCCCTGGATGGTCAGCGGCGGCGGGCGGGTCGCCAGCCACAGAAGGACGGCGAGCGCCCCGAGCACGCCCGCCGCCGCTATCCCCTTGTTCCAAACCGACCGCGTCACAATGCTTCGCCCTCAGCCGTCAGCCCCGATGGCCGGCACTCTATAAGGCGGACCACGGCCGGACATGTGAGTTGACGCGGACTAACTGTGAGGGCCGGGGTTTCAGGCGGATGGCGCCACGCGGTCCAGCAGGGTGTTGAAACGGGGCGTGGGGCGCAGCCGGTCGAACCGGGGGTCGGTCCGCATCCACACCGCCGGAAGCTCCTGTGTGGCTATGGCCGCTTCCAGGGCATCAAGGCAGCCCGTTTCGTCGCCCCGGGCCGCGGCGAGAGTCGCCCTGGCAAACCAACTGGCGTCCGGCGGCGGCACCGGTGGCGGCTCATCACCCAGCCACGCCAGGATCTCGGCATGGGCCAGGGCCAGGTGCGGGAACTCACCCAGGGTTTGGGGAAGGTCCGGCAGCAGCCGGCGTGCTTCCTCTGGTGTACCGCCGAACAGATGAGCAAGCGCGATATGAACCAGAACTTCCGGCGGCGCGGCGCGCGGTGTCACGTCTGTCAGCAGCCGGAACCGCCGCGCCTGATAATGGCTGACGGCTTCGGCGATATCCTGCTGCACGGAAAACGGTTCCATGGCCCTGGCATCGCGGAACAGCCGGGCGGCCTCGTCATGGCGTTCCACATAGGTCAGATGCACGCCGAACAGCCGCGCCGTGCGCGCGGTCCCGCCCTTGGACATGGCGTCCTGGAAGTATCGCTGCGCGGCATCGCGGTCCCATTCCAGCCAGGCGGACACGGTGGCCTGGGCGGTCCGCGCCTCGACCGAAAGCGGGTCGATCTCCAACGCGCGGCGGATGGCCTGCCTTGCGATCGAAGCCGCGTCATCACGGCCGGTCAGTCCCAGGCGGAACAGGTCGCACTGGCAGTCGGCAATGCCCGAATGTCCGCGTGCGTAATCCGAGGTCGAGAGGCTGACCTCGGTGAAGATCTCCAGTGCTTCCCGCAGCGTCGCCGGGGTCTGTTGATCCAGCAGTTGCCGCGCGCGGTAAATCCTGGCATGGGCATCCAGCGCTTCAGGTCCGGGTCCGGCCCGCTGGGCGCGGATCTGGGAACTGTCCAGGCGGACCCGGCTGGACAGTGTTATGGCGATCTGTTCCTGCAGGCGCATCCGTTCGTGCCCCGGCGCATCGAAACGGTCCGACCACATGACGAAGCCCTGAGGATTGGAAAGCTCGACAGTGACGCGCAGCATGTCGCCTTCGCGCCGCACGGTTCCCTGCAGGACGGCATCCACACCGAGTTCGCGGGCCAGGTCCGTCAGGGACGGGGGCTTGTTCTTGTATTGAAAAGCCATGCTGCGCGACGTGATGCGCAAGCCATGCACCCGGCCCAGGGTGAAGATCAACTCGTCGGTCAGACCGTCGGCGAAGGTCTCATCCGCCGGGTCGGCGGACAAGGCGTGGAACGGCATGACGGCAACGGCCGCGCCGCGCCCCTTTTCGAAGATGGCGCCTTTCTCCCCCATCGGATCATGCGGCGATGGGGATCCGGCCCGGAGGGAAAACCGAGGGGTATACCGGCCGGTGGGCAGGTCGATGACGACGGGATCGGTATGTCCTTCGCCGGCGTAATGGGCCTTCAGCTTGCCGCGGAGCCGCCGTGCCTCCACGCGCACGGTGGAGTCGATGCGGGGATCGTAGGGCGGTTGGCGGCCATAGACCGCGTTGCCGATGACCGTTTCTTTCAGCAGCGCCCCCCGGCCGGCAAGGGTCTCCTCGACCACGAAGTCAAGAAACGCCACCAGGCGTTCCGATCCGGCGAACGCGACGCTCTGCCGCAACCGGTCTAGCTGCTGCCGGATCTCTGCGGTCGAGGGGGAGGGAGGGTCCGCCTGGTTCATTCGCGCGGTGCTCTCCGGCGCCGAAAAGGAAGGTGTTTCCTCTGTCTCTCCTTGGCCGACGTTTAGCAAGGGAATAACCGGGTGCCGCTTGTCCCTTTAAATCTTCCCTGTCTGCCCCCCCATCCGGGGCCTTTTCCAAGCCGGCGCCGGACAGCAGCGCGGCGTGCGGACAGGGGGCGGGAGAGCCGCTGGCATCGCGGGCGCGCAGGCCGCCGCAGGGCGGCGATCATCAGAGGGGCGAAGTCCCGGTACACGCCCTGGCGCAGGCGCAGCACCGCGGCCACAGGGGTACCGGGGCTGGTGCCCCCGGTCTCGACGGTGAATTCGGCCCGGATGCGCCGGGTCCAGCAACGTCCTGAAGGCCTGCGGGCAGAACAAGCTATTGGCCGCCCCGGCCGCCCGCCGGGTGATCGGAGGGGCGCCGGGTGATCGGACGGGCGAAGGTCGCACCGGGCAGCCGGTGCGACCTTTCCATTTCCGCGGTCTGCATCAGCGGTCTGCACCGGCGGCTTGGCGGCGCAGACCGCCTGGTCAGTAGGTGATCTCCAGTGTGCCGCCGTCGTCTTCGCCGCCATAGATGCCATCGGCCAACTGGTAGAGATTGTCCGGCGGGACCCCCAGGAGCTGAAGCATATTGTTAAAGGCCGCAGTCACGCCGTTTGCCGGGTTCTCCCAATAATCGATGCGGCCGATCACCTTGATCTGATCCCATTGGCCGATGATCTGGGCCACTTGATTCGCTGCCGCATCGTCGAACAGCGTCCCGTCCTCGGCGGTGATCGAGAGATGAACGCCGGTCACGGCACCGTTCCGCAGCGAAAGCACGCCGATGCAGGAGGTGAAAAGCGTGAACTGCACCTGGGGGGATGAGGTCCCAAATTCCCGTTCCGCAATGGCCATCGTGTCTTGAGCGGGGGTCAGGATATACGGCATGTCTCGGTTCCTTCCCTGTCCGTGCCAGCGGATCCGCAGGACTCCGGATCGGTTGCATATATCTTATTATTATATCTTTTTCGTTGTGTCAGGCGAGCGAAATCTCGGCATGGAATCGGGTGTCCGGCGATGGGGCGTTTTCCCGCCATCGACGGGCTTCAGCCCAGCGGCTCCACATCGACGCTGACCTCCAGCGTCTGTACACCGCCGCCCAGGATGACGCCGCGCAGGGGGCAGACATCGTCGTAATCCCGGCCCCAGGCCAGGGTGATGTGGTCGGTGTCGGCCGGGCGGCCGTTGGTGGGGTCCAGGTCGATCCAGCCCGGCGCTTCCCCGCACCAGGCCTGGACCCAGGCATGGCTGGCGTCGGCTCCCACCAGGCGCGGCTGCCCCGGCGGCGGCAGGGTGCGGAGATAGCCGCTGACATAGCGGGCGGGCAGGCCCAGCCGCCGCAGGGCGGCGATCATCAGATGGGCGAAGTCCTGGCACACGCCCCGGCGCAGGCGCAGCACCTCGGCCACCGGAGTGCCGGGGGTGGTCACCCCGGTCTCGAAGGTGAATTCGGCCTGGATGCGCCGGGTCAGGTCCAGCAGCCCCGCCAGCACCGGCCGGCCCGGCGGAAAGCTGGGGGCGGTGAAGTCGGCCAGGGCGGCGGCCAGGGCGGTATCGGGCACCGGCACCAGCGGGCTGGGCTGGAGGAACTCCACCGGCTCCGCGGCGGCTGCCGCGGCGGCGGCCACCCTCTCCCAGGGCGGGGTCGCGGCGGGGTCGGGCAGGGGCAGCGCCGCCACCGCGATCTCCAGCTCCGCCGTCACCGTCAGGCTGCGGTGGGGTGTGTCGATGGCGGCATAGGTGACGGGATTGCCGAACCAGTCCAGCCGGTCCACGGCCACCGCCGGTGCCGGCTCCACCAGCAGCCGGGCGATGCCGCCGCGCTGGTGCGGATGCGGCCGGGGGGCCAGATGGGCGATGAGCTGGCTGCCGGTCACCGGCTCGGCATAGCTGTAGCGGGTGATGTGGCGGCAGCGATAGGCGGCCCCCGGCCCGGCCTCGGCGGGCGCGCCCGTGGCCGGCGGGAGCGGCCCGTGGGTCTCCGGCGTGTCCGGTCGGGCCGGTGCGGCGGCGGGGCCGTCAGGTCGGGCGGGCGAAGGCATGGGCGAAATAGGCCTGGGACAGCAGGGTGGACAGGTCGGGCAGGGACCGGCTCAGCCGCTCCACCAGCCGGGCCAGGGCCGCGGGGTCGCGGGCCGCGTCGGGATCGGTGGCCAGCGTCCGGCCGGCCTGGAGCAGGGACCGGGCCACGGCCGTGGGGCTGAGGTCGGCGGCCTGGGCCGGCGCCTCGGGCAGGCGGGCCAGCTGACGCTCCATGGCCTCCAGCTGGAACAGCAGGCTGCGCGGATGCTCCGCATCGGCCAGCAGCAGGGCCAGCGCCGGCTCGCGCCGCAGGCCGGCCGGATGACGCTCGCGATAGGCGGGTCCGGCCTGGGCCAGCTCCAGCAGCACCTCCAGCGTCGCCACCAGGGTCCGTCCCAGGAGAGGGGGGGCGGCGTGGGTCAGACCGCAGCCCTGGAAGCGCCCGACCAGGGCGATGGCCCGTTCCAGCCGCCGGCCCAGCACCAGGAAGCGCCAGCCGGGGCCGCGGGACATGCCGTCCAGCTCCAGCCCGGCCAGGGCCGCCAGGGTGGCGGCCAGATCATCCAGGGCCAGCTGCAGCCCGGCGACATCGCCGGCCTGCAACCCCGCAAGCTGGGCCTCGGCCACGGCCAGCAGCCGCGCCCCGTCCGGCGGCAGCCGGTCGCGCACACTGACGGCGGCCCGCCGCAGATGGCCGATGGCCGCGTGCAGCCCACCCGGATTCTGCGGATCGGCGACGATCCGCAGGGCCTGCCGCATGGCGCGCACCCCGTCGGCGCCGGGCTGATCGCTGAGGGCCAGATCGGTGACGGCCAGGGGCACCATGCCCGACCAGCCCAGCAGGCGCAGCAGCGGCACCAGCGCGTCCTGGGCGCCCGGCCGGCTGTCATCGGCCAGCCGGGCCGCCGCGGCCCGCAGCAGACGCACGGCGCCGTCGGCCCGCTCGGCATAGCGCCCGACCCAGAACAGATGGTCGGCGGCCCGGCTGGGCAGGTCGCCGGCCACCGGGGCGGGATCGCGCTGGGCATCGCCGTCGCGGCGGCGCAGGGGCGTGCCGCTGCCCAGAACCCAGACATCCTTGGCCCCGGTCCCCTGTTGCAGAGACACGGCGGCATGGCGTCCGTCGGCGCTGATGCGGGCCAGCCCGCCGGGCATGACCTGCCAGTCCCAGCCGTCCGCCTCCTCCCGGGCACAGAGGAAGGCGCGCAGCACCAGCGGCCGCGCATCGACCCGACCCTCGCGCCAGACCGGCGCGGTGGAGGGCGGCAGCGGCGCCTGGGCGATCCAGTCCTGCGGACGGGCGGCAATGGCCGCGGCCAGGGCCGCGCGCCCGGCGGCGGAAAGGTCGGGCCCGAACAGGGGCGGGCCGGTGCGGGCGGCGGAGAAGGCCGGCAGGAACAGCAGCCGGTCCAGCCCGGCCAGCAGGCCGGCGCGGCCGTCGGCATCGCCCCCCCAGAGGGTGGGGACATCGGCCAGCAGCGGCTCCTCGTCCAGCAGCCGGCGGCAGAGGGGGGCGGTGCGGCTCAACAGGGCCGGGCTGTCGGCCAGACCGGAGCCCAGGGCATTGGCCACCGCCACCGTTCCCGCCCGCACGGCCTGGACCAGACCGGGAATGCCCAGCGTGCTGTCCAGCCGCAGCTCCAGCGGGTCGCAATAGAGATCATCGACCCGGCGCAGCACCACATCGACCCGCTCCAGCCCGGCCAGGGTCTTGAGGTAGAGCGCCTGGTCGCGCACGGTCAGATCCGCGCCCTCGGCCAGGGTCAGCCCCAGCCAGCGGGCGAGATAGGCATGCTCGAAATAGGCCTCGTTGTAGGGGCCAGGGGTCAGCAGCACGGCGCGGGGGGCGCCGTCCGGGCCTGAGCGGCGCGGGGCGATGCGGGCCAGGGTCTGGCGCAACTGTTCGAAGAAGGGGGCCAGCCGGTCAACGTTGCAGGCCCGGAACGAATCGGCCTGGGTCTGGCTCAGCACGGCACGGTTCTCAAGCGCGTAGCCGGCCCCCACCGGAGCCTGGGTGCGGCAGGCCAGCACGCGCCAGGCGCCGTCGCCGCCGCGCAGCAGATCGACGGCCAGCAGCGGCAGCCGCAGGCCGCCCACGGCCGGCAGGCCATGGCAGGGCCGCAGGAAGCCCGGATCGGCATGGAGCAGGACCGGGGGGATGACGCCCTCGCGGACCAGGGTCTGCGGGCCGTAGAGGTCGGCCAGAAGCGCCTCCAGCAGGCGGGCGCGCTGACGCAGGCCGGCCGCCAGCGCCTGCCATTCCTCCTCCGGCAGCAGCAGCGGCAACGGGTCCAGCGGCCAGGGCCGCTCGCCGCCGCCGGCATAGACCGTGTAGGTCACGCCGTTCTGGAACAGCAGCCGCCGTGCCGCCTCCCACCGCTCGGCCAGGGCCTCGGCGGTGAACGGCCCATGGGCGCTGAGGAAGCGCAGCCAGTGCGGACGCACGCCGCCGCCGCCGGTGACCATCTCGTCCCAAGCACCGTCGATCTCCGCCGGGGACCGGGGTGCGGGCGGGGCCACAAGGGCAGGGGCGTCAGTCACGGCAGTGGTCCGTCACAGCGCTGAGCATGATCTGGGGGGGCGGCGCCATGGGGAGGAAACAGCCGTCCGCGGGTTCCGGCACGGCCGGTTTTCGGCCTGCCAATCCCGAGACCGTCGGGACCGCCGCCGGTTCCACACCCTCTGGCTCCCCATGACGCTCCCTCTGGTTCGTACCGTGCCCTGGTTCGTCCCCTTGGTCCGTGCCGCCGGCCGTGACGAACGGTAGCATCAATCTCCGGACGGGGTAAGCGGGCTTGGCCGGGGCCGCGGCGGTCGCGCCAGCCAAGCCGGGCCGGGGGCTGCCGGCGGCGGCCTGCCCCCTCTTTGCAGCGGTTGCCGGAAACTGTTGAAACGCCTTGTTAACCGTCACATGATTAGTGGTACCGCGGACGTAGGGAGGCAGGCGGGGCTTCCGGCATTTCGGGGAAGGGGCAGCGGTCCGATGACGGCGATCGATACCGAGGGCGGTGGCTCCACGGAACAGGAATTGCCGCGCAAGAAATTCAGCGGCAAGAAGATCGTCCTGTTCGTCGTCCTGCCCCTGCTGCTGCTGCTGGGCGGTGGTGCCGCCGTGTTCTTCACCGGCATCCTCGACAAGCTCATGGGCAAGCATGAGGAGGAGGCACATGCCGAGGAGGCGCATGCCCCGGCCGAGCCGCCGCCTTATTCCGGCCCGCCGCTGTTCAAGGACATGCCCGACGTGCTGGTGAACCTCAACACCGGCGAGAAGCGGACAACGCTGCTGAAGCTGGGCATCACGCTGGAGCTGTCGCGTCCCGAGGATTCGGCCCAGATCGACACCATGCTGCCCCGCATCAACGATGCCTTCCAGGTCTATCTGCGCGAACTGCGGGTGGATGATCTGCGCGGCTCGGCCGGCCTCTACCGGCTGCGGGAGGAACTGCTGATGCGGGTGAACCTGGCGGCGCAGCCGGCCAAGGTGAAGGATGTGCTGATCAAGGAGTTCCTGGTGCAATGATCCAGCCCGCACTGATCCAGCCCGGCACCGGGGACTGAGCCATGGCCGGACCCGAGGAACTCAGCGAAGAGGAACGCATGGCCGCCGAATGGGCGGCCATGGCCGATGAAGGCGCCGGCGGCGACGATTTCGAGCTGGGCGGCGGCGGAGGTGGCGGCGCCACCCGCGTGCTGAACCAGGACGAGATCGACAGCCTTCTGGGCTTCGACAGCGACGGCGCCGGCGACGGCGACAATACCGGCGTCATGGCGCTGGTGAACTCGGCGCTGGTCAATTACGAACGCCTGCCCATGCTGGAGGTGGTCTTCGACCGCCTCGTCCGCATGATGTCCACCAGTCTGCGCAACTTCACGTCCGACAACGTGGAAGTGTCGCTGGACCAGATCAGCTCGGTGCGCTTCGGCGATTACCTGAACTCGATCCCGCTGCCGGCCATGCTGGCCGTGTTCAAGGCGGAGGAGTGGGACAATTACGGCCTGATGGTCATCGACAGCGCCCTGATCTATTCCATCGTCGACGTGCTGCTGGGCGGGCGCCGCGGCACGGCGGCCATGCGCATCGAGGGCCGGCCCTACACCACCATCGAGCGCAACCTGGTGGAGCGCATGGTGCATGTGGTGCTGTCGGACCTGTCGGCCGCCTTCGACCCGCTGTCGCCGGTGACCTTCCGCTTCGACCGGCTGGAGACCAATCCCCGCTTCGCCACCATCGCCCGGCAGGCCAATGCCGCCGTGCTGGTGAAGCTGCGCATCGACATGGAGGATCGCGGCGGCCGGCTGGAACTGCTGATCCCCTATGCCACGCTGGAGCCGGTGCGCGAGCTGCTGCTGCAGATGTTCATGGGCGAGAAATTCGGCCGTGACAGCATCTGGGAAACCCATCTGGCGTCGGAGCTGTGGCAGACCGATGTGCATCTGTCGGCGGTGCTGGACGAGATCGTCCTGCCGCTGAACGAGGTGCTGGCCTGGCGCGTGGGCAGCCGCGTGCTGCTGAACGTGGCCCCCGACGACACCATCGAGCTGCGCTGCGGCGATGTGCCCATGTTCCTGGGCCGCATGGGCCGCAAGGGCGGCAACATCGCCGTGCGCATCGACCGCGAAGCGCCCAAACCGGAGCAGGCGCCATGATTCCCGGCATCGTGTCCATTGTGCTGAACCTGGTCGTCATCGGCCTGTTGATCGCCACCATCATCTTCGCCCTGCGGCTCAGCCGGCAGCTGTCGGCCGTCAAGGACAGCCGCAGCGAGCTGGAGGGGCTGGTGCGTGAGTTCGCGGAGTCCACGGCCCAGGCCGACGCCAGCGTCCAGGGCATGAAGAAGACCGCCGCCGAATCGGGGGAGGCCCTGTCGGCCATGATCCAGCGGGCCCGCACCCTGAAGGACGAGCTGGAGATCATCGTGCAGGCCGCCGACGTGCTGGCCGACCGGCTGGAGACCGCCTCCGGCCGCGCCCGGCAGGGCCAGGCGGCACCCGCTCCGGCCGCCGCCCCCCGGCCCGCTGCGCCCGCCGCCCCGTTGCAGGCGACCCGCCCCGCCGCTGCGGGGCCTGAGCCCCGGTCCAAGGCCGAGCGTGACCTGTTGCAGGCCATGGAGAATCTGCGGCCATGAACGCCACCGCCGCCCCGCCCAAGGCGCCTGCGGACGCCGGCGCTCCCCGGTCCGCCGTGCGGCCGGCCGGTCCGGGCGCCGCCAGCCCCAAGCCGACGGCCCCCAAGCCGACGGGAACCAAGCCGGCCGGCGCCAAGCCTGCCGTGCGCAAGCAAGCCGCGGCGCGGCCCGCGGCCAGGCGCCCGGTCCGGGCGCCCCGCTCGTTCCGGCCGCGGCTGCTGCCGGCCACCATCTTCGCCGCCGTGCTGCTGCTGGGGGCCAAGGTCGGGGATGTGTGGACGACGCTGACCACTGGGGCGGTCTTCGCCGGTGCTACCGCCGAGGCGGAGACGCCACCCATCCGCGGGCTGGCCGAGGCCCCGGTGCCGGTGCCGGTGACCATGCCGGTGCAGGTGGCCGAGGCCAAGACTGAGCCGGCCAAGGCGGAGCCGGCGCCCGCCGACGCGGCGTCCAAAGAGGGGGCCAAGGACGGGGCCGCCAAGCCGGCCGCGCCGGAGGGCAAGTCCGGCCAGACCTTCACCCCCACCGAGGTGGAACTGCTGCAACGGCTGCAGGAGCGGCGCGAGCAGCTGGACCAGCGCGCCCGCGAGCTTGACCAGCGCGAGGCCATGCTGGCCGCGGCGGAAAGCCGCTTCGACCAGAAGATCGCCGAGCTGCAGACCCTGCGGAAGGAGATCCAGGGCCTGCTGCTGCAGCTGAATGCCGACCAGCAGTCGCAGCTGGACAGTCTGGTGAAGATCTACGAGACGATGAAGCCGGTCGAGGCCGCCAAGATCTTCAACGACCTGGAAATGCCGGTGCTGTTGAATGTCATCAGCCGCATGAAGGAGAGCAAGGCGGCCCCTGTCCTGGCGGCCATGAGCAGCGCCCGCGCCCAGGAGGTCACTATCCTCCTGGCGGAACGGAAGAAGCTGCCCAACGTGCCGGACTAGATGCTATGTAGGGCTCTCCCGATTGGCTAGATCCTGCGGGCATTCCCGCGTCTGCGTGTGAACAGGTGATGCATGCTGCGTACCGCTGCCGACCCCGTGCTCCAGGAGCGCCTGGATACCGCCCGGACCCAGGCCCGCCAGCCGCTGACGCGGGAAGAAGTGGCGGAGATCGTATCCTCCGTCGTGGCCTCCATGGGCGGTGAGATCACCGCCTATGACGTGAAGCTGTTCGCCGATCTGGAGGCGCTGGCGCGCTACATCAACAACGCCAAGCGTGAAATCGCCGAGCTGCACCCGGCCGACATCCATGCCGAGCACATTCCCCGTGCCACCGACGAGCTGGATGCGGTGGTGGAGCACACCGAGGCCGCCACCAACCGCATCATGGACAATTGCGACCGGATGATGGCCCTGGCCGGCGAACTCTCGCCCGATCAGGCGTCGAAGGTGATGGAGATCACCACCAACATCTACGAAGCCTGCAACTTCCAGGACATTACCGGCCAGCGCATCTCCAAGGTGGTGCGGGCGCTGAAGCATATCGAGGCCAAGGTCGAGGCCATGCTGCTGGCCATGGGCGAGGAGGTGCAGCGCCGCCATCCCGACGTGATCAAGGAAGTGAAGAAGGATGAGGAGGACGCCTTCCTGCTGAACGGGCCGCAGATCCACGGCCAGGGCGTGGACCAGTCCTTCATCGATTCGCTGTTCGACTGATCCCAGGCTCCACCAGGAACGCCCGTAGTTCATAGAGGATGAATGTCGGCCAGGGCCACACGCGCGCAGGAGGGGGACGGATCGAGCAGCCTGATGCTGTATCTGTCGGTCTTTATCCTGCTGTTGGCCTTTTTCATGCTGCTGAACGCCTTGTCCGTGCCGCGGCAGGACAAGGCCGGGGCCGTGCGCCGCAGCGTCGAAGCCGCCTTCGCCCTGAATGAAGCTGGGCGCGATGCCGATGGAGACTCCCGGCGGCGGGCCGCGCGGGATCAGGCGGTGGCGGCACTGCGCAGCCTGGGCGACCTGATCCGGGCCGAGATTCCCCTGGCCAAGGTGGAGGCGGCGGGCCGCGGCGACACGCTGGCCCTGACCCTGCCGGCCGGCAGCCTGTACACGGCGGACGGGAGCGGCATCCTGCCGTCCCGCACGGGTCTGCTGCACCGGATGGCCACCGTGCTGTTCCGGCGCGAAGCCGGCGTCCAGGTGGTGGGCGAGTTCCTGCTGGCGACGGACGGCGATCCACAGCCGCTGATCGGCCGTGCCGGCGTGCTGGCGCGGGCGGTGACCGGCATGGGGGCGCCGGACGGCGCCCTGTCGGTGGGCATCGAGCGCGGCACGCCCGATCGGGTCCGGCTGTTGTTCCGCATCGAAACGGCGGCCGATCCGGTGGACGCGGTGGCCGGACCGGCATCGGACGAGCGGGGGATGCCATGACCGGGTTCCGTCCCCTGACCGCCCTGGTCCCCGGTGGCGACACACCGGCCGGCCGGGCCTGGCTGGTGACCTTCTGCGACCTGATCTGCCTGCTGCTGACCTTCTTCGTCATGCTTTATGCCATGCGGGACCCCGATCCCCACCGCATCCGGTCCCTGGTGCCGGTGGTTCCCGCCGCGGTCCAGCCATCCGGCGTCGGAGCCGAGCCGCCCGATGCCGCCTTCGCTGTCGAGCGGCTGGAGCGCGGCCGGGTGGTGGATCTCGACTATCTCGGCCGCGTGGTCGAGGCGCAGATCCGCCGCACGCCCGATCTGGCCGCGGTGCGGGTGCAGCGCCGGCCGGAAGGGCTGGTGCTGTCGCTGCCCGCCGATCTGCTGTTCGACCCCGGCGCGGCGGAGCTGTCGGGCGAGGGGGCGGCAGTGCTGGGGCTGCTGGGCCGCGTGGCCGGGACGGTGGGCAATGCGCTGGACGTGGTCGGCCATGCCGATCCCACCCCGGCGGGCAGCCGCTGGATCTCCAACTGGGACCTGTCCCTGGCCCGTGCCGCCAGTGTCGCCGCCCTGCTGCGGCAGGCGGGCTATGAGCGCGACATCACCCTGCGCGGCCATGGCGACGGCCGGTTCGGCCCGTCGGCCGATGTGGCGGCCATGGCCCAGGCCCGGCGTGTCGACCTGATCGTGCGTGCGCATGGGAGCGGCCGATGAGACCGCTGACTGCCCCCATTGCCCTGCTGGTGGCCCTGTCGGCGCCGCTGATGCTGGCGGTGCCCGTCGGCGCGCAGGAGGCTGCGCCCGCCGCGGCCGCGGGGCCGGCTGCGGCGGTGGCGGTGCGGGCCGGTATCCATGCCGATCATAACCGGCTGGTGTTCGACTGGCCGCGCAGCGTCGAGTACCGGGTCGAGCGCAGCGGCAACCGGGTGACGGTCCGCTTCCCCGGCACGACCGCCAGCGCCGACCTGCGGGCGGCATTGAAGACCCGGACCGCCCGCATCGCCGGCCTGAGCGCCAGCAACGAGGGCGGCCTTGCGGTCAGCTTCACGGTGCCGGAGGGCGCGCAGCTGCGCGACCTGCGCGCCGGCACCCGTGTGGTGGTCGATGTTCTGGACGCGCCCAAGGCGGCGATGCCGACCACCGCGGGCAAGCCCCCGGAGGCGCAGCCGACCCAGCAAGGTCAGGCGCAGCCGACCCAGCAAGGTCAGGCGCAGCCGACCCAGCAAGGGCAGCCGACCCGGCAGGCGCAGGCAGCCCAGGCCCGGCAGGCCGATGCCCGGCGCAAGGCCGAGGGGGCGCCCCTGTACCAGATGCGGGGCGCAGCCCCGGCCCAGCCGGGCACGGCGCCAGCAGGAGGGGCGCCGGCAGGGGGGGCACCAGCAGGGCCGGCCGCGGCGGGAGCGCCGACCCCTCTGGCGCCCGAGACCCAGGCTTCCGCCAATACGGCGCCGGCCAATGCGGCACCGGCCAATGCGCCGGCGAGGACTGCGGCGGGAAAGACGGCGCCGGGCAAGGAGGCGGCATCCAAGGTACCGCCGCCATCCGCCGTCCGTGTGGCCCCGCCCCCGGCGGCGACGCCGGCCCCCGCCGCCGCTGTCGAGGCGGCGCCGGTCGATCCGGGTCTGGCGCTGCCGTTCCAGCCGCCAGGGCCGGCCGCGGCCGCCGTGTTCGAGCGGGCGGGGTGGCTCTATGTCCTGTTCGACCAGCCGGTTCCCCCCGCGACCGCGCCGGCGGCCGGCTCGGTTCCTGGATTCAGCGGGACCATCGAGCCGGTGGCGGTGGAGGGCGGCGCGGGCTTCCGCTTGCTGATGCCGGCCATGCAGGCCGCCGGGGTGACGCGGACCGGCACGCTCTGGACCGTGACCCTGCGCCGCCCGGGGGATGCCCCCGGGCCGGCCGCTGGCGATCTGACGGTGACGCCGGACCCGGCTTTCGCCCTGGGCGCGCGCCTGGTGGTGCAGGCGGACGAGGCGGAAAAGGTCCTGACCTTCACCGATCCGGTGGTGGGGGACAGGCTGCGGGTGGTGCCGCTGCCGGTGGCGGGCCAGCGCATGGAATATCCGCGGCGTTATGCCGAGGCCCAGTTCCTGCCGACATTGCAGGGTGTCGTCGTCCGGCCCCTGGATGACGCGCTGCTGGTGCAGCCGGTGCGCGAGGGGGTGGAACTGACCGTTCCCGGCGGCCTCCACCTGTCGTCGGCGGCGGATGCGGCCATCGCCAATCCACCGCCCCCGGTGAACGCGCCCGACCGGCTGTGGGACTATGCCCGCTGGGGGCAGGTGCCGCCGGCGGATTACATGAAGACGCGGCAGGCGCGCTGGGATGCGCTGATCGCCCAGCCCGAGCAGGACCGCACCCGCGGCCGGCTGGAGGTGGCGCGCTTCTATCTGGCCAACGGGCTGGGGTACGAAGCCTTGGGCATGCTGTCGCTGGTGCAGGAGGCACAGCCCGACATGGACCGCCGGCCCGAGTTCCTGGCCGTGCGCGGTGCCGCCCGTGCGCTGACCGGCAATTATGTGGGCGCGCTGGGGGATCTGGGCACGCCATTGCTGGCGGCCGAGCCGGATACCGGTCTGTGGCAGGCCGTGGCCTCGGCTGCCCTGGGCGACTGGGACACGGCCGAGACGCTGTTCACCAAGTATAAGGATCTGCTGGCCCGCTATCCCGAGCCATTCTTCACCCGTTTCGCCCTGACCGCCGCCGAAACCGCCTTGCAGAAGGGCAAGAGCGAGGAAGCCGCGCTGCTGGTGGATGCCATGATGCGCCGCGGGGCCGCCGACGGGCCGCGGGCCGCGGCGGTGCAGTACATGCGTGGTCTGGTCTTCCGCAATCTGGGCGACGAGGCCAAGGCCGAGCAGGCCTTCACCGCCGCCATCGACAGCCGCGACCAGCTCTATTGGGCCAAGGCCAAATGGGCGCTGACCGACATGCAGCTGGCTGCGGGCAAGATCACGCCCAAGGACGCCGCGGCCACCATGGAAAGCCTGCGCTTCGCCTGGGCCAAGGACCGGCTGGAGTTGGCCATCAACCGCCGTATCGGCGAGGTGCATGCCCTGGCGGGCAACTATGTCCAGGCCTTCGAGACCATGAAGCGCACGGTCCGCCTGTTCCCGGACACGCCGGAGGCCAAGCAGATCAGCCAGGAGATGATCGACACCTTCGTCGATCTGTTCGCCAAGGACGGGGCGGCCAAGATGCCGGCCCTGGAGGCGCTGGCCCTGTATGAGCAATATCGCGAACTGACGCCGCCGGGACCGGATGGCGACCGCATCATCCGCAAGCTGGCCGAGCGGCTGGTGGAGATCGATCTGCTGGACCGGGCCGCGGCCCTGCTGGAGTATCAGGTGGACAACCGCCTGTCCGGCCTGGACAAGTCCCAGGTGGGGACGCGGCTGGCCGGCATCCGCCTGCTGGACAGCCGGCCGCAGGAGGCGCTGTCGGCCCTCGACCGGACCGAGGCGGCCGATCTGCCGCCCGCCCTGATGGCCGAGCGCCGGCTGCTGCGCGCCCGCGCCCTGTCCCAGACCGGGAAGGGGGGCGAGGCGCTGCAACTGCTGGCCAACGACACGTCACGGCCGGCCAATCTGCTGCGCATCGACATCGCCATGCGGGAGAAGCAATGGCCGGTGGCCGCCGCCGCCCTGGGCGATGTCATCGGTCCGCCGCCCGCCGCCGGGCAGGAACTGCCGGCGGAAACGGCGGGGCTGGTGCTGAACCGCACCGTGGCCCTGTCCTTGGCCCGCGACACCGCCGGCCTGGACAAGCTGCGCCAGACCTTCGGTCCGGCCATGGAGAAATCCCGCGACGCCACGGCCTTCCGCGTGCTGACCCGGCCCGAGGAGGCCGCCGGTCTGGCCGATGTCGCCACCATCCGCTCCCGTATGGCCGAGATCGACCTGTTCCGCAGTTTCCTCGACACCTACCGGACCAAGACGCCGGATGGGCCGGGCGCGCCTGGGGCGGCCACACCAGCGTCCACGCCGGCCGCGCCGGCGGCCAGCGGCCAGGCGGCCCAGGCCCAGCCGGGGTGAGCGGGGGCGGTGGCTGTCTGCAACGGGTGTCGGGGCCTGCTGGCGCTCACCCCGATACAGGATCCGATACAGGGACAGTCTAGCCGAAGCTCTGCACCAGACTGCCGACCACCAGATACCAGCCGTCGATCAGCACGAAGAAGATCAGCTTGAACGGCAGCGACACCATGGCCGGGGGCAGCATCATCATGCCCATGGCCATCAGCACGCTCGACACCACCATGTCGATGACGAGGAAGGGAATGAAGATCAGGAAGCCGATCTCGAACGAGCGCTTCAGCTCCGACAGCATGAAGGCCGGGATCAGCACCTGAAGGGGCACGTCCTTGGCCTCGGCCACCGGCGGGGTCTTGCTGATGTCCATGAACAGCTGCAGGTCGCGCTCGCGCACATGGGCCGACATGAAGCTGTGGAACGGCGCCGCAGTGCGCTGGAACGCCGCCATCTCGTCGATGTCCTCGTTCACCAGCGGGCGGATGCCCTGCTCATAGGCGGCCTGGAAGGTGGGGGCCATGATGAACAGGGTCAGGAACAGGGCCAAGCTGACCAGCACCTGGTTCGGCGGCACCTGGCCGGTGCCGATGGCGCTGCGCAGGAAGCTCAGCACGATGGTGATGCGCACGAAGCAGGTTGTCATGATCAGGATGCTGGGCGCCAGCGACAGCACCGTCAGCAGCGCCACCAGCTGGATGATGCGGCCGGTGTTGGTGCCGCCCTGGTCGCCCAGGTCCAGCGACAGGCTCTGGGCCGCCGCGGGTCCGGCCCAGCCCAGCAGGGTCAGGGCCAGCAGTGCCAGCACGGCCAGCGAGGCGGCCGGCAGCCGGCGGCGGGGCGCCCGCGGGAGGGAGAGGGCGGGGGGAGGGGCGGCGGGGAGGGGGGGGGCGGTGGTCATGGCTGCTCCTGCCGGGCCTCGGCCATGGCCTGATCGAAACCGGGGCTCGTATCGGCGATGATGCGGCTTTCCACCACCTGATCGCCGGTCTGCCCCAGCAGCAGCAGATGCTCCACCCCGTCGCGGCGCACCAGCACCAGCCGGCGGCGGGCATCCAGGGACAGCACCTCGACCACGCCGAGGCGCCGCTGCTGGCCGGGGCGGCGCAGGGCCAGCCCGGCGCCGGGGCCGAAGCGGCGCAGCAGCAGGCCGAAGATGCCGATCAGCCCCAGCACGAAGGCCAGGGCCAGGACGAAGCGGAGATAATCGGGTGTGGTCATCGCGGGCCGCAGCAACGGGAGAGGAGAGGGGACGGGGCGGACGCGGCGGTCATGGTTCCTCCCGGGGGCGGTAGGCGGCAGCGGCGCGCAGGCGGGCCGTCTGCGCGGCGGCCCCGTCGCGGACGGCCTGGGCCGCGCTCAGGGCGGCGGCCAGGGCATCCAGGGCGGTCAGCATGGAGTCCAGCGCCGGCAGCAGCCCCCGCGCCTGGGAACCGGGCAGGGCCAGCAGACTGTCCAGCACCTCCCGCGCTTCCTGCTCCAGCCCGGCGAGATCGACCATCTCCCCCTTGGCGACCAGGGCCGTGCTGCCGGCCAGCACCTGATGCAGGCTGTCCAGGGTGGCGGCGACGGTCCCGGCGTCGGGGCCGGGGGCATCCGTAGCGGGGCTGTCCGGGCCGCTGGCGGCAGGACGTCCAGGGCGCGTCATTGTCCCGCCTCCGTGGCGGCGCGCAGCCGGCCATTGGCCCGGTAGACATAGGCAAGAATTTCCGCCACGGCGGCGATGGCTTCCACCGGGATCTCGCTGTCGATCTCGATGGCGGCAAGAATTTCCGCCAGATCGGCATCCTCGCGGACCTTCACGCCATTGGCGAAGGCCAGTTCCAGGATCTGGTCGGCCACGGCGCCGCGCCCGCTGGCGACGATGCGCGGCAGCGCCCCGGACTGGTGGCTGATGGCCACGGCAACCGATTTCCTGGTTGCTGGGGATTGTTCCCCGAGGGCGGCAGTCTCTGGCTCGGTCACGCGCGAAGATCCTGGGTTCCTGGTTCGTACCGGCGACCCGCCGGTTCTACGCCGGTGCAGATTAACAAATCCCTCCCGCCGGCGCACCCCGGACGGGGTACGATTTTTCTGCGGGAGCAACCGGTTTTGCGGTAGGGTCAACCATGTTTTCGGTTGCCGTAGGGTTGCCGGGAGTTCGGTCGGGCCGGATGCCCGTCCGGTGGAGCTACCCTGTATGCGCCGTTCTGGCGCGGTTCTTGCTTGGGTTTTTGAGGGCTGCCGGTGGGATTTGGTTAAGGTTTGTGCGGCAGGCTGGTGGTAAGGAAAGGCGGGAGCCATGGATCTCAACAAGATCGGCCTGTTCCGGCTGATGTCGGACAAGATGGCCTGGCACAACCAGCGGCAGGAAGTGCTGTCGCAGAACGTGGCCAATGCCGATACGCCCGGCTATGCCGCCCGTGAGATCGCCGCCTTCGACTTCAAGAAGCAACTGCGCGCCAGCTCGCAGCTGATGCCGGTGGCCGACCGGTCCGGCCACCTGTCCGGCACCCTGTCCAAGGGCGGTACCTTCCAGGAGCAGCGCGAGCGCCAGCCCTATGAGACCGCGCCCGACGGCAACGATGTGGTGCTGGAGGAGCAGATGATGAAGGTCGGCCAGAACAGCATGGAGTACCAGACCGTCACCAACCTGTACCGCAAGCAGGTGGGCCTGCTGAAGACCGCGCTCGGCAGCGGCCGCCAGTAAGACACGGCAGGCAGGAGGACCCGACCCATGGATCTGATGAATTCCCTGGCCGTCTCGGCCGCCGGCATGAAGGTGCAGGGCACCCGCCTGCGCGTCATCGCCGAGAATCTGGCCAATGCCAATTCCACCGCCGCCAGCCCCGGCGACCTGCCCTATCGGCGCAAGGTCGTGCTGTTCGCCAACGAGCTGAACCGGGAGATGGGCGTCGCCAACGTCAAGGTGAAGAAGATCGACGTGGACCGCGGCGACTTCCAGCGCCGCTACGATCCCGGCCATCCCAGCGCCGACGCCGAGGGCTATGTGCTGCTGCCCAATGTCAACACCCTGGTCGAGACCATGGACATGCGCGAGGCCCAGCGCTCCTACGAGGCCAATCTCAATGCCATCGACGCCACGCGCCAGATGATCCTGCGCACCGTCGACCTGCTGCGCAGCTGACCGGCCCGATCCAGCGAGTAAGCCATCATGAGCATCCCCTTCGCCAACGCCGCCGCCGCCTATGCCAACACCGCCACCCAGGGGCTGAAGGCGGGCAAATCCGCCGAGACCGAGGGGCCGTCCTTCGGCGACATGCTGAAGGACGCGGCGGAGGGCGCCATCGGCACCCTGCACCAGGGCGAGCAGATGACGGCCAAGGGTGTGGTCGGCAAGGCCGATCTGGCCGATGTGGTCAATGCCGTCACCAATGCCGAGGTGACCTTGCAGGCCGTGGTCAATGTGCGCGACCGCGTCATCAGCGCCTATCAGGAAATCCTGCGCATGCCGATGTGAGGCCATGCCGGGGGAGCGCAAGCCATGACCGAAGCCGACGCCATCGATGTGGCGCGCGAGGCGCTGATGATCACGCTGGTGGTCAGCGGGCCATTGCTGCTGATCGGCATGGTGGTCGGCGTGGTGATCTCGCTGTTCCAGGCGCTGACGCAGTTGCAGGAACAGACGCTGACCTTCGTGCCGAAGATCGTGGCCATGTTCGCGGCCCTGATCTTCCTGCTGCCCTTCATGCTGGGGCATATGAAGACCTTCACGGAAACCCTGATGGACCGCATCGTCGCCGTCGGGACGGGCGACCCATGATCGCGCTGGACGCGCTGGTCGGCGGCTCGATCTTCGCGTTCCTGCTGGTGTTCGTGCGGCTGGGCAGCGCCTTCCTGATCATGCCGGTGTTCGGGGAGCAGTTCGTCTCCGCCCGCATCCGCCTGCTGTTCGCGCTGGCCACGGCCTTCGTGCTGATGCCGGTGCTGCGGCCCATGCTGCCGCTGCGGCCGGCGGTGCCGGCCGATCTGGCCGCCCTGGTCGTGGCCGAGGCGCTGGTGGGCCTGTTCCTCGGCACGCTGGCGCGGGTGCTGGTGTCGGCGCTGGAGGTGGCGGGCATGCTGATCGCCCACCAGCTCGGCCTGTCGGCGGCCCAGACCTTCAATCCCGCCCTGGCCAGCCCCAGCAACTCCATCAGCAGCCTGCTGGGCCTGCTGGCCCTGGTGCTGATCTTTGCGACCGATCTGCACCACATGCTGATCCTGGCCGTGGTGGACAGCTACACCCTGTTCGCGCCGGGCCAGTGGCTGCCGGTCAGCGACGCCGCCGATCACATGGCCCGCACGGTGGCGCAGAGTTTCCTCATCGGCATGCAGATGGCGGCGCCCTTCGTCGTCATCGGCCTGCTGTTCTTCCTGGGCATGGGGCTGGTGTCGCGGCTGGTGCCGCAGATCCAGGTGTTCTTTGTCAGCATGCCCATCCAGATCCTGTTCGGTGTGCTTCTGCTCGGCCTCAGCCTGTCGGCGCTCATGCTGTACTGGCTCGGTGCCTTCGAAGCACAGCTGATCGGCATCCTGCAACCCTGAGCCGGAGACGCCCGTGGCCGAGGACCAGGATCCGGACAGCAAAACCGAAGACCCGACCGGAAAACGGCTGGAGGATGCCCGCGGCAAGGGCCAGGTGCCCAAGACCCAGGAGCTGAACCACCTGTTCATCCTGGCCGCCGGCCTGATCCTGGTCACGGCGGTGCTGCCCTGGTCCTTCGCCATCATCAGCCGGTCGCTGCGGCCCTTCATCGAGCAGGCCCACGCCATGGACGTGGAGGGCAGCGGCCTGGGCCGGCTGCTGCTGGACCTGCTGGCCGCTGTGGGGCTGGCGCTCAGCGTGCCCTTCGCCATCCTGGTGGTGGCCGTGTTCGCCGCCTCCTATGTGCAGGTCGGCTGGATGTGGACGCCGGAGAATGCCTTCAAGTTCAGCTTCGAGCGGCTGAACCCCCTGTCGGCGCTACAGCACAAATTCTCCATGAAGAACCTCGTGGAGTTCCTGAAGGCGCTGGCCAAGCTGACCGTGGTCAGCGTGGTGGTGGCCTGGCTGCTGCGCCCGCTCTGGGGATCGGTGGACCATTTCATCGCCATGCCGCTGGTCGATGTGGTGCTGGAAACCAAGGCGCTGGCGGCGCGCCTGCTGTTCGGCGTGGTCGTGGTGCTGCTGCTGCTGGCCGGGGGCGATTATCTCTACCAGCGCTTCGCCTTCCTGAAGCAGATGCGCATGACCAAGCAGGAGGTGAAGGACGAGTTCAAGCAGCAGGAAGGCGACCCGCTGATCAAGGGCAAGATCCGGCAATTGCGCATGGAGCGGGCCAAGAACCGCATGATGCAGGCCGTGCCCACGGCGGATGTGGTGGTCACCAACCCGACCCACTATGCCGTGGCGCTGAAATATGACGGCTCGGCCATGTCGGCCCCGGTCGTGGTCGCCATGGGCGTGGACAATGTGGCCTTCCGCATCCGCGAGATCGCGGAGGAGAACGATGTGCCCATCGTCGAGAACCCGCCGCTGGCCCGCGCCCTGTACGCCACGGCCGAGATCAACGAGGAAATCCCCGCCGACCAGTACAAGGCGGTGGCGCAGGTGATTTCCTATGTGTTCAAGCTGAAGCGGAAGCCCTTCTCCTCCTGATGTCCTGTCCGCGGCCGGGGCTGGGCTGCTACAGTCGCCCCCTCCGCCGTTCCCAGGGGAAAGAGGACTGTGCCGTTCGTTTCCTTCCGACCAGATCCGTTGTCCGGGCCCGTCCGGCTGGCCAGTGTCGGCGTGACTGTGCTGACGCTGCTGGCGCTGGCCGGTCTTTTCGCCCTGGACCGGCTGGAATGGGTCGATTTCGGCCCGATGCTCGGACTGATGGCCTGCGGCATCATCCTGGGGGCGGTGATGCTGGTGCGCCTGATCCGCCGGACCGTGCGGCAGGTCGAGAATGGTCGCCGGCACCTGGCTCTGGTTCTCGACGGGCTGTCGACGCCGCTGCTGGTCACCGGAGCGGATGGCGCCCTGGTCCAGGCCAATCCGGCCTTCCGCACGCTGGCGCAGTACGGCACCGGCAATCCGCTGGAGGCGCTGGCCGCCGTCAGCCGTGGACGGGACACGCTGAAGCAGCTGCGGCGGCTCGACCGTCTGGCCCGCGACGGCGAGGAGGCGTCGGCCGAACTGGTGGTCGGCACGGCGACCTGGACCCTGCGCGTGGCGCTGCTGGCCGGCTGGCCGGATCATCTGGTCTGGCAGCTGGACCCCGCCATCGCCGGGCTGGGCGGGGGCGGGCGCGGGATCGTGCTGCAGGATGACCTGCCCGAGGGGTTGGTGCTGGTCGACCGCAGTGACCGGGTGGTGGCGATCAACGCCCCGTTGGCGCACTGGGCGGGGCGGCCTCCGGCCGAACTGCTGGACGGGCGCCAATCGCTGGACCAGCTGCTGCAGCCGGGACAGCCCTCCACCGGTCCCGGCCATCTGCTGGCGCGGGCCGGGGCCGATCCCCTGCCGGTGACGGCGCGGCCGGCGGCCAGCGATGCCGGCGGACGCTGGACCCTGCATCTGGTCCGCCGCCATGGCGGGCAGGAGGCGGCCCTGCGCGAGGCGCTGGAGCAGGCCGAACGCCGCTTCCAGCGTTTCTTCGAGTTCGCCCCCATCGGCATCGTGCTGCTGGATGCGGGCCTGCGGGTGGTGGAGTGCAACGCCACGGTGCTGTCTCTGGCCGCCGCCCCTCTGGCCGAGGTGCAGGGCCGCTCCTTCGGGCAGCTGGTGCAGCGCGACCACCGGGCCGGGCTGGTGTCCCGTCTGTCGGCCGTGCTGGACGGGGCCGACAGCGCCACCCCGATGGAGGTGCGCCTGCGCGGCGGCAATGCCCCGGTGGTGCATGTCTATGCCCGCAAGCTGGCCGCCGCGGATACGGCCGGGCAGGGCGGCGTCATCCTGCATCTGGTGGACATGACGGCGCAGAAGAGCCTGGAGGTGCAGTTCGTCCAGTCGCAGAAGATGCAGGCCATCGGCCAGCTGGCCGGCGGCGTCGCCCACGATTTCAACAATCTGCTGACGGCCATGATCGGCTTTTGCGATCTGCTGCTGCTGAAGCACAAGCCGGGGGACGCCAGCTTCACCGACATCATGCAGATCAAGCAGAATGCCAACCGGGCGGCTAATCTGGTGCGGCAGCTGCTGGCCTTTTCGCGGCAGCAGACCTTGCAGCCGCGGGTGCTCAGCGTGACCGATGTGCTGGCGGAGCTGTCGAACCTGCTGCGCCGGCTGATCGGCGAGAATATCGAGCTGCGCATGGTGCATGGCCGCGATCTGGGGCTGGTCAAGGGCGACCAGGGCCAGCTGGAGCAGGTCATCATCAATCTGGTGGTCAATGCCCGCGATGCCATGACGGGGGGCGGGCGGCTGACGGTGGTGACCTCGAACTTCTCCACGCCGCTGCCGGTGCGGCGTGACACCGAGGAGATGCCGGCCGGCGACTATGTGGTGATCGAGGTCATCGATACCGGCCACGGTATTCCCAAGGAAAACCTCCAGCGCATCTTCGAGCCGTTCTTCAGCACCAAGGAGGTCGGGTCCGGCACCGGGCTCGGCCTGTCGACGGTCTATGGCATCGTGCGCCAGACCGGCGGGTTCGTCTTCGTCGACAGTGCGCCGGGGGAGGGCGCTAAGTTCTCCATCTATCTGCCGCGCCTGCAGGAGGAGGCTGCCGCCGAGGCCGCCGCCGCCGAGCGGGTGGAGAAGGTGGCCGATCTCACCGGCATCGGCACCATCCTGCTGGTGGAGGATGAGGATGCGGTGCGCGTGTTCAGCGCCCGTGCCCTGCGCAACAAGGGCTATCAGGTGCTGGAGGCCAACAGTGGCGACGTTGCCCTGGAGATCCTGCGCAAGGAGGGCGGGCCGACGGTGGATCTGGTCATCACCGACGTGGTGATGCCGCAGATGGACGGGCCGACCATGATCCGGCAGGTGCAGGAATTCCGCCCCGATCTCAAGGTCATCTTCATTTCCGGCTATGCCGAGGAGCGCTTCCGTTCCCAGGTGGGTGGCGGCATGCGGGTGGAGTTCCTGCCCAAGCCCTTCAGCCTGAAGCAACTGGCCAGCAAGGTGAAGGAAGTCATGGCCAGCGGGGCTGTCACCGAACGGCCGGAGGGCTGACCCCCCCGTCTTTGGTCAGGGCCGGCGAACGTGTCACCGGCCCGTGCCGGCGGCTCGTTCCCGAGGGGAGGTGGCTCGAGCGTGCGGATGTGGGGGCGCCGGGCCGTGCTCAGGCGCGGCGCACGGTGTCGAGGAAGTTGCCGACCTCGCCGCGCAGGTTGCTGGCCTGTCTGGCCAGATTGCCGGCGGCGGACAGCATTTCTGCGGCGGCGGCGCCGGTCTCGCCGGCGGCCTGGGTGACGCCGGCGATGTTGCTGGACACCTCCTGGGTGCCGGCGGCGGCCTGCTGCACATTGCCGGAAATTTCCCGCGTGGCGGCGCTCTGCTGCTCCACCGCCGCGGCAACTGCAGTGGTGATGCCGTTGATGCGGGCCACGGTCGCTGCCACCTCCTGGATGGCCTTGGCGGCATCGCCGCTGGCGCCGCGGATCTCGGCCACCTTGATCTGGATCTCGTCGGTGGCGCGGGCGGTCTGGGTCGCCAGGGCCTTGACCTCGCTGGCGACCACGGCGAAGCCCTTGCCGGCCTCACCGGCGCGGGCCGCCTCGATGGTGGCGTTCAGCGCCAGCAGGTTGGTCTGACCGGCGATGGCGTTGATCAGGTCCACCACCTGGCCGATCTGCTGCGCCGCCGTCTGCAGCGACGCCATGATGCCGTTGGTCTTCTCCACATCGTCCATGGCCTGGCCGGCGATGTGGGTCGAGGTTTCAACCTGCCGGCTGATCTCCTGGATGGAGGCGGACAGTTCCTCTGTGGCTGCCGCCACCATGTTGACATTGCTGGACGCACGGTCCGAGGCGGCGGCCACGGCCGCGGCCTGCCGGTTGGATTCCTCGGCCGTGGCGCTCATGGCGGCGGCGGAGGTCTCGGTCTCGGTGGCGGCGGCGGAGACGGCGTTGACGATCTCGCCGACGCTGGTCTCGAAATTGTCGGCCAGCCGCAGCAGGGCCGCCCGCTGCTCGGCCTCGGCCTTCGCCTTGGCCTCGACCTGTTCACGCTCCAGCCGCTGGCGTTCCAGGGCGTTGGTCTTGAACACCTCCACCGCGCGGCCCATGCGGCCGATCTCGTCCGTGCGGCGGGCCGCCTCCACGGTCACCGACAGGTTGCCATCGGCCAGCCGGCCCATGGTGTGTTCCAGCCCGGACAAGGGCCGGGTGATGCTGCGCGCCATACGCCAGACCACAGCCAGGGCACCGAGGATGATGACGGCGATCAGGGTCCCGTCGGAGGCCAGCTTGGCCTGGAACGCGTCGTCGACATCGTCGACATAGACGCCGGTGCCGATGAAGATATCCCAGGGCTTGAAGGCGCGGACATAGACGATCTTCGGCACGGGCGTGGTTGATCCGGCGCGCGGATAGGCATAGGTGACGACGCCGGCCCCGTCCGTCCGGGCCGTCTGCAGCATCTCCCGGATGATGTATTTGCCGTTGGGATCCTGCAGCCCGGTCCGGTCCTGGCCCTCCAGTTTGCGATCCGGCAGGACCAGGGCGACCCCCTTCATGTCGTAGACGAACATGTAGTCGCTGCCGTTGTTGTAGCGCATGGTCCGCGCCTGATCGCGGAAACGGGTCAGTGCCTCGTCCCGGCTCAGGCTGCCGGCCTGGACCTGCTGCTCCAGCGCGGCGGCCAGACTTTCCGTCGTATCGACAAGGTTCACCAGGGCGTCGATGCGGCCCTGCATCAGGTCGCGGCGCATCTGATAGAGGGCACTGCCCCCGACCAGGGCGATCAGCAGCAGCAGGGCGCCGGTGACGGCATAGAGCTTGACCGAAATGGCATGCGCCGCGATGCGGGCGCGAAGGGAAGTCGGCACACTGGACATGGTCTGATCGGACCCTGCATTCGCGCCAGCCAGGCCGCCGGCGATTGATAAAGGCCGGGGCAGGGTGCCTCCTGGATATCACATCCGTCGAGTGTGAATATGGAAGCTTGCCATGATTTTGGATGGCTGATAAATATAAAAGTTTTTCTAAGTTTTTGGCATGGGCCGCGTATGCAGGCCTTGGGCCGGGGCGGACTTTGGTCGTGCAGCCTATGGGATCGCAGCCGATCCCGGTTCGGAGCCGTGCGGGCTCCAGTGGCCGAAGAGGTCAGTCGCGTTCCGCTGGTATGTCAAAGGGGCCGGCGGGCGGTTCCGGCCGCGTAATTCCAGGGCCGACGGCAAAATCCGTGGTCACGGGACCTTGCCGTCGGCAGGGATGCCGATGAAGCCTCTCCGGCCGGGTCGTGGTCAGCCCTCCTGGCGCACGGTGCCGAGGAAGTGTTCGACTTCGCCGCGCAGGTTGCTGGCTTGCCTGGCCAGATTGCCGGCGGCGGACAGCATCTGGGTGGCGGCGGCGCCGGTCTCGCCGGCGGCCTGGGTGACGCCGGCGATGTTGCTGGACACCTCCTGGGTGCCGGCGGCGGCCTGCTGCACATTGCCGGCGATCTCGCGGGTGGCGGCGCTCTGCTGCTCCACCGCGGCGGCAACTGCAGTGGTGATGCCGTTGATGCGGGTCACCGTCTCCGCCACCTCCTGGATGGCCTTGGTGGCATCGCCGGTGGCGCCGCGGATCTCGGCCACCTTGATCTGGATCTCGTCGGTGGCGCGGGCAGTCTGGGTCGCCAGGGCCTTGACCTCGCTGGCGACCACGGCGAAGCCCTTGCCAGCCTCGCCGGCGCGCGCCGCCTCGATGGTGGCGTTCAGGGCCAGCAGGTTGGTCTGGCCGGCGATGGAGTTGATCAGGTCCACCACCTGGCCGATCTGCTGAGCTGCCGTCTGCAGCGACACCATGATGCTGCCGGTCTTTTCCATATCAGCCATGGCCTGGCCGGCGATGTGGGTCGAGGTGGCGACCTGCCGGCTGATCTCCTGGATGGAGGCGGACAGTTCCTCGGTGGCGCCGGCCACCATGTTGACGTTGGCGGAGGCCTGGTCCGAGGCGGCGGCCACGGCCGCGGCCTGCCGGCTGGACTGCTCGGCCGTGGCGCTCATGGCGGCGGCGGAGGTCTCGGTCTCGGTGGCGGCGGCGGAGACGGCATTGACGATCTCGCCGACGCTGGCCTCGAAATTGTCGGCCAGCCGCAGCAGGGCCGCCCGCTGCTCGGCCTCTGCCTTCGCCTTGGCCTCGACCTGTTCGCGCTCCAGCCGCTGGCGGTCCAGGGCGTTGGTCTTGAACACCTCCACCGCGCGGCCCATGCGGCCGATCTCGTCCGTGCGCCGGGCCGCTTCCACTGTCACCGACAGGTCGCCATCGGCCAACCGGCCCATGGTGTGTTCCAGGGCGAACAGCGGCCGGGTGATGCTGCGGGCAACGCGCCAGACCACGGCCAGGGCACCAAGGATGATGATGGCGATCATCAGCCCGTACGATGCCAGCTTGGCCTGGAATGCGTCTTCGACATCGTCGACATAGACGCCGGTCCCCATGAGGATGCCCCAGGGTTTGAAGGCGCGGACATAGGTCACCTTGGGCACGGGTTTTGTCGTTCCGGCCCGCGGATAGGCATAGGTGACGACGCCGGCCCCTTCCGTTCGGGCGATCTGCAGCATGTCGCGCACAAAGTACTTGCCGTTGGGGTCCTGCAGGCCGGTCCGGTCCTGGCCCTCCAGCTTGCGATCCGGCAGGACAAGGCCGATGCCATTCATGTCGTAGACGAACATGTAGTCGCTGCCGTCATTGTAGCGCATGGCCCGCACCTGATCGCGGAAGCGGGTCAGCGCCTCGTCCCGGGTCAGGCTGCCGGCCTGGACCAGCTGGTTCAGGGTACTGGCCTGGCTTTCCAGCGTATCGACCATATCCTCGATGGCGTCGATGCGGCCCTGCATCAGGTCGCGGCGCATCTGATAGAGGGCATCGCCCCCGACCAGGGCGATCAGCAGCAGCAACGCGCCGGTGACAGCATAGAGTTTGACCGAAATGGCATGCGCCGCGATGCGGGCGCGAAGAGAGGTCGGCACACTGGACATGGTCTGATGGGTCCCCGTGTTCGCTCCGGCCACGCCGCCGGGATGGTTAATAATTTCTGCGCACATGCTTACTCTGAAATACCTCTTTGGTCTAGAATAAATCGGCGACAGCATCGCTGAATAAACAAATCTTTAATTTATTGAACTTGCCATTAACCCGTTAAAGCCACCATTCACCCGCCCGGATGGAGTGGAAATCCGGTTGTTGATATTGCCGATAAACTATACAAAATCGAAGCGCCGCTCATGGTTTTCGATTTCTGGTTTGTCTATATTTTTTACGTGCGAATTTCTGTTTGTTTGTGGCCTATGCCCTGGGCGGCGGAGGTGGGGCGGCGCGGAAGAGGGGGGGCTTGGAATGAGAACATTGGCAGAACATTTTTCCTTGGCAGGCAGGAACGGAACGAGTACATTTCCCGCCAGTTGAACGCGCCTCCCCGCCGTGCGAGAAGGAAAGGGACAGTTCCATGTCGGCCGCTCCACTCCGTCTTGTTGAGACCCCAATGGATAAGCAGAAAGCCCTCGACGCGGCGCTCGGTCAGATTGAGCGCGCATTCGGCAAAGGCTCGATCATGAAGCTCGGTGCCCGCGAGGCTCTGGCGGAGACGGAGGTCGTCTCCACCGGCTCGCTCGGCCTGGACATCGCGCTCGGGATCGGTGGCCTGCCGCGCGGGCGCATCATCGAGATCTACGGGCCGGAAAGCTCGGGCAAGACCACGCTGGCCCTGCATGCCATCGCCCAGGCCCAGAAGAACGGCGGCGTCTGCGCCTTCGTCGATGCCGAGCACGCGCTCGACCCGTCCTATGCCCGCAAGCTGGGCGTGGATGTGGACGAGCTGCTGATCTCGCAGCCCGATGCCGGCGAGCAGGCGCTGGAGATCGCCGACACGCTGGTGCGCTCCGGCGCCATCGACGTGCTGGTGGTGGACTCGGTGGCGGCCCTGGTGCCGCGGGCCGAGCTGGAAGGCGAGATGGGCGACAGCCATGTGGGCCTGCATGCCCGGCTGATGAGCCAGGCCCTGCGCAAGCTGACCAGCTCCATCTCCAAGTCGCGCTGCCTGGTGATCTTCATCAACCAGATCCGCCTGAAGATCGGCGTCATGTTCGGCAATCCCGAGACGACGACCGGCGGCAACGCGCTGAAGTTCTATGCCTCCGTCCGCCTGGATATCCGCCGCATCGGTGCCATCAAGGACCGCGACACGGTGGTGGGCAACCAGACCCGGGTCAAGGTGGTGAAGAACAAGATGGCCCCGCCGTTCCGCGTGGTCGAGTTCGACATCATGTACGGCGAGGGTGTGTCCAAGGTGGGCGAGCTGCTCGACCTCGGCATCCAGGCCGGTGTGGTGGAGAAGTCGGGCGCCTGGTTCTCCTATGACGGCACCCGCATCGGCCAGGGCCGCGAGAATGCCAAGCAGTTCCTGCGCTCCAATCCGGCGGTCGCCGAGGCCATCGAGGCCAAGGTGCGCGCCAATGCCGGTCTGGTGGCCAGCGCCATGATGGGCACGCCGGAAAACGACGGCGACGCCAGCAGCCCGGACTGACCCGGTTTTTTCCGGCGGAATCGGCCGCGGTGGACCGTTGCGGCCGGCCCGCTGCGATGGCCTGCCGCGATGGCCCGCCTGTGATACGGCATGATTGCGGAAGGCGGCGCGCTCCCCCCGGAGGTGCCGCCTTTTCCGTTGGCTGCGCGGAGATTGCCGCGTGGATGTGATCGGGGCGGGGGTGTCCGGCGGTGATTAGACGCCGTGCCGGCATGTCACAGCCGGTCCTTGCGTGCAGATGCCCTTGTCGGCAGCCATGGACAGTGCCCACATCGCCACGGTACAACCCGTTCCCCATTGTCCCTGCTGAAACCGAGACGTCGGGCCATGTCCAAGAAGAGCATCTCCGAGATCCGTTCCACCTTCCTCGACTTCTTCAAGAAGAACGGCCATGCCGTGGTGGACAGCTCGCCCCTGGTCCCGCGCAACGACCCGACGCTGATGTTCACCAACGCGGGCATGGTCCAGTTCAAGAACGTCTTCACCGGCAGCGAGACGCGGCCCTACAGCCGCGCCACCACGGCGCAGAAATGCGTGCGCGCCGGCGGCAAGCACAATGACCTGGAGAATGTGGGCTACACGGCCCGGCACCACACCTTCTTCGAGATGCTGGGCAATTTCAGCTTCGGGGACTATTTCAAGGACGACGCCATCCATCTGGCCTGGACCCTGATCACCAAGGAGTTCGGGCTGTCGAAGGACCGGTTGTGCGTCACGGTCTATCACACCGACGACGAGGCGGCCTCGATCTGGAAGAAGGTCGCCGGCCTGTCCGACGACAAGATCATCCGCATCGATACGTCGGACAATTTCTGGATGATGGGCGACACCGGCCCCTGCGGCCCGTGCTCCGAGATCTTCTACGATCACGGCGCCCATATCCCCGGCGGCCCCCCCGGCAGCCCCGACCAGGATGGCGACCGTTTCATCGAGATCTGGAACCTGGTGTTCATGCAGTACGAGCAGCTGCACACCAAGGATGGCGGCTATGAACGCCTGGCGCTGCCGCGCCCCAGCATCGACACCGGCATGGGCATGGAGCGTCTGGCCGCCGTGCTGCAGGGTGTGCACGACAATTACGACACCGACCTGCTGCGCGCCCTGATCCTGGCCTCGGCCGAAGCCACCGGCACCAGCCCGGATGGCAGCCACGCCGTCAGCCACCGCGTCATCGCCGACCATCTGCGCGCCACCTCGTTCCTCATCGCCGACGGCGTCATGCCGGCCAATGAGGGCCGCGGCTATGTGCTGCGCCGCATCATGCGCCGGGCCATGCGCCATGCCCACATGCTGGGCGCCAAGGAGCCGGTGATGCACCGTCTGGTGCCGGCGCTGGTGCGCGAGATGGGCGGCCACTACACCGAGCTGCAGCGCGCCCAGGCCCTGATCACCGAGACGCTGCGGCTGGAGGAGACCCGGTTCAAGCAGACGCTGGACCGCGGCCTGAAGCTCCTCTCGGAGGAGGAGGCCCGCCTGGGCGAGGGCCAGCCGCTGCCGGGCGGCGTGGCCTTCACCCTGTACGATACCTTCGGCTTCCCGCTGGACCTGACGCAGGATGTGCTGCGCGGCCGCAAGCGCGGCGTCGATGTGGAGGGCTTCAACGCCGCCATGGACGAGCAGCGCCGCAAGGCGCGCGCCGCCTGGGCCGGTTCGGGCGAGGCCGCCACCGACCGCGTCTGGTTCGAACTGAAGGACGAGCTGGGCGCCACCGAGTTCCTGGGCTACGACGCCGAGGCGGCGGAAGGCACGGTCAAGGCCCTGCTGACCCCGGCCGGCCAGAGGCTGGAGACGGCGGCGGCCGGGCAGGAGGTCGTGGTCCTGGTCAACCAGACCCCCTTCTATGGCGAGTCCGGCGGCCAGGTCGGCGATACCGGCACCATGACCACCCCCGGCGGGGCCGAGATCGCCATCCGCGACACCCAGAAGAAGCTGGGCGCGGTCTGGGCCCATATCGGCAGCGTCGTCCGCGGCAGCGTCAAGCCGGGCGATGTGGTGGAGATGCGGGTCGATGCCGGCCGGCGTGGCGCCATCCGCGCCAACCACTCGGCCACCCACCTGCTGCACGAGGCCCTGCGCCGCCGCCTGGGCGAACATGTCACGCAGAAGGGCTCGCTGGTGGCGCCGGAGCGGCTGCGCTTCGACATCAGCCAGCCCACGCCGCTGTCCCATGCCGACATCCAGGCCGTGGAGGAGGAGGTCAACGCCCGCATCCGCCGCAACACCGACGTGGTCACCCGCGTCATGAGCCCGGAGTCGGCCATCGAGCTGGGCGCCATGGCCCTGTTCGGCGAGAAGTACGGCGAGGAGGTGCGCGTCGTCTCCATGGGCGGCGTGGACGAGGGCGGCAACAAGGACTTCTCCATCGAGCTGTGCGGCGGCATCCATGTGCGCCGCACCGGCGATATCGGCCTGTTCAAGATCGTCTCCGAAGGGGCCGTGGCCGCCGGCATCCGCCGTATCGAGGCGCTGACCGGCAAGGGCGCGCTGTCCTATCTGGAGGAGCAGGAGGGCCGTCTGCTGGAGACGGCGCAGGCGCTGAAGGTGCCCGCGGCCGAGGTGCCGGCCAAGGTCGCCGCCCTGGTCGATGAGCGCCGCAAGCTGGAGAAGGAGCTGGCCGATCTGCGCCGTCAGGTGGCACTGGGCGGCGGTGGCGCTGCCCAGGCCGATGGCGGGGCCAAGGAGGTGGGCGGCATCCGCTTCATCGGCCGTGTCATCCCCGACCTGCCGGCCAAGGATCTCAAGCCCCTGGCCGACGAGATGAAGAAGCAGGTGGGGTCCGGCGTCGTGGCCGTGATCGCCACGGCGGAGGGCAAGGCCTCCGTCGTCGTGGCCGTGACCGAGGATGTGCTGGCCAAGGTCAGCGCCGTCGATCTGGTCCGCGTCGCCGCCGGTGCCCTGGGCGGCAAGGGCGGCGGCGGTCGTCCCGACATGGCCCAGGCCGGCGGACCCGACGCTTCCAAGGCCGATGTCGCCATCCAGGAGCTGGAGGCCACGCTGGCGGAACTGGTCCAGATCACCGGCTGACCCGCCGGCGGCACCAGCGCTGGTGCGGCCGGCGCCGGCTTGCGATCATCCGGACTCAGTCATAGAGCCGGGTGAGTTGCCATGCGCGCTGGGGATGCTCCGTTTCCGGTTGCACCACCTCCAGCTGGAATCTCTTGTTCAGATAGGGGGCGATGGTATCCAGCGCGCCGGCCAGCAGGGTCTCCTGGCTGGGGCAGACGGCCGCGGGATTGGGATGCCATTGCGGCAGGATGGTGAAGTCCATGCCGTCCCAGTAATTGTCGCCCAGCCAGGTGCGGTCCACCTGGAAGTAGCCCAGCACCCTGGTCCCGGCCAGGGTGTCGGGGAAGATCACCTCGCGCGCGGCCTCGTTGAGCCGCAGGCGTTCCTCGGTCGAGCGGTAGCCGACGATCGGCACCTTGTAGTTGAGAATGGCTTCCTGCACGCGGCAGGTCATGTAGGGCGCGCCGGCCAGAAGATACAGGTAGGTTCCATCAATTGCCGGACGTTCCCCGCCGGCCTGGAGAGGGAACAGGGCGCCAAAGGGGGGCAGCAGCGAGGCGCAGGTGCCGCTATGGGCATCGACGTCCCCCTGGTTGCTTTTGAATTCCGGGGCGATGACGTCGCGCCGTGCCCGGAAGCCGTCACGGTAGATTTCCTCCGACCCGCGGTCATCCCCGCGGAAGGCGCAGATGGTCTCGGCCGGTGTGTAAATCTGTACCGTCCGGCCCCGCGCCGTGATGCGGTCGGGCAGGATCAGCCGCCGGTCGGTCCCTTCCTCCAGCGCTTCGCGCAGCTTCGTCATGAAGTTGTCGGCGTTGGTCAGCAGCGGCTGCTCTGTGGCGGCGCGCTCGATGTCGGCGCCGACCACATCCACGGCCAGCGCCCCCGCCGTCCGCACCGTATATTCCATCCGGGCATCCGGCGTTTCGGCCCGCCTCATCGGGGGTGTCCTGATCTGGGTCACCACGGCCATGCGGCCGCCCGTCACGGGAACGGGGGCGAGCAGCAGGACGGACTGGTTTTCCTTGTATTTCGGCATGGACAGTTCCCGGTTGCGGATGACACGGCCGGCGCCATCGGACCCCAGCCTCTGTTCCTTTGACTCTCCGGGAAGGGAATTGTGAAATCTCGCTGGCGGCGGCACGTGTCCCTGCTAGGATCGGGCGCCGCGATCCCTTGGCCTGCCGGCCTGCCGATCGCCGGCATGGTCGCATCGCCGTGTTCGGTCCGGACCGTCCGGGGGTCGGGAACAGGGTGGATTTCACGTCTTTGGTCAAGGATAGCCCATGATCCGCTTCGACGGCACCCAGGACTATGTCGCCACCGATGATCTCCGCGTCGCGGTCAACGCGGCCATCACCTTGCAGCGGCCGCTGCTGGTGAAGGGGGAGCCGGGGACCGGCAAGACGGTGCTGGCGCAGGAGGTGGCCCGGGCCGTGGGGCGGCCGCTGCTGTCCTGGCACATCAAATCCACCACCAAGGCCCAGCAGGGCCTGTACGAGTACGACGCCGTCAGCCGCCTGCGCGACAGCCAGCTGGGCGACCCGCGGGTGCATGACATCCGCAACTACATCCGCAAGGGCAAGCTGTGGGAGGCCTTCGAGGCCGAGCGGCCGCCGGTGCTGCTGATCGACGAGATCGACAAGGCCGATATCGAGTTCCCCAACGATCTGCTGCTGGAACTCGACCGCATGGAGTTCTTCGTCTACGAGACGGGCGAGACCATCAAGGCCCGGCAGCGGCCGGTGGTCATCATCACCAGCAACAATGAAAAGGAGCTGCCGGACGCCTTCCTGCGCCGCTGCTTCTTCCACTACATCCGCTTCCCCGACCCGGAGACGATGCAGAAGATCGTCGACGTGCATTTCCCCGATCTGAAGCAGGAGCTGCTGCGCGAGGCGCTGACCCTGTTCTATGAGGTGCGGGAGACGCCGGGCCTGAAGAAGAAGCCCAGCACCTCCGAGCTTCTCGACTGGATCCGGCTGTTGCTGGTGGAGGATGTGGCGGCGGAGACGCTGCGCGAGCGCGACCCGAAGAAGCTGATCCCGCCGCTGCATGGCGCCCTGCTGAAGAACGAGCAGGATGTGCATCTGTTCGAGCGGCTGGCCTTCCTGGCCCGCCGCCAGGGCGGCTGACCCCGGCGGCCCGGCTGCCGAAAGAGGGAAGGGAGCGAACAGGCCGGGAGCGGTGTTTATGTCCGGAGACCCCCAGTCCGGACCGGACCCATGCCCGACGCTTTTCCGCCCGACGCCTGCCCGTCCCCCGCCCGCGCCGCCCATCTGGCGGACCGCTTTGCCGCCATCCGTGCCGACAGCCTGCGCCTGACCGAGGGGCTGTCCGCCGAGGACATGGCGGTGCAGTCCATGCCCGATGCCAGCCCGGTGAAATGGCATCTGGCCCACACCACCTGGTTCTTCGAGACCTTCGTGCTGGTGCCCCGGGGCGGGCGGGCGCCCTGGCGCGACAGCTGGGGTTATCTGTTCAACAGTTATTACGATGCCATCGGCGCCCGTCATCCGCGGCCGCAACGGGGGCTGCTGACCCGGCCGGGCGTGGCGGAGGTGCTGGACTGGCGCCGGCATGTGGATGCGGCCATGGCCGGCCTGCTGGCCGGGTCACCGTCCGCCGCGGTGCTGGATCTGGTGGAGCTGGGCCTCAACCATGAGCAGCAGCATCAGGAGTTGATCCTCACCGACCTCAAGCATCTGTTGTCCCACAACCCGCTGCAACCGGCGGCCTCTGCGCATGACGGTCAGGTCCAGGGCAAGGACCTGCCGCCGCCCGGATGGATCGACCATCCCGGCGGGCTGGAGGAGATCGGCCGGGACGGCGCCGGCTTCGCCTTCGATCATGAGGGGGCGCGGCACCGGGTCTGGCTGGAACCGTTCCGGCTGGCCGACCGGCCGGTCAGCACCGGCGAATGGCTGGCCTTCATGGCCGACGGCGGCTATCGCACCCCGTCGCTGTGGCTGGCCGACGGCTGGGCCGCGGTGCAGACGGAAGGGTGGCAGGCGCCGGCCTACTGGCGTCCGGACCAGGACGGCGGCTGGACCGTCTTCACCCTGGCCGGGACCCGGCCGCCGGACCCGGCGGAACCGGTGATCCATGTCAGCCAGTACGAGGCCGATGCCTTTGCCCGCTGGGCCGCGGGATGCCGGGCCGGCGTCCGGCTGCCGACCGAGGCCGAGTGGGAGGCGGCGGCCCCGGATCTGCGGCACCGGCATGGGGTGCATCCCGCCGCCATGTCCGGCGCCTGCGCGCCGGGGGCGGTCTGGGAATGGACCGGCAGCGCCTATCTGCCCTATCCCGGCTATGCCCCCGCGTCCGGCGCCGTGGGCGAGTACAACGGCAAGTTCATGAGCGGGCAGATGGTGCTGCGCGGCGCCTCCTGCGCCACGCCGCCGGGCCATTCCCGGCGCAGCTACCGCAATTTCTTCCCGCCGGCCACGCGCTGGCAGGTCTCCGGCCTGCGCCTGGCGTGCAGTGCCTGATCCCCGTTTTCCGCCACAGACGGACGGCAGCCCATGTCACGATCCCCCGCCCGCAGCCGCTTCCTGGATCTGGAGCCGGCGCTGGAGAGCTTCGCCCAATCGGTGATCGCCGGCCTGTCCCGGCCGCGGAAGAGCCTGGACAGCGCCTTCTTCTATGACGGGGCGGGGTCGCGCCTGTTCGAGCGCATCACCGCCCTGCCGGACTATTATCCGACCCGGACGGAGATCGGCATCCTGGACCGGGCCGGGGCGGAGATCGCCACCGTGCTGGGGCCGGGCGTGCAGCTGGTCGAACTGGGCAGCGGCTCTTCGGTCAAGGTGCGGCTGCTGCTGGACCGGCTGGCGGACCCGGCGGGCTATGTGGGCATCGACATCAGCCGGGAGCATCTGCGCCAGGCCTGTGCCGCCCTGGCCGCCGACCATCCGGGGCTGGATGTGCTGGCGCTCTGCGCCGACTACATGCAGGAGGTGCCGGTGCCGCCGCCGGCCGACGGGCTGCCGCGCCGGCGCATCGGCTTCTTCCCCGGCTCCACCATCGGCAATCTCGAGCCGGAGGCCGCCGCCGCCTTCCTGGCCCGCTGGCGCAGGACCCTGCTGGAGGGCGGGCGGGAGCCGGGGGGCATGCTGGTCGGCGTCGATCTGAAGAAGGACCCGGCCCTGCTGCTCGCGGCCTACAACGACCCGACCGGAGTCACCGCGGCCTTCAACCGCAACATCCTGGCCCGCATCAACCGTGAGCTGGGCGGGACCTTCGATCCGCACGCCTTCGCGCACCGCGCCATCTATTGCGCCGAGCGGGGCCGAATCGAGATGCATCTGGTGTCCGGCCGTGACCAGATCGCCATGGCGGCCGGCCGCCGCTTCGCCTTCGCCGCCGGAGAGAGCATCCACACCGAGAACAGCTGCAAATACACCGTGCCCGAATTCCAGGCCCTGGCGCTGCGGGCCGGCTACCGGCCGGAGCGCGTCTGGACCGACGCCGACCGCTTGTTCAGCGTGCACTGGCTGTCGCTGCGATAGGACGCCACGCTTTCGCCGCGATTGTCGCCGACCCCTAAGTTACTGTACGGTGCAGTACGGTTCTTGGGGGGAATGGCAGATGACGGGCGTGGAGGAACTGACGGAGCGGCAGGCGGCCCGCCTGCATCGCGCCTTCCAGCGCGAACAGCGGCACGGCATCGTTCTGGCCACACGGGCCCGGCTGGTCGCCCTGGGGGTGCTGCTGGGCTGGGTGCTGTTCCTGGACGGGAAAGCCACCGATCCGCTGCCCTATATCACCTTGAGCCTGCTGGCCGCGATCGGGCTGGGCACCTGGGCGCTGAGCCGTACCCGCTGGTTCCGGCCCTGGATGCTGTTCGCCGCCGTGGTGCTGGACCATGCCATCATCACCGCCGTGATGGCGGCCCCGATCACCGTGGGGGACGAGGTGGTGCCGCAGGCTCTGGCCCTGCATACGGTCTGGTTCTCCTCCTTCTTCGTCTTCATCGCCGGCGCGGCCCTGGCGCAGATGCCGGGGCTGGTGGTGTTCAGCGGCGTTGCGGCGGCCCTGTGCTGGTCGGTGGCGGTCCTGTGGATTCTCAACCAGCCCGGCACCTATGCCATGAGCCAGCCCCCCCTGTGGGGGGACCGGCCGGCGGCCGAGGTGGTGCGGCTGATGACCGACCCCCATGCCGTGGATCTGTCCGGCTGGTTCAGCCAGGTATTGTTCCTGCTGCTGGTGTCGTTGACCCTGGCCGCGGCGGTCAAGCGCTCGCGCACACTGGTGGCCACTCAGGTGGCGACCGAGCGGGAACGGGCCAATCTGGCCCGCTATTTCTCGCCCGAGGTGGTGGACAAGCTGGCGGCCAAGGACAGTCCGCTGGCCCATCCGCAGACCCGGACCGTGGCCGTGCTGTTCGCCGATCTCACCGGCTTCACCCGTCTGTGCGAGAATGCGGCGCCGGAGCAGATCATTGATCTGCTGCGCGGATTCCGTCAGCGCATGGAGGAGGCGGTGTTCGCCCATAGCGGCACCGTGGACAAATATATCGGCGACTGTGTCATGGCCACCTTCGGCCTGCTGTCGCCCAGCGCGCGCGATCCGGCGGCGGCACTGGCCTGTGCCCGCGCCATGCAGGTGGCCATGCAGGACTGGAACCGGCTGCGCCGGGCGCAGGGGCTGACCCCGTTGGGTCTGGGCATCGGTGTGCATTACGGGCCGGTGGTGGCCGGTGATATCGGCGGCGACCGCCGACTGGAATTCACCGTGGTCGGCGATACGGTCAATGTGGCCAGCCGGCTGATGCACCTGACCCGCGAGTTGCGGGCCGACATCGTCATCAGCGGCGAGGTGGCGGAGGCGGCCCGTAGCGTCGACGGGGAAACGGCCCTGGCCGGATTCAGCCGGCTGGAGGCCATGTCGCTGCGCGGACGCGAAGGGCTTGTGGCTGTCTGGTCGCGCCGCCTGCCCGAAGCCGCCGCACCGACGGCTGCCGCGTGATCCCGGCTTTGCCGCGGACCGGTCGCCGGGATGCGGCACCGGTGCAGGGTTTCCCGGCGGGCGCCGTACAGGAACGGTGAAACGCGACGGGAGCGGGATCATGCGCAGAGGGGGTGGGCGGTGGCTGGTCATGCTGCTGCTGCTGGTGTTGCTGCCGAGCGTGGCCATGGCCATGCCGCCGGCGGCAGGCGGGGCCGGGTCTTACGATCCGCTGGCGGTCCCCGGCATCGAGGCCGTGCGCACCCTGGAATTGACGGTGCCGGACCCGGCACGCCAGCGCGACCTGCCGGTGCTGGTCTATCTGCCGCCCGTGGCGGCGGGACCGGCTCCGGTGATCCTGTTCAGCCACGGGCTGGGCGGCAGCCGGACCGGCTCGGCCTATCTCGGCCGGCACTGGGCCGCACGCGGGTTCGTGGTGGTGTTCCTGCAGCATCCCGGCAGCGATGTGGCGGTCTGGCAGGGCAAGGAGCGGGCCGAGGCCGTGCGCGCCCTGCGGCAGGCTGCCAACCTGGAGAATTTCCGTCTGCGGACCGGCGACGTGCCGGTGGTGCTGGACCAGCTCGGCGTCTGGAACGGCACGGCGGGCCATGCGCTGCGGGGGCTGCTGGATCTGGACCGGGTCGGCATGTCCGGCCATTCCTTCGGGGCCATCACCACCCAGGCCGTGTCGGGGGAGCACTTCGCCCGCTCCGGTGACCGCTTCACCGATCGCCGCATCCGCGCGGCGCTGGCCTTGAGCCCCAGCAGCCCCCGCCACGGTTCCGCCGCCAGCGCCTTCGGCACGGTCACCATTCCCTGGCTGCTGATGACGGGGACGGAGGACCGCTCCCCCATCGGGGATATCGGGGTCGAGGACCGGCTGGCCGTCTATCCGGCATTGCCGCCCGGCGGCAAGTACGAGCTGGTGCTGGACGGGGCGGCGCATTCCGCCTTCGGCGACCGGCCGCTGCCCGGCGACCGCGCCCCGCGCAACCCCAACCATCACCGCGCCATCCTGGCCATCAGCACGGCCTTCTGGGAGGCCATGCTGCGCGGGGATGCGGCGGCACGGGCCTGGCTGGACGGGACCGGTGCGGCCGGGGAGGGACCGCGGTCGGTGCTGGAGCCGCAGGACCGCTGGCAGCGGAAATAGCGGGCCGCGCGTTGACGCTGTGCCCGCGTGACGATAAGGGAACGGGGCGGGGCGCAGCGCCGGCGCCAGAAGTCCAAGCCGGGGAGGGCAGGATGTTTCCCACCTTGTTCTATGCGCTGCGCAGCGCCGGGGTGCCGGTCAGCCTCAAGGAATATCTGGCCCTGATGGAGGCCATGCAGGCCGGCATCGCCGGCTACAGCGTCGATGATTTTTATATCCTGGCCCGCACCGTGCTGGTGAAGGACGAGCGCAACCTGGACAAGTTCGACCGTGTGTTCGGGCAGGTGTTCAAGGGGCTGGAGAGCGGCGGGGCCGCCAGCCCGGAGGAGATCTTCGCCCGCATCCCCGAGGAATGGCTGCGCAAGCTGACGGAAAAGCTGCTGACCGAGGAGGAGAAGGCCAGGATCCAGGCCCTGGGCGGCTGGGACCGGCTGATGGAAACGCTGGCGCAGCGGCTGCGCGAGCAGACGGAGCGCCACCAGGGCGGCAGCAAATGGATCGGCACCGGCGGCACCAGCCCCTTCGGCGCCCATGGCTACAATCCCGAGGGCATCCGCATCGGCCAGAACGAGAGCCGGCACCGGCGGGCGGTCAAGGTCTGGGACCGGCGCGACTTCCGCAATCTCGACGACACGGTGGAATTGGGCACCCGCAACATCAAGGTGGCCCTGCGGCGCCTGCGCAAATTCGCCCGCCAGGGGGCGGCGGAGACGCTGGATCTGCCGGACACCATCCGTTCCACCGCCCGCAATGCCGGCTGGCTCGACCTCAAGCTGGTGCCGGAGCGGCGCAATGCCGTGAAGGTGCTGCTGTTCCTGGACGTGGGCGGCTCGATGGACGACCATATCCGCGTCTGCGAGGAGCTGTTCAGCGCCGCCCGCAGCGAGTTCAAGCATCTTGAGTATTTCTACTTCCACAACTGCGTCTATGAGGGCGTGTGGAAGGACAACCGCCGCCGCGACGAGCGCCTGTCCACGCTGGACGTCATCCACACCTACGGGCCGGATTACCGGCTGGTCTTCGTCGGCGATGCCAGCATGAGCCCTTATGAGATCGTGCAGCCCGGCGGCAGCGTCGAGCATTTCAACGCCGAGGCCGGCATGGTCTGGATGCGCCGGCTGCTGGACCAGTACAGCCGTGCCGTCTGGCTGAACCCGATGGCACAGGACAGCTGGGGCTATGTCCGCTCCGTCGGCATGCTGCGCGAGATCATGGGCGGGCGCATGTATCCGCTGACCCTGGAGGGGCTGGATGCCGGCATGCGGGCGCTGAACCATTGAGGTGCGGCGGGGAAAAAGGCAGGGCCGGCGGATGAGGATGGCCGCCGGGGCGTAAGTGGAGCAGTAAGGGCCGGTGCGCCGGCCTCCCGGAACCGGATGGCTGCCGCCGCATGCGTCGTATCGACATCCTGGATGGCCTGCGTGGCTATTTCCTTGTCTTCATGCTGTTCCATCACCTGCCGTTCGCCGGGGCGCAGAATCTGGCCATGGCCAGCCATGCCGGGTTGGGGTATGTGCAGGACGCCCAGGGCTTCGTCTTCCTGTCCGGGCTGGTGCTGGGGCTGATGGGCGCCCGGCAGGCAGCGAGGGGACAGGTTGATCGCTTCACCGCCCGCACCCGGGCGCGGGCCTGGGAGCTGTGGCAGCAATCCCTGCTGCTTCTGGCCGTGCTGGTCACAGCCGCAGTCGCGGCCCCGGCCGTGGGGCAGGCCTGGCAGGTCTATATCCCCGACCTCTGGAGCAACCCCGGAAGCGTCGTCACCGCGGCGGCGCTGATGCTGTACCAGCCCAGCCTGATGGACATATTGCCCCAGTATATCCTGTATCTGCTGGCGGCGCCCGCGCTGCTGCGGCTGATCCTGGCCGGGCATACAGCCGCGGTGCTGGCCGGGAGCCTGGGGGTGTGGGCGGCGGTTCAGCTCGGCTGGCATTTTCCGCTGATGACGGCGATGGATGCGCTTCTGGACGGTGTGCTGCCGGGCGCCTATCTCAAGGGCCACTTCAATCCCCTGGCCTGGCAGCTGCTGTTCGTCGCCGGTCTGGCGCTGGGGGCGCTCACCGGGGCCGGCCGTCTCGACTGGGGCCGGCTGCCGGAGCGGTCCCTGCCGCTGCGCCTCGCCCTCGGGGTGCTGGCGGTCTTTGCGCTCTACCGCCTGCTCTGGGGTATGGACTGGCTTGGTCCGGCCCAGGCCGACCGCTTCATCCGCCATGCCGACCGCACCGAGCTGGGATTGCTGCTGGTGGTGAACTTCCTGGCCCTGGCCTATGTGGTGACCTGGCTGTTCCTGGCCGGTCCGGTCAGCCGACATCGGCCGGTGCAGCGGCTGGCCGGCAGCCTGCGTGCCCTGTTCGGCTGGACGCCGCTGACATTGCTGGGGCGTCATTCCCTGCAGATCTATCTGGCCCATGTGCTGCTGGTCTATGCAGCGGCGGCCCTGGAAGGCTGGCGCGGGCCGCTTTCGGTTCCGGCCGGTGCCGTCGCCGCCCTGGGCGGGGTCGGGCTGCTGTTCGCCCTGGCCTGGCTGCGCGAGCGCCGCCAGGAGCGCCGCCGGGCGATGATGGCCTGAACCCGGGGCTGAACCGCCGGCCGGATGCCGGGCCCCCGGGCAGGCCAGCGGCCCACCGACCTGTCTGCCGACCGGTCTGTCTGTCTGCCTGCCGGGGCCGTCAGCGGCTGCGGGCCAGCATGGCCGAGGCGATGCGCTCCACCTGGGTCGGGGGGGAGACGGCAACCAGGGCGTAGGCGAAATGCTCGCCGCGCCAATAGGCGACCGACAGCCCGTCCACCGAGGCGGTCTCCACCCCGTCCGCCGGCACATCCTCCTCCGGCACGTCGGCCTCGGCCGCGATCAGCGACAGGGTGAGGCGCCGTCCTGCCCGGTCCTGGTAGAGCAACTGGGCCAGCGGTCCGTCCTCGCTGCCGGTCAGGCGCCCGCCGACCAGCTCCAGCCCCAGCAGCCGCAGGTCCGGTACCTCCACCGGGCGGCCCAGGCGCTCGGACAGCCAGGTCACCATTTCGGTGTTGCGCGAGGCCGGGATCTCCACCGGGCGGGTCGGGTCATGGGCGAACAGCTCGTGCTGCTGCACCGTCTCCAGCGCGTAGGGTGGCAGGCGGGGGCCAAGCAGCCGGTCTAATCCGGCATGGCCGGTCCAGCCGAGCCCCAGCAGCAGCATGGCCGCCAGTCCCCGCGGCAGCCACCGGCGCCAGCGCGGCGTGCCGGGGATATGGGCGCGCTGCTCCAGCAGATCGGCCAGACGGTGGGCCAGGGCGTGCGAGGACCCGCGGAAGGCCGGGGTCAGGCCCGACATCAGGGGCAGCTGCAGTTCGGCCTGCCGGCGCAGCCGGGCGCGCAGCGACGGATCGGTGTCCAGCCGCGCCAGGATCTGTGCCTCCTGCTCGGGCGACAGTTCGCCGTCGAGGAAGGCGTGCAGTTCCAGATCATCGGGATCCTGGGCACTCATGGCTTGTCAACCACCCTGAGGTCCGGCCGGCGGGTGCCGTCCATTACGGTGCGGAGAGCTTCGCGCCCGCGGGCCAGACGCGACATGAAGGTGCCCATGGGCAGGCCCAGGCGCTGGGCGGCCTCGTCATAGCGAAGCCCGTCCACCGCCACCAGCAGCACGGCCGCGCGCTGGGGTTCGGGCAGCCGCTCCAGGGCCGCCAATGTCTGCTCGACCTCGACCTTCAGCGCCTGGTCGGCTTCGGCGCTTTCTCCGCGCTGGGCCGCGCTGGCCCAGGCGCTGCGCACCCGCTGCCGGCGCAGATTGCTGATATGGACATTGTGCAGGATGCGGAACAGCCAGGGGCGCAACGGCGCATCCGGCCGCCAGGTGGCGGCGCCGGCGATGGCGCGGGCCAGGCATTCCTGCACCAGATCCTCCGCCTCGGTCTCGTCACGGGACAGGGCGAGGGCGAAGCGGCGCAGACTGGCGATATGCTGGGCCAGTTCGGCCCGGAACGGCGTCTCGGTCATCAGGGTTCCCAGGGGGGACCTTGCCCCTCCTTTGTCCAGAGTACGCGCCTGTCCGCGGTTTAATCCGGAAAAATCCGCACATCCCCCATTCCAGCCCATCGCGTCGGCGCCGGAATCGTGTCCGGCCTGCATCAAGTCGGCGGTCAACCGATCGATCGGGACAGCATTCCGTTGAATCCCGATGGCCCTGGCAGTAGTGTCGCGCCGCCCGGGAAACCCCGCTGAAGGGGACGGGACAGGAAAGGACGACACGGAATGACGGACACCGCTCCGACTCCGATCACCATCGCCCGCGGCGATGGCATCGGCCCCGAGATCATGGACGCCACCCTGGAAGTGCTCCAGGCCAGCGGTGCCAATCTCGCCTTCGAAGAGATCCAGATCGGCGAAAGCGTCTACAAGCGCGGCATCCTCAACGGGATGGAGCCCAGCGCCTGGGAAAGCCTGCGCCGGACCAAGGTGTTCCTGAAGGCCCCGATCACCACCCCGCAGGGCGGCGGCTACAAGTCGCTGAACGTGACCATCCGCGGCGCGCTGGGTCTGTTCGCCAATATCCGCCCCTGCGTCAGCTACCACCCGTTCGTCAGCACCAAGCATCCCAAGATGGATGTGGTCATCGTGCGCGAGAACGAGGAGGACCTCTATGCCGGCATCGAATACCGGCAGAGCCAGGAGGTCACGCAGGCGGTGAAGCTGATCTCCCGGCCGGGGTCGGAGAAGATCATCCGTTACGCCTTCGAATATGCCCGCGCCAACCACCGGCGCAAGGTCACGGCCTTCGTCAAGGACAACATCATGAAGATCAGCGATGGCCTGTTCCATCGCATCTTCGACGAGATCGCGGCCGAGTATCCCGAGATCGAACATGAGACCATGATCGTCGATATCGGCGCGGCCCGTCTGGCCGACACGCCGGAGCATTTCGACGTCATCGTCACGCTGAACCTGTACGGCGACATCATTTCCGACATCGCCGCCCAGATCACCGGCTCGGTCGGCCTGGCCGGATCGTCGAACATCGGCGACCAGTGCGCCATGTTCGAGGCCATCCACGGTTCCGCCCCCACCATCGCCGGCAAGGGCATCGCCAACCCGTCGGGCCTGATCCTGGCCTCGGTCATGATGCTGGTCCATATCGGCCAGGCCGCGGCGGCGGAGAAGATCCACAATGCCTGGCTGAAGATGATCGAGGACGGCATCCACACCGTCGACATCTTCAAGCGCGGCGTGTCCAAGGCCCGCGTCGGCACCCGCGACTTCGCGGTGAACCTGATCGACCGGCTGGGCGAGCGCCCCACCACCCTGACCCCGGCCAGCTATCAGGTCGGCGAGAAGTCCAGCTTCGCCGGAATCACGCTGAAAGAGGTGGCCCCGGTACGCAAGGTCCAGGTCGGCGTCGATCTGTTCCTGGACCACAAGGGGGGGACCGGTGACGAGATGGCCGCCCGCGTGCAGCCGCTGATCGGCAGCGGGCTGAAGCTGGTGATGATCTCCAACCGCGGCCAGAAGGTCTGGCCGGAGGGCGCGCCGGAGACCTTCTGCACCGACCATTGGCGCCTGCGCGTCATGGGCGATGGGCGCGACACCATCTCCGGCGCCGATGTGGGCGCCCTGGTCGGCCGTTTTGCCGCGGCCGGGCTGGATGTGGTCCAGACGGCGACGCTGTATACCTTCGATGGGGCTGCCGGCTTCTCGGTGGCAGCCGGTCAGTAAGCGGCAGGCCGCCGGTTTGTGTCCCGGCGGCCTACCCCTTTCGCATGGGCAGCAGAGTTACCCACAGGAATCATCGTTACGGCCCCTGGTCAAAACCGGGCAAGTTTGGTAGCGTTTGACCGCGTGGCCCACAACATTTTGTGCGGTTCGCGGTTGTTGTCTTTGCCAGCCTGGCCGAGCGTCGCTGTCGCCCTGCTGCAATGGCGAAAGAGATGAGGCGCGCGGCTCTTGCACGAAGGGGACAGGGAGCGTGGAAGCGACGGAAACCGGTTGGACCGACGAGCGGGTTGAGAAGCTTCGCCAGCTCTGGGGTCAGGGCATGAGCGCCAGTGAAATCGCCGATCTGCTGGGCGGTGTCACGCGCAACGCGGTGATCGGCAAGGCCCACCGCCTGGGATTGTCTGGGCGCCCATCCCCGATCAAGAAGAAGCCCAGCAAGGGTGCCACCATCCTGTCGCTGACCGAGCGCATGTGCAAATGGCCGGTGGGCGATCCCAAATCCCCTGATTTCCATTTCTGCGGCAAGTCCGCACTGCCCGGTCTGCCCTATTGCGCCGAGCATGCCGCCCTGGCCTATCAGCCGGCCAAGAAGCGCGACGACGAGCGCAAGCTGGGCGTGGCCTGAGACGGGTCTGGCGGCTGGCCCGAAGCGGTATCGGGGCACTGTGTCGAGACAAGGGGGGGATGCCTGGCGCATCTCCCCCTTTTGCATGCGCTTGCGCCCCTTTGACCGGCGGACCCTGCCGCGGCCGGCCCCGCCCTGAGCCGCCTGGCTCTGAGCCGTACTGCCCTGAACCGTACTGCCCTGAACCGTACTGCCCTGAACCGTACTGCCCTGAACCGTACTGCCGAGGTCCGCGGCGCACTGCTCAGGTTGTCTATCCCGGCGGATAGGCATTATAGGCCGAGTGCCTATGCTATACCCAAAAATGAGAGCGGTGAGGCCGTATCCCCGGGGCAGGCCGCTGGACGGGCTGGCGGCGGTCGCTGCTGCTGTTCATCCATGGCCCGGCTCCGGCGTCTGGTCCGGCGCCAGGCGCGGCGGCGCATCCGGGCGGGGATGCCAACAACGGCAACAACAGGGCAGGAGGACCAGGACGTGGCATGGTTCAACAAGGCGGAGCCACCGGTGCTCGGCAAGGGGCAGGATCTGGCCGGGCGCATGGCCGTGACCGCGCCCGCACGGGATCTCCCGGACAGGAAAGCGTCGCCGCTGATCCGCACCTTCCGCACCTCGCCCCAGGCCATCGAGCGCGAGGTATTGCCGGCGCTGACCACGCCCGAGGGCAAGCCGTCCCTGGTGCTGGGCTTCGTCTCGCCCCATGTGGATTTCGCCGGCGTGGCCACGCGCCTGCAGTCCGGGCTGCCGCGCGATACACGCACCATCCTGGTGTCCACCGCCGGTGAGCTGTGCAGCGCCGCCGGCAAGAGCGCCTATCTGCCGGCGGACGGCAGCTGGAACGATGTGGTGCTGCAAGCCTTCTCGCCCGAGCTGGTGGGGGCGATCAGCGTGCATACGGTGCGGCTGCATTGCGAGGACATCCGCTCCGGCCGTGTCAGCCTCAGCCACGACCAGCGCATCGCCGCCATCCAGAACGAGTTGGAGGGCATCACCCCGTCCTTTGCCCTGGATGCCCGCGATACGGTCGCCCTGACCTTCATCGACGGCCTGTCGGCCAGCGAGAACTATTTCATGGAGGCCGTGTACCGCTCGGCCCGCTTCCCCGTTCTGTTCATCGGCGGCTCGGCCGGCGGCAAGCTGGATTTCAAGGCCACCCACATCGCCGAGGGCGGGCGGACGCTGGAGAACCATGCCGTCGTCATCTTCCTGAAGCTGGCGCCCGGCAAGCGCTATGGCGTGTTCAAGACCCAGAATTTCCAGAAGACCGCCACGTCCATCACCGTCATCGACGCCAATCCGGCCACCCGGACCGTGGCCAGCGCCATCGATACCGACACGCTGGAGGTGACCGGCGTGGTCGAGGCCTTGTGCCGCAAGCTGCGCTGCCGGCCGGACGAATTGCAGGGCAAGCTGGCCCGCTACACCTTCGCCATCGAGATCGATGGTGCGCTGTTCGTCCGCTCGGTCTCCGGCATGGACCTCAAGGCCGGCACCATCTCCTTTTACTGCGACATCAATCCGGGCGACGAACTGATCCTGGTCGAGGCCACCGACTTCGTGCGCCAGACCGAGACGGATTATGCCGCCTTCCTGCGCGGAAAGCCGGCGCCGGTGGGGGCGCTGCTGAATGACTGTATCCTGCGGCGCCTGAACAACGGGGCCAGCCTGGATCGCATCCGCCTGTTCTCCGATGTGCCGGCCGCTGGCTTTTCCACCTTCGGCGAGCTGCTGGGCATCAATATCAACCAGACGCTTTCGGCCCTGTTCTTCTTCGACACGTCGAACGGTGAGGCTTTCAGCGACGAGTATGCTGACCGCTTCCCCATCCATTATGCCCGCTTCCAGAACTACTTCACCCATACCCGGCTGAACCGCGTCACGCTGCTGAACCGCATCCGTCAACGCCTGATTTCCACCCTGACCACGCAGTCGGACACGGTGGCCTCGCTCAGCGCCACGGTGCAGGAGATCACGACCTATGCCGACCGGGTGGGCGAGTACATGAATGCCATCCGCAACAGTCTCAGCCAGCATTCCCGCGCCTTCGAGGGGCAGGCGGAGCGCAAGCGCGAGCTGGATGCCGAGTTCAGCCGCCTGGACGATGTGCTGAAGAACGTGGAATCGGTGCTGGGCGTCATCGATGGCATCGCCGGCCAGACCAACCTGCTGGCCCTGAACGCCACCATCGAGGCGGCGCGGGCGGGGGAGGCCGGCAAGGGCTTCGCCGTGGTGGCCAGCGAGGTGCGCAAGCTGGCCAATGACACCAAGGCCACCCTGGGCAACACCCAGACGGCGCTGGGCCGCATCCGCAGCACGGCCATGGCCCTGGGCGACAAGATCAACGATACCGGCAGCCGGCTGGAGAGCATCGCCCACGGCAATGACGGGTTGCAGGAGCAGGTGGGCGCCGTTCTGGCCGAAGTGGCCAGCGTGCGCAGCCGCATCGACAACACCGTGGCCAGTTTCCGCAGCCACACCTCCAAGCTGGCCGAGACCCAGCGCTATCTGGAGCAGCTGAAGTCCCTGGACGCCGTGGGCTGACGCGGGGGATGCGCGGGGCGCCCGGTCCGGGTGCCTGATCCCCGAGGCGGGACAAGGAAAAGCCCCGGCCGTGCGGACGGCCGGGGCTTCTTCATGCCGATCCGCCGTAGCCGCCCTTGGCGGCCATGGCGGGGGCAGGCCTCAGAGGCCCATGGCGCTGCGCAGGTTCTCGTCCAGCTTGGCCAGGAAGTCCTCGGTGGTCAGCCACTTCTGCTCCGGTCCCACCAGCAGGGCCAGATCCTTGGTCATGAAGCCGGATTCCACCGTCTCCACGCAGACCTTCTCCAGGGTCTGGGCGAAGGTCGACACCGCGGGCGTGTTGTCGAACTTGCCGCGATAGGTCAGGCCCTGGGTCCAGGCGAAGATGCTGGCGATGGGGTTGGTCGAGGTGGGCTTGCCCTTCTGGTGCTCGCGGAAGTGACGGGTCACGGTGCCGTGGGCGGCCTCCGCCTCCACCGTCTTGCCGTCGGGGGTCAGCAGCACCGAGGTCATCAGCCCCAGCGAGCCGAAGCCCTGGGCCACCAGATCGGACTGCACGTCGCCGTCATAGTTCTTGGCGGCCCAGAGGAAATTGCCGTTCCACTTCAGGGCCGAGGCGACCATGTCGTCGATCAGCCGGTGTTCGTAGGTCAGGCCGGCGGCCTTGAACTTGTCGGCGAACTCGGTCTCGAACACCTCCTGGAACAGGTCCTTGAAGCGGCCGTCATAGGCCTTGAGGATGGTGTTCTTGGTGGACAGGTACACGGGATAGCCGCGCATCAGGCCGTAATTCATGCAGGCCCGGGCGAAACCGCGGATCGATTCATCCACGTTGTACATGCCCATGGCCACGCCCGGCCCGTCGAAATCGAACACGGTGTGGCGGATGTTGGAGGTGCCGTCCTTCGAGGTGAAGGTGATGGACAGGCGCCCGGCCGACGGGATGATGAAGTCGGTGGCCTTGTACTGGTCGCCGAAGGCGTGGCGGCCGATGACGATGGGCTGGGTCCAGTTCGGCACCAGACGCGGCACGTTGCGGCAGATGATCGGCTCGCGGAAGACGGTGCCGCCCAGGATGTTGCGGATGGTGCCGTTGGGCGACTTCCACATCTGCTTCAGGTTGAATTCCTTCACCCGCGCTTCGTCCGGGGTGATGGTGGCGCACTTCACGCCCACGCCGTAATGCTTGATGGCCTCGGCGGCTTCGACCGTCACCTTGTCGTCGGTGGCGTCACGGTGCTCGATGCCCAGATCGTAGTATTTCAGATCCACATCCAGGTACGGAAGGATCAGGCGGTCCTTGATGAACTGCCAGATCACGCGGGTCATCTCGTCGCCGTCGAGTTCAACGATGGGGGTGGCGACCTTGATCTTGGACATGGAAGCGCTCTCCCGATGGGATTTCGTTCTCTGGGGGGGCTGCCGTCCGGGGGCACCGGTGTCGGCGTGTGGTGAGGTAATAAAGCCCAATCAAACCGGTCCCGCAACCGCGCCCTGCATGCGGTTGCGCTTCCGGTTTGCTGTGGAAGTTACAGCCGGGCCTTCTTCAGCGGCCGGGCCGGGGCCGGCTGGCTGAGCAGGGTGGGCAGCACCTGCGCCACGCTGTCGACGATGGTGTAGAGCTGCTTCGAGGCGCCGGGCAGGTTCGGCTTGCGCATGAAGCCGGTGGCCTGGAGATGGTCCAGCAGTGCGATCAGCGGGTCCCAGAATCCGTCCACATTGCAGATGACGACCGGCTTGTCGTGCAGCTCCAGCTGCCGCCAGGTGATGATCTCGAACGCCTCGTCCAGGGTGCCGATGCCGCCGGGCAGGATGATGAAGGCGTCTGCCTGCTCGGCCATCATGGCCTTGCGCACATGCATTGTATCCACGACATGCAGCTCGGTCAGGCCGCTGTGGTCCACCTCGAAACGCTGGATATGCTCGGGGATGATGCCGATGACCTCGCCGCCGCCGGCCAGGGCCGCATCGGCCACGATGCCCATCAGGCCCACGCGGCCGCCGCCATAGACGAGTCGCAGCCCTTCGGCCGCCAGGGCGGTCCCCAGCTGGTGGGCGGCGTCCTTGTAACCCTGGGCGACGGTACCGGCGGAACCGCAATAGACACAGACGGAGCGAATGTTCGACATGAGAAATCCTTTGACCACCCAAACGATGCGGGTACCAGACTTGCGCAGGCTCCGGCTGCCGGGCACTCTGGCGCCGGCGATCCGGAGTAGGGCCGGTACACTATCGCAGCCGAGGTGACAAGGCGGCTACCGCCAAGCCGGGTCCAGGGAAACAAGGGAGAGATGCAAATGATGCGGTCTGTTCTGGCCGGTGCCGTCGGTGCCGTCCTGCTTGCCGGCTTTGTCGGCGGTGCCTTCGCGCAGGACCCGCTGGCGGTGGTCGATGCCCGCCGGGCGGCGCTGAAGCAGGCGGGCGGGGCCATGAAGACCCTGGCCGACCACCTCAAGGAAGGCAAGGGTACCGCGGCCGACGTGGAGAAGTCGGTGGCCGTGCTGCGCGACGTGGCCGGCAAGATCGACGGCTGGTGGCCCAAGGGCACGGCCGTGGGTGTCGGCAACAGCGAGGCGCTGCCGGCCATCTGGGAGAAGCCGGACGAGTTCAAGCAGAAGGCCGAGGCGTTCAAGACCGCCGTTGCCTCCCTGCCGGCCGATGCCAGCGACAAGGCCGCCTTCGGCAAGCAGCTGGGCGCCGTCGGAGCCAGCTGCAAGGGCTGCCACACCGCATTCCGTGAAGACTGACCGGAGGTGAGACCGATGGCGGAACGGCGCGCGACGATCTGGGACCTGCCGATCCGGCTGTTCCACTGGGGGCTGGTCCTCTGTCTGGCCGGATCCTGGTACACGGCCGAGAATGACATGCTGGACCAGCATGTGCTGTTCGGTTATGCGGCCCTGACCCTGCTGCTGTTCCGCCTGGTCTGGGGCCTTGTCGGCAGCGACACGGCCCGCTTCCGCAGCTTCGTGCGCGGGCCGGCCGAGGCGGTGGCGCATCTGCGCGCCCTGCTGCGGCCGGGGCCGCTGGACGCCCATGCGGGGCACAACCCGCTGGGCGGCTATGCCGTTCTGGGGCTGCTGGGGCTGCTGGCGGTGCAGGTGGGCACCGGCCTGTTCATCAGCGGCGGCGACATCTTCCTGGTGGCGGGGCCGCTCAACGGCTTCGTCTCCGGCACATTGGCCGACCGGCTGGCGACGGTGCATGAGATCAGCTTCGCCCTGTTGCAGGTGCTGGTGGTGGTGCATGTGCTTGCCATCGCCCTGTATGCGCTGGTCAAACGGCGCAATCTGGTGCGCCCGATGCTGACCGGCACCGGAGCGATCGGTGCCGATGATCCACAGCCACGGATCGTTTCGCCCCTGTGGGCGTTGATGATAGCAGCCCTCGCGGCCGGGTCGGTCTGGGCGCTCTCGCTGCTGGCCTGAGCGGCTCTGCCGCCACGAAATCCGGGATGATCCGGGGATGGTGACCTGCCGTCCCTTGACATCCCCCGGCAATGTGGGGACGGTGCGCCGGGCCGAACCAAGGATGCGGGCGGCATCGACCACGGGACAGTCATGGGGACAAGGTGAACCGGGGACTCCTGATCACGACGGTTGCTGGCGGCATCGTGCTTGCCGGTGCAGCGGCCTGGATGCTGACCCAGACGTCGCCGTCGGTTCCGGCACCGGCGCCGGTGCAGGCCGTGCCGCCGTCGGCGGTTTCGGCGGCCGGACCGGCGCGGCCGGCCTTCGACGTGGTGCGGGTGGAGCCGGATGGGCGGACCGTGCTGGCCGGCCGTGCCGCCCCCGGGGCGACTGTCACCATCCGCGATGGCGACAAGGATCTGGGCCAGGTAACGGCGGATAGCCGAGGCGAATGGGTGCTGATGCCGGATGAGCCGCTGGCGCCGGGCGCCCGCGATCTGCGCCTCAGTGCCGTCAACCCCGATGGCAGCCGCCAGGACGGGGCAGGCAGCGTCACCCTGGTGGTGCCTGAGGCCCGCACGTCCGGTGCGCTGGCCGTGCTGACTCCGGACGCGGGGGCCAGCCGCGTGCTACAGGCCCCGGCCGTGGTGGGCGGGGGCAAGGCGCCGCCCTCGGTGACGCTGGACACCATCGATTATGATCGCGATGGCCGTGTCAGCATCGGCGGTCAGGCCAGGCCGGGCAGCGATGTGCTGGTTTACCTTGATAACGGGCTGGTGGGGCGGACCCGGGCCGATCGGGAGGGCCGCTGGACACTGACGCCGGATCGGCTGTTCGGTCCCGGCCATTACGATTTGCGTGCCGATCAGGTGGGGGCGGATGGCAAGGTGTCGGGCCGTGCCGAGGTGGCATTCGACCGTGCCGCCATTGCGGAGACGGCCGCCGGCGGCAAGGCCGTGGTCGTGCTGCCCGGCAACAATCTCTGGACCATCGCCCGCCGCTCCTATGGCGAGGGGCCGCGCTACACGCTGATCTTCCAGGCCAACGAGGCGCAGATCCGCGACCCGAACCTGATCTATCCCGGCCAGATCTTCCTGCTGCCCAACGGCGAGCCGTCCTGAGGGACGGGGACCGGCAACAGTCCCGCGCTCGGCCGGTCAGAGATACTGGCCCAGCACCCGCAGATAGGGGCGGGCCTGCTGCATGAACTGCACGGTCTCATACATCATGTCGGACAGGGTCAGCACGCCCGGCAGCTTGCGCTGGCCCAGGACCAGGATCTTCTGGCTGTCATCCACGACGAAGCGGGCCTGATCGAGCCAGAGGGCCGAGCGCAGGACGGCCTGCAGCTGGGCCCGCTTGTCCGGCGATTCGATGGTGTAGGGCATCCAGCCGATCTCGGCCCAGATCTGGAACAGGGTTTCAGATTCGCCCGGCGTGATGGCAACGTGGAACAGCAGACCATCGAGGAAGAAATGATGGCGCGAGGGTTGTGGCGGGCGTTTGACGACCACATCACCGGTTTCGCTCAACCGCACGGCTCCGGGGCCGACCGGAAGCCCCAGTTCGACTTCCCGTGCCAGCTTCGCGACCGTTTCCAGCGCCTGGGTCAAGGTTACCCCCATCGATACCCGTACTCTGGTGGATATACAGGGTCGGGGGTTACGGTCCAGTGAATTTCACTACGGACAGGGCCTTGCAGCCGGTGCTTCCGGTCAGGGGCGCGATGCCGCACAGTGGAGCAGCCCCCTGGAGCCCCTGCCCGCGTGACAGAGAGCCTGCCTTATCCCGATCTGACCGGCCTGCCGCTCGACCTGGCGCGGGCCGTCAGCCGTCTCGTGCGGTTGATCAATGAGCTGCGCCGGCGCCGGCCGGACCTGGACCGGATCGCCATGTCGGTGGAGACCGACCTGGACCGCCGCGCCCTGCTGATCATCGACGCGCATGTGGAACGGCTGGGCCTGTCCTTCACCGTCCTGCCATCGCCCTGGGACGGGCGTGCCCTGCTGGAGGGGCGGGGCCGCGATGGTGAACCGCTGCCGCCCGACGACGGCAAGCCCTGAAATGCCGAAAGCCGTTCCCGGCGAAGGAACGGCTTTCGGTCAGGGCACGGCACCGGGCCGGGGGCGGACCGGGCGGGATCATTCCGCCTGGCCGGCGACCTCGTCCTCGGCCAGCTCGGCGGCCAGATCGGCGAAGAGATAGGCATCCACGGTCAGGCCCTGGGCTTCGCAGATGCGGACGAAGACGCGATAGGCGTGGGAAATGGCCACATCCATCACGGCGTTGTCGGCCTCTTCGCTGTGGCGATCCTTCACGCCCTGTTCCTCGAGCGTAGCGAGGACATCCATGTCAGCGGCCTTCAGTACCGCGTCCATGGCTTGCTTGTGGAGGGTCGACATCGGTTGCGGTCCTTCGAGTCCGTTGTGGCTCCCCGGATGGGAGCACACCTTTCGATCCGATGCCTCATAGCAGCATCCCCGGCCTGGACCCCACCGCAACCTCTGCAAGGCTGGGGTCCGTACCACGCCGGGGCCGCATGGGGATCACAGACCGGTCGGACTGCGGGCGCTGCTGGTCAGGGCGTAGGCACCGGGCGGCTGGCCGGGATTGAGGTCGCCCACGGGACGCAGCATGTTCTTGCGCACCAGACTGGCCGCCACTTCATCAACCGAACGCAGCGAGCCGGTGGCCTTCAGCGTCGCCGCCAGGCTGAGGCAGCTGAGCACACGGCCGCCATCGTTGGTGCGGCGGAACAACGACAACAGGGCGGATTCATCGGCGGACAGGGGCGTGCTCATGGTCGGGACTCCAGACAAAGGGACAGCCGCCGCGTCTGGACGTCGGCGGCTTCCGGGTAAACGGCGGGCAGGACGGATCGGCCCGCCCTTCGCCGGAATTGCCCCTGGACCGGCCCCCCCCCGCTTCAGCGGCGGCGGGGCGGACCGCCGGGACGGCGCACGCCGGCACCCGGTGCGCCCGGCGGCGGGCCGCTGCGCTCATCCTTGTGGCGGTAGGTGATGCGGCCCTTGGTCAGGTCATAGGGCGTCATCTCGACGGTGACACGGTCGCCCGCCAGGGTGCGGATGCGGCTCTTGCGCATCTTGCCGGCGGTATAGGCGATGATCTCGTGCCCGTTCTCCAGCGTCACCCGGAAACGACCGTCAGGCAGGGCCTCGGCCACGGTGCCGTCGAACTCGATGAATTCCTCTTTTGCCATCTTTCTTCTTCCCCCAATGACAAAAACGGCAGGCCCCAGGGGCGCTGCCGGTCCAAACGAACCAACGGGGCGGACCGTCACCGGCCCGCCCCGCACGGGGGTCTTACAAGGCGCGCAGATTGACCGCGGAGGTCTTGCCCTTGCGCGGGTCGCGCTCGGTATCGAAGCTCAGCTTCTGACCTTCGCGCAGATCGCTCAGGCCCGAGCGCTCCACAGCGCTGATATGGACGAACACGTCAGCCGTGCCGTCCTCCGGCTGGATGAAGCCGTAACCCTTGGTCGTATTGAACCACTTGACAGTACCGGTAGCCATCGTTCGGGCGTTCCCTACCTGGCGTTGCCCGGAGGCGCGTATGCCGGCCGGGCACCGAAGTCACCACGGGAGACGAACCGGCGCAAAGGCCGGCAGGAACCCGAAAGCAAGATCGACGGGACCAAGGTGGGCCTTCTTGCCTCCGCTTACAAGGCAGGAAAGGGAGGAGAGGGGCAGCCATGCGGAGGCGCGGCGTCCGGCCGCTGCCCCCTGGCCGCCGCCGGCCCTAGAAATCGAAATAGATGAACTGCGCCGTGGTCTCCGGCCCCAGGCTGGCGGCCAGGAGAACCGCCAGTGCCGCCAGCGCGATGACCACGGGTCCGCCCGCCCCGCGGGCCCAGCCGGCCAGCCGGCGATGATCGTCCCAGGCGTGCGCGGCCAGATAGAACGGGACCAGCAGGCATTCGAACGGCATATGTGCGACCAGCGACGGCAGGTCACCCCAGCCATTGCCGCCCAGCAATGCCCGGAACAGGCCAACGGCGGTGTCCAGGTCGGGGGCGCGGAACAGGATGAAGGTCAGCAGAAGCAGGTGAAAGGTCAGCACGATCCGGATCGCCCGGCGCCAGCCGCGCGCCGGATGGCGCCGCTTGGTCCAGATTTCCGGCAGCGTGGCCAGCCCGTTGACCAGGCCGAACAGCAGGAAGGTCCAGCCGGCGCCGTGCCACAGTCCGCTGAGTGTCATGGTGATGACGATGTTGCGGGCCAGCGTCAGGGGCGAGGCGCGACGGCTTCCCAGCGGGAAGAAGACATAGTCGCGGAACCAGTGCGACAGCGTGATATGCCAGCGCCGCCAGAAGTCCCCGACGGACTGGGCGGCATAGGGATGATTGAAATTGACCGGGAGGCGCACCCCGAAGAGCAGGGCCAGTCCGATGGCCATGTCGGTGTAGCCGCTGAAGTCGCAGTAGATCTGCCCGGCGAAGGCATAATAGGCGAGCAGGCTGCTGGCCGCGGTCGCCGACGCCGGGTCGGCATAGACGGGGTTCACCAGCAGGGCCAGATTGTCGGCGATGACCACCTTCTTCACCAGCCCCAGACAGAACACCAGCACGGCCGGCCGCAGGGCGGCGGCGGTGACCGCCAGTCCCTGCCCCAGCTGGGGGATCAGCTCATGCGGGCGCAGGATGGGGCCGGCGATGAGGTGCGGGAAGAACAGCACATACCCGGCCAGCCGTGACAGGGGCGCCGCCGGGGAGCGCCGCCGGGCGACATCGACGAGATAGGCGATCAGGGTGAAGGTGATGAAGGAGATCCCAAGCGGCAGCAGGATCGAGACGTCCGTGGCCGGTGGGGTCAGCCCCAGGCCCCGCAGCAAAGGCGCCAGAAGCCCTGTCAGCAGGAAATGGGTGTATTTGAAGAAGATCAGGGGCAGCAGCAGCAGGACCACCCCCAGACGCAGTCGCCAGCGGGCGTCGGGTGCCGCCGCCACCCAGAGGGTCAGCAGATGGGTGGCTCCGCACAGCAGCAGGGGCAGGGGCGCGTAGGCCCAGTTCCAATAGCCGTAGAAGACGGCGCTGCCGACGATCATCACCCCCAGGCGCCAGCCGGCAGGCACGGCGAGATGGACCGTGAGATAAAGGGCGAGGAAAACCGCGAACGGCCAGGTGTGGAACAGCACAGCCTAGTCCTGTGCGGCCAGGGCGGGATAGAGCAGGTCCATGATGCGCCGGACGGCGCCCGCATTGGGATGGGGGTCGGTCGGGCTGAGCAGCATCTGGACCGCATCCCCCCCGGCGAAGGCGGGATAGAGGGGGATGAACCGGAACCCATGATCCTCGGCCAGCCGGCGGAACTGGTCGTCGACGAAGAGCATCTCCGGATAGGCCGCCAGATTGATCAGGTCCGGGACCAGGGCCACCGTGACGGACACGCCGTTGCTGCGGGCATAGGTGGCCAGCCGGTCAAATTCCTGCGCCAGAACCCGCGTGCCGGGCGCATCCGGGCCATCGTAAAGGACGTGCCTGGCTGCGAGAACCTCGTCCCGGCCTTGTGGTTCGGTCAGACGGGCGATCCGGCCATAAATCTTTCCGGCCAGGCGGCTGTTGTGCAGAATCCAGCTGGTGATGGGCGTGTCCAAGGGACGTCCGTCCAGTGGCGTGGCCAGAACAAGGATGTCGGTGGGCGCCAGCGGGGCCAGCTTCGCCAGGAAATATTCGATGCTGGCCTGGGCGGTGAAGCCGGGCACCCCGGCATTGAGAACCTCCACCGCGGCACCGGCGGAGGCTGTCCTGTCGGCGGCGAAGCGCCGGGTCAGTCCGGCGGAGAGGGTGTCGTCCTCGGCAAGGCCCAGGCCCTGCGCGATGGAATTGCCGATGAGAAGGATCCGGCGTTGGCCCGGAGCCGGCCTGGGCTGCACCGGTCCGCCGCGCAGGGCCCATTCATTGGTCCGGTAGGCGATCGATCGAAAGACAAAAGACCGATCCGGGGCGTGGGCACGTCCCCACAGCGGAGAGAAGCCGGTCTCCATCATGGCGTCGGCATAGACGTTGAAATCCTGCTGGCCTCTCAGCTTCAGCCGCAGCAGCCCCTCCGCCAGCAGAGCGACGGCCAGCAAGAGCAGGGTGGTGAGGAGGACGGCGCGGCCCGCCCTCCAAACCGTGTTGGACGGAAGTGTTGCGGTCATCGGTGACGAACCTGGGGCGGAGTCTGTCCGCGGCATCATGAAGAGGCTCCGCATTGTCCGAAGCCGGATAGAAACCTTCGCCGGATGCCGATCATGTGGAATCGGCGCGCCCCATGCGGTGTGCCGCCTCCCGGCGACACGGCCCGCACAGTCCTGACCGTCCGGGCCGGAGCAGCCTGGCTGCCAGCCTGATCAGCTGAGAGTCGACCCGTCGTTGAGGGTGGCCATCTGCATCGCGGTTTCGCTGATGTCAACGGTGCGCAGGACCGGTGCGCGCCAGTCCGGGCGTGCCGGGGACACGGTTTCTGCGGCGGCTTCCACCATCACGTCGCTGGATTCATCAACCATCGGGGATCGTCCTCATGTCGCGTCGAAAAGCGTGCCGTGTTGAAACGGCAGGACAGACGATACGGCAAAAAGAGATACCTCCAAAAGGCATATTTCTGCGTTGGTGAAGAGAATCCCGGTCGGACTGTCGCTTCGCCGCGGCCCGGCGTCCTGACGGGGACCCCGCCGGAAAGCCGGAGCGCAGACACCATAGGTCGGGGTCAGGCGACGCCGCACCCCGACGACATGGATCCCCGGCCGTGTTTTGTCGGGCTTCGCTGCGCTCAGCGCCGCCCGACGGATCCCCAACCCTATAGCGGTTCAGCGAACTGCTGCCTCAACTGCAGCCTGTCGTCGACCCGCAGGTGCCGCACTTCAGGCAGGTGCCGTTGCGGACCAGGGTCATGGTCTGGCATTTGGGGCAGGGGTCGCCCTCATAGCCCTTGGCCCGCGCCTCGCGGATCTTGTCCATCCGCTGGCCGGCCCGGTGGTCGTGGCGGTGATGCCCAGGCCCCACCGCTGCACCATACCCCTCTCCCTGATGCTGGACCATCGTTCGCGGCCGGGTACTGAACCGGTCAGCTCATAATACCATTATCCGGGGCAGGGTTCAGACCATCGGCGGTTTCGCTGATGTCAACGGTGCGCAGGACCGGTGCGCGCCAGTCCGGGCGTGCCGGGGACACGGTTTCTGCGGCGGCTTCCACCATCACGTCGCTGGATTCATCAACCATCGGGGATCGTCCTCATGTCGCGTCGAAAAGCGTGCCGTGTTGAAACGGCAGGACAGACGATACGGCAAAAAGAGATACCTCCAAAAGGCATATTTCTGCGTTGGTGAAGAGAATCCCGGTCGGACTGTCGCTTCGCCGCGGCCCGGCGTCCTGACGGGGACCCCGCCGGAAAGCCGGAGCGCAGACACCATAGGTCGGGGTCAGGCGACGCCGCACCCCGACGACATGGATCCCCGGCCGTGTTTTGTCGGGCTTCGCTGCGCTCAGCGCCGCCCGACGGATCCCCAACCCTATAGCGGTTCAGCGAACTGCTGCCTCAACTGCAGCCTGTCGTCGACCCGCAGGTGCCGCACTTCAGGCAGGTGCCGTTGCGGACCAGGGTCATGGTCTGGCATTCGGGGCAGGGGTCGCCCTCATAGCCCTTGGCCCGCGCCTCGCGGATCTTGTCCATCCGCTGGCCGGCCCGGTGGTCGTGGCGGTGATGCCCAGGCCCCACCGCTGCACCATATCCCTATCCCTGATGCTGGACCATCGTTCAGCGGCCGGGTACTGAACCGGTCAGCTCGTAACCAAAGCATCCAAGGCAGGGTCCGGACCTATGGCGGTTTCGCTGATGTCAACGGTGCGCAGGACCGGTGCGCGCCAGTCCGGGCGTGCCGGGGACACGGTTTCTGCGGCGGCTTCCACCATCACGTCGCTGGATTCATCAACCATCGGGGGTCGTCCTCATGTCGCGTCGAAAAGCGTGCCGTGTTGAAGCGGCAGGACGGACGATACGGCAAAAAGAGGTACACCCAAAAGGCATATTTCTGCGCTGGTGAAGAGAATCCCGCCGGGAAGCCGGATCGCAGCAGCATTACCGCGAGAGGGCGATCAGCTGGCCAGACCCCCGTCCGGACCGGAGCCGGGGTTGGCGGCGGTTTCGCTGATGTCAACGATGCGCAGGACTGGCATACGCCAGTCCCGGCGTGCCGGGGACACGGTTTCCGTGGCGGCTTCCACCATCGCGTCGCTGGATTCATAAACCATCGGGGATCGTCCTCATGACTTGTGGAAAAGAGCGCCCTGTTCGAGCCGGCTGAACGGACGATACAGGAAGGAGAGCTACCCACAAAGGTGTATTGCTGCGCTGCGGCAGCCCTCCTCAACTGCAGCCTGTCGTCGACCCGCAGGTGTCGCACTTCAGGCAGGTGCCGTTGCGGACCAGGGTCATGTTCTGGCATTCGGGGCAGGGGTCGCCCTCATAGCCCTTGGCCCGCGCCTCGCGGATCTTGTCCATCCGCTGGCCGGCCCGGTGGTCGTGGCGGTGATGCCCGCCGCCGCCCTGCGTCGTCACCGTGGTGGCGGCCCCGGCGGCGAAGGCGACGCCATGGTCGGTGCCGGTGGCGGCGAAGGCCGTCGTCGTCGTGGTCTGCACGCCGCCGGCCGCGCTGCGGCTGGCCCCGCTGCTGGCCCCGCTGCTGGTGGACTGGCCGCCCGGCAGCACCCGCAGGTTGGAGCGGACATAGCCGGTGGAGGCGATGCGGGCCACGGCGGCCAGCGTTTCCTGGCTGACCTGCATGGCCATCTCGGGCAGCTGCTGCTGGCTGGAGATGGCGGCCTGGTGCTCGCCCCGGCCCATGGCGTCGGGCACCATGTCGTCCGGCGTGGCGTGGGCCAGGTCGGTGCGGCCGAGATAGGAGATGGCCAGTTCGCGGAACACATAGTCCAGGATCGAGGTCGCCATCTTGATGGCGTCGTTGCCCTGGACCATGCCGCTGGGCTCGAAGCGGGTGAAGGTGAAGGCCTCCACATACTCCTCCAGCGGCACGCCGTACTGCAGGCCCAGCGACACGGCGATGGCGAAGTTGTTCATCATCGAGCGGAAGGCGGCGCCTTCCTTGTGCATGTCGATGAAGATCTCGCCGATGCGGCCATCCTCATACTCGCCGGTGCGCAGATAGACCTTGTGACCGCCGACCGAGGCCTTCTGCGTATAGCCCTTGCGCCGGTGCGGCAGCTTCTCGCGCTCGTGGCTGCGCACCACCTTCTCGACCACGCGCTCGACGATGCGCTCGGTCACCTGCACGGCGCGGGCGGCGGCCGGGGCCTCGATGATGCGCTCCAGCGCTGTCGCCTCCTCGTCGGTCAGCTCCTCCTCGTCCTCCTCCAGAACCTGGGCGTTGAGGGGCTGGGACAGCTTGGACCCGTCACGGTAGAGGGCGTTGGCCTTGGTGCCCAGCTTCCAGGACAGCAGATAGGCGTCCTTGCACGCCTCGACGCTGGCATGGTTGGGCATGTTGATGGTCTTGGAGATGGCGCCGGAGATGAAGGGCTGCGCCGCCGCCATCATGCGGATATGCGCCTCGGTGGAAAGGTAGCGCTTGCCGGTCTTGCCGCAGGGGCTGGCGCAGTCGAACACCGGCAGATGTTCGTCCTTCAGGCCCGGCGCGCCCTCAAGGGTCATGGCGCCGCAGACATGGGTGTTGGCGGCCTCGATCTCGGCCTTGCTGAAGCCCAGGAAGGCCAGCAGGTCGAAGCTGTAATCGTCCAGCATCGGGGCGGGGACGCCCAGCGTCCCGGTGCAGAACGACTCGCCCAGCGTCCATTTGTTGAAGGCGAACTTGATATCGAAGGCGCTGGCGAGGCCGGCCTCCAGGGCGGTGATCTGCGCGTCGCCGAAGCCCTTGGCCCGCAGGCTGTCATGGTTGACGCCCGGCGCGCCGGCCAGGGTGCCGTGGCCCACGGCATAGCGCTCGATGCGGGCGATCTGCGCGTCGCTGTAGCCCAGGCGGCTCAGCGCCTCCGGCACAACGCGGTTGATGATCTTGAAATAGCCGCCGCCGGCCAGCTTCTTGAACTTCACCAGGGCGAAGTCCGGCTCGATGCCGGTGGTGTCGCAATCCATGACCAGGCCGATGGTGCCGGTGGGGGCGACCACGGTGGCCTGGGCGTTGCGGAAGCCGTGCTGCTCGCCCAGGCTCAAGGCCCGGTCCCAGGCCCGGCGGGCCGCAGCGATCAGGGCCGGATCGGGGCAGTCGGCTGCCTTCAGGGCCACCGGGGTCACCGACAGGGCCTCGTAGCCCGCGGTTTCGCCATAGGCGGCGCGGCGGTGGTTGCGGATGACCCGCAGCATGGGCTCGCGGTTGGGAGCGAAGCCGGGGAACGGCCCCAGCTCCTCCGCCATCTCGGCCGAGGTGGCATAGGCGACACCGGTCATGATGGCGCTGATGGCGCCACAGATGGAACGGCCCGTGTCGCTGTCATAGGGGATGCCCGCCGCCATCAGCAGACCGCCGATATTGGCGAAGCCCAGGCCCAGCGTGCGGTACTGGTAGGAGAGCTGCGCGATCTCCCGCGAGGGGAACTGCGCCATCAGCACGCTGACCTCCAGCACCACCGTCCACAGGCGGCAGGCATGCTCGAAGGCCTCGGTGTCGACGCTGCCGTCGGCGCGGCGGAACTCCATGAGGTTCAGGGACGCCAGATTGCAGGCCGTGTCGTCCAGGAACATGTATTCCGAGCACGGGTTGCTGGCGTTGATGCGGCCGGAGGCCGGGCAGGTGTGCCAGTCATTGACGGTCGTGTCGAACTGCACGCCGGGATCGGCCGACTGCCAGGCGGCATAGGCGATCTTGTCCCACAGGGCGCGGGCCTTCAGTGTCTTGTACACCTTGCCGTCGGTGCGGCGGATCAGGGGCCAGTCGCCATCCTGCTCCACGGCCTTCAGGAAGGCGTCGGGCACGCGCACGGAATTGTTGGAGTTCTGGCCGGAGACGGTCAGATAGGCTTCCGAATCCCAGTCGGTGTCGAAGACCCTGACGTCGAACTCGGTATAGCCCTGGCCGGCCAGCTGGATGGCGCGCTGGACATAATTCTCCGGCACCATGGCCTTGCGGGCGGCCAGGATGGCGCGCTTCAGGGCGCGGTTCTTGGCCGGGTCCAGCCGGTCGGCGTCGGGACCGAAGCCCTCGGTACAGGCGGCGATGATCTGGCCCAGATGCTTGCGCACCGTCTTCGAGCCGGTGACCAGGGCGGCGACCTTCTGTTCCTCGGTCACCTTCCAGTCGATATAGGCCTCGATATCGGGGTGGTCGAGATCGACCGTCACCATCTTGGCGGCGCGGCGGGTGGTGCCACCGGACTTGATGGCGCCGGCGGCGCGGTCGCCGATCTTCAGGAACGACATCAGGCCGGAGGACTTGCCGCCGCCGGATAGCTTCTCGCCCTCGCCGCGCAGGCGGGAGAAGTTGGTTCCGGTGCCGGAGCCGTACTTGAACAGGCGCGCCTCGCGCACCCACAGATCCATGATCCCGCCCTCATTGACCAGATCGTCGCTGACGGACTGGATGAAGCAGGCATGGGGCTGGGGATGTTCATAGGCCGAGTCGGACTTCACCAGCGTGCCGGTCTTGAAGTCCACATAGAAATGGCCCTGGCTGGGGCCGTCGATGCCATAGGCCCAGTGGATGCCGGTGTTGAACCATTGCGGGCTGTTCGGCGCCGCCATCTGGCGGGCCAGCATGAAGCGCAGCTCGTCGTAATAGGCGCGGGCGTCCGACTCGCGGTCGAAATAGCCACCCTTCCAGCCCCAATAGGCCCAGGTCCCGGCCAGCCGGTCGAACACCTGCCGGGCCGAGGTCTCGGCGCCGTAACGCTGTTCCGCGGGCAGGGCGGCCAGCGCCGCCTCGTCCGCCACATGGCGCCAGAGGAAGGAGGGGACCGTATTCTCTTCCACCGGCGTCAGCACGGCGGGCACGCCGGCCTTGCGGAAGTATTTCTGGGCCAGGATATCGCAGGCCACCTGCGACCAGTCGGCGGGCACCTCCACATCCTTGGCCTGGAACACCACGGACCCATCGGGATTGCGGATCTCGCTGGACGTGGTCCGGAAGGCGATCCCGCTGTAGGCGTCCTGACCCTCGGTCGTGAAACGGCGCTCGATCCGCATGGTCCCCTCTGCATGGCCTGGAATCTGGCGGCCGTGCCGGCAGAGCGCCGGGACAACGGCCGAGGGGGCAGTCCGGCGCACCCGCCGATGGCGGGGGCAATGCCTGCCTCCCTAGATGCTGTGGAGAACAGAGGCTAGGCCACCGCGTTACGGGCAGCAACGAGATTTTGTTGTCGCATCCTTCCGACATACGAGGGCTAGTAGGTGCCCGCGGTCCGAGTCGCGGCAGGAGTCACGCCGGGTCCAGCGGTTGCTCCCCGCCGCCGGGGTCGGGGGCCGCAAAACCGGGGAAGCGGAATCTTCGGCGCCGGTCGCTGGAGCCGTCATCGGCGGACGTATCCGCCGACCGGCCGGAGCGGGCGGGCCGTCACATGCGGGGTTTTCAAGTCCGGGGAACGATGGCAGGGTGCGCGGGCCGGGCGTCCGCGCCCTTCGAGTGCCGAACGGTCCATGCATTCCCCTCTTGATTCCCTGCCCACGCCTCCCGAGTCCTGCCCACCGCCGGAGGCCGGGCCGGAGGGGAAGTCCCCCCGTCTGCGCACCTGGTCGAGTCTGGGAACCGTGCTGTTCCTGGTGCTGCTGCTGGCTGTCGCCGTCAACCACATCATGCAGGAGGTGGATTTCGGTGATGTCTGGGCCTATCTGGACGCGCTGCCCCTCTATAAGGTGCTGGAGGCGCTGGGCCTGACGGCGTTGGGCTATGTGGTGCTGACGCTCTACGACGTGTCGGCCCTGCGCTATCTCAAGATCCGGGTTCCCTATCCCACCACGGCCCTGGCCAGCTTCGCCGGCTATGCCATCTCCAACAATGTCGGGTTTGCCGTCATCAGCGGTGCCGGCGTGCGGTTCCGCATCTATACCGAAGCCGGGCTGACGGCGGCGGACATCGCCAAGGTGGTAGTGTTCTCCACCACCACCTTCACCCTGGGCATCGGCTTCACCGGTTCCATCGGCGTGCTGCTGGGGCCGCATCCGGTGGCGGCGGTGCTGGCGCTGCCGGACACGCTGGTGCAGCTGGTGGCCGGGGCCACGCTGGCCGGTCTCAGCCTCGTCTGCCTGCTGACCGCCATCACCCACCGCCCGGTGAAGCTGTGGCGCTGGTCGTTCCAGACCCCCTCCGGCCGCATCGTCCTGGCCCAGATCATCATCGCCTCGGTGGAGATCCTGATCTCCGGCAGTGCCCTCTGGCTGCTGCTGCCGCAGAACCACGGGGCCAGCTTCTTCGAGTTCATCGGCATCTATTGCGCCGCCCTGTCGCTGGGCATCCTCAGCCATGTGCCCGGCGGCATCGGCGTGTTCGAGACCATCATGCTGCTGGGCCTGTCGGCCCAGGGGTCGGCCGGCGGCGTGCTGGGCGCCCTGCTGGCCTTCCGCGTGGTCTATTATGTTCTGCCGCTGTTCGTGGCCGGCGGCATGCTGGCCCTGTACGAGATCCGCATGCACAAGGGCCGTGTCGGCCGGCTGTGGGACCGGCTGACGGGCCGGGGGCCGGGCCCCTGAGCATCATGATGGCGCCTGTCCGGGCGCCTGTGCGCCAGCCCCTGTGCCATCATTTTCCGTCCGGAGCGGGATCATCCGGGGCGGGGTCATACGGGGCGCGGATGGCGGGCAGGGTGGTATGGGACGAGGAGCGCTCGGGCAATTCCTTGATCGCCCATTTGCCCCACCCCTTCACCATGACGTAAGACAGGCTCTGGTCGGAGGCTTGGCGGACCTGGAGGACCGCTTCTTGGGTCCGTGCGGTCCGGGCCGGAACGGTGACGCCTCCGAACACCCGAAGGGGAAAGGTCATCGGCTCGGCCGGCGGTCCGCCCGATGCGCTCAGGGCGGAATAGAAGCTGCGCCGGTAGAGGGGATCCTCGCCATCATAGCCGATGGTCTGGTCGATCCGGACATAGCCATCCTGGACACCGGCGAAGACCAGTTCAACCGCTGTCGGCGCCGAACTCAGCGCGACCTTCTGGGGGGTGTAAGGCAGCGGCACGCGCAGCTTCGTTTCCGGGCCGAGTTGGACCACGATCGCGGTCCGGTAATCCTCCGGGGCCGCATAATAGGTTTCAAACCGCCTGTCATTATCGGCATCCCGGAAGCAGGCCGCCTTCGGCATTCTCCCGACGAGAGGGTCCTCGAAAGCCGATGACTCCGTGCAGTAATACTGATTGCCGGACTGGATTGCGGACACCAGCTTTGTGCCTTGCGGCACCTGCACCTTCAGGACAAGGCCCCCCCCTTCTTCAAGGTCTGCATTTGTCAGTGCCCCATCCTCCGTGCCCGGCGAGGTTTCCCGGTAGAGCACGGCTCCCTTGGCTGCCCGATATTCCGTGTTGAGGGCATGTGAGGTTGTGATGTCAAGGTCGGGGATGACACTCATGGGCGCCATCGGGGGAATGTTGGCGCAGGCTGTGGCCAGCAGCGCGGCGGTGAGCGAGGGCAGGCGGCGGAACGCGGACATCATCGACTCGCACGGGAAGAACCGGGGATGGATTGCCCCAGTTTGGTTGCAGTGGTCGGAGTATCCGCATAGACTTGCGGCCGATCAAGCATATCTCCCTGGAGTTTTTTCAATCGTGCGTGTCCGCCATTCCTTTCTCCGCTGGATTGCTCTGGTCTGGTTGTCTCTGTTTCTTTGCCGTCCCGCCGCAGCAGAGGAGATTCCGCCGCCGTTTGAGCCGGAGGATGAGGCGACCTGGTTCGCCTGCGATGGCATTGAGCGTCCCGCGGACCGGGCGCTGATGGCGGGCCTGAAGCTGGCCATCCTGCCGCTCACGGCCCTCAATGGCGACCGGCCGCCGCAGCTTGACACCGTCAAGGGAATCGCACGCGGGGATCGCGGCATCGAAGCCTGCCACGCCGCACTGCAGGACCCCCGCTCACGCCAGTACCCGGACCGGCGCACGATCCAGTTCGTCGCTCTCGCCGCCCACACGCTGGAAAGCGCCCTGTCCGGCGATGCGGGCTTCACGGAGGTCGCCGAGGTCGTGGCCGCCTGGGAGGCCGACAATGCCGATGTTCCCCGCAAGGCGGGGCTGGAGTGGATGGCGCGGCCCCTGATGGACATCCTGTCAGGTGTCGCTCTGGCGGAGGCGGGCGACCCGCGCGGCTCGGCGCGTCTGGCCGCGGCCGCGGCATCCCGTCCCGCAAACCGGGATCTTGTCGGCTTTGCTGCCCTGGCCAGCCTGTCGAAGCGCGTGGACCCGGAGGTCCGCCGGCAGATCTGGTGGTCCTATGCGCGCATGAACCGGACGGTCATGCCACACGCCCGCGGCCTGCAGCAGGCGACGACTTTCCCTTTCCTGCCTGATCGCCGCCGCTTCGCGGGAATCCTGCTCCCCGGCCTTTATTTTCATCTTCCCATGCTGGTCCGTGCGGATCAGGTCTCGCCCTATGGTGCCAAGGCGCCCTTGTCCGATGAGGGGTATGAGGCGACCACCACCGGCGACCGCATCCAGATCGTCTATATGACCGATTCCGGGATGCCGACCTGGAGCCTGGAAATGGCGGTGTTCCGCGCCGCGGAATTGGCCGGGCAGGCTGGGGCGAGCCATATTGTCATCGAGTCGGTCAGACAGACGCAGAAGGTGCGCTCAACCCCGACAACGTCGGTCATAACGGCTTATGCCACGCACGTCGTGATCCGGCTGCTTCCGGGCGGTCCGCCCGCGGACTCGGCGGATCTGACGGAGCGGGCCATTGCGGTGGGGCCGATTCTCGAGGTTCTGTCCGCCGCCTTTCCCGCGGCGCTCAAGAAGCCCGCCAAGGAGAAACCGGCACGGGGCTGACCGGGACGCAATCCCAACACACCGGCCCCACGCACCGGCCCCACGCACCGGCCCCACACACCGGCCCCACACACCGGCAAGGCAGTGGACGGAAGCCCACCGGCAATGCCATAGTCCCGTCGCTCGCCGGATCGGATTGCCGATCCGGTTCCGCTCATTTCGTGTTCACAGCAGGGGTGGTTTCGGCCGCCCCGCCGGAAACGGTCCAGAACGGACGGTCATGAAGCAAAAGATCTCCTTCGTCACCTGGATGGCGAACCTGCACATCAACTTCTTCACCCTGCGCAACGGCGTGCTGGTGGGGACGGACAAGGCCGGCAACCGGTACTATACGGAGAAGTCGCCGCGGAAGGGTGCCAAGCGCGTCCGCCGCTGGGTCATCTACAATGGTGAGCCCGAGGCGTCGAAGGTGCCGCCGGAATGGCATGGCTGGCTGCACCACACGGTGAACGAGCCGCTGCCGGAGAACAGCCCGTTCCACAGGCCGTGGCAGAAGGAACATCAGCCGAACCTGACGGGTACGCTGCAGGCCTACCGGCCCTCCGGCCATGTGTTCGAAGGCAGCCAGCGCGCCCGTGCCACCGGCGATTACGAGCCCTGGACTCCCTCCTGAGCCAGGGCTGGCAGCAGGCCATGCCGGACGGTATGCGCCGGCCTCCGGGTCGGCCTCCGTGCCGGGGCCGCTTCCGCGGTGTCCCGCTGTGATGGCCCCCCTTGCGCTGGGCGGTTGCGCCCGCCATTTCCGTTTCCAGTTCCCGACCGTTACCGATTGGATCTTTTGAGATGCGCAGGAATGTGATCGAAACCGTCCTCGGCGCCGTTGTGCTGGCGGTGGCTGGCCTGTTCCTGTTCTTCGCCTACACCACCAGCCATGTGCGCGCGGTGAGCGGCTATACGGTCGAGGCGCGGTTCAGCAGCACCGGCGGGCTCAATGCCGGATCGGACGTGCGCATCAGCGGCGTCAAGGTCGGCACGGTGACCCAGCAGTTCCTGGACCCGCAGAGCTTCCAGGCCGTCATCCGCATGCAGATCGACCAGTCGGTGCAGCTGCCGGTCGATACCTCGGCCTCCATCGCCAGCGAGAGCCTGCTGGGCGGCCGCTTCGTGGCGTTGCAGCCCGGCGGCGAGGAGGAAAAGCTGAAGGACGGCGGCCGCATCGAATACACCCAGTCCGCCGTCAATCTCGAAGACCTTCTGGGCCGCTTCATCTTCAACGCGAGCAGCGGCGGCAGTGCCTCCGGCGGCCAGCAGGGGGCGCCGCAGCAGGGATCTGCCCCGGCGGCGGGACAGACCGGTGCCGCGCCCGGCGGCCTGCTGGGAGGCCAGTGACATGGGGGCCGGCGGCGCGGACCCGCGGCCGGCGCAGAGCTGGGACGCGGCCCGCTACGCCCGCGACTGCGGCTTCGTGGCCGACCATGGCCGCGCCGTGCTGGACTGGCTCGACGTCCAGGCCGGTGAACGCATCCTCGATCTCGGCTGCGGCGACGGAACCCTGACGGCGGAACTCGCCGCCCGCGGCGCCCAGGTCCTGGGTGTCGATGCCGATGCCAGCATGGTCGAGGCCACCCGTGCCCGCGGGCTGGAGGCGCGCCAGGCCAGTGGCGAGGCGCTGCCGCTGGAGCTGAGCTACAATGGCGGCTTCGATGCCGTCTTTTCCAACGCCGCCCTGCACTGGATGCCCGATGCCGATCTGGTGGCGGCGGGTGTGTACCGGACCCTGCGACCCGGCGGACGCTTCGTCGCGGAAATGGGCGGACAGGGCAATGTGGAGGCCGTGCGCCACGCCCTGATCGACGGGCTCGACCGGCGCGGGCTGGACGGGGCCGCCGCCGACCCCTGGTTCTTTCCCAGCATCGGCGATTATGCCAGCCGGCTGGAGCAGGCCGGGTTCCGCGTGGAGGCCTGCCTGCTGTTCCCGCGGCCGACGCCGGTGGCAGCCGGCCTGCGTGCCTGGCTGGAGACGTTTGCCGGCTCCTTCCTGGCCCTGCTGCCCGAGGATGAGCGCGGCCCCTATCTGGACGAGGTGGCTGCGGATCTGGCCCCCACCTGCACCGCGCCGGACGGGAGCGTGACCCTGGACTATGTCCGGCTGCGCTTCCGGGCCGTGAAGCCATGATGCTGCCGGAATGCCGGATCAGGATGGCGGGACGGATGGCCGCCACGGGGACCGGCCGCGACGCCGGTCGAAGGGAGTTCCATTGCAATGAGCGCTGAAGCGCAGGGGCGGGCCGCACGGTCGCCGCTGTCGACCCTGCTGGCTGTCGCCGGCGGTCTTCTTCTGATGATCCCCGGGACGGCGCCGGCCCAGGACGCGGCTCCCCCGGCGCCGGCCGCCGCCGGAGAGATGGTCCCGCCGAGCGCCCGGCCGGAGGCGCCACCGGCGCCGGAGCGGCAGTTCGACGACATGGCCGTGGCCGAGTTGCAGGGGCTGGACAAGATCACCGCCCGCATCTCCTCCTTCACCGTGCCGGTGGGGCAGACCGGGCGCTTCGGCCAGCTTCAGGTGACGGTGCGCGCCTGCAAGAAGGCGCCGCCCATCGATCCGCCGGAATCGGCTGCCTTCCTGGAGATCACCGAACTGCGTCCCGACGAGGGGCCGGCGGCCGTGTTCCGCGGCTGGATGTTCGCGTCCAGCCCCGCCGTCTCGGCCATGGACCACCCGGTCTATGATGTCTGGGTCGTGGACTGTAAAAGCGCCGCCACCAGATCGTCCTCGCCCAAGGCCGGATAGAAGGTCGCCTCGGCGCGGACGGCCGCGGCCAGCTGGACCCGGTAGCGGTGGCGCGGAATCTCGGTGGCGCCGAACTGGGTCAGGTGACGGGTGACGAACTGGGTGTCCAGCAGCCGGTAGCCGCCGGCCCGCAGCCGGGCCACCAGATGCACCAGCGCCACCTTGCTGGCGTCGCTGGTGCGGGAGAACATGCTCTCTCCGAAGAAGGCTCCGCCCAGGGCCACCCCGTACAGGCCGCCGACCAGGGTCCCGGACTGCCAGCATTCTACCGAATGGGCGTGGCCCAGCCGGTGCAGCGCCGTATAGGCCTCCAGGATCTCGGCATTGATCCAGGTGCTTTCGCGGCCGGGGGCCGGGGCGCCGCAGGCCTGCATGACCGCCGGAAAGTCGCTGTCGATCCGCACCTCGAACGGGGTCTGCCGCATGGTGCGGCGCAGCCGGCGCGGCACATGGAACCCGTCCAGCGGCAGGATGCCGCGCCAGGGCGGGTCGAACCATAGTAGTTCGGTGCTTTCGGCGCTTTCCGCCATGGGAAAAACACCGGCCGCATAGGCGCGCAGCAGCAACTCGGGCGTCAGCGTGAGCATTGCGGGTTGTGTCTCGCGGGGCAGTACATCGCCAAGTGCTAACAGATACGGTCTGCCAGACAAGCTGTCATAAAAACTTCGCACCGTCGCGGCATGACTGTCGCAATCCTGCCTTATCTAAGGAACCGGTGGCACGGGCCTATGCCCATGCCTGCGGTAAATGTGTGTGTACGCATTATTATCCCGGTGAACGACCGGCCTGCCCCCAGCGAAGCGGATGGACCGATGACAGACTTCAGCCTCCCGGCCGATGCCGACCTTTCCGTGCCGGCAGATCGGGCGACAGCGGCGGGTGGTGGTGGGCCGTCCACGCTGGAGCGCCGGGTGGGCGACTGGCTGGCGCAGCTTTCCATCGTCACCCGCATCGGCCTGCTGGTGGGGGCGGCCCTGGTGACCGTGCTGCTGGTGGCCGGCCTGTTCCTGCTGGGCAATGCCCGCAAGGATGCGGCCACCGGGCAGATGGCGGCCCTGTCGGGGCTGGCGGAACGGGCGGCCGACCTGGACCGTCATGCCATGGCCCTTGAACTGCATATCGGCCGCCTGTTGCGCGACCGCGATGCCGACGCCGGGGACCGGTTCCGCGGCACGCTGGCGGACCTGCGCACGACGGCGGCCGCCATCGCCGCCGACCCGGCCGCCGCGGCCATGCGCGACACGGTCACCGGCATCGATGCCCGTCTGACAGAGGTGGCGACCCGCTTCGATACGCTGGTGGACCGGCTGCGTACCGTCGGCTTCGCCGATACCGACGGGCTGCGCGGCCGCATGCTGGCGGCATCGGGGGCGGTGGAGGCCGAGCTGAAGGCCTGGCCGATGGATCTGGCCGCGCCGCTCTTCATCGCCATGGCGGAGATGCGCACGGCCGACCGTGCCCTGCTGCAGACCGGCGATCAGAAATATCTGGGCCTGCACCGCAAGGCCTACAACGAGTTCAATTTCCAGCTGCCCCAGTCGAAGCTGGACGACACCAGCAAGGAGAAGCTGACCACGCTGGTTGCCAGCTACCGTCAGGAGACCGTGGCCCTGGCCGGCGCCATGGAGGAGATGGCCAAGCAGGTGGCGGCCTTCAACGCCGTGTTCACCGAGCTGCCGCGGCTGGTGGACGGTCTGTTCGTCTTCACCCGCCAGGGGCTGGAGCAGGCCAAGGCCGACGAGGCCGCCATCACCGGCGGCACCCGGCGCATGACGCTGCTGGTGGGTGGCCTGCTGGTAGCCCTGTTCTGTGCCCTGTCGCTGCTGCTGGTGCGCTCCATCACCCATCCGCTGTCGGAGATCGAGGGGGCCATGGACCAGCTGGCCCGCGGTGAGCGCCTGTCCTTCATCCCCGGCACCCACCGCCGCGATGAGATCGGCGACATGGCCCGCGCCATCGACGTGTTCCGCGCCAACGCCGAGGAGATGGACCGCTTGAAGGCCGAGGAGCAGGCGCGGGAGCGGCTGCACAAGCAGCAGTTCGCCGACCGTCTGTCCGGCCTGTCCGGCGCCATCGAGCGGGAGATCAGCAGCACCGTCACCGGCGTGCTGGACGAGGCCGGGGCCATCAAGGACCTGGCCGGCCAGATGAACGAGGCTGCCCGCCGCACCGGCGAGCAGAGCCGCGGCGTCGCCGACGCGGCCGAGGGCGCCACCGGCGCCGTGCAGACCGTGGCCGCTGCCACCGAGCAGCTCGCCGCCAGTTCGCGCGAGATCGGGCGCCAGGTGTCCGACGTGGCCGATATGGTGCATGAGGCCGTGCGCAAGGGCGAGACGACGCGGGCCGTGGTGGCACGGCTGTCCGATGTGGCCGACAGCATCAGCCGCGCGGCCGAGCTGATCGGCACCATCGCCGGCCAGACCAACCTGCTGGCCCTCAACGCCACCATCGAGGCGGCCCGCGCCGGCGAGGCGGGGCGCGGCTTCGCCGTCGTGGCGTCGGAAGTCAAGAATCTGTCGACACAGACCGGCAAGGCCACCGAGGAGATTTCCGCCCAGATCACGGCGGTGCAGCAGGCCACCCGCCAGGTGGTGGCCGATATCGGCGAGCTTCAGGGTGTCATCGCCCGCATCGACGATATCGCCGGTGCCATCGCCAGCGCCGTCACCCAGCAGGGCGCCGCCACCGAGAGCATCAGCCAGAGTGCCGCCAGTGCGGCCAGCGGCACCACCGAGGTGTCGGATCGCATCGGCACCGTGGCCCGCGACGCCGGCTCCACCCGCACCCTGGCCGACGACCTGGACCGCAAGGCGGCCGAGGTGACGGATCGGGTGCGCCATCTGCGCCAGCGGCTGATGGGAATCCTGGACAGCGCCGCCTGATCCGCTGACGGGGCGGGCGCGTTCGGCGCCGTGCCGGACGGGCCGCCTGATTTGTGCGACCGCAGGTCCGGCACCCGGAACCTCCCTGGTCTTCGGCAGCCATGCCGTGGGGGAGGCCGTGGGGGAGCATGCCATGGGGGAGGATGTGCCACCCCGGACCGCGGGCAGCGCCCGGCTGGACACGGACGGCACAGAAAAGGACCCGGCCGGGCGGCGCGGGTCCTTTCAGTGATCCGATCTGCGCGGCAGTCCGATCGGGCGGGTCCGCCGGCCCGGGGGGCCGGCGGCGTCAGCAGCGAAGGCGGCTTACTGGCCGCGCTTCATCCACTGTTCCATCCATTTGATGTCGTACTGGCCGTTGATGAAATCCGGCTCGGCGATGATGCGCTTATGCAGCGCGATGGAGGTGTCGACGCCTTCGATGACGAACTCTTCCAGCGCCCGGCGCAGCCGCATCAGGCACTCGTTGCGCGAGTTGCCCGACACGATCAGCTTGGCGATCATGCTGTCGTAATAGGGCGGCACGCGGTAGCCGTCATAGAGGGCGCTGTCCACGCGCACGCCAAGACCGCCCGGCACATGGTAGCGGGTGATCCGGCCCGGCGAGGGCAGGAAGGTCTCCGGGTTCTCGGCGTTGATGCGGCACTCGATGGAATGGCCGTGGAAGCGCACATCGGCCTGGCTGAAGCCCAGCGGGGCGCCGGTGGCCACCCGGATCTGCTCGCGCACCAGATCCACCCCCGTGATCATCTCGGTGATGGTGTGCTCGATCTGCAGGCGGGTGTTCATCTCGATGAAGTAGAAGTTCCCGTCCTCGTACAGGAACTCCATGGTGCCGACGCCGCGATACCCCAGCAGCTTGGCCGTGCGGGCCGCCATAGTGCCGACGCGCTCACGCTGTTCGGCGTTCAGGGCCGGGGAGGGGGCCTCCTCCACCACCTTCTGGTGGCGGCGCTGGATCGAGCAGTCGCGCTCGCCGAAATGCACCACGTTGCCGTGATGGTCCCCCAGCAGCTGGATCTCGATATGGCGCGGATTGGCCAGATACTTTTCGAGATAGACCTCGTCGTTGCCGAAGGCGGCCCGGGCCTCGCCGCGGGCCAGCTGATAGGCTTCCTTCAGCTCGTCGCGGTCCCAGGCCACCTTCATGCCCTTGCCGCCGCCGCCGGCCGCGGCCTTGATCAGCACGGGGTAGCCGATGCTGTCGGCCACGCTGGCCGCCGCCTCGTAGCTCTCCACCGGGCCGTCGGAGCCGGGCACGCAGGGCAGGCCCAGGCCGATCACCGTCTTCTTGGCGGTGACCTTGTCGCCCATGATGCGGATATGCTCCGGCGTCGGGCCGATCCAGGCGAAGCCGTGCTCGATCACCATCTCGGCGAACTGCGCGTTCTCGGCCATGAAGCCGATGCCGGGATGGATGGCGTCGGCGCCGGTGATGGTGGCGGCCGACAGGATCGCCGGAATGTTGAGATAGCTCTCCTTGGCCGAGGGCGGTCCGATGCACACGCTCTCGTCGGCAAGGCGCACATGCATGGCGTCGGCGTCGGCGGTGGAATGCACCGCCACGGTCTTGATGCCCATCTCGCGGCAGGCGCGGTGGATGCGCAACGCGATCTCACCGCGGTTGGCGATGAGGACCTTCTCGAAAAGCCCGTCCTGCATCAGCGTCACTCGATGATCATCAGGACTTCACCGAACTCGACAGGCTGGGCGTCCTTGACCAGGATGTCGGTGATCACGCCGCCCTTGGGCGCCTTGATCGGGTTCATGACCTTCATGGCCTCGATGATCATGACGGTCTGACCGGCCTTGACGGTGTCGCCGGGCTTCACGAAGGGCGCGGCGCCGGGCTCGGCCGCCGCATAGGCGGTGCCGACCATCGGGCTCTTCAGGGCGCCGGGGTGCTGGGCCGGATTGGCGGCCGCAGCCGGGGCGGCCGGAGCCGCCGCGGCCACCGGTGCCGCCATGGCTGCGGCCGGCATGGGCGCGTAGGCGACGGCAGGCGCCGGCGGGGCCGCGCGGCTGAGGCGGATGCGGCGCTCGCCTTCCGAATATTCCATCTCGGTCAGGCCGCTCTCCTCCAGGAGTTTGGCCATGGTGCGAACGAATTCCGCGTCCAGTTCGAAGCTCGCCATCGTCTTTTCAACCTTTTCCAAAGGCAGCGGTGCCGTCACGGCCGGCCGGACGCTTCGATCAGGCGGGCGACCGCCTGTAGCGCCAGTCCATAGCCATGCGAACCGAAGCCGCATATGACCCCCCGCGCGATCGTCGACACATAGGAATGGTGCCGGAACGCCTCGCGCCGGAAGATGTTGCTCAGATGCACCTCGACCACCGGCAGATCCACCGCCGCCAGCGCGTCCAGGATGGCAATCGATGTGTGGGTATAGGCCCCCGCATTCAGGATGATGGCGTCGTGTTCGCCCCGCGCCTCCTGAATCCAGGTCACCAGCTCGCCTTCATGGTTCGACTGGCGGAAATCGATGTCCAGCCCCAGGCGCGCCGCCTCGTCCTGGCACAGCCCTTCCACATCGTCCAGGGTCTCCCGACCATAGACATGCGGTTCCCGCGTGCCCAGCAGGTTGAGATTCGGCCCGTTGAGGATGAGCACGGAGGGCTGAATGGCCACGTAAGGGTACCCGGTCTGGTGACACCGAAAGCCGCGGCTTTATAGCATGGGTGTACGCCGGAGCAATGCCGGAGAGACAGGGGCACGGTTGCCGCCTGTCCCGGCCCCCCGGGCGGGCGGCATCAGCCGCCCTTCTTCGCGTCCTTGGATCCGTCCTTGCCCGCCCCCTCCTTGCCGGCATCGCGGGCCTGGGCGAACAGCTGCTTGAACTGGTCGGCCTGGATGGCACCGGGAACGATGGTGTCGCCGACGATGAAGCCCGGCGTGCCACGGATGCCCAGCTTCGGTCCCAGGTCGAGATTGGCCTGGATCTCCTTCTGGATGGCCGGGTCGCCCATATCGTCCTCCAGCTTCTTCACATCCAGCCCGACCCCCTTGGCGATCTCGCGGATGGTGTCGGTGTCCAGCTTGCCCTGATGCGTCATCAGGGCCGTGTGCATGGCCTCGTACTTGCCCTGGCGCTGGGCCGCCAGCGCCGCCTTGGCCGCCTCCATGGAGGAGGGGGCGAGGATGGGGAATTCCTTGTAGACCAGACGGACCTTGCCGTCCTTCTTCACCGCCTCGACCCGCTCGGGGTGGGTGCGTTTGCAGTAGCCGCAATTGTAGTCGAAGAATTCGACCAGCGTGACGTCGCCCTTGGGGTTGCCGCCCACCGGCGAGGTCGGGCTGTCGGTCAGGGCCTTGCGGTTGTCGGCCAGGGCATCGGCCTGGGCCTTGTCGCTGGCCGCCTGGTCCTTGGCCTCCAGCGCATGGATGGCCTCCAGGATGATCTCGGGATTCTTGACCAGCGTCTCCCGCACGATGGCTTCGACCGCGGCGCGGTCCAGCGGCTTCTCCTGGGCCAGGGCCGGCCGGGACAGGCCCGTCTGGGCGGTGGCGGCGGTCAGGATCAGGGCCAGGGCGGTGACGGGAGCGGGAAAACGACGCACGGCGGACATCCTCGAACAAGATCGGACAGGGGTGGAACAGGCCCGCAAGGTGCGCAGGAGCGGGCCGCCACGGCAACAGGAAACAGCGGCGGCGGCCATGGCGGCGGCGGGAACCTCCGGCCTCAGTGCAACCGATCCGAGAAACATCCTTGCCTCCCCGCGCGAGCTATGCGGAGATAGAATGGCAACGGAAGGGCGCAGCGGCCGTTGGATATCAGCATCGGGCCGGTTGACGGCTTTTTTGCGACAACACCGATCCGCGCCGCGCCCCTCAGCCAGTCCCGTGCAGGCCGATGAGCGATACAGACGATTTTCTGTTCCAGGACGATCCGCCGCCTTTGGATCTGACGCCCGCGGCCCGGCCGTGGCTGGTCCTGATCGTCGATGACGATCCCGAAGTGCATGCCATGACCCGGCTGGTGATGAAGAAGTTCACCTTCGCCGGGCGCCCGGTCCAGTTCCTGTCGGCCTATTCGGCCGAAGAGGCGATGGCCCTGCTGCGCGACGATCCCGGCATCGCCCTGATCCTGCTGGACGTGGTGATGGAGACGGAGGATGCCGGCCTGCGGCTGGTCCCCCGCATCCGTGAGGAGCTGAACAATGATGCCGTGCGCATCATCCTGCGCACCGGGCAGCCCGGCCAGGCGCCGGAAGACGCGGTCATCCACAGCTATGACATCAATGACTACAAGGCCAAGACCGAGCTGACGGCCCAGAAGCTGGGCACGGCCACGGCCGCGGCCCTGCGGTCCTACGAGCATATCCGCGCCCTGCAGCGGTCGCGCCGGGGCATGGAGCGCATCGTCGATGCCGCCTCGGTCCTGTTCACCCAGCGCTCCCTGGACGGATTTGCCGGGACCATCCTGCACGAGCTGGCCCGCGTCCTCGATCTGGCCGATGACGGGCTGGTCTGCGTCGCCCGCGGGCCGGCGCGGACCGAGGCACAGATCCTGGCCGGCACCGGCCGCCATGCCGGTGCCGCCGGCATGCCGTTGCGCGTGGCGGTCGACGGCACCCTGACCCAGGCGGTGCTGGATGCCCTGCGCGGCCGGCAGTCCGTCCAGGGCGACGGGTTCCTGGTGCAGGTGTTGACCATGGCCGACGGCCGCGACTGTGCCGTGTGCCTGCACACGGCCGGCCGCACGCTGGATGCGCTGGAGCAGCGGCTGATCGACGTGATGGCGGCCAAGATCACGGCCGGGTTCGAGAATCTCTATCTCTATGACCAGCTGCGCCGGGCCCACAAGGCCACGGTCATCGCCCTGGCGGGGCTGGCCGACCACAAGGATCCCGACGGCAGCGGCGACCAGGGTTTGCGTGTCTCCCGGCTGGTCAGCGAGACGGCGCTGGCCCTGCGGGCCGATCCGGCGCTGTCATCGCAGATCGACGACGGCTTCCTCGACCTCATCGCCATGGGCGCCATGGTCTATGACATCGGCATGGTGGCGGTGCCCGACCGCATCCGCTGGAAGCTGGGTCCCCTGGACGCCGATGAGCGCCATGAAATGCAGCACCATTGCGAGCGCGGCGCCGCGCTGCTGGAAAAGGCCTCGCGCCTGGTCCAGGGCAGCAACTATCTGTCCTTCGGGGCCGAGGTGGCCCGCTGCCATCAGGAACGCTGGGACGGCAGCGGCTATCCCGGCGGGCTGGCCGGCACCGATATCCCCCTGGCCGCCCGAATCGTGGCCGTGGTCGATGTGTTCGATGCCCTGACCCACCAGCGCAGCTGGCGCGAGCCGGAGCCCGTGCCCGAGGCGCTGAACTGGATCGAGGCGCAGGCCGGGACGCAGTTCGACCCGGCTGTCGTCCGCGCCTTCCTCAAGGTCATGGCCGACCGCCGTTTCCTGATGTGAGCGGCGGCGGCTATTCGCCCCGGTCCATGCCCACGCGGCTTTCCACCATGACGCGGATATCCTGGGCACGCAGCCATTCCGGCGAGCCGGCGGGCAGCATCTGCTCGGCCTTGTCCGCGTGGAACTTGGCGGCCCGGATATCACCGCGGGCCAACGCCTCCTCGGCGCGGGCATAGGCCAGCTGCGGCTGCATGTCGGCGCGGCTGTAGGCGCTGGACAGCAGCTGCCAGACGAAGGCCGAGCGGCGCTCCAGCCGGGCGGCCGCCTGCAGCGTCTGCACCGCCTCCGGCACCAGCCGGTCGTCCCCCACCTCCAGCAGCGCATGGCCCAGGGCCGAGCGGATCAGCCCGGCTTCCGGTGCCAGCTGCACGGACCGGCGGTAGGGCGGCACCGCCTCGGCGGCATGGCCGTTCTCGAACAGGATCTGGCCCTTCAGCTCCAGGAAATAGGGATTGTCGGGCTCCTGCTTGATCAGCCCGTCCACCAGCGGCAGGGATTCGGCGATGCGGCCCTTCTGGTACAGGGCGATGGCGCGGGCATAGCGGGCGGCGACCGCGGTGTCGTCGGCCGAGTAGCGCCGCAGGGCCAGATCCGGGCGCATGAAGCCCAGCAGCTTGGCCTTCATGCGGGCATGCATGTCGTAGAAGGCGGCCGGGAAGCTCTTGTTGTTGTTCTTCGACTCGTGCTCGACGAAGTTCTTGATGACCTCGACACGGTTGCGCGTCAGCGGGTGGGTGCGGACATATTCCACCTGCCGGCTTTCCGGCAGCAGCTCCTGCGAGGCCAGCTTCTGCATCATCGACAGCATGCCGGTGGCCGGCCAGCCCACGGCTTCCAGCGCATGCATGCCGAACTCGTCGGCCGAGCCTTCCTGCTGGCGCGAGAAGGAGAAGAAGCTGCGCATGGCGATCTCCTGCCCGCCGCCCATGACGCCCTGGGCCACGTCGCCGCGCCCGGCGCCGATGGCGGCGGCCAGACCCAGCAGCAAGGAGAGGGTGGCGATGGTGGAGGCGTTGGACATGGCGTCCCGGCTGCGGGCCAGATGCCCGCCGACGATATGGCCGGTCTCGTGGGCGATGACGCCGATCAGTTCCGGCATCTCCGTGTCCATCAGCAGGCCGGTATGGAAGAAGATGTTCTGGCCGCCGGAGACGAAGGCGTTCAGCGAATCGTCGTTGATCAGGGCGATGGTGACCGATTCCGGAACGATGCCGCCCTGCTGCCACAGGGGGGTGGCGTACTCGCGCAGGATATGTTCGATTTCCGTGTCGCGGATGAAACTGATGGACCGGGACTGGGCCAGGGCCGGCTGGACCGTCAGCACCAGGGACAGCACCCAGACGACTGCGATACCGGCCAACCGTTTCGGACCTGCAAACATGACGTCACCTTCTGGCGGCACTGCCCCGAGCGGGCAAGCTCAGCGCGATGAATTTGGCAAGGGAATGGCGGCGGCGCCAGCCCCGTCACCGCATGCGTCCCCTGATACGGCGGCCTGGGCACCGTCCTGCCGCGGCCAGGTGGCGCCCTTCATCGTCATGGAGGTGCTGCGGGCCGCCAACGCCCGGCAGGCGGCCGGGGGCGACGTGCTGCATCTGGAGATCGGCCAGCCCTGCACCCCGGCACCGGCGGCCGTGCGCGCCGCCGCGGCGCGCGCCCTGGAGGCCGAGACGCTGGGCTATACCGACGCCTTCGGCCTGCCGGCCCTGCGCGAGGTCATCGCCGGCTGGTACCGCGACCGTCATGGCGTGGCCGTGCCGCCGGAGCGCATCGCCGTCACCACCGGCTCCTCCGCCGCCTTCCTGCTGGGCTTCCTGGCGGCGTTCGAGAAGGGCGACCGGGTGGCCCTGGCGGCCCCGGGCTATCCCGCCTACCGCAATATCCTGCGCGCCCTGGACCTGGAGCCGGTGGAGGTGCCGGCCGGGCCGGAGACGCGGTTCCAGCCCACGGTGGAACGGCTGGAGGCGCTGCCGCAGCCGGTGCGGGGCCTGATCCTGGCCAGCCCCGGCAACCCGACCGGCACCATGCTGGGCCGGGCCGAGCTGCGGCGGCTGTCGGACTGGTGCGAGGCGCGCCGGGTGCGGCTGGTCTCCGACGAGATCTATCACGGCATCGATTATGGCAGCGTGGCCCCGGCCACGGCGCTGGCCTTCGGTCAGCGGGCGCTGGTGGTCAACAGCTTCTCCAAATATTTCAGCATGACCGGCTGGCGTCTGGGCTGGCTGGTGCTGCCGCCGGAACTGGTGCGCAGCGTCGAGTGTCTGGCCCAGAATCTCTATATCTCGCCGCCGACGCTGAGCCAGCATGCCGCCGTGGCCGCCTTCTCCTGCATCGGGGAACTGGACGGCCATGTGGCCCGCTACCGGCGCAACCGCGACCTGCTGCTGAACGAGCTGCCGTCGGCCGGGTTCGGCAAGCTGGCGCCGGCCGACGGCGCTTTCTTCCTCTATGCCGATGTCTCCGACCTCTGCGACGACAGTCAGGTGTTCTGCCGGCGGATCCTGGAGCGGACCGGGGTGGCCCTGACGCCCGGCGTGGATTTCGATCCGGCCCGCGGGCACCGCTTCATCCGTCTCAGCTTCGCCGGGACCGAGCCGGACATGGCAGAGGCGGCGCGGCGCTTGCGCTCCCTGACGCGCTGACCAGGAGCAGGCTGACCGGGGTCGGGCCGCTCAGGATGGGGCGCCGTCCAGCCGCCGGCTCCAATCCTCCACCGCCAGCGTCTCCAGCCGGGTGCGGGCCGTGCGGGCGAGGCCGGCGCTGATGCCGGGCAGCGCCGCCAGGGTGGCCAGCGCCTCCGGGTCCAGCATGTCCACATAGAGAAGGCGCAGGGTGCGGGGCAGGGTCCAGCCGGGATTGGGCCGGTCCACCAGGGTCAGAGGGTCGCCGGGGCCGATGGCCCCAGACTCCAGCACCCGGTAGTACCAGCCGGTGCGCCCGGTCTTCTGCACCAGCCGCGGCAGGGCGGGCAGGCCGAAGCGCACCCCCAGCTTCCAGCAGGGCTGGCGCGACTGGGTCAGTTGCAGCAGGGCACTCCCGGCGCGCACGATGTCGCCCAGGCAGACATCGGCCTCGCCAAGGCCGCGGGCGGAGAGATTCTCCCCGAAGGCGCCGGGGGCAGCCAGCAGCGGGGCCATGGGTGGTTGCTCCGCCGCCCAGCGGTCGTAATGGTCGCGGGGGTAGAAATGGATGGCCTTGTCCGGTCCGCCATGCACCGTGCCATCGCCCACCGCGTCGCCGGCCAGACCCAACGGGCCGGCCTGGACGGGACCCGCCGCCGGCACACGGGTGGCGATGGAACTGGGCGCGGCCTTCGGCCCCAGCGGCTGCGGCGTGCCGGTCAGGACGGCATCCAGGATGACGGGCTGCATGGGGTGCGCTCTCCTGCGGTGGTCGGGCCAGCCTACCCGCCCGCCGCCGCCAGGGGAACCGCGGGCATGCGGGACAGGGAGGGCAGGGGGCAAAGCGGGGACGGCATCGGGCGGGGGTCAGAGCCCGGCCAGGAAGTCCAGCAGCGCCTTGTTCACCGCCTCCGGCGCCTCCTGCTGCACCCAATGGCCGGCGCCCTCCACCAGGGTCGTGCCGCGGAAATCGATACAGGTCTCGTCGAGCCGGTGAACGGCCTTGTCCATGCCCGGCATCTTCAGCACCCCGTCCAGGGTGCCGGCGATGAAGCAGGCCGGCACCGGGATGCGGGCGCCGACCCAGGGCGCAGTGACGGCATGGTTGCGGTCCATGTTGCGGTACCAGTTCAGACCACCGCGATAGCCGGTGCGCCGGTAGGTTTCGGCATAGACGGTCAGATCGGCTTCGCTGAGCCAGGCCGGCAGGGTGTCCACGGCGGGACAGGCCTCCACCAGCGTCATGCCCTCGGGGATGACGGCCGGCCAGGCGCGGCCTGTGCGCACCGCGTCGCCGGAGGCGCCGACCAGCAGACGGCGGTGGCTCTCATAGGCGTCGCGCTCCAGATCGGCCTCGGCCACGCCCGGCTCCTGGAAATAGACCATGTAGAAGCGCTCCATGCCCAGATGGCGGGCCACGGCGACCACGCTGGCGGGACCGCGCGGCGACCAGGGCACCGACAGGCCGGCGACGCCGCGGAACAGGTCAGGACGGAACAGGGCGCAGTGCCAGGCCACCGGCGCGCCCCAGTCATGGCCGACGACCACGGCGTTGGGCTCGTCCAGCACCTCCACCAGGGCGACCATGTCGCCCACCAGATCCATGATGCCATAGGCGGCGATGTCGGCCGGGGCGTCGCTGGCGCCGAAGCCGCGCATGTCCGGCGCGACCACGCGGTAGCCGGCGGCGGCCAGCGCCGGGATCTGGTTCCGCCAGCTGTGGGCCAGTTCCGGCCAGCCATGGCAGAGCAGCACCAGCGGGCCGCTGCCCGCCTCCAGGTAATGCAGACGGATGCCGTTGACTTCGGCGAAGCGGCTCTGCGGCGTGACGTCCACGATGGTTTCCTCCCTGATTCTCGCCGCCCGGCAGGAGCCGGCGGCGGGTCTGTTTCTTGCCGCCCGGCAGAAGCCGGCGGCGGGGTTGCGTCCGGCGCGATTGTGCCCGGCCCCTTGCGGCCTATATACCGCGGCCATGGACGCGCAGCACCTCAACACGCTTGGATTTGCGAAATCGCCCGCCGACACCCGCGTGGTCGTGGCCATGTCGGGCGGCGTGGACTCCTCCGTGGTCGCCGCCCTGCTGAAACAGCAGGGCTATGACGTGGTCGGCATCACCCTGCAGCTCTATGACCACGGCATGACCGTGGGCAAGAAGGGGGCCTGCTGCGCCGGCCAGGACATCTATGATGCCAAGCGCGTGGCCGATGCCATCGACATCCCGCATTATGTGCTGGATTACGAAAGCCGGTTCCGCCAGTCGGTCATCGATGATTTCGTCGATACCTATATGCGGGGGGAGACACCGATCCCCTGCGTCCGCTGCAACCAGACCGTCAAGTTCAAGGATCTGCTGGCCCAGGCCCGCGACCTGGGCGCCGACTGCCTGGCCACCGGCCATTATGTCCGCCGCAACGGCGGGCTGACCGGGGCCGCCCTGCTGCGCGGGGCCGATCCCGGCCGCGACCAGAGCTATTTCCTGTTCGCCACCACCCAGGCGCAGCTGGATTTCCTGCGCTTCCCCCTGGGCGACAAGCCCAAGACCGAAACCCGGGCCATCGCCGAACGGCTGGGCCTGCCGGTGGCGGACAAGCCGGACAGCCAGGACATCTGCTTCGTGCCCTCGGGCGGCTATGCCAGCGTGGTGCAGAAGCTGCGGCCCGGCGCCATCGAGCCGGGCGAGATCGTGCATGTGGACGGGCGGGCCATGGGCCGCCATGACGGCGTCATCAACTTCACCGTGGGCCAGCGCAAGGGGCTGGGCATCGGCGGCCGCAAGGGGCCGGACGGCGAGGAACTGGACCCGCTCTATGTGGTGCGGGTGGAGCCGGAGACGCACCGCGTCATCGTCGGGCCGCGCACGGCCCTGGCCCGCGACCGGGTGCAGGTGCGCGAGGTCAACTGGATCGGGCCGGAGGCGGTGGGCGTGCCGCTGCGCATCGAGGTCAAGCTGCGCAGCGCCCAGCCGCTGAGTCCGGCGACCCTGCTGTTGCAGGGGGACGGCCAGGCCGTGGTCGAGCTGGATCAGCCGCAATACGGGGTCAGCCCCGGTCAGGCGGCCGTGTTCTACCAGGAGGACCGCCTGCTGGGCGGCGGCTGGATCGCGGCCACGGCGCTACGGGGCGGCTGAGCCGCCGTGGCTGTCACCGGTCGCCACGGCGGCCGGCACCAGACCATCGACCACCATGCTGTTCCATGCCTCCGACCAGCGCCGGACCGTTGCCGCATCGACGGCCGGCGTGGCCGCCAGCCAGAGTTCGGCCGGCAGGATCTGCGCTCCCGGTTTCAGCCGGTCGGCGGACAGGCCCAGCGCCCGATAGGAACTCAGCGCCGTCTCCAGCGCGGTGGCCCAGATCCCCACCCGGCCGCTGCTCAGCAGCTGGGCCGCCCGTCGCTCGGTCTGCACCGGCTCGATCCGGCGGAAGCCGGCTTCCTGCAACGCCTGCTCTGCCACCGAACCGGTCACCACCACCACCAGCTGATCGCGCGCCTGATCGAGACTGATGGCCGCCGGCGCGCTTTCGGAGACCAGGACCAGGTCGGCCTGTCCCAGGCGGCCGATCCAGTGCAGAGGGGCCTGACGCTCCGGCCGCCGGACCGTCACGAACAGCAACGGGCCGTCGCTTGCGGCCTCCCGGTTGAAGCGCGGCCAGGGAATCAGGGTCAGCCCGCTGCCATCCCCGACCCGGCGTGCCACCTCCCGGGCCAGATCGGCGATCTCGCCCCGCATGATCCCGTCTTGCGTATAGGCGAAGGGCGGCTGCTCGCCCGCGATGAAACGGACCGGGTCCGCAGCCGCCGGCAGCGGCAACAGCGCAAGGCAGGCGGCGAAGAGGGGGCGAGACATTCTGTGACCCCGTGCGGACACATTCATGCCGATGGAGGCGCATCATTTGACGAGAGTCAATATATTAAAAATGCCTTCCGGTTGTAGGGAAACCATTCGGGCGCTGCCGCAATTCTCCCCAGGCGGGCAGGTCACGGTTTGAGCGCGATTGTGTGTGTCACGCAGGCTGCGCATAGTGGGCGCCCTCACCATACCGGGGGTTCCCGTGCGCACTCTTGCATTGATCGTGTCCATATCTTTTCTTCTTTTTGGTTGTTCTTCCGTCGAGACGGGGGCTGCCGATAAGCCGCTGACGCTGGCCACCTGGAACATGGGCTGGCTCAGCGATCGCGCCGCGGAGATCAGCACCGGACTGCGCAATCCGCTGCACCAGCGCACGCCGGCCGAGTTCCAGCGTCTGGGGGACTATGCCAAGCGGCTCGGCGCCGACGTGGTCGCCATCGAGGAGGTGGACGGAGAGGCCGTGGCCAGCCGCGTGTTCGGGCCGGATTACACCATCGTCCTGACCGACGAGTCGGATTATCAGCGGCCCGGTTTCGCCATCCGCAAGGGCATCCGCTTCACCCGCAATCCCGATCTGGCCGAGCTGGATGTTCTGGCCGGGCAGGAACCCCGCAGTCTGCGCCGCGGCGCCGATGTGACCCTGCATCTGCCCGGTGGCGACCTGCGTCTTCTGGCCGTGCATCTCAAGAGCGGCTGTTTCCAGCCCGGCAGCAAGTCCGAGGCCTGTCCGCAGCTGGCCCGGCAGATCCCGATTCTGTCCGCCTGGATCGATGCGCGTCAGGCCGAGGGCGTGCCCTTCGTCGTGCTGGGTGACTTCAACCGCCGCTTCCCCGCCGGCGATCCGCTGTGGGCCGCCCTGGACAATGGGCCGACGCCGCTGCTGCGGGTGTCGGAAGGCCACAGGTCCGCCTGCTGGGGTGGGCAGTATCCCGACCATATCGACCATATCATCCTGGGCAATGGCGCCGTCCGCACCCTGGTGCCGGGCAGCTACCGCGAGCTGGTCTATGACGAGACCGACCGGGCGCTGCAGGACAGCCTGTCCGACCATTGCCCGTCGGCGGTGCAACTGCGGCCGGGCGCGCAGGTCGCCGCCCAGTGAGCCTCCTCGGCCCCGTCCTGTCCGGATCCGCGCGGGCGGTCTGTCCGCCGGCAACAGCCCATGGACAGGACGGGGCGTCCCGCCGCATGGTGTCCGCCTTGCGCTGTTTCTTCCGCCGTGATGTCCGTTCCGCCATGCCGCTCCCACCCGCTGATCCGGTTCCCTTCGACTTCCGCTGGCGCACCGGGGATGGCCGGTGGACCGAGATCACCTGCTGGGCCCGGACCCAGACCGAGGCGGAAGCCGCGGCGCGGCGGGGCGGCTGGCCCGGTCATGACGGCACGCGGCTGGGCCGGTTCCGCGCCTGGCTGCGCGGGGCCATTCTTGATGACCAGCCACCCGCCGCCAGCCCGTGAAGAAAATCGGCATCAGGATGCTTGACAGCCTTCGACGATTTCACTAAATCACGCGCCACGCCGGGGCGACGCTCCGGACGCGCTGAAGCACCGTAGCTCAGTGGTAGAGCAGGGGACTCATAAGCCCTTGGTCGGCAGTTCAAATCTGCCCGGTGCTACCAATATGGACGCCCGTCGGACCCCGGTCCGGCGGGCGTTTTCCTTTTGGCTGCCGCCTTCTGCTGCCGGCAGGCCCGTGGCCTCCTGCATAGTCCGGTATCCCGCTTTCCAGAGTGTGGCCCCGTTGCCGCGGGCGGTCCATCCCGGGTTCAATGCGTCCCATCGACACAGTTACGGGACTGAACCCATGTCCGTTGAAACGACCGCCTTTGCCGCCAGCATCCGCCAGGACGCGGCCCTGATGGCCCGCCTGTCCACCCTGTCCGACCGCGGCGCCCTGGTGTCGGCCCTGGCCGACGAGGCCCGGACCCGCGGCCTGCCGCTCGGCGCCGCCGAGATCGAGGCCGACCTCGACCGGCACCTGTCGACCGCCGAACTGGATGACAGCGCCCTGGATCTGGTCAGCGGCGGATCGAGTTATGGTGTCGGCCATCCGTCCGACACGTCGGTCAGCAGCAAGAAGCGCGGCTGAGCACCGGCCCGGGGCGCCTTCCATGCTCCGGGCCTGTCAGCCGTGGTCATAGTCCGGTCCCCGGTCCGAGTATCGTGCGAGTGCCGCAGGGCCGGGCTTGCAGGACCAGTGCTGATGATCTCTATCGACAATGGGGAACGAAGAATGTCCGCCGATACCGCCACGGCCTTTGCCGCCAGCATCCGCCAGGACGCGGCCCTGATGGCCCGCCTGTCCGCCCTGTCCGGCCGCGAGGCCCTGGTGTCGGCCCTGGCCGACGAGGCCCGGACCCGCGGCCTGCCGCTCGGCGCCGCCGAGATCGAGGCCGACCTCGACCGGCATCTGGGCGAGGGCGAGTTGGATGACAGCGCCCTGGATCTGGTCAATGGCGGATCGCGCCCCAACTGCAGCGCGCCGGGGAAGATGGACCCCGACGACTTCAGCCGGCAGAGCTGAGCGCGACGCCGCGTCTGGCCGCGGGCACCAGATAGTGGGCGCCAGACGGTGGGCACCAGACGGTGGGCGCCGCACAGCGGGTCTCGGATAGCGGCCATCGGGGCATCCCGGCTTCCCGCTGCTGTCAGCGTCTGCCGGTGTCAGCGCCGCCCGCCGTCCGTCCGTGCCAGCAGCAGGCACAGGATCAGCGCCGGCACCCCGACCAGGGCGGTGCCGGCGAAGAACAGGGCATAGGCGGTCAGCGGCGGCATGCTGGCCTCCAGCGCTTCGACCATGCCGCCGGAAAATCCCTTCAGCAGCTTGCCCAGGACCGTGTAGAGCGAACTCAGCAGGGCATATTGGGTGGCGGTGTAGCCCAGGCTGGTCAGGCTGGACATATAGGCCACCAGGGCCGTGCCGGCGAAGCCGGTGGCCACATTGTCCACCACCATGGCCGCGGTGAAGACGCCGATATCGGGTCCGCTGACCGCCATCAGGCTGAAGGCCAGGTTCGAGCCCGGCCCCAGGATGGCGCCCAGCACCAGGGTGCGGCGGTAGCCCAGCTTCAGCGCCGACAGCCCGCCCAGCGCCACCCCGGCGATGGAGGCCCACAGCCCGGCCGTGGCGCGGATGGAGCCGACCACCTCCTTGCCCAATCCCAGATCCACATAGAAGGGGTTGGCCATGGGGCCCATCAGGAAGTCCGGCAGCCGGTAAAGCGCCACCGCCGACAGCATCAGCGCGGCCTGGGCGCCATGGGCCTGGAAGAAGGCGGCGAAGGGGCCGACGATGGCATCGCGCAGGCCGCGCAGGCTCCATAACGGGCCGGCCGCGGCGATCACGGCCATGCGCACCGGCTCATGAGCCAGCAGTGTCGCCGCCAGACCGATACCCATGGCAAGGCCGCAGGCGGCATAGGAGGTGGCCCAGCCCACCTGCGCCGCCAGCACCAGGATCAGGGCGTCGGTGGCCAGCAGGGCGGCGCGGTAGCCCATCTGATAGGCGGCGGACAGCAGCCCGGTCTCGTCCGGGCTGGCCGCCGCCTCGATGCGCCAGGCATCGACCACCACATCCTGGGTGGCCGAGGCGAAGGCGGCCAGCAGGGCAAAGCCGGCCAGGGTGGCTAGGCTCGGTCCCGGCCCGGTGGCGGCCATGCCCAGCAGGCCGGCACCGACGAGCAGCTGCGCCAGGGCCATCCAGCCGCGGCGCCGCCCCAGCAGGCGGCCCAGCACCGGCGCATCCACCCTGTCGATGACGGGGGCCCAGAGGAATTTCAGCGAATAGGCCAGACCGACCCAGGACAGGAAGCCGATGGTGGTCAGGTCGACGCCGCCCTCGCGCAGCCAGAAGCCCAGCGTGTTGCCGGTCAGCATGAAGGGCAGTCCGGAGCTGAAACCCAGCAGCAGCATGATCAGCACCCGCGGCTGGCGCAGCGCCGTCAGCACCTCGCGCCAGCCGGGGCGGGGCCGTTTCGCCATCCCGTCCGGCCCTGCCGCCGGACCGGCGGCCGGCGGCGGCGGGGCGGTGGGGGCGGCGGGGGCGGGCAGATCGGACACGCGGGATTCACCGGGCAATCGGAACGGGTTCGCGAGTATAGAAGGGGGATGGGGACACGGGTAAGCTATTTGCGTACGAAGATTGCGCAAAACGCAGGCGTTCCGGACTGGAAACAACCCGTCCGATTCGCGTAGAACAGGTGCCCCGCCGCGGGCGCGGCAGGACGTGTTTTGACAAAGAGGTGGATCATGCCAACGGATAAGCAGATGGCCGGGACTGTCGGGCGCTGGGCGCCGGACAGCTGGCGCACCAAGCCGATCCGGCAGGTCCCGCAGTATCCCGACGAATCGAAGCTGCGGGCGGCCGAGGCGCGGCTGTCCACCTATCCGCCCCTGGTCTTCGCCGGTGAGGCGCGGCGGCTGAAGGATCTGCTGGCCAAGGTGACCCGCGGTGAAGCCTTCCTGCTGCAGGGCGGCGACTGTGCCGAGAGCTTCGCCGAGTTCCACCCCAACAATATCCGCGACACCTTCCGCGTCATGCTGCAGATGGCTGTCGTGTTGACCTTCGGCGGTGCGACCCCGGTGGTGAAGGTGGGGCGGCTGGCCGGCCAGTTCGCCAAGCCGCGCAGCGCCGATACCGAGGTGATCGGCGGCGTCGAACTGCCCAGCTACCGCGGCGATATCATCAACGGTTTCGATTTCAACGCCGATGCCCGCATCCCCGATCCGGACCGCATGGTCCAGGCCTACAACCAGGCGGCATCGACGCTGAACCTGCTGCGCGCCTTCGCCCAGGGCGGTTATGCCGACCTGCACAAGGTGCACCAGTGGACGCTGGGCTTCGTCGCCAAGAGCCCGCAGGGCGAGCGCTACCGCGATCTGGCCGACCGGCTGGACGAGACGCTGGCCTTCATGAATGCCTGCGGCATCACCGGCGAGACCACGCCGCAGATCCGCGAGACCGAGCTGTTCACCAGCCATGAGGCGCTGCTGCTGCCCTATGAGCAGGCGCTGACCCGCATCGACAGCACCTCCGGCGACTGGTACGACGTCTCCGCCCACATGCTGTGGATCGGTGACCGCACCCGCCAGCCCGACGGGGCGCATGTGGAGTTCCTGCGCGGGGTCAAGAATCCCATCGGCCTGAAATGCGGGCCGAGCATGGACCCGGACGAGCTGATCCGGCTGATCGACCTGCTGAACCCGGAGGACGAGCCGGGCCGCCTGACCCTGATCGTGCGCATGGGCCACGACCAGGTGGAGGACAAGTTCCCGCCGCTGCTGCGCCGCGTGCTGCGCGAGGGGCGGCAGGTGGTCTGGTCCTGCGATCCCATGCACGGCAACACGGTCAAGAGCAGCACCGGCTATAAGACCCGTCCCTTCGACCGCATCCTGGCCGAGGTGCGGGGCTTCATGGAGGTCTGCCGCGCCGAGGGCGCCCGCCCCGGCGGCGTGCATTTCGAGATGACCGGCCAGGACGTGACGGAATGCACCGGCGGTGCCCAGGCCATCACCGACACGCTGCTGGGCCAGCGCTATCACACGGCCTGCGATCCGCGCCTCAATGCCAGCCAGGCGCTGGAACTGGCCTTCCTGCTTGCGGAGCAGCTGAAGGCCATGCGCAGCGGTCTGCCCCGCCCGCGGGTGGCGGCCGAATAGGCCGAGGCACGACGGGGACCGATACGAACGTCCCGCCATCGATAAAAGCCCCTCTGCCCCTGTTATGGCAGAGGGGCTTTTTTCTGGGCGATGTCAGAAGTTCCGCAGACCGGCAGGTCCGGTCGGTCACATCCCGCATAAACTCACATCCGGCACAAACGCCGATGGCCACGCCCCCGGGAGGAGGCGTGGCCATGGGAAAGACACTATCGCAGAGGGGAAGGACCCGCAGGCAGGCCCGTGAACCCGGTCCGGCGTCGGCGGTCAGCCGATGGCGCCGAGCACGCTCTCGATCTTCTTCTTCAGGGTGTCGGCGTTGAACGGCTTGACGATGTAGTTGTTCACGCCGGCTTCCTTGGCGGCGATGACGTTTTCCGTCTTCGACTCCGCGGTCACCATGATGAAGGGCATCTGCTTCAAGCGGATGTCGGCGCGCACCTCCTTGAGGAGCTGCAGGCCGGTCATCGGCTCCATGTTCCAGTCGGAGATGACGAGCCCGAAGGCCCCACCACGCAGCTTGGCCAAGGCCTCGGCCCCGTCCGCCGCCTCTTCGATCTTGGTGAAGCCGATCTGGGTGAGCAGGTTTCGGATAATGCGCCGCATCGTCGCATAATCATCGACAACCAGCACCTGAAGATTGGTCACGGACACGCGGAAACCCCCACCTGGACGTGTTGCACGGCATCGCTCCGACCCGCATCCACCGGGACGATCATGGAGCGCTTGCGCACCTTACGCGGACTGGGGCGAAGGAAGCAATACGTACTCCCCCACCCCATCCGAATGGTACGTCGGCGGGCACTTTGGTGAGGGGACGGACCCTTGTCAAGACAGTGGAGGCTCGGCTTTTTCAACCCTGTAACCATCTGCCGCGGTGCGCTTTCCATCGACCCGGGGCGGAACCCGCCGCCCTGGTCTCATTTTTGTTGCAGCAGCGAGAGCAGGCCGCTGGTGATGGGATAGCGCCGGTCCTTGCCGAAGCTGCGGGCGGTGACCTTGACGCCCGGCGGCGCCTGCCGGCGCTTGTATTCCGCCCGGTCCAGCATGCGCCAGACCCGGTTCACCGTCTCGCGGTCGTGGCCGCGGGCCATGATCTCATCGAGTCCCAGATCCTGTTCCACCAGGCAGCTCAGGATATCATCCAGCACCTCGTAGGGGGGCAGGGTGTCCTGGTCGGTCTGGTTCGGCTTCAGTTCCGCTGTGGGCGCCTTGGTCAGGATGCGCTCCGGGATGACCCGCCCGCCGGGACCCAGCCCGTCGCCGGGCCGGTGGGCGTTGCGCCAGCGCGACACGTCATAGACCGTGGTCTTGTACACATCCTTCAGCACCGAATAGCCGCCGCACATGTCGCCGTAGAGCGTGGCATAGCCCACGCTCATCTCCGACTTGTTGCCGGTGGACAGCACCATGCTGCCGAACTTGTTGGACAGGGCCATCAGCGTCATGCCGCGGGCACGGCTCTGCAGGTTCTCCTCGGTGATATCCGGGTCGCGGCCGGCGAAATGCGGCGCCAGCATGCCGGCGAAGGCGGTCATGGCCGGCGCGATGGCGATGCTGTCCAGGCGGCAGCCCAGCAGCGACGCGCAGTCGGCGGCGTCGTCCAGGCTGTCCTGGCTGGTGTAGGGCGAGGGCATCATCACGCAATGGACGCGGTCGGCGCCCAGCGCATCCACGGCCACGGCGGCGGAAATGGCGCTGTCGATGCCGCCGGACAGGCCGATCAGCACACCGGGGAAGCGGTTCTTCTCCACATAGTCGCGCAGGCCCAGCACCATGGCCCGGTAGACCGATTCCAGCCGCTCCGGCGGCGGCGTCAGCGTGGTGGAGCTGCCGCGCCAGCCATCGGTCGTCCGGGTCCAGGCGGTGATGGCCACATGCTGCTCGAAGGCCGGCAGCTGGGCCAGCAGGGTATGGTCGGCGTTCAGCGCGAAGCTGGCGCCGTCGAACACCAGCTCGTCCTGGCCGCCCACCTGGTTCACATAGATCAGCGGCAGGCCGGTTTCCGTCACCCGCGCCACGGCCAGCGACAGGCGGCGGTCGGCCTTGTCCATCTCGAACGGGCTGCCGTTGGGCACGATCAGGATCTCCGCCCCGGTCTCGGCCAGGGTTTCGGCCACATCCGGCGTCCACATGTCCTCACAGATCAGCACGCCCAGGCGCACGCCGCGGAAGCTGATGGGGCCGGGCAGGCCGGCCGGCTCGAACACCCGCTTCTCGTCGAAGGGGCCGTAGTTCGGCAGGTCATGCTTCAGCCGCACCGCCTCGATACGGCCGCCATCCAGCAGCAGGGCAGCATTGTGCCGCTTGCCGCCGACGCGCCAGGGGGCGCCCACCAGCAGGGCCGGGCCGCCGTCCGCCGTCTCCGCCGCCAGTTCCTCCACCACCGCCTGGACCCGGTCGAGGAAGAAGGGCTTCAGCACCAGATCCTCGGGCGGATAGCCGCAGATCGACAGTTCCGGGCAGACCACCAGATCGGCGCCGCGGTCCGCGGCCTGGGCGCGGGCCTGGCGGATCAGCGCCGCATTGGCGGCCAGCGCCCCCACGGTCGGGTTGATCTGGGCCAGGGCGATGGTCAGGCGGTCGGTCATGGCTGTCGTTTCCTGAAACCGGGTCGGATAAATGTCTCCGCTTATGCTCTTCATGAGCATAAGGGTCAAGTTCTCCATCGCACTCTGCCACGGCAGAGGGGGGCGGGGGGAAGGGCCGAGACCGGAACTTTCGGCAAAGCCGTCATGTTCCCGAGCCAGGGCGGCATCCGAAGCGGCGGCCGCCGAACCCTGAAAGGAAGGCCGAGATGCGCGGCACCGGCAGCAGCAGATCCCTGTGGATGGACACGGCACCCCGGCCAGAGGCCACACGTGTCGCGCCGCATCCGGGTGAACCGGCGCATCCGTCGGACCTGGACATGGACAAGGGGCTGGCCTTTGCCCCTTACAGTCTGGTCGACCGCGACAGGCCGGCCGATGTCGTGGTGGTCGGCGCCGGCATCGCCGGGCTGACCACGGCCTATCTGCTGGCGCGGGAGGGGCGGGCGGTGCTGGTGCTGGATGCCAGGGACCCCGCCGGCGGCGAGACGGCCCGCACGACGGCCCATCTGTCCAACGCCATCGACGACCGCTACAGCTTCCTGGAGACCCAGGTGGGCGAGGAGGGGGCGCGGCTGGCGGCGGAGAGCCATACCGCCGCCATCGAGATGATCGGCCGCATCGCCGCGCAGGAGGACATCGCCTGCGACTATCGCCGGCTCGACGGCTGGCTGTTCCTGGCGCCGGGCGACGACCGGCATCTGCTGGAGGAGGAACTGGCCGCGGCCCACCGGGCCGGGCTGACCGATGTGGATCTGGTGGAGGATTTCCGCCTTCCGGCCAATTATGCCGGTCCGGCCCTGCGCTTCCCGCGCCAGGGGCAGTTCGATCCGATGAAATATGCCGCCGGGCTGGTCCGGGCCATCCGCGCCCTTGGCGGTCAGGTGGTGGCCGGCCAGCGCGTGACATCGGTGGAGGGCGGGGAGGAGGCCATCATCCATCTGGCCGATGGACACAGCCTGAAGGCGGCCGCCTGTGTCGTCGCCACCAACAGCCCCGTCATCGACACGGTCGCCATCCACACCAAGCAGGCCCCCTACCGCACCTATGTGGTGGCGCTGCGGGTGCCGCGCGGCAGCCTCGAACCGGCGCTGTGGTGGGACACGCGCGACGACTATCACTATGTACGCCTGCAGGCGGCGGCCGATGAACAGGGGGACGATATCCTCATCATCGGCGGCGAGGATCACAAGACCGGGGAGGCCCAGGACCACGACCAGCGCTTTCTGCGGCTGGAGGACTGGGCCAGGCGCCATTTCCCCATGGCGGCCGAGACGGTCTGCCGCTGGTCCGGCCAGGTGATGGAGCCGTTCGACGGGCTGGCCTTCATCGGCCGCGATCCGGCCAACACCGCCAACATCCTGATCGCCACCGGCGACAGCGGCATGGGAATGACCCATGGCACCATTGCCGGCATGGTGCTGACCGATCTGTTGCAGGGGCGCGCCAACGCCTGGGCCGGCCTGTACGAGCCCTCGCGCAAGCCGGCCCGGAACCTGCGCGAATACCTGAAGGAAAACCTGGACGTGGCCCGGGAATACGCCTTCGGCGGCTACCGCCACGAGGGCGGGACAGACATCACCAGCGAAGCCGCCATCGCGCCGGGCGGCGGCGGGGTGCTGCGGATCGGGGGGCAGCCCGTGGCCGTCTTCCGCGCGGAGGATGGCAGCCTGACCCGCGTCTCGGCCAAATGCACCCATCTCGGCTGCACCGTGCATTGGAACGGGCTGGAGAACAGCTGGGACTGCCCCTGCCATGGCAGCCGCTTCGCACCGGATGGCGCGGTGCTGGCGGGACCGGCCGTGGCCGATCTGGCGCCGGTCGATGCGTCCGGCGAGCCGGTCGGCCCGCCGCCGGAGCCGTGACCGGCGGGCCTTGCCGGGGCTGCGGGCCGGGCGTAGGGTCGCCGCCATTCCAAGCCGTGCTGGTGGTTTCCCGATGATGCCGTTCCCCCGTCCGTTCCGCCCGGCCGCCGCCGGTCTGATTCTGCTGCTGGCGGCAGCGCCGGCCCTGGCCGCCAAATTGCCAGCCCCGCAGGCGGACTACAGCGCCCGGCAGAGCCTGACCGCCAACGGCGTCACCACCGAGTCCCGGCTGTTCCATTCCCGCGGGCGGGAACGGCGCGAGGCCACGGTGGACGGTCTGGCCAATGTGCTGATCCTGCGGCCGGACCGGAACAAGGCCTATGTCATGCAGCCGCAGGCCCGCATCGCCATGGAGATCTCGCCGCTCGACCCCGAGGTGGGGCTGGATACGGCGCTGCTGGCGACGCTGGACGGCGAGGCGCAGGGCAAGGAGACCATCGGCGGCCTGCAGGCCACGAAGTACAAGGTCCAGGATGTCTTTGCCGGCGGCGGCGGTTTCACCGGCACCGTCTGGGCCACGGCCGATGGCATCTATCTCCGTGTCGACGGCACCGCCACCGACGGCGGCGAGGGTGTCCAGGTCCATATGGACCTGACCGGCGTCAGCCGGGGGCCGCAGGATGCCGCCCTGTTCGATCTGCCGGCCGATGTGCGGATGATGACGCTGGACACGCTGCCCGATCGCCCGCCGGCCCCCGGCACGCCCATGGCCGCTCCCGGCGACGCGATGCCGGCTCCGGCCGGCCGTGCGCCCCGCTGACCGCGTTTCCCGCTGACCGGCGGGCCGATCCCTCTCGACCCCGGCGCGCGGCAATGCTACGCGAAAGGGGCGGGCGGCCCGGCGATGCCGCCCGATGTCCTTACCTCGCGGAGATCTTCATGCCCCTGCGCCCCGCCTTCCTGCACAAGTCCCTGGTCACGGGCCTGGTGGCCGGTCTGGCCGTTCTCGCCGCCGGCAGCGCCACGGCGCAGCAGCCGCCCGCCGCCACCACGCTGCCGCCGCCCAGCCCGCAGAAGCAGTATCTGGTGGAGAACGCCAAGAAGCCGGGCTGGATGGTGACGGCGAGCGGGCTGCAATACCATGTGGTCAAGCGGGTGACGGGCAATGCGCCGCGTCCCCTGCCCACCGACACCGTGGTGGCCCATTACCGCGGCACCCTGATCGATGGCCGCGAGTTCGACAGCAGCTACAGCCACGGACAGCCGGCGACCTTCGCCATCAACAAGCTGATCCCCGGCTGGCGCGAAGGCATTCCGATGATGCGGGTGGGCGAGGTCTGGGAATTCGCCGTCCCGTCGGAACTGGGCTATGGCAACAAGGGCGCCGGCGATGAGATCGCTCCCGGCGCCACCCTGCTGTTCACGGTGGAGCTGCTGCAGATCAAGAAGCCGCAGGAAGAGAACCTGCTGGACAAGCCCGCCGGAATCCGCTGAGGACTCCGTTCGGCGGACCGGCCGGCCAGCCGGCGCGGGGGCAGCTGGCCGGCCGGGTCCTGTGGACGTCAGCGCCGCAGCAGGAACTCACGCCCGACCTTGACCCGCGGGACGCCGTCATACTCCACGATGTCGGCGGTGGCATAGGTCTCCGACCAGCGGTCCGGCAGGTAGCTGCCGGTCCCGACCACGTCGATGGGGGCCAGGGCGTCGGCCATGACCCGGCACTTCTCCGGATTGAACCCGCTGCTGGCCACGATCCTGACCCTGGGGAAGCCGGCCTCGTCCAGCTTCTCCCGCAGCCAGTGGATGGCGGCGGCGGAGACGCCGGCCCCGATGAGATGGCGCAGCTCCGATTCGTCGCGGTAGCCGCGGATGGAGGCCGGCGCCCGCCGGTCCAGGACGGCATAGCTCTGCGGCGGGTCCAGCCCCTCGACGAAGCGGCCGCCCGGCGTGTCCAGGCGCAATGACAGGGTGCCGGCCGCCGCCATGTCGGGGAAGCGCCGGCAGACCGCCAGGCTGTCGCTGACCTCGCGGCCGAAATAATCCACCAGCACCGTCATCGGCTCGTCCGGGAAGGTTTCCCGGTACAGCTCCGCCGCCCGCACGGTGGAGCCGGCATAGCCGATCAGGGCATGCGGCATGGTGCCCAGCCCCTGGTCCTTCCCGAAATAATGGGCCGTGGCGTCGGTGGCATTGCCGACGAAGCCCATGGCCCCGTCCTTGCGCTGAGCCCGGGCCGAGCCGACCGACGCGGCATAGGCCATGATCTCCGCCATCTCGGTCCCGGCGCAGTGCCGGGCATCCATGGCCAGGAAGGCGGTGCGGGGCAGGCCGGCGCACATCATGTAGGCGTTGTAGGCGGCGACGCAGGCCGGACCCAGCTTCATCAGGAACAGGGTTTCCAGTTCCACCAGCCGGGTGAAGGGACCGGTGATCCACAGCATGGGCTCGCCGGCGCCGACCCATTTGCCCTCCTCGTAATTCTGCTGGATCTCCGGGGTGAAACCACGCTCGGCGGCCACGGCGCGCAGCCAGTCCAGGGCCAGTTTCGGGGCGAAGATCACCGGGCGGCGCATGAACACGGCATAGGTGACCCGGGCATCACCGAAGCGCTCGACGATGGCGCGGGTGCGCTGGAAATAGGCGTCCGTCCAGCGGGAAACCTCGGCGGCGGCAGGCGGCGTGACGACAGGGGGGTGGCTCATGGTCTGGACCTGGATGCTTTTCCGGCATTGCGGGCAGGGCGGGGGCGGCGACACCGCCAGGATGAGGACAGCCGCGCCGGCCCACTGTAACCGTCCGCACAGCGAAAAAGGTAGGGGGTGCAACACCGGCCCGTCCCGCCCTGTTGTCAGGGCGCGGAACCGCCGGGGCCGCCATAGAGCCAGACCAACTCCCCCGGTCCCTACCGAAGACAGAGGAATTGCCGATGGCTGCGAAGTCCATGAAGGACCTGCTGGTCGAAGAACTGCGCGACATCTACGACGCGGAGAAGCAGGCGCTGAAGGTCTATCCCAAGCTGCAGAAGGCGGTGCAGAACGACCAGCTGAAGCAGGCGTTCCAGAAGCACCGCGAGGAGACCGAAGGCCAGATCGAACGCCTCAAGCAGTGCTTCGAGCATCTGGAGCAGCGCCCCCGGGCCAAGCACTGCGACGCCATGGAAGGGCTGATCGAGGAGGTGACCAGCCTGATGGATGAAGGGCTGCCGGCCGAGCTGCAGGATGCCGCCATCCTGGCCCATGCCCAGAAGATGGAGCATTACGAGATCGCCGCCTATGGCACCGTCCACGCCTATGCCGAGGCCTGCGGCCTGACCGACGTGGCCAAGCTGCTGGATGAGACGCTGGCGGAGGAGAAGCGGACGGACGAGCTGCTGAACAAGATCGCCACCGGCGACGTCAACCGGAAGGCCATGCAGGCCGCGGCCTGAGCCGGTCCGGCCGGCCTTCCGGCACGCAATGCCCCAGGCCGCAAGGGCCGCCCGACCGGGCGGCCCTTTTCACAGGCACCTTGTCACGAGCACCGTGACAATGGGCGCCGACGGGGGGGCACCAACGGGGGCGCCAACGGGGGCGCCGACGGGGGCGCCGACGGCAGCCGGTGCTTTCCCCGTCAGCGCTCGCCGCGGCCGGGCGCTTCAGGACCGCCGTCGCGCCGGCCCGGCGGTTCGTCACCAGGATCGGGCGGCGGCGGCAGCGTCCCCTTGCTCTGGGCCTCGTCCAGGGTCTGCACGATGGCGCCATGTACCCGCTCCTGGGCGTACTGGGTGGTCTGACGCAGCCGGGCCAGCGCCGCGGTGGCGGCGTCGGCGTCGAAGGGGCGGGCCCGCAGGGTGCGGGCGGCCTCGGCCATGGCCTGGCGCACGGTGTCGCGCAATGCCTCCCCTCGTGCCACCGCCGGATCCTCGGGATTGCGGATATGGCTCCACAGGGCCTTGCGCAGCTCGGACGGCACATGGCCCATGGCCAGTTCCGGATAGGGCGGCCGGTGGCCTTCCTTGCCGAACGGTCCGCCATGCAGACGATGGCCCAGCACGATGCCGGCCACGGCCAGATTGGCCGAAACGGACAGCACCAGCAGGATGGTCAGGATCAGGGTCTGCCGCCTCATGGCAGGGTCTCCAACGGGGAATAGAAGGCCAGGCTGGCGACCAGCTCGCCATCGCTGGCGCTGGCTTCGCTGCTGGCGGTGTCGGTTCCGGTCAGGCCGGGCAGGGTGATGAGCTGGCCATAGCCCAGGACGAAGCCCAGGGCGCCGGCGGCACAGGCGGTGGCCATGCCGGCGGACAGCGGCCGCAGCAACCCGGCCAGCCAGGCCCGCAGTCCGAAGCGCCGGGGCAGGGTCCGCGGATGGGCCAGGGGGATGGACAGGATGGCGGCGCGCAGGCCGCTGCCGGCTGTTGCACCGGGCAGCCCGTCGGCCAGGACCGTCCGCAGCTGCCGATCCGCCTCCAGCAGGGCGGCCATCTCCGGGGCGCGGCGCAACAGGGCGTCCGCGGCGGCGCGTTCACCGGCCGGCCACTGCGCCAGGTCCGGTCCGTGCCGGTCCAGCAGGTCTTCGAAGCGCGACGGTGTCATCATGCCCCTTCCTTCCTTTTGCTCTCTTCGTCGGTCCCGCCGGCGGCGCCCCAACCGGCCAGACGGGTCCGCAACGCGCGCCGGGCGCGCACCAGAACCGTTTCGAATGCCTTGACGCTGACATCCAGCGTCCGTGCCGCCTCGGCATTGCTGAGGCCGGCGTCATAGGTCAGCGTGATCGCCGCCCGCTGCCGCTCCGGCAGTTCCTGGATCGCGGCCGCCACGGCCGCCGCCGTCCGGTTCCGCACCAGATTGGTTTCGGCGTCCGGGGCCGGGTCCTGCGGGTCTCCGGCATCGTCCAGCGCCCTGCCCTTGGGCCGGCGCTGATGATCGAGGCAGAGATTCATGGTGACCCGGTAGAACCAGGTGGTGAAGCGGGCGCCGCTGTCCGGCCGGAAGCGGCCGGCATTCTGCCACAGGCGCAGGAACGCCTCCTGTGCCACATCCTCCGCTTCGGCCTGGCTGCCCAGAACCCGCCGGGCGATGGTGACGGTGCGGTCGAGATGGCGGTCGACCAGCAGCGCATAGGCGCGGCGGTCGCCGGCCGCCACGCGGACGACCAGCGCCTCGTCACCGGGTTCGCTCCGGCTGGCGTCCGATCCTGTATCCGCGGACCCGGTCAACCGCACTCCTCCAGAGGTGGGGGACCCGGCAGGCCGGGTCCCCTCCATCCTAGTGGCCAGTGCCTGCGCCGTCATCGCCGTTCACCCGCGGATCAGTTGCGTTTGCCCTGGGGCCGGTCTTCCGGCGTCAGCTTGCCGTCGTCGTTGCGGTCAAACCGCTCGAAACCCTTGCCGGCGCCAGCGGCGAACTCGTCGGCGGTCACGAATCCGTCCTTGTTGGTATCCAGCTGGTCGAACATGCGGTTCTGCATTTCCGCGTGGCGTTGGGTCCGGGCCTGGTCCATGGCGGCGGGGAAGTCGGCCTTGGAGATCTTGCCGTCGCCATCCTTGTCCATGCGCTTGAACATCTCGGCGCGGGCCGCCTTGAACTCGGCCTCGTCGACGACACCGTCCTTGTTGGTGTCCATCTTTTCCCACATGGCCTGGGCACCGGGGCCTTGCCGGCGAGGGCCTTCGGCCTGGGCATGCGCTGCCGAGGCCAGGACAAGGGTGGAGAGGGCGGCCAGGATCAGGGGGCGGACCATCATCGAAGGACTCCTTCGTTTCATCGTGGGGGCGTCATGCGGGCCATGTGCCCGTCGTCTCTGGTACGCCGGTCGCGGGAAAACCCTGCGCCGTCGCCCGGCGGTCCCGGCGGTCCCGGCGGTCGGCTCGCGGCGATTGCATGGAAAAAAGATGTACTTTCAAAAATTGCACCCCTGCCCCTATCGTCCTGATAGCGGCAAAATGATGCAGCGGCACCGGCCCCGGCGGGCCGGGGTCAACGTGGCCGGATTGGATGGGGATGGCGGAACCGGCAGAGGACAGGATGCGCGGTGTGGTGTACGGGCGGAGCCTGCTGCTGCGCCCGGCGCCGCCGTCTGCCGACAGGCTGCTGCGACCGCTGCGGCTGACCGATGTGGCCCCGGTGCCGGTGCCGCCGCCGGGCTGGCGCGACCGGCTGCGTCTGGCCCTGCATGCCGGGGGGCTGATCACCCTGTCGCCCACGGTCCGGCTGCGCTGGCGCTGGCAGGAGGTGCTGGACGGGCTGCAATCCTCGCTGCTGGGCCAGGGGGGACAGGGGCGGGGCCGGCCGATGAGCGTGACCCACCCGCTGCAGCTGCTGCCGGCCGTCGAGTTCATGATGGGCCTGCCGCCTGCCCTGGAGAAGGAGCGGCGCGCGTTGCACGGGGTGCTGGGGCGGGCCTTGGTCGAGTACCGCCGGCAGGCCACGCGCATGCGAGAACGGCCGCTGCTGTTCGCGCGGGAGGCCGCCAGTTACTTCGCCCTGGGCTACAAGGATCAGCAGATCGTCAGCCGCATCGGCAGTGCCAGCGAGCTGTTCCACACGCTCCAGCGCATCTACGACAATTATTATCTCTTCCGCGCCAACTACATCTTCAGCATCGTGACGCGGGAGCCGCCGGAGTCCGGCTATCGGCTGTTTTCCAAATATATGCGGGCCTCGTTCTTCCTTTCCACCATCCAGGAAGACGGCACCCTGTCGCCGAAACCGTCCTACCGCCAATTGCCGCCCAAGGAGCATGTGCTGTATCTGGTGCGGCGGGATCAGGCGCTGCAGGCCCGGCTGCGCGAGGATGAGGCGCTGCTGCGCGAGTTGCAGCAGCTGCTGCGCTATTTCCGCTCCCTGCGCCCGGCGGGGGAACAGGGGACCACCCGGCCGGGTTGAGGCAGGGGCGTCCGCTGCCGCCTCTGCCGCAAGAGCGCCCAGATCATGCCCCGCTTCCGCCCACGCGCCGTGCTCGGATCGCACCCTTCCGATCGCATCGACCGTGACCAAAGGCCCGTTCCATGTTCCTGCGTGCCGCCTTCGCCCTGCTCGGCCTCGTCGGTCTGGCCGCCTGTGCCGGCCCCTGCGACCGTATCCGCGACGACATGCGGACTCTCAATGCCGATACCATCCGCGATCCCGCCATGGTGAATGACGGGCGCTACCTCGCCCGCTTCCAGGACCTGGCCGCCCGCTCGGTGGAGCACAGCTGCCTGGGGCGGGACGGCTTTCCGTGATCCGGGCATCTCCGCCCGATATACCGCTTTCGGGGGAATTGCCGGCAGTCGGGTACCGCCGCCCTTGCCCTGGGCGGCCCGGGTCCCCATCCTGACGCCGAAACCGCCGCCCGGGACGTCCGCACCGTGACCACACCGCCTTTCCTGTCCGACCGCCTCCTCCCGTTGGCCGATTGGCTGTTCCGGGACGGGCCGCGCGATCTCGACCTCCTGTTCGCCGGGGCGCTGGAGCGGCTGGAGACGGCGGGGCTGCCGCTGGACCGGGTGCTGCTGGCCCTGGAATTCCTGCATCCCGAGGTCTCGGCGGAAGGGCGGCTCTGGGTCCGGGGTGAGGGCCTGAGCCGCCGCCTGCTGGAGCGCAGCGAGGAACGTCTGGAGGATTACGTCAACAGCCCCATGCACCGGGTGGACACCACGGGCCAGGCCTTCCGCGTCCGGTTGGACCAGCCGTTGCCGCCGATGCAGCTGCTGCCGCGGCTGCGCGACGAGGGCTTCACCGACTATGCCATCTATCCGCTGGGCTTCCAGGATTCCGGCCGCTCCGCCGCCATCTCCTTCGCCACGCGCCGGCCCGGCGGCTTCTGCACCCTGGATATCCAGGATCTCGACCGCACGGTGTCGCTGCTGTCGCCCCTGCTGGAGGCGCGAGTCATCCGCACCATCGCCACCGATCTGCTGACGACATATCTGGGCAGCGGTGCCGGCCGCCGCGTCTATGACGGCCAGATCGCCCGCGGCGACTGCGAGAGCATCTTCGCCGCCATCTGGTTCTGCGACCTGCGCCACTTCACCGGCTTCGCCCAGGACAGCCTGTCCGAGGCGGTGATCCAGCGGCTGAACTGCTGGTTCGATCTGGCCGTGGACGCGGTGGAGGCCCATGGCGGCGAGGTGCTGAAATTCATGGGGGACGGGCTGCTGGCCATCTTCCCCGCCGACATGCTGGACCCGCGGGTGGCCTGCGGCCATGCCCTGGCCGCCTGTGCCGACCTGTCCCATGCCGTGGACGCCTTCAACCGCACCCCGCCGGCGGGGCAGCCACCGATCGAATACGGGCTGTCGCTGCATCTGGGCCATGTGGCCTTCGGCAATATCGGCGGGGCGCGCCGGCTGGACTTCACCGTGGTCGGCCCGGCGGTCAATATCGCCAGCCGCCTGCTGGACGTGGCCAAGGCGCAGGAATGCCGGGTGGTGGTGAGCGAGGCCTTCGCCGGCTGCTCCGGCCGCGCCATGCAGCCGTTGGGCACATATCCCCTGCGCGGGCTGGACCAGCCCCATGCGGTGTTTACACCCCAGGGCTGATGCCGCTTTGCAGCGGCGGAGCCTGCGTGCTATCGCAGGCACCCCGCCGTTCTGACCGACCGAGCACCATGACCGTCGCCGTCCGCTTCGCGCCCAGCCCCACCGGGCTGCTGCATATCGGCAATCTCCGCGCCGCCCTGACCAACTGGCTGTTCGCGCGCAAGGCCGGCGGCAGTTTCCTCTACCGGCTGGACGATACGGACGAGGAGCGGTCGCGCCCCGAATTCGCCGCCGCCATCGAGTCCGATCTGCGCTGGCTGGGGCTGGACTGGGACCGCTTCGCCCGCGAGAGCGACCGCTACGACCGGTATGCCGTGGCGGTGGAGCGGCTGAAGGCGGCGGGCCGGCTCTATCCCTGCTACGAGACGGCCGAGGAGCTGGGGCTGAAGCGCAAGGCGCTGCTGGCCCAGCACCGCCCGCCGCTCTATGACCGCGCCGCGCTGAAGCTGAGCGGCGGCGACCGCGCCCGGCTGGAGGCTGAGGGACGCCGGCCCCATTGGCGCTTCAAGCTGGAGCATGCCCCCATCGTCTGGACCGACCTGATCCAGGGCGACAAGCAGTTCCATGGCCGCGACCTGTCGGACCCCGTGCTGATCCGTGAGGATGGCCGGCCGCTCTATACCCTGACCAGCGTCGTCGATGATCTGGATTTCGACATCACCCACATCATCCGCGGCGAGGACCATGTCACCAACACGGCGGTGCAGATCCAGCTGTTCCAGGCCCTGATGGCGGCCGAGGGACGGGGTGCCGTGCCGGCCTTCGCCCATTTCCCCCTGATCGCCGGGGCCGAGGGGGAGGGGCTGTCGAAGCGGCTGGGCTCCCTCAGCCTGACCGCGATGCGCGAGGAGGAGGGGATCGAGCCGCTGGCGCTGTTGAGCTACATGGCCAAGCTCGGCACCTCCGACGCCATCGTCGCCCGCACCAGCCATGCGGCACTGGTAGCCGATTTCGACCTGTCCCATCTGGGCCGCGGCACGCCGAAATTCGATCCGGCCGAGCTGCTGCGCCTCAACGCTCAGGTGCTGCACGCGCTGCCCTTCGCGGCCGTGGCCGACCGGCTGGCGGCGTTGGGCCTGACGGCCGATACCGCCTTCTGGGAGGCGGTGCGCCCCAACCTGACCAGGCTGGCCGATGCCCGCGACTGGTGGGAGGTGACCCATGCGCCGGTGACGCCGCTGGTGGAGGATGCCGGGTTCCTGGAACGGGCGGCGGCGCTGCTGCCGCCGGAGCCCTGGACGGCGGAGACCTGGGGCCAGTGGACCGAGGCGGTGAAGCAGGCCACCGGCGCCAAGGGCAAGGCCCTGTTCCTGCCGCTGCGCCGGGCGCTGACGGCGCGCGATCATGGACCGGAGCTGAAAACCCTGCTACCCCTGATCGGACGGACGCGGGCGCTGGCCCGCCTGTCCGGCCAGACCGCCTGACCTTCTGGCCACCCGACCACCAGACCGCCCGCCGCGACCCTGGTCGGCGTGCCGCTGGCGGGCCTTTTCCGGGGACGAGCTGCCCATGGTGCGACCGCTTCCGCGTTGCTGTTGCCGCTGACGGCCTTCCCGCCCGGTCCGGAGGGGCCGCGCCCCCAAAGACTGTGCCCCCGAAGACTGTGTCACAAGATCACGCCCCTCAAGACCACCGCCCAAAGACGAGTGCGTTTCCATGGCCCTGACGCTCTACAACACGCTGACCCGCAGCAAGGAAGCCTTCACCCCCATCGATCCCGGCCATGTGAAGCTCTATGTCTGCGGCCCCACGGTCTATGACTATGCCCATGTGGGCAACGCCCGCACCTTCAGCGCCTTCGATCTGCTGGCCCGGCTGCTGAAGCATCTCTATCCGCGCGTCACCTACGCCCGCAACATCACGGACGTGGACGACAAGATCATCGAGCGGTCCCACAAGTCCGGCGAGCCCATCGACAGCGTCACGGCCCGGACCACGGCCCAGTTCCATGCCGACATGGACGGGCTGGGCCTGCTGCGCCCCGATGTGGAGCCGCGGGCCACCACCCATATCGGGCAGATGCGGGCCATGATCGACACGCTGGTGGAGAAGGGCTTCGCCTATGCGGCCGAGGGGCATGTGCTGTTCCATGTGCCGGCCATGCCGGACTATGGCCGCCTGTCCCGGCGCAGCCAGGACGAGCTGATCGCCGGCGCCCGCGTCGAGGTGGCGCCCTACAAGCGCAGCCCGGCCGATTTCGTGCTGTGGAAGCCGGCCAAGGCCGGCGAACCCGGCTGGGACAACCCGGCCAGCGCCGGCCCCGGCCAGGGCCGGCCCGGCTGGCATATCGAATGCTCGGCCATGTCGGCCATGCATCTGGGGGCCATGTTCGACATCCATGGCGGCGGGCTGGACCTGATCTTCCCCCACCATGAGAACGAGATCGCCCAGAGCCGCTGCGCCCATGGCACCCCGGTCATGGCCAATGTCTGGATGCACAGCGGCTTCCTGACCATCGCCGGCGACAAGATGTCGAAGTCCCTGGGCAACTTCTACACCGCCCGCGAACTTCTGGACGAGTTCCCCGGCGAGGCCATCCGTCTGGCCCTGCTGTCGGCCCATTACCGCCAGCCGCTGGACTTCACCAAGGACAAGATCGCCCAGGCCAAGCAGACGCTGGACCGCTGGTACGGCGTGCTGCGCGCGGCCGGGACCGCCCCCGTTGATACCGCGCCGGTGCCGGCGGAGGTGCTGCAGGCGCTGTGCGACGACCTCAACACGCCGCTGGCCATCAGCGCCCTGCATGAGCTGGCCAACAGCTTCCACAAGGCGGGGACGGAGGCGGAAAAGCGTGCGGCCGCGGCGGCGCTGAAGGCCGGGGCCGGCCTTCTGGGCTTCCTGGGGCAGGAGGCGGAGTCCTGGTTCCGCTGGGCGCCGAAGGGCGCCGATCTGGACGCGACCGCCATCGAAGCGGCCATCCAGGCCCGCAAGGATGCGCGCAAGGCCAAGAACTTCGCCGAGGCCGACCGCATCCGTGCCGACCTGCTGGCCCAGGGCATCGTGCTGGAGGACGGGCCGCAGGGCACCAGCTGGAAGCGGGCCTGACGCGGCGGGGGAACGCGGGGGACCCACGGCGGGCGCCGGTTTCCGGCTGGCGCCCGCCCGTGCCTAGGACCGGGACGCCGGCCGCCAGCGCCGCAGCAGCAGGGCGTTGGCGACGACGCTGACCGAGGAGAAGGCCATGGCCGCCCCGGCCAGCACCGGATTCAGCAGTCCCAGCGCCGCCAGCGGAATGCCCAGCGCATTATAGACGAAGGCCCAGAACAGGTTCTGCCGGATCTTGGCCCAGGTCCGCCGCGACACGTCCAGCGCATCGGCCACCAGGGCCGGATCGCCGCGCATCAGGGTGATGCCGGCCGCCTGCATGGCCACGTCGGTGCCGTTGCCCATGGCCATGCCCACATCGGCGGCGGCCAGGGCCGGGGCGTCGTTGATGCCGTCGCCGACCATGGCGACCCGGTGTCCGCCGGCCCGCAGGGTCGCCACCGCCGCCGCCTTGTCGGCGGGCAGAACCTCGGCCAGCACCGTGTCCAGGGCCAGGGCGCCGGCCGCGGCCCGTGCGCTGCCGGCGCTGTCGCCGGTCAGCAGCACGGTGCGCACGCCGGCCCGCTTCAGCCGGGCCACGGCGGCGGCGGCGCCGGGCTTCAGCGCATCGCCGAAGGCCAGCAGACCCAGCAGCGCGCCCGTGCCGGTGTCGGCCAGATAGGACAGGGTGCGGCCGTCGGCGCCATACCGCGCCGCCGGGTCGGCCACGGGGGCCAGCGACAGGCCCAGCTCCTGCATCAGCCGGGCGCTGCCCAGCTGCAGCCGGCGCCCGTCAGCCTGTCCGGCGATGCCGCGGCCGGGCAGGGCCCGCACATCCGTCGCCGCCGGCACGGCCATGCCTTCGGTCGCCGCCGCCGCGGCCAGCACCGCCCGGGCCAGCGGATGCTCGCTGCCGCGCTGCAGGGCGGCCGCCAGCCGCAGCAGATCGGCCTGCGCCAGCCCCGCCACCGGCTCGGCCGCCAGCAGGGTCGGCGCCCCTTCGGTCAGGGTTCCGGTCTTGTCGAAGACCACCGTGTCCACGGATTGCGCCCGTTCCAGCGCCTCGGCGTCCTTGATCAGGATGCCGGCGCGGGCGGCGACACCGGTGCCGGCCATGATGGCCGTGGGGGTGGCCAGCCCCAGGGCGCAGGGACAGGCGATGACCAGCACGGAGACGGCATTGACCACGGCCCGCTCCAGCCCGGCCCCGGCCAGCAGCCAGCCGGCCAGCGTCAGCAGGGCGATGCCCAGGACGACGGGCACGAACACGGCGCTGACCCGGTCCACCAGCTTCTGGATCGGGGCCTTGGCGGCCTGCGCGTCCTCCACCAGCCGGATGATGCGGGCCAGCACCGTTTCGGCGCCCACGGCCGTGGTCTCCAGCAGCAGCCGCCCCTCGCCGTTGACGGCGCCGCCGGGCACGCTGCCGCCGGCCTCGCGCGCCACCGGCAGGCTCTCCCCCGTCAGCATGGACAGGTCCACATGGCTCTGCCCCTCGCGCACGGTCCCGTCCACGGGGATGCGCTCGCCGGGCCGGACGATGACCAGATCGCCGACGCGCACGGCGGCCACCGGCACCTCCTGCTCCACCCCGTCGCGCAGCAGCCGCGCCCGCTCGGGCCGCAGCGCCGACAGGGCGCGGATGGCGGCGGCCGTCTGGCGCTTGGCCCGTCCCTCCAGCTCCTTGCCCAGCAGCACCAGGGTGATGACCGTGCTGGACGCCTCGAAATAGAGGTGGGGCGGATGGCCGGCATCAGCCGTCAGCAGCATCCAGACCGACAGGCAGAAGGCGGCGCTGGTGCCCAGTGCCACCAGCAGATCCATGGTGCCGCTGCCGGCGCGCAGGGCTTTCCAGCCGGCCCGGTAGAAGCGTGCGCCCAGGCCCACCTGCACCGGCAGCGCCAGCGCCAGTTGCAGCCAGCCCGGCAGGTGCAGGGGCACGCCCAGCGGCTGCAGCAGCATGGGCAGCACCAGCGGCAGCGTCAGCAGCGCCGCCAGCGCCACGCTGGCCCAGCCGCGATCAGGGGGACCGGCGGGGGCGGGGCCGTCCATCACCGGGGCGGCACCATAGCCGGCGCGGGCCACGGCTTGGATCAGCCTGTCCGCATCGCCGCCCAGCTGCCGCACGCGGGCGCGCTCCGTGGCCAGATTGACCTGGGCCTCCAGCACGCCGGGCACGCGCCGCAGCGCCTTCTCCACCCGGCCGGCGCAGCTGGCGCAGGTCATGCCGGTGATGGCGAGATCAAGGGTGGCGACACCCGGCGTGAAGCCGGCCTTCTCCACGGCCGCCGCCGCCGCGGCCCCCACCTCGGCCAGACCCGCGGGGCCGGCCTCGGCCAGGGTGACGCTGGCCCGGTTGCTGGCGAGATTGACCGAGGCCGCGGCGATACCCGGCACCCGGCCCAGCACCTTTTCCAGGCGCGCGGCACAGCTGGCGCAGGTCATGCCCTGGACGGGAAAGGAGAGCGACGGGGAGGACATGGGCGGCATCCACGATCTGATCGGACAGTGTCCCCGGAGAGATGGACCTTCCAGTGACGGGAAGGTCAAGGGCCAAGGTCGGGATCGGGAGGGGCCGTGTGCCGCTGTGTGCCGCCGCTGCAGCCCGCCGCTGTGGGCCGCCGAAAAAGAAACCCCCACTGCCGGAGGGGCGGTGGGGGCTGCCAAGTGAAACCGAGCAATCACCAACCACTATACAGCAGTCGAGCGACAGCTCCAGATAACCCTCCGTATAGTGGTTCGATAGGCGGGATGGTGCCGGCAGCGGAACCGGCGCGGGCGGGAAACAGTTTTTTTAGGGAAATGAGCAGGATCAAGGCCCGGTTGCGGGCCGATCATGCTAGAACGCCGGCATGACCGAGCCGACCGTGTTTCTTGCCGCCATCGCCCTGATCCTGCTGACACCGGGGCCGACCAACACGCTGCTGGCGCTGGCCGGCGCGGATAGGGGGCTGCGTCGGGCCTTGCCGCTGATTCCGGCGGAACTGGGGGGCTATCTGCTGGCCATTTCCGCCTGGGGGCTGCTGCTGGCCGCGGTGTCCGCTGCGGCGCCCTGGCTGCCTTCGGCCCTGCGGCTGCTCTGCGCTGCCTATCTGGTGGTGCTGGCGCTGCGGCTGTGGCAGGCCGGCTCCGGCCTGTCACAGAACGGTCCCGGCATCACGCCGCAGCGCCTGTTCGTCGCCACCCTGCTCAATCCCAAGGGGCTGCTGTTCGCCAGCGGGCTGTTCCCGGCCGAGGCCTTCGTCCATATCCAGGGATTCCTGATGGCCGCTCTGCTGTTTGCCAGCGTTCTGGTGCCGGTGGCGCTGCTGTGGATCGGCTTCGGCGCGCATCTGCTGTCCAGGGCGGGCAGCGGGCCGCTGCTGCACCGGGCGGCTGCGGCCCTGCTGGCCGGGTTCGCCCTGTTTCTCGGCGGCAGCACGCTGGCCTGACCTGCTGTTCGCCGCCCACAGCGCCCCGTTCCCGCCACCCGCCGGACCCGCCATGCCCTACAGCCCCGAGGAAATCCGCGCCCGCGTGCTCCATCGGGACGCAGAGGTGCTGGTGTTCGACAAGCCGCCCGGCCTGCCCGTGCATTTCGGCACGCGCACGCCCGAGCATCTCGACCAGTATCTGCCGCTGCTGGCCGACGGGCCGGATCAGATCCCGCGGCTGGCCCACCGTCTGGACAAGGATACGGCGGGGTGTCTGGTGCTGGCCCTGACCGCAGAGGCGGCGGCGCGGCTGGGCCGTCTGTTCGTGTCCGGCCGTGTGGACAAGACCTACTGGGCCGTGGTCAAGGGCCGTCCCGTGGGGGCGGAGGGACGGATCGACCTGCCGCTGTGCAAGGTCCATATCCCCGGTTGCTCCAAAGTCGTCGTCGACCCCGCCGGCAAGCCGGCCCTGACCGACTGGCGCCTGCTGGGCAGCGATGGCGGCCTCAGCTGGCTGGAGCTGAAGCCGCGCACCGGTCGCATGCACCAGCTGCGGGCCCACCTGGCCTATACCGGCCTGCCCATGCTGGGCGATCCGATCTATGGCGACATCCTGCCGCCGGACCAGCCGCTGCATCTGCTGGCGCGGGGTGTGTCGTTCCCCTGGGACACCGGTCCCGTCACGGCGCAGGCCGAGCCGCCGCCGGCCATGGCCGCCACCCTGGCGCGGCTGGGGGCGCGACTGGGGGCGCAGCTGGGGGAGCGGCTGGCGCCGATGGGCTGACGGGCTGATCCCGTCTCAGCGCCGCCGGTCGGTCGGCGGCTGGGCGTGGCCGGCCTGGCCGCGGCAGCAGGCCTCCACCGTCTTGATTACGGCCTTCTCCGGTGTTGGTGGCGATGACTCGTCCGCGTGGCCGCGAGGGCGGAAGCGCGGCTGCTTGGCCTCATCGACGGGAACATTGCCCAGACCCCCGGGCCGGTCCTCATCCTGTCCGGACATGATTGCACCTTTTCCGTTGCGACGGACCTTTCCTGCCGTTGAGGCAACAGGGCGACGGCCGGGGCTGTTCCCCTGGCCGTGGACGCCCCAATGATCCCCGGGCGCGACCAAAGGGAGCGAAGAGTTCGTGCGGTGGCGCGATCTGGGCGGCAAAGGGCGGCGCCGTTTCTCTGCTTTCAACCTTAATTTTGCCGATTGTTGGAATTTTAAGTTGTCTACATCCCTGGGCTTCAAATCGTGAATTTTATCTCGCAAAGATGGCATGAAAACATTCTAATATTCTTTTCCGATTTGTGAGATTTTTCTAATGAATGGCTGGAATGTATTTGAGAAATGGCATCGGCTGATTTGCGTATTGCGCCGGTCATCTCGGATGCCGATAGTGCGGATAGCGGAACTATCCGCTTGGATGTCTTAATTTTTCGGTCTCGGATATGGCCGTTTCGGAACATCGTCCGCCCCTCGGACCGCAGCCATCGGCATCGCCCGTTCCTGCTGCCGCGGCCGACCTGCTGCGCCGGATTCCGGGCATGGCCTATCTGCGCGGGCCGGACCGTCCGGCCCTGCTCGACTGGACCGACGCCGTGACGCATTTTGTCGGTCTGGGTCCCGACGGCGCGGCCGAGTTGCCGCTGGACCAGCTCATCCATCCGGATGATGTCAACCTGCTCATGGCCGACGGACCGTCGGTGCGGCTGCGTTGGCGCCGATCCGGACCGGCGGCCTGGGGCTGGGTGCAGATCCAGGAACAGAAACTGCTGCCGGCGGCCTCCCCGGACGGGGGGGCGCTGCCGCTGGTACTCGGCGTCGTCACCGACATCGACGATCTGCTGCGCGGGCCTGCGGCCGGGGAAACCGTGCTGGCGCAAGCGCTGCATCAAGCGGCCGAGGTTCGCCGCCGGCTGCTGCGGGAGTTGAACCACCGTATCAAGAACAATCTGCAACTGGTGGCCAGCCTGCTGCGGTTGCAGGCGTTCAGCCTGACCGATCCCGCGGTGCAGGCCCTGTTCGACCAGACCTATCAGCGTGTGGCCTGTCTGGCCGACATCCATACCGGCCTGTACATGACAGAGACGGTGGCGGACCTGGATTTCGGCGCCTTCGTCCTGACTCTGGCCGAACGCCTGCCCCGGGGCCTCTCGGCTGTTCCGGCCGGCAGCCGGATCGCCATGCAGGCGCGGCCCGGCCTGATGCTGGATGTGGATCGTGCCGTTCCGCTGGGTTTGGTGCTCAACGAACTGCTCAGCAACGCCCTGTTGCATGGAACGGCGGCCGGCGGTGTCGTCCGGTCCGGGGTGGTCGTGACCGATGGTGTGCTGCGGCTCTGGGTCAGCGACGATGGTGTGGACACCCGGTCCCCGGCGGGCGGTTCCGGTGCGGACACGCGGGCGGCAAGCGGGCACCTGGGCCTGCGGCTGGTCCGCGCCCTGGTGGCCCAGGTGGCCGGACAATTGCTCGAACGGCAGGAGCAGGGCCGTACCATCGAGGTGACGCTGTCACTGACGCCGGTTCCCCCCTGACGCCACGTCCCTGATGGCCGGTGCCGGGCGGCCCGGCCGGCCGGCGGTCAGCGCTTTGCGCCATCGGGACCGACCAGGGCCTGCCGTGGCCCGGTCTGCTCATACTGGAATTCCGGCAGTTCCCGGATGGCATCATCGGTCAGGGGCAGGCGCAGGCGCTTGTCGTCGCCCTCCACCTGCACCTGCTGCCACGGCACGGCCACCAGGCGTTCGTTCATGCCGAGGAAGCCGGAAGAGGCCTCCACCACCACGCTGTCGATGCGCTCGCCAGTCAACAGCAGGTCGCGGACTTCCCCCACATCGTTGCCGTCCTGACCGACCACGGCCAGCCCCACCATCTGCTGGCGGTCGGCGACGCCGGCGTCGCGCAGGCTGGCCTCCTTGCGCGTCAGGCGTTCGATGCGGATCGACGGCTTGTCCTGGGACTGCTGGATCTGCACCTGGGGGTCGGCCGCCTGCACGTCGATCCGGGGTTCCGCGCGCCGGATGCTGATCTCGGCCTGTGTTGCCGGGTCCAGGCGTTGGGCCTGCCCCGGAGTCTGCTGCGATGCCGGGGGTTGGGGGTGATCCTGGGCCGACACAGGAAGCGAAACCAGGGGAGGCAGCACCAGGGCGGCCAGAAACGGGAGCGGCAGGCGCATGACGGTTCCTTCCATCGGAGAATCGGTCTTCCAGCCGGCTTGCCGCCGGGTTGCCGGCACCGGCACTGGCGCATGGGCGGTGCGGACGGGCGCTAGCGCGGGGCGCCATCCGTGGAGGCGGACGGGAACGGCTGCGGCACCGTCAGGGTCGTCCGGTCGATACGGACATCGCCATAGGCCACGCGCTGCAACCGGCCCGCCGCGTCCAGCCGCACCAGGAAGGCGGAAACCGTGCCTGGCCGCTCCGGCGCCATCAGCACATCCTCGACCCGCCCGACCGGGTCGCCCGTGCCGGACAGCACGATCCGGCCCACCAGCCCGCGCAGGGGCACACGGTAAGGCGCCGTATCGGGAGCGATGCCAGTCTGCTCCATCGCGTCCCGGTCGGGCGCGTCCTGGCCGGGGGACGGCGGAAGGGCCGCCACCTGCAGGCTGGGATCGACGGTGGGTTGCACCGCGCCCTGGACCTGGGGAGCCGGTGCCGCGGCATCGGCGCTCTGGTCGGGCGACCGGGCCGGCGGCACGGTCCGCGTCTCTCCCGGCGGCAGGCCCGGCTGATCGGCGGATGCGGGCGGGGGCTGCTCGTCCGGCGTTACGCCCAGATCCAGCGAGGGGGGATGGGCCGGAGCCGGTTCCGTCGCGTCCTGGTCGTCGGTGGCACTGGTCACCGGCGGTGGCTGCACGGCCGTGTCCGCGTCGGCCTGCGCGTCGGGACGGGTGGCCGCCCCTGTATCCGCCGGCGTGCCTGCCGGCTGGTCGGACATCGGTTCGCCCGCCGCCGGACCGGTCCCGGTCTGTGCCGGGTCAGGCGGCGCATTGGCCGTCTGGTCGATGGCGGCCTGTCCGGGGGATGTCCGATCCGCCGCCGCCGGGGGCGGGTCCGCCACGGGGGCCCCGGTGTCGGGGGTCCCGGTGTCGGGTGCCGCAGTGCCGGGTGTTGCAGGGCCGGGTATCGCGGTTTCCTCTGGCGTCGATCCGGTCTGCTCCCCCGTCTGTACCGCGGGCGGCGGGCTTTCGCTGCGCACCATGGGCGGTGCCTGGCTGATGCTGACCTCCGGGTCCTGCTGCTGCACGGCGACGGCGGGTGGCGGCACTACGGCCACGACCTGCGGCTCCGGCTGCTGTACCGCCACCTCCGGGTCGGCCTGTTCGATGATGATCTCCGGCTCGCGCTGGTGGACGATCACCTCCGGCTCGAACTGGCGGACGATGATTTCCGGCGGGAACTGCCGCACGGTGATGCGGGCCGGCTGCTGCCGCACCGTGATCTGGGGGGCCGGCTGGTCCAGCGTCAGCTGGGGTTTCTGCTGTTCGACCCGCACCTGGGGCGCATGGGGCTGCACGGTCACATGGGCCGGCTGCTGGGCCACGGCCACCCGAGCCGGCGGCTGCGCGACCGCAACGGCCGTTGGGTCCGGGGCTGTCCCGGCCGCGTCGACGCTGTCCTCACCGGGGTCCTCACCGGGGTCCTCACCGGGACCAGCCAGCAGGGCGACCTGTCGCGTCACATCGGCATTGTTGTCCCGGACCGCGGTCAAGGCGGTTCTGACCTGCTCCTGCGCCAGGGTCAGGGCGGCGCCCATGCGGGTCAGGGCGTCCTGCATGGCGGCCCGGGCACTGGCCTCCCGGTCGCGGTCGCCGGCGGCACGGGCCTGCTGCAGCGCTGACTGCGCCGCACCCAGGGCGGCCTGTGCCTGGTCCAGGGACGGGCCGGCGGCGGGCTGACCCGGCTGTGGCGTGGCTGCGGGCTGGGGGGCTTGAGCCGGTGTGCTCTCAGCCGGCGGGGCCTCCGATGAGGTGGCCTCGGACGGCGTGGACTGGGCCTGGGCCGGCCCTGCCAGGGCCAGGATGGCCAGGACCGGCAGGGTGGCCGTCAGCAGGGAGGTGCGCATCGACGGATCTCCGCAGGACTGTCGCCGGCGCCGGGAGCGGCGGCCGCCCTGCTCCAACCGGCGGCGCCGGGCGGCGTTCCCGCCTGGAGGTCGATCCCGACCGGGCTAACCAGGCCGGATCTGTCCCGGCACGGCCATCCCGTAAGCGGGTCCCCGGCGGGCCAGCCGTTCCGGCAGCGGCGGCGGCTCCAGCGGCGGCAGGGGAATCGGGGACGGCGGTTCCTCCACCGGCGGCGGTCTGTCGGGATCGTGCAGCGGCGGACCGCCCGGTTCGGGCAGGGGGGGCGTGGGATAGGGGCCGGCCAGGGGGTGGGCCAGTGGGCGGGGCAGCGGGCGGGGCAGCGAGCGGGGCGGGGCATCGTCCATGCTCCTGCAACCGCGGAAAAATCCCCTGGTTCCAACCCGGCGTCCGGGCCGCAGCCATGGCGCCCCCGTGCCCGCGGGGCGCCCGCGGGGCGGATGCTGGAGCGAAAGGGGAGACGGGCCAATGCTGCGTCCTGTAAAGTGGAGACCTCCCCAACCACGACCGGTTCGTATGCTCGATCAGATCCTTCTGTTTGCCGCCGTCGGATTCGCCGCCCAGATGGTCGACGGTGCCATCGGCATGGCCTATGGCGTCACCGCCTCCAGCGTGATGATGAGCCTGGGCATCCCCCCGGCCACGGCCAGCGCCAGCGTGCATGCGGCGGAGATGTTCACCACCGGCGCTTCGGGTCTGGCCCATTGGCGCATGGGCAATGTGCGGATGAAGCTGGTGTTGCGGCTGGCGGTGCCGGGCATGGTCGGCGGCGCCCTGGGCGCCTATGTGCTGGCCGATCTGGTGGGCGAGGCCATCCGGCCCTTCGCCTCGCTCTATCTCATGGGCATGGGCGCCCTGATCCTGTGGAAGGCCCTGCACCCGCCGCCGCCGCGGGAGGAACCGCCCCGCCATGTCGGTCTGCTGGGTCTGGGCGGCGGCTTCCTGGATGCGGTCGGCGGCGGCGGCTGGGGGCCGCTGGTGGCCTCCACCCTGATCGGCGGCGGCACGGTGCCGCGCTATGCCATCGGCTCCACCAACATGGCCGAGTTCTTCGTCACCACCACCGTGTCGGCCACCTTCCTGGCCACCATCGGGCTGGAGCTGTGGCCGGTCATCACCGGGCTGATCCTGGGCGGCGTGCTGGCGGCGCCCTTCGCCGCCTATGTGACGCAGCGACTGCCGGACCGTCCGCTGATGATCCTGGTCGCCATCGTCATCGTCCTGCTGAGCCTGCGCAATCTGCTACAGTCGCTGGGGCCGCTGCTGGGGGGCTGAGCCGTCGGCATCGGGCGGGCCGGCAGGGTGGAACCGCGGCGGCGGCGTGCGGTTGCCGCCGGGGATGCTCACACCGATGGAGGGATCGCATGGCCGAGGCCGAATGGTGGCAGCGCGGACTGGTGTACCAGGTCTATCCCCGCAGCTTCCAGGACAGCGACGGGGATGGTATCGGCGATCTCGACGGCATCCGCCGCCGCCTGGACCATCTGGTCTGGATGGGGGTGGACGCGCTGTGGATCAGCCCAGTCTTTCCCTCGCCGATGAAGGATTTCGGCTACGACATCGCCGATTATTGCGGCATCGATCCGATTTTCGGCGACATGGACGCCTTCGACCGGCTGCTGCGGGAGGTCCATGCGCGCGGACTGAAGCTGATCCTGGATCTGGTGCCCAACCACAGCAGCGACCAGCACCCCTGGTTCCGCGAAAGCCGCGCCTCCCGCCACAGCCCCAGGCGCGACTGGTACATCTGGCGCGATCCGGCCCCCGAGGGCGGGCCGCCCAACAACTGGCTGTCGGAATTCGGCGGCAGCGCCTGGCAGTTCGATGAGGCCAGCGGTCAGTATTATTACCACGCCTTCCTGCCGGAACAGCCGGACCTGAACTGGCGCAATCCGGCGGTCCGCGCCGCCATGCACGACGCCATGCGCTTCTGGCTGGACAAGGGGGTGGACGGCTTCCGCGTCGATGTCATGTGGCATCTGATCAAGGACGACCAGTTCCGCGACAACCCGGAGAACCCCGGTGCCGGGCCGGGCGGGGCGCCGGCCGGCCGGCTGATCCCGGAATTCTCCGCCGACCGGCCGGAGGTGCATGAGGTCGTGGCCGGCCTGCGGGCGGTGATGGACGCCTATCCCGCCCGCGTGCTGATCGGTGAGATCTGGCTGCCGCCCGAGCGGCTGGTGCGTTATTACGGCGCCAACCTGCAGGGGGCGCATCTGCCCTTCAATTTCCAGCTGATCGACGCCCCCTGGGACGCCCGCCTGATCGCCGGGCTGATCGACCGCTACGAGGCGGCGCTGCCGCCCGGCGGCTGGCCCAACTGGGTGCTGGGCAACCATGACCGCAGCCGCATCGCCAGCCGGGTCGGGCCGCGGCAGGCGCGGGTTGCAGCCCTGCTGCTGCTGACCCTGCGGGGCACGCCCACGCTCTATTACGGGGATGAGATCGGCATGACCGACGTGCCGATCCCGCCGGAGCGGGTGCGGGACCCTTACGAAAAGAATGTGCCGGGCCTGGGACTGGGCCGCGATCCGGTGCGCACGCCCATGCCCTGGGACGGCAGTGCCAATGCCGGATTCTGCCCGCCCGGCGCCACACCCTGGCTGCCGCTGGGCGCCGACGGGGCCGGACCCACCGTGGCCCGCCAGCGCGAGGAGCCGGACTCCCTGCTGCAGCTCTATCGCCGCCTCATCGCCCTGCGGCGGATGGAGCCGGCGTTGAGCCTGGGCAGCTATGTGGCGGTGCCGGCCGGGGGGCAGGTGCTGGCCTATGAGCGCCATCATGGTGACCGGCGGCTGCTGGTGGTGCTCAATCTCGGCGGCGATGCCGGCGTGCTGCCCCTGGCGGTACCGGGGCGGGTGCTGCTTTCCAGCGGCGGCCATGCCGTCGGCGCTGCCCTGTCCGGCCGGCTGGACCTGGAGCCGGGCGAAGGGGTGATCCTGGCGCTACAGCCAGGCTGAACCGCGCATCCGTCGCGGAACCGTCTTCCCGCCGTGTCCGTTCCCGTGGGCACGGGCAACAAGGGGCCGCTGGACCGTGCGGCTGGAGGGGGGGCGGTGATGGCGGCCCGGATCAGCAACCGTGACTATGCCGTGGTGCTGGGCCGGGCCTTCGGCGGCGCCCTGATCTTCTCCATGCCCATGCTGATGACCATGGAGATGTGGTGGCTGGGCTTTTCTGCCGACCGGCTGCGTCTGGCCCTGTTCCTGCTGGCGGTCTTCCCCCTGCTGGTCGGGCTGTCCTACTTCGCCGGGCTGCGCGAGACGGAGCGTTGGACCGATGCTGTCCAGGATGCGCTGACCGCCTATGCCGTCGGGTTCCTGTCCAGCGCCCTGTTCCTCTGGCTGTTCGGGGTGCTGGCGCCGGAGCAGACCCTGGCGGAGATGCTGGGCAAGGTGGCATTGCAGGCGGTTCCGGCCAGCATCGGGGCCGTGCTGTCACGCACCCAGCTCAACCTCGACGGCGGTCCCGGCGACACCCGCCCCGGCAGCGCCGGGCCGCGGACCCCGCGGGGTGATCCTTATGCCATCGAATTGTTCTTCATGACGGTGGGGGCGCTGTTCGTGGCCTTCAACGTGGCCCCGACCGAGGAAATGCTGCTGATCGCGTTCCAGATGTCGTCGCTCCAGGCCCTGGCCCTGGCTCTGGTGTCGCTGCTGCTGATGCACGCCTTCGTCTACACCCTGGATTTCGCCGGCCAGGAATCCCCGCCCGAGCATGCGTCTCTGGCCGGAATCTTCTTCCGTTTCACCGTGGTCGGCTATGCCATCGCCCTGCTGGTCAGCCTCTATGTGCTGTGGACCTTCGGACGGACGGACGGGCTGGGGCCGGCGGAGGTGATGCAGACCACGGTGGTGCTGGGCTTCGCCAGCGCCATCGGCGCGGCCACGGCCCGGCTGATCCTGTAGCGGAAAGGACGCTTCGATGGGACAGGGCGGCGGACAACGCCGGCATGGGGGCGAGGAGGGGGTGCCGCCGCTGGAATGGGCGGTGTCGCTGCTGGGCGCGGCGCTGGTGCTTTCCAGCCTTGGCTATCTCGGTTGGCAGGCCGTGGGCGAACGGACCACGCCGCCGGATATCGTCGCGGACGTGCGCAGCGCCCGGCCGCGGGGCAGTGGCTGGCTGATCGGAGTCGAGGTCCGCAACAGCGGCGGCAGCACCGCCGCGGCGGTCGAGATCCGCGGGCGGCTGGAGCAGGCCGGGACGCTGGTGGAGGAATCGGCGGTGACACTGGACTATCTGCCGGCCGCGTCCAGCCGCCGGATCGGCCTGATCTTCCAGCATGATCCCACCTGCTGCGACCTGCGCGTGCTGGCGGAAGGCTATGCCGAGCCGTAGGTCCCGGCCTGCAAATCATCACGGGGGGGGGGGATCGCGGGGGCATCCTTCGCCCGCTGAATCTCACACCCGGCCCGTGGGGATCTGTGGCTAGACTCGCGTCCTGACAGGGGATGTGCGGCGATCGTTCCGGATGCAAAACGGATCTGGCGGCGTGCAGCTGAGCGGGGCGCAGGTGAGCGGGGCAGGGATGCAGACGGGCGTGGTGAAGCTGGCGGGACGGGTGGTGGCGCATTTCCGCAGCCTGGACCCGGAGATCGGTGCGGTGGCCATGGCCATCCTGCTGACGGTGGCCGAGGCGGGCGAGATCGGCATGAAGGACATCGCCTGCCGGGTGGGGGTGGTGAAATCCTCGGTCAGCCGCACGGTGGCCGTGATGTCCCGGACGGGGCACAAGGGGATGCCGGGCCATGATCTGCTGACCTGGCGGGAGGACCCGCTGGACCGGCGCAACAAGCTGGTCTCCCTGACCCGGCCGGGCCGGGAGTTCATGGCCGAGCTTGAGCGGGTGGCCGACAGGCAGGCGGAAGCCCGGTCCCCGGCCCCCTACATCGGCAGCGGCCTGCTCGGCGTGGGATAGCCGGGATCGGCCGGATGGGCCGGCTCGGTGGGGATGCCTGTGCCGGGCAGGTCCGGATTGTCCGGCAGGCCGCCGGGCAGTCCCTGACCGGGCAGGTCTTCATTGGGGAACGGGCGTTCCTTCGGCGGCACGGGCTGCGGTCTGGGCATGGGCCGTCTCTCCTGGGGTGCAGGGCCGGGGTGCGCCGGACCCAGGATGACGTCAGGGCCGGCGCACCGGTCCCCCTGCAACAGGGGCGGATCGGGTCCGGTTCCCCGCCGACCGCTCGACTGCGCGGTTCTACTGGTCCGCCGCCTCGTAATCCGGAATGTCCGGCAGACGGCTTGCGTCCGGGGCACCGTCGCGGATCCAGCCGTCGCGGCGCTGGCGGTAGAGCGAGCGCATGGCGGCGTAATAGTCGAAGCTGTTGCGGCGCAGATCGTCGATGACGTCGATATAGCCGGCGCGGGTATCCAGCACCGTCAGACCGGCGCGGGTGTAGTTGGCCCACTCCAGGTCGTTGTTGCTGGCATAGAGGCTGACCGGATCGCCCAGATACTCGGCGCCGAAGCCGACGGCATCGCGCACCGAGGAGGCACCGATCAGCGGCAGCACGAGATAGGGCCCCTCGGGCACGCCCCAGACGGCCAGGGTCTGGTCGAAGCTCTCATACTCGTAGGGGATGCCCTGCTGGGCCGCCACGTCGATCAGGCCGCCGATGCCGACGGTGGTGTTGAGGGCGAAGCGCTTCAGCACATTGCCGGCGCCATCCCAGTCGCCCTGCAGCGTCTGGTTGGCCAGGTCCAGCGGCGAGCGCAGGTTGCGCAGGGCGTTGCGGACACCGGTCTGGGCCGGGTCCGGCACCACCTCGCGGTAAATTTCCGCCGCCGGGCGCAGCAGCACCACATCCAGCAGTTCGTTGAACCAGAAGACGCCGCGGTTGATCGGCTCCAGCGGATCGTTGGTGTTGTCGGCTTCCGTCGGTGCCGGCGGAGCCTCCTGGGCCGTGGCCAGCGAGGTCGACAGGGCCGTGGAGGAGAGAACCAGAAGCCAGGTGGCCGCGGTTGCCAGCCGGCGCAGGCGATGGGGGCGGTCGAGGACGGTTGGCACGGGCATGGTTCCTGGGTCGGCAAGGGATGAATAAGGCGTCGATACGGCGTCCCTGTACGCGCGATCGTCCGACGCGAACAAAGATCCACTTTAAGCCTGCACCTTGTACGGTGCGTAAAGAATTGTTCAAAGTGACGTCGGTCACACCATGCATACCGTGCAAACGGGCTAGAGGGTGGGCCGCACGGTCCCGTGACGCGACACTGTCCCATTCCCCGGGGCGCGGCGGGCTGCTACATCAGCGCACCATGGCAGAACCGCTTCCCACCCCACCCGATCCGACCATGCCGCCGCCCCGCTGGTTCGCCGACCAGCGGTTGCGCCGCCTGTTCAGCAATGCCGGCATCCTGCTGGGCGGAAAAGGCTTCAATGCCCTGTTCAGCCTGGCCGGCCTGGCCATCGCCGCCCGGGCGCTCGGCGCCGAGGAATTTGGCGTGCTGGTGCTGATCCACACCTTCACCCAGGCCATCGGCGAGATCGCCAAGTTCCAGTCCTGGCAGGCCGTGATCCGCTACGGCACCCCGGCCCTGGACAGCGGCGACCGGCCGGCTTTCCAGCGGCTGCTGCGCTTCACCGTGCTGCTGGACGGGGTCAGCGCCCTGGCCGGCATGGTCCTGTCGGTGCTCATCGCCTGGTTCGTCGGCCCGCATCTGCATTGGCCGGCGGAGGTGATGCCGGCGGCGCTGATCTATGTGACCTCGGTTCTGTTCATGGTGACGGCCACGCCGACCGGCGTGCTGCGCCTGGTCGACCGCTTCTCGCTCCTCTCGGTGCAGGGCACGCTGGGCTGGTTCGTGCGCATGGCCGCGGGTCTGGCCGTTTGGCTTGCCGGCGGCGGTCTGGTCGCCTTCCTGGCCGCCTGGTATCTGGCCACGGTGGTGGCCGGCCTGTTCCTGATCGCTGCCGGCTGGCGCGAGCTGCGCACGCGTGGCCTGCTGGAGGGGTTCCGCTGGCGCGGGGAGGGGCCGATGACCCACGGCTTTCCGGGCATCTGGAGCTTCGTCTGGTCCACCAACCTGAATTCCACCCTGGAACTGGCCTTTACCCATGTGGGCACGCTGGTGGTGGGCTGGATGATGGGGTCGACCGAGGCCGGCCTGTTCCGGGTGGCGCGCCAGGTGGCCGACGGCGTGGCCAAGCCGGCCAAGCTGCTGGTGCCGGCCATCTATCCCGAACTGGCGCGTCTGGCCGCCGCCGGCGACCGGGCCTCGATGCGCCATCTGATCGAACGGTCGGCCCTGATCGCCGGGGCCGGGGCCACGGCCCTGATGCTGGTGGCGGCGCTGCTGGGCAAGCCGCTGCTGTCGCTGGTGCTGGGACCGGAGTTCGTCTCCGCCTACGGCGTCATGCTCTGGCTGATCGCGGCGGCCGTGGTCGGCATCTGGTCCTTTCCGCTGGAGCCCATGCTGATCTCCAACGGTCAGGCGGGCACGGCCACGCGCATCCGCGCCTGGACCTCGGCCCTGTACATCCCGGCCTTGTTCCTGGCGCTCGACCATGCCGGGCTGGCGGGGGCGGGCTGGGTCCGCCTTGCGGTGGCCGTGCTGATGTTCGCCGCATTCCTGCGGCCGGTGCTGCGCTGGTTCCGCCAGCCGGCGGTGCAATCCGCCGGATAGGCCGGGCCGGTGCGAAGAAAGGGGGGGCGGCTGTTCCGGGCCGTCCTCGCAGGGGTCAGGACAGCATGAAGATCGCCTTCTACTACAACACCCAGTACCACCAGATCCTGCACAGCCTGCCGGTGGCCTTCGAGCTGTCGGCCCTGCGTCCGGATTTCGATGTCTGCATCCTGGCCTCGACCCAGGGACATCTGGATTTCATCCGCGGCCTGCAACCCCTTTATCCCGAGGCGCGGGTGCAGTACTGCCTGCTGGACGAACCGGCGGCCTTCAGCCTCTATCGCCGGGTCCGGCCCGTCACCGTGGCGCCGAAGCTGTGGACGCTGTGGCACAACCGCCGTCTGTTCGACAGTTTCGACGCCATCGTTCTGACCGAGAAGACCAGCCTCAATCTCAAGCGCTTCGGCGTGACCCGGCCGAAATTCATCCATACGGCCCATGGCGCCGGTGACCGGGCCACGGCCGTGGACAAGCGCATCGCCAAGTTCGACTTCGCCCTGACCCCGGGACCGAAGACAGCCAAGTGGCTGCTGGACCTGGGCATCATCCGCCCCGGCCATTACGCTGTCGGTGCCTACGCCAAGTTCGATCTGGTGCGGCGGCTGCGGCAGGAGCGGGCGCCGCTGTTCCCGGCGCAGCGCCCGACCATCCTCTACAATCCGCATTTCCGCCCGGCCCTGTCCTCCTGGCCCGATTGGGGCTTCCGCATCCTCGATCAGGTCGCGGCCAGCGACCGCTTCAATCTGATCTTCGCGCCGCATGTGCGCCTGTTCGATCCGCCCACGCCCGACAGCTACGCGCCCTTTGCCCGCTATCGCGGCCTGCCGCACATGCTGATCGATCTCGGCAGCACGCGGAGCATTGATATGACCTATGTCACAGCGGCCGATCTCTACATGGGCGATGTCAGCAGCCAGGTTTACGAGTTTCTGCTGTCACCGCGCCCCTGCCTGTTCCTGAACGCGCATGGGGTCGCCTGGCAGGGGGATGACCGCTACCGTTTCTGGACGTTGGGGCCTGTGGTGGACGATGTGCGCGCGGTCATGGCCGGGCTGGACGATGCCTTCGCCCGCGAGGCGGAGTTCCGCCCGGTGCAGACGGCCGCCGTGGCGGAGACCTTCGATCTCGGCGTGCCACATCCGGCACGGCACAATGCGGAGATCCTGGCTGATTTCCTGGATCGGCCGGGGCGTGCCTGACATGCTGGCCCCGCCGGAGCGCCGTCATTGCCGCAGGCGGGGCGTCTCTGCTAAGAGCGCCGCGCAGCGGTCCCGGCCGGGTGGCGGGCGGCCGTGTTTTGTTGTGCGGTCCTGCCCGTTGTGCGCAATATCCGCCCCGCCCTGCCGGGGCTTTCTCTTGTCGTTGGAATGAGTTGCCATGGTCAGTGTTACACCGTCGGAGTCCGGGCTGGCTCCCCGCCTTGCCGAGTTCGGGACTGTTGCCGAAGCCCTCGACTACGCCGCCAAGGGTGCGACCGGGTTCAACTTCTATTCCGGCCGGGGTGAACTGGTCGAGGTGCTGTCCTACCGGGACCTGCGCGACCAGGCGCTGGATCTGGCGCAGCGCATGCTGCGCGCCGGTCTGGTGCCGGGGGAACGCATCGCCATCGTCGCGGAATCCGACGGCGATTTCATGCGGGCCTTTGCCGCCTGCCAGTATGCCGGCCTGGTGCCGGCGCCGCTGCCGCTGCCCGCGGCCTTCGGCGGCAAGGACCATTATATCGACCATATCCGCCGCATGATCCAGGGCGCCCAGGCCAGCGCGGCCCTGGCGCCCGCCGCCCTGGGCGAATGGCTTCAGGCCGCCACCGACGGGCTGGGCCTGAAGGCGGTGGGGACGCTGGCCCTGTTCCAGGACATTCCCGCCGCCGGCGCCGACCTGCCGAAGGTCCGCGGCGACCATCTCTGCTATCTGCAGTTCTCGTCGGGCAGCACGCGCTTTCCCCTGGGCGTGGCTGTCACCCAGGATGCGCTGATGGCCAATGCCGCCGGTATCACCCGGCACGGGTTGCAGGTGCGGGGCGGCGACCGTGCCACCTCCTGGCTGCCGCTCTACCACGATATGGGGCTGGTGGGCTTCATGCTGGCGCCGCTGATCGCGCAGCTCAGCGTCGATTACCTGCCGACGCGGGAATTCGCCCGCCGGCCGCTGCTCTGGCTCAGCCTCATCACGCGCAATGGCGGCACCATCTCCTACAGCCCCAGCTTCGGCTACGAGCTGGCCGCCCGCCGGGCCGAGACGGCCTCGACCGAGGAACTGGACCTGTCGCGCTGGCGCGTGGCCGGCATCGGCGGCGACATGGTGCGTCCGCGGGTGATGGAGCGTTTCAGCACGGCCTTTGCCGCGCGTGGCTTCCGGCGCGAGGCCTTCGTCGCCAGCTATGGCATGGCCGAGGCCAGCTTGGCGCTGACCTTCGCGCCGCTGGACCGCGGCATCGTCACCGATCTGATCGAGCTGGACCGGCTGGAAAACGAGCAGATCGCCGTGCCGGCCCAGACCGAGTCGACCCGGGCCCGCGCCTTCGTGCTCAATGGCCCGCCGCTGCCGGGCCATGCAGTGGAGGTGCGTGACGAGGATGGCAAGCCGCTGCCGGAGCGTCGCGTCGGCCGCATCTTCGCCCGCGGTCCGTCGCTGATGAAGGCGTATTTCGGCCGGCCGGAGGAAACGGCGGCCGTCATGGGCGCCGATGGCTGGCTCGATACCGGCGATCTCGGCTACATCTGCGATGGTCAGATCGTCATCACCGGCCGCGCCAAGGACCTGATCCTGGTCAATGGCCGCAACATCTGGCCGCAGGATCTGGAATGGACGGCCGAGCATCAGGTGGCCGGCCTGCGCAGCGGCGACGTGGCCGCCTTCTCCGTCGATGCCGAGTCCGGCGAGGCGGTGACGGTGCTGGTGCAGTGCCGTTCCGCCGATCCCGCCGCCCGCACCGCGCTGGAGCAGGAGGTGGCCGGTGTGCTGCGTGCCGCCCACGGAGTCGAGGTCAAGGTGGTGCTGGTGCCGACCCATGCCTTGCCGCAGACCTCGTCGGGCAAGCTCAGCCGGTCGCGGGCCAAGCAGATGTATCTGCACGGTGCCTTCGCTGCCCCGTCGGCGGCCTGAGGGCCATGCAGCGTCCCGTTGCCGCCCTGACCGGCGGGACCGGCTTCCTGGGCCGCTATCTGGTCCGGGCACTGGACCGCGCCGGCTTCCGGGTGCGCCTGCTGGCGCGGCAGGACCCGGTGCATCCGCTGCTGCAGCCTGTGGCGCTGGAACTGGTACCGGGGGACCTGTTCAGTGACGGGGCGCTGGACCGCCTGGTCGCCGGGGCGGCGGTGGTGATCCATGCCGCCGGCCTGATCAAGGCCGTCAACCGCGCCGGTTTCTTCCGCATCAACGAAGCCGGGTCGGCCCGGCTGGGACAGGCGGTGGCGCGCTGCGCCCCTGCCGCCCGGCTGCTGCTGGTCTCCAGCCAGGCGGCGCGGGAGCCGACCCTGTCCGACTATGCCGCCAGCAAGCACGCCGGGGAGCGGGCCGCCATCGCCGCCATCGGTGCCGGAGAATGGCTGGTGGTACGCCCGCCGGCCATTTACGGCCCCTGGGACCGGGAAACCCTGGCCCTGTTCAAGGCCGCGTCCGGCCCACTTGTGCCCGTTCCCGGTGGACCCGAGGCCCGAATCGCCATGATCGAGGCAACGGACTGCGCCGCGGCCGTGGCCGCACTGGCCCGACCCGGCGGACCGGCGGGGCGGGTATTCGAACTGGCCGACGGAAATCCCGCGGGGTATGGCTGGGGCGAGATCCTGGACGCCGCCGCCGCGGCGGTCGGGCGCCGGGCCGTCCGCGTCCCCGTTCCCGGCCCGGCGCTGGCCGCTCTGGGGCTGGCCGGAACGGCAAAGGCATGGGCGACCCGCAGGCCAGTCATGCTGACTGCGGGTAAGGTGCGTGAGATCCGTCACTGCGACTGGTCTGTTGCCCCCACTACCCTTCCGCCCCTGTCGCTGTGGCGGCCTTCGTCGGACATCGTCAAAGGATTCGCCGCCGCCGTGGCCTGGTACCGGGCGGAGGGCTGGCTCTAGGCCCTCCAGCCTAGCCGTAGGGGACGATGTTGCGGAATTGTCAATCGCGCAGATTTCTGGACTGTCCAGTACGGTTATACAGTAGTTTGCGCTTGCATCCTGGAGCGTTGCACTTACCTTACGAGACCGTGACGCTTTTCTTTCCGATATCCGGCCTTTCAGCCAATTCAAAGAAGCAAGACCATCCTATGCCAAATCCCGGGTGCGTTGAATGAACGCCGAGATCGACGAGATCGTGACTGAAATCATTCATGCCCTCGGGCCCAGCCTGCAAGCGCCGGTCACAATAACACCTGATACCAGCATCACCCGGGATCTGGGACTGGACTCCCTGGCGGTGATGGATTTCGTCATGGTGCTTGAAGACAAGTTCGACGTCTCGATCCCCTTGGAGCGGATCGCCGAGGTCGAGACGGTCGGCGACTTGGCCTTGACGATTCAGGAACTCCGGGGGCGCGCCTGAATATGACGATTCTCGCAAAATTCTCACCGCTGCGTGAGAACTACGAACGACTGCGGTCCTTTGGCCATGATCCGTTTTCCGTCCGGTTCGAGCGCATCCTGTCGCCGACGGAAGGGCTGTTGAACGGCCGCAGGACCATCCTGCTCGGGACCAACAATTATCTGGGCCTGACCTTCGACGAGAGCGCGATTGCCGCCGGTGTCGAGGCGCTGACCCAGCAGGGGACGGGCACCACCGGCTCCCGCATCGCCAACGGCAGCTATGCCGGCCATGGCGATCTGGAAAAGGCGCTGGCCGACTTCTACGGCCGCCAGCACTGCATGGTGTTCACCACCGGCTATCAGGCCAATCTGGGCATGATCTCGACGCTGGTCGGCAAGGACGACATCCTGCTGATCGACAGCGACAGCCACGCCAGCATCTATGATGCCGCCAAGATGGGCACGGCCCAGGTGGTGCGCTTCCGGCACAACGACCCGGACGATCTGTACAAGCGGCTGCGCCGCCTGTCCGACCATCCCGGCAACAAGCTGGTGGTGGTCGAGGGCATCTATTCCATGCTGGGCGATGCCGCCCCGATCAAGGAATTCGCCCAGGTCAAGCGCGAGACCGGTGCCTTCCTGCTGGTGGACGAGGCCCATTCCATGGGCGTGCTGGGTCCGACGGGCCGCGGCCAGGCCGAAGCGGATGGGGTTGAGGCCGATGTCGATTTCATCGTCGGCACCTTCTCCAAGAGCCTGGGGGCCGTCGGCGGCTTCTGCGTCTCCGACCTGCCGGATTTCGACATCCTGCGCGTGGCCTGCCGGCCCTATATGTTCACGGCCTCGCTGCCGCCGTCGGTCATCGCCACCACCCTGCAATCGCTGAAGCGGCTGCAGCAGGAGCCGGATTTGCGCCATCGGCTGATGGGCAATGCCGAGCGGCTGTACAAGGGGCTGATGGATCTGGGCTTCTCCGTCGGTCCGCAGCCCAACCCCATCGTGTCGGTGATCCTGCCGTCGAAGGAGGTGGCCATCGCCTTCTGGAACGCCCTGCTGGATGCCGGCCTGTATCTCAATCTGGCGTTGCCGCCGGCCACGCCCAACAGCATGGCCCTGCTGCGCACCAGCGTCAGCGCGGCGCACACGACCGAACAGATCGACCAGGCCCTCGACCTGTTCGCCCAGGTCGGCCAGCAGCTCGGCGTGCTGCCGGCCAAGGAGTTCGTCCAGGCCGCGGCCGAGTAAGGCGCACGGTCCAATCATAACGAGGTTGCGACCGGCCCGGCGGCAACGCCGGGCCGGTTCGTTTTCGGGCGTTTGCTCCGGGCGGGCGTCAGCCCCGGCGCCGCCAGAGCCAGGCCTGCCAGTCCTGCTGCCGGCGGGGCCGGCCCGGCGGCCGGCGCCACTGTTCCACCAGATCGAATCCGGCACGGCGATAGAGGGCGGCCAGCGATTGCGGCCGGCGGAAGGCCAGATAGCGCCCGTCGGCCCAGCCCTCTTCGCCGGCGCCGCTGGGGTCGCAGGCATAGAGGATACCGCCGGGGCGCAGGCACCGGCGCAGCCGCTGCAATAGGTCCGGCAGCTCGGCCGTGGCGATGTGGAACAACACGGCCTGGGCGAACAGGCCGTCGAAGGCGGCCGGGGGCAGGGGCGCGGTGCGCAGATCGGCCTCCCACACCGGACAGCCGCTGTGCCGCCGGGCCACATCGGCCAGCACGGAACACCCGTCCAGCCCCACGGCCCGTTCGCCGGCCCTGGCGAAGGCGGCCAGATCCCGGCCGGGGCCGCAGCCCAGATCAAGGATGTCGGCCGGGTGCCGGGGCAGGGCGGCCAGGAACTTCTCCCGCGCTTCCCCCAAATCGTGGGACAGCAGCGCCTCGGCATAGGCTTCGGCATGCAGGTCGTAATGGGGCAGGCTGGACGGTTCCATGTCCCCGCCTCAGCGCACGGCGCCGCGACGCCACAGCCGCCAGAGCATCAGGGGGGCCGACAGCACCGGATGCCGCCGCTGCCACGGCGTCATCTCCGGCCGCACGCCGGAATGGCGCTCGATCTTCCACAGGATGTAATCGACGCCGCCGGTGAAGGTGAAGGCCGCCTTCACCAGCCGCGCCATGTTCAGCAGCTTGCCCAGCCGGCGGCGGACCGCCCAGGCGCGGCGGGCGCGGGCCCGTGCGGCCGGCGTCAGCCGGGGGACCAGGGGCCCGTCCGCACCCTGCTCCCAGGCCAGGCCACCGGCCGTCCAGGCCGGGGTCAGCAGCGCGGCGTAGCGGTCGCGGGCATGATCGACGATGCTGACGGCACGGTCTCCCTTTTCCACCCGCAGCTCGGCGGCATAGGTGTGGCGGAACAGGGCATCCCAGAATCCGGGCGCATCGGTGCCCTCCGGCGGCCCCAGCCGCGCGGCCCAGCCGGCCGCGGTGGTGACCGCGGCGGCGATGAGGGCGGTGACGCGCTGCCGGCTTTCCTGGTCACGGGCATACAGCAGCCGCACCGGCTGGCAGAACCGGGCCCAGATGGTGGTGTCGATGGCCCCGGCGCGCACGGCGCGGGCGAACTGGTCGGTGCGCAGCACGGCCACCTTGGCCCGCACGGTCCCGCCCTGCCAGGGCAGTTCCCAGTATTCCACCGTCGGTGGCAGCAGGCGCGTGGCCAGGGCCAGCCCGCCATGCCGGTGCCAGCCGCGCAGGGAACTGGTCAGCACATAGAAGTCCAGGATTCCGTCCAGATCGCCGGTGCGCAGCACCGAGCCATAGAACAGCACCGCCGCCACGCTGCCGCCGCCATGGTCCGCCAGGGCCGCAGCCAGGGCGGTGGCCGCCGCCGGTACCGGCAAGGTCAGTTCGGCGTCCACGGCGTGCTGCAGCCGGCTTGCGGCCACGTGGTTGCGGAAGGACATCTCAGGGGATGACAAAATCCACCACCGGGCCGGCATCGAGATGGATGGTGCCGCCGGGGCCGGGCTCGAAGCGCTCGCCATCCATGATGAAGGGCGCCGACAGCCCCAGCGTCAGCCGTTCGGCCACGCCGCTGCGGTAGCCGTCGGCCAGCATCCAGGGCGTGGGCTTGCCGCGCAGGACGGGCGCCAGGGCGGCCGTCAGCCGGGTCGGGTGGGCGGCCACATCGAGATAGCGCAACGCGCCATTCCCTTCGCCCCAGAACGGCCACAGCCCCATGACCAGCCGGTGCAGCGTGGTGGCCAGGAAGATGAAGCGGTTGCCGTCGCGGCCATTGTCGCGGCCGTCGGACACGGTCATCGGCTCGCCGTCCAGCCAGCCGTCACGGTCGCGGCCCAGCAGGGCGCTGCCCAGCACATTGGCCATGGTCAGCACCACGGCGGCATTGTTGTACAGGCCGCGGGCATGGATGCTGCTATTGGCAAGATCGGTGGCGCGGGTAAAGGCGCCGGCCCCCATGAACATGCCGCGGATGGTCTCGTGGCTGCCGTCGGGCCAGCTGATCTCCAGCAATGGCCGGCGTTGCAGGTGCGAGCCGAGGAAGCCCTTGCGCGCATCGTCGACCAGCCGGCCGAATCCTTCCAGGCCGTGGCCGGGCGAGCCCACATCGGCGGCGATGAGGTTGGTCTTGCCCGAGGCCAGGATGGCCAGCTTCGGTAACTCGCCGCCATAGGCGGCGGGCAGGGCGGTCAGCACCTCGCGCACGGTGCCGTCGCCGCCGTCGATGCAGATGATCCCCACCTCGTGCCGGGCGAAGTCGGCCAGCACCTCGGCCAGCTCGGCCGGGGTTGCCGGCTCGGCGAAGTAATAGCCCAGCAGCGCCGCCGCCTGGGTGCGCATGTCGCCGCCGCCCCGCTTGTTGCGCTGGCTGCGGGGATTGCGGATGAGACCGACGCGGATCATGAACGCGGCAGCTCCGGTCTCAGGAGGCCAGCCAGGAGCGGATCGGGCCGCGCCGGCTGGCGCCGAAGGCCTGGACGATCTGCACCATGTGGACCAGGAAGGACAGCAGCGTCCACACCGCCACGGCCACCATGCCGGTGTCCGGCTGGCCGGCCAGGGCGAACACCGTCAGCAGCAGCAGGTTGGGGTTGCGGCGGGCCGTGATCAGGCGGAACAGGCTGTCGAAGCGCCGCCAGATATGGATCTCGATCTTGAACAGGGCGATGAAGGCCCCTTCCTGCAGGCGTTGCGCCACATAGCCGCCGACGACGATGGCCAGGATCAGCCCCTCCTGTGCCAGCGGCAGGCCGACGGCGACCAGACCGGCCATCCAGGCCCAGTACCAGAAGGGCGGATGCACCAGATCGATGCCGTGGTCGAAGACATTGCCCCATTTGCTGCTGGTCAGGGTGACGCGGGCCAGCTTGCCGTCCACCGTGTCCAGGAAGGTCATGCCCCAGGCGCAGGCCAGGCCCGGCAGGAACTGGCCCTGCCAGAACAGCCAGAAGGCCAGGGCCACCAGCACGGCGCTCAGCGTCGTCACCATGTTGGGGCTGATGCCCAGCACGGCGCAGAGCTTGGTCACATGGCGGGCGGGCAGGGGCCAGACATACTTGGTCACCAGATCGGTGACGCCCTTGTAGCTGCCGCCGAACATGCGCTGTTCGATGCGGGGCAGGGCCTCCGCCGTCAGACGCAGCAGGAAGGGCGGCTCCTTCTTGCGCAGGGCGTTGTTGTAGGCCGAGGACAGATCGGCCGGCCCCACGACGCGCAGCCGGTTCTTCAGATCGGCCGGAACGATGCGGGAGCTGGTCAGCATGGCGGCAGCCGCGGCCACGTCGGAGGCGGCCACATGGGCAGCCACCGGCTCGCCCGAGCGCGGATCGGTCAGCACCGTGCCCGGCGCCTTGATCAGGTCGCGCACCAGCACCTCGTCGAAGACGAAGTCGGACCGCAACAGCACTTGGGCGCTGCCATGGTCCAGCCCGTCCCAGGCCCGCACCTGCCTGACACCGTTGCGCACCAGTGACCGCCGCAGCCGTTCCGCCGAGGTCATGCCCCACAGGCGCACCGGATTGTCGCCAAGGATGGCGCCCATCGGGGCCGCATCCGTCTTGTTGGTCTCCGCCGCAGTCACTTCATCCGCCCCGTCTGTCTCTCCATGCCGGCCATCCCGGAAAGGACGGTCCCGGCAGGCACGGCCGTACACAGCCCGCCCACCGCCGGCAGGCCGGAAACCGCGCCTAGATACCCTGGATGCGCGCCCTTGCCTATCGCGCAGGCGACAGTTTCATGACATGGTGGCCGCCGCGCCACATGACCCCGCCAATTTGTCGCATGCTTGCCTATCGCTTCGCGCATTTCTCCGACCCGCACCTGCCGCTGGACCCTGATCGCCTCCAGGGGCGGCAATGGCTGTCGAAACGGCTGTTCGGGTATCTGTCCTGGCGGCGCAAGCGCCACGCCCGGCACAGTCCCGCCGTGCTGGCGGCCCTGATCGCCGATGTGCGGGCCACGCGGCCCGATCATGTGGTGGTGACCGGCGACATCGCTAACATCGCCCTTCCCGCCGAGTTCGCGCGCGGGCTGGACTGGCTGACGGCCCTGGGCGGCCCGGCCGATGTCACCCTGGTGCCCGGCAACCACGACACGCTGGTGCCGGTGCCCTGGGCGCAGGGGCTGGGTCTGTGGCGTCCCTGGATGCAGGGGGACGACGGCGCGGCGCTGGCGGCCGACCGGCTGTTCCCCGCCGTGCGCGTGCGCGGCCCCGTGGCCTTTGTCGGGCTGAATTCCGGCCTGCCCACCCCGCCGCTGCTGGCCACCGGAACCCTGGGCGGGGAGCAGCTGCGGGCGGCGGAACAGGTGTTGTGGGATCTGGGCCGGCGCGGGCTGTTCCGCGTGGTGCTGCTGCACCATCCCGTCGGCCGTGGCGTCGTCTCGGCCCGCAAGGGCCTGACCGATGCGCCGGCCTTCCGTCAGATGCTGTCCCGCGTGGGGGCGGAGCTGCTGCTGCATGGTCATGCCCACCGTCCCAGCCTGGCCACCCTGGCCGGGCCGCTGGGGCCGGTGCCCAGCCTGACCGCCCCTTCCGCCTCGGCGGTCGGTCCCGACCGCGCCCATGCGGCGCGCTGGCATGATGTGCTGGTGCGGCGGGACGGGGCGGGCTGGCGGGCGGCGGTCACGGTACGGGGACTGGTGGAGGACGGCGGCAAATTCGCCACGCTGGGCCGGTATGAGCTGCTGCTGCCGGCCGTGCAGCCGCCAGCCGTGCTGGCCGCCTGACCGGGACGGTCAATAGCGCAGGTGGATGACAAGGTCGGTGCTGCCGGCACCGGCGTTGAAGCGCACATCCTTGAAGCGCGGCAGCCCCAGGGTGGTGTCGGCATCGTTGGAGAAGCCGTAGCCCTCGGCGGGCATGCCCAGCAGGGTGCGGTTGAAATCGTGGTCGCTGTTTTCATCGTGGTAGACGGCGACGGCGTAGGCGCCGGGCGCCGGCAGCGGCAGACAGACGCGGGTTTCCGGTGCCGTGGCCGGGATGCGGACACGGGCGATCTTGCCCTTGCGTGCCAGGAACTGGCTTTCATCGTCGGGATAGAGCGTGATCGCCATCAGCCCCTTGGCCGTTCCGCCCTTGCCGGTGCGCACGCCGGCCACCGTGATCTGCAGCCGGTTGGCCGTGGCCTCCGTGCAGGTTTCGCTGGAAACCTGGGCCTTGGCGCCGTCTGCGCCCGGCAGCAGCAGGGCGGCGGCGAACAGGGGGGCGGCGAGAATGGCGCCGGCCGGCCGGCGGGCGGCAGGCCAGGGCGACGAGGGCAGGGAGAACATGGACAGGAAGCTCCACCGGCACGGCAAAACGGCCGCCGGCAGGCGGCACCCGTTTCCGCACCCTGTTGTTTTGCCCCTACAATAAGCACTAAATCTGTGGCTACTGTGCCGGTCATCACACGCCAAGGCGCGCGATCCGGCGTTTAAGGGTCGCCGGCTGCTGGCGTTTCCCTTTCCGGCACCGATCCGTCCACGGCCCGCGACCATGCACAGACCGTTTGAACCCACGCCGACCATGCTGAAATTCGGCTATCCCCGGACCCTGGTGGCCGATACGCCGTCATGGCTGGTGCTGCTGCGGCCGCAGCAGCCGACCCTGGGCTCGCTGGTCCTGCTGTGCAAGGAACCGGTGACGGCCTTCGGTCAGGTCAGCCCCGCGGCCTTCGCCGCGCTGCAGCCGGTGGTGGCCGGGATCGAGCGTCTGCTCGCCGGCGTCGCCGCCTATCAGAAGATCAACTATCTCATGCTGATGATGGTCGATCCTGATGTGCATTTCCATGTCATCCCCCGCTATGAGGGCAGCCGGTCCTGGCAGGGGCTGGACATGGCCGATGCCGGCTGGCCGGGACCGCCGGCCCTGGGCCAGGCCGTGACCCTGGACGCGGCGGCCCAGTCGGCGCTGACGGCCGAGCTGGCGGCCCGCTGGACGGAGCTGGGCCTGTGATGGAACGGTGCGCGGTGACGGGGGGCGTCTGCCCGTGAGCGATCTGCCGGTGATCCCTGTGACAGAGCGGGCGGCACGGACGGGGATTCCCGGTGGCACCCGTCTGATCGACCGCTACATCCTGCGGGAAACGCTGAAGCCGTTGGCGGTGTCGCTGGCCGTGGTGCTGGTGGCGCTGCTGATGGAGCGCATCCTGCGCCTGTTCAATCTTCTGGCGGTGCATGGCGGCCCGTTCGACATGGTCATCCGCATGGCCGCCAATCTGGTGCCGCACTATCTGGGGCTGGCGCTGCCGGCGGCCTTCTTCATCAGCATGTTCGTGGTGGTGTCGCGGCTGGGCGAGGACAACGAGCTGGACGCCCTGCAATCCACCGGCCTGTCGGTGCCGCGGATCGGGCGGCCCTTCCTCTGGCTGGGCGGGGGGCTGATGCTGTTCAGCATCCTGCTGTTCGGTTTCTTGCAGCCCTACAGCCGCTATGCCTACAGTGCCATCTATCACGGCGTCATCAATGCCGCCTGGGATGCCACGGTCCCGGAATCGGCCTTTGTCGAGGCGGGTGACGGGGTGATGCTGACCGCCGATCTGGTCGACCCGACAGGGCGCGCGCTGGAGCGGGTGTTCATCCATCAGACGCGGCCGGACGGGGAGGAGTGGGTGACCACGGCCGCCACCGGCCGCCTGGGCGCCAATCCGGAACGCACCCACATCCTGATGACGCTGCACAATGGCGTGCAGATCCGCACCACCGCGGCGGGGGAGCCGCATGTGCTGGAATTCGCGACGCTGACCCTGGACCATCCCTTCAACCTGGATGTGCCGCCCTTCCGTGCCCGTGGCGGCAGCGAGCGCGAGCTGACCCTGGTCGAACTGTGGCGGGAGATGCACGACCCGACCTCGCTGCTGTCGCCACGGGTGCTGGCGGCGGAGTTCCATGCCCGCATCGTCCGGGCCCTGACCCTGCCGCTGCTGCCGCTGCTGGCCGTGCCCATGGGCATGGCGGCCAAGCGTGCCCGCCGTGGCCAGGGCGTGGCGATGGCCGCCATCATCCTGGTCGTCTACAACCATGCCATCCAGCTGGGCGAGAGCCTGGCCGATGTGGGACGGGTCCCGGCCCCGGTGGGCATCTGGGTGCCCTTCGCCCTGTTCGGCATCCTGTGCCTGTGGCTGTTCCGCCGGGCGCAGCAGCGGCCGGGCGAAAATCCCTTCGCGTCCACCTTCGAGCGGGTGGATGATCTGTTGCAGCGGCTGGGCCAGCTGTGGCGCCGCCGTCCCCGGGAGTCGAAGGCATGAGCCCGGCCGTCCTGACCCGCTATCTCACCCGCATGTTCGTGGTCCGCTGTCTGGCTGTGCTGCTGGCGCTGTCGGCGCTGCTGCAGCTGCTGGACCTGCTGGATGCGGCCAGCAGCGTGCTGTCGCGCGGCGGCGGCGTGATGGATCTGCTGCGCTATACCGGTCTGCGCCTGCCGCTGGTGGTGGAGCGGCTGGTGCCGCTGTCGGTGCTGATCGGCACCCTGTCCACGCTGTGGAGCCTGGCCTCCACCAACGAGATCGTGGCCATGCGCTCCATCGGCCTGACCCCGTACCAGCTTCTGGGCACGCTGATGCCGGCGGCGCTGGTGGTGGCCCTGCTGCATCTGCTGCTGGCGGATCAGGTCGCCCCGCGGACGGAGCGGGCCTTCCTGGACTGGTGGGCCAGCACCACCGAGCCGGGCGACGAGCCCGAGGCGCCGAAGCCGTTGTGGTTCCGCCTGGACGGCAGTGTCATTTCGGTGCGGTCGGTGGCCGCGGGCGAGCGCCGGCTGGACGGGGTGGAGGTGTTCCACCGCGACGGGCTGGGCCGGGTGACGGAAAAGCTGACCGCCGCCCGGGCGGAGCGGGGCAATGATGGGCGCTGGGTGCTGGAGGACGGAACCCGCACCCCGGTGGCCGTTCCGCTGAAGACGGAGCATTTCGAGCGGCTGGACTGGGAGATCAGCCTGACGCCGGCCAATATCCGCGATCTGCAACTGCCGGCGGAGAACATCTCCGTCCTGCGGCTGCGCAGCATCCTGCGCGGCGGCTGGGCCGGGTTGCAGAGTTCCGCCTATTACACCACCCGCCTGCACGAAACCTATGCCGGACCCCTGTCCACCCTGGTCATGGTGCTGCTGGCTGCCCCGGTGGCGCATGGGCTGCGCCGGCGCGGCGGGGCCGTGGGCAGTCTGGCCCTGGGCATCGTCATCGGGCTGGCCTTCCTGGTCACCAACGGCGCCCTGGCCGCCATGGGGCAGGCCGGGGCCGTGCCGCCGGTGATCGCCGTGTGGGCGCCGACCCTGTTCTTCGCCGCCGTCGGCGGCGCCATCCTGGTGCATGTGGAACAGTAGAAGACCCGGTTGGTGCAACGCGGATGTGACCGGGGTGCGCCTTGATGTCGGGACGGGTCGGTCATAGTTTCCGCGGATCATGAGTGCCCGGATGACGCGTTGCCGGGCTGGACACAAGAGGGATGAACGCTGATGTGGGGCGATGCCTGGAAGGGCCGCAGCTACGATCTGGGCAAGATGACGTTGAAGGACCTGGCGATCGCCTATTGGACCTATCCGGCGATTCAGGTCTATGCCGCGCTGGCGCTGGTCAGCGCCGGCCTCGCCATCGTCTGGGCGCAGAATTGGGGGCTGATCGCGCTGACCGTTCTCGTGGCCTCGCTGGTCTATCCGCTGGCCTGGTACGGCATCCACCGCTGGATCCTGCACGGGCGCTGGCTCTATCGCATGCGCTGGACGGCCGCGCTGTGGAAGCGCATCCATTTCGACCATCACCAGGATCCCCACAAGCTGGAGGTGCTGTTCGGCAGTCTGGCCAACACCCTGCCGACCATCGCGCTGATCACATTGCCCGTGGGCTGGCTGATCGACGGGCGGGCCGGGGCGGCCACGGCGCTGTCCACCGGACTGGCCACCACCTGCGTCTACGAGTTCTTCCACTGCATCCAGCATCTCAACTACAAGCCGCGCTGGGCCTGGGTGGTGCGCATCAAGCAGTTGCACCTCCAGCACCATTTCCATAACGAGGACGGCAATTACGGCATTGTCAGCTATCTGCCGGACATGCTGTTCGGAACCTATTACAGTCAGGCCCGCCAGCGCCCACGCAGCCCGCATGTGTTCAATCTCGGCTATGATCTGGCCGAGGCCGGGCGCTATCCCTGGGTGATGACGCTGACCGGCGCCCCGCCCCGCGACCGGCCGCCGCGGGCGGGCGAGGGGGCGGGCGCAGGGGCGCGGACCGACGCGAAGGCCGCATCATGAGCGCAGTTGAAAAAACGATACCGGTCCCCGACGCCGGCGACATCCGGATCGAGGCCATCGCCTTCACGGACAAGGCGGCCATCAACCGCTTCATCCGCGTTCCCATGCGCATCAATGCCGGGGATCCCGCTTGGATTCCCCCGTTGATCCTGGAGCGGCAGGAGGCGCTGTCGCCGGCCAAGAATCCGCTGTTCGAACATGCCGACGTGCAGCTGTTCCTGGCGGTGCGCGACGGGCGCGACGTCGGCCGCATCAGCGCCCAGATCGACCGGCTGTCGCCCCTGGTGGCCGAGGGCATCGGCCAGTTCGGCATGATCTGCGCCGAGGACGATCCGGCCATCTTCGCTGCCCTGTTCCGGGCGGCGGAGGACTGGCTGCGCGCGCGCGGCATGCGCACGGTCCAGGGGCCGTTCAACCTGTCCATCAATGAGGAGACGGGGCTGCTGGTGGACGGCTTCGACACGCCGCCCGTCATGATGATGCCCCATGACCGGCCCTTCATCCGTCCGCGGGTGGAGGAGCAGGGCTACGCCAAGGTCAAGGATGTCTTCGCCTACTGGTACGACATCCGGCAAGAACTTCCGGCCCATGTCCAGAAGATGCTGGCGCGCAAGCTGCCCGGTCAGGTGGTGCTGCGCCGCGCCGACATGAAGCGCTACGACCAGGAAGTCCGCGCCCTGACCGAGATCTTCAATGATGCCTGGCTCGGCAATTGGGGCTTCACGCCCTTCACCGAAAGCGAGACGGCCTATATCGGCAAGGCGCTGAAGCTGCTGATCGAACCTGATCTGGTCTGGTTCGTGGAGATCGACGGAGAGCCGGCGGCCTTCGGCGTCTGCCTGCCGAACCTCAACGAGGCCATCCGCGACCTGAACGGCAGCCTGTTCCCCTTCGGCTGGGCCAAGATGCTGTGGCGGCTGAAGGTCGGCACCATGCGGACGGCGCGTGTGCCGCTGATGGGGGTCAAGCGCAAGTTCCAGAAGGGTCTGTCCGGCGGCATCCTGCCTTTCCTGGTCATCGACGGCATGCGCCGGGGCGCCGTCGCCCGTGGCATCGAATGGGTCGAACTGTCCTGGATCCTGGAGGACAACATGCCGATGCGCCGGATCAATGAATCCATCGGCAGCACCGCCTACAAGACCTATCGGCTCTTCAGCAAGGCATTGTAACCATCGTGTCCATTCCCTGTCTGGTGCTGGCGGGGTCGCGGGGGCCGGAAGACCCCGTGGCCAAGCTCGGCGGCGTCAGCCACAAGGCCTTCGTGCCGGTGGCGGGTATTCCCATGCTGGTGCGTGTGGTGCGGGCCCTGGTGGCGGTGCCGGAGATCGGCACCATCGCCATTTCCATCGAACGGCCGGAACTGGTGCGGGATCATCCCGAGCTGGGCCTGCTGCTGGCCGGCGGGCGGCTGCGCCTGCTGGCGGCGGAGGGCAGCCCCAGCCGCAGCGTCGCCGCGGCGCTGGAGGCGCTGGGCACGCCGCTGTTCGTCACCACCGCCGACCATGCGCTGCTGCAGCCGGACTGGGTGCAGTATTTCCTCAATCATCTGCCGGCCGATGCCGACGTCTGTGCCGGTCTGGCCCGGTCGGAGGTGGTGCAGGCGGCGGTGCCGGACACCCAGCGCACCTATCTGCGCTTCGCCGACGGCCATTTCTCCGGCTGCAATCTGTTCGCCTTCCGCACACCGGCCGCCCGGGGCGCCGTGGAGATCTGGCGGCAGGTGGAGGCCCAGCGCAAGCACCCCTTGCGCATGATCCGGCTGCTGGGGCCGCTGGCGGTGCTGCGCTTCCTGCTGGGACGGCTGACGCTGGCCGCGGCGCTGCGGCGGCTGGGCCGGCTGACCGGTGCCCGCGCCGCCGTGGTGGAGATGCCCCAGGGGCTGGCCGCGGTCGATGTGGACAAGGCGGCCGACCTGGAACTGGCGGAACGCCTGCTGTCGCGGTAGCGCCGGACCGCTCCACATGCGAAAGGCCCGCCCCGACCGGGACGGGCCTTTGCGAGTCCGGGCTGGCCGGGCCGGATCAGAGACCCAGCACCGACTCCGGCGTCACCACCGGGCCCAGATGGGCGATGCCGGGGTGGGTCAGCTGGCCGCGGAAGACGTTGAGACCGTTGCGCAGATGCACATCCTCGGCCAGCGCCTGCTGCCAGCCCTTGTCGGCCAGCGCCAGGGTGAAGGGGGCCGTGGCGTTGTTAAGGGCGAAGGTGCTGGTGCGGGCCACCGCACCGGGCATGTTGGCCACGCAGTAATGGATGACGCCGTCCACCACATAGGTGGGGTTGTCATGGGTGGTGGCATGGGAGGTCTCGAAGCAGCCGCCCTGGTCGATGGCCACATCCACCAGCACCGAGCCCTTCTTCATGCGGGCCACCAGCTCGCGGCTGACCACCTTCGGCGCCTCGGCACCCGGCACCAGCACGGCGCCGATCACCAGATCGGCCTCCAGCACGGCCTGCTCGATGGTGTCCACATTGGCGTAGACGGTGTTCAGGCGGCGGCCGAACTGCAGATCCAGGGCGCGCAGCCGGTCCAGGCTCTTGTCCAGCACGGTGACATAGGCTTCCAGGCCGATGGCCATGCGGGCGGCATTGGTGCCGACGACGCCGCCGCCGATGATGGCGACCTTGGCCGGCGGGGTGCCGGGCACGCCGCCCAGCAGGATGCCGATGCCGCCATAGGACTTCTCCAGGCAGTGGGCGCCGGCCTGGATCGACATGCGGCCGGCCACTTCCGACATCGGCGCCAGCAGCGGCAGGCCGCCATTGCGGTCGGTCACCGTCTCATAGGCGATGCAGATGGCGCCGGAGGCCTGCAGCAGCTTGGTCTGCTCGGGATCGGGGGCCAGATGCAGATAGGTGAACAGGATCTGGCCGGGGCGCAGCATGCGGCATTCCTCCGGCTGCGGCTCCTTGACCTTCACGATCATCTCCGCCTTGGCGAAGATCTCGGCGGCGGAGTCCACCAGCGTGGCGCCGGCGGCGGCATATTCGGCGTCGGTCAGGCCGATGGCCGTGCCGGCGCTGGCCTGGACCAGCACCTGGTGCCCGTGGGCGGTCAGCTGGCGCACATTGCCCGGGGTCAGGCCGACACGGTACTCGTGATTCTTGATTTCCTTCGGCACGCCGACAAGCATTGGTTTCTCCCTGTCCGGATGGTACCGCAACAGTAAGGCTGGCGGGCTGCGAATGTCCTTGCAAACAGGGGTTGGTCTGTGCCCCTCTTTCGAAGCTTCGTGCGTGAAAACGCCGGACCGTCGAAGTTTCTTCGCTACCTGTTGCTGCGATGCGCAAAATCGACCTGGACTCGCTCGACCACCGCATCCTGGAGATCATCCAGGCCGATGGCCGCATCTCCAATGCCGACCTGGCCGATGCCGTCGGCCTGTCCCCCAGCGCCTGCCACCGCCGCCTGCGGCGGCTGGAGGAAGAAGGGGTGGTGGAAGGCTATGTTGCGCTGCTCAATCCGCTGGCGCTGGGCCGCGGGACCAGCGTCTTCGTGCAGATCACGCTGGACCGGCAGCAGGAGCAGGATCTGCGCGCCTTCGAGGCGCGGGTGATGGAATGCCCGGAGGTGATGGAATGCTACCTCATGGCCGGCGACAGCGATTACATGCTTCGCGTCGTCGTGGCCGATGGCGGCGATTACGAGCGTCTGCACACCCAGACCCTGACCCGGTTGCCCGGTGTGGCCCGGGTGCGCAGCAGCTTCACCCTGCGCACGGTGGCCAAGCGCACCACCATGCCGACACGGTGAGGACGATCAGGGCCGCGGCGGGAAGATGCCGCTGACGGCGATCACCGGCAGCAGACCGGTGGGCGTGGTGGCCGCCGCGGTCAGCTTCGGCAGGCCGAAGGTGGTGCGGCCATCGCCGCCGAACCGGTTGCCCAGCAGGGCGTACAGCGCCTGGTTGCTTGCAATCGGCAGGACCTGCCCGTCGCAGACGGCCCAGCCGGACGGGGCGTAGGGGAAGGCGACGTAGAGGACTTGGCCCAGATACGGGTCCATGAGTGGGTACTCCCGAAAGTGGTTGCGCCGCCAGAGTGGCTCAACATGCAATTGTCTGCAACTGTCGATTGCTCTGCGATGTACGCCTGTCGCTCTGCGCCTTCTCTCCGCCCCTGTCCGGCAAGGGAGGCGGGGGCGTGCGGCGGCCTGCGTCGGGTGACAGCCGTTGCGGCGGGCGCAACGGACCGTCGCATGCGACCGGCTTGCGGAGTTGCCGCCCGATCCCCATTGTGTGGCCATCTTCCCGATGGGAGAGCGTCGTCCGTATCGCCTGACGGCCCAAGGGGGCTGTCTTCTGGAGCACTCCGCCTGTGAAAGCCATCATCCTCAGCGCCGGTCAGGGCAAACGCCTGCTTCCGCTCACGGCCGAGCGCCCGAAATGCCTGATCGACCTGTCCGGAGCCTCGCTGCTGGAATGGCAGATCCGCGGGCTTGCCGCCTGCGGCGTTGCCGAGGCGGTGGTGGTCACGGGATTCCGGGCCGACACGGTGGAGGCGGCCCTGGCCGCCATGGCTGTTCCCGGTATCCGCACGCGGACGCTGTACAATCCCTTCTTTGCCCTGGCCGACAACACGGCCAGCTGCTGGGTGGCCCGGCATGAGATGCAGGGCGAGTTCCTGATTCTCAACGGCGATACCCTGTTCGAGCCGGCCATCGCCGAGCGTCTGCTGACCCGGGCCACGGCCCCGATCACGGTGACCATCGACCGCAAGGACGGTTATGACGCCGACGACATGAAGGTGCAGACCGACTCCGAAGGCCGCCTGCGCAGCATCGGCAAGACCCTGCCGCTGGACATCGTCACCGGCGAGTCCATCGGTTTCCTGCGTTTCTCCGCCGAAGGCGGCCGCCGCTTCTGTGCCGAGGTGGAGCGCACCCTGCGCACGCCGGAGGGGTTGCGGCGCTGGTATCTGTCGGTCATCGACACCATCGCCAAGGAGGAGGCCGGTGCCTCCGGCGCCGGCTATGTCGGCACGGTCTCCATCGAGGGGCTGGACTGGGGGGAGATGGATTTCCCCGCCGATGTGGAGAGCAACCGCCGGCTGACCGCGGCCTGGGCGGCGCGGCGCGGCTGAGGCGCCCCGGCTCAGGCGCCGGCACGGACCTCGATCCGGTCGAAATCGCGGGCGATTCGCACCGGGGGGAACAGGCTGCGCGCCTCGGCCAGAACCGCATCCGGATCATACCGGTCGGACTGGTGCGTCAGCACCAGCTGGCGTACGCCGGCCTCTCGGGCCAGGGTGGTGGCGTCAGCGATGGTCAGGTGCCCGCGCTGGCGGGCCAGATCGGCATCGGCGCTGCGATAGGTGGCTTCGATCACCAGCAGATCGACGCCGCGCACCACCTCGGTCAGGGATGAGACCGATTCGCAATCGCCGATGACGGCCAGCCGGGCGCCGGGTTCCGGCGGACCCAGCACGCTGTCACGGTCCAGCCTGCGTCCGTCCGGCAGACGGATGCTGTCCCCCCGCGCCAGTTTCTGCCGCTGCCCGCCTTCAGTGATTCCCAACGCCTCCATCCGCTCCGGATCCAGCGGACGGTGCGGCTCCTCCTCGAACAGGAAGCCGAAACTGTCGGTGTCATGGTGGCGGACGGGGAAGGCCGACAGGCGCAACCCGTCCTGCTGCTGGATACAGCCCGGGGCCAGGGGGACGTAATCCACGGCGAGTCCGGGATGCCCGTGCGGCCAGACCACCTGGTCCAGGAGAATTCGGGCGGTCTTCAGCGCATCGGCGCCGCCATGCAGGCAGAGCCGGTGGCCCTGGCCCCAGAGATCCAGGGTCCCGGCGAGACTGGCCAGTCCCAGGATGTGATCCAGATGCCCGTGGGTGAACAGGATGCGGTCCAAACGCCGCAGCCCCAGATGCGCTGCGCGGATTTGGCGCAAGGTGCCCTCGCCGCAATCCACCAGGAAACGGCGGGCCTCCTGCTCGACCAGCAGGGCCGAAACGCCCCGCTCCGCCGAAGGGACCGTGGCCCCCGTGCCAAGAAAAGTCAGGTGGAACATAGGGTTTCCGCTGCCTCCCTCGCCGCCGATTGCTTCTTACGGGCAACACTGACGCCCGCCAGTCAGTTCGGTGGGGTGCGATAGTTTGATGCGGGAACTGTATTGATCCTCGTCAATGCTCGGCCGCCAAAACCAGAACAGGGTAGCGCAACCATCCGCCTTCCTGCGCAACCATCCCGCCGACCGAGGTTTTTGATTATGCCAGACACCGCTTTCCGTTTCCGTCCCGAAGATGCCATCGCCCTGTGCTTGGTCGATCTCGCCAATGCCATCTCCCGCCACAGCGAAGCCATGCTGGAGCAGGCTGGCCTGACCGCGCCGCAATGGACCGTGCTGCTGAATGTGGCCGGCGACGCCAACTTCCAGGACGGCACCCGCATGGGGGGGAGCATCTTCTCCTCCGAGATCGCGGCCGCCCGCGGCCTGTCGCGCCCGCATATCAGCGCCACCGTGACGGAGCTGATCCGCAAGGGCCTGATCCGTCAGGACGATGATCCCCAGGACCGCCGCCGCAAGCTGCTGTCGGTCAGCCCCCAGGGCCTGGCGCTGCTGCGCCGGCTGCAGCCGCAGCGCCAGTCGCTGAACGACGTCATCCTGGCCGATCTCACCGCCGAGGAGCGCGAGCAGTTCCTGGACGTGCTGCTGAAGCTGCGCATCCGTGCCCGCGCCAACGAGCAGGCCATGCCGCAGCAGGCGCCGGTGCGCGAACGCGAAGGTCTGCGCATCGCCGGCTGAGCCGGCCCGGTCGCACCGGCCCGGATGTGCTCCGGAATGCGGCCCGTGTTGTGACGACGACGAAAAAACACGACGAAAAAACACAGAGAATCTTCCGGCGGCATCGGAAATCCCCGGACAGATTCCCAAAGGACCGGCTACAGGCGCCGCCTGATGGCGTGACCGGGAGGACCAGGATGGGCTGACGTGCGATCGGTTGTGACGGGGATGTCGCAACCGGTCGCCCGGCGCAGCCGGAGTGCGGTACGGCTCTGTGCTGCAATTCTCATGTTGCAATGGCTTCAATGCGCCGCGGAAAGTCCGTAAGGTCCATGCTCCTCCCACGCAGCAGCAGGGGTGAGTTCCATGGTTCTGGACATCCGCTGGATCACGGATCGCGTTGCCGTGGCACCGCAGATCGATGCGGCCGATATCGATGAGATTGCCGGTCGCGGTTTCACCCGTCTGATCAACAACCGTCCCGATGGGGAAGAACCCGGCCAGCTGCCCGCAGCCGATGCGGCCGAGGCCGCCCGCGCCGCCGGTCTGGACTATCGATTCCTGCCTGTCACCACGGCCGGGATGGATGAGGCGGCGGTTGATGCCTTCGACCAGCTCCTGTCGGGGAATCAGGGGCCGATCCTGGCCCATTGCCGGAGCGGCACACGCTCGTGTGTGCTCTGGGCGCTGGCCGAGGCCAAGTCCGGTCGCGGCGGTGTGGATGCGATATTACAATCCGCGGGTGCTGCGGGTTATGATCTGTCGGCTTATGTGCGGCGCTTGAGCGCTTATGCGGAAACTGCGCGTCAGCGGCCCTGAGACCTGCCTTAAAGGCATTGTCTTGGGCGAGGGCTTGTGCGAGTGTCGCCCCAGTGCCGGTCAACGGCCTGATTGGAGGCGACTGCGAGATGCACCAGCGTTGGGGCGGAAAGCTCCTCGCACTTCTGTTCTGTTCGATGCTGACCCTGGGAATGATCGTTCCCCGGAGCCATCTTGCATCGGTGCTGGAACAGGCTCTCGTCCCCTCCATGCTCGCCGGACAATCCGGTGAGGTTCCTCCGGCCGCGCGGATTGCAGCCCGCGCTGCCGACCTGTCCAGTGGGCGGGCTTCAGGCCCCGCCAAGTCGGACCAGGATGCCGCCGGCGACACGCCGAATGCGATCACCACCCTGGTCATTGTCGCCATCGCCTTGGTTTTTGCGCTGCCGCTGCGGGGCAGCCAGGTCGCCCGTGCGCTCCGGATCGGATTGACCCCGGAAGAGGCGTATCGGGAGGCGGGGCGGTGCCCAACGGGCCCGCCGCTGATGGCGGCCTGACGTCCGGGGGTGTCCGCCCGCGTGCGGGCCGATGCTCCCACTCTCCCTGAAACCGGCCATTGCTTCGCCCCGCAGGGCGGGACTGGCCTCGGCATCCGACATCCGACACCCGACTTTTCCGCCCGTCCCTGCGGGCCGGGGATGCGGGTCCAGTTTTCCAGCCAACCCTGTCGGGCCACGAAGAAGCCTGAACGGGCCGGGCGGGACTGGCGGATGCCTCATCTCGTGGACCGAGCAACCGACCGATGTCTTATCTGTCCCATCAAACGCCTTATCGGCGGCCGAAGCCGCCCATGACCGGGCGCTTGGTCGGCATCGGGTTTGTCATCCTCCTGCATGTCGGGCTGATTTACGCTCTGCTGACCGGCCTTGCCCGCGATATCGTGAAGGAAGTCACGAAGAACATCGTGGTCGAGACGGTCGAAGACACCCCGCAGCAGCCGGATGATCTTCCCCCGCCGCCGCCGCCGCCGCCAGATCTGAACACGCCGCCGCCGCCGCCCGCGCTGCCGCCGCCGCAGATCAAGATCCAGAACCCGCCGCCGCAGCAGAACCCGCCCACGCAGGTGACGACGACGGCGCCGATCCAGAGGTCCGAGACCTTCGCGCCGCCGGCGCCGCCGGGTCCGCCCGCGCCGCCCGCCCGTTCGGGTGGTGGTGTCGATCGCAACTCGATCCTGAAGAACCGGCCCGAATATCCGACCCAGTCGATCCGGCTGGAGGAGGAGGGAACGGTCGTCCTCGTCGCCTTCTGCAATGAGGATGGCAGGATCAGCGATGCCCGTGTGGAGAAATCCTCCGGACATGAACGCCTCGACAACTCCGCAGTGAGCATGGCGAAGCGGGGGCGGTGGAAATGCACGCCGGACAAAGAGGGGGGGACGCCCGCTCCTGGTTGGCTGAGTGTCCGCATTCCGATTCCCTTCCGTCTCGAAGACGCCCGCTAAGCCACGGGGACGGCTACCGTCCGCGACCAAACGAAGGTATGGAACAGACTAAGATGAAGAGCTTCTTCTCCGCCGCCGGCCGTCTGGCCGCCGTCGCCGCGATCGTCGCCCTCTCCGCGGCGCCCGCTATTGCCCAGCAGGCCACCGATCCGGCCGCCCAGCCGACCGCTCCGGCTGCCGCCCCGGCCACCACCGATCCGGCCGCCACCGCTCCGGCTGCCGCCCCGGCCGAGACGCCCGCTCCGGCCGAGACCGGCGTCGGTGAGGCTGCGGCCACCACTGAAGTGGTCGAGAACCCCTACGGCCTGAACGCCATCATCGAGCACGGCGACTTCGTGTCGAAGGGCACCCTGATCGCCATGGCCATCATGTCGGCCGGCACCTGGTACATCCTGGTCACCAAGCTGATCGAGCAGAGCATGCTGATGGGCCAGGCCAAGGCCGCCGAGCGCAACTTCTGGAATGCCGGCAGCCTGGAAGACGGCGCGGCCAAGCTGAAGGAGAACAACACCTTCCGCATGATCGCCGAGGACGGCCTGCGCGCCATCCAGCACCATGACGGCTCGATGACCGATGCCATCGACCTGAACAGCTGGGTGTCGCTGTCGCTGCAGCGCTCGGTCGATGCCGTCAATTCTCGCCTGCAGGGCGGCCTGGCCTTCCTGGCCACCGTGGGTTCGACCGCTCCCTTCATCGGTCTGTTCGGTACCGTGTGGGGCATCTATCACGCCCTGGTGTCCATCGGCATCTCCGGTCAGGCCTCGATCGACAAGGTCGCCGGCCCGGTCGGTGAAGCGCTGATCATGACCGCCATCGGTCTGCTGGTCGCCGTGCCGGCGGTGCTGGCCTACAACTGGCTGACCCGCCGCAACAAGGGCGCCATGGACAAGGTCCGCAACTTCGCCGCTGACCTGCATGGCCTGCTGATCGCCGGTCACAAGAACAGCGCCAACGTGGCGCGGAGCGCCTGAGCATGGGAATGAGCGTCGGCCCCGCTGAGGGCGAAGACGAGGTCGTGTCGGAAATCAACACGACACCCCTCGTCGACGTGATGCTCGTTCTCCTCATCATCTTCCTGATCACGATCCCGGTTGCGATTCATACGGTGCCCGTTCAGCTCCCCCTGGAGCGCAACGTGCCGACGGTGACGAAGCCGGAGAACATCACGATCGCGGTCGACCGGGACGGCAACCTGTACTGGAACGCGGCGCAGGTGGCCGACTACAACGCCCTGTTCGAGAAGATGAAGGAGATCGCGGTGCTGGAGCCGCAGCCCGAGATCCACATCCGTGGTGACCGGAATGCCAAGTACGAGGCCATCGGCCGCGTGGTGTTCAAGGCGCAGCAGGCCAGCATCTTCAAGATCGGCTTCATTACAGAGCCGCCCATGGGGGTCGCCGCCCCGCAGTAAGGGCGGCACCCTTCGGGGTCTTGAGAGGAGATCAAACCCATGGGTATGAGTGTTGGTGGTGGTGGTCACGAGGAAGGCGAAGTTCCGCCGGTGATGAACACCACACCGCTGATCGACGTGCTGCTGGTGCTGCTGGTGATGCTGATCATCACCATCCCCATCCAGACGCACGCCGTGAAGCTGGACATGCCCGTCAGCAACCAGCCGCCGCCGCCGACCGATGTCGAGCCGCAGGTGATCAAGCTGGATGTCGACTTCGACGGCACCGTGTACTGGAACGGCGAGACCATCGCCGGCCGCCAGGACATGGAGCAGCGGATGCGGGAGGCAGCGGCCCAGGCGGAGACGCCGGAGGTGCATCTGCGTCCGAACAAGCTGGTCGAGTACAAGCATGTGGCGGCGGTGCTGGCGACGGCGCAGCGCCTCGGCCTGAACAAGATCGCCATGATCGGCAACGAGCAGTTCGCCGACTGATGGTACGACGGATGGGGCGCCGTCCCCGGGCGGCGCCCTCTCCATCCTTTCGCCCCTTTTTCAGGGGACTCTGACAAGCCCGCCGGGCCGCCAGGCCCGCTTCCAACCCCTGTCGCTCGGTGCCCGCGGTCCAAGCCTTAGCCGCCGGTGCCCGCGGCCAGACGTTGAGACAGGACGATGACCCGCACCCGACTTTTCACCGCCGCCCTTCTGGGTTCCGCCGTTGCGTTGAGCAGCCTGACCGCCCTGATGCCGACGGATGCCTATGCGCAGCGCGCCGGTGCTGCTTCCCGGGAGAAGGAGAAGACGGAGGAGAAATCCGCGCCGACCGGCGATACCGTCCGTCCGGAGGTGGGCAAGCCGCTGCAGGAAGCGCAGGCCCTGGTCGGCCAGAAGAAGTTCAAGGAAGCGCTGGCCAAGATCGGCGAAGCCGACAAGGTCGCCGACAAGACGGCCTATGAGAATTTCGTGCTGGAGCAGCTGCGCTTCATCGCCGCCTACGGCTCGGGCAACAGCGCCGTGGCCGAGAAGGCCCTGGGCGAGCTGGAACAGAGCGGCCGTCTGCCGCAGCAGCAGCAGATCCAGTATCTCCAGGCCCTGGCCGGCGGCGCCTACAATGCGGCCGCCGCGTCGAAGAAGCCCGAGGATTTCAAGCGCGCCATCGCCCTGCTGGACCGCTATTTCAAGGCCGGCGGCAATGACCCGCAGATGCGCGATGTCATGACCCAGGCCCAGTTCCTGGGCGGCGACATGGCCGCCGTGGGCAAGGATGTCCGCGCCCAGATCGCTGCGGCCGAGAAGGCCGGCAAGAAGCCGGACGAGCGCGATCTGCAGCTGCTGGCCAATGTCGGCCTGAAGGGCAACGACAATGCCACCTATGTGGAGGCGGTCGAGAAGCTGGCGGTTTACTATCCCAAGAAGGATTACTGGCAGGACCTGCTGGTGCGGGCCCAGAAGAAGCCGGGCTTCCGTGGTGACCGTCTGGCCATCGATGTCTATCGCCTGCAGTCCAAGCTGGACCTGCTGAACACGGCCAACGACTATATGGAATATGCCCAGCTGGCGCTGCAGCAGGGGGCGCCCGGCGAGGCCGAGGCCGTGGTCAACAAGGGCTATGCCGTTGGCCTCCTGGGTCAGGGTGGCGAGGCTGAGCGGCACAAGCGCCTGAAGGATCTGGTCGCCCGCAACGTGGCCGAGGACCGCAAGTCCATCGATGCCACCGCGGCCGAAGCCGGCGGCAAGAAGGAAGGCGGCCCGCTGGTGCGTCTGGCCGAGGCCTATGCCGGCTATGGTCAGTATGACAAGGCCATCAAGATGATGGAGCAGGGCCTCGCCAAGGGCGGTCTGAAGAACCCCGAGGATGCCAAGCTGCGTCTGGCCACCTACTACGCCGCTGCCGGCAACAAGGCCAAGGCCGAGCAGTCCTTCCGGGCGGTCAAGGGTGCCGATGGCACGGCCGACCTCGCCCGTCTGTGGCTGCTGTCCATGAATGTGAAGCCGTAAGAAGACCAGGGTCCGGGGTGGTGCAGCGCCACCCCGGGACGTCACTTCGGGACCCCTTCCATTGACCGACTTGGAACCGACCTATCGTCCGCGGCTCGTTTATCCTGAACGGGCCTTGCGTTTACGTCGGGAAGGCCGTGTCGTTGTGGAGTTTCGCGTCGGCCCCGATGGAGCGACGCAGGATCTGCGGATTATCGATGCCGATCCGGCCGGGCTGTTCGAGCATTCGGCGCTCCGCTTTGTCGCCGGGCTGCGTTATGCGCCCAGTGATGTCACGGTGGTTCCCACCGACCAGCCGCTGCGGCGGTACATGGTCAAATTTGAGCTCCGGGGCCAGTCCTGACCTCTGTGCCGATTTCGCTGTCGCCCTCCCACAGTCCGGTGCGCTATAAGCGGCAGGGGATGGGATCGCGGCCCGCTGGGCCGCTGCCGCGCAGCCGACCGGCCGTCGTCCGCGACCGGCTGCCGACTTTCCAGGAGATGTGCGTTGGGCAGCCTCAGCATCTGGCATTGGATCATTGTTCTCGGCATCGTGCTGATCGTCTTCGGACCGGGCAAGCTGCCCCGCGCCATGGGCGACCTGGCCAAGGGTGTTCAGGCCTTCCGCAAGGGCCTGAAGGATGAGGGCGAGCCGCCGCCGCCTCTGGCCGCCGACAGCAAGACGACGGACACAGCGCCCCGGGCCTGAGCACGGGACGCACGCCGCGGGCAACTCGCCCGAACGGTGCGGTCCTGCGCCCGGCACGCCGGTGATGTGCGGAATCGCTCGGACGGCGCGCCGATGGCCGCCGCCGCGCAACCGGGCCGTCGGCGGCCGGCAGAGACCGCTGTTCTGTGCCTCCGGATATTGCCCGCACCCGCATCGCAGGAGCCGCCTGGGGGCGGGCCGCTTCATCGCTTCCACCACCAAGGGTCCGCTCGGCCGAGCGGACCCTTTTTCTTTGTCTCCATCCTATGGTGTCGTGTTCGCGAAAGTAGATTTTTAGGATCGACCACCAAAAGGTGAAAATGACGGTGTAAAGCCGATCAGGACGCGGCCTTGTCTTTGTCACGATAATTACCCATTATCACTTTCAAAAAAGAGACAGGATCGGCTATTACGTCGATCGGGTTCGTATTCTTGTGTTGCGGAGTATTTTGTTGAAATTCGCTTCGAAATTCGAAGTGTTTTGCTGAAAGAGAGGCGTGGACATGGATGGAACGGCGATGGCCGCGGATGGCGACGTCGCGGGGGAGGATCGGGCGTCGCCCGGACGCCCGTATCATGACATGGCGCGGCTGGTGGAGCGCCTGCACCGGCGTTTCCTCGACGTCATCCGGATCGAACTGGCCCGGCTGAATGTGGAGGATATCAGTCCGGTGCAGGCCTTGATGATGATGACCATCGGCACCGAGGAGCTGTCGGTACGCGATCTCATCCAGCGCGGCTATTATCTCGGCTCCAACGCCTCCTACAACCTCAAGCATCTGGTCGAGGCCGGTTATGTCGACCGGGCCCAGAGCCAGCGCGACCGTCGGGCCGCCCGCCTGCGCCTGTCGCCGCGGGGCCAGGAGCTGTGCCTGGAACTGCGCCGGGTGGAGACGGCCCATATCGACGGGCTGGTGCGCAGCGACGGCGACGCGCAGGAGGTGGAAGCCACCTACCGCACCCTGCGGCGGCTGGAGCGGACCTGGACCGATGTCATCCGCTACGATGCCTTGGATTTCGACTGATCACCGGCGGCCGCAGCCTTGCCCGCAGGACCGCGATAACGGGGCCAGCCCCCAGGGAGCGAACATGCCCGCTGATGACAATCTGACGCTCGACGACGTGGCCCGGCTCAGCAGTGACCGCTCCGCCGAGGCGCGGATCGACACCATGCGCAAGGTGGTGGCCGAGCTGGAGACCGGGCGGCTGGACGGCCGCGGGGCCGATCTGGCCCGCGACGTGCTGGTGCGCTTCGCCCGCGATGCCGAACTGGCGGTGCGGGAAGCCGTGGCCTGGCAGATCTACAACAGTCCGCTGCTGTCCGAGGATATGGCCCGCCGGCTGGCCCATGACGTGGCCTCGGTGGCGTTCCCGGTGCTGCGCCATGCCCGCCGGCTGGCCGATGATCTGCTGCTGTCGGTCATCGCCCAGCGTGATGGGCAGAAGCAGGTGGCCATCGCCGGCCGCGAAACGCTCTCTCCCGCCGTGTCCGATGCTATTGTCGAGAGTGCCAATCTCGTGGCCATCGGCACCCTGCTGCGGAATCAGGGGGCGGAGATCCAGCCGCCGACGCTGGAGAAGGTTGCGGACCGCTATGGCGACGTGCCGCTGGTGGCCGAGCCGCTGGCGCGGCGTCCGCATCTGCCGCTGACGGTGGTGGAGAAGCTGATCCACCAGGTGTCGGAGGAGATCCGCCACACCCTGATCGAGCGCTACCATCTGACGGCGCCGGTGGTGGGGGAACTGGTGGGGCAGGGGCGGGAATCCGCCACCATGCTGATGCTGCATCCGCTGGCGCGGCAGGACAGCGACCACGAATTGCTGGCGCTGCATCTCCAGATCAACGGCCGGCTGACCCCGTCGCTGTTGTTCCGGGCGCTGTGCGGTGGCGATCTCGGCCTGTTCACCGCCGGTCTCGCCGTCCGGGCCGGCACCACCACCGAGGCGGTGCGGGCGCTGCTGGCCGATACCGGACAATTGCCCCTGCGCGCCCTGTTCGAGAAGGCGCGGCTGTCGACATTGATCCTGCCGCCCTTCCGCTCGGCCCTGGCCGTGGCGCGCGACATGGGCTTCCATGGCGAGGAGGAACGCCGCCGCGACTTCCAGGTGGCGGTGCTGGGCCGTGTCTACAAGGAGTGCGGCCATATCGAGGAGCGGGCCATCGACGATCTGCTGATGCAGCTGTTCGATCAGAAAAGCGACGAGATGATCAACCAGGCCATGGACCTGGCCGGCATGCCCTTCGTGCCGCTGCGCGATGGCGGCCACGCCGCACCCTGACCGGCGCTGGACAGACAGTTGCGGCCGACGCGGTGACCGGCACCCACCCGTCACCGCGTCGGGCGGTCCTTCTCGAATTGTCAGCCCAGGCTCATGCCGCCGCCATCGCCGCGGGCAATGGCCCGGATGGTGGTCCGCTTGTTGCCTCCGGTCAGGTTCCAGGCGTGCAGATGGATGCTGTAGGGCAACTGGAACACGCCGTCGGCATCCGGGTAGGCGTCCCCCGTCTCCATGGAGACGTTCAGGCTGGACAGAATCTGCACCGAACCGTCCGCCGTCAGATGGAAGTTGCCGATATAGGTGCCGTTGTAGAGCCAGGACACGGCCAGGGTGAAGTCGATGATCTCGCTCTCGAACAGGAAGGACAGCTCCGAATAGAATTCGGACAGGGTCACAGGCCCCTGCCAGTCCGGGATGTCGCGCACCGACAGGCCGGCCGGAAGCACATTGACCGCCGTCCCTTCGTTCACCTTCATGCCGTCCTTGACCACGTCCCAGAGCAGCTTGGTCGCGCTGATCGCGGTGTCTGCCGTGCCGCCCATGATCAGCCTCCGACCCGTTGTATGCGATGGATCTGGGTGCTTCTGATACGATCGACCAGGATGGCCTTCTTCCACCGGCCCAGCCCGCCGGCCTGTTCCACCGGCGGTGTCTGCCGCGGCGGCGGGGCGGGGGGCGCACCCTCCAGCCGGACCAGGGCGGGCATCTGCGGATAATCCGGGCTGTAATCCTTGCAGGCTTCGAAGTCGCGCGAACAGATGTCGGCCTGCTCGACGATGCGGTTGAGTTCGGCGGAGATCTGGTCGTTGACGGTATTCAGCGTCGGGATGTCCAGATCCTTGAACCAGGCCTGGTTGCGCAGGGCGAAGTCGATGTCGTTCTGCATCCTCTGCAACGCCCGCATATGGTCGGACAGGCGGGCCAGATTGCGGCGGGCCGCCTCGATCTGCACGAAGGAGGCGTCGTCATTGGGGAGCTTCAGCTCGTTGTACGGGTCCAGTGTCACCGCGAACGGATAGCCGCGGCCGCCGCGGCCCTCGTTCAGCGCATTGGTGGCCAGCCGGAACAGGTCGGGGATGCCCTTGCAGATCTCGATGCTGCCGCCCTTCTGATAGACGAAGATCTCGATCTTGTGCTCGGCGCTGGACATGCTTTCCTTGAAGCTGACATTGGCCTCGCCGCTGGCGAACATGCCGTAGCTGGCCTCGACGGAGGAGGCGATCTCCTTCTGCCGCTCCACGCGCATGGCCTCGATGCGGACCACGCCATAGAATTCGACACCGATGAACAGGCCGCTAACGAACAGGTCGCCGAACCGCTCCCGGAAGCGTTTGCTGTTGCCGGTGTTCAGCAGATCCCAGGCATCGGGCGCCAGTTTCGGCTCGACCAGCCCTTCATAGGCGTTCAGCGCACTGACCCGCACCACGCAGAAGGTGGCCTGGCTGGACACCTTGCAGCGTTCCTTGAATTTGAACTTGGCGCTGCCGCTGAACAGGCCGAAACCGCCGCCGATCTTCACGTCGATATCAGTGGCCTGGTCGAAGTCGCTTTCCGAGTTGATGTTAACGAAGGCGAAGTCGCCCTGCTGTCCCGCTGCGCCCTCGATGGGCCTGTGCGCGCCGACGACGGCGGGTTGTTTGGCGTCTCCCCGTACATTGTCATAGCCCGTGCCATAATCCAGCCCGGGCTGCCAGTCCACCGCTTGCATGACGGCCTCCGATCGTCCCGTGCCACCGTCCGGGGACAGGCTGCGCCATGGGCAGTCCCGGATGATCTGTCGGAACGGTGTTGTCTGATCGTGTGACGGTAAGTGAAGGCCGGCATTCCGCCTGCATGATATTGGGACTCTACCCCTCTTGTACTTCCGTCATTTGCTATGATTGCTATAGCGGATGAATGGCTGATCTGGGCGGTGCCCGCCCTGTCTGGAATTCCGGGCAGACGCGCGCCGGCCGGATGATGGCGTATCGGGGACGTGCCGGGGCCGGCCTCCGGCCCGATCGAAGGTAAGTTGGAACAAGCCGGAAAGGCGGACGTTCTGTTCTGGAACCTGCGGGGGACATCCCGGCGTCAAGGGGGCGGAACGTGGCGGAACGCAAGGTCCGGGTGGCATTGGTCGGCGTCGGTAACTGCGCCTCGTCGCTGGTGCAGGGCATCCATTACTACCGCGATGCCGACGATGCGGTGGCCGTGCCCGGCCTGATGCATGTGACGCTGGGCGGTTATCATGTGCGCGATGTGGAGATCGTCGCCGCCTTCGACGTGGCCGCGGCCAAGGTGGGGCTTGATCTGGCCGAGGCCATCTTCGCCGCGCCCAACAACACCAGGCGTTTCGCCATGCCGCCGCCGACCGGCGTGCGGGTCCTGCGCGGGCCGACTCTGGACGGTCTCGGCACCTATCTGCGTCAGACCGTGGCCGAGAGCGAGGAGACGGCGTGCGATGTGGCCCGGGTGCTGCGGGACAGCCGGGCCGATGTGCTGGTGTCCTATCTGCCGGTGGGATCGCAGCAGGCCAGTGCGTTCTATGCCGAACAGGCGCTGGCGGCCGGCTGCGGCTTCGTCAATTGCATTCCCGTCTTCATCGCCAGCCGTCCCGACTGGCGGCAGCGCTTCGAGGCGCGGGGGCTGCCGCTGATCGGCGACGACATCAAGTCCCAGGTGGGTGCCACCATCGTCCACCGGGTGCTGACCAACCTGTTCCGCGAGCGCGGCGTCCGGCTGGATCACACCTACCAGCTGAATTTCGGCGGCAACAGCGACTTTTTGAACATGCTGGAGCGCGACCGGCTGGAATCGAAGAAGATCTCCAAGACCCGCGCCGTGACCAGCCAGATGGACGCGCCGCTGCCGCCGGAAGACGCCCATGTGGGACCCAGCGATTACGTGCCGTGGCTGACGGACCGCAAATGGTGCTACATCCGTATGGAGGGCACGACCTTCGGCGACGTGCCGCTGAACCTGGAACTCAAGCTGGAGGTCTGGGACAGTCCCAATTCCGCGGGTGTCGTCATCGATGCCGTCCGCTGCATCAAGCTGGCCCTGGACCGCGGCCTTGCCGGCGCGCTGGAGGGGCCGAGCAGCTATTTCATGAAATCGCCGCCGCGCCAGTTCACCGACGACGAGGCGCGGGCGCGGACCCGCCGCTTCATCGACGGTGTCGATGGGGCCGGCGCCTGATCCGCCGCCGCAGGGAACCAGCCGATGAAGCTCGTCATCTTCGGCCTGACCATCAGCTCGTCCTGGGGCAACGGCCATGCCACCCTGTGGCGCGGCCTGTGCGCCGCCCTGGCCCGGCAGGGCCACCGCGTGGTGTTCTTCGAGCGTGACCAGCACTGGTACGCCGGCAACCGCGACTATTGGGACCTGCCGGGCGGCGAACTGGTGTTCTATGCCGACTGGGACGGCGCGCTGCCGGCGGCCCGCCACCATCTGGCCGATGCCGATGTGTCCATGGTCACCAGCTATTGCCCGGACGGGGTGGCCGCCACCGATCTGGTGCTGACCGAGGCGCGCGGCCAGCGCGTCTTCTATGATCTCGACACGCCCGTGACCCTGGCCCAGTTGGCGGCGGGGGAGGGGGTGGACTATATCGGCCCCGGCGGCCTGTCCGGCTTCGATCTGGTGCTGAGCTACACCGGCGGGACGGCGCTGACGGACCTGCAGCGCCGGCTGGGGGCCGTCCGTGTGGCGCCGCTCTATGGCCATGTGGACCCGGCCGTGCATGCGCCCGCGCCGGCCCAAGACCGGTACCGGGCCGACCTGTCCTATATCGGCACCTACGCTGCCGACCGGCAGCGGGCGCTGGAAACGCTGTTCATCGAGCCGGCGCGGCGGCTGTCCCATCGCCGCTTCCTCATCGCCGGGTCGCAATATCCCCAGGACTTTCCGTGGACGCCGAATATCTGGTTCGTGCGGCACCTGCCGCCGCCGGAACATCCGGCCTTCTTCGCCTCGTCCCGGCTGACCCTCAATGTCACCCGCGGGGCCATGGCCGCCAGGGGCTGGTGTCCGTCGGGCCGCCTGTTCGAGGCGGCGGCCTGCGGCGCGCCCATCCTGTCCGACGCCTGGGAGGGGCTGGACGCCTTCTTCACGCCGGGGCGCGAGATCCTGGTGGCCCGGACCGCCGAGGAGGCGGAGGCCGCCATCGGCCTGTCCGACGCTGCCCTGCGCCGCATCGCGGCGGCGGCGCGGGAGCGGGTGCTGGCCGAGCATACCTCCGACGCCCGCGCCCGCGACCTGCTGGCGGCCCTGGACCAGGCCCGCCGCCCGCGCCCCCGGCCCGCCGCCGGGCTGGGCGCTTTCCCGACCGTTGGAGGCTGACCGCCATGTGGGGCATCGTACCGGCCGCCGGCAGCGGCACGCGCATCCAGCCGCTGGCCTTTTCCAAGGAACTGCTGCCCGTGGGCAGCCGCCAGGACGGGGAGACCGAGCGTCCCCGCGCCGTCAGCGAATATCTGCTGGAACGCATGGTGCTGGGCGGCGCCGACAAGATCTGTTTCGTCATCGGGCCGGGCAAGTCCGACATCCTGGACTATTACGGCGGCGCCTATGGCAACGCCCCCATCGCCTATGTGGTGCAGCAGCGCCCCGGTGGCCTGTGCGACGCCATCTTCCGCGCCTGTCCGCTGATCGGCCCGGACGAACCGGTGATGGTCGGCCTGCCGGACACCGTCTGGTTTCCGGACGACGCGCTGTCGCGGCTGCCCGATGACAGGCTGGGCTTCCTGCTGTTCCCGGTGGAGCGGCCGGCCCTGTTCGACGCCGTGGTGACGGCCCAGGACGGCACGGTGCTGGAGATCCAGGTCAAACGGGCCGATGCCGCCAGCCGCTGGATCTGGGGGGCCTTCAAGATGCCGGGGCGTGTGCTGCACGCGCTGCACGATCTCTGGCGCGAGCGGGACCGGCAGGACGAATATATGGGCACGCTGGTCAATGCCTGGATCGCCCGCGGCGGCCACGCCGTCGGCATCCCTGCCGGCGACGCCTATGTGGATGTGGGCACGCTGCACGGCTACCGCAGCGCCATCACCCTGCTGAGTGGCCAGGAGGGGGGCTGACCATGGATCATCTCGACCGGCCGACAGAGCAGGAGATCCGCCGCCGCGTGGCCGAACTGGGCCCCTGGTTCCACAATCTGCGCCTGGGCGGTGTGGAAACGGCGCCCGACCATTTCCTGGGTGATTACCCCGCCGTGAAATGGCGCAGCTTCGCCGCCGCCCTGCCGGCCGATCTGACGGGACGGTCGGTGCTGGACATCGGCTGCAATGCCGGTTTCTACGCGCTGGAGATGAAGCGCCGCGGCGCCGCCCGCGTCGTCGGCATCGACGAGGATGAGCGCTATCTGGAGCAGGCCCGCTTCGCCGCCCGGGTGACCGGGGCCGCCGGCGTGGAGTTCCGCCGCCTGTCCGTCTACGACGTGGGCGCGCTGGGGGAACGCTTCGATATCGTGCTGTTCATGGGGGTGCTCTACCATCTGCGCCACCCGCTGCTGGCGCTGGACCTGATCCGGGCCCATGTGGCCGGCGACATGATGGTGTTCCAGTCGATGCAGCGCGGCAGCCCGGAGACGGAGCCGGTGGCGGCCGACTATGAATTCTGGGAGACGGCCCATTTCGACCGGCCGGCCTATCCCAAGCTGCATTTCATCGAGCAGGACTATGCCCATGACGGCACCAACTGGTGGGTTCCCAACGCCGCCTGTGTGGAGGCCATGCTGCGGGCATCCGGCTTCGCCATCACGGCCCGGCCGGAACAGGAGGTCTATCTCTGCCGCATCGCCGAGCCGCCGCAGCCCGCCGGGGCCGTCTATCCGGCGCGGGCGCGCTGAGGCCAGAACGGCAAGGGCAGGCCGCCCGGCGCGGGCCACCGGAGCAACAGCGGGGCAAGACCCCGGCTTTTCAGGGAGTGGAAGACGCCGATGCTCGACAGCGTGATGATCTGGAACGAGCCCAACAACAAGTCGCACTGGGACATCGAGCTGGACCGCGACTGGGCCCTGTTCGCCGATATGGCCCGCACGGCCGGGCAGGCGCTGAAGCGGGCCTGTCCGCATGTTCCGCTTGCATTGGGCGGCATCAGCCCCATCGACCCGGACTTCATGCGCAACATGCGCGGCCGCGGCGTACTGGACGCGGTGGACATGGTGGCCGTCCACGGCTTCCCGCTGGACTGGAATCATTGGCAGATCAACGACTGGCCGGACAAGCTGGAGGAGATCCGGCAGGTCACGGCCAAGCCGCTCTGGGTGTCGGAGGTGGGCATCAGCACCTTCGGCGCCGAGGAGGTGCAGCTCTTCGGGCTGCAGCGCACGGCCGAGCTGCTGATCGGCCGGGTGCCGCGCATCCACTGGTACAGCCTGTTCGATCTGCCCAAGGCCTGGCCGGCCACCACCCGCCACCGCGAGGCCGAGGGCTCCAGCTATTACCGCCATTTCTACATGGGGCTGGTGCGGGAGGACGGCACGCCCAAGCTGGCCTATGACGCCTTCCGCGCCGTCACGCCGGACATGGGGCTGTGCCAGTGGTTCCATTTCCAGGATCACCGGCTGGACGCGGCCGTGGCCCGCATGAAGGATCTGGGCGTCACCTATCTGCGCACCGGTCTTAGCTGGGCCGACTGGTACCGGCCCGACGCGCTGGCCTGGTTCGACCGCCAGATGGAGGCGCTGCGGGATTTCCAGGTCACGGTGACCTATTGCTTCACCCCGGCCCATCGCGGGCTGGGGGAGGACCCGAACCACACCAGCCCGCCCATCGACCCGCAGGAATTCGCCGATTTCTGTGTGGACATGACCCGCCGCTATGGCGGAACCCCGGAGGCGGTGCTGCTGGAAGGGACGCTGGCACCGACCGGCGCATGAACGCCGTTCCCCGCCCGTCCCGCGACGGTCCCCCCCATGGCCGCGGCCTTGCCGCCGCCTTCCTGCGTGACCTGGGGCCGGGTGGTCCGGCGCTGCTGGACGCCCGCCGGGTGGCCGTGGTCGCGGCCCATCCCGACGACGAGACCATCGGGATGGGGGCGCAGCTGCCGCGGCTGGCCGGGGTGCGGGTGATCCATGTCACCGACGGGGCCCCCGCCGATATGCGCGATGCCGCCACCCATGGCTTCGCCACGCGCGAGGATTACGCCGCCGCCCGCCGCCACGAGCTGGAAGCCGCCATGGCCGTGGCCGGCATCCCGCCGGTGCGGCTGATCGGGCTGGGCATTGCCGACCAGGAGGCGGCTTCGGTCATGGCCGGGATCGCCGGGCGGCTGGCGCATCTGTTCGACCAGGGCGATGTGGGGCTGGTGCTGACCCACCCCTATGAGGGCGGGCACCCCGACCATGACAGCACCAGCTTCGCCGTGCAGGCGGCGGGCGCCCTGCTGCGGCGGCAGGGACGGCGCGCGCCCGCCCTGCTGGAATTCACCAGCTACCATGCCGGCGACGACGGCGATCTGGTCACCGGCCGCTTCCCGCCGGGCGCGCGCACGCCGCAGCTGGATCTGCCGCTGGATGCGGCGGCGCGGGCGCTGAAGGCCCGCCTGCTGGACTGCCATGCCAGCCAGCAGGCGGGGCTGGTGCCCTTCGGCCGGGAGGCCGAGCATATCCGGCTGGCACCGGCCTATGATTACCTGCGGTCGCCGGCCGGGGGCCGCGTCTGGTACGAGAATTTCGACTGGGGCTGCACGGCGGCGCGCTGGCGGGAGCTGGCGGCGGAGGCCATCGCCCAGCTGGGGCTGGAGGCGCCGCCATGGCCCTGACCGTGCTCCAGGTCGGCTATCCCCTGGCCCCGGTCGGGCCGGACAGCGTGGGCGGGGCCGAGCAGATCCTCTCCCATCTCGACCGCGGGCTGGTGGCGCGGGGCCATCGCTCGCTGGTGCTGGCGCCGGAGGGGTCCAGGCCATCGGGGCGTCTGCTGCCGGTGCCAGCCGTGGCGGGCGTGCTGGACGAGGCGGCGAAACGGGCGGCCCAGGCCCGCCACGCCGCCGCCCTGCGCGAGGCGCTGGACAGTCATCCCGTCGATCTGGTGCATCTGCACGGCATCGACGCCCTGTCCTATCTGCCGCCGCCCGGCGTGCCGGTGCTGGTGACGCTGCACCTGCCGCCGGACTGGTACCCGCCGGACCTCTGGTGCCTGGACCGGCCGGACAGCTGGCTGGTGCCGGTCTCCGCCCATCAGGCAGCCCGGTGCCCGCCCAGCCCGTTGCTGCTGCCGCCGGTGCCGAACGGGGTGCCGGTGGCCGAGCTTGCCTCCGGGTACCGCACGCGCCGGCTGCTGGCCGCCCTGGGGCGCATCTGCCCGGAGAAGGGGTTCGAGCATGCCGTCCGTGCCGCCCGCGGTGCCGGGCGGCCGCTGTTCCTGGCCGGCCGCCTCTACCCCTATGACAGCCATCGCGCCTACTTCGCCGCGGTGCTGCGCCCGGCGCTGGACCGGCGGCGGCGCTTCATCGGGCCGCTGGGCTTCCGCGGCAAGCGCCGCCTGCTGGGCATGGCCCAGGCACTGCTGGTGCCCAGCCTGTGTGCCGAAACCAGTTCGCTGGCGGCCATGGAGGCGCTGGCCGCCGGCACGCCCGTCATCGCCTTTCCCAACGGCGCCCTGCCGGAGGTGGTGGAGCAGGGGGTGACCGGGTTCCTGGTGCCCGATGCCGCCGCCATGGCCGATGCCGTGGACGGTCTCTCCACCCTCGATCCCGAAGCCTGCCGCGCCGCGGCCCGGACCCGCTTCTCCCTCGACGCCATGGTGGATGCCTATCTCGCCACCTACCGCCGTATCCTGGCCGGGCCGGCGGTGCGGGGGGCCGCGTGACCCGTCTGGTCCGCGGGCTCGCCGCCTTGCGGGGGCTGGAACAGCCGTGGTGGCAGCTGTGGCACGCCGACCCGCACGCCACCCCGTTCCAGTCCCCGGCGTGGCTGCTGCCCTGGGCCGAGAGCTTCCAGCCCGAAACCTGCGTCGCCTTCACCGACGGCCGGTCCCCGCCGGCCTTTCTCTTCCCATGGTTCAGCCTCGATGCAGGCCGCCATCTGCTGCCGCTGGGGGCCGGCACCAGCGACTGGCTGGGTCCGGTCGGGACCATGCCTCCGGACTTGCCCTGGCCGGCGGAGGCCGCGCTGATCGACCTGCCCGGCCTGCCCGCAACGTCGCCGCTGGCGGACCGGCCGCCCCCGCCCGGCTGGCAGGCCGAGGCTGGGGCGGGGGAACCCTGTCCGGCCCTGGACCTGCCCGCCCGCCTGTCGAAGTCGCTGCGCCAGAGCCTGCGCACGGCGGGCCACCGGATGGACCGGCTGGGCGACTGGCGGATCACCGCCATCCAGGATCGGGACATTCCGGCGGCGCTGGACCGGCTGTTCGCCCTGCATGCGGCCCGCTGGCAGGCGAAGGGGGAGCCGGGTGTGCTGGCCGATCCGGCGGTGCGCGCCTTCCACCACCGCGCCGCCCCGCGGCTGGACGCCGCCGGCCTGCTGCAGTTCTACGGGCTGGCCTGTGCGGGTGACTGGGTGGCGCTGCTCTATGGCCTCAGCGCCAAGGGCCGGTTCCACTATTATATCGGCGGCCACGACCCGGCCCTGGCCGCCGCCAGCCCCGGCAGTCTGCTGCTGGCCCACGCCCTCGGCCGGGCGACGGAGGAGGGCTGCACCCTGTTCGATTTCCTGCGGGGGCGCGAGCCCTACAAATACCGCTGGGGCGCCCGGGACCGCCCCTGCCTCTGGCGGCGCTGGCGCCGCTGATCCCGTCCGCCACCGGGCGCCCCCGCGTAATCCTCCGCGCCTCACCCCGCGTCATCCTCCGCGCAGGCGGAGGATCCAGGGGCAAGCAGGCCGAAGCGCCGTTCCCCCCCGTCTGCGCGGGCAGGACGCAGAAAGGGGCGGCCGTGCTCAGAACGCGCGGATCTGCATCTGGATCGGGCCGTCGGCGCGGCCGTGGATGAACTGGTCGACGAAGGCGTTGCCGGAGCGGTCGATCTCCGCCGTCGGGCCGACCCAGACCAGCTGGCCCTTGTGCAGCATGGCGATGCGGTCGGAGATCTTGCGGGCGCTGGCCATGTCGTGGGTGATGGAGAGCGCCGTGGCGCCCAGATCCTTCACGCACTGCACGATCAGGTCGTTGATGACGTCCGACATGATCGGGTCCAGCCCGGTGGTCGGCTCGTCGAAGAAGATAATGTCGGGCCGGGTGCAGATGGCCCGGGCCAGGCCCACGCGCTTCTGCATGCCGCCGGACAGTTCGGAGGGGAAGAGGTCCGCCACCTCCGGCGCCAGCCCCACGGCGCCCAGCGTGGCGATGGCCCGCTCGCGCGCCTCGCGCCGGCCGACCCCCTGGCCCTGGATCAGGCCGAAGCCGACATTTTCCCAGACCGGCAGACTGTCGAACAGGGCGGCGCCCTGGAACAGCATGCCGAACTTGCGCAGCACCGCCTCGCGCTCGCGGCCATGCAGGTGGGTGGTTTCCTCGCCGTCGATGAAGATGCGGCCCGCATCCGGCTCCAGCAGGCCCAGGATGCATTTCAGCAGCACCGACTTGCCGGTGCCCGACCCGCCGATGATGACCAGGCTTTCGCCGGGCATGACATCCAGGTCGATGCCGTTCAGCACCACCTTGGGGCCGAAGGCCTTCTTGACGCCGCGCAGGGAGATCTTCGGCGCGCCGGCCGCGCCGTTGCCGCTGGACTCCAGGCTCATGAGAAGAAGATCCCCGTCAGCAGATAGTTCAGCACCAGGATCATGATGGAGGCGCTGACCACGGCGTTGGTGGTGGCCGCGCCCACGCCCTGGGCACCGCCGCGTGAATTATAGCCGTGATAGCAGCCCATCAGCGAAATGACGAAGCCGAAGCAGGCCGCCTTCACCAGGCCGGAGACCACATCCATGAACTCCAGATACTGCCAGGTGCTGTTGATATAGGTGGAGGCGTTGAAGTCCAGCCGGTAGACCGCCACCAGATAGCCGCCGAACACGCCGATGATGTCGGCCACCAGCACCAGCAGCGGCAGCATGGCCGTGCCGGCGATCAGCCGCGGCGCCACCAGATATTTGAAGGGGTTGGTCGACAGCGTGGTCAGCGCGTCCACCTGCTCGGTCACGCGCATGGTGCCCAGCTCGGCCGCCATGGCGGCGCCGATGCGCCCCGCCACCATCAGCCCGCCCAGCACCGGCCCCAGCTCGCGCGTGATCGACAGCACCACCACGGTGGCGATGGCGCTCTCGGCATTGAAGCGGGAGAAGCCGCTGTAGCTCTGCAGGGCCAGCACCATGCCGGTGAAGACGGCGGTCAGGCCGACCACCGGCAGGCTGTAATAGCCGATCTCGACCATCTGCCGGCCGATATGGCGCAGATAGAAGGGGGGCCGCAGGCAGTGGGACAGGGCCATGAAGGTGAACAGGGTGATCTTGCCCAACGCTTCCAGGAAGCCAAGCGTCGTCCGGCCGATCGCACTCAGAAAGCCCATACAGGCACCCTTTCCACCACGGGGTCGTTCATTGGCTACCGAGATAGACCCTGTGGTAACGGCTGCCAAGCCTTGTCAGCACCTCGTAGCTGATGGTGCCGCCCTCCAGGGCCACCTGATCGACGCTGCGCCAGGGGCCGATGACCTCGACCCAGCCGCCCTCGTGCAGATGCTCCGGCGGCACCGCGCTGGCGTCCACCGTCAGCAGATCCATGGAGACGCGGCCGATCACCGGGGCCGGATAGCCCTCGATTCGGGCCACGCCCTTGCCGCTGGCGGCCCAGGGATAGCCGTCGGCATAGCCGATGCTGAACCCCACCACCGTGCCGGGACCCTGGACCCGATGCGTGGCGTCATAGCCCACGGTCATGGGCGCATCCACATGGCGCACCTGCAGGATGCGGCCCAGCAGCCGCACCACCGGCCGCATGGGATTGTCCTGCCAGGGCGTGGGGTTGCCGCCATGCAGGGCGATGCCCGGACGCACCAGATCGAAATGGTAGTCGCGGCCATGGAAGATGCCGGCGGAGTTCGACAGGCTGGCCGGTGCCGTGGGCAGGCGCGCCAGCGCCGCGCGGAACCGGCCCAGCTGCGCCGCGGTCATGGGATTGTCGGGATGGTCGGCGCAGGCCAGATGGCTCATCCAGGCCTGGACGGTCAGGCCGCGCAGCAGCCCGGCCGGATCGGCGGCCAGCCGGTCCAGTTCCGCCGCCTCCAGCCCGATGCGGTTCATGCCGGTGTCGATATGGCCGATGACGGGCAGGGGGCGGCCCAGGGCCGCGGCCTTGGCCCGCCAGCGCTCCAGGTCGCCCAGCGTGTTGGCCACGGGGATCAGGCCATTGTCGGCCAGATCGCCCTCGGTGCCGGCGGGGATGCCGTGCAGCACCACCAGCCGCGCCTCCGGCAGGGCGGCGCGCAGGCGCACGCCGGCCTCCAGCTCGGCCACGAAGAAGGTGCGGGCGCCGGCCCGCCACAGGGCCTTGGCCACCGGCACGGCGCCCAGCCCATAGGCGTCGGCCTTGACCACGGCGGCGCATTCGGCGGGGGCGACCCGGGCGGCCACCGCGCGCCAGTTCTGCACCACCGCATCCAGATCGATCAGAAGAACATTGCCGGCGCGCCGCGCGGCCGGGCTGTCCATGGCCTCCCGCCCTGCCGCCGGCAGGGGGTACAGCTCACTCGTTGTCGTAGGCACCGTGCTGGGTATCCAGATCGCCGAAGCGGGTAAAGTTGCCGTCGAAGAACAGACGGACGGTTCCGACAGGTCCATGGCGCTGCTTGCCGATGATGACCTCGGCCGTATTGTGGACCTGCCCCAGCCGCTCCTGCCAGCGCTGGTAACGATCGTTGAACTTGTCCTGGGATTCGTCGGGCCGCTGCCCCGGCTCGGCCCGCTCCAGGTAATATTGTTCGCGGAACACGAACATGACCACGTCGGCGTCCTGCTCGATCGAGCCCGACTCGCGCAGGTCCGACAGCTGCGGCCGCTTGTCCTCGCGCTGTTCCACCGAGCGCGACAGCTGCGACAGGGCGATGACGGGGACGTGCAGCTCCTTGGCGATGGCCTTCAGGCCGCGGGTGATCTCCGAGATCTCCTGCACGCGGTTCTCCGGCCCGCGGCCGGTACCGCCGCCGCGCAGCAGCTGCAGATAGTCGACCACCACCAGCCCCAGCCCCTGGGTGCGCTTCAGCCGGCGGCAGCGGGTGCGCACGGCCGTGATGGTCAGGGCCGGCGTGTCGTCCACGAAGAAGGGCACGCGGGCCAGATACTGGCTGGCCTCGACGAATTTCGGGAAGTCGCTGGCGGCGATGTCGCCGCGGCGGATCTTGTCGCCGGAGACCTCGGCCTGATCGGCCAGGATACGCAGGGCCAGCTGTTCCGCACTCATTTCCAGCGAGAAGAAGCCCACCGGCGCCCCTTCCTTGCCGCCGGACAGCATGTAGGCCTTGGCCGCGTTGAACGCGATGTTGGTGGCCAGCGCCGTCTTACCCATGGAGGGGCGGCCGGCCAGGATCAGCAGGTCGCTGGGGTGCAGGCCGCCCAGCTTGCTGTCCAGGTCGCGCAGGCCGGAGGTGACGCCGGTGACATGGCTGGTGCGGCGGAACGCGGCCTCGGCCGTGTCGATGGCGGCCTTCAGCGCCCGCTCGAAGGGGATGAAGTCACCCTTGACGTCGCCGAAGCTGGCCAGTTCGAACAGCTTCTTCTCCGCCTCCTCGATCTGGTCGTTGGCGGTGACGTCCAGCTCATGCTTGTAGGCGGTGTTGACCATGTCCTCGCCGACTTCGATGAGCTGTCGGCGCAGATAGCCGTCATGGATGATGCGGCCGTAATCCTCGATGTTGGTGACGGTGACGATGGCCGCCGCCAGCTGGGCCAGATAGTCGGTGCCGCCGATCTCGCGCAGGTCGTTGTCCTGCTCGAAATAGGCTTTCAGCGTCAGCGGGTTGGCCACCTGGCCGCGGTCGATCATCTTCATGATCGCCGCGAAGATCTTCTGGTTGGCCGGATCGAAGAAATGCTCCGGCCGCAGGAACTCGCCCACCTTTTCGAAGGCGCGGTTGTTGACGAGAATCGCGCCCAGAACCGCCTGCTCGGCCTCCTCGTTGTGGGGCGGCGTGCGGTAGGCGGGTTGGCCCTTCTCGCCCGCCTTGACGGGCGCGTCCATCAGCTTTGTATCCATGATGCCAGTGTAACAGGTCCCGGGTGTGGGCCGCCAATCGTCCGCGCCGCAGCCCAGGTGAAATCCGTGGACAGGATGTGAACAGCTCTGTGGATAAGCCCGCGGACGCGGCGGCGCAAGCGCGGCGGTTGCGGTCGTGGGCGGAGCGGGGATCAGCTCCGCGCCATCCGCGCGGCCGGACTGACCGCCCTGATCCCGGTCCCGTCCGCGCTCCGGTCCCGCCGGGCCAGGGCCTGCTCCTCCGTCGCCATGTAGGTCCGGGTCAGCGGCACCGCATCCACGCGCCGGGCCAGCTGCATCTGGAACACCATGTGGCCCTGATGGCGGAAGGCGCATTCGCAGCCGGCCAGATAGAACTCCCACAGCCGGCAGAACCGCTCATCATACAGGGCCGCGGCCGCCGCCCGCTGCGCCTGGAAGCGCTGGCGCCACTGGCGCAGCGTCTCGGCATAGTGCAGCCGCAGCACCTCCACATCGGTGATCCACAGCTGCGACCGCTCCACGGCGGGCACCACCTCCGACAGGGCGGGGGAATAGCCGCCGGGGAAGATGTATTTGCGAATCCAGGGGTTGGTGATGCCCGGCCCGTCCATGCGGCCGATGGAATGCAGCAGCGCCACCCCATCCTCGGCCAGCAGCCGGCGGACGGTGTGGAAGAAGGTGCCGTACTGCGGGCGGCCCACATGCTCGAACATGCCGACGCTGACGATGCGGTCGAAACGGTCGTCCAGTTCGCGGTAGTCGCGCAGTTCGAACCGCACCCGCCCGTCCAGCCCGGCCGCGGCGGCACGCTGGCGGGCCACGGCCAGCTGCTCCTTCGACAGGGTGACGCCCAGCACCTCGACATCGGCCAGCCGGGCCAGGGTCAGGGCCAGCCCGCCCCAGCCGCAGCCGATGTCGAGCACGCGCTGGCCGGGCTGCAGCAGCAGCTTGGCGGCGATGTGGCGTTTCTTGGCGGCCTGGGCCTGCTCCAGCGGCTGGCCCGGCTCGGTGAAATAGGCGCAGCTGTACTGGCGGTCGGCATCGAGGAACAGGTCGTACAGCGCCCCGGACAGGTCGTAATGGTGGGCCACGTTGCGGCGGGAGCGGTCCAGCGGATTGGTCTGCTGCACCAGCCGGGCCAGCCCGATGATGAGGCCACGCAGACGGGCCACACTGCCCAGGTCGGCGGTGCCGGCATTGCGGGTCACCAGATCCAGCAGATCGAAGATGGTGCCCTCCTCGATCCGCAGCGTGCCGTCCATATAGGCCTCGCCGGCATAAAGGCCGGGATTAACCGCCAGCTTCCAGTGCAGCGAGGACTCGGTCAGGCGCACGCGCAGGGGCGGCGCGCGGCCATCATTGCATCCGATTGTATGGATTCGGTCCTTCGCGTCGATCAGCGTCAGGCCGCCGGATTTGACCAGGCCGCGCAACAGGCGGGCGAACAGCATGGTCCTGCCTCCATCACCGCGTTCGGATGGAAGTCTCGGACTGGAATCGCCAGGGGAGAAGACGTGCGAACGGGCTATGGCGAACGGACGAATCGAAATGGCGCAACCCGTTGGGGTTGCGCCATTTCTTTTCTCAACCAGGCCGATAGGCCAGGGAAGGCGAGGCTCAGGCCTCGGTCTCCTCGCTGGTCTCGGCGGTCTCTTCGACCACCTCGTCCTCGTCCTCGTCGTCATCGGTGCGGGTGACCATGCCACCGCGCTCGGCCTGCAGGGCCGCCTCTTCGGCGGAGCGGGCCACGTTGACGGTCACGAGCACGGTGACCTCGGGGTGCAGAACGACGCGGACCTTGAACAGGCCCAGGGTCTTGATCGGCTCCTCGATGGACACCTGATTGCGGCCGATGCTGAAACCGGCCGTGGTGACGACCTCGGCCACGTCGCGGGACGTGACGGAGCCGTACAGCACACCGGTCTCACCGGACTGGCGCAGGATGACGACGGTCAGACCGTCGATCTTCACCGCGACCTGCTCGGCTTCCTTCTTGCGCTCCAGATTGCGGGCTTCCAGCTGCGCCTTCTGGGTCTCGAAGTAGGCGAGGTTTTCCTTCGTCGCGCGCAGGGCCTTCTTGCGGGGCAGGAGGAAGTTGCGGGCATAGCCCGGCTTCACCTTCACAACCTGGCCCATCTGGCCGAGCTTCTCGACGCGCTCCAGCAGAATGACTTCCATTGTCTGTTCTCCTGGCTCGCTTACTTCACGATGTACGGCAGCAGGGCGAGGAAGCGGGCGCGCTTGATGGCGCGGGCCAGCTCACGCTGCTTCTTGGCCGACACGGCGGTGATGCGGCTGGGGACGATCTTGCCGCGCTCGGAGATGAAGCGCGAGAGCAGCTTGATGTCCTTGTAGTCGATCACCGGCGCATTGGGGCCGGAGAAGGGGCAGGTCTTCCGGCGACGGAAGAACGGACGGCGGCCACCGCCGGCCGAGCGGGGCGCGCCGGCAGCGGCACCCTGGGGACGTTCGGCGTTCATGCGCGCTCTCCTTCACCCTCGGTACGATCCTCGCGACGCGGACGGTCGCCGTCACGGCGCGGACCACGGTCGCCGAACTCGCGGCGCGGGCCGCGGTCGCCGAAGCCGCCACGCGGGCCACGCTCGCCGCGGTCGCCCTTGTTGGCGAGCATGGCGGTCTGGCCTTCTTCGATCTTCTCGACCTTCACGGTCATGAAGCGCAGCACGTCCTCGTTGATGGACATGTTCCGCTCCATCTCGGCCACGGCGGCGGCCGGGGCGTCGATGCCGAAGTAGACGTAGTGGCCCTTGCGGTTCTTCTTGATCCGATAGGTCAGGGTCTTCAGACCCCACTGCTCGGTCTTCAGGATCGAACCGCCATTGTCCTTCAGGATCGTGCTGAAGGTCTCGGTGAGACCTTCCACCTGCGAGGACGCGATGTCCTGGCGGGCGATCATCACGGTTTCATACAGTGCCATATGACTCCCCATGGCTGTTACGCGGTCCGCCGCTGCGCGCCCCGGATGGGGGCCAGCCGCACGGTCCTAGCCGGCACCTGGCGAGTGCCGGCGGGGTTTCGGAAGCGCGGCACTATACACAGGCCGGACGGCAAAGCAAGGCGGAACCGGCGTTTCGGGCTGCGCCGGCCGCATGGCCAGGCCCCGGGCGGGTCCCTCTCCGCTCTCCGCTGCTGCCGGCGGGCGCCCGGCTGCGGCACCATGTCCCCAGGCGGGTGCAGCCATGTCCAGGGGCGGTGCCGTCTCCTCCGCTCTCGTGCGCGCGCACGATCCATAGTCATCAGGACGCCGATCCGCCTGCCTGCATTTGTGCCTATGCAGCGGCGCTGAAACGGTGGCCGCCGTCCCGCAAACGGCGTCGCTGCTTGACTAAGGCGGACGACGCGCTATCAAGGGCGCCGGACCGGGGCGGATTCCCCGAAGATCTGCAGACCATCTGCGTAAACCATTTGCAGAGTGATCAGCCCATGACACGCGCGTTCGTCTTTCCGGGCCAGGGCAGCCAGGCCGTCGGCATGGGGCGTGACCTCGCCGCCAATTTCGCCATTGCCCGTCAGACCTTCGACGAGGTCGATGCTGCCCTGGCCCAGCCGCTGTCCGCCCTGATGTTCGAGGGGCCGGAAGACCAGCTGACGCTGACCGAGAATGCCCAGCCGGCCCTGATGGCCGTGTCGGTGGCGGTTCTGCGCGTGCTGCAGGCGGAGAAGGGGCTGGATCTGGCCAGGCATGCCCGCTTCGTCGCCGGCCACAGCCTGGGTGAATATTCCGCCCTCTGCGCCGCCGGGGCCCTGACCCTGGCCGACACCGCCCGCCTGCTGAAGCTGCGGGGGCAGAGCATGCAGAAGGCCGTGCCGGTGGGTGTGGGCGCCATGGCCGCCATCCTCGGCGCCGACCTGGACGCGGCGCGTGAGATCGCCGCCGCCGCCAGCGCCGAGCGCGAGGTCTGCACCGCCGCCAATGACAATGCGCCGGGCCAGGTGGTGGTCAGCGGTCACAAGACCGCGGTGGAGCGGGCCATGAAGATCGCGGCCGAGCGCGGCTTCAAGCGCGCCATCCTGCTGCCGGTGTCCGCCCCCTTCCATTGTCCGCTGATGCAGCCGGCCGCCGACGCCATGGCCGAGGCGCTGGCCGCCACCACCATCTGCGCCCCGGTCGTGCCGGTGGTCGCCAATGTCACGGCCGAGGCCGTGTCCGACCCGGCCGCCATCCGCAGCCTGCTGGTGCAGCAGGTCACCGGCGCCGTGCGCTGGCGCGAGAGCGTCCTGTACATGAAGGCGCAGGGCGTGACCGAGCTGGTGGAGCTGGGGGCGGGCAAGGTGCTGGCCGGTCTGGCCAAGCGCATCGACAAGGATCTGGCCGCCCTGTCGGTCGGCACGCCCGCCGACGTGGCCGCCTTCGGGCCCGTGTGAGCCCAGTCAAGGAGTGACACCGATGTTCGATCTCACGGGCAAGACCGCCCTGGTGACCGGCGCCTCCGGCGGCATCGGCGCCGCCATCGCCACCGCGCTGCATGCCAAGGGCGCCACCGTGGCCCTGCACGGCACCAAGGTGGAGGCGCTGGAGAAGCTGGCCGCCAGCCTGGGCGACCGTGCCAAGGTGGTGCCGGCCAACCTGTCCGATCCGGCCGCCGTCGAGCAGCTGGCCAAGGAGGCCGAGGCCGCCCTGGGCCAGGTGGACATCCTGGTCAACAATGCCGGCCTGACCCGCGACACCCTGATCCTGCGCATGAAGGACGAGGACTGGCAGACGGTCATCGACGTCAATCTGACGGCCGCCTTCCGCCTGTCGCGCGCCCTGGTCAAGGGCATGATGAAGCGCCGCTTCGGCCGCATCATCGGCATCACCTCGGTGGTGGGCGTGACCGGCAATCCGGGACAGGTCAACTATGCCGCGTCCAAGGCCGGCCTGATCGGCTTCTCCAAGGCGCTGGCCCAGGAAGTGGCCAGCCGCAACATCACCGTGAACTGCGTCGCGCCCGGCATGATCCAGACGGCCATGACCGACGTGCTGACCGACGCCCAGAAGGAGGCCATGTCCAGCCGCATCCCCGCGGGGCGGCTGGGCTCGGCTGACGACATCGCCGCCGGCGTTGTCTACCTTGCCAGCGACGAGGCCGCGTATGTCACCGGCCAGACGCTGCACATCAATGGTGGCATGGCCATGATCTGAGGCCGGGACCCCGCCAGGACCCCTGCAGTATCAGCGATGCTGGTCAGGGACCGCGGGGTATGTTATGTGACGGCACTTTTCTGACCGGCGCGAGAACAGACTGGCGCAGACAGGATACCCGTCGCAGACCCGTCCTACTCACCAGAGCCACCAGAATACGACTACCCACCGGAAGATCCTGAAAGGTCAAATCAGATGAGCGACATTGCCGAGCGCGTTAAGAAGATTGTCATCGAGCACCTGGGCGTGGAAGAGGCCAAGGTGACCGAGACCGCCAGCTTCATCGACGACCTGGGCGCCGACTCGCTGGACACCGTCGAGCTGGTGATGGCGTTCGAGGAGGAGTTCGGGATCGAGATTCCGGACGATGCCGCCGAGAAGATCCTGACGGTGAAGGACGCCATCGACTTCATCCAGTCGAAGTCCGCCTGATCCATCGGGCCGCTTGTGGGGCCAGCCCATCCGGGCTGGCCTCGCACCATTTCGGGCCGGACCGTTCGCGGAGCCGGCCACCAGGGGAAACCAGGTACAGGTCGCACCCATGCGCCGTGTCGTCGTCACCGGTCTTGGCATGGTCAGCCCTCTCGGGGTTGGCGTGCAGCACAATTGGGACCGTCTGATCGCCGGTCAGTCCGGCATCCGCGCCATCGACAGCTTCGATGTCTCCGATCTGCCCTGCCGGATCGCCGGTATGGTGCCCCGCGGAACCGAGGGCGCCGGGGTCTTCAACCCCGACAGCTATGTCACGCCCAAGGACCAGAAGAAGATCGACGATTTCATCCTCTACGCCATCGGCGCGGCGGATGAGGCGATCAAGGACAGCGGCTGGAAGCCCGACACCGAGGAACAGGCCGAGCGCACCGGCGTGATGATCGGGGCCGGCATCGGCGGCCTGTCATCGATTTACGAGTCCTCGCTGCTGCTGGCCGAAAAGGGTCCGCGCCGCATCTCCCCCTTCTTCATCCCGTCGTCCCTGATCAATCTGGCCTCGGGCCATGTCTCGATCATCCACGGCTACAAGGGTCCGAACCACTCCGTGGTCACGGCCTGCTCCACCGGCGCCCACGCGCTGGGCGATGCGGCCCGGCTGATCGCCTTCGACGATGCCGATGTCATGGTGGCCGGCGGCGCCGAGGCGGCGGTCTGCCGCCTGGGTCTGGCCGGCTTCGCCGCGGCCCGTGCGCTGTCCACCGGCTTCAACGATACGCCGCAGAAGGGCAGCCGCCCCTATGACAAGGACCGTGACGGTTTCGTCATGGGCGAGGGCGCCGGCGTCGTCGTGCTGGAAGAGTACGAGCACGCCAAGAAGCGCGGCGCCAAGATCTATGCCGAGATCATCGGCTACGGCCTGTCGGGCGACGCCTACCACATCACCGCTCCGGCCGAGGACGGCAATGGCGGCTTCCGTGCCATGAGGATGGCGTTGAAGCGGGCCGGCCTGAACCCGGGCGAGATCGACTACATCAACGCCCACGGCACCTCCACGCCGGTGGGTGACCTGATCGAGCTGGGGGCCGTGCGCCGCCTGTTCGGGGCCGATCTCAGCGGCGCGTCCATGTCCTCCACCAAGTCGGCCATCGGCCATCTGCTGGGGGCCGCCGGCGCCGTCGAGGCCATCTATTCCATCCTGTCGATCCGCGACCAGATCGTGCCGCCGACCCTGAACCTGGAGAATCCCTCCGAGGGCACGGAAGGCGCCGACCTGGTGCCGCTGAAGGCCAAGGAGCGCAAGGTCCGCGCCGCGCTGTCCAACAGCTTCGGTTTCGGCGGCACCAACGCCTCGCTGATCTTCACGTCGATCGACTGATCCGGGCCGTGTCCACCGACAAGGCCGATCCGCCGGTCAAGCGCCGCCGCTGGGTTCTCCCGGCGGCGGCGTTTCTGCTTCTGCTGCTGGCCCTGGCCGGCGGCGGGGCATGGTATGGCTGGCAGCGCTATACCGGGCCGGGGCCGCTGGCCGCCGACAGCCAGCTGGTCATCGCCAGGGGCAGCGGCGTCCAGGCCATCGCCCGCCAGCTGGCGGGCGCGGGCGTGGTGCGCAGTCCCTACGACCTGATGCTGGCCGCCAAGCTGCGTGAGAGCGCCCAGCGCCTCAAGGCCGGTGAGTACGCCTTCACCGCCGGGATGAGCGTGCAGTCCGTGCTGGACCTGCTGGAGAGCGGCAAGACCGTGGTCCGCCGCGTCACCGTGCCGGAGGGGCTGACCAGCCGGCAGATCCTGGTCCTGCTGGAGGGCGAGCCGGGCCTTGCCGGTACGGTCGATCCGGTGCCGGCCGACGGTACGCTGCTGCCGGAGACCTATCATTATTCCTGGGGCGACAGCCGGGCCGAGATCGTGGCCCGCATGCAGGAGGCCATGCGCAAGGCCCTGGCCGAGCTGTGGCCGGGCCGGGCGGCCGGCCTGCCGGTGACGACGCCGGAGCAGGCGGTGACCCTGGCCTCGATCATCGAGAAGGAGACCGCCGTGGCGTCCGAGCGCCCGCGCGTGGCCGGCGTCTTCGCCAACCGTCTGCGGCTGGGCATGAAGCTGCAATCCGACCCGACCATCATCTATGCCCTGACCGGGGGCAAGGGGCCGCTGGACCGGCCGCTGACCCGGGCCGACTGGAAGCTCGACTCGCCCTACAACACCTATGTGGCGGACGGGCTGCCGCCCGGTCCCATCGCCAATCCGGGGCTGGCCTCGCTGAAGGCCACGCTGAACCCGGAGGCGCACAAATTCCTCTATTTCGTGGCCGATGGCAGCGGCGGCCACGCCTTCGCCGAAACGCTGGAGGCGCACAACCGCAATGTGGCGGCCTGGCGCAAGATCCGGGACGAGCAGGGGGAGACGGCGGCGCAGTAGCGCCGGCCTGCTGTCAGGCCTTCTTCTCCCAGCCGCCGCGCTCGGTCTGCTGCCAGTAGGTCAGGCCGTGCCCGGCCTCCTTGGCGGCCTTCCAGCGGCGGCGGGCCGCGGCGACGGCGTCGGGATCGGTGCCGTCGAACAGGTCGCAGACCAGGGCATAGTCGCCCAGCCGCGCACTTTCGGCCCCATCGGTCAGGAACAGCACATGGGCGTCGTTGGGGCGCTCGTCGGCGGCGGTCAGATAGACCGGCTGCCGCTCGGGAAAGCCATCCTTGGCCGTGCCATGGGGCAGGAAACTGTCGGGCTTCCAGGTCCAGAGATGCAGGGCCAGCGCCTCGGCCCGCTCCTCGCTGGAGGTCATGACAACGGCCGTCCAGCCGCGCTCCAGCGACTTCTCCAGCAGCCCGGGCAGCGTCTGCTCCAGGGAAGCGCGGGTCAGATGGTAGAAGCGCAGCTCGCTCATGCCCCGCCGTGCCTTCCGGATTGCAGGTTCAACAGGGGAGGGGCCGTCCTCACCGGTCGCCCAGGTCGCTGAAATCGATTCCGGCCGCCAGGGCCATCAGATCGTCCAGCGTCGCGGTGTCGGTGGACAGCATGGCCAGACCCGACACGCCCACCGGGATCTGGATGATGATGCGGTGCGGCTGCTGGCTTTCCACGATCACCGCCCGCTGCTTGGCCACGAGGGCGACGCGGGATGCCGGGGGCAGGTTGGCTGGGGTGGTGATGGAGCCGCGGATGGCGCTGACCAGGGTCGGGCTGCGCGCGGCGGCCACGGTGACCGCGACGGGGCCACGGCGATAGACGCGCTCGGCCGACAGCGCCGTGTACATGGCCAGCACGCCGCCGGCCAGCTGCGGTTCGCCCGCTGTCCAGCCCTTGGGCACGTCGGGCAGGGCGCCGACCAGCTGGCTGTTCGGCTCCCGCTTCTGCGCCGCCTGGGCCGCAGCCGGCGCCGGGGTCAGACCGGGCAGGGCCAGGCCGGGCGGGATCAGGCCCAGGACCAGAAGCCCCGCCAGGATCAGGGCGCTGCGGCGGATCGGGGAGCGGATCACGGGAACGATACTCCGGATGCGGGCGGGACGGCAAAACGGTCGGGCGGGCCGGCAGGGTCACCCTGCCGGCCGTTCCGGGAACAACGGGCCTCAGCCCTCGTAGTGATCGGCCACCAGCCGGTCCAGCAGGCGCACGCCGAAGGCGGTGGCCCCCTTCGGCACGATGCCGCGGTCGGCCTTGGCCCAGGCCGTGCCGGCGATGTCCAGATGGGCCCAGGGGGTGCCGTTGACGAAGCGCTGCAGGAACTGGGCGCCGATGATGCTGCCGGCGGTCATCGGGCGGCCGATGTTCTTCATGTCGGCGGCGTCGCTGTCGATGTCCTTGTCATAGGCCGGGGCCAGGGGCATGCGCCACAGCAGCTCGCCGGTCTTCTTGCCGGTGGCGGCCAGCCGCTCGGCCAGCTCGTCATTGTTGCTGAACAGGCCGGCATGCTCGTTGCCCAGGCTGACGATGATGGCGCCGGTCAGGGTGGCGAGGTTGACCATGAACTTCGGCTTGAAGGTGGCCTGCGTGTACCAGAGCGCGTCGGCCAGGACCAGCCGGCCCTCGGCGTCGGTGTTCAGCACCTCGATGGTCTGGCCGGACATGCTGGTGACGATGTCGCCGGGGCGCTGGGCGTTGCCGCCGGGCATGTTCTCGGCCAGGGCCACCACGCCAACCACATTGGCCTTGGCCTTGCGGCCGGCCAGGGCGGCCAGCAGGCCGATGACGGCGCCGGAGCCCGCCATGTCCCACTTCATGTCTTCCATGTTGGCGGCCGGCTTGATGGAGATGCCGCCGGTGTCGAAGGTGATGCCCTTGCCGATGAAGGCCACGGGCGCATCGCCCTCGGCACCGCCATTCCAGCGCATGATCACCAGCCGGGGCGGATGGGCACTGCCCTGGCCCACGCCCAGCAGGGCGCCCATGCCCAGCTTTTTCATCTTCTTCTCGTCCAGCACCTCGACCTCGACGCCGAGATCCTTCAGCGCCAGGCAGTGCTCGGCCAGGGACTCCGGATAGATGATGTTGCCGGGCTCGGACACCAGGTCGCGGGTCAGGAACACGCCGTCCAGCAGCTTCTCCTGCCGGTCCCAGGCCTTCTTGGCGGCCTTGGCCTCGTCGGTCAGCACGGTGACCTTCTTCAGGCTGGGCTTCTTCTCGGCCGGGGTCTTGGTCTTGTACTTGTCGAAACGGTAGCTGCGCGAGGCGGCGCCGAAGGCGATCTCCACGGCCAGCTCGGCGGCCGGCAGGGTCACGCCGTCATGGCTGTCCACGGCGATGGACAGCTCGGTCTCACCGGAGGTGACGAGGCCGGCCACGGCCACGGCGCCGGCGCTGTTGGCCGTCAGGGCGGTGACCTCGGCCGGCTTGCCGATGCCGACCAGCAGGATGCGGCCGCTGTCCACGCCGGTGGGGGCCAGCACGGTCAGCACCTCGTCCGCCTTGCCGCTGAAACGGCCCGACTCCATGGCGCGGGTCAAAAGCCCGCCCGTCCGCTGGTCCAGATCCCGGCCGAAGGCGCCCAGGGCACGCTCGGCGGCAACGGTCACGGCCACGACGCCCGCTTTGGGCAGGGCCACCGGGGAGAAGGCGATCTTCATTCTTGGCTCTCTGTTGTGGTGGGCACAGGCTGTTCTGGCGGGCAGACGACAGGGCTGCTGCCGGACGCGGAACCCGTCCCGGGTGTTGTCTCGCACTCTGGGAGTCGATAAAGAACAGCGTCCCGACCGTGTCAAGCCATGCGGCGCTCCGACGGGGTCCTTTTGCGGGGACCGCAGACCGGCGCCACGATGCCGACGCAATGATGCGCTAGGGCGGTGGCGGGTTGCGCGTGTGGGGAGCGGGGAACGGACCCGGCTCTGTGGTACGGGAAGGCATGAACCAGATCAGCCGTTATCTGCTTCGGAACCTGACGGTGGCGACGGTCTTCGTCACCGCGGGCCTGTCGGTGGCCATCTGGCTGACCCAGTCCATGCGGCTGGTCCAGCTGGTGGTGGAGGGCGGCGCGCCGCTGTCCATGTTCTTCCGGTTGGCCATCCTGACCTTTCCCACCTTCCTCTATCTGGTGCTGCCGGTGGGGCTGCTGGCCGCGGTGCTGTTCACCTACAACCGGCTGACAATGGACAGCGAGCTGGTGGTGATGCGGGCCGCCGGTCTGGGGCCGCTGGCGCTGGCGCGGCCGGCCCTGCTGCTGTCGGTGGTCGTGGCCCTGATCTGCTATGCGCTGACCATCAGCATCGGCCCGGCGGCCCAGCGGGAGATGATCCGCCTGCGCAACGAGGTCCGCAGCGAATACACGGCTGTGCTGCTGCGCGAGGGCACCTTCAACGATGTGGGGCCGGGCCTCACCGTCTATGTGCGCGACCGTGGCCGCAATGGCGAGCTGTCGGGCCTGCTGATCCATGATGTGCGCTCCCCCGAGGAGGCCACCACCGTCATTGCCGACCGCGGCATGCTGGTCGATGGCGACGGCGCGCCGCGGGTGGTGGTGTTCAACGGCACCCAGCTGAAGTTCCACGAGGCCACGGGCAAGCTGGAATGGCTGGAGTTCGACCGCTACGCCGTCGATCTGCAATCGCTGCGCAAGGAGCTGGGGCAGCGCTGGCCGGACCCGCGCGAACGGCCGCTGGGCCAGCTGCTGCACATCTCGGCCGACCCGCTGGATCAGCAGTTCGCCTCGCGCCTGCGGGCCGAGCTGCACAGCCGCCTGTCGATGCCGCTGCTGGCGCCGGCCTTCACCGTGCTGGCGCTCTGTGCCCTGCTGCCGGGCGAATTCTCGCGCCGTGGCCGGACCCGCCGCATCGCCGCCGCCGCCGTGGCGGCGCTGGTGCTGGAAAGCGCCGTGCTGGGCGTGGCCAATCTCGCGGGCAAGACGCCGCCGCTGACGCCGCTGCTCTATCTGCTGGTGCTGGCGCCGGTGGCCGGCGGCCTGTGGTACATGAAGCAATGGCGGCGGATGCGGCGGCTGCTGGGCCGTCCCGCCGCCACGGCGGAGGGACATTGATGCGCCTGTCGACGACCCTGTCCGTCTATATCGGGCGCCAGTTCCTGCTGTGGTTCCTGGTGGTCCTGGCCGTGATGCTGTCCATCATCTACCTGCTGGACACGGTGGAGCTGCTGCGCCGGGCCGCCAACCGGCCCGAAGCCTCGTTCCAGCTGGTGGTCGCCATGGGGCTGCTGAAGCTGCCGGAGATCGGGCAGCAGATCTTCCCCTTCGTCGTGCTGTTCGGCGGCCTCTACACCTTCTCGCGCCTGACGCGGACGCAGGAGCTGGTGGTGGCGCGGGCCAGCGGCATTTCGGTCTGGCAGTTCATCGCCCCGGTGCTGCTGGTGGCGGTGGCGCTGGGCGTGCTGCAGATCACCGTGCTCAATCCCATCTTCTCCGCCATGCTGACCCGCTATGAGCGGCTGGAGAACCGCTATCTGCGCGGACAGACCTCGTCCTTCGACGTGTCGAAGTCCGGCGTCTGGCTGCGCCAGCCGGGGGAGACCGGCGGCTATCTGATCCACGCGGAGTCGGTGGTGCCGGGCACGCTGGAGCTGCGCCGGGTCATGGTGCTGCTGAACGGCGCCGAGGGCGGCCTGACCAGCCGCATCGACGCCCAGGCCGCGACTCTGGCCCCCGGCTATTGGGACCTGCGCGAAGCCTGGTACAACCGTCCCGGCCGGGCGCCTGAATTCCTGGCCCGCTACCGCCTGCCCACGGTGCTGACGGAGGAGCGGATCCAGGAGAGTTTCGCGCCGCCCGATACCCAGTCCTTCTGGGAGCTGCCGCGCTTCATCGCCACGCTGGAGGCTACGGGCCTGTCCTCGCTGCGGCATCGGCTCTACTGGCACACGCTGCTGGCCCAGCCCGTGCTGTTCGCCGCCATGGTCCTGCTGGCGGCGGCCTTCGCCCTGCGGCAAACCCGGCAGGGCGGGACGCTGATGCTGATCGCCAGCGGCCTGCTGGTGGCGCTGGTCCTGTTCGTCATCCGCGATGTGGTCCAGGCCCTGGGCCTGTCGGGGAGCATTCCCGCCATGCTGGCCGCCTGGGCCCCGGCGGGGGCCACGGTGATGCTGGGGATGGCCGCCCTGCTCCATACGGAGGATGGTTGACCGTCCGGTGCTTTGCCTCCGGGCGGATTAACCTCTATAAGAACCCACCATGTCTCAGCCTGTGATCCGACGCACCATGAAAAGCCTCCTCCGGAGCACCCTCGCCGGCGTCACCGCCGCCTTCCTGTTCGCCGCGTATCCGGCGGCCGCGCAGCAGGGCGATCCTGCCGAGGGGCGCATCGCCGCCGTGGTCAACGAGGAAGCCATCACCATGGCCGACGTGCTGGCCCGCCTGCGGCTGGCCCTGGTCTCCTCCGGCCTGCCGGACACGGCCGAGGCGCGGCAGCGCCTGCTGCCGCAGGTGCTGCGCCTGCTGATCGACGAGCGGCTGCAGATCCAGGAGGCGCGGCAGCGTACCGTCAGCGTCAGCCCGGATGATGTGGATGACGAGCTGAACGATCTGGCCAAGCGCAACCGCATGACCATGGACCAGTTCAAGGAAGCGCTGGACAAGAGCGGGGTGCCCTTCAGCACCATCCGCGAACAGACCATCGCCCATGTCGCCTGGAGCAAGCTGGTCCAGCGCGCCGTGCGCCCGAGCGTCGTCGTGGCCGACGAGGAGGTCAACGCCTATCTCGAGCGCATCAAGGCCAATGCCGGCAAGCCGGAATATCTGGTCTCCGAGATCTTCATTCCCGTGGACAAGCCCACGGATGAGCAGCAGGCCAGCCAGCTGGCCGACCGTCTGGTCGACCAGATCGGGCAGGGGGCCAATTTCCAGGCCGTGGCCCAGCAATTCTCCCAGTCGGCCGGTGCCGCCACCGGCGGCGACCTGGGCTGGATCCAGCAGGGCCAGCTGGAGGAGAATCTCGACCGCGCCCTGCAGCAGCTGCGCCCGGGCCAGTTCTCCCGTCCCATCCGCAGCGTGGCCGGTTTCCATATCCTGTGGCTGCGCGACCAGCGCGCCGTTTCCGCCGGCGATCCCAAGGAGATCCAGGTCAGCCTGCGCCAGTTCGTGCTGCCGGTGGGCAATGCGCAGCAGGCCGAGGCCGTGATGGCGGCGGCCAAGCAGGTGGCCGAGGAGGCCTCCAGCTGCGAGGCGCTGGACGCCGCCGCCCAGCGCCTGCCCGGCGCCCAGACCCTGGCCCAGCCGCTGACCCGCATCGCCGACCTGCCGGCGCAGATCGGCCAGTTCGTCTCCAGCCTGGGTGTCGGCACGCCGACGCCGCCGATGATGACCGATCATGGTGCCATGATCCTGATGGTCTGCGACCGCGTGGTGCCGGAAGGCAGCCTGCCGCCGCTGGACCAGGTGCGCAACGCCCTGTTCCTGGAGCGGCTGGACATGCAGCAGCGCCGCTATCTGCGCGACCTGCGCCGGTCGGCCACCATCGAATACCGCCTGTGATGGTGGCGCCCGCCCGTCTTCCGCTCGCCCTGACCATGGGCGAGCCGGCCGGCATCGGCGGTGAAATCGCGATGAAGGCCTGGATGTCCCGGCAGGAGCAGGGGCTTCCGGCCTTCTTCCTGCTGGATGATCCGGACCGCCTGCGGTCCCTGGCCGCACGTCTCGGCTGGGACGTGCCGGTCTGCGCCATCGCCGACCCCGCGGCAGTGCCGGCACGGTTCGGCACGGCGCTGCCGGTGCTGCCGCTGCCGGTGTCCGCGCCGGTGGTGCCGGGCCAGCCCGATCCGGCCAACGGGCCGGCGGTCATCGCCAGCATCGACCGGGCGGTGGATCTGGTGCGCCAGGGCCATGCCGCAGCGCTGGTCACCAATCCCATCCAGAAGAGCAGCCTGTACCAGGCGGGGTTCCGCTGGCCCGGCCACACCGAATATCTGGCCCATCTGGCCGGGCTGTCCGACGATGGCACGGTGATGCTGCTGGAGGGCGGCGGCCTGCGTGTGGTGCTGGCCACCATCCATCTGGCGCTGCGGGAGGCGGCGCTCCGCCTGACGGCCGACTCCATCCTGCATGTGGCCCGTGTCACCCATGCCGCCCTGCGCCGCGATTTCGGCATCGCTGCGCCGCGGCTGGCCGTGGCCGCCCTCAATCCCCATGCCGGCGAATCCGGCAGCATGGGGCGGGAGGAGATCGACATCATCGCCCCGGCCGTGGCGGTGCTGCAGGGGGAGGGGATCGCGGCCAGCGGCCCGTATCCCGCCGACACGCTGTTTCATGCCGGTGCCCGCGCCCGCCATGACGCCGTGGTCTGCATGTACCACGACCAGGGCCTGATCCCGCTGAAGACCCTGGATTTCGATACGGGCGTCAACATCACCCTCGGCCTGCCCTTCATCCGCACCTCGCCGGACCACGGCACGGCGCTCGGCCTCGCCGGAACCGGCGGCGCCAGCGCCAGCAGTCTGGTGGCGGCGCTGCGCCGGGCCGCGGATCTGGCCGACCGCCGCGCCGGAGCCTGACCGCCATGACCATGACCATTCCGCCGGCCGTCGATCCGGTGCCCGCCGAGCGGCCGCACCCCGATCTGGCCAGCCTGCCGCCGCTGCGCGACGTCATCGCCCGCCATGATCTGGCAGCCAAGAAGGCCTTCGGCCAGCATTTCCTGCTCGACCTCAATGTCACCCGCCGCATCGTGCGCGAGGCCGGGGATTTCACCGGCGTCACCGTGGTGGAGGTGGGGCCCGGCCCCGGCGGCCTGACCCGCGCCCTGGTGGAGAGCAGGGCGCAGGGCGTGGTGGCGGTGGAGCGCGACCCGCGCTTCGCCGCGGCTTTGGCCGATCTCATCGCCGCCGCCGGTGGCCGGCTGCGGCTGGTGCAGGCCGATGCGCTGGAGGTGGACCCGGTCGATCTTGTCCCGGCGCCGCGCGCCGTGGTCTCGAACCTGCCTTACAATGTGGGCACGCCGCTGCTGATCGGCTGGCTGAAGCGCATCGACCAGTATGTGTCGCTGACGCTGATGTTCCAGAAGGAGGTGGCCGACCGCATCGTCGCCCGCCCGCGCAGCGGCGCCTATGGCCGTCTGGCCGTGATGTGCCAGTGGCTGGCGGACTGCCGCGCGGTCATGGATTTGCCGGCGCGGGCCTTCACCCCGCCGCCCAAGGTGGACAGCGCCGTGGTGCGGCTGACGCCCCGGATGCGTTCCGCCGACGATCCCGCCTTCGCCACCATGGAGGCGCTGGTGGCCGCGGCCTTCGGCCAGCGCCGCAAGATGCTGCGCGCCAGCCTCAAGGGCCTGCTGCACACGCCCGAGCCGCTGCTGGAAAGCGTCGGCATCGCCCCGACCGCGCGGGCGGAAGAGGTGGATGTGGACGGGTTCGTCCGCCTGGCCAAGGCCTGGCGCCCGCTCTGATCCCCGGGGCCGCGTCCGGGCGGCATCTCCCGTGCCGATATGAAAACGGGGGGATGCCCATGCATCCCCCCGTTTTGCTGGTCGGCGTCGTGACCGCCGTCAGCGGCGCTTGCTCCACCAGCCGCGGCGCGGGGACTCGGTCTCCGCGGCGGCCTCCGTCGGCTCGCCCGTCAGCGGCGCGCTGTTGGCCACAGGCTCGGCCGGCGTCTCGCTGATCGCCGGTGCCGCCTCGGCCACGGCCGGTTCTGCGGCCTTCTTGCGGCTGGCGCGCTTCTTCGGCGCCGGTGCTGCCTCGGCTTCGGGGACCGGCTCGGCCTTGGCCGCGGCGGCCTTGGTCCGGGCCTTGCTGCGCGACGGCTTGGCCGCCGGGGCTTCGGCCTCGGGCGCCACCTCGGCCGCGACAGGCTCGGCGGCCTTCTTGCGGCTGGCGCGCTTCTTCGGCGCCGGGGTCGCCTCGGCCGGTTCCGCCACGGTTTCGACCGCGGGCACCGGTTCGGCCGCGACAGGCTCGGCGGCCTTCTTACGGCTGCGGCTGGGCCGCTTCTTGGCGGCAGGGGCGTCCTCCGTCACTGCCGGCTCCACCAGAGCCGCGGCATCCGCCGTCACAGCCTCGGCCGGAACCACCGCCTCGACGGCGGCGGCGACGCTGTCGGCCACCTGCTCCACGGCCGCTTCGACCGCAGTCAGGGGGGGCGTCAGGGGCGCCGCGTCGGCCAGGCTGTCGGCCGTGCTCTCGGCTTCGTCGGACCCGCGTCCGCGCCGGCGCCCACCGCGCTTGCCGCGGCGACGCTTGCGCTTTTCGCTGTCCTCATCGTCGGCTGCGTCGGCCGTCTCCGCGGCAGCGTCCTCGGCAGCCTCATCCCCGGCAGGACCGTCCTCGGCACCGGGGGCGGCGGCGATGGCAGCCGGCATCTCGCCGGTCTCGTCGCTGTCCTCGTCACCCTCGGCGCCCTCATCCTCACCCTGCGGGTCCAGGGCGCGGCTGTCCGGCCGGTCGCCCCGACGACGGCGGCGCCGGCGGCGGCGGCCACGGCCTTCGCGCTCGCCATTGCCGGCGGACGGGGCGGGCGGGTTGGCGCTCTCCTCGGCTTCCTCCTCACCGGCGGCCTCGGCCTCGGCAGCCTCGGCGGCGGCCTCCTCCTGCTCCAGCTGGCGCTCGGTCATGGCGAAGACCTTTTCCGCCACCACGGGGGCGGGGGCGCTCTCTTCGCCCGGCAGCTTGGCCTTGATCCGCTCCAGCCGGTGGTCCGGGCCGGTCAGCTGGTCATCGGCCTGCATATAGACGCGCAGGCCGTGCCGCCGCTCGATATCCGCCAGAACCTCACGCTTCTGGTTGAGGATATAGAGCGTGACGCTGCTGGCGCAGGTGACGGTGATCTCGCTGGAGCGGCGGCGGATGCCTTCCTCCTCGATGGCCCGCAGCACGGCCAGCGCCGCGCTTTCCTGCGAGCGGATGAGGCCGGTGCCCTGGCAGTGCGGGCAGCGCTCGAAGTTGATCTCCTGCAGGCTGGGACGCAGCCGCTGGCGCGACAGTTCCAGCAGGCCGAACGGGCTGATGCGGCCCAGCTGGATGCGGGCACGGTCGGACTTCATCGCCTCTTTCAGGCGCTTCTCGACGGCGGCGTTGTTGCGCCCGTCCTCCATGTCGATGAAGTCGATGACGACCAGGCCGGCCAGATCGCGCAGACGCAGCTGGCGCGCCACCTCGTCGGCGGCCTCCAGATTGGTCTTCAGCGCCGTCTCCTCGATGTTGCGCTCCTTGGTGGAGCGGCCGGAGTTGACGTCGATGGCGACCAGCGCCTCGGTCTGGTTGATGACGATGTAGCCGCCCGACTTCAGCTGGACCACCGGGTTGAACATCGCCTCGATGGCACCCTCCACCTGGAAGCGGTGGAACAGGGGAATGCCCTCGTCCTTGTAGAGCTGGATCTTCTTGGCGTGGCTGGGCATCAGCATCCGCATGAAGTCCTTGGCGGTGCGATAGCCGTCCTCGCCCTCCACATGGATCTCGTCGATGTCGTTGGCGTACAGATCGCGGATGGACCGCTTGATCAGGTTCGCCTCTTCATAGATCAGCGCCGGCGCCACCGACTGCAGCGTCGTCTCGCGGATGCTGTCCCACAGGCGCATGAGATATTCGAGGTCGCGCCGGATCTCCGGCTTGCTGCGCTCGATGCCGGCGGTGCGCAGGATCACCGACATGCCCGAGGGGATGTCGAACTCCTCCAGCATCTCCTTCAGCCGCTTGCGGTCGGCAGGGTTGGTGATCTTGCGGGAGATGCCGCCGCCGCGCGGGGTGTTCGGCATCAGCACGGCATAGCGGCCGGGCAGCGACAGGTATGTCGTCAGGGCCGCACCCTTGTTGCCGCGCTCCTCCTTGGTCACCTGCACCAGCAGGATCTGCCGGCGCTTGATGACTTCCTGGATCTTGTAGCTGCGCAGCGGGCGGCGGCGGGCCGGGCGCGCCTCGTCCTCCGGCTCCTCTTCGATGGTCTCGCCGGTGTCGGCGGCGGCGTTCATGCGCCGCTCGCGGCCATTGCTGTGACGGAAGCGCGGGCGGCGGCGGCTTTTGGCCGGCGCGGCAGCCTCCTCGGGGGCATCCTCGGCGGCATCCTCGGCGGACGTCTCCGCCCCCGCGGCCCCCAGCGGGCTGGCTCCCTCAAGGGCGCTGTCGGGATCGGTCCCGTCGGCACCGGCCCCGTTGGCCTCGGTCCCGTCATCGCTCAGGCCGGCCTCGATCGGGGCGGGGGGGGCGCCCCCCACATCGTCCGGCAGCGGCAGGTCGGCCGTCTGTTCCTCGATGCTGCCGTCCTCGGCATCGGCCCGTTCGATGGCCTGGCGCTCGCGCTCCTCTTCCAGCTCCTGCTGCTCGCGCAGCAGGGCTTCGCGGTCGGCGACCGGGATGCGGTAATAGTCCGGATGGATTTCCGAGAAGGCCAGGAACCCGTGCCGGTTGCCGCCATACTCGACGAAGGCGGCCTGCAGCGAGGGCTCCACCCGGATGACCCGGGCCAGATAGATGTTGCCCTTCAGCTGCTTCCTGGAGGCGATCTCGAAATCAAGCTCGTCCAGGCGGTTTCCATTCACCACGACGACCCGGGTTTCCTCCGGATGCGTGGCGTCCACAAGCATACGCTTGGCCATATGTCGTCCCCGTGGCCACACCGACCACCCGTGCGACGCGGGTCGGCTGGCAGTCGCCACCGTCTGCTGCGGAGCGGGCGGCACGGAGTTCAACCTGTCGAACGGCGCTTCCGGGGAAGCGGCCAGGACGGGCCATCATGCCGATGCCGGGGTTCGGGCCGGCTCACCGGCTCGAAACCAGCTCCGTGGTTTCACAGGACCGCTTTCCAGAAGCGTCACGGCCCACAGTCGCGATACGGGCGCAAAACGGCCGATGGCGCGGGTTCGGGGGCGACGCAGACGCCCCGGGAAGGGGGCGCTTGGAGGAGAGCGGTTTGTCGCGGGACACAGGATAAACATCGTCCGGGTGTTCCACAATGAAAGAATTTAACCCTACCACCTCTCCTCCTTCGATCGGTCTGGTACATCGGGGTCACACCGGGCCGTGACATGAGTCGCGCTGTCATGAACGGCGTTGAAGCCCCTGATTCGTTAGGGGTATAAAGGGTGCCGTTCGTCCTGAAGGTCCCCCGAGTCGAGGTGATCCTTGCCCCATGGCCCGACCAGCTGGCTGCGTCACGGCCTTGCCGTGCTCTGCATCGCGTGCGTCGCCCTGCTGGCGGGGGGGGCGTCTGCCCGGACGGCTTCGGGGCAGATGACGGCGCAGACGGCGGCGCTGCCCGCCGCCGGGCTGGCCACGGCCGGGGCGGAGCATCAGATTCTGGGTGCCCGCTTGGGCGTCCATCCCGACAAGACCCGGTTCGTGCTGGACCTGTCCGCCGCCACCCCGTTCCGGGTGGAGACGCAGTCAAACCCCTGGCGCGTGGTGATCGATCTGCCGGAACTGGCCTGGGCCGTGCCGTCGCTGCCGCAGGGGCGGGGGCTGGTGCGCGCCGTCGGCCGCGAGCCTGCGGCGGCCGGGCGCAGCCGGCTGGTGCTGGACACCACCGGTCCGATCCATGTGCTGCAGGCGGCCGTGATCCCGCCGCGCGATGGCCATCCGCCGCGCTTCATCCTCGATCTGTCTCCCGGCGACGGCCGCACCCGGGCGGGCCAGACGGCCGGCACGCTGGCGGCGGCGAACCCGCCAGCCGCTTTGCCGCCGGCGGCCCGGGTGGCTGCGGCCACGGTGCCGCCGCCGGTGGCGCGCAAGCCGCTGACCAAGCCCCTGGTGGTGCTGGACCCCGGCCATGGCGGCAAGGACCCCGGTGCCCATGCCGTCAACGGCGTGCATGAGAAGGAAATCACCCTGGCCATGGCCAGGGAGGTGCGGCGTCAATTGCTGGCCACCGGCCGCTACCGTGTGGAGATGACCCGCGACCGCGACATCTATATCCCCCTGCGCGAGCGTGTGGCCTTCGCGCGCGACAAGGGGGCCGATCTGTTCATCTCGCTGCATGCCGACAGCATCGGCCGCAGCGAGGTCCGTGGCCTGTCCGTCTACACCCTGTCGGAGACTGCGTCCGACAAGGAGGCCGCCATGCTGGCGGAGCGGGAGAACCTGTCGGATGCCATCGCCGGCGTCGATCTCAAGGCCCGCTCGGCCCAGGTGGCCAGCATCCTCATCAACATGGCCCAGCGCGATACCATGAACCGGTCGCTGCGGTTCGCCTCGGGTTTCCTGGGATCGCTGGACCGGCAGGTGGCGGTGCTGCCGAACCGGCCGCTGCGGTCGGCCGGCTTCGCCGTGCTGACGGCGCCGGACATTCCGTCGGTGCTGGTGGAGATGGGCTACCTCTCCCACCGTGGCGACGCCAAGCTTCTGGCATCGCAGACGCATCAGAAGCGTCTCGGGGCGGCCTTCGTGCGTGCCGTCGATGCCTTCTTTGCCAAAGACACGGTATTGAGCCGGTCTTGATCAGGACATAATTGGGCATAGCCTGCATCGGTGGAAGGGCGGGACCCCGCCCGACGGGATTTTCATACCCGGCGCTGCCGGGGGCGTGCGCGCAGGCGGAAAACAGGCGGGTTTTGACGATGAAGCGTATTGTCGTGGGTGTGGTCGCCCTGCTGGCGGTCCTGGCCGGTCTCGGGGCCGGTGCCATCGGATTCGCCATCTGGCGCTATGGGCGTGACCTGCCGGAGTACCGGCAGCTGGCGGATTACCGTCCGCCCGTCGCCACCCGCGTCCATGCCGGCGACGGTCGGCTGGTGGCGGAATTCGCCAGCGAGCGCCGCGTCTTCGTGCCGATCGAGGCGATCCCCAAGCGCGTCTCCCGTGCCTTCATCTCGGCCGAGGACCAGAATTTCTACGACCATGGCGGCGTCGACTGGTTCGCCGTGCTGCGCGCCGCGGTGCAGAATCTCAAGAATATCGGCCAGGATCGCCGTCCCATCGGTGCCAGCACCATCACCCAGCAGATCACCCGCCATTTCCTGCTGACCAATGATGTCAGCTATGTGCGCAAGCTGAAGGAGGCCATGCTGGCCTCGCGCATCGAACAGGCCATGTCCAAGGACCAGATCCTGGAGATCTATCTCAATGAGATCTATCTGGGGAACCGGGCCTATGGTGTCGGCGCCGCGGCGCTGAACTATTTCGACAAGGCGCTGGACGAGTTGACCATTGCCGAGGCTGCCTTCCTGGCCAGCCTGCCCAAGGCGCCCGACCGTTATTTCCGCGAGCGCTTCCGCGACGCGGCGGCGGCGCGGCGCAACTATGTCATCGGCCGCATGCGCGAGGATGGCTTCATCACCGCCGAGGAGGCGGAGCAGGCGGCGCGGGAGCCGATCAATTTCCGTGACGGCCGCGGCGCCGACACCATCGAGGCCGATTACTTCGTCGAGGAGGTCCGGCGCGAGCTGGCCGGCGTCTATGGCGAACAGGCGCTCTATGGTGGCGGCCTGTCGGTGCGCACCACGCTGAACCCGCAGATCCAGACTTACGCCACCCATGCCCTGCGCAGCGGGCTCATGGCCTATGACCGGCGCGACGGCTGGCGCGGTCCGGTGGCCCATCTCGATACGGTCGACGGCTGGAAGGAGCAATTGGCCGGCATCCGCACGCCGCCGGGCGGTGAGGCCTGGACGCTGGCCGCCGTGCTGGAGCTGACGGCGGAGGAGGCCCGCATCGGCTTCGCCGACGGCGGACGGGGCATCCTGCCCCTGTCCGAACTGAAATGGGCGCGCAAGGCCAAGGACGGGCGCATCGTCGGCCCGATGGTGCAGAAGCCGGCCGACGCCCTGTCGATGGGCGATGTGGTCATGGTGGAGCCGCTGTCGGAGAAGGCATCGGACAAGGCGCCGGACGCCCGGGGCGCCGATGGCAAGGCTGCGGAGGGCAAGGCGGCCCGCGTCACCTATGCCCTGCGCCAGATTCCGGCGGTGCAGGGTGCCCTGGTGGCCATGGACCCGCATACGGGCCGTGTCCTGGCCATGAGCGGTGGTTTCAGCGCCCGGATGAGCGTGTTCAACCGTGCCACCCAGGCCATGCGCCAGCCGGGCTCCGCCTTCAAGCCGTTCGTCTATCTTACGGCGCTGGACCAGGGCTTCACCCCCAGCTCCCTGGTGCTGGATGCACCCTTCGCCATGGACCAGGGGCCGGGCTTGGGCAAATGGCGTCCGTCGAACTACAGCGAGCGCTTCTATGGGCCGACGCCGCTGCGCGTCGGCATCGAGAAGTCGCGCAACGTCATGACCGTGCGTCTGGCCCAGTATATCGGCATGGAGCCGATCGTGGAGACGGCCCGCAAGTTCGGCATCTACGACAATCTGCCGGCGCAGCTGTCGATGTCGCTGGGCGCCGGGGAGACCACGGTTCTGCGCCTGACCACGGCCTACAGCATGCTGGTCAATGGTGGACGCAAGGTCATGCCGACCTTCATCGACCGGGTGCAGGACCGGACCGGCAGGACCATCTACCGCCACGACAACCGGCCCTGTGCCGGGTGCAGCGATCCGCTGTCCCCGCCCGTTGCCGCCGATCCGGCGTCCGCCGCGGTGCCCGCGACCCCGGCGGTCATGGCTCCGGCGACCGCTCCCGTGACGACTCCCGCCATGGCCGCACCCGCCGCGGCGCCGGTCGATCCGGCCCAGGTGCCGCTTCTGCCGGACAACCGGCCGCAGATCGCCGACCCGCGCACGGTCTATCAGATCGTGTCCATGCTGGAGGGCGTGGTCCAGCGCGGCACCGGCACGCGGCTGAAGGAGATCGGCAAGCCCCTGGCCGGCAAGACCGGCACCACCAACGACGCCATGGATGCCTGGTTCGTCGGTTTCTCCCCCGACCTGGCCGTGGGCATCTTTGTCGGCTACGATCAGCCGCGGTCGCTGGGCGACCATGAGAGCGGCTCCAGCGTGGCCGTGCCGATCGCCAAGGATTTCCTGGCCGCGGCGCTGGCCAACGCCCCGGCCACCCCCTTCCGTGTGCCGCCGGGACTGCGCATGGTCCGCGTTGATCCGGAAACCGGTCGTCTGGCCGGTGCCGGTGAGCGCAACGCCATCTGGGAGGCCTTCATCCCCGGGACCGAGCCGCGCGGCAATGAAGGCGTGCTGGACGGCGGCGACCAGGGGGCCGCCATCGTTCCCGCCGAAGGCGAAGGGGCGCCCGGTGAGGCGGCGCCGCCGGCCAATGTCGGCACCGGAACCGGCGGGGTCTATTGATCCGTCAGTCCGGTGGTCGCCTAACTGTTGCTAAGATGGCACGGTGCAGCCGAACAGATCAGTGGCCGCGCCGTGCAAATCTCCAATTGATCCAAATCAGGGCAGCACCCCAGTGCGGCCCTTAAAAGCTCTCCTTGTCAAAGACAACCACAAGTGCGCAGCGCACCTGATTATTCGGCGAGCGCACGATAAAGGAGAGCAAGTCATGAGAGGTTTCGCTGGCTTTGCCGCCATGTCCTGCGCCGCCGTGGCGCTGCTGGCCGCCGCGCCGCAGGCTCATGCCGAGAAGGCCAAGGGCGACCTGATCGTGCGCAGCCGCGCCGTGCTGGTGACCCCGGACGAGGATGTGAACCTGTCCGTCGGTGGCGCCAAGATCGCCGGCAAGGGCCATGTCAGCGACCAGGTGATCCCCGAGCTGGACTTCAGCTACTTCTTCACCGACAACATCGCCGCCGAGCTGATCCTGGGCACCACCCAGCATGAAGTCAGCGTCACCGGCACGCCGGTCGGCGATGCCGATCTGGGCAGCGTCTGGCTGCTGCCGCCGACCCTGACCCTGCAGTACCACTTCGCTCCGAAGTCGGCCTTCAGCCCCTATGTCGGCGCCGGCATCAACTACACCATTTTCTATGGTGACAAAGAGAGCAAGAACATTAAGGGCGTCGATGTCTCCTACGACAACAGCTTCGGCTGGGCCCTGCAGGCCGGTGTCGATTACTTCATCACCGACCGTCTGCTCCTGAACTTCGACGTCAAGAAGATCTTCCTGAACACCGACGTCAAGGTGAAGGGTCTGGCCGGTATTCCGCTGGTGAAGGGCGATGCGGACATCGATCCGTGGCTGATCGGCGTCGGCATCGGCTACCGCTTCTGATCGCCGGCCGCGGGTCACCGCGGTCCGGATACAGGAACCGGATACAGGAAAGGGTGCGCTCCTACCGGAGCGCACCCTTTTTCTTTTTGAATTACGTGGTGTGCATCCCGTAGATCCCGGCGGCGCTCCCGTCAGTCCAGCAGCCAGCGCGTCATCTGCGGAAAGGGCGGCAGGCCGTTGTTCTGGAGCAGGGCAAAGGGGCCGGCGACGCCGGTCATGCCGGCTTGGGCCAGGGACGGAAGACCGAAATGGGTTCCGCTCTCGATCCAGCGCTGCATGGGGTGGGTGCCCTCATAATCGGTGTGCTTGTAGGCGCCGGGGAAGAAGATGCAGGCCGGCGGCACGCCGATGGCCAGGGCCGCGGCATAGGACCAGGCCTGGGCCATGCCCTCGCTGTTCAGCTGGATCTGGCGCAGGACCGGATCATCCGGTACCCCCATCTCCGCCGTGATGGCGGCGGTGGTGCTCTGTTGCAGATCGGTGCCCAGCTGCGGCCAGAAGCGCCGGGGCACGATGGCGATGTGACCCGCCTCGTGCAGCACGTCGCCTGAACCGACCAGGGTATCCGGGTCCACATGCAGGATTCCGGCATGGATATTGACCCCCGGCAGGAAGCCGCCCGCTGCTCCCGGCCCGATCTCCACCGCGAGGCCGATGTCACGCAGGAAGGCGATGATCGGGGGCAGGGCCTCCGGGTAATACATCCGAGTCGTCCTATCGGGGTGACCGCCATCGCGATCATCCCGTAAGAGGCAGTGTCCTGGCAAGGGCGTGCGTGCCCGGCTGCCATGTCCGCGTCCCGCCTGCGTTCCGGCGGCGGCCGGAACGCGGACGGGAGCGGCGCCTAGCGCAACGGGCGCGGCTTGCGCACAGAGAAGGGCCGGGCCTCGCCTGTCGGCGCGCCCTGGGACTGGGGGCGGGCCGACTGGTGGGCCAGGTCACGGCGGGTGGCGCCGTCGGCACAGTCGAACCAGGCCAGGCGGGCTACCCGTTCGGCCAGGGTCAATTGCCGGGCGGGCCGCTTGGGGCCAGCGTCGGGGGGAAGCGCTTTCCCGGTCATGGCTGTGCCGTCTGCTGGACGTCTGTGCTCAACTGGCTTTAACACCCGTAATGAAGGTTTCGACCGACTGCCGCAGCCGCACGGCCCGGCTTGCCAGGTCTCGGGATGCGGTCAGCACCTGCACGGCACCGGAGGCGGAGCTGGCGGCCCCGCCCTGGACGCCGCCGATGGCCCTGACCACCTCCTCGGTGCCGATGGCCGCTTCGGTGGCGTTGCGGCTGATCTCGCCGGTGGCGGCTGTCTGCTCTTCCACCGCCGAGGCGACCGATGTCGCCATCTCGTTCAGCCGGTAGATGACGTCGGTCACGCGGGTGATGGCATCGACCGTGTGCTGGATGGTGTCCTGCATGCCGGCGATCTGGCCGCGGATATCATCGGTGGCGCGGGCCGTCTGGTTGGCCAGGGTCTTGACCTCGCTGGCGACCACGGCGAAGCCCTTGCCGGCCTCGCCGGCCCGGGCCGCCTCGATGGTGGCGTTCAGGGCCAGCAGATTGGTCTGGCCGGCGATGCTCTCGATCAGGGCGATGACGTCGTTGATGCGCTTGCCGGCCTCGTCCAGCTGGCGGATGCGGGTCTGTGCCGCCGTGGCCTCTTCCGTGGCGCGGCTGGCCATGTCGCGTGACGTGCTCATCTGCCGCGCCACCTCCTGGATGGAGCTGGACATCTCCTCGGTCGCGGACGCCACGGTCTGGACACTGGCCGAGGCCTGACGGGTGGAACTGGCCACCACGCCGGACTGCTGCGACACCTGCTCGGCGGCCGAGGACAGGCTCTGGGCCGTGGCCTCCAGCTCGGTGGCGGCGGAGGTCACCACCTGCAGGATCTCGCTCACCTCGCCATCGAAGCGGGAGATCATGGCGGTGACGGTGCGGGTCCGTTCTTCCTTGATCTGCTGTTCCTGGCGCCGGGCCTCGGCCATCCGTTCGCGCTCAAGGGCATTCTGCTTGAACACCTGCATGGTCTCGGCGATGGCCCCGATCTCGTCGCGGCGGCCGACGCCGAAGACCTCCACCGTCAGATCCCCGTCGGCCAGCCGGCGCAGACAGGCGACCACCGCATTCAGCGGGGCGATAATGCCCTGACGGGCCACGGCCAGGCCGATGCCCAGGCCGAGCGCGATGCCGCCCAGGGCAATGATGATCAGGACCGTCTCGGTCCGCTGGGCCATGCTGGCCACATCGGCGGCGATCCGGTCCTCCTGCGCGTTGATATGGTTGACATAATCCAGAACCGCCTTCTCGAAGGCGGCCAGGGCCTCGCTGCTGGTCTGGATGGCGGTCAGGATGGACGCGCGCTTTTCCGCGTCCGTGCCCGAGCCGCCGGCGGCTCCCAGCGTCTGCGTCAGGCTGTTGGCATAGCGGCGATAGGCGGCCTCTGTCGCCTCCAGCAGCGGGGTGCTGGCCGGGGTCTTGGTCTTTGCCAGTTCAGCCAGATAGGTCTCGATCTCCTGCCGCTGTTTGGCCGTTGTGGCCGTGATGCTGGCCACCGCCGCCGGATTCCCGACCAGCCGCTGTTCCTCGCGGCTCAATTCCACCGCCAGCCGGCGGATGCGGGCGCCGAAGAGCACATCCTTGGACGCCATGTGGATGTGGGTGCTGGAGGTGCTGACCTCCGACAGGCTCCAGATGCCGATACCGGCGATCACGCCGGCGGTCAGAGCCAGAAAGGCGACAACTGCCAGAATCTTTGTGCTGATCCGGATATTGTTTAGCATGAAAGCTATCCTATTCCTGCCCCGCCCCGCACGATGCCCCCAATGCCTCGATCCTCGTTCCTGACCGGCTGTGCCAGCCCCCAACAGGCAAAGGCACTCCCATCCCGCGGCGGAGACCGGGCAGGAGAAGGGAGCGATTTCGGATTTTGGCGCGCGAGCGGCCGGTGCCCACGGTAGGATGACCGATGGGTCTCTGCGAGGAGGGGTGGCACGCAGATGCACGCAAAAAGAGAAGTCGGTGCAGCGACACAACGCCGCTGTCCGCTTGGACCAACTTCCACCTCACCCGCGTCATGCGACGAGAGGTGGTGAGATTTCTTAGGATTTTATGATCACGCTGGCTTCTGCGGCCATGCTGGTTTCAGCCACTCCAGTCGATGGCGGTCACGTCATGCGAAAGGGGGAGGCCCCATTCACCTGTCGTTCCGTACATCATTGCCCCCGTCAACCGGACGTAACCCAGGGAAGGTTTGCCCCCTTCCCATCGTGCTGAAGAACGATGTCGATGAAAATCAAGCTATTAAACGAAAAACCGACTGTCAACGATAAATCGGTAGATTTCACCCCTGTGCTTTACGACTTTTTCGGCATTTCAGCATATCCCAGTAACCAATGGCGGTTTTCTGGGGCCGAGATTGTCAGAAAATCGGAAGTTCCGGTACTGCACCGCCATAGGGGCGGGAGGTGCTCATGAATCCGATCGCACACAGGCTGTCGCTGGTGCGCCGGCAGTTCGGTCTCAACAGCCGGGCCCGGATGGCAGCAAAGCTCGGTCTGCCAACCTCGACCTACGCTGCCTATGAAGGGGAGGATGGCCCGCCGAAGCTCGACTGGCTGCAGCTTCTGCTGGGCTGGGGGGTCAACATCAACTGGCTGCTGTCGGGGCGTGGCCCGATGCTGGTCGAGACGGAGCAGCGGTCGACTCCCCCGCCGGCCAAGCCCGTCGTTTCCCCCGGCCTCGACGAGATCCTGTTGGCCGCCATGATCCGGACGGTCGAACGCAAGGAGCAGGAAAGCGGCCGTGCTTTCGGCCCCGTGGAGAAGGGCAGCATGGTGGCGCGGCTCTATGCCGTGGCCCATGGTGCCGCCGAGCGCGAACTGTCCATGCATGTGGATGGGTTTGTCGATGGGCGTCTCGATGGCGGTATGCCCCTGGATTGATATCGTCCCGGCGGAGGCCCCGGTGCAAAGAGTCTTGGCGTTCCGGCCCGCGGCCGCTACATAACGGGTTCGTCCTTGACGAATCCGTTACGTTCCGTCGAGTCCGTGAAACCGACTCACCCTTGATCGACAGGAGACCGCCATGCGGGCCGAGATCCAAGCGGTGGCCGAGGCTGTTGAACAGTCCTTGGCCCTGCTGAGGAGGCATCTTTGACTGGGAGAAATCCCTGTTCCGCCTCGATGAACTGAATGCGCTGACCGAAGACCCCAATCTCTGGAACGATCCCGAGCGGGCGCAGAAGCTGCTGCGGGAGAAGAACCAGCTCGACAGCGCGCTGACCGGCACCCGCCAGGTCGAGCAGGAGCTGCGCGACACGCTGGAACTGGTGGAAATGGCCGAGGCCGAGGGGGACGAAAGCCTCATCGACGACGCCCAGACCACGCTGGCCGCGCTGCGCGAGCGGGCGGCGAAGATGGAGCTGGAGAGCCTGCTCTCCGGTGAAGCCGATCCCAACGACTGCTTCCTGGAAGTCAATGCCGGCGCCGGCGGCACCGAGGCCCAGGACTGGGCCCTGATCCTGCTGCGCATGTACACGCGCTGGGCCGAGCAGCACGGCTACAAGGTCGATCTGCTGGACGAGACCAACGGCGAAGAGGCCGGCATCAAGTCCGCGACCATCCAGGTCAAGGGCCACAATGCCTATGGCTGGCTGAAGACGGAGTCGGGCGTGCACCGCCTGGTGCGCATCAGCCCCTTCGACAGCCAGGCGCGGCGTCACACCAGCTTCGCCTCCGTCGCCGTCACCCCGGTGATCGACGACAAGATCGTGGTGGAGATCAACGAGAAGGACGTGAAGGTCGATACCTTCCGTGCTTCGGGTGCCGGCGGTCAGCACGTCAACAAGACGGATTCGGCGGTCCGCTTCACCCACATCCCCACCGGCATCGTCGTGTCCTGCCAGCAGGAGCGCAGCCAGCACAAGAACCGGGCCAAGGCCTGGGACATGCTGCGCGCCCGCATCTATGAGATGGAGCTGCGCAAGCGCGAGGAGGCGGCCAGCGCCCTGGAGGCCACCAAGACCGACATCGGCTGGGGCCACCAGATCCGTTCCTACGTGCTGCAGCCCTATCAGATGGTGAAGGACCTGCGCACCGGGGTGGAGACCAGCAACAGCGGCGGCGTGCTGGACGGCGACCTGGACCAGTTCCTCCAGGCCGCTCTGGCCCACCGCATCAAGGGCCAGGGGGACGAGGCCGCGGCCTGATCTCCTGCCGACCGTAATGAGGCCCGCAGCCACGCTGCGGGCCTTTTTCATGGCGCCACGGATCTTCATGGCGCCGCCCTCCGCACAGGCGGAGCCCCCCGGGGCCAAGCCGATGCGGCTGACGCTGGTGCCGGGGGGCTGAACCGCCTCGGGGGGTCACGCCCCCCGCTTCACGTCGTCGATCCAGGCCAGGACCAGTTCCTCCAGCACCGGCAGGATCACCGAGCCGTTGGTCAGCACCACCTCGTGGAAGCCGCGCAGGTCGAATTTCGGCCCCAGCTCCCGCCGGGCCGTCTCGCGCAGGTCCAGGATCTTGTTCATGCCGATCTTGTAGCCCAGCGCCTGGCCGGGCCAGACGAAGTAGCGCTCGATCTCGTTCTCGTTGTCGGCCAGGCTGTTGGCCGTGTTCTCGGCCATCCAGGCGATGGCCTGCTCGCGCGTCCATTTCTTGTGGTGGATGCCGGTGTCCACCACCAGCCGCCCGGCGCGGAACAGCTCCGAGGCGATGCGGCCGGCCTCCGACCAGGGCTCCTTGTAGAAGCCGAAATCCTTGGCCATGCGCTCGGAATACATGGCCCAGCCCTCGCCATAGGCCACGTCGAAGCCGAAGCGGCGGAAGGTGGGCAGGCCCTCCATCTCCTGGGCGATGGCCACCTGCATGTGGTGACCGGGGATGGCTTCGTGGAAGCACAGCGATTGCAGGTCGTGCCGCGTCTGCACCGACATGTCGGACAGGTTGGCATAGAACACGCCGGGACGCTTCCCGTCGGGGCTGGACTGCTCGTAGAAGGCGCTGGGGGTGGCGTTCTCGCGGAAGGCCTCCACCGGCTTCACCACAATGTCGGCCTTGGGCTTGGTGATGAAGAATTCGTCCAGCCGCGCCTTCATCTCGTCGATATAGGCTGTCGCGGTGGCCAGATACTCCTTGCGCCCGGCCTCGCTGTCGGGGAAACGCAGGTCCGGCGAGGTGCGGATATGGTCGAAGAACTGGCGCACCGTGCCGGTGAAGCCCAGCACCGTCATGACCGCCTGCATCTCCCCGTGCAGCCGTTGGGTTTCCTTCAGCCCCAGCTCATGGATGGCCTCCGGCTCCAGCTCCAGCGAGGTGACGGAGAAGATGCGGTCCTTGTAATAGGCAGCACCGTCCGGCAGGGCCCAGGCGCCGTCGCTGCGGCTCTGGCGCGTCTGCATGGCCTCGATGGCGGCGATGAAGTGGCGGTAGGCCGGTGCCAGCTTCTCCGTCAGCGCCCGGTTGCCGGCGGCGATCAGCGCGCCCTTGTCGGCCAGCGGGATCTCCAGCGCCGCCACCTTCTCCTTCAGGTCGGCCAGGATCGGGCTGTCGCTCTTGGCCGCCGACTCGAACGGCACGCCGGTCAGCACGGCGCGGGCGGCGACCAGGATGCGCGGATAGCTGAAGGCCGGCGGCATGATGCCCTTGGCCGCGGCCCGCTGCAGATGCGCCACGGCGGCATCCAGCACCAGCGGCGCGCGCTCCAGCCGGGTGACGTAATCCCGGGCATCGGCGGCGGAGGCGACGGCGTGATAGCCGATCAGGAAGGAGGGAATGTTGGTGTGCGGCCCCTCCAGCTGGCTGACGGCGTACTGGTGGTCGCGCCAGCCATAGGCGCGCACCTGCTCCACCATCTGCACCTCGAACAGGCGGGCACTGACATGCACCGGCCGCGACAGCGACTCTGCCTTGAAGGCGCGGATGCGCTTCAGGTTGTCCTGGGCCAGCCGGTGCCCCTCGGCCAGGAAGGCCTCGTCCGCCACGGTCCAGCTGTCATGCGGGCCGGGCAGGCCCAGCTGGGTCCGCATTTCCGGGCTGCGCGCCAGCGCCTGCTGCCAGGCCTGTTCCAGGAAGGCCAGGACCTTGGCGTCCTCCGCCGTCTGCGCCGGGGCGGCGCCCGCGGCCCGGACCCAGCCCGGCAGCAGAGGGGCGGCGCTGACGGCGAGAAGGCCCGACAGGGCCGTGCGGCGGGTACAGGACGACATCAGGAACTCCGGTCGGCGGATGGGTAAAGTCGCCCCATCCTAGCGGCTGGCGGCGGGGCGCCAAGTCTTGTCCGTGTAACAGGGATGTAACGCTGGCCGCGCTGCCATCCCCTGCCATGCTGTTGCCATGCTCGCGGCGGATGCTTTCCGCCTCATCTCCGGAGACCGATGACGATGACGCGCCTTCTGTTGTCTGCGCCCGCCCTGGCGGGGATCACCGCCGCGTTCCTGCTGTCCGCGCCGGCCGATGCGGCGCAGCGCCGGGCCGATTGCCCGCGCACCGGCCTGACCGAGATGCAGCAGACGGCCATGGTCAAGGCGGTGCAGCAGGAGCTGGCCGTGCTGGGCTTCGATACCGGCCGCCCCGACGGCCGCGCTGGCCGCAACAGCGTCACCGCCATCCGTCACTACCAGTCCCAGGCCGGGCTGCAGGTGGATGGCTGCCCCAGCCCGGCCCTGCTGGACCGGTTGCGTTTCGCCCTGCCCAAGGTCTACAGCCCCCACCGGCCGCAGGAGCCGACGCAGGCGGTGCAGATCCAGGAGGAGCTTCTGCGCCGCGGCTATTGGCCCGGTCCGGCCGACGGCCGCGTCGGACCACGCACGCGCGACGCCATCCGCCAGTTCGAGATCGACTCCAACCGCCCGGTGATCGGCGAGCCCAGCAGCGATGTGCTCGCCGCGCTGAAGACCGGCAGCCGCGCCGCCCGGCGGGATTGATCCGGCGCCGGGACGCCTCCCGTCCCCACCGGATCGCCCTGGCCGCGCCGCGGCTTCGGCGTCACCGGGCCAGCCAGCGGCGCAGGTCGGTCAGGAACGGCGGCTGGGTGCCGGCGTGGCGGACCGCCTCCGGCGTGGCCGCCGGGGAAGCCTGCGGGGGGGCCGGCCGGCTGCCGTGAGGCTGCTCCGACTCCGCAACCAGCCGGCCGATGAAGGCCGGTCCGCCGACGCCCAGGACGAAGGCGTTCACCAGCGTCACCCCCTCGCTGATCCAGCCCAGGCAGCCGGCGATGAAGCAGGCCAACACCAGCCAGACATAGGTCCGTGCCTTGGTCAGTTCGATGTCCGGGGCGGCGCTCTTGTAGATGCGCAGGGCCTCCATGCAGGCGGCACCGGCGATGGCGCCGGTGATGCGCAGACCGGCCCCGGCAACCTCCGCACCGGCCGCCACGCCTGTCGCCATGGTTGCGGCCATGGTTGCCGCGTCAGCTCCACCCGCCATGCTGGCACTCCTGCTCGGATCCTGCCGTTGGTTACTGATCAGTCCTATGGCCGGAATCGATTTTTTCATGGATATGCGATACACGGTCAAATAGATTTTTGTCGTGAAATTCGTTCATGGGGCGTCACGACTTGGGAATGCACTCGCGCAGCGCAGCGGCCGTGACGATTGCCGCAGGGAAAAGGCACGATTCCGAAGGGGGGTGGAAAGGCGGGTCGGATGCTGTCCGGCCGGTGCGGCGTGGCGGTCTGGCCCGCCGCCGCCAGGAGGTGCCCAGCCTGGGCTACCGCCAGGATCTGCTGGGGGCGCGGGCCGAACTGGAGCGCCTGCTGCCGCAATGGCTTCCGCCCACGGCTTCTCGCGGTGCCATGGGCGTGAAACCCGGCCTGTCCTGCCTCAGCCTGTCGATCGGTGTGCCGGCCGGGCGGGGGCGCCCGCGATTCTGCGGCCATTATCCGATTGTGCTGAAAAGCAATGACCTCGACCTCGTGGCCCGGGCGCGGGCGCATTTCGCCCGCGGCTTTGCCGGCATGCCGGTGCATGTCCGCCCCTGGACGCCGCCGGTGCGGCAGGCCCGGATGGGGGCCTGTCTCAGCCATGCCGATGACCGGCAAAGTATCGGCACCTGCGGGTGTTTCCTGCGCGGGGGGGCGGATGGCCGGCTGTACGCCTTGACCGCCTGGCATGTCCTTGCCGGTCCGGGACCGGTTGTCAGCCCGTCCAATGCCCGTGGCGGGTTACTGCGCCGCCCCCAGCCTCTGGGTACGGCCGAGCGCTGGGATGAGGAGCATGACGCCTGCCTGATCGGGCTTGATCCGGCCCTGGCCGCCCAGGTCCGCAACGAATTTCCCCGGCTGCGGCGGCCGCCCAAGCTGATCCGCCGCTGGGCCGATGCGTGGAATGACAGGCCGGCCCCCTGGGATGAGGGCTGGTCGGTGCTGGGTCTGCGCGTGGCCATGGTCGGGGCCGCCAGCCGTTACCGGGTCGGCCATGTCACGGAAACGGAGCAGAGCATCCTGTTCGCCGATGGCTGGCAGGGGCGTGACCTGTTCACCATCCGCTCTGGCGACCGGCGGCCCTTTTCACGGCCGGGTGACTCGGGCAGCCTCGTCTTCGAGCAGAGTGGCCGCCGTCCCGTCGGATTGCTGATCGGCGGCCAGGGGGAGGAGTCGCTCTGCACCGAGTTCAATCACATCCGCAGTATCTTCGACGTCGATCTGGCCTGAGTCCGACCGGATGCGGACGGGTCTGTCCGCTAGGCGGCCCGTCGCCTGGAAGCCCCCGCCGAAGGCTCGCCGCGGCGGGTTGCGGACCGTCGGTCGTGGAGTATCGATCATGTGGGGAGTCAAACGTGGGGCGCCGGTCGTGCGGCGTCAAACGTGCGGCGTCAATACAGCCGGTAGGGGCCGGACTTCTTGATCTCGACCCGCAGTCCGGCCAATGCCGCGCGGATGGCTTCGGCATCACTGCCCGGCCGGACGGTGACCACCACATGCTCCGCACCATCATAACCGCCGATACCGACACCGATCACGCCCGGCATGCGCATGATCTCGTCGCGGCGAGCCTCCAGCAGAGGCTTCCAGGCGACGGACCGCCGCTCTGACCTTATCCGCGACTGTGCCGGCATGGCCTTCTCCAAAAGACGTCAGTCTATGCAGATAACGGGGCGCAAGCAAGGTTGGCGCCATTCCGTTCTATCGGACAGGCGCACTCCCGAACAGCAGTCAAAATGGTTAGGATGACAGAGACACCCACAGTGCCAACGGGCACCGGATCTGGCGTCTGTCCGGTGTTGATCGGCGCTTGTCTTTGGATTTCCTACGGATGGTTGTGCCGCGTCTTTGCTGCTACGAAATCTAGCATCCGTGCTGTGGCTTGCCTACATGGAATAGGGATATTTGCCGATTTATCGGGTCTTTGCGCCGGTTCCACCCGTTTTTTCCTATCGCAGGGCCGGTTGCGACCGCGCTCCCGCCTTCGCAAGCCTGGGTCTATCCGCTCGACAGGTCCGACTCGATCCCAGCGGCCAGTGGCCGGTCGCGTCCGCCTGCTCCGGGAACCGCCGGCTTACGCCACCCCCAGCGGCTCGTACCAGTCGGCGGGGAAGTCGGCGCGGCTGCGGCTGGGTTCATTGAAGGGGCGTTTCAGCACGCCGTTGAACCAGGTGCGCACCAGCTCCTGCCACCAGGATTGCGCGTCGCGGCCGCTGGCGTCGGCGCAGGCCTGGAACCAGCGGCGGCCGGCCGCCACATGGCTGATCTCCTCGTCATGGATGATCTGCAGCGCCTCTGCTGCCGCCGGGTCGCCGGCCCGGTTCAGGCTGTCGATCATGGCCGGCGTCACATCCAGCCCGCGCGCCTCCAGCACCAGGGGCACCACGGCCAGCCGCGCCGGCAGGTCGTGCGCCGTGGCTTCGCTGGCCTGCCACAGCCCGTCATGGGCCGGCAGGTCGCCATAGGAGGCGCCCAGCGCGTTCAGCCGCTGCTCCAGCAGGGCATGGTGCCTGGCCTCGTCGTCGGCCACCTGCACCCAGTCGTCCTGGAAGCCGCGCGGCAGCGCCGTGCCGTCGGGCAGGGTGGGGAAGCGGGCCACGATGTCCCAGGCCAGATCGATGGCGTTCAGTTCGATATGGGCCAGGGCGTGCAGCAGGGCGATGCGCCCGGCCAGGCTCTGGGCCTTGCGCCGTTTCGGCATGTCACGCGGCAGCCGCAGCTCCGGCCGTTCGGGGCGCGCCGGTCGGGCCGGCGGCCGCGCCGTGCCCAACGCCGCGATGCGCCCGTCGCGCCAGGCCGCGGCATAAAGCCGGGTCAGCCGCACCTTTTCAGCGGGCGCAGCCGTGGTCAGCACCGCCAGGGCGGCATCGCACAGGGTCGCGGGCAGGGCGGAGATGGGAGCAGGGGACATGGCCGCCAGATGACGGCGCGGCCCGGGCTCCGTCAAGGGGCTTGCCCATCCCCTTGCCGCTCCCTCCGCGTCCTCCTCCGCTCCCTCCCGCGTCCTCCTCCGCCCCCGCTCCCGCATCCTCCTCCGGCCCGCTCCCGCGTCCTCCTCCGCTCCCTCCGCGTCCTCCTCCGCCCCTCTCCCGCGTCATCCTCCGCGCAGGCGGAGGATCCAGGGGCCACAGGCGCCCCCGTCGGCCGGACCCCCGGTGCCCTCCTGCGGACAGGCCCGCTGCCGGTTCCGGCCCTGACCACCAAGCACACGGACGGCCCGCGCGGACAACACGGATGCCTCCGCACCACGGATGCCTCAGCATCCATGCCGCAGCCTGTTCCCTGTCCGTCGGTGTTCGCGCGAGGCATTCTCGATGATCGCCCCCGGTGTCGCCCGCGTTTCCGCGACGCACATCCGCCAGGGGCCGCCGGTGGGAGCGTCTTACTCGCCCTGTTGCAGGTACCAGCTGGCCGGCATCTTCGGCGTGTAATAGACGCCGGACTCCATCTTGGCCCGCTCGCGCTGGTCGGCCACATAGTCCAGCACCGGCAACGACCAGGCGGCGCCCAGCATGCTGACCCAGATCAGCAGGGTGATCAGCTTGTCCTTCAAGGACGGCAGCGGCGGCAGCGTCAGCGTGGTCATGGCCCATCCCCTTGGTCCGGGTGATAGGCCGAGCTTGGACCGGGTTTCCTACCCGGGGATTAACCACGGCGCCGCCAAAGGGGTAGTGGCCGGGAAAAACTGCCGGCCTATCCTTCTGCGTGTCGTCCCCGGCCGCGGGCCAGGAAATGCGGGTTGAGGAAGCCCGGCTTGCCATAGCGCAGCGTCTGACCGTCCAGCGTCTCCACCGCGCCGCCGGCCGCGGCCAGCACGGCATGGCCGGCCGCCGTGTCCCATTCGCAGGTGGGCCCCAGCCGCGGATACAGATCGCCGTCGCCCTCGGCGATGCGGCAGAATTTCAGCGAGCTGCCGGCGGCCAGCCGCTCCTTCACGGCATAGTCCTGCAAGAAGGCGCTCAGGGCCTCGTTGTCGGCGTGGGAGCGCGAGGTCAGCACCGTCAGCCCGTCCGCCGGGGCCGGCCGCGCCCGGATCGGCCGGTCGGGCTGGCCGGGATCGCTGCGCACGGCACCCTGGCCGACGATCCCGGCATAGAGCACACCGGTGACCGGTACCTGCACCACGCCCAGCACCGGGCTGCCCGCCCGCACCAGGGCGATGTTCACGGTGAATTCGCCGTTGCGCTTGATGAATTCCTTGGTCCCGTCCAGCGGGTCGACCAGCCAGAACAGGCCGGCCGACACGTCCGGCACGATGCCGGCGGCGCTGGCCTCCTCCGACACGATGGGGATGTCCGGGGTCAGGGCGCGCAGCGCCGGCAGGATCACCGCCTCCGCCGCCGTGTCGGCCGCCGTCACCGGGCTGCCGTCGGCCTTGCGCCGGGCCGTGGCCCCGGCCTCATACTCCACCAGGATGGCCCGCGCCGCGGCCTCGGCCGCCGCACGCACCGGCATCAGCAGGGAGGACAGGTCTGGCATCGGCGGGGTCCATCGGTCGGGGGCGTCCGGCCGACCATAGCCGCCCCTTGCCGGTGATAGAAGACCCCGCGTCTTCCGCCGGCGGCCTGTGGTCCCGGCCGCCGGCACGGGGCCGCCGCCGTCTTCTGCCTGCCCGGCGGCGCGCACAGGTCCGTCATTGGACAAAAATCCTAAAATATGGTTTCCTGCTCCGGGGGTCATGAACGTCTGGTCAGTTTCGAGCGGGAGTAAAAGACATGGTTTTCAGCTTAACGCACCAAAGGCGACCGGAAACGAAAATCCGTTGCGTTTGTCACCTTAAGGAAAATAGTCATAGTTTTTCAAGGGGGTAACAGGCGACATGCGGGACGGCCGATGTCACTTTAGTCGCCCTTGGGTCGCCTTATGTCGCCTTTGGTCGCTTCAGTGTCGGCTCTGGTCCGGCGGCGACGCGCCGGCATTCCGGCGGCGTCCTCGGGCTGCTACTGTGACGCCGCAAACCAGGGGACACGGGTGATGTGCGGACGGTTCGTTCAGGCAACGCCGGTGGCGGAGCTGGCCCGGCTGTTCGGGTTCGGCGACCTGCCGAACCTGGAGCCGCGCTGGAACGTGGCGCCGACGCAGGATATCGCCGCCGTGACCCGCGATGCCGGCGGGCAGCGGCATCTGCAGCGGCTGCGCTGGGGGCTGGTGCCGGCCTGGGCCAGGGAGCCCGGGATCGGGTCCCGCATGATCAATGCCCGCGCCGACGGGGTGGCGGAGAAGCCGGCCTTCCGTTCGGCTTTCCGCGCCCGCCGCTGCCTGATCCCGGCCGATGGCTTCTATGAGTGGCAGGCGGCCGGGGGGCGGGCGGGCCGCAAGCAGCCCTTCTACATCCTCCCGGCGGACAGGGCGGCCATGCCGGTCCTGGCTTTCGCCGGCCTGTGGGAAAGCTGGACCGGACCCGCATCGGCGCCTGCCGGCGCGGCGCCGGACCGTCCGCTGCGCACGGCCACCATCATCACCACGGACGCCAACGGGACCATGCGCCGTCTGCACGACCGCATGCCGGTGGTGCTGGACCCGGCGGACTGGGCGGCCTGGCTCGATCCGGCCACAGCACCGCGGGATCTGCTGGCGCTGCTGTGCCCGGCACCGGAGCATGTCCTGACGCTGCGGCCGGTGTCGCCGCGGGTCAATTCCGTCCGCACCCAGGGGGCGGACCTCATCCAGCCGGCGCCGCCGCCGGTGGATGAGGCGCCACGGCTGCTATGACGCGTCGGATCGGCATGGTTCTGCTGCTGCTGTCGCTGGTGTCACCGGCCGCGGCGGAGACGGTGAAGGGCAAGGCCACGGCCAAGGAAGGGGATCTGGTCAGCGTCAGCGGCCAGGATATCCGGCTGTTCGGCATCGACGCGCCGGACAAGGAGCAGCGCTGCAAGAATGTGCGCGGCGTGGAGTATGACTGTTTTGAGCTGGCGCGCACGGCGCTGGAGCGGCTGATCGGCGGCCAGCCCGTGGACTGCACGCTGAAGCCGTCGCCACCGGCGCAGAAGCTGGGGGTCTGCACGGCGGGCGGGCGCGACCTCGCCGCGCTGATGGTGCTGACCGGCTATGCCCTGGCCTATCGGCCCGTTGCCGACGACTATACGGCCGAGGAGGTCAGAGCCATGTCCTACCGTCGGGGCCTGTGGGCCGGCCGGGTCGAGCCGCCCTGGCTCTGGCGCTCCCGCCAGCTGGCCGACAAGGCGGCCGGCCGGCAGAAGACCCCCTGACGCCGGGTGGGTCTGCGCCGGCCAGCCTGTGCCGCCCGTCAGTAGGTGGTGGTCGTGGTCCGGCGGCCGGCAATCATACGGTAAATGGCCAGCAGGATGACGGCACCGATGACGGCACCGATGAAGCCGGCCCCCTCGCCGGCGCGGTACCAGCCGATGGCCTGACCCAGATAGGTGGCGACAAAGGCACCGGCAATGCCCAACAGGGTGGTGATGATGAATCCACCGGGGTCGCGGCCCGGCATCAGGAACTTGGCCACGATGCCGGCCAGCAGGCCGATGATCAGCGTGACGATGATATCCATGTCGATCTCCCGCGTTCTCCGTCCGGGTCCACTGCCCGTATCGAACGCAGCAACGGCGGAAGACTGGAAAGGGTTCCTTGCCGATGGATGCGGGGCCGATGGACGCGGGCCGATGGATGCGGGATGAAGCGGATATGACAAAACCGCCACAGGCGCTGTGCCTGGGCGTTGTCTCACCCTGATTTTCAGGAGGGGTTCGGATGGTGGGCGCGGTAGGGATTGAACCTACGACCCCCGCCGTGTGAAGGCGATGCTCTCCCGCTGAGCTACGCGCCCATCCGACCGTCGTGCGGTGTGGGCGGGCTTATAGGGCGCCGCCGGGGGGGCTGTCAACGCCCAAATCGAAAAAAAGTTCATCGGTGGGCCGGACGCGGGGGCATGCCCCGGTCCGCCCTGTTTTCCCCATGCCGCTGTTGTGTCCGGCACAGTCGTGCCTATGTTGATGGGCCTGTCTTGATACGATGTATCGCGCCGCCGACAGAGGAGAACGAAGCCATGGTCAGACCCATCCTCGCCGTTCTGACCCTGCTGGCGGCAACGCCGGTCCTGGCGCCGGCTCTGGCGGAGGACGGGCAGCCGCAGCCCGGCGATCTGCGGCTGGGCTATGCGGTCTATGTCGGCGGCCTCCATATGCTGGACGCCACCGCCCATCTGGGCATGGCGCCGGACCGCTACCGTATCGGCCTGCAGGCGGCCACGGACGGGTTCCTGGGGCGCGTGGCCGACTGGCGCACCGATGTGCTGGCCACCGGGCAACTGGGACAGGGACCGCTGCCCAAGCCCGATCTCTACCGTTCGGTCGGCGCCTGGCGCTCGCAGCCGCGCAACACGACCCTGACCTATGATGCCGAGGGCGTGCCGGCCCTGACCGTGGCCGAACCGAAGCCGGAGGAGGATCGGGAGCCGGTGCCCGCCAGCCTGCTGCCCCACACGGTCGACCCGCTCTCGGCCATGGTGGCGGCCCTGGTCTCGGTGGCGGCGGGGAAGGATTGCGGCGTCACCGTGCCCGTCTATGACGGGCGCCAGCGCTACGATCTCTCCTTCCTGCCCCGGGGTGACGAGGTGCTGCCGGCATCCGACCTGTCCAGCTTCGCCGGCCCGGCCAAGGCCTGCGGCCTCGACTACAAGCCGCTGGCGGGCCGCTGGAAGGAGCAGGACAGCCGTCGCGACCGGGATGAACGGCAGGGACGGTCGGGGCGGGGGGGCGACGTCACCTTCTGGCTGGCCCCGCCACGTCCCGGTGCCCCGCCGGTTCCGGTGAAGATGCAGGCGGACAGCCCGCTCGGCCCGGTGCTGGTGCATCTGGCCAGGGTGGAGATTGTGGGCCGGCAGGCCGACGCCACCGCCGCGTCCGGTCCCTGAGGACCGCTGGTCTGGCGGCGAGGGGTTCAGCCCGCCGCCAGACGGGCCAGCGCCTCCGGCAGGGCGGCGAACTGCTCGATGACCAGATCGGCGCCAAGCTCGGCCACCGGCATGCGCGGATAGCCATAGGCCACGGCGATGACGGGGATGCCGGCGGCGCGGGCGGCGGCCACGTCGTTGGCATTGTCGCCCACCATGACGGCCCCGGCCCGGGTCTGGCCCAGCCGCTCCATGGCCCAGAGCAGCGGGGCCGGGCTGGGCTTGCGCTCCGCCAGCGTATCGCCGCCGACGACGGCCCCGAACAGGGGCGACAGCCCCAGCTCCGTCAGCAGCAGCCGGGTGACCGAGCTGGGCTTGTTGGTGCACAGCCCCAGCCGGTGGCCGTCGGCGGCCAGGGTGCGCAGGGTTTCCGGCACGCCGGGATAGAGCGATTCGCGGCTGGTGGGCACGTCGGCATAGAGGGTGACGAAACGGTCCACCGCGGTCTTCAGGTCGTCGCCGGCCAGGGTGACACCGTTGGCGGCGAATCCGCGTTCCACCAGCTTCGGTGCGCCATCGCCGATGAACTGGCGCACCTGAGTCGGCGTGACCGGCTGAAGGCTGTACTCGGCCAGCAGGGCATTGAGGCCGGTGCCGATCTCATCGGCGCTGTCGATCAGGGTGCCGTCCAGGTCGAACAGCACGGCGGGGAAACGGTCCAGGGCGGAACAGGGCATTTTCATGGTCCGGGTCAGGTGACGGTGGCAGCGGACGGGAGAGTGTGGCAGCAAGTGCGGATGCTGTAACCGCTGAAACCGACTGCGTGCCATGACCCAGCGTCCGATCGCCTGTGTGATCCTTGCCGCCGGCAAGGGAACCCGCATGAAGTCAGCCCTGCCCAAGGTGCTGCACCCCCTGGGGGGTAAGCCCATGGTCGGGCATGTGCTGGATGCCGCCGCGGCGCTCGACCCAGACCGCATCATCGTCGTGGTCGGTCCCGGCATGGACAGCGTGGCGAAGGCTGTCGCCCCCCATTCCACCGTGGTGCAGCAGCGCCAGGCCGGAACCGGCGATGCCCTGGCGGCGGCCCTGCCGCTGCTCGACGGATTCGCGGGCGATGTGCTGGTGCTCTATGGCGATACCCCGCTGATCCGCCCGGAGACCCTGCGGGCCATGATCGCCGCCCGCCGGGGCGGGGGGGATCCGGCCGTGGTGGTCATGGGCATGCGTCCGGCCGATCCCGGCAGCTATGGCCGGCTGCTGCTGGGGTCCGATGGCGGGCTGGAGCGGATCGTGGAGTTCCTGGACGCCTCGCCGCAGGAGCGGGCCGTCGGCCTGTGCAATGCCGGCTTCATGGCCTTCGACGGGGCGCGTTTGCCGGCCCTGATCGCCGGCATCGGCAACGACAATGCCAAGGGCGAATATTACCTCACCGATGCCGTGGCCGTGGCCCGTGGCCGTGGCTGGCGCTGCGCCGTGGTCGAAGGGCCGGTGGAGGATGCGCTGGGCGTCAATTCCCGGGTGGAACTGGCGGGCCTCGAGACGATCTTCCAGGGCCGCATGCGCCGCGCCGCCATGGAGAACGGGGCCACCCTGCTGGACCCGGACACGGTCTATTTCTCGGCCGACACCCGCCTGGGGCGGGATGTGCTGGTGGGGCAGAATGTGGTGTTCGGTCCCGGCGTCCGCGTGGAGGACGGGGCGGAGATCAAGCCCTTCTGCCATTTCGAAGGGGTGGTGGTGAAAGCCGGTGCCCAGATCGGCCCCTATGCCCGTCTGCGTCCGGGTACGGTGGTGGGCGAGGGCTGCCATATCGGCAACTTCGTGGAGTTGAAGAACACCAATCTGGGCGCGGGTGCCAAGGCCAACCACCTCAGCTATCTCGGTGACAGCGATGTGGGCGGCGGCAGCAACATCGGTGCCGGCACCATCACCTGCAACTATGACGGCTTCCTGAAGCACCGCACGCGGATCGGCGGCGGGGTCTTCGTCGGCTCCAACAGCACCCTGATCGCCCCGGTGACGCTGGAGGACGGGGCCTATGTGGCGGCGGCCACGGTGGTGTCGAAGACGGTTCCGGCCGACAGTCTGGCCATCGCCCGTGTCCCGCAGGAGAACAGGATCGGCACCGCTGCCCGCCTGCGCGAGCGCAAGCGGGCGGAGAAGGCGGCGAAGGCGACGAAAGGCTGACGGTGCTTGCCGGCGGCCGGCCGGAAGGGGTTCCGGCATGGCAGCCCCCGCGTTAAGGTCCTGTCAGAAGCCGAAGATGCCGCCCACCTTGCGGCAGATCGGACGCCTTAACCTGGGAAGAATGCACCATGGACCGTCATCTCTCCGATGCCGTCGGCCGCCTGGGCTTGAAGGACCCCGGCCTGTTCCGCCAGCAGGCCTTCATCGCCGGCCGTTGGGTCGATGCCGACAGCGGCAAGACCATCACCGTCACCAATCCGGCCACGGCGGCGACGCTGGGCACCGTGCCGGACATGGGGGCGGAGGAGACCCGCCGCGCCATTGCCGCCGCCAATACGGCCTGGCCAGCCTGGCGGGCCAAGACGGCCAAGGAGCGGGCCGGCATCCTGCGCCGCTGGTTCGAACTGATGCTGGCCAACCAGGAGGATCTGGCCCGGCTGATGACGGCGGAGCAGGGCAAGCCCCTGGCGGAAAGCCGGGGCGAAATCGCCTATGCCGCAAGCTTCCTCGAGTGGTTCGCGGAGGAGGGCAAGCGCGTCTATGGCGATGTCGTCCCCACCTTCAAGGCCGATGCCCGCGTGGTGGTGGTGAAGGAGCCCATCGGCGTCACCGCCGCCATCACGCCCTGGAACTTCCCGGCCGCCATGATCACCCGCAAGGCCGGCCCGGCCCTGGCCGCCGGTTGCCCCATGGTGATCAAGCCGGCATCGGCAACGCCTTACAGCGCCCTGGCCATGGCGGTGCTGGCGGAGCGGGCTGGCGTTCCGGCCGGCATCATCAGCGTCGTCACCGGGTCCGCCCGCGCCATCGGCGGCGAGATGACCGCCAACCCCATCGTGCGCAAGCTCTCCTTCACCGGCTCCACCGAGATCGGCAAGGTGCTGATGCAGCAATGCGCCGGCACGGTGAAGAAGGTCAGCATGGAGTTGGGCGGCAATGCGCCGTTCATCGTTTTCGACGATGCCGATCTCGATGCCGCCGTGAAGGGGGCCATCGCCTCGAAGTACCGCAATGCCGGCCAGACCTGCGTCTGCGCCAACCGCATCCTGGTCCAGGATGGGGTCTACGAGGCTTTCACCCGCAAGCTGGGCGAGGCCGTCCGTGCCCTGAAGGTCGGCAACGGTGCCGATGACGGCGTGCTGATCGGGCCGCTGATCGACAGGGCCGCTGTCGAGAAGGTGGAGGAGCATATCCAGGACGCCGTGGCCAAGGGCGCCAGGATCGCGCTGGGCGGCAAGCGGCACGGCCTGGGGGGCAGCTTCTTCGAGCCGACCATCCTGACCGACGTCACCACCGCGATGAAGGTGGCGCGCGAGGAGACGTTCGGGCCACTGGCGCCGCTGTTCAAGTTCAGCGACGAGGCGGAGGCTATCCGCATGGCCAACGACACCGAGTTCGGTCTGGCGGCCTATTTCTACAGCCGCGACATCGGCCGGGTCTGGCGGGTGGCGGAAGCGCTGGAGTACGGCATCGTCGGCATCAACGAAGGCATCATCTCCTCCGAGGTCGCCCCCTTCGGCGGCGTCAAGGAGAGCGGGATCGGCCGGGAAGGCAGCAAGTACGGGATCGAGGATTATCTCGAGATCAAATATCTGCTGATGGGCGGCTTGAAGTAACGGACGGTCAAGCGGCCAGTGTCCGGGCGTGGCTGCTACGGGTGGCCACGCCCGGCATCTTTGCTGCGGCACAGCGCGGGAGGCGGTGTGCCGTTTGGATTGCCGCCTGGATTGCGGCCTGTGCATGGGCAGGCGTGTTTGTTCCCTGCCATTAAGCGGCATCCCCCGGTCCAATCGCACCGCCCCTGCGAGGGGCTACCCCATCCGGCGGCGAAAAGGCGGCGCCGAAGAGGACCGCCGAATGCTCAGGTGACGTTGGCCTGCGCCGCCCGGAAACTCATCCTCGCCACATTCCGGCCTGTCGTAACCGCGAAAGTGAGGGGATCATGTCCGAGCAGCCTCGAGTCCTGATCGTCGAAGACGATGCGGTAACGGCGCTTATGTTGCAGAATCTGCTGTCCAACATGGGCTGCCAGATCTGCGGACTGGCGTCGACCGCGCCGCGTGCCGTGGCCCTGGCCGATTATCACCGTCCCGATGTCGCCCTGGTCGATGTCCGCCTGGCCAAGGGGACGGACGGTTTGGCCGCCGCGCGTGAGATGCGGTACCAGCTGAAGCTGGACGTGCTGCTGATGACAGGCTGGCAGATGGATGCCGGCGCGGACGATGCCGATGATCTGCCGCTGATGCAGAAGCCGCTGGATCCGGCCAAGGTGGAGGATGCCGTGCGCCAGATGCTGGCCCGGCGCCATCCGGCGCTTGCAGAACCGGTCCTGGCCCGGGCCTGACCGCGGGCCGTCGCTGCGACGCTCTCGCTGCCGGGCGGAAATTGTCGTGCGCGGTGGGGATTCGCTGCCGCGGTGACAAGGGGAAAAGGAGACGGGCAGCCGCATGGCTTGCCCCGGTGCGGCGGGCTGGACGAAGCCGACCCTCTATTGCAAGTAAGAAAGGAGATCCACGATCCAGGCCGGGAGAGACGCCGTGGCAGCCTATGATTTCGACCTCTTCGTCATCGGTGCCGGGTCCGGCGGCGTCCGCGCGGCCCGGATCGCCGGCCAGCACGGGGCGCGGGTCGCCATCGCTGAGGACCGCTATTTCGGGGGAACCTGCGTCAATGTCGGCTGCGTTCCCAAGAAGCTGCTGGTGAACGCCGCCGAATATGCCTACGGCTTCGCCGATGCGGCCGGCTTCGGCTGGAACGTGGGGGTGACCAGCCACGACTGGACGGCTCTGCAGGCGGCTGTCGCCAAGGAGGTGGGGCGGCTCAACGGCATCTATCGCCGGCTGCTGGAAGGGGCGGGTGTCTCGATCTTCGAGGGCCGCGCGGTCCTGACCGATGCCCACACCGTGGAGGTGGCCGGCCAGCGGATCACGGCTGAACGGATCCTGATCGCCACGGGCGGCTGGCCGGAATTGCCGGACCAACCCGGCGCGCGTGAGTACGGCATCACTTCCAACGAGGTGTTTTCCCTGCCCGTGTTCCCCAAGCGGCTGGTGGTGGCCGGCGGCGGCTATATCGCCACGGAGTTCGCCTGCGTCTTCAACGGGCTGGGGGCCAAGGTCACGCAGCTCTACCGCGGCAAGCAGATCCTGCGCGGCTTTGACCGCGATATCCGGGAGTTCGTCTCGGAAGAGATCCTGAAGACCGGTGTCGATGTCCGCTACAACACCGTCATCAACCGCATCGAGAAATCGGGCGACTGTCTGCTGGCGACGCTGTCGGACGGCAGTGTTCTGGAATGCGATGCCGTTCTGTACGCCATCGGCCGGCATCCCATGAGCCGGGGACTGGGGCTTGAGGAGGTGGGTGTCGAGCTGGACGGCACCGGCGCCGTCAAGGTCGACGAGCATTACCAGACCAGCGTCCCGTCCATCTACGCCATCGGCGACGTCACCAACCGCGTGAACCTGACGCCGGTGGCGCTGAACGAGGGGCATGTGCTGGCGGACCGCCTGTTCGCCGGGCTGGAAGGGCGGGCGGTGAACTATGACAACATCCCGACCGCGGTGTTCTCGCTCCCGCCGGTGGCGACCGTCGGTCTGACCGAGGAGCAGGCCAGGGCCAGCGTTGGCGCCGTCGATATCTATCGCAGCAGCTTCAAGCCGATGCGGCATCAGCTGTCCGGACGCGACCAGCGGACCATGATGAAGCTGGTGGTGGAGCGGGCGACGCAGAAGGTGGTGGGCTGTCACATGGTCGGAGCCGACACGCCGGAGATGATCCAGGGCATCGCCGTGGCCATGAATGCCGGGGCGACCAAGCAGACCTTCGACCGGACCATCGGTCTGCATCCGACGGCGGCGGAGGAATTCGTGACCATGCGGACGCGGGCGCCTGACCCGCTGCCGCAGGACTGAACCGCGGCGGCGGCAGGAAGCCCCAGCCGTCGGCCGGGGCTTCGTTCAGGATTACAGACCGGCCTGGAGGCCGCGCACGAATTCACTGAGGCCGATCTGGCGGCGGCGGCGCAGCCGTTCGGCCTGGAGGATGGCGCGGACGGCGGCGACCGATTCCTCCACGTCGCGATTGACGATGACATAGTCGTATTCCGACCAGTGGCTCATCTCGTCATTGGCCTTGGCCATGCGCTTGGCGATGACCTCGGCGCTGTCCTGGGCCCGCCCCGTCAGCCGCCGTTCCAGTTCGCGGGCGCCGGGCGGCAGAATGAAGATGCTGACCAGATCGTCGCGGGCGGCTTCCTTCAGCTGCTGCGTGCCCTGCCAGTCGATGTCGAACAGCACGTCCTTGCCGGCCTGGAGCGCCTGTTCCACGGCGGATTTCGGCGTGCCGTAGTAGTTGTCGAACACTTTGGCGTGTTCCAGCAGATCGCGCCGGTTCACCATCATGTTGAACTCGGTGGGATCGATGAAGAAATAATCCCGGCCATGCACCTCGCCCGGCCGCATGGCACGGGTGGTCACCGAAACCGACATGGACAGGTTGGCGTCCAGGTCCAGCATGCGGCGGGAGATGGTGGTCTTGCCGGCGCCGGACGGCGACGACAGCACCAGCATCAGGCCCCGGCGGTGGATATGGCCGGGCAGGCTGTCGGTATCGGCAGGAACTGTGCTGGAAAAGCTGGACATGGATGGATCGCCGGGGCTGGTCGGTTGAACGGAAAAGAAAGGGCGCGGCCTGCGGCGGCCGCTTACTCGATATTCTGGACCTGTTCGCGGAACTGTTCGATGGTCGCCTTCAGGTCGAGACCGATGCGAGTCAGGTCCACGTCGGCCGATTTGGAGCAGAGGGTGTTGGCTTCGCGGTTGAATTCCTGGCAGAGGAAGTCCAGCCGGCGGCCGACGGCGCCGCCATCGGCCAGCAGCGCGCGGGCCTGGGCCACATGGGCGCGCAGCCGGTCCAATTCCTCCCGCACATCGGCCTTGGCGATCAGCAGGGCGGCCTCCTGGGCCAGGCGCTCTTCCGGCAGCGCCGGCAAGGCCTCCAGCAGGGCCTGAACCTGCTGGCGCAGCTTTTCGCGGATGGCGTCGGGTTGCAGAGAGGCCGTATCGGCCGCCGCCGCGGTCAGCCGCTCGATCTCATCCAGGTGGGTTGTCAGCACGGCCAGCAGATGGCCTCCCTCGTCCAGGCGGGCCGTGACCAGCCGTGACACCGCCTCGCCCACGCTGCCGATCATGGCGGCTTCCAGCGCGGCACGGCCATCGTCCGACTCCGCGGTCTCGACCGTGTCGATGACACCGCGGACGGACAGAAGCGCGTCGATCCGGGGGCGTTCGGCGCCGGCGCCTTCGATCTCGCGCGCCAGATCGATGATCTGTGCCAACAGCTCCCGGTTGAGACGCAGCGGTGCGGCCGTGGCGGAGCGGGTGACGGAGAGGCCGACACTGACATTGCCGCGCTTGAGCTGCCGGGCCACCTCGGTGCGCGCGGCTGCCTCCACAGCATCGTAGCCCGTGGGAACCCGGCAGCGCAGGTCCAGGGTCTTGCCATTGACGCTCTTGATCTCCACCGTCCAGTGCGTCGTGCCATCGCTGCCCTCGGCACGGGCGAACCCGGTCATGCTGGCGATCGGACTTTTGGTGGAAGGCGTCTTGCTGGTCACCGGACTCTCGATTTGGTTAGGGAGGCAATGCTAAATCCGGTTTATAGCGGTCGTGTCCGCCCACAACAAGTCGGCGTGGATCGTCGGGAGGCGGCCGGACGATGCCTCATCATCGGTGGCCGTATCCCGCCGCACTGGACATGGGAGCATCATGCGCGATCCACACTCCATCCTGATCACCGGCGGTTCCAGTGGAATCGGGGAGGCGCTGGCGCTGGCCTATGCGGCACCCGGCATTCGTCTTTTGCTGACGGGGCGGGACGCGCAGCGTCTCCACGCCGTGGCAGACGCATGCGAAAGCAGGGGAGCCGTGGTCGAACGGGCGGTGCTGGACGTCACCGACCGGCAGGCGATGGCGGCATGGCTGCAGGCGCAGGACGACCGCCATCCCATCGATCTGGCCATCGCCAATGCCGGCATTTCGGCCGGGACCGGGGATGGGGGGGAAAGCGAGGAACAGGCGCGGTCCATCTTCGCCGTCAATCTGGACGGGGTTCTGAACACCGTGCATCCGCTGATCCCGCGCATGCTGGCGCGGCGGCGGGGGCAACTGGCCCTGATCAGTTCATTAGCCGGGTTCCGCGGCCTTCCCGGCGCGCCGGCCTACTGCGCTTCGAAGGCGGCGGTCCGGATCTATGGCGAGGCGTTGCGCGGGGAACTGGCCGGACAGGGGGTGCAGGTCAGTGTCGTCTGCCCTGGCTTCGTCCGCTCCCGCATGACGGCGGTCAACCGCTTTCCCATGCCGTTCCTGATGGATGCGGAGCGGTCAGCGGCCATCATCCGGCGGGGCCTGGCGGCCAATCGGGCGCGCATCGCCTACCCGTTCCCGACCTATTGTGTCAGCTGGCTGCTGGGTGTACTGCCGCCGGCCCTGACCGACCGTCTGCTGGCGGCCGCGCCCCGGAAGGGTGGATGACCCTTTCCGGGGTGTCTGCTTCCACGCTGTCCGATCAGGCTTTGCGGAAGCCCCAGACGCTGGCCGGCGGGATATTGGCCACGGTGAAGCCGACCCGGCGTCCGGTGATGCCCAGCGGCTTGCGCTTCAGCGGCGAGCGGGCGGAATAGGTATAGGCCAGGAACTGCCGGTCATCCGGCATGATCTTGAAGATCTCGTCCACGATGACCCGCTGGGCTTCGAGCGGGATCAGGATCATGGGAATGCCAACGACGACGGTGCCCACCTTGCCGATGAACTGCGAGGGGATCAACTGGCGCACGTCGCGCACATCGCCCTCGACGATGTTCACATCGGGGAAATGCTGCCGCAGATAGGCGGCCAGTTCCGGATCGCGCTCGATGGTATAGAGCCGCGACGGAGGTACGCCGCACTCCACCAGCGCCTTGGTGATGGCTCCGGTTCCGCCACCGAACTCCACCACGATCTCATCGGGATCGCGGCGCACCTGACGGGCGATCAGCCGGGACAGCGACGGGGAGGAGGGGGTGATGGAGGCCATCGAGAGCGGATTGGCCATCCAACGCTTGAAGAACAGCCAGGCAGGATGGGGCGCCTTGCCAGCGGTGGCGGCCTCAACACGATCGAGCGGCATCGGGTGGATGGTCCCTGATATCGTTGGGAATGAAGGGCGGTCCAGAGATGGCATGGGCACCAGCACATTGCAATGCTTTGGCCGGCGCGCCCGTCTGCGACGGAGGTCCCGATGGCAAACCCGCCGGACCGCGTCCGGGTTCCCATCGCTGCCCGTGATGGGGCAACTGTTTGTGCAGGAATGCAAGCCCGCATGTAGGCGTCTGCAGTTGCAGCCCATGCGGATCAGGCGTGATGGATTAGCAAGAGCCGGTTGCCGACAGCATGTGCGCTCAGAGCGCGGCAGCGGCTTTCGCCTGCTCCAACTGCTCCGAGAGGTCCAGCCATTCCATCTCCGCGGCCTCGACGTCCCGACCGATGGTCCCCAAATCGATCTGCAGCGCGGAAACCCTGTCCGACGGGCCGGTGTAGAGCGTCGGGTCGGCCAGTTTGGCTTCAATGGCCGCCTTTTTCGTATGCAACTGGGTCAGGCGCTTCTCCACTGCCTCGACTTTCCGGCGCAGCGGCGCCAGCTGGGCACGGAGCTCGGCCGCTGCCCGCCGCTCATCCTTGCGGTTGGTCTTGCTGCTGTCCGCATCCTTGTCGGCGCGGGCTTCGGCCCGGGCCTTTTCCAGCAGCAGGCGCTTGTAATCCTCCAGATCTCCGTCAAAGGGCTTCGCCGTCCCGTCATTGACCAGCCACAGCCGGTCGGCCGTCAGCTCGATCAGATGGGGGTCGTGGCTGATGACGATGACGGCTCCTGCATAATCGTTCAGGGCCTCCACCAGCGCCTCGCGGCTGTCGATGTCGAGATGGTTTGTGGGCTCGTCCAGCATCAGGATGTGCGGCGCGTCGCGGGTCATCAGGGCCAGCAGCAGCTTGGCCTTTTCGCCGCCGGACAAGGCGCCGATCCTGGTTTCGGCCTTCTGCTGCGCCAGCCCGAACCGCCCCAGATGGCCACGCACGGACGTCTCATGGGTGTTCGGCGGCATCACCGCCGCCAGCTGCTGGATCGGAGTCCAGTCCAGGTTCAACTCGTCGGCCTGATGCTGGGCAAAATAGCCGACACGCAGCTTGCCCGAGCGCCGGATCTCGCCCGCCATCGGGGCCAGACGCCCGGCCAGCAGCTTGACCAGGGTCGACTTGCCGTTGCCGTTGGCACCCAGAAGGGCGATGCGGTCATCGGCATCGATTCGCAGCGAGACCTTGCGCAGCACCGCCCGGTCGTCATAGCCGATGCTGACATCGTCCACGGCGATCAGGGGGGGCGCCAGTTCCTCCGGCGACGGAAAATTAAAGCTGACGGGCGTGTCGTCGATGACCTGGATGCGGGGACCCAGCCGTTCGATGGCCTTCAGCTTGCTCTGCGCCTGGGTGGCCTTGCTGGCCTTGGAGCGGAAGCGGTCGACGAAGGCCTGGAGATGGGCGCGCTGCGCGTCCTGCTTGGCGGCCTGGGATTTGAGATTCTCCAGCCGCTGTGTGCGGACGCGGACGAAGGTGTCGTAATTGCCGCTATAGGCCGTGAGCTTCAGCTGGTCCAGATGGACGATGCTGGTGGGAACCTTGTTCAGCAGTTCCCGGTCGTGGCTGACGATCAGGATCGTGTGCGGGTAGGATTTCAGATAATCCTCCAGCCACAGGGTCGCTTCCAGATCCAGATGGTTGGTCGGTTCGTCCAGCAGCAGCAGGTCGGGCTGGGTGAACAGCACGCCGGCCAGAGCCACGCGCATGCGCCAACCACCGGAGAAGTCGCTGCAGGGACGCGCCTGGGCCGCGGCATCGAAGCCGAGACCGGACAGGATGCGGGCGGCGCGCGCTTCCGCGGAATGGGCCTGGATATCGGTCAGACGGGCGTGGATCTCGGCGATCCGCGTCGGGTCGGTGGCGGTGTCCGCCTCGGCCAGCAGGGCCGTGCGCTCGGTGTCGGCCGCCAGCACCGTCTCAATCAGAGTCATGGTGCCAGCCGGGGCTTCCTGCCGGACCCAGCCCACCCGGGCCCCGGCGGGCAGGGTGATGCTGCCGCCATCCGGCTGCAACTCGCCGCCGATCAGGCGCAGCAGGGTCGATTTGCCGGTTCCGTTGCGACCGACCAGGGCCACACGGTGTCCGGCGGGGACGGTCAGCGACGCCTGATCCAGCAGCAGGCGCCCGGCGATGCGGAAGGTGAGATCGGTGATTTGCAGCATGCCCGGCTCTGTAGCATAGAAGGCGGGGGCGGGCGAGGGGGCCTCGAGGGCCTGCCGGCCGCTCCCGTGCGGTGCGCCCTGATGTCGGCGCACGAATCCCGGTTGCGGCGGACGCCGGCCACGGATATAAGGCCGCAGCTTTTTCAGCGTTTTTTACGGAGATGAATCATGGCGATCGAACGGACGCTGTCGATCCTGAAGCCCGATGCGACCCGCCGCAACCTGACGGGCAAGATCAACGCCCGCTTCGAGGAAGCCGGTCTGCGCATCGTTGCCCAGAAGCGCGTGCAGCTCACCAAGGTCCAGGCCGAAAAGTTCTACGACGTTCATCGTGAGCGCCCCTTCTTCGGTGACCTCGTCTCCTTCATGATCTCGGGCCCGGTCGTGGTCCAGGTGCTCGAGGGCGACAACGCCGTGGCCCGCAATCGCGAGATCATGGGCGCGACCAACCCGGCCAATGCCGCTCCGGGCACGATCCGCAAGGACTTCGCCGAGAGCATCGAGGCCAACAGCGTTCATGGCTCGGACAGCCTTGAGAATGCGGCCCGTGAGGTTGCTTTCTTCTTCTCCGAGATCGAGATCGTCGGCTGATTTCCAGCCCTCATCTCCCGAGTGCGAAAGGGCTGCCGGTCAATCCGGCGGCCCTTTTTGTTTTTCCGCAACATTATCTTTTCCCAACATGGATATAATGTGGTTCGTTTCCAGTGATCGATTATATAGTTTCCTGTCATGGGATGAATGTGAAGCCAGGTGAGCGCGATTAATTCTTGGTTAATGTTCTGGTATTTCGGCCGGACATATACGTCAGATTTGCAGATGTTTTATTCATTTGTGCCAGACTGCTGATGCTGACGCGAGGATGCGTCAAATCCGGGGGAGGGACCCGGACGGCTGATCTGGAGTGCGGGAATGTGCAATGCGGAGCAATGGCTGGAGCTGATGCTGCAGGCCGGCCTTCATCCCTGGGTTCTCCAAGGCGACATGTTCCGTATGCCGACCCGGCCGCCCGATATGGCGACCAGCCCTGTCTGGCAGACCGATTGGTCCTTACGTGAACTGTTCGGCGACGAGGCCGCTGCCGTCCGCACCTGGGCTGGCGGTGAGGGGCCGACCAAGGCGAGTTTTCGGCTGCGCGGGATTGACGGCGGTGGCTCGATCCTGCTGATCCGCGGGCCCAGGCTTGCCGACGGTGTGTTCGGGTCCGTCTGCCAGCAGGGACCCCATCCCGGACGGCGCCTGTTCACCGACGATCTGACCGCGGCCATGGTCGCCGCGGCACGGCGGGGCGAGGACATCGCCCTGGTGCTGTTCGGCGTGCGTGATTTCGATCTTGTCCGCGATGGTGTTGGGCACTTGGTTGCCCATCGTGTCATCGGCGACATTGCCGACCGGCTCCGCCATGCCACCGCGTCCGGGCGTGTCTATCGTCTGGATGGCGGAGGCCTTGCCATCATCCTGGAAGGGGTTCCCTCCGGTGATATGGCGCTCTACCGAATCAGTGCCTTGGTTGACGAGGTCTTTTCCACACCGGTGGAGGTGGACTGCATGCTCCACCGCTTGTCCGGCCGCGCCGGCTTCGCGCTCTATCCTGCCGACGGGGCCTGTGTCGACGATCTGCTGCATGCGGCGACCCTGGCCTTGTCCATGGCCATGCGCTCGAAGCAGAGCCTGGCCATCCGTGTGGACCCGGACTGGGTGGCACGGGGCCGGGAGGATGTTGTCCTGGCGGCCGAAATGGCGGAAGCGATGGCCAGGCGGCAATTCCGCTTCCATCTCCAGCCCATCATCGATCTGCACAGCGGGGCTGTCGTCTCCGCCGAGGCGCTGGCCCGCTGGTCGCATCCCGAGTTGGGCAATATCGCGCCAGCGCGATTCGTCCCCCTGGCCGAGCGGCAGGACATCATGCTGGATATGACCATTGCCATGATGCGCGGCTTCAGCCGCGACGCGGCCGAGTTCAACCTGCCGCCGCTGCGCATCGCCATCAACCTGCCGCCGGAGGATTTGAGTCCCGGCCGTATCCAGCGCCTGTTGAATGCGATCCATCATGAGGATCTGCTGCCCCTGGACCGTCTGACGTTGGAGATCACGGAATCCGGGATGATGAATCATGCCGACGAGGGGATCGCCACAACCGTGGCCGCCTTGCGCGGGCAGGGTGTGAAGATCGCCATGGATGATTTCGGCACCGGCTACAGCTCGTTCGCCACCTTGGGCAGCCTGCCGATCGATATCCTGAAGATCGACCGCAGTCTGGTGTCCGATGTGCACCGGCGGCCCGAGCGCCAGCGCATTCTCTCCGCGATTTCGCTCATGGTTGCACCCCTGGGCATGCTGACGGTGGCCGAGGGGCTGGAATGCGTGGAGGAAAAGGAGATGGTGCAGTCGCTGGGGATCGACAGAGGGCAGGGCTATTGCCTTGGTCGCCCCCTTGATGTCCCCAGTTTCGTGCGCTTCTGCGCGGAGCGGCGGGTCCAGCTCTGAAGTCGGGTTCCGCTCCCCCGGGCACGCAAAAAGGTGAGCTATGGCACAGCCGTCGGCATCGCCAACGGCTGTGCGCAGTTCGGGGCGTCAGATTTTGCCCAGCACCGCGGAAACGATGGTCGCGATGAAGCCAAGGACCATCAGGAACAGGGCATAGCCCCATCCCACGAAGAAGTGCAGCAGGAACATCAACAGGATCAAGGTCACGAAGATGATGGCGACGGTCGTGAAGCGCGTGAAGGACTGCCAGCCTTCCGCGTGTTCGCGGACGATCTTCTCGCTGACCACCGGGGCGGTATGGGTGCCGGCCATGGTTGTGAACTCCCCGAATCTGTTTGTATTGACCGCAGATATCAGGGTGTAAGCAAGGCGTGCCGTCTTGACAAGATGCATGTGGCGGCAAACGGTGCGTGCCAGCATCAATTCCGCCAGCGAAGCAAATGGCCGCGTCTGCGCCAGCGTTCAGCCGGCCGGATTCAGGGCTGCGGCCGGCACGCAGGCATCCAGTCCTGGTTCGATCCGCGCCAGATCCCCATCGATCCGCACGCGGCCTTCGGCGATCAGTCGGACGGCCAGCGGATAGGCCCGGTGCTCCATGGCCAGAACGCGGTCGCCCAGGCTGTCGGCACTGTCGCCGGGATGCACGGGAACGGCAGCTTGGACCAGGATCGGGCCGCTGTCCATTTCCAGACGCACATAATGCACGGTGCAGCCGTGGAACCGCACGCCGGCGGCCAGCGCGCGCGCATGGGTGTCCAGGCCCGGGAAGGCCGGCAGCAGCGACGGATGAATGTTGATCAGGCGGTCCCGCCAGTGCTCGACGAAGGTCGGCCCCAGAAGGCGCATGAACCCGGCGAGGCAGACCAGCTGGACACCAGCCGCCTCCAGCGCCGCATTCATAGCCTGCTCGTAGGCGGCCTTGTCGGCGAATCCCTTGGCGGCCAGTGTCACGGTCGGGACGCCGGCCCGGGCGGCGCGGTCCAGCGCCGGGGCTGTCGCCTTGTTCGACAGGACCAGGGCCACCTCCGCCGGGAAACCGGGATCGGTGGCGGCGTCGATCAGGGCCTGGAGATTGCTGCCGCGGCCGGAGACCAGCACGCCCAGCCGCAGCCGCCCCCCAGTCACCGCCACCCCTCCATCCCGCGGATCACCACACGATGGGCGCCGGCCGGCACCACGGTGCCGATACGCGTCACGCTCTCCCCATGGGCGGCAAGGATGCTGGCGGCTTCACCGGCCTTGTCCGCGGGGCAGAGGGCGACCATGCCGATGCCGCAGTTGAAGGTGCGGGCCATTTCCTCGGGCGCGATGCTGCCGGTGCGCATCAGCCAGTGGAAGACATTGGGCATTTCCCAGGTTCCGGCATCCAGCTCCACGCCCAGCCCGTCCGGCAGGACGCGGGGAATGTTCTCCAGCAGCCCGCCGCCGGTGATGTGGGCCAAGGCCCGCACGGTGCCGGCGCGCACGGCAGCCAGGACGCTCTTCACATAGATGCGGGTCGGCGCCAGAAGCGCTTCCCCCAGGGTGCGGCCGGCATCCCAGGGGCAGGGGCTGCCATAATCCAGGCCGGCCACGCCGACCAGCTTGCGTACCAGCGAATAGCCATTGGAATGCACGCCGGAGGAGGCGAGCCCGAGGACAACATAGCCGGCGGCCACATCGGCGCCGGTCAGCACCTGGCTGCGCTCGACGGCACCGACGGAAAAGCCGGCCAGATCATAGTCGCCGCTGGCGTACATGCCCGGCATTTCCGCCGTCTCACCGCCGACCAGGGCGCATCCGGCCTGCCGGCAGCCCTCGGCGATGCCGGCGACGATGTCACGGCCGGCCGCGACGTCCAGCTTGCCCGTGGCGTAATAGTCCAGGAACAGCAGCGGCTCGGCGCCCTGGACCACCAGGTCATTGACGCACATGGCGACCAGGTCGATGCCGACCGTGTCGTGCTTGCCGGCTTCGATGGCCACCTTCAGCTTGGTGCCGACGCCATCGGTGGTGGAGACCAGCAGCGGGTCCTGGAACCCGGCGGCGCGCAGGTCGAACAGGGCGCCGAAGCCGCCCAGACCGGCATCGGACCCGGTGCGGGCGGTGGATTTGGCCAGCGGCTTGATCGCCTCGACCAGCGCATTGCCCGCATCGATATCGACACCGGCATCCCTGTAGGAGTAGCTGTTCATGGCGTCCTCACTTCTGGCGTAATGGCAGGCGGCTAAGGTAGAACACGGGCGACGACCCATCCCGCCGCACGTTGAAACGGCGCCGAACATAGCAAGATCGGAAGCCATAGCAATGCTGGTCCGCTGCACCCCCGCCCTGCGCCTCGGCCTCATCGGCCTGCTGCTGGGCGCATTCACGCCCGCCGGATCGACCCCGGCTGCCGCCGAGGCGATGGCACCGCAGGAATTCGGTGTCTTCACCGTGCGCAATGTGGAGGTCGATGTCACGGCCGGCTCCGCCAACGCCGCGCGTGAGCAGGGCATTGCCGAGGCCCAGCGCAAGGGTTGGCAGATGCTGCTGGCCCGCATCGCCCCGGAAGACGAGGTGCGTGCGGCGGGCGGCCTTGGTGCCGCCGAACTGGCCCGGCTGGTCACGGCTTTTGAAGTGCAGGAGGAGCGGACATCCGCGGTCCGTTATGTCGGCAAGCTGACGGTGCGCTTCGATCCGGCGGCCACCCGCAGTGAACTGCGCGGACGCGGCATCCGCTATACCGAGGTCCGCTCGAAGCCGATCGTGATTCTTCCGCTCGATCAGACGGGCGGCGCGCCTGTGCTCTGGGCGCAGGACACGCCCTGGCACCATGCCTGGGCCGGCATGGCGCCGCCGGAGGGGCTGGTGCCCATCATTGTTCCCCATGGGGAGGCCCAGGATGTCGCCGATATCGATGCGGCGCAGGCGCTGTCTGCCGATACGGAGGCGCTGCACCGCATCGCCGACCGCTATGGTGCAGGGGCTGTCGGCGTGGCCACCGCCGATGCGGGCGGGGGGCGGCTGACCGTCCATCGGCTGGATGGAAGCCGGGAGACCTATACGGCGACGGGCGGGCTTCCGGCTGCGGCGCAGTCGCTGGTCGCGCAAGTGGAGCAGGCCTGGATCCGGTCCAATCTCATTGCCCCGGGCCAGGAGCGGGTCCTGTCGGTGCAGGTGAGCTTCGCCACCATGAATGATTGGCTGGAGACGCGGCGGCGGCTGTCCCAGGTTCCGACGGTTCGGCAGGCGCAGGTCCGTTCCCTGTCGCGCGGGCAGGCCGAGGTTGAGCTGACCTATGTCGGCGACGAGACGCAACTGCGCACGGCTCTGGCCCAGCGTGACCTGCTGCTGGGAGCAGCCGGACCGGAGCGCGATCTGCGCTGGCGCGGTGCGTCCGTGCCGACCGAGCCCGGCGCAACGCCGACGGCAGCGACCCCGGCGGCTGCCAGCCCCTCGGCCGCTGCCCCAGGGCCCGGCTCCCCCTCCCCCAACTGACCGGGGCGATCGTCCGTGCCTCCCTTCATCGTCCATGTGCCCAACATCATCACCATAGGGCGGCTGCTCTGTGTGCCGCTGACCCTGTGGCTGATTCTGGAAGACCGCCTGACCCTGGCCTTCTGGCTGTTCGTGATCGCCGGCATCTCGGACGGGGTGGACGGGTTCATCGCCCGCAGCTTCCGTGCCCGTACCAAGCTGGGCGGCATTCTCGATCCGCTGGCCGACAAGGCCCTGCTGGTCGGAGTCTTCCTGGCCCTGGGCTATGAGCATCTGGTGTCGCCCTGGCTGGTCGGGCTGATCGTTCTGCGCGACATCGTCATCGTCATCGGTGTCGGCATCCTCACCCTGCTGCTGAAGGAGCGGCTGGCCATGCAGCCACTCTGGGTCAGCAAGGCCAACACGGCGCTGCAACTGGCCCTGGCGGCCCTGGTGCTGGCCGTGCAGGGACCCGGCTTGGGGCTGGACTTCTATGTGATGCCGATGACCTGGCTGGTGGCCCTGACCACCGCCTGGTCGCTGACGGCCTATGTCCTGCGCGGTCTGCTGATCCTGCGCACCCGTGGCACGGCCGACGACAGCGGCACGGCTGGCGGCAATGGGGAGGCTGCGCCATGAATCAGGGGCGTCAGGTCCGGTTCTGGCTGATCGGATTTTCGGTCTTCGTTCTGCTGCTCTGGCTGCTGGGCGAGGTTCTGGGGCCCTTCGTGGCCGGGATGGCTGTTGCCTATCTCCTGGACCCGCTGGTGGATCGGCTGGAGCGCAGCCGGGTGCCGCGCTGGCTTGCCACGACACTGGTGCTGCTGTCCTTCGTCGTTGTCGTCCTGCTGGCCCTGCTGCTGCTGTTCCCGCTGCTGCGTGGACAGGTGGAACAGCTCATCCACAGCGTGCCCGGCTGGGTCGAGTGGGCGCGCAACGAGGCCATGCCGAAGCTGGAGGCGCTGGTCGCCCGGCTGGCCCCGGAGGATGTGGAGCGGCTGCGCACGGCGGTGGGGGATTATGCCGGCACCGCCGTCAGTTGGGTCGGCAATGTCCTGCGCGGCGTGTTCAGTGGCGGTGTTGCCATCGTCGACATCATTTCCGTGCTGCTGATCACGCCGGTTGTCGCCTTCTACATGCTGCGCGACTGGGACAAGCTGCTGACAGCCATCGACGGCTGGTTGCCGCGCCCCCATGCCGAGACCATCCGCGAGCAGGCGCGCGAGGTGGACCGCACCCTGGCGGGCTTCGTCCGCGGTCAGGCCAGCGTCTGTCTGGCGCTGGGGCTGTTCTATGCCGTGGCCCTGTCCCTGAGCGGTCTGAAGTTCGGTCTGATCGTCGGGCTGTTTGCCGGACTGTTGTCCTTCATTCCCTATGTCGGCTCCCTGACCGGGTTTCTGGCCAGCGTCGGCATCGCCTTTTTCCAGTATGACGAGATGTGGCGGGTCGGGCTGGTGGCCGGCATTTTCATCGTCGGGCAGGCGGTGGAAGGCAATGTGCTGACGCCGAAGCTGGTGGGCGACCGGGTCGGACTGCATCCGGTCTGGGTCATGTTCGCCCTGCTGGCCGCCGGCAGCCTGTTCGGCTTCGTCGGCGTGCTGCTGGCCGTGCCGGTGGCGGCGGTCATCGGCGTGCTGGTGCGGTTCGGCTTGCGCCAGTACATGGCCAGTCCGCTTTATATCGGTGGTGTCGGCGGCCATCCTGGTGATGGCCCTGGCGCCTTCCCGGAGACGGCGCCACTTCCCCATCCCGCGGCGGAAGGGGCGGCTCCCCTGCTGCCGGCTGATACGCCGCCTGCACTCTGAGGGGACGGACGTGGTCGACACCAAGCAGCTGCCCCTGGATCTGGGTCACCGCTCCGCCATGGGCGAGGCGGATTTCCTGGTGGCGCCGGGCAATGCCGATGCGGTGGCCTGGCTGGATGCGTGGCCAGACTGGCCGGCGCCGGCCCTGGCTCTGTTCGGCCCGCATGGCAGCGGCAAGAGCCATCTGGCCCAGATCTGGCGTGCCCGCAGCCGCGCCAGCCTGATCGAACCGGAGGATCTGCGCACCGACGATCTGCCCGATCTGCTGCGGCCCATGCGGGCCCTGGTGCTGGACCATGCCCAGCAGGTGGCCGGCGATACCGGGCTGGAGCGGGCGCTGTTCCACCTCTACAATCTGGCCAAGGAGGCGGGGGGGCATCTGCTGCTGCTGGCGGAGGAGGCGCCGATCAACTGGGTCATGCGCCTGCCGGATCTGCGCTCCCGTCTGCTGGCGGCGCCGGCGGTCGGCATGGCCGCCCCCGACGATGCCCTGCTGATGGCCGTGCTGGTCAAGCTGTTCGCCGACCGCCAGATCCGCGTGGGCGAGGATGTCATCGCCTGGCTGATGACCCATACCGAGCGCAGCTTTGCCAATGCCCGCCGGGTGGTGGACCTGCTGGACCGGGCGGCGCTGGCCGCCAAGCGGCCTATCACCGTGCGCTTCTGCCGCCAGGTGCTGGGCCTGGGCGAACCCGGCGAGGTGGGGGAAGCCGGGCCGCCGGCCCTGGTCTGAGTCGTTGCATGTCCGGCCGGGATTTCCCGCTGCCGCGCTGACCCGCGGAGCTTGCGCTTGCATCGCGGGACCAAATCCGTACATCCACCGGCTCCCTTGAACCTCTCTGAAGAGCGAGAGCCGAATCGTGACGATGTTCGCCCGTACCCTGTCCTCCACCGTCGCCCTGCTGGCCCTGGTTGCGCCTGCCGCCGCGATGGCCGAGCGATATCCGGGCGAGGCCGAGCGATATCCGAGCCCCCTGGACGAGGTGGTGGTGACCGCCAACCGGCGGGCGGCGGCCGTGCGCGACGTGCCGGCCAGCGTCTCGAGCATTGATCTGGACACCGCCGAGACCCAGGCCACCCGCTTCGTCGGCGAGGAACTGCGCGGGCTGCCGGGCGTGACCTTGGCCACCAACGATCAGGGCACTTACACCGGCATCACCCTGCGCGGCGTGCCAAACCGCATCCATAACGACACGCTAGCCGTGCTCATGGATGGCGTGCCGTTCCTGACCGGTGATGATGAGGCCGATCTGGAGCAGCTTCCCTTCGGGGCCGCGGGCCGGGTCGATCTGGTGCGGGGCCCGATGTCGGCCCTGTATGGTCGTGGTGCCATCGCCGGCACCATCAACTATCGCACGCCCGAGGTGGGCGACAGCCGTGAGGGGCGCGTGCGCGCCACCGTGGGCAGCGACGGCTGGCGCGAGCTGGCCGCCAGCCTGCAGACCCCGACCGTGGAGAACGGCGCCCTGTTGCTGTCCGGTCAGGTGCAGACGGCCGACGGCTGGCGCGACCGCACCGGGCGCGACGAACAGAGCCTGTTCGCCAAGCATCGCCTGACCCTGAAGGAGTGGGGCCGGCTGAACCTCACCGCCACCTATGTCAACACCAAGCAGAAGCTGGCGGGCGAACTGCCCACCGATGCGCTGGGCCAGCCCATCGATCTGCCCGGCGGGCGCGAGGCCAACTACAACGAGGACAATGCCAGCTTCGCCAAGCGCATGCTGACCAGCACCGCCGTGCTGGAGGCGGATCTGGCCGAGGGGCTGACCAGCACCACCCGCCTGCATGCGCGCCAAGCCAAGACCGCGGCCATCCAGGGCGCCATGATCCGCTATACGCCCGGTGACAGCAGCCTGGGCTACAGCGGTTTCCGCGTTGACGGTGACACCAACACCCTGTTCGCCGAGCAGCAGCTGGACTGGCAGCGTGGCGACTGGCGGCTGCAGGCCGGGGCCAGCGCCGAGCAGGTGCGCGCCCATCATGTGGAGACCTGGACCGGCGAGTTCGATTTCGGCCCGCTGTTCTATGCCCAGCGCCGGGACATCGCCACCGGCGCCCATATCAACCGGGACGACTGGATCAGCGACCGCATGCTGGACGGGCACAGCCGTGCCCGCAACTATGCCGTCTACAGCCAGGCGGAATGGACGCATGGGCCGCTGACCCTGACCGGTGGCGCCCGCTGGGACAGCTTCGGCCGCCGCGTCTTCTACGGCCCCAGCGGCTCCGGTTACGGTCCTAATCCGGTGCAGACCGTGGAGGACCGCGACCAGCAGGTGACGCCCAAGGCCAGCGCCAGCTGGAAATTCAGTCCCGACCTGACGGCCTATGTCGCCTATGGCGAGGGGTTCAGCCCCGGCTTCGGCCCGATCTGGTCCTATCTCAACCGCAACACCGGCGTGGACCCGGAGCGCGCCCGCAACATCGAGGCCGGGGTCAAGGGCAGCCTGTTCGAGCGGCTGAGCTACACCCTGACCGCCTATCAGCTGAACCGCAGCGACCTGTTGCAGCTGCTGCCGGTCAATGGCACCGCCGTCTCCATCAATTCCGGCAAGGAGCGGGTGCGTGGCCTTGAACTGGAAAGCCGGCTGGATCTGGCCGACGCCGTGCCCGGCCTGTCGCTGGACGCCAGCTATGGCTACACCTTCGCCAAGTGGACGGAGAACGCCTATGTCAATTCCGGCACCGGCGTCTTCTACGACTTCTCCGGCAAGGAGGTGGCGGGCATTCCCCGCCATGCCGGCCGCCTGACCGTCAATCAGGAGATCGCCCCCTGGGACCTGACCGTGCAGGTCTGGGCCGACCTGTCCGGCGACTATGCCTATGACAAGGCCAACAGTGTCCGGGCCGGCGGCTATGCCCTCTACAACGCCGCCCTGGTCTGGCAACCGCTGGACCGGTTGGAGCTGACCCTGACGGTGCGGAACCTGTTCGACCGGGAGGTCAACAGCATCCTGACCGATGACGACGGCGCCTATGCCTATTTCCCGCAGGCGCCGCGGCAGTGGTTCCTGTCAGCCCAGGTCAGTTTCTAAGGCGATGAATGGTCGGTTGGGGTGATTGCCCATCGGCCGCTGCACCAAGAGTGCTGATGCCGAGTCTGCCATGTCCGCTGGTCCCGCGCAGCTCCCGCACCTTTGGCGGGTCCCGCGGGGCCGGCGGCATCCCGTGAGATAAACTGCCGCAGCAACCATGCCCCGGGGACTGCTCGGACATCGGCGGAGCCGCAATCCGGCTTGAAATCGTTTCCAATCACGGTGCATTCACCAGCTCCGCAGTGTGTCTGGATCAGCAGTGGTCCTTTCTTCATCGTCGGTTCCGTATTGACGTCAGAACTGAAAACGATTTCAGTTTCCCTGTACGGCGGTCCCGGCCCGGTCAAGGCGGGACGCCAGCGTGAACCGGGCTCCGGCGTGTGTCCGGAAAGCACCAAAAGATGAGGAGACGTCATGCACAAGTCACTGATCGCCCTTGGACTTTCATCGCTGCTGCTGTCGGGCACGGCGCTGGCGAAGGAATTCGTCCTCACCGATGTGAAGGGCAATGTCGAGGTGCCGACCTGGTCGGTGAAGAGCGAGGAGTTGGGGGTGAAAGGCGGACCGGCCTTCACCGTCAGCAAGAAGACGCTGCATGGCGGCAAGCAGGAGGGCAGCACGCTGATCACCATCAGCACCGCTGACCTTCAGGTCTCGATCATTCCGACCCGTGGCATGGCCCTGCACGAGATCACCAGCGGTTCCGTGCGTGCCGGCTGGGATTCCCCGGTGGACGAGATCGTCAATCCGGCCTTCATCAATCTGGAGCAGCGCGGCGGCCTGGGCTGGCTGGACGGCTTCAACGAAGCCATGGTGCGCGCCGGGTATGAATGGACCGGCCATCCCGGCCAGGACGAGAAGGGACGGCTGCTGAGCCTGCATGGGCGCGCCGGCAACACGCCGGCCTCCACCGTCATCGTCAGCATCGACGACAAGGCCCCCCATACCATCCACGTCAAGGGGTTGATCAAGGAGAACACCTTCAAGTTCAGCGCCCTGGAAACCTGGAGCGACATCTCGGTTACCCCGGGCGAGAAGACGGTGCGTCTGCATGACGTCACCACCAACACCGCCGATTACGACCGTCCCTATCAGATCATCTATCACAGCAATTTCGGCGCGCCGCTGCTGGAAGAGGGCGCCAAGTTCCTGGCGCCGGCCAAGGACGTATCGCCGTTCAACGAGTACGCCAAGAAATGGCTGAAGGACTGGCAGACCTATCTCGGCCCGACCAAGGGCTATGACGAGACGGTCTACAACATCGTGCCGCTGGCCGACGCCCAGGGCGGCACGGTCGGTCTGCTGCACAACAAGGCGGGCGACAAGGGGCTGGCCCTCAGCTTCAACGTCAAGCAGTTGCCGGTGCTGACGCTGTGGAAGAACACCGACACGCTGAAGCAGGGCTATGTCACCGGCATCGAACCGGGCACCAACTATGCCTATGCCCAGCAGATCGAGCGGCAGCAGGGCCGCCTGAAGATTCTGCCGCCGGGCGGAAGCCAAGCCTTCGACCTGGAATACACGCTGCTGACCACGGCGCCGGAGGTGGCGGCCGTGGTGAAGCGGATCGACACCATCCAGGGCAGCGCCAAGGTCAACCTCATCACCGAGCCCATGGCCGTGGAATAAGCGGCGCCTATCCCGTGGGACGTGACAACGTCCAGCAGCTTTCCGCTGCTGGACGTTTCCGTTTCAGGGCCGCGGGAAAGGGCGCGAGCCGCCGCAGGCTATCCCGCCAGCCGGGGGCCGGTCTGGACCGTGATCTCACCGGTGCGGTTCAGGGCCTTGGCCAGGGCGTCCAGGCGGCGCTGCACGGCATCGCCGGTCAGCATGGCCGCATCCTCCGGCAGAACCAGGGTCAGCTTTTCATCGCCGAGGCGCAGGAAAGTGCGCTGGAGCAGCATGGCGGCGCCGCCGGTCAGGGTATGGGCCAGCCGCAGCGACAGGCCGAGAATGCCGGCCCGGCTCAACGGCCCGTCCTTCAGCAGACCTTTTGCCGGTGCCAAGGTGGGGCTGTCGAGCGTACCGGCATAGCGCACGAAACTGGCTGCGGCCAGGAAGGCGCGTTCCGCGTGATCGAGGCCGGCGAAGGGCATGCGCAGAACGCGCAGGAAGGCCAGTTCGGCCCGATAGTCCGGATGCTCGGCCCAGCCGAGATCGGAGAGCAGGCAGGCGGCCTCGCGCAGGCGGCGGGCGCTGTCATCCTCCCCGGCGAACAGGGGAGCGGTCCAGGCACTCAGGGTCTCGGCATGGCCGAACCGGCCGATGCGCGCGGCCAGTTGCCGGCAGGAGACCAGCAGCGGGTCCTGCCGCCGCTCCTCCAACGTCAGCAGATCATAGAGGTGCCCCTCGCGCACGCCATAGGCGGAGAACACCACGCGCGCCGGCTGCACCGTGCGCAGCACCCGTTCCAGCACCAGTGCCGCCAGGGCCAGCGTCTCCAGCCGGCGGCGGGACATGCCCGGCACCTTTTCCAGTTGCGGCCGGTTCATGCGGGCGAGACCGCCGGCGTAGTCGGCCAGCACGCCGCCATCCACCGTGTACTGGTGGATGATGTGCAGCGGGTGGCTGGTGGTCTCCAGATGGGTCTTGGCGATGGCGCGCCAGGCGCCGCCCACGGGATAGAAGGCCTTGCCCTTGCCCTGGGACAGCCAGTCCAGCCGGCTGAGATGGCCGTCGATGACCTTCTGCGCCGCGCCGGGCTTGCCCTCCGCCACCTCCATCAGCCGCAGGGGACCCAGCGGCGTGGTGACCTGGTGGTTGATGCCGCCGCGATCCAGCCGCACCAGTTCCAGGCTGCCGCCGCCCAGATCGCCGGCGATGCCGTCGGCCTGGGGGGCACCGGACAGCACGCCCATGGCGGCCAGACGCGCCTCGTCCTCGCCGGACAGGATGGTCACGGTGAAACCGGTGCGTTTCTCCACCTCGGCCACGAAGGCGGGACCGTCCTTGGCGTCACGCACGGCCGCCGTGGCCAGCACCGAGACGCGGCCCACCTGCATGCCTTCCAGCAGACGGCGGAAGCGCACGAGATTGTCCAGCGCCAGCCGCACCCCGTCGGGATTCAGCCGGCCGGTCTTCTCCAGCGTCTTGCCCAGGCTGGGCAGCACCTTCTCGTTGAACAGCGCGACCGGTGAGCGGCACAGCCGCTCATACACCACCATGCGCATGGAATTGGAGCCGACATCGATCACCGCCAGGCGATCGTCGGCAGCCCCATGCTCCGGAGCCAGCGTGTCCGGCTTCAGCATCATCATCGGTCCGCTCGGTTACGGCAAACTGCGCAGCACCAGCTTCGGCGGCAGCCTGGTCTCGCTCAGGGCGCTGCCGCGCCCCGACAGGCTGGGGTTGGTCATGAAATAGGTGTGGGCGCTGAAGGGTTCCACGCAGGGTTCGACGCGGTGGTAGCGCCCCTCGGCATCGAGAGTCCAGCTTTGCCGATCGTCCTTGAGATTGGCGACCATGATCTGGTCGAGCACCTGCCGGTGAACGGTGGGATTCTCGATGGGAACCAGCGTCTCGATCCGCCGGTCGAGGTTGCGCGGCATCCAGTCGGCCGAGGAGATGAAGACCTTGGCCTCCGGCGAGGGCAGGCCCTGGCCATTGCCGAAGCAGACCACGCGGCCATGCTCCAGGAAGCGGCCGACGATGGACTTCACATGGATGTTCTCCGACAGGCCCGGCACGCCCGGACGCAGGCAGCAGATGCCGCGGATGACCATCTCGATCTTCACGCCGTTCTGCGAGGCTTCGTACAGCTTGTCGACGATGCGGGAATCCACAAGGCTGTTGAGCTTGACCCAGATCTGGGCCGGACGGCCGGCATGGGCATGGGCGATCTCGGCATCGATCAGTTCCACCAGCCGCTGGCGCAGGCTGACCGGGGCGATGGCGATCTTCTCCAGAGACTTCGGCGTGGCATAGCCGGTCATGTAGTTGAACATGTGGGCGGCGTCATGGCCCAGGGCCGGGTCGCAGGTGAAGAAGGACAGGTCCGTGTAGACCTTGGCCGTGATCGGGTGGTAGTTGCCGGTGCCGAAATGCACATAGGTGCGCAGGCCGCTGCTTTCCCGCCGCACCACCAGCGACACCTTGGCATGGGTCTTCAGGTCGACGAAGCCGTAGACCACCTGGACGCCGGCCCGCTCCATGTCGCGGGCCCAGCGGATGTTGGCCTCCTCGTCGAAGCGGGCCTTCAGCTCGACCAGGGCGGTGACGCTCTTGCCCTGTTCGGCGGCCTCGATCAGCGCCGCCACGATGGGGCTGTTCTTCGAGGTGCGGTAGAGCGTCTGCTTGATTGCCAGCACGTTGGGGTCTGCCGCCGCCTGACGCAGGAACTGCACCACCACGTCGAAGCTCTCGAACGGGTGGTGGACGACGATGTCCTTCTGGCGGATGGCGGCGAAGCAGTCGCCGCCGAAATCGCGGATGCGCTCGGGGAAGCGGGCATTGTAGGGCGGGAACAGCAGGTCCGGCCGTTCATCGACGATCAGCTGCTTGGTGTCCGCCAGCCCGATCAGCCCGTCCAGCACGAACAGGTCGTCCGAGGTGACCTGGAATTCGTCGCGCAGGAATTCGCGCAGGTCGGCGCTCATGCCCTGGTTCACGGCCAGACGGATGACATTGCCGCGCTTGCGCCGCTTCAGCGCCGATTCGAAGGTGCGGACCAGATCCTCCGACTCTTCCTCGATCTCCATGTCACTGTCGCGCAGGACCCGGAAGACGCCATGCCCCTTCAGCACGAACGGCGGGAATAGCCGGCTGATGAAGGACAGGATCACCTGTTCCATCAGCACGAAGCGCAGCTCCGAGCCCGGCAGGCGCACAAAGCGCTCCAACTGCTGCGGGATCAGCACCAGCGCGTCGAGCTGGGTGGTCTTGGACGGATCGAACAGCTGCAGCGCCAGGGCAAAGCCGCTGTTGGGAATGAAGGGGAAGGGGTGGGCCGGATCGACGGCGATGGGCGTCAGCACCGGGAAGATGTCGTCGATGAACTTGGCTTCCAGCCAGTCATGCTCGGCCGGACTCAGCTCCTCCGGGTCGATGACGGCGATGCCGGCATCGCGCAGCTCGCGCCGCATCAGCAGCCAGCAGGATTGCTGGTCGCGCATCAGGTCGGAGACGCGGGCATTGATGGCGGCCAGTTGCTGCGCCGGGGTCAGCCCGTCATCGGACGGGCTGGTGATGCCGGCAGCCACCTGGGCCTTCAGGCCGGCCACGCGCACCATGTAGAATTCGTCCAGATTGCTGGCCGAGATCGACAGGAACCGCAACCGCTCCAGCAGCGGGTGGTTGCGGTTATAGGATTCCTCCAGCACACGCTGGTTGAAGGCCAGCCACGAGATTTCCCGGTTGATGAACCGGTCGCGGCTGGACATGTCGATTCGCTCGGTCTCTGGCTCCGTCAGGGCGCTCACGGCCGTATCTCTCCCGGATGTCGGCAAAGGGGGCGCAGTATAGGTTGCTTCTGTGACGGTTTTCGGCTCGCCTGTCCGGGCCGGCTGCCGCCGTGTCCGGGGAACCCGGGGAGATCCAGATCGTGTCCGCGTCACCATGAAGACTCTCATCCTGCTGCGCCACGCCAAATCGGACTGGTCCGATCCGGACCTGTCCGACCATGACCGCCCGCTGAACCCCCGAGGGCGCGCCGCGGCGGCGGCAATGTCCGAGTATCTCAGAGCCGGCGGGGAAGGGCCACCCGCTTTGGATGGGGTGCTGTGCTCCAGCGCCCGCCGCGCCCGCGACACGATGGAGCGGGTGCTGCCGGCCTGGCCGGTGCCGCCGGTTCCCAGCATCGAGCCTGGACTTTATCTCTGTGGTGCCCTGGCCCTGCTGGAGCGGCTGCGCCGGCTGCCGGACGGGGTGGGGCGGGTGCTGCTGGTGGGGCACAATCCCGACCTGCACGATCTGGCCTGCAGGCTGGCCATCACGGGCGGGGCGGAGGCGCTGGTGGCGCTGCGGCAGAAATACCCGACCGGCGCCCTGGCGGAACTGGCTTTGCCCGACGGGTCCTGGCGCGACCTGACGGGCGGCCGGCTGGTCCGCTTCGTGCGGCCGCGCGACCTGATGGATCCCGACGCTTGATCCAAGCCTGGGGGCTTACCCTGGGGCCGCGGCTGCGGTAAGCAGGAGGCGCCTCCGGCCCATGGTTCCGAAACCGTGGCGCGGATGCAGCCCGGATAAGGTGATGAGCGTGCGTGACCCCCGTCCCCACGACCCGATGCGCCCGGCGGCAGCCCCTGCCGCGGCCCCGGCGATTCCCGGGCGGGAGGTGGAGTTGAAGCTGCTGGTGGCCGCGGCCGACCTGGAGCGGATCGCTGCGCTGCCGCTGCTGGCCGACATGCGGGTGGGCGATACCCTGCGCCTGCGGCAGGTCACCACCTATTACGACACGCCCACCCTTGATCTGGTCCGGCGTGGCTTTGCCCTGCGGCTGCGGCGGCAGGGGAGCAAGCGGGTGCAGACCGTGAAGACCCTGGGCGGCGGTGACGGCGATGCCGCCGCCGTCGCCGTCCGCCGCGAATGGGACTGGCCCGTGTCCGGTGATACGCCCGACCTGGCGCTGCTGACCGGCGGGGAACTGGCCATCCCGCCGGAGATGGCGGCGCGCCTGGGTCCCGTCTTCACCACCGACGTTCAGCGCGGCGTCATGCGGCTGCGGCCCGATCTGGTGACGGAGATCGAGCTGGCCCTGGACCGCGGCACGGCCACGGCGTCTCCGCCCGGTGGCGGCAGCGCCCACCAGCCCATCAGCGAGATCGAACTGGAACTGGTGGCCGGCCGTGTGGCCGACCTGTTCCGGCTGGCGGCGGAGATCCACCGGCGGGTGCCGTTGCGCCTGACCACCCGCAGCAAGGCCGACGCGGGCTTCGCCCTGCTGACCGGCAAACGGCCGGCCGCCAGCCCGGCCAAGCCGCTGGGGGTGTCGCCGGTGACCACCGTGGCCGAGGCCTTCCGCCATATCGGCCGCAACGCCCTGTCACAGCTGCTGGACAATGAGACGGCCCTGCTGGCCGGCGGCGACCCGGAGGCGCTGCGCGAGATGGCGGCGGCGCTGCGCCGTCTCGATGCGGGCTACAGCCTGTTCAAGGACCTGATCGAGAGTCCGCGCGGGGCGGGGCTGCGGGTCGAGCTGAAGCGGCTGGGCCGGGTGCTGGAGCAGGCGCGGGCCTGGGACCGGCTGGCCCTGCGCACACTGGCCGGCGGCGACAGCCTGCCGCGCCGGCTGGACGTGCTGGTGACGGCCCAGCGCCAGGCAACACGCGATGCGGCGCTGGCGCTGCTGGCCGGGCCGCGCTGGACCGGCTTCCTGCTGGATTTCGCCGCCTGGCTGGAGGAGGGCGACTGGTGCCGGCCGGACGGCGGTGGCCCCGGTCTGTTCGACCGAACCATGGGCGAGAGCGCCGCGGCCCTGCTGGCCCACCGGCTGCGCCGTCTGACCAAGGCCATGCTGCGGCTGCAGCGCGAGGGCACCGCCGAGACCTGGCCGCGGCTGTGGAAGCGGGCGCAGCGTCTGCGCTACGCCCTGGATTTCTGCCGGGCCGTCATGCCGGCCGAGCGGGTGCGCCCGCTGATGGCGGCGGTGGAGGCGCTGCGCACCGTGTTGAAGCGGGTGGCCGATAGCCAGGAGGCTGCGGACCTGCTGGGCACGGTGGCTGAGGGTGCGGAAATGCAGCGGGCAGCGAAGCCGGCCCTGGCGCGGCTGGCCCGTGCCCGCGACCGTGCCCTGGCCGAACTGCCGGAGGTGTGGCGCGGCGTGGAGCAGGCGGCTGGCGGCTGGGCCTGACGGTCGGGGCAGTTCCGACCTGGTGGCCTCGGGGCGACCTCAGATCGCCTTGCCGTCGAAGGGATGGCTGCCGTCGCGGCTTTCCACCTCCACCACCCAGAGGTCGGGATCGCGCTTCACCTGACGCTCGATATAGGCGTCGGCCTCGGACTCCGATACCAGGGCGCCGTTGAGGCCGGCGAGCCAGCCGAGATTGCCGTCCAGGTCGCGGCTCTGGCTGAAGACCCGTGCCCCCTGGAAGGGGAGGGTGACCTTCAGCACGATCATACCGCTTTCCCGCTCGCCCTTGCGCTGGACATAGGCGGGAATGCCCGCGGCGCTGCACCGCCAGAGATGGGCCTGGACATAGAGATGGGTGGGCAGGCGCTGGTCCATTGCGGCTCGACTCCCGCGGCGGGATGGGGTTTCCTGACGCCCCACCCAACAACCCGGACCCGGCAAATGCAAGCCTTCCCGTTCACGCGCGTGCTGCTGACCAACGATGATGGCATCGAGGCCACGGGACTGGCCGTGCTGGCGGAGGTGGCCGCGCGGCTGGCACAGGAGGTCTGGGTGGTGGCGCCGGAGCATGACCAGTCCGGCGTGTCCCGTGCCGTCAGCCTGCATGCGCCGCTGCGGGTCTATCCCCGGGGGCCGCGCCGTTTCGCCGTGGCCGGCACGCCCAGCGACTGCGTCATCCTGGCCCTGCGTCACCTGATGCTGGACAGCCCGCCCGATCTGGTTCTGTCGGGCATCAACCGCGGTGCCAATATCGGCGACGAGATCGCCTATTCCGGTACGGTCAGCGCCGCGCTGACGGCCCGGCTGTTCGGCTTGCCCGCCTATGCCTTCAGCCAGGCCTTCCGCGACCGGGACGCGGTGCGCTGGGACACGGCCGCCGGGCTGGTCGAGGCGGTTGTCGAGCGCTTCGGCACGCCGGACGGGGTCCTGAACGTCAATTTCCCCGATGTGGCACCGGATGAGGTCGGGGGCATCGAACCGGCCCGGCAGAGCCGTGGGACGCTGCTGGGCGTCGATGTGGAGACACGCACCGACACCCGTGGCGGCGACTATCACTGGCTGGCTTTCCGCCGCCAGCCGCGGGAACAGGCGGCGGACAGCGACGTGGCGGTGCTGCGGCGCAGGGGCGTGGCCGTGACGCCGATCGGATTCGACCAGACCGATGAACAAATATTGGCGCAAATGCATAAATTGTAATCAAGGTCGTGAGCTGTCTTGTGATGGACGTCACAAGGACTGTGATGGTCATCACAAGGTTGATGTGATCGGAATCACAGAAGCGGCGTAATAAGGCCGGGCTGACGTCTTTTTTATGGCATCCCATCATTTCGCAGCAAGAATCTGAAAGGCAAGAGGGGGCTGCTCCTCCCATCTCTCCGCCTCGGTGGGGAGAGATGGAGGGGTTCCATGATTTTCGGCCAAGCAAACCGTACCGGCCTTGATGGCGCGGTCGCGGGCCGGGGCGCCCGCGGCGTCCTGTTGGGTCTGGCCGCGGCTGGCACCATGCTGCTGGCCGGCTGCGGCGACGGCAAGGACCAGACGGCCGCCGCGCCGCCGCCGCCACAGGTGACGGTCAGCACGCCGGTACAGCAGACCGTGCGGGAATGGGATGAGTATACCGGCCGCTTCGCCGCGGTGGAGCGGGTGGAAGTGCGCGCCCGTGTCAGCGGCTATCTCGACCGCATCGCCTTCAAGGATGGCGATATCGTCTATAAGGGTGACCTGCTGTTCGTCATCGATCCGCGCCCCTATCAGGCGGCGGTCGATGCGGCCCGTGCCCGGGTGCAGCAGGCCCGGTCCAATGTGGCCCTGACCCAGCGCGAACTGGACCGGGCGCAGGACCTGCGCCGGACCCAGGCGGTATCGCAATCGACACTGGATCAGCGGGCGCAGGAGATGCAGGCGGCCCAGGCCTCGCTGCTGGAGGCGGAAGCCAACCTGCGCACGTCTGAGCTGGATCTGGAGTTCACCCAGGTCAAGGCCCCGGTCACCGGCCGCGTCAGCAACCGGCTGGTCAGCGTGGGCAATCTGGTCAGCGGCGGGTCGGAGCAGAGCACGCTTCTGACCACCATTGTCTCGCTGGATCCGATCTATTTCACCTTCGACGCCGACCAGGCCGCCTATCTGCGCTATGTCCGCCTGTCACGCTCGGGCGATGGCCCCAGCGCCAAGCCGGAATCGACGCCGGTGACGCTGGCGCTGCCGGACGAGAAGGCGTTCACCCATGCCGGCCATCTGGACTTCATCGACAACAGCATCGACGAGTCCACGGGCACCATCCAGGTGCGGGCCGTGTTCGACAATCCCGATCTGCTGTTCACGCCGGGCCAGTTCGCCCGCGTGCGCCTGATCGGCCGGGCCGACTATGCCGGCCTGCTGCTGCCCGACAGCGCCATCGGCACCGACCAGAGCCGCCGCTTCGTGCTGGTGGTGGACGGGGAGAACAAGGCCCAGTACCGCCCGGTGACCCCCGGTCCGTTGCAGAACGGGCTGCGGGTGATCCGTGACGGGCTGCAGCCCGCCGACCGTGTGGTCACTGCCGGCCTGCAGAAAGCCCGGCCCGGCAGCCCGGTGGCGCCGGTGGAGCAGCCGATCCAGCCGCCGCAGCAATCGGTGCAGGCGGTGCCGACGGACGGTGCCACGGTCAAGGAGGCCCGGCCATGAAGATCGGTCGTTTCTTCATCGACAGGCCGGTCTTCGCCATCGTCCTGTCCATTGTCATCCTGACCGTGGGCTTCATCGCCTATCGGGCGCTGCCGGTGGCGCAGTATCCCGAGGTGGTGCCGCCCACCGTGACGGTGAACGCGACATATCCCGGTGCCAATGCCGAAACCGTGGCCTCCACGGTGGCGGCGCCGATCGAGCAGGAGGTCAACGGTGTCGAGGGCATGCTCTACATGTCTTCGCAGAGCACCAGCGACGGCCAGATGAATCTGACCGTCACCTTCAAGCTGGGCACCGACCTGGATCAGGCCCAGGTGCTGGTCCAGAACCGGGTGGCCGTGGCCGAGCCGCGCCTGCCCGAAGAGGCCCGGCGCATCGGCATCACCACGCGCAAGAACTCCCCGGACCTGATGATGGTGATTCACCTCATCAGCCCGGACGACACCTATGACCAGCTCTACATCTCCAATTACGGGCTGTTGCAGGTGAAGGACGCTCTGGCCCGGGTGGAGGGCGTGGGCAATGTGCAGATGTTCGGCGCCCGCGACTATTCCATGCGTGTCTGGCTGGACCCGCACAAGATCGCCAATCTGGGACTGACCGGCAGCGATGTGGTGGCCGCCATCCAGGCGCAGAACGTGCAGGTGGCGGGCGGCCAGCTGGCGCAGCCGCCACTGGACACCGGTCGCGACTATCAGCTGAATCTGACCCTGCAGGGGCGGATGACCGACCCGGTCCAGTTCGAGAACATCATCGTCAAGAGCGGCCGCGACGGGCAGGTGGTCCGGCTGAAGGATGTGGCGCGGGTGGAACTGGGTGCGCGCGACTACGTCACCAACAGCTATCTCGACGGCAAGTCGGCCGTGGTCATGGCCATTTCCCAGCTGCCGGGATCGAACGCGCTGGCCACGGCGGCGCGGGTGCAGGAGACCATCAAGACCCTGTCCCAGTCCTTCCCGCCGGGGCTGGAATACCGCATCATCTACAACCCCACCGAATTCATCGCCAAGTCCATCGACGAGCTGCTGCACACCATCTATGAGGCGGTGGCACTGGTGGTGCTGGTGGTGCTGGTGTTCCTGCAGCGCTGGCGCGCCACGCTGATCCCCATCATCGCCATTCCGGTGTCGCTGATCGGCACCTTCGCCGTGATGGCGGCGCTGGGCTTCAGCATCAACAACCTGACCCTGTTCGGGCTGGTGCTGGCGGTGGGCATCGTCGTCGACGACGCCATCGTGGTGGTGGAGAATGTCGAGCGCAACCTGGCCCTGGGCCACAGCCCGGTGCAGGCCGCCCGCATCACCATGGACGAGGTGGGCGGAGCACTGGTGTCCATCGCCCTGGTGCTGTCGTCGGTGTTCATTCCCACCGCCTTCATCGAGGGCATCCAGGGCGAGTTCTACCGGCAGTTCGCCGTCACCATCGCCGTGGCCACCATCATCTCGGCCTTCAATTCGCTGACGTTGAGCCCGGCGCTCTGCGCCATGCTGCTGCAGGCCCACAACCCCGACCATCACGAGGCCAACCGCCGGCTGGGGCTGGCCTCACGGCTGGTGGAGCGCGGCTTCGGCGCCTTCAACCGCGGTTTCGACCGGCTGGGAGAGGTTTATGGCCGTCTGGTCGGCCGGCTGTCGCGCGCCACCGCCATCATGCTGGTGGTCTATGTCGCCCTGATCGCGCTGACCGGCTATCTGTTCACGCGGGTTCCGTCGGGCTTCATCCCGGCCCAGGACCAGGGGTATCTCATCGTTGTCGTGCAGACACCGGAAGGCACGTCGCTGGCCAACACCGACAAGGTGATCAAACGGGCCGAGCGCATGATCCTGGAGACGCCGGGCATCGAGCACACCGCCACCTTTGCCGGCTTCTCCGGCGCCACCCGCACCATCGCCACCAATGCCGGCGCCATCTTCGCCGTCATGGGACCCCATGGCGAGCGTCCTTCGGCGGTGGCGTTGCAGCAGCAGGTGCAGATGAAGGTCGCCGCCATTCCCGAGGCCATGATCTTCGTGGTGCAGCCGCCGCCGGTGCAGGGGCTGGGGACGTCCGGTGGCTTCACCATGCGTATCCTCGACCGGGCCGGCCATGGCTCGGCCGATCTGGAGCAGTCGACCTGGGCGGTGGCCATGGCCGCCAACCAGACGCCGGGCCTGGCCAATGTGTTCACTCCCTTCAGCGCCAAGGCGCCGCAGGTCTATGTGGACATCGACCGGGTCAAGGCGCAGATGCTGGGCGTGTCCGCCGGCGACCTGTTCGATACGCTGGAGGTCTATCTCGGCTCGGCCTATGTCAACGACACCAACCTGTTCGGCCGCACCTTCCGTGTGACGGCGCAGGCCGACGGGCCGTTCCGGCTCGATCCCGAGACCATCGCCCGGCTGGAGACGCGCAACCAGGCCGGCCGTATGGTCCCGCTGGGCAGCTTCGTCGATTTCCGCTTCGTCACCGGGCCGGACCGGGTGCTGCGCTACAATCTCTATCCCGCGTCGGAGCTTCAGGGCGACGCCAAGCCGGGCTTCAGCTCCGGTCAGGCCATCGCCGCCATGGAGCAGGTGGCGGCGCAGCAGTTGCCGGCCGGGTACGACGTGGCCTGGACCGACCTCAGCTATCAGGAGAAGACCACGGGCAATTCCGCCCTCTACATCTTTCCCTTGTGCGTCTTCTTCGTCTTCCTGGTGCTGGCTGCCCAGTATGAGAGCTGGTCCTTGCCCTTCGCCATCCTGCTGATCGTGCCGATGTGTCTGTTGTCGGCGGTCGGCGGCCTGATGATGCGGGGCATGGACAACAACATCCTGGCCCAGATCGGCTTCGTGGTGCTGGTGGGGCTGGCCTCGAAGAACGCCATCCTGATCGTCGAGTTCGCCCGGCAGCTGGAGGCGGAGGGTCGGGACCGCTTCGACGCCGTCATCGAGGCCTGCCGCCTGCGCCTGCGGCCGATCCTGATGACCAGCTTCGCCTTCATCCTGGGCGTGGTGCCGCTGATGATCGCCAGTGGTGCCGGCGCCGAGATGCGGCAGAGCATCGGCACCGCCGTGTTCTTCGGCATGCTGGGGGTGACCTTCTTCGGCCTGTTGTTCACCCCGGTCTTCTATGTGGCCATCCGCCGCTTCTTCGGCGGTCGGGCGGCTGCCCACCATGGCGGCCACATGGTGGGCGAGCCGGCGGCGGAATAACACCGGTTCAGATGTCCGAAAAAGCCCGGCGGCGTCAACCGCCGGGCTTTTTCATGGGAAGAGGCGGGGTATCAGAACGGGTCGCGTTCCTGAACGCCCGCCCGTCGGACTCTCAGCCCCGCAGTTCGGGGAAATCCTCTTCCCAGAATTCCTGCGCATGGCGGCCGTCGCTGCGGGCCTGTTCGGCCTTGCGCAGTTCCACCCGGCGGATCTTGCCGGAGATGGTCTTGGGCAGGTCGGTGAACTCGATCCGGCGTACCCGCTTGTAGGGAGGCAGGGTATCGCGGATATGGCGGAAGATCGACAGGGCCAGTTCGCGTGAGGGCTCCCGTCCGCCGGCCAGGACCAGGAAGGCCTTGGGCACGGCCAGCCGCACGGGGTCGGGCGAGGGGACGACCGCGGCCTCCGCCACCAGCGGACATTCGATCAGGGCGCTTTCCAGCTCGAACGGGCTGATGCGGTAGTCGCTGGCTTTGAACACGTCGTCGGCGCGGCCGACATAGGTCAGGTACCCGTCGGCGTCGCGGCTGGCCACGTCACCGGTGCGGTAGTATTCGCCGTCCGGCGCTTGTACCGGGGCGTCGGCCGCCGACTGGTAACCCGCCATCAGCCCGGCCGGGCGGGGCGACAGGGACAGCGCGATCTCCCCTTCCTCCGCCTCGTTGCCGTCCGGGTCCAGCAGAGCCACGCGGTAGCCGGGCAGGGGGCGGCCCATGCTGCCCGGCTTGATCGGCTGGCCCGGCGGATTGCCGATCTGGGCCGTGGTCTCGGTCTGGCCGTAGCCATCGCGGATCTCCAGCCCCCAGGCGGCCTTGACCCGCTCGATGACCTCGGGATTCAGCGGCTCGCCGGCGCCGACCAGCCCGGTCAGCTTCACCGGCCAGGCTGCCAAATCCTCCTGGATCAGCATGCGCCAGACCGTGGGCGGAGCGCAGAGCGTGGTGACACCGTATGTCACCAGGGCGTCGAGCACGGCCTTGGCCTGGAACCGGCTGAAATTATAGACGAACACCGTGGCCCCGGCGTTCAGGGGCGCGAACAGGTTGCTCCAGGCATGCTTGGCCCAGCCGGGAGAGCTGATGTTCCAGTGGATGTCGCCGGGCCGCAGCCCGATCCAGTACAGGGTCGAGAGGTGCCCCACGGGGTAGGAACGGTGGGTGTGCAGCACCAGCTTGGGCTTGGCCGTGGTGCCGGAGGTGAAATAGAGCAGCAGCGGATCATCGCCACGCGTCTCCCCGTCGGGGGTAAAGTCGGGCGGGGCCTGATAACCCTGTTCCAGTGCCGCCCAACCGGCCGGGGTGCCGCCTGCGGCACCCACGACGATACGGCCGAGATGGTCGGCCATGCCGGCGAACTTGGCGCAATGCTCGGCCAGGGCGATGACGAAGCGGGCGCCACCGCGCTCCAGCCGGTCGCGCAGTTCCTCGCCCGCCAGCAGGGTGGTGGCGGGAATGACCACCGCCCCCAGCTTCATGGCGGCCAGCATCACCTCCCACAGCGGGGCGACATTGGGCAGCATCAGCAGAATACGGTCGCCGCGGCCGACGCCTTGCCCGCGCAGCCAGTTGGCCAGCCGCGACGAGCGTTCGGCCAGATCGGCATAGGTCAGACGGACCGCGCTTCCATCCTCCTGCACCACATGCAGGGCCGGTTGGTCGTTGCCGCGGGCGATGCGGTCGAAATAGTCGAGCGCCCAGTTGAAGCGCTCCGCCGCCGGCCAGCGGAAGCGGGCAACGGCGCCGGCATAATCAGTACGGGCGGCCAACAGGGCGTCGCGGGCGGCGATGAACTCCTCACCTGCCGTCGTCATGGGCGGTCCTCCTCCTGGTTTTTCTTGTCTGCCGGGCACTGTGCCCGACCGGGCGGAACGCGACAAGGCGGAGCGGGACGGGGAGGGATCACCCGTTGGGAGGAGGACTGGCAGGACGCGGGTTCAGCCTGCGGCGAACAGGCCGCCCTCGTCCGCGGCGCCGTCCTCGCTGCCGGGCGGCTGGGCGTGGGGATCACCGGCAGCAGTCTGGCGGCCCAGATGCGGCAGGCCGATGGCGCGCATGCCGCCCAGCAGGCTGCGCTGCACGATGACGCCGCGCTGCTCCATATAGCTCAGCAGGCGACGGGCGCGGCCGGGGCTGCGGCTGCCGCAGGCACGGGCTACTTCTGCATCGGAGGGGCAGGGGGCGCCGGCCAGGGCGGCGCGGGCCAGCAGCAGGAACACGCCCTGCATATCCTCCGGCAGGTCGCGGGAGGCGGTCACGGCCTGCTCCCATTCCGGCGTGCCGGCCCCGCCGGCATCGACACCGGCGCGGACCACGCCGACGCGGCGGCGGAACTCCGGCAGGTCGATGCTCTCCCCGCGCAGCCGGTGGATGCGGCAGCGGACCAGGAAATCCTGATAGAGCACGGCATCGGTGCGGAAGGCGGAGTCCGGGTCGGCCAGCACATCGCGCAGGATCGCGTCCAGCCGCGCCTCCAGTTCCTCCGGCGGCATGTCCGGCAGTTCCGGCCCGGCGGCGGCCTGGGCGGCCGCGGCCTCGGCCTGGCGCTGGCCGGCCTGTCGCAGCAGCTGGTTGATGTCCTGGGGCGGCGGGGGCGGGGTGCGCCGCGGCGGCGGGGGCGGGGCCAGCAGCTCGCCGTCCGTCGGTGTCAGGATCAGATCACGGGCGTTTTCCTGTGGCGTCTCCGGCAATGGCATCAGCTTGGGCGAGCCGCCGCGGCCCGCCGTCTCCACGCCGCCGATGCGCACCGGCAGCGGCCGGCGGCTGACGGCCGGCCCCAGGGCGATGAAGCGGCCACGCTCCAGGTCGCGGAACATCTCGGCCTGGCGCCGCTCCATGCCCAGCAGGTCGGCGGCGCGGGCCATGTCGATGTCGAGGAAGGTGCGGCCCATCAGGAAGTTGCTGGCCTCCGCCGCCACATTCTTGGCCAGCTTGGCCAGACGCTGCGTGGCGATGATGCCGGCCAGACCGCGCTTGCGGCCACGGCACATCAGGTTGGTCATGGCGCCTAGCGACGCCTTGCGCGCCTCGTCCGAGACGTCGCCGGCGGCGGCGGGGGCGAAGAGCTGGGCCTCGTCCACCACCACCAGCATGGGATACCAATAGTCGCGCTCGGCATCGAACAGCCCGCCCAGATAGGCGGCGGCGAGACGCATCTGCATCTCCACATCGACACCTTCCAGATTCAGCACGGTCGAGACCCGGTGCTGGCGCACGCGGGCGGCGACGCGCTGGAGCGAGGCTTCGCTGTGCTCGGCCACATCCACGACGACATGGCCGTAAGCGTCGGCCAGGGTGACGAAATCCCCTTCCGGGTCCACCACGCATTGCTGCACATGGCGGGCGCTCTGCTCCAGCAGGCGGCGCAGCAGGTGCGACTTGCCCGAGCCGGAGTTGCCCTGCACCAGCAGGCGAGTTGCCAGCAATTCCTCCAGGTCCATGACCACCGACGCGCCGTCGGATGCCTGCCCCATGTCGATGCCGACCTTCATACCCACCTGCGTCTCTTGCGGAATGTGTCCCTGGTCCGGATCCCGGCCGGACGGGGCCCTTCCTATAGCGCAGCCCGTCCGCCGGTGCACGGGGCAAGCACCCCTGGCTGGGTCAGCGCAGGGGCAGGGCTGGCAGCAAAAAGGGCGGACCCATATGGCCCGCCCTTTGACCGGGAGGTGGCGATCAGCAGGAGGTCTGGCGCGGGGTGCGCTCCACCTCCAGCCCGAACAGCGGGCGCAGGGCGGTGCCGGCCCAGTTGCCGGCCAGGGCCAGCACGATCCAGAGCCAGCCATGCAGACTGCCCGAGGCGATGCCGCTGAAATAAGCGCCGATGTTGCAGCCATAGGCCAGACGCGATCCATAGCCCAGCAGCAGCCCGCCGATCACTGCCGCGGCCAGCGAGCGCCAGGGCAGATGCCAGACGGGGGCGAACTTGCCGGCCAGACCGGCGGCCAGCAGGGCGCCGAGGATGATGCCGAAATCCATGACCGAGGTGACGTCCGCCAGCACGCTGGCCTGGAGCGCCTTGGCCTGGGCCGGGGCCTGGAAGAAGGGCCAGGCGGCCACGTCGATCCCGGTCAGCGCCAACCCCTTGGCTCCCCAGAGCGCAAAGGCGCTGGTGATGCCCCAGGGCCGTCCGGCCAGGGCCAGGGTGGCGAAGTTCAGCAAGGCCAGGGCCACGGCACCCCAGACCAGCGGCCAGGGACCGCGCAGCAGCCGTGCGGACAACGGACCTTCGACGGGGCGTTCAAGCAGCCGTCCATGGCGCCGCTGCTCCAGCACCCGGGTCAGGGCATAGACCGCGGCAAAGACGGCCAGATGCGCAGCCAGGGCCAACGGCCAGCCCCAGAGCCTGACCAGCGAGGTGGGCGGCAGGCTGGGCTGTGTCTGCCACCAGGGCAGGTGCCAGGCGCCCAGCACCGAACCAACGATGAAGAAGGCCAGCGTCACGACCATGCGGGTGCTGCCGCCGCCCACCGTGTAAAGCGTGCCGGAGGCGCAGCCGCCGCCCAGTTGCATGCCGATGCCGAACAGGAAGGCGCCGACGACGACGGAGGTGCCGGCCGGCGCCACCAGCCCGCTGACCGGACTGCCGAACAGGCTGCCCGCGGCCAGCACCGGGAAGAACAGCACGCAGGCCACGGCCAGCATCACCATCTGCGCCCGCAGCCCGGCACCGCGCCGGTCGGCGATGAAGACACGGAAGGCCGAGGTGAAGCCGAACAGGGCATGGTAGAGCACCAGCCCCAGCGCCCCGCCCAACAGATAGAGCGCGGCCTGACGTCCGGACACGGCGCCGCCGACCCAGGCAGCACCTCCGGCCAGCGTCAGAGCCGCCACGGCCACCACACGCCAGTCGATGCCAGCCAGCGGTCCGGGACTGGCCGTGACACGGCCGTCTGTCCGGGGCAGGGATATGTCGGTCATGCTGGTGCTCCATAACAGAAAATAAATGTGAAAAAGCAAAAACAGCGCTCAATAACTGTAGATAGGGATCTTGCCCGGAAGGAAAGGCCGGTTCTGGCATGGGGGAATTGCATGGGGTGCGGGACAGCGCCGGGGACAGGTTCTGTTCGGCGCTGCCCGATCTATAGTTGGCAGAAAAACCATTGTCCGGGCGCATCGCAAGCATAAAAACAAGCGCGTGTGATGAAACTAACGTCGCGGTAGTAGCTTGTCGTTTTTTCAATTGGTCATATGTTGTTGAATGTATTAACAAAGCACCTTGCTGGTGAGATCTATTGTCACCAGCCGTTATCGTCATTTTATTTCAATTGACCTGGATCGATTCTTGCTCCCTCTTTCAGCTATCGTGCAGATGCTGCGGGATTGGTGCCATGCGGAACAATGGGCCTGTGACAGGGCGTGAAATCGTTTTTGACGATAACAAAGTTCTTGTCTCCCGCACGGACCTCAAAGGTCTGATCACCTTCGCCAATGCGGATTTCGTCGCGATCAGCGGCTACAGCGAGGCGGAGCTGATCGGCGCGCCCCATAATCTCGTCCGCCATCCCGACATGCCCAAGGCGGCCTTCGCCAATCTGTGGGAGACCATCCGGGCCGGCCGCCCCTGGGAGGGCATCGTCAAGAACCGGGCCAAGAGCGGGGATCATTACTGGGTCCGGGCCAATGTCACCCCGCTGACGGAGAATGGACAGGTCACCGGCTTCATCTCGATCCGGTCCAAGCCGTCACGGGAGGCGGTGGCCGAGGCGGAGCGGGTCTATGCGGCCCTCCAGGCCGGTCAGAGCCACGGGATCGGGCTGGTGGATGGCCAGATCGTCCGCCGCGGTGTCCTGGAAACCTGTCGCAGCGTGGCCGCCAGCATCGCCTTTCGCCTGTGGGCCTCCTATCTGCTGCTGCTGGCCGGACTGATCGTCATGGGGGTGCTGGCCTGCGCCAGCGCTCCCGAGCGGGGGCTGCTGGTCTGTCTGCTGCTGGCTGGCGGCATCGCCGTTGCCGCGGCGGCAGGATATGGCGTCCTGGCCAAGGTCAGGGAGCCGTTGCGGCGGGTGGAGCAGCATCTCGACGCCATGGCCCGTGGCGATTTCATGAGCGTGATCCCCAGTTCCGACGTGGCCGAATTCGCCCGCATCCGTGCCCAGCTCCGGGCGGTGAAAGCCCGCATGAACTACGCCAACCATGAACGGGTGCAGCATCAGCGGCAGTCGGAGCTGGACCGGCAGGCCGCCCTGCGCTCCATGGCCGATACGGTGGAGCAGGAGGTTGGCCGGGCCGTCGATCTGGTGGCGGCGCGCACCGGCGGCATGGTGCGCGATGCCGACGGCATGGCGGAATCGGCACGCCGCGTCAGCACCAATGCCCAGAGCGTGGCCGCCGCGGCGGAACAGGCTCAGGCCAATGTGCGCAACGTCGCGGCGGCAACGGAGGAGTTGGCGGCTTCGATCCGGGAAATCTCCAGCCAGATCGCCCGCTCCAGCACCGTCACGCAGCAGGCGGTGCAGACCGGCACGCGCACCCAGGCGACCATCCGGTCGCTGTCGACGGCGGTGGAACGCATCGGCGAGGTGGTGGCCCTGATCACCGAGATCGCGGCCCAGACCAACCTGCTGGCCCTGAATGCCACCATCGAGGCGGCGCGGGCTGGGGAAGCCGGCAAAGGCTTTGCCGTGGTGGCCGGCGAGGTCAAGAATCTGGCGACGCAGACGGCCCGCTCCACGGAAGAGATCACCAGCCAGATCCGCGACATCCAGGAGGCCACGCGCAACGCGGTGCAGGCAGTGGAGGAGATGGGGGCGGCCATTGCCGATGTCGATCAGATCTCCGGTTCCGTGGCCGCGGCCATGCAGCAGCAGGCGGCGGCCACCCATGAGATCAGCCGCAATCTCGGCGAGACCTCGGGGGCGGCGCGGGAGGTTTCCGAGCGCATCACGGCAGTGTCGCAGGAGAGCGAACAGACCGGGACCCAGGCCGGCCAGGTCGGCCGTGTTTCCGGCGAACTGGCAGCCAGCATCGAGAGCCTGCAGCGGGTGCTGGTGCAGGTTGTGCGCGATGCCGCCGGCGGCCGGCGGGCCGGCTGATCTCTGAAGGCCGGACAATCGGCACACATGCGGGCGGCCCCGGGCGGGCCACCCGTTTGCTGGGCAGGCCTCCGCGTGGCTGAGGGCCGATGCGCTGTGCCCCTGGCCTGCCGCCATGGCAGGTGCGCAAGGCGCAGGCCGTACCGACCGGTTTTCCGGTCCATCATGCTGAAGTATTGGGAGAGGTTGGCTGGGGAACTAGGATTCGAACCTAGACTGGCGGAGTCAGAGTCCGCTGTCCTACCGTTAGACGATTCCCCAGTAGGGCCACCGGTTCGCTTCAGTGTCGCGCCGCTGTGTTTCAGCGGTACCGGCGGGGTGGGCGGGCTTATAGCAGGGGGTTTTGGGGTTGTGAAGCCCTTTTTTGAGATTTTTTCTGCAGCCCGGACGGGCCAGGGACAGGGCCGTTCTGCTGGCGCAAGAGGAGCAGGCTGTGGCTTCGGCCCTTGCTCCTGCCCGCCCTTCGGGTACGATACGATTCTGTAACAGTCGGCCGGTGGGCGAGGGCAGCCGCCGGACCGATTGATCCGAGGCCCGGCGGCAGAAGGCCGCCAAGCGGGGTGTGTGGTGGAACTGGGATTGCCGGCCATGGGATGGGGATTGCCGGGTGGCGTGGATATCGCCCCGCGTCCGCCGGTCATGGCCGCCCTCGACCTGGGCACGAACAATTGCCGGCTGCTGATTGCCCGGCCGGCGCGCGACGGTTTCCGTGTCATCGACGCCTTTTCCCGCATCGTGCGGCTGGGGGAAGGCTTGAGCCGCACCGACCGCTTGAGCGACGAGGCCATGGACCGCACCGTACAGGCGCTGAAGGTCTGCCGAGCCAAGATGGACCGACGCGCCGTCACCATCGCCCGCGCCGTGGGGACCGAGGCCTGCCGCCGGGCCGGCAACGGGGCCGAGTTCCTGTCGGCCGTGGAACAGGAAACAGGCCTGCGCATCGAGATCATCACCCCGCGCGAGGAGGCACGGCTGGCTCTTGCCGGCTGCGCCCCGCTGCTGGCGCCGACGGTGCCGCGGGCCCTGGTGTTCGACATCGGCGGCGGCTCCACCGAGCTGATCTGGATCGAGGTCCGCAGCGGCCGGCCGCGGGTGCTGGACCAGATCTCCATCCCGCTGGGCGTGGTCAACCTGACCGAAACCCACGGCGGCGACCGCGTCAGCCCGGAGCAGTATGCCGCCATGGTGGAGGCCGTGGCCGGCTATCTGGCGGGATTCGACAGACGCAACCGCATCGGTGAGCAGGTGGCGGCCAAGCGGGTGCAGATGCTGGGCGCCTCTGGTACCGTTACCACCCTGGCCGGTATCCGGATGGGTCTGCCGCGCTATGACCGCAGCCGTGTCGACGGCACCCGGCTGCTGCGCGAGGATGCCCGGACCATCACCGACGAGCTGCTGACGCTGGATTATTGCGGACGGGCCGACCATCCCTGCATCGGGCGCGACCGGGCCGATCTCGTCATCGCCGGCTGCGCCATCCTGGACGCCGTCTGGACACGCTGGCCGGTGCCGAGCCTGCGCATCGCCGACCGCGGCGTGCGCGAGGGCATCCTGTTCGAGCTGGCGGCATCGGCCCGGCGCCCCTGAGGCGGGCGCCTGGTCCCCCGGCCAGGGCATGAGGCGGCTGCGCCGGTGGCGCTTGCCGCCCCGGCGGAAACGGCCGATATAGGGCGTTATGAAGAAGACATCCGGCAATTCGTCCAGCGGCTCCACCCCCACAGGCCGTACCCAGGCCGTGCGCGTGAAGACAGCCAAGCGGCGCTCCGTCTCCTCCGCCCGCTGGCTGGAGCGGCAGCTCAACGACCCCTATGTGGCCGAGGCCAAGAAGCGCGGCTTCCGCAGCCGTGCCGCCTTCAAGCTGCTGCAGCTGGACGAGAAGTTCCACTTCCTGAAGAAGGGTCAGCGCATCGTCGATCTGGGGGCCGCCCCTGGCGGCTGGACCCAGATCGCCGTGGACCGGGCCAAGCCCGGCCCCGCCGGCAGCGGCGGCGCCGTGGTGGTGGGCATCGATCTGCTGGAGGTGCAGCCGGTGCCCGGCGCCACCATCATCCAGATGGATTTCCTGCACCCCGATGCGCCGGCGCGGCTGAAGCAGTTGCTGGGCGGGCCGGCGGACATCGTCATGTCCGACATGGCCGCCAACACCACGGGACATGCGCCCACGGACCATCTCCGCATCATGGGGCTGGCCGAGACAGCCTACCAGTTCGCTGCGGAGGTGCTGAGCCCCGGCGGTGTCTTCCTGTGCAAGCTGTTCCAGGGCGGGGCGGAAAAGACGCTGCTGGACGCGCTGAAGCGCGATTTTGCTACGGTGCGTCATGCCAAGCCGGCGGCCAGCCGTCAGGACAGCAGCGAAACCTATGTGGTGGCGCTGGGCTTCCGCGGCCGGGCAGAGCAGGAACCCGGGGCCGAGGAGGCATGAGCCGCGGGGGTACCCCCGCCGCTTAAGCAACCCTGACCTTCTATAGGCGGTGTCTTCCCTTCCTCCGGCCCCTGTGTATAGTGCGGCGAACCTTGAGACATGGGACCGATGGTCCGCCCGGCGCTGACGGGCGGGGCGCCGGCCCATAAGCCACATCCAGAGCCGGCGGGGCGCCGCCGCGGGAGATCAGGTTCATGACCAGCAGCGGCCGCATCGGCACCTCCGCCCGTTTCCGTGAAGCGCTGACCTTTGACGACGTGCTTTTGGTGCCGGCGGAATCCGCCGTGATGCCGGCCGAGGTCAGCACCCGCACCCGCCTGACCAAGAGCATCGAGCTGGGCATCCCGCTGATGTCGGCGGCCATGGACACGGTGACGGAAAGCGCGCTGGCCATCGCCATGGCCCAGGCGGGCGGCCTGGGCGTTATCCACCGCAACATGGACATCGAGCGTCAGGCCGAGGAAGTGCGGCGGGTGAAGCGCTTCGAGAGCGGCATGGTGGTGAACCCCATCACCATCACCCCCGAAGCCACCCTGGCCGATGCGCTGTCGCTGATGGCCCGCCATCACATCTCCGGCATTCCCGTGACCGACCATGCCGGCCATCTGGTCGGCATCCTGACCAACCGTGACGTGCGCTTCGCCAGCAACCCCAGCCAGCCCGTAGCCGAGCTGATGACCAAGGACCGGCTGATCACGGTCCGCGACGGGGTGGAGAAGGAAGAGGCCAAGCGCCTGCTGCACCAGTACCGCATCGAGAAGCTGCTGGTGGTGGATGGCGAATACCGCTGCGTCGGCCTGATCACGGTGAAGGACATCGAGAAGGCGCAGCTGCACCCCAATTCCGCCAAGGACGCCAAGGGCCGGCTGCGCGCCGCCGCCGCCACCGGCACCGGGCCGGACGGGCTGAAGCGGGCCGAGGCGCTGTTCGACGCCGGCGTGGACGTGCTGGTGATCGACACCGCACACGGCCATTCGCGCAAGGTGGCGGAACAGGTGGCCGCCGCCCGCAACCTTGCCAACTACACCCAGATCGTGGCCGGCAACGTGGCCACGGCCGAGGCGGCCAAGGCCCTGATCGATGCCGGCGCCGACGCCGTCAAGGTCGGCATCGGGCCGGGCAGCATCTGCACCACCCGCATCGTGGCCGGCGTGGGCGTGCCGCAGCTGACGGCGGTGCTGGACGTGGTGGAGGAATGCCACAAGCAGGGCATCCCCGTGATCGCCGATGGCGGCATCAAATATTCCGGCGATCTGGCCAAGGCCATCGCCGCCGGTGCCGATGTGGCCATGCTGGGCAGCCTGTTCGCCGGCACGGACGAGAGCCCGGGCGAGGTCATCCTGTTCCAGGGGCGCAGCTACAAATCCTACCGCGGCATGGGCAGCGTCGGCGCTATGGCCCGCGGCTCCGCTGACCGCTATTTCCAGGCCGAGGTCTCCAACACCCTGAAGCTGGTGCCGGAGGGGGTGGAGGGCCGCGTGCCCTACAAGGGGCCGATCTCCGCCGTCATCCACCAGCTGGTGGGCGGCCTGCGCGCCGCCATGGGTTATACCGGCTGCGCCACCATCCCGGAGATGCAGACCCGGCCGCAGTTCGTGCGCATCACCAGCGCCGGCCTGCGCGAAAGCCACGTCCACGACATCACCATCACCAACGAAGCTCCGAACTACCGTCCGGGCTGACCCGGGGCGCGCGCCGGCCGTGCCTGCGCGGCCGTTGGTGCAGTGCTTCCTGTTCCGTTGATATCGCATGATCCGGCGGGCCGCTTCGGCGGCCCGTCGTCCTGCCGGGACCGGCCGTCGGCCCGGTCGCCTGGAGCCGCCATGTCCCGCCCGCCGCTGCTGATCGAATCCGCCCAGAATCCCCGCTTCAAGAGCTGGGAATCGCTGCTGGAGTCCCGTGGCATCCGCAAGGCCGGGCAGTTCCTGCTGGCCGGCCTGAAGCTGGTGCCGGAAGCGCTGACGCGCTGGCCGGAGCGCTTCGGCACCATCCTGGTCCCCCACCTCAACTGGATCGCCGACTGGCCGCTGCCCGAGCATGTGGAGCGGGTGCAGCTGGCGCCGGAGCTGTTCCGGCGGCTGGACGTGTCGGGCACCGACTATCCGCTGCTGGTGGGGCAAGTGCCGGAGCTGCCGACCGCGGATCTGGCCGCGCCGCCGCGGGGGCTGGAACTGGTCTGCGCCCTGGGCGATCCCGCCAATCTCGGCGCCCTGTTGCGCAGCGCCGCCAGTTTCGGCGCCACGCGGGTGATCCTGCTGGAGGAGGCGGCGCACCCCTTCCATCCCAAGTGCCTCCGCGCCGCTGCCAACGGCGTGTTCAGTCTGAACCTCGCCCGCGGCGGGCGCTGGGGCGATCTGGCTCGGGCCGCCGGGCCGCTGCTGGCGCTGGATGCCGGGGGGGAGGACCTGTCCCGCATCACCTGGCCTGGGGACCTGCGCCTGGTGCTGGGGGAGGAGGGCAAGGGTGTGCCGCCCGACCTGCCGCTGCGCCGCCTGACCGTGCCGACGACGGGCGAGGTGGAATCCCTGAATGCCACGGTGGCGGCCAGCATCGCTCTGTTCAGCTGGTACAGCAGCCGCTATTGACCGGCGGTCCGGCGGGTCCCCGGGCTCAGCCCGCCCGCCGCGGGGCCAGGGCCGCTTCCTCCCTGCGGATGCGATAGGCCAGCAGGGCAGCGTTCAGCAGACTGAACAGCAAGGCCAGCTCCCAGGCACCGAAGGCCAGCGGCAGCACCGCAATCTCCCCGGCGACGATGAGGTAGTTGGGGTGGCGGACCAGCCGGAACGGACCGCGCCGCACCAGCGGCGCCCCCGGCAGCGTGATGATCCGGGTGGTCCAGAACCGCCCCAGCGTGGCAATGACCCAGACACGGCCGGCCTGCAACAGCAGGAACAGCAGCAGCAAGCCCGCATGAATCGACGCCTGTGCCGGCACCAGCAGCAGCAGCGCCAGCAGCCAGCTCCCATGCAGCAGCGGGAACAGGGGATAATGGCCCGCCCCCACCTCCACAGCACCCCGGGCCAGCAGCCGGGCGGTGTTGCGGTTGGCCAGCACCAGTTCTCCCAGCCGCTGGGCCGCGACCAGGAGCACGATCAGCTGTGGCCAGCCTATCTCCGCCATCACCGCGGACGGCATCAGAGATCCAGCAGGGCCAGTCCGGCGCTGAAGCCGGGACCCAGCGCCGTCATCAGATGCGGGCCGCGGGCGCCACTGGCGATGCGGCGCTCCAGCACGAACAGAACGGTGGCCGCAGACATGTTGCCGTGGTCGCGCAGCACGGTCCGGGCCTCCTCCATCCCGGCGGTACAGGGCGCCAGCACCTCCTCCAGTGAGTCGATCACCTTGGCGCCGCCCGGGTGGCAGATGCTTCCGGTCAACCGGCCGCGGTCCAGTCCTTGACTGTCAAGGAAGCGGTCGACCACTGCGCCGAAGCGCAGACGGACCAGGGCCGGGATGCTCTGGCTGAAGATGACGCCCAGCCCATCCTCCTCGACCCGCCAGCCCATGACATCCAGCGTGTCCGGCCAAGTGTGCTCGGCCGTGGCGCGCAGGGCCGGGCCTGGGGGAGCGCCGGTTTCCGGCCCGGTTCCGGGTTCAGGTCCGGGTGCCCGCAGCAGCACTGCGGCGGCGCCGTCTCCGAACAGGGCCGTGGCGACGACATTGGCGTTGGAGACATCGTCGCGGCGGAAGGAAAGGGCGCACAGCTCCACCACCAGCAGCAGCACGGTGGAGCCCGGCCGGGCCCGGGCCCAGTCGGCGGCGCGGGCCAGTCCCAGGACGCCGCCGGCACATCCCAGACCGAACACCGGCAGCCGTTGCACATCGGGGCGCAACCCCAGACGCTGGATCACCCGGGCATCCAGGCTGGGGGTGGCGATGCCTGTCGAGGAGACGCAGACGATGGCGTCGATGCAGCCCGGCTCCAGATCGGCGCGGGCCAGGGCTGCGCGTGTGGCCCGGTCCAATAGCTCCAGGGCATGGCCGAGATAGAGCGCGGTGCGGTCGCGCCAGCCATGGCGGGTCCGATACCAGTCCAGCGGCACGCAGGACTGGCGGGAATCGATGCCGGCATTGGTGAAGACCGGCGCCAGCCGCTCGAAATCGCGCATGTGGTCAGCGAAGACGCTGCGCGCCACCTCCCGTGTTTGCTCCTGGGTCAGACGGTGGGGCGGGGTGGCCGTGGCCAGGCCGAGCAGATGCGCCGTGGGCATGAACACCCTGAGAGTGGGATTGCGGGGCAGGACTTGCGTGCGATGCCTCCTCAACACCCGATGGCGCGGAGAAGTTCACCCGCGCGGAGGGGGTGTGCGTCGTCAAAGACCTGGAGACGCTTGCATTTGTCACGAAGCCGCCGCACGTAGGCGCTAAGGTGGGGTGGTCGGTGCGAAGAGGTGGCATTGTGGGCGGTAAGAGCGGTGGAACGGAAAAGACGCTGAAGCGGGCCTTTGGCCTGGGGCTGGCGGCGCGGCTGCGGGCCTATCTGTTCGCCGGCATCCTGGTGACGGCGCCGGTGACCATCACGCTCTACCTGGTCTGGGTCGTGGTCGGCGGCATCGACGCCCTGGTCACGGCCATCCTGCCCACGGCCTATAATCCCGAAACCTATCTGCCCTTCACCATTCCCGGTGTGGGGGTGCTGCTGGTGCTGGTGGCGCTGATCCTGATCGGCATGTTCGCCGCCGGCTTTCTGGGCCGGCTGGTGGTCCGGCTGGGCGAGGCCATCCTGGGGCGCATGCCCATCGTCCGCGGCATCTATGCCGCCACCAAGCAGATCTTCGAGACGGTGCTGGCCAACCAGTCCGACGCCTTCCGCGAGGTGGTGCTGGTCGAATATCCGCGCAAGGGCATGTGGTCCATCGCCTTCATCACCGGCACCACCCAGGGCGAGGTGCAGAGCCTGACCGAGGACGAGGTGGTCAATGTCTTCGTCCCGACGACGCCCAATCCCACCTCGGGCTATCTGCTGTTCGTGCCGCGCCAGGATCTGGTGAAGCTCAGCATGTCGGTGGAGGACGGGCTGAAGATGGTGGTGTCCGGCGGCATCGTCACCCCGCCGGAGCGGCCGGCCGCGGTGGTGGAGGGCGGGGCGCTGACGCACAGCGCCTGACCGCTGCCGGCCAGGGGGCCGGTCTGGTCGGGACCTCAGCCCGAGCGGAGATACTTCACCGCCGCGTCGCGCTCGAACAGATAGAGCAGCACACGCAGGGCTTGGCCGCGCGGGCTGTCCAGCTCGGGGTCGCGCTCGATGATGAGGCGGGCATCGTCGCGGGCGGTGGCCAGCAGGTCGCCATGCTGGGCCAGATCGGCCAGCCTGAATTCCGGCAGGCCGCTCTGCCGGGTGCCCAGCACCTCACCGGCGCCGCGCAGTTCCAGGTCCTTCTCGGCGATGAGGAAGCCGTCCTCGGTCTCCTTCATCACCTGCAGCCGCTCCCGCGCCGTCTCCCCCAGCGGCTGGGACCAGAGCAGCAGGCAGGTGCTGGCCCCGGCACCGCGGCCCACGCGCCCGCGCAGCTGGTGCAGCTGGGCCAGGCCGAAGCGCTCGGCATGCTCGATGACCATGATGGTGGCCTCGGGCACATTGACGCCCACCTCGATCACCGTGGTCGCCACCAGCACATCCAGCCGGCCCTCGGCGAAGGCGGCCATGACGGCATCCTTCTCCGGCCCCTTCATCTTGCCGTGGATCAGCCCGACGCGGTCGCTCAGCCGTTCGTGCAGGGTGGCATGGCGCAGGGTGGCGGCGGCAAGGTCCACCTGCTCGCTCTCCTCCACCAGGGGGCAGACCCAGTAGATGCGCTGGCCGCCGGCGATGGCGCGGGGCAGGCCGGCCACCACCTCCTCCAGCCGGTCGGCGGACATGACCACGGTGCGCACGGGCTGGCGGCCCGGCGGCTTCTCGTCCAGGCGCGACACGTCCATGTCGCCATAGGCGGTCAGGGTCAGGGTGCGGGGAATCGGCGTCGCCGTCATCACCAGCGTATCGACGCCGCGGCCCTTGGCCGCCAGTTGCAGCCGCTGATGGACGCCGAACTTGTGCTGCTCGTCGATGACGGCCAGGGCCAGATCCCTGAACGCTACCTCGTCCTGGAACAGGGCGTGGGTGCCGACCAGGATATGGATCTCTCCCGCCGCCAGCCGCTCCAGCAAGGCGGCACGGGCCTTGCCCTTGTCACGGCCGGTCAGTACGGCCAGGGTAATGCCCGCCGCCGCGCACAGGGGCGACAGGCTTTCGGCATGCTGGCGGGCCAGGATCTCGGTCGGGGCCATCAGCGCCGCCTGGGCCCCGCTTTCCACCGCCGTCAGCATGGCCATCAGTGCCACGATGGTCTTGCCGCTGCCCACATCGCCCTGGAGCAGGCGCAGCATGCGCTCCGGCGCCGCCATGTCGCGGTCGATCTCGGCCAGGGACCGCTCCTGGGCGCCGGTCAGCCGATAGGGCAGGGCCGCCGCCACCTGGGCGCGCAGGTGTCCGTCGCCGCGGATCTCCCGCCCGGTCAGGCGGCGCTGGTGCCAGCGCACCAGGGCCAGGGCCAGCTGGTTGGCCAGCAGCTCGTCATAGGCAAGCCGCTGGCGGTGGGGCGCGTCCAGCTGCACGTCGCCCGTGCTTTCTGGATGGTGCAGCCGGCTGATGGCGCTGTGCCAGTCGGGCCAGCCTGTGCGTTGCAGCCAAGCCGGGTCCTGCCATTCCGGCAGCTGCGGCGCCCGTTGCAGCGCGCCCTCGATGGCGGTGCGCAGCGGCTTGGGGTTCAGCCCGCCGGTCAGGGGATAGACCGGCTCCACGGCACTGCCCGAGGGCATGGCCGAGGAACCGCCGGCCAGATCGTCGGCGGGGCCGTAGTAATCGGGATGCACGATCTGCAGCTGGCCGTTGAAGCGCTCGGCCTTGCCGCTGACGACGATGCGTTGGCCTTCCGGCAGCTTCTTGACCAGCCAGTCGCCCTTGATGTGGAAGAAGACCAGGTCCATCAGGCCGGTATGGTCGGTGCAGCGCACGCGGTAGGGGCGGCCCGGCATGACCGCGGGCACATGCGCGTCCACCCGCACCGTCAGGGTGACGATACGCCCCTCCGGTGCCTCGGCGATGGAGCCGACGGCCAGACGGTCCAGCACGCCGCTGGGTTTGTGCCACAGCAGGTCGACCACATGCGGCCCGGCCAGCCGCTCGGCCAGCTTGCCGAGCTTCGGACCCAGCCCGGGCAGGCTGGTGATGGGCGCGAACAGGGGGAAGAGGATGGCGGGGCGCACGGGCGGATCGGGGTCGAGACGGCTGACAGCAGCGGGAGGCGGTTCTATATCGTATGCCGGTCGCGGCTTCACGCGCCATGCGAACCTTATCCCCTTTCCCCCGCCGGAGCGCCCATGTCCGAGATTGTCGAAACCACCCTGGATCCGCGGCGCAAGCGCCTGATCTTCCGCAGCTGGCATCGCGGCACCAAGGAGATGGACCTGCTGATGGGCAGCTTCGCCGAAAAGCACCTGCCCAGCCTGGGCGAGGCCGATGTGGATGCCTATGAGCGTCTGCTGCTGGAACAGGACCCGGATGTCTATGACTGGATCCTGGGTCGGCTGCCGGTGCCGGCCGAGCACGACACCCCGGTCATGGCCCTGCTGCAACAGCACCGCTACGCCTGATGCTGCGGCAATCTGCCGAGAAATACCACGGTGCATGGGTGTGGTCCGCCCCCGTGGTCCTTGCCCCCGTGGCCGGCATGCCTATTAGTTAGGCCGTCCTGCCCGCATCCCTCGAGTTCCGCCCGTGATCCCCACGCCCGATATCGCCCTCAATCTGGGCCAGCCCCGCCGTCTGCTGATCGCCGGGGCGCCCGACGGACAGGATGCCCGCCTGCTGGCGGCGCTGGCGCGCAAGGGCGGCAGCCTGCTGCACATCGCCACCGACGATGCCCGGGCGGCACGGCTGGCGGAGGCGGTGGGCTTCTTCGCGCCGGAGATCGAGGTGGTGCCGTTCCCGGCCTGGGACTGCCTGCCCTATGACCGCGTCTCCCCCAATGGCGAGATCGTGGCCCGGCGGATCGAGGCGCTGACACGGCTGCTGCGCCCAGCCCAGCCGGGGCGGCCGCTGCTGGTCATCACCACGGTGAACGCGGCGCTGCAGAAGGTGCCGCCGCGGCTGGCCTTCCGCAATGCCAGCTTCAGCGCCACGGTGGGCGAGCGCATCAATCTGGCGGAGTTGCAGCGCTTCCTCAGCCAGAACGGCTATGTGCGGGCGCAGACGGTGCGCGAGCCGGGTGAGTTCGCCATCCGCGGCGGCATCATCGACCTGTATCCGCCGGGAACGGCCGAGCCGCTGCGTCTGGATCTGTTCGGCGACGATCTCGACGGCGTCCGCACCTTCGATCCCATGACCCAGCTGACCACGGAGAAGCGTGACGGCTTCCAGCTGACGCCCATGTCCGAGGTGTTCCTGGACGAGATGTCGGTGCAGCGCTTCCGCACCGGCTACCGCGAGCTGTTCGGGGCGGTGACGGGCGAGGACCCGCTCTATGAGGCCGTCAGCGCCGGGCGCAAACATGCCGGCATGGAACATTGGCTGCCGCTGTTCCATCCGGGGCTGGAGACACTGTTCGACTATCTGCCCCACGCCTCGGTGACGCTGGATGCCAATGTGGAGGAGGCGCGCGACCAGCGCCTGTCCCAGATCGAGGATTTCTACACTGCCCGCCGCACCCTGCAGGAGGCGGAAAAGAAGTCGGGCAATCCGGTCTACCGGCCCGTGCCCACCGGCAGCCTGTTCCTCGGCGGGGACGGATGGGATCTGCATCTGGCGGTGCGGGCCGTTGGCCAGCTGTCCCCCTTCGCCGCGGTGGAGGGCGAGACCGGCAACCGCGATCTGGCCGATGCCGGCGGCCGGCGTGGCCGCGACTTCGCCGATGCCCGCGTGCAGTCCGGGGTCAATGTCTTCGACGTGCTGCGCCAGCATGTGGACGGGCTGCTGGCCGAGGAGCGCCGTGTGGTCATCGCCGGCTATTCCGCTGGCGCCCGCGACCGTCTGGCCTCGGTGCTGAAGGAGCATGGCATCGACCGCATCAAGGCTGTGGAGGCCTGGGAGGCGGTGGGTGGGCTGCCGCGCACGACCATCGCCCTGGTGGTGCTGCCGCTGGACCATGGCTTCACCGCGCCGGGACTGGCCGTCATCACCGAGCAGGACATATTGGGTGACCGGCTGGTGCGGGCCGGGTCGAAGCGCAAGCGGCGGGCGGCCAACTTCATTTCCGAGGCGGCGGGGCTGAATCCCGGCGATCTGGTGGTGCATGTGGATCACGGCATCGGCCGCTATGACGGGCTGGAGACGCTGACCGTCGGCGGCGCCCCCCATGACTGTCTGCGCCTTCTCTATGAGGGTGGGGACAAGCTCTATGTCCCGGTCGAGAACATCGAGGTGCTGTCGCGCTTCGGCAGCGAAGAGGCGGCGACCCAGCTGGACAAGCTGGGCGGTGTGGGCTGGCAGTCGCGCAAGGCGCGGGTCAAGAAGCGGCTGAAGGACATGGCCGCAGCCCTGCTGCGCATCGCCGCCGAGCGGGCGCTGCGCCGGGCCGATGCCATCACTGTCCCGGACGGTGCCTGGGACGAGTTCTGCGCCCGCTTCCCCTTCGCCGAAACCGACGACCAGCTGCACGCCATCGAGGATGTCATCGGCGATCTGGGCGGCGGCAAGCCCATGGACCGGCTGATCTGCGGTGATGTGGGCTTCGGCAAGACCGAGGTGGCGCTGCGCGCCGCCTTCCTGGCTGTGATGGCCGGCATGCAGGTGGCGGTCGTGGTGCCGACCACGCTTCTGGCCCGCCAGCATTACCGCACCTTCGAGCAGCGCTTCCAGGGCCTGCCGGTGCGGCTGGGCCAGCTGTCGCGCATGGTCACGGGCAAGGAACAGAGCCTGGTGAAGCAGGGCCTGTCCGACGGCACCGTGGACATTGTCGTCGGCACCCATGCCCTGTTGGGCAAGGGCGTGGATTTCAAGCGGCTGGGGCTGGTCATCGTCGATGAGGAACAGCATTTCGGCGTCAAGCAGAAGGAGCGGCTGAAGGAGCTGCGCGCTGACGTGCATATGCTGACGCTGACGGCCACGCCGATCCCGCGCACGCTGCAACTGGCCCTGTCCGGCGTGCGCGAGCTGTCGGTCATCGCCACGCCGCCGGTGGACCGGCTGGCCGTGCGCACCTTCGTGCTGCCCTATGACCCGGTGGTGATCCGCGAGGCCATCCTGCGCGAGCATTACCGCGGCGGCCAGAGCTTCTATGTCTGCCCGCGGGTCGAGGATCTGGCCAAGGTCCAGCGGGCGCTGGAGGAGCTGGTGCCGGAGGTCAAGCTGATCACGGCCCACGGCCAGATGGCCGCGTCGGAGCTGGAGGACGTGATGACGGCCTTCGACGACGGCAAGTACGACGTACTGCTGGCCACCAACATCATCGAGTCCGGCCTGGACATCCCCAGCGCCAATACCATGATCGTCCACCGGTCCGACCTGTTCGGTCTGGCCCAGCTCTATCAGATCCGGGGCCGCGTCGGCCGCGCCAAGGTGCGCGGCTACGCCTATCTGACCTATCAGCCGCGCACGGTGCTGTCGACTACGGCACAGCAGCGCCTCCACGTCATCGAGACGCTGGACAGTCTGGGTGCCGGCTTCCAGCTGGCCAGCCACGACATGGATATCCGTGGCGCCGGCAACCTTCTGGGCGAGGAGCAGTCCGGCCATATCAAGGAGGTGGGTGTCGAGCTGTACCAGCAGATGCTGGAGGAGGCCGTGGCCGCCGCCCGCGAGGGCCGGGCCGAGGCCGGCGAGGCCGAGCAGGCCGGCTGGACGCCGCAGATCAATCTGGGCATGCCGGTGCTGATCCCGGAGGGCTATGTGGCCGATCTGGGCATCCGGCTGACGCTGTACCGCCGCGTGGCCGATCTGGCCGACCGGGCCGAGATCGACAGCTTCGCCGCCGAGCTGATCGACCGCTTCGGCCCGCTGCCGGAGGAGGTGGACAACCTGCTGAAGCTGGTGGAGATCAAGCGGCTGTGCAAGGAAGCCGGCATCGCCACCCTGGATGCCGGGCCCAAGGGCGCCGTCATGGGCTTCCGCGACAACAGCTTCAAGAATCCGGCCCGGCTGGTGGAATTCCTGCAGGGGCAGGCGGGCACTGCCAAGCTGCGGCCCGACCATAAGCTGGTGGTGCTGCGGCCCTGGGACAGCCCGGAGACGCGGATGGCCGGCGTGCGCACCCTGATGCAGGCCATGGCCCAGATGGCGGCGGGGCAGGCGCCGACGGAGAAGCTGGCGCCGCCGCCCCCGCCGCCGCCGGTTCCGCCCACCAACGTGCCGCTGGTGAAGTCGCGCAAGGGGCCGCCGCGCTGGCGGCGGTGACCCCGTGACGGCACATGACCGGACGGTGCGGACGGAGAATATCCTTTTGCGTCCCCCGTCCCCTCCGTTACCCTGGAGGCCGCAGCAAATGAGGGGCGCGCCATGAGCGAAACCTATGTCACGCTCAAGATCCGCGAAGCGTTGACCGTGGCCCAGGGCAGCCGCAGCCAGGCCCAGCGCGTGCTGATGGCCTGGGCGCTGGATGACGAGCAATTGCTGCGTGGCCTGTGCCGGCCCTTCCTGAAGGCCATCACCGGCAGTGCCATCGCCCGTATGGCCGGCAGCGGTGCCGGCGGCCGCGCCGCACCGCCCGCGGCGGCCAGCCCCAGTCCCCGCAGTGCCGGGCCGAAGAAGCTGCCGCCGCAGATGCTGGACGCCATCATCGCCCGCATGGGCAATCCTGGGGCATCCCCGGCGGCACCCGCCGATGAGGGCGATCAGGCCGAGGCGCTGAAATCCCTGGCCAAGGCGTTCAAACGCCCGCTTTGACCCGGCGGGCCACCGCCTGGCGCCGCGACAGCTGCATCTTCAGGAAGCACCAGCCACCGGTCAGGGAAAGCCCGGCCAGCACCAGTCCGGTCAGGCCTATGGCCAGGCGCCAGGGCAGGCCGCCGACGAAGCCTCCATGCAGCGGATAGACGGTGTTGTAGATCCGCTCGCCGCGCGGCTGGGCCAGGGCGTCCGTGCGCTCCAGCAGGGTGCCGGTCGTGGTGTCGATGCGCACGACGGTTCGGCCGTTGGGGTGCCATTCCGCCGGCTGGCGCAGGCGGAAGGTCAGGACCCCGTCCGGCGCCGGGCCGATCCGGCGGATGCTGGCGGCGGGGAACTGACGCATGGCTTCCGCCGTGGCTGCGGCCCAGCCCGGACCGGGTGATGCGGGGGCGGGAGGCGGGGCGGCCACCACGCTGCCCGCCGGCAGCACGCCCAGAATGGCCCGCGCCGCCGGCCCGAAGCAGAGCGAAACGCCGGTGATGGCGGTCAGCAGCAGCAACGGCGTCAGCAGCGTGCCGAAATCCCGGTGCCAGTCCAGCAGTCCCCGCCGCCGTCCGGTCTTCGGCCAGGGCCGGTAGCTGTGGCGGCCCGGCCAACTGGTCCAGAGGGCGATACCGGTGCCGATGAACACAAGCACTGTCAGCCCCAGCGTGCCGACCACCAGTTCCCCACCCTTGCCCAGCAGCAGGTAATGATGGAGCTGGAACAGCCAGTCCATTAGTGTGCCGCCCCTGTCCCAGCGCGACACGACGGCCAGCGTTTCGGCGTCGACCAGGGCGCCGCCACCATCCTTCAGCATCACCTCCCAGCCGGCGAAGTCCGGGTCGGGCGGGCGCAGGCCGCGCACTTCGCCTGCGAACAGGGCCGCCACCCGCTCCGCCTCCCGGCCCAGTCCGGCGGCGTCGGGCGCGGTCCAGGGCCGGGCCTGCTCGGCATAGGCCAGCTGCCGCCATAACGGGCGCGCCGTCAGCAGGGTACCGGACAGGGCGATGGCGGCGATCAGCAGACACAGCAGCAGGCCGGCCCAGGCGTGCAGGCTGCGGATCAGGACCATGGGACGCGGGGCGCCGGCCATGGGCTCAGAAATCCCGGGTCCAGCGCAGAGTCAGGGTGCGTCCGCGCCCGGCGAAGAAGCGCAGATTGTCCGTGGCCCGGTCGGTGTCGGAGATATAGGTGATGTACTGGCGGTCCAGCAGGTTCTGGATGGACAGGGTGAAAGCGCCCAGATTCTGGCCGGCGATGGTGCCCTGATAGCCCACGGCCGCGTCGAACAAGGCATACCCCTGGAAGTCATTGGCCTGCTGGTTGGCGGCGGCGATGCCCGGCCCCTCGAAATCCCGCTGCATCAGCCAGGCGCCCTGCAGACGCAGGGTCCAGTCCTGGGCAATGGTGCCCTCGACCCAGCCATTCAGCCGGTCGGGGGCGATGTTCGGGCCGTCGAGATCGGTATCAACCTTGCCGTCGCCATTGCTGTCGCGGCGCCCCTCCATGACCGAGAGGCTGCTGCCCACCTGCCAGTCCGGCGTCACCGCATAACTGGCGCGCAGTTCCAGGCCGCGGATACGGGTGCGTTCGCGCTGCACATTGTAGACGTCGCTGCCGGCCTGGCGCACCAGCAGGCTGCCCAGCTTGGCGGTGCTGCGGAACAGGGCGGCGCCCAGTGTAAGGCTGTCCAGCGTGTACTCGCCGCCGATTTCCAGATTGTTGGTCACGATGGGGCTGAGATCGACCAGATCATCGGCCCGCTGGTTGGGAATGTTGACACCGCGCAGCACACGGCCCACGTCGGGCAGGCCGAAGCCCTGGGCGAAGGAGACATAGACCGACACCCCGTCCAGCGGCCGCACCACGGCGCCGGCATTGAACAGGGTCTTGTCGAAGGAGGGCTCGCCGCCCTGGACTGTCTGCGGTCCGTAGAAATTCAAGGTGGTGTAGGTCGGCACGTCCAGCGAGGCATGATCCTGGCGTACACCGCCGGTCAGGTGCAGCCGCTTGTCGAACAGGTCCTTGTCCAGCTGCACGAAGCCCGCCACCTCGTTGAAGGTGGTCTCCGGGACCCATTTGCGGCCGGTCTGCACCAGGTCCTGGTAGGTCTTGTCGTGCAGCCAGTCCAGCCCGGCGGTGATGCCGATTCCGGTGCCGGCGATGTTGGTCCAGCTCTGGGTCAGCTTGGTGCCGATCTTTTCGGAATGGTTGGCAGACTGGTCGAAGATCAGCTGTCCCGGTGCCAGCCGGAAGGTCTGGTCGGACAGACCGCCATAGATGGCACGGAAATTCTGGTAGAAGGCCTGGCCGGTCAGCCGGCCGCCCAGGAATGCCTCGTCGGTATAGTCCAGGCTGGCGGTGCGCACCCGGTTGCTGACGGCATCGCCCTGGGGCGTCCCGCGGATGCTGGTGGCGGGCAGGTTGGCGGCACGGTTGCCGGCCTGGGCCACGTAATCCTGATCGCCTTTCAGCGTGAAGGCGTTGCCCATCAGCTGCAGGCGCCGCTCGTCGTCGATGGTCCAGCCCAGCTTCAGGAAGCCGTTCCAGCTTTTGCTGTCCATCAGATCGCCCTGGGTGTCGTCCACGGCGATGGCGCGGCCATTGGCGTCGAAGAACAGGCCACGGGTTTCCAGCGCTCCGGCGGCGGTGATGTCGATCCTGCCGATCTGGCCGCTGGTGACGGCGGCCATGCGGTAGCCCTGACCGTCATCGGAGAAATCATCGTCGCTGGTGACCTGCAGTTCGGCCTTGGTGGTCCAGGTCCCGTCCGTGGCCGGCTTGCGAGTGACGAAATTGATCAGGCCGCCGGTGGCGCCCAGCCCCTGCAGGGCGTTGGCGCCGGCGATCACCTCCACCCGTTCGATGGCGATGGGATCGATGGTGAAGCCCTCACGCGAGCCGTCGCGCAGCGGGTTCGACTGCGGCACCCCGTCGACGAGATAGACCGGCTTGCGCCCACGGAAGGTCTCGCCGGCTCCGGTCAGTTTCTGCCGGCCCGGAGAGAAGGAGGGGACGAACTGCGACAGGCTTTCGATGACATTGCCGCTGATGGCCACCTGGGTGTCGAGCGCCTGTTTGTCGATCAGCGTCACCGAATAGGGCAGGGCGGACACGGGCACCGGCGTGCGTGCCGCCGTCACCACCACTTCTTCGATGGCCGCATCGGCCTGGGCCAGGGCCGGGCCGGCGGCCAGGACCGCCAGCAGGGCGGTGCCGCAGCGGAGCAGGGGACGGGTGGCATTCAGTCGTATTGTCTGCCGCATGGTTCGCAGGCGCCTTCAAGTCCATCGGGAAAGAAGCGTCGCCTAACAGAAATGATAATCAGTCGCAATAGTGTCCGGGAGAGGCAAGATCATGAAGCCAGCGCACTGTGTTCGGTGCGGCACAGGTGGGGCCGGCCGCCGGGCACACGGTCCCGTCAGCGCAGAACCGTGCAGATGCGGTCGCGGCACTGGATCAGCACGAACATGTCCTTCTGGCCGGTGCAGGCGATCTTGTAGATGATTTCCGGCGTGCGGCCATTGACCCGCTTCATGGTCTCCACCTTGCCCGGCGTGCAGCTGGCCAGCCGGGCGGCATCCTTGGCCTCGGCCTGCTGGGCGCGGGCTGGCAGGCTGGCAACAGCGAGGCTGGCGGCCAGGACGGCGAGGGCGGCAAGGCCGGGCAGCAAGGAGCGGCGGGTTCTCGAGCGCATGGGCAAGGAATGATCCCGGTGGCGGCAGTGCGCAAGGGGCAAACAGCAAAAACCCCCGCCGGCGAACGGCGGGGGCTGATGCCGGCTGACCGGTGCGGACCCAGATGGACCCGCGGGTCGATCAGACGCTGTAGTACATCTTGTACTCGATCGGGTGCGGCGAGGTCTCGAAGGCCAGGACCTCTTCCATCTTCAGATCGATGTAGGAGTTGATCATGTCCTCGGTGAACACGTCGCCCTTCTTCAGGAACTCATTGTCGGCGGCCAGGTTCTCCATGGCCTCGCGCAGCGAGCGGCAGACGGTCGGAATGTCCTTCAGCTCCTCCGGCGGCAGGTCATACAGGTTCTTGTCCATGGCATCGCCCGGATGGATCTTGTTCTGGATGCCATCGAGGCCGGCCATCAGCATGGCGGCGAACGCCAGATAGGGGTTGGCGGCCGGGTCGGGGAAACGGACCTCGACGCGCTTGCCCTTCGGGCTGTTGACATAGGGGATGCGGCAGGAGGCCGAGCGGTTGCGGCTGGAATAGGCCAGCAGCACCGGGGCTTCGTAGCCCGGCACCAGACGCTTGTAGCTGTTGGTGGTCGGGTTGGTGAAGGCGTTCAGGGCGCGGGCATGCTTGATGATGCCGCCGATATAGTACAGCGCGGTGTCCGACAGGTCGGCATAGCCGGAGCCGGCGAACAGGGGCTTGCCGTCCTTCCAGATCGACTGGTGACAGTGCATGCCCGAGCCGTTGTCGCCGAAGACCGGCTTCGGCATGAAGGTGGCGGTCTTGCCGTAGCTGTGGGCCACGTTGTGGACCACATACTTGAACAGCTGCATGCCGTCGGCCATCTTCACCAGCGTGCCGAACTTCACGCCCAGCTCGTGCTGCGAGGCGGCGACCTCGTGGTGGTGCTTCTCGATCTCGACGCCCATGTCGCCCAGAACGGTCAGCATCTCGGCGCGCAGATCCTGGGCACTGTCGACCGGGGCCACGGGGAAATAGCCGCCCTTCACCGCCGGGCGGTGGGCCAGATTGCCGCCCTCATAGGCCTTGCTGGAGGTGTAGGGGCCTTCCTCGCTGTCGAACTCGTACATCACCTTGTTCATCGAGACTTCGAACTTCACGTCGTCGAAGACGAAGAACTCGGCCTCGGGGCCGAAATAGGCGGTGTCACCGATGCCGGCGGAAGCCATGTACTTCTCGGCGGCCTTGGCGATGGAGCGCGGATCGCGCTTGTAGGGCTGGCCGGTGGAGGGCTCGTACACGTCACAGAAGATGGTCAGCAGCGGCTGGGCCGCGAACGGGTCCATGACGGCGGTCGAGGCATCCGGCATCAGGATCATGTCCGACTCGTTGATCGCCTTCCAGCCGGCGATCGAGGACCCGTCGAACATGACGCCGTCGGTGAACATATCCTCGTTCACCGTGCAGATGTGCTGCGCCGTATGCTGCAGCTTGCCCTTCGGGTCGGTGAAGCGGAAGTCGACGTACTTGACGTCATGCTCTTTGATCAGGTCGAAGACTTTGGAGATGTCAGACATAGCCTCGGAGTCCGTTGTTTGAGGTTTGTCGCCGGTAGGCAGGCGTCGCGCCGGGGCCGCAGGTCGGCTGGGCGGACGGAATGGAAATGGGAAGGCCGGGCATCCCGACCCTCCGCCGGGCGTCAGCCCCCTGGGGTGGCGTCAGCCCGAAATCAGATGGCGTCGGGTCCGCGCTCGCCGGTGCGGATGCGGATCACCTCCTCGACCTGGGTGACGAAGATCTTGCCGTCGCCGATGCGCCCGGTATGGGCCGCCTGCTGGATGGCTTCGATCGCCCGGTCGACCATCGTGTCGTCCATGACGATCTCGATCTTCACCTTCGGCAGGAAATCCACCACGTACTCGGCGCCGCGGTAGAGTTCGGTATGGCCCTTCTGGCGGCCGAAGCCCTTGGCCTCGGTCACGGTGATGCCCTTGATCCCCACTTCGTGGAGGGCTTCCTTCACCTCGTCCAGCTTGAACGGCTTGATGATCGCTTCGATTTTCTTCATCGAGTCCCGCTGCTCCCTTCGCGGCGGCCATCCCGCCGATGGCGTCAGCCTCCGCGGCCCCGGATGCCGCGACCTCTACGGCACGACGTCGTCAGGGGGGGCGCAGGCAGCCGGCGCAGGTTCAATTGTAAGCACACCCTGTGCCATCACTCCAAGCGGGCATTCCGCATGGGCTCAGGGGCCAGCACCCCGTTTGCCTGCTCATCATAAGGGCAAATGATTGCCTGAATAATAACCATGTCGCCTGATCTAACGGCATATTCGGCGCTGGCCGGCCGTTTCGGCTGCAACATGCCCAGATTACGGGCGGTTCCGGCGCATCCCGAAAAAATTCCAGGCACGGTGAAGACAGCGCTTGACGCCGGGGATGCGCTACGGCATACAGCGGCTCCCAACGGCGGCGATGGTAGCTCAGTTGGTAGAGCCCTCGGTTGTGGTCCGAGTGGTCGTGGGTTCGAGTCCCATCCATCGCCCCAGTTGCCCCGCTCGACAGAGCCTTCCCAACGACAATCCGGCCATGGTTTCAAGTCACACCGTTCTTCGGCGTGGCCTCTATCCATTTGCGCAGGCCGGCCGGTTGCCGCCCTGGCGCCTTTGGCCCCATCATGGCGCCCTGCCGTCGACGGCGGGTGCGCCAGGCGCTTGCCGTCCATCCTCGTCCTGTACCAGGGGGCGTCCATGCGCGCCGAATTACTCAGCATAGAGCAGATGTATGCGGCCGACCGCGCCGCCATGGCCGCCGGCATCGCCGGAACGGCGCTGATGGAGCGGGCCGGCCGCGCTGTGGCCGAGGCGGTGGCTGCCCGCTGGACAGCGCGGCCGGTCACGGTGCTGTGCGGACCCGGCAACAATGGCGGCGACGGTTTCGTCGCGGCCCGCCATCTGCGTGCCATGGGCTGGCCGGTGCGGCTGGCCCTGCTGGGCGCGCGGGACGGGCTGGCCGGCGATGCCGCCTGGGCGGCCGCGGGCTGGGACGGGTCGGTGGAGATGGCCGACCCCGCTGTGTTGACCGGGGCCGGCCTTGTCATCGACGCCCTGTTCGGCGCCGGGCTGACCCGGCCGCTGGAGGACATGGCGCAGACGCTGGTGGAGGCGGTGATTGCCGCCGGCCTGCCGGTGGTGGCCGTGGATGTGCCCAGCGGCGTCAATGGTGATGACGGCAGCGTCATGGGGATCGCGCCGCGGGCGGCCCTCACCGTCACCTTCTTCCGCCGCAAGCCGGGGCATCTGCTGCTGCCGGGCCGGCTCCATTGCGGCGAGATCGTGCTGGCCGATATCGGCATTCCCGACACGGTGCTGCCGGATCTGGAGATCCGCTGCCGGGAGAACGGGCCGGATCTGTGGCTGGACCGGTTTCCCTGGCCGCAGGCTGACGGTCATAAATACAGCCGCGGCCATGCGCTGCTGCTGGGGGGCGGGGTGATGACCGGGGCCGGGCGGCTGGCGGCCCGCGCCGCGCTGCGCGCCGGGGCGGGGTTGGTGACCATTGCCGCGCCCATGGCTGCCCTGCCGATCTATGCCGTGTCGATCCCGTCGGCCATCGTGATGCCGGCCGACGACCCGGCCGCCTGGACGGCGCTGCTGGATGACCCGCGGCGCAATGCCGTGCTGCTGGGACCCGGTGCCGGGGCCGACGACCGGCTGAAGAAGGCTGTGCGCGAGGCGCTGTGCAACGAGAAGGCCGGCGTGCTGGATGCCGACGTCTTCACCGCCTTCGCCGGCGATCTGGACAGTTTGCGGATCGGTCTCAATGACCATTGGCTGCTGACTCCCCATGCCGGTGAATTCGAGCGGCTGTTCGGGGATCTTCCGGGCAGCAAGCTGGAGCGGGTGCGGCTGGCGGCCCTGGAGAGCCGGGCCGTGGTGCTGCTGAAAGGGGCCGACACAGTCATCGCTCATCCCGACGGCCGCGCAGTGATCGCGGCCAATGGTACGCCCGACCTGGCCACGGCTGGCAGCGGCGATGTTCTGTCCGGACTGGCCCTGGGGCTGCTGGCCCAGGGGCTGGACGCGTTCGATGCCGCCTGCATCGCCGCCTGGCTGCATGGCGAGGCCGGCCGACTGGCCGGACCCGGCCTGATCGCCGAGGATCTTCCCGAACTGCTGCCGCCGGTGCTGCGCCGGCTCAAAGGGGGGGAGGAGCGCAGAGGGGGAAGGGGCTGAGCCGCCGCTTGCAGGCGTCGGCCGACATGGGGAGACTCCGGCCATGACCAGCGAGACCAAGACATCTTCACCGCCCGTATCGCCGCTCGTCGAGGCATCCGCCGACTCCACCCGGCCGCTGTCGCTGCCACCGCCGTCCCGGGAGGCGGGGCTGTTCGACCGCACACTGGGCAATCTGCGCACGGTCTGGCGCGACATCGCCAGTTCGGCCCTGGGTGTCGTCGACACTCTACGGACCGGCGGCCGCAGCGAGGAGGAGCGCTGGCGCGACCAGATCCGCGACTGTCTGGCGGCGCGCGGCGGCGAAGTATCGGCGCGGGCGCGGGCCGCCGATCTGGGGCGCACCTATCTGGGGCTGGATGCCGAGGGGCGCGCGCGCTTCCTGCGTCTGCTGGCGGCAGATTTCGATGTGGACCGGGCGGCGGTGGACCGGGCGGTGCGGGTGTTCAACCAGGCCGCCGACCCGGTGGCCCGCGGCGAGGCGGAGCGGGCCCTGCGCCGCGTACTGGAACCCGGCCGGCTGAAACTGCTGACCCAGTTCAACACCCTGCCGGACGGGGTGAAGTTCCTGGTGGAGATGCGGGCCGAACTGCTGGACCTGTCACGCTCGGCTCCACCGGCGGACACGCCGCTGTATGCGGCGCTGGAGGCCGACCTCAAGGGGCTGCTGGCCGGCTGGTTCGATGTGGGATTCCTGGATCTGCGCCGCATCACCTGGGACAGCCCAGCCAGCCTGCTGGAAAAGCTGATCCGGTATGAGGCCGTCCATGCCATCCGCGGCTGGCAGGACCTGAAGGACAGGCTGGACAGCGACCGGCGCTGCTTCGGCTTCTTCCATCCGCGCATGCCGGACGAGCCCCTGATCTTCGTGGAGGTGGCGCTGGTGCGGGGGCTGGCCGACAGCGTGCAGGTTCTGCTGGACGCCGAGGCGCCGCCCATCGACCCGGCCACGGCCGATACGGCCATCTTCTATTCCATTTCCAATGCCCAGAAGGGGTTGGCCGGAATCAGCTTCGGCAATTTCCTGATCAAGCGTGTGGTCGATCTGCTGCAGGGCGAGTTCGGCAATCTTCGCCAATTCGCCACCCTGTCGCCGATTCCCGGCTTTCGCCGTTGGCTGGAGCGCGAAGTGCAGAGTCAGGGCGACCTGATGCTGGCAGCCGGCGAAGGCGAGCGGCTGGCAGGTGTCGTTTCGGAGCCGGACCGGCCTCTGCTGGCTGCGGCATTGGACGGTTTCGCTGACGACCTGGCGCGGCAGGAGCTTCTGCGTCCGATCCTGATGCGGCTGGCCGCGACCTATCTGCTGACGGCGCGCAAGGGGCCGCGTGCAGCCGATCCGGTGGCCCATTTTCATCTCAGCAACGGGGCCCGGGTGGAACGGCTGAACTGGATGGCGGATGCCTCGCCAAAAGGAAACGCAGAATCATACGGGATGATGGTCAACTATGCCTATCGGCTCGCCAGTATCGACGTTAACCATGAATCCTATCGGGGAGAGAGTAAAATCACTTCATCCGCGGCAATGAGATCCTTGCTTAAGGCCTCTGCCTGAATTACCGTTTTACGTGCGCTTTAACACGTTATTAGTGCTAATCGCGTAGAAGCGATCTGCGGGGATGAGGGGGTCGCCATGGGTCTTTCGCTGTTCAAACGGTCACGGTCCATGGAAGCGCCGGTCCCCGGCGCGGTCTACCGGCGGGTGCTGCCAGGCAATGTCGTGGAAACGGCCCGGGTCGTGGCCATCACCGACCGGGGGCTGCCGCTGCCCCATGTGCGCTTCGTCCTGCGCAATGCCGTGACCGATGGGGCCACCGAAGGCACGGTCCGCATCCTGTCCCTGGACAGTTTCCACCGCGCCTTTTCCAAATTGGACGTCGACTGACGGTCTTTTCCCGGGGCGCGGATCCGCGCTTGGCCGTTCCGCTGGCGGAGCGGACGGCCTATATAGGCGAGATGATCCCGGCCGGTCGCGGCCGGGGCCGGGACTCCGCAGAACGGGTCCCGCGGCAATAATCGCCTGTTCCGGGAAGGAAGACGCTCCGCCATGCCCGATACCTCCATTCTCGCTCCGGCCCTCTCCGGTCCCGAGGCCGTGGCCCGTCGCCTGCGCCTGTTGAAGGCGCTGGAGCGCAAGGTGCTGTGGCTCAGCACCTGGATGATCCACAATGCCAACCATCTGCGCGACAGCCGCGACGGGCTGAAGGTCGGCGGACACCAGGCCTCCAGCGCCTCGCTCGCCACCATCATGACCGCGCTCTATTTCGACGTGCTGCGGCCGCAGGACCGGGTGGCGGTGAAGCCCCATGCCAGCCCCGTTTTCCATGCCATCCAATACCTGATGGGCCGGCAGACGCGGGAGAAGATGGAGCGGTTCCGGGCGCTGGGCGGGGCGCAGAGCTATCCCTCGCGCACCAAGGACACCGCAGACGTGGACTTCTCCACCGGTTCGGTCGGGTTGGGCGTCGCCATCACCGCCTTCGCCAGTCTGGTGCAGGATTATGTGCAGCTGAAGGGCCTGAGCCCGCAGCCGCAGGGCCGCATGGTTGCCCTGGTCGGGGATGCCGAACTGGATGAAGGCAATGTCTTCGAGGCCATGCTGGAAGGCTGGAAGCACGATCTGCGCAACGCCTGGTGGATCATCGACTACAACCGCCAGAGTCTGGACAGTGTGGTATCGGACAAGCTGTGGGTTCCGATCGAGGGCATGTTCCGCTCGCTGGGCTGGCAGGTGAACATCCTGAAATACGGCAAGCGGCTGGAGGCCGCCTTCCGCCGCCCCGGCGGCGATGCCCTGCGCCAGTGGATCGATGGTTGTCCCAACCAGCTCTATTCCGCTTTGACCTTCAAGGGGGGCGCCGCCTGGCGCGAGATCCTGAAACGGGACCTGGGCGACACGTCCGGCATCCGGGCGCTGCTGGACGAGCATGACGACGCCATGCTGGGCGCCCTGATGACCAATCTGGCCGGCCATGACCTGGAAACGCTGCTGGAGAGCTTCCATGCGGCGGAGAGCGAGCAGCCCGCCTGCTTCATCGCCTATACTGTCAAGGGCATGGGGCTGCCGTTCCAGGGCCATAAGGACAATCACGCCGGGCTGATGAATCCGGAGCAGATCGCCGCCTTTAAGGCCCAGTGCAACCTGCGCGACGGCGAGGAGTGGGAGCGCTTCGCCGGCCTCGACGTGGATGTGGCGGAGTTGCAGCGCTTCCTGACGGAAGAGGTGCCCTTCGTCGCCGGCGATGGCCGTAGCGGCGCTGGCGGCAGCCGCCGTCTGTCTGCCGCATCCGTCCCGGTTCCGACGGTGCTGGACGTGCCGCTGAGTGAGCGCATGTCGACGCAGGAGGGATTCGGCAAGATTCTGGGCGAACTGGCGAAGCAGGACAGCGAACTGGCCGCGCGCATCGTCACCACCTCGCCCGACGTGACCGTGTCCACCAATCTCGGCGCCTGGGTCAACCGCCGTGGCCTGTTCGACCGCGCGCTGCGCGAGGACATCTTCAAGGAGCAGAAGGTGGTGTCGGCCCAGCGCTGGCAGGGCAGCCCCGAGGGCCAGCATCTGGAGCTGGGCATCGCCGAGCACAACCTGTTCCTGATGCTGGGGGCCTTGGGCCTGAGCCACGACCTGTTCGGGGCGCGGCTGCTGCCCATCGGCACGCTGTACGATCCCTTTGTGAAGCGCGGGCTGGATGCGCTGAACTATGCGCTCTATCAGGATGCCCGCTTCATGGTGGTGGCGACGCCGTCGGGTGTGACGCTGGCACCGGAAGGCGGTGCCCACCAGTCCATCGCCACGCCGCTGATCGGAATCGGTCTGCCCAAGCTGGCCAGCTTCGAGCCGGCCTATGTGGATGAGCTGGCCGCCATCATGCGCTGGGGTTTCGCGCATATGCAGGCGGCGGACGGGGGCAGCCTCTATCTGCGCCTGTCCACCCGCAGCATCGACCAGCCGGCCCGGCCGCTGGACACGGCGGCTGTGATCGAGGGGGGCTATTGGCTGAAGCCGCCGGCCGCGGACGCCGACCTTGCCATCATCGCCATGGGCACGGTACTGCCGGAGGCGCTGGAAGCCCATGCCCAGCTGCTGGAGGATGTGCCCGGGGCCGGGCTGCTGGCCGTGACCTCGGCCGACCGTCTGCATGCCGGCTGGTCGGCGGCCCGCAAGGCACGGCAGCAGGGCGGGGCCGCGGACAGTCCGGTCGAGCGGCTTCTGGGCGCGCTTTCGCCGCAGGCCCGCCTGGTGACCGTGGTCGACGGCCACCCCGCCACCCTGTCCTGGCTGGGGGCGGTGCGGGGGCACCGGGTGGCGCCGCTGGGGGTGGAGCAGTTCGGCCAGTCCGCCGACATTCCCGATCTTTACCGGGCCATGGGCATCGACGCCGACGGAATCCTCGATGCCGCTGCCCGCGTGCTGCTGGATTAGCGGCGGCCGTTCCCTTTTGTTCCGCCGGGCCGCTCTCTGACCGACATGGTGCTTGGCGTGGGCGGAAGTGCTTGCTATACGGTGCGCTCCCCCGGTCGGGCTTTCCCGCCCGGTGGAGCGGGCGTGGCGGAACTGGTAGACGCGCCGGATTTAGGTTCCGGTGTCGAAAGACGTGGGGGTTCGAGTCCCTTCGCCCGCACCATGAGTTTTGAACCGCAACCAACCGCGGGGGGTCCGCCCTTGCGGGAGCTCCGGCCGGCCATCCGGTCCGAGGGGCGCCACAGAAAAAGACAGGCATTTCGTCCCATGCAGATCACCGAGACCAGCGCCGACGGCCTTCGCCGTGAATTCAAGGTCATCATCCCGGCCAAGGACATCGACTCCCGGGTCGCCGACCGCCTGCGGGAAGTGGGCAAGACGGTGCGCATGCCCGGCTTCCGTCCCGGCAAGGTGCCGATGCCGATCCTGAAGCAGCGCTACGGTCAGTCCGTCATGGGCGAGGTGCTGGAAGCCGCGCTGAACGACAGCACCGCCAAGGCCATCGAGCAGAACAGCCTGCGCCCGGCCCTGCAGCCGAAGGTGGAGATCATCAACTTCGCCGAGGGCCAGGACCTGGAATTCTCCATGGCCGTGGAACTGCTGCCCGAGTTCGAGCCGGCCGACCTGTCCGGTGTCGAGATCGCCAAGCCGGTGGTCGAGGTCACCGATGTCATGGTCGACGAGTCCCTGGGCCGTCTGGCCAAGGGCCGCCGCACCAGCGAGAAGGTCGAGGACGACCGCGCCGCCGTGTCCGGCGACATCCTGCTGATCAACTTCGACGGCTCCGTCGATGGCGAGAAGCGCCCCGGCATGCAGGGCGACGATTATGAGCTGGAGCTGGGCTCCGGCACCTTCATTCCCGGCTTCGAGGATCAGCTGATCGGCGCCAAGGCCGGTGAGCACAAGGCCGTGACCGTGACCTTCCCCGAGCAGTACCACGCTGCCGAGCTGGCCGGTAAGGAGGCCGTGTTCGAGGTCGATGTGAAGGAGCTGCGCCAGGGCAAGGACGCGGAGATCAATGACGAGCTCGCCAAGTCCTTCGGCTTCGACGATCTGGCCGCGCTGAAGGCCGCCATCCGCGAGCGCATGGCCGGCGACTATGGCAACACCTCGCGCCTGCGTGCCAAGCGCACCCTGCTGGACAAGCTGGCCGAGCTGCACAGCTTCGACGTGCCGGCCGGTATGGTCGACATCGAGTTCAACCAGATCTGGGAGCGGCTGCAGCAGGAGCTGAAGGCCGGCGGCGGCGAGGCCGAGGACAAGGAGAAGGACGAGGAGACGCTGAAGGCGGAGTACCGCGACATTGCCATCCGCCGCGTCCGTCTGGGTCTGCTCCTTTCCGAGATCGGTCGTCGCAACAATATCACGGTGACCCGGGACGAGCTGAACCAGGCGGTGGTCGCCGAGGCGCGGCGCTATCCGGGCCAGGAGCGTGAAGTCTTCGACTTCTTCCGGAAGAACCCCCAGGCCATCGAAGGCCTGCGGGCGCCGATCTATGAAGACAAGGTGGTCGACTTCATCCTGGGAAGCATTAAGGTGAACGAGGAGACCGTGTCGGTTGAAGAGCTGATGCGGGAGCCCGACGACGAAGGCATCGCCGCTACGGCGTAAGGCGCGGGGATGCCAAGGAGTACATGGGGGCGGTGGCGCCCCCATGTAACGCGAGGAGCAGAGCAGGACCCATGATCGAGCCGCAGATGAACGCGCTGGTCCCCATGGTGGTCGAACAGACCAACCGCGGCGAACGCGCCTATGACATCTACTCCCGTCTCCTCAAGGAACGGATCATCTTCCTGGTCGGCGGGGTCAACGACGCGGTGGCGAGCCTCGTCTGTGCCCAGCTGCTCTTCCTGGAGGCGGAGAATCCCAGCAAGGAGATCTCCTTCTACATCAACTCGCCCGGCGGCTATGTCACGGCCGGTCTGGCGATCTATGACACCATGCAGTACATCCGCTGCCCGGTGGCGACCATCTGCATGGGCCAGGCGGCCAGCATGGGGGCGCTGCTGCTGGCGGGCGGTGCTGCCGGACGGCGCTTCTCGCTGCCCAACAGCCGGATCATGATCCACCAGCCCTCGGGCGGTGCCCAGGGTCAGGCCGCTGACATCGAGATCCAGGCGCAGGAGATCCTGCGCATGCGCCAGCGCCTGAACGAGATCTTCAATCATCATACCGGCCAACCGCTGGACGTCATTGAAAAGGCCGTCGAGCGCGACAAATTCATGAGTCCGGAGGAGGCCAAGGCCTTCGGCCTGATCGACGAGGTGTTCAACCACCGTCCTGGCGGCCTGTCCACCCAGGCGGCGTGACCTTTGGGGGAGCAGCGACCAACAAGCTATTGATCGCTGTGTCAACCGTGGTGTTGAATGGCAGGCAGGGCGGAAACGCCCGGCCTACCGCGTCGGTTCTCCGGTGGGGTTGTCAGTCGGGTTCATGGCATCGGATCGGCACAGCCACCGGATGTTGTGGGGAACGGCAGGCGATCCAGCCAGTTAAGAGGACATCCGGCGGGTGTCCGGGCGCACGGGGAGGGAGCCACAAGGGGGTTCCGCCCTGTACGCCACCCGGTGATGTACGGAGCCCATATGACCAAGTCGACCGGCGGCGACAGCAAGAATACCCTCTACTGCTCCTTCTGCGGAAAGAGCCAGCATGAGGTGCGCAAGCTCATTGCCGGCCCCACCGTGTTCATCTGCGATGAATGCGTCGAGCTGTGCATGGACATCATCCGCGAGGAGAACAAGACCACGCTGGTGAAGTCTCGCGACGGGGTGCCGACCCCGCGCGACATCTGCACGGTCCTGGATGATTACGTGATCGGGCAGGAGCACGCCAAGCGGGTGCTGTCCGTGGCCGTGCATAACCACTACAAGCGTCTGGCCCACGGCGCCAAGCACAACGACGTCGAACTGGCCAAGTCGAACATCCTGCTGATCGGCCCGACGGGGTCGGGCAAGACGCTGCTGGCCCAGACACTGGCCCGCATCATCGACGTGCCCTTCACCATGGCCGACGCCACCACGCTGACCGAAGCCGGTTACGTGGGCGAGGACGTGGAGAACATCATCCTCAAGCTGCTGCAGGCGGCCGACTACAATGTCGAACGGGCGCAGCGCGGCATCGTCTATATCGACGAGGTCGACAAGATCAGCCGCAAGTCCGACAACCCCTCCATCACCCGCGACGTCTCGGGCGAGGGCGTGCAGCAGGCGCTGCTGAAGATCATGGAAGGCACGGTCGCCTCCGTGCCGCCGCAGGGCGGGCGCAAGCATCCGCAGCAGGAGTTCCTGCAGGTCGACACCACCAACATCCTCTTCATCTGCGGCGGTGCCTTCGCCGGGCTGGAAAAGATCATCGCCGCCCGCGGCAAGGGCACGTCCATCGGCTTCGGTGCCGATGTGCGTGCGCCGGATGAGCGCCGCACCGGTGACATCCTGCGTGAGGTCGAGCCGGAGGATCTGCTGAAGTTCGGCCTGATTCCCGAGTTCGTCGGCCGTCTGCCGGTGCTGGCCACGCTGCGCGACCTCGACGAGGCAGCACTGATCGAGATCCTGTCCAAGCCGAAGAACGCGCTGGTCAAGCAGTACCAGCGCCTGTTCGAGATGGAGGATGTCAAGCTGACGGTGCATGAGGAGGCCCTGCGCGCCATCGCCCTGAAGGCGATTCAGCGCAAGACCGGTGCCCGCGGCCTGCGTTCCATCATGGAGACCATCCTGCTGGAACCGATGTTCGATCTGCCCGGCCTGCAGGGCGTGGAGGAGATCGTCATCAACAAGGAAGTGGTGGAGGGGCGGGCGCGCCCGCTCTACATCTACTCCGACCGCCGCAGTGAGGCCGCCCCTGGCGCCTGAGGTTCCGGCCCGGCAGGGCACAGGGCGGTGCATTGCAGGAAATGCGTGACGGAACGGACCCATTCCCGGCGGATGGGTCCGTTTTCGTTTGCCGGTGATGGCCCATGTGCTGCGATCGGCCGCCTATACGCCGGGATAGGCCGTGCATCCCAGCCAAAATCCGGCCGATCCGCCCCGAAATGGCCGCGATAGCGCGGTGACATCGCAGTTCAAGCCCTTGAAGGGGGGGTATGGCTGTGCCACGTTACCTGCTGCGCTGTCGCCGTGTGCTGCCGTGCCCAGTGGGGGCGGACACGCGGACCGGGCCCAGGCTGGGCTGACGGCACGGAGACTTTGAGAAGGCGAGACGCCAAATGCTGGACATCCCCCGTGGTGCTCTTTATCCGGTCCTGCCGCTGAGGGACATCGTTGTCTTTCCGCACATGATCGTTCCGCTGTTTGTTGGCCGCGAGAAGTCGGTCAAGGCGCTCGAGGATGTCATGAAGGACGACAAGCAGATCCTGCTTGTCACCCAGAAGAACGCCTCGCAGGACGATCCCACGCCCGCCGACATCTACAGCGTGGGCACGGTGGGTACGGTGCTGCAGCTGCTGAAGCTGCCCGACGGCACGGTCAAGGTGCTGGTCGAGGGCGGCAAGCGCGCCAGCGTCGTGAAGTTCGCGGAGAATGAGGAGTTCTTCCAGGCCTATGCCGAACTGATCGACGAGAAGGTCGGTGAACCGCAGGAGCTGGAAGCCCTGTCCCGCGCCGCCGTCTCCCAGTTCGAGCAGTACATCAAGCTCAACAAGAAGATTCCGCCCGAGGTTCTGGTCTCGATCAACCAGATCGACGATGCCGGCAAGCTGGCCGACACCATCGCCTCGCATCTGCAGCTGAAGATCGCCGAGAAGCAGCAGCTGCTGGAGACCCCGACCATCGCCGAGCGGCTGGAGAAGGTCTATGCCTTCATGGAAGGCGAGATCGGCGTGCTGCAGGTGGAAAAGCGCATCCGCAACCGCGTCAAGCGGCAGATGGAGAAGACCCAGCGCGAGTACTATCTCAACGAGCAGATGAAGGCCATCCAGAAGGAGCTGGGCGAGAGCGAGGATGGCAAGGACGAGGTCGCGGAGATCGAGGAGAAGATCGCCAAGACCAAGCTCAGCAAGGAGGCCCGCGACAAGGCCATGGCGGAGGTGAAGAAGCTCCGCACCATGAGCCCGATGTCTGCCGAGGCCACGGTGGTGCGCAACTACCTGGACTGGATGCTGAGCCTGCCCTGGAAGAAGCGCACCAAGGTCAAGAAGGATATCAAGGGCGCCGAGAAGATCCTCAACCAGGACCATTACGGGCTGGAGAAGGTCAAGGAGCGCATTCTGGAGTACCTGGCCGTGCAGCAGCGCATGGACAAGGTGCGTGGCCCCATTCTCTGCCTGGTCGGCCCGCCCGGCGTCGGCAAGACCTCGCTGGGCAAGTCCATCGCCAAGGCGACGGGGCGCAATTTCGTCCGCATGTCGCTGGGCGGTGTCCGCGACGAGGCCGAGGTGCGGGGGCATCGCCGCACCTATATCGGCTCCATGCCCGGCAAGGTCATCCAGGGCATGAAGAAGGCCAAATCGTCCAATCCGCTGTTCCTGATGGACGAGATCGACAAGCTGGGCGCCGACTGGCGCGGCGATCCCTCCTCGGCCCTGCTGGAGGTGCTGGATCCCGAGCAGAACAGCACCTTCGCCGACCATTATCTCGAGGTGGACTACGATCTGTCGGACGTGATGTTCGTCTGCACGGCCAATACGCTGCGCATGCCACAGCCGCTGCTGGACCGTATGGAGATCATCCGGCTGGCCGGTTACACCGAGGATGAGAAGGTCGAGATCGCCAAGCGGCACCTGCTGGACAAGCAGGTGAAGGATCATGGGCTGAAGCCCGGCGAGTTCACCATCTCCGACGACGCGCTGCGCGACCTGATCCGCTACTACACCCGCGAAGCCGGCGTGCGGAACCTGGAGCGCGAGATCGCCAATCTGGCCCGCAAGGTCATCAAGGAGATCCTGATGAAGGGTCTCGAGAAGGTGGCGGTCACGCGCAAGAATCTGGAGAAATATGCCGGCGTCCGCCGTTACCATTTCGGTGAGGTGGAGACGGAGGACATGGTCGGCATCGTCACCGGCCTTGCCTGGACCGAGGTCGGGGGCGAACTGCTGTCCATCGAGTCCGTCATGCTGCGTGGCAAGGGCCGGGTGGTCACCACCGGCAAGCTGGGCGATGTCATGAAGGAATCGGTGCAGGCGGCCGAAAGCTATGTGCGCTCACGCGCCACGCAGTTCGGCATCAAGCCGACCCTGTTCGAGAAGCGCGACATCCATGTGCATGTCCCGGAGGGAGCGACCCCGAAGGACGGCCCCTCCGCCGGCGTGGCCATGATCACCTCCATCGTCTCGGTGCTGACCGGCATTCCGGTCCGCAAGGACGTGGCGATGACCGGTGAGATCACGCTGCGCGGGCGCGTGCTGCCCATCGGCGGGCTGAAGGAGAAGCTGCTGGCTGCCTTGCGTGGCGGCATCAAGACCGTGCTGATTCCCAAGGACAATGAAAAGGACCTGGCCGACATCCCCGACAATGTGAAGCGGGGCATGACCATCATCCCGGTGATCACGGTGGACGAGGTCTTGGCCAATGCCCTGACCCAGGCCCCGGTCGCCATTGAATGGTCGGAGGCCGACGAGGTGCCCGCAGTACCGGCAAAAGCCGGGGACGAGGACCGTGAGGGCGTGATTCGCCATTGAAGTAGGCCCCGAAATCGTGTGAATTGAAGGCCATCTGCACCCCGCCTGCGCGGGGTGCGGCTGGCTTTTCAGTGAAACAAGCTCCCGGGGATTACCTGGGGCCCGCAACCGTATCTCTCTTGATGAAGGGGGGCCTTAAGTGAACAAGAACGATCTCGTTGCCGCTGTCGCCGAGACGGCCGGCCTGTCCAAGGCTGACGCCACCAAGGCTGTCGACGCGGTTTTCGATGCGGTGACCGTCGCCCTGCAGAAGGGGGATGAAGTGCGTCTGGTGGGCTTCGGTACCTTTGCCGTGGCCGAGCGTGCGGCGTCTGAAGGGCGCAACCCGCGGACGGGCGAGAAGATCGCCATTGCCGCCAGCAAGCAGCCGAAGTTCAAGCCCGGCAAGGGCCTGAAGGACGCGCTGAACTGAGCCGACGCCGGGCGGCACACCGGCCTGGTTGAGGGGCCTGGCCGCCTGTGCCCCCGCAGGGGAGAGGACCCGAGCCAGAAGGCCGGGAAGGCGGATGGCGGCGCGGCGCCATCAACGGTACGCAGGCGATGCACGACAGGTGCAGCCGGTTTTCCAACGGGGCGTCTCACGACGTCCCGTTTTTTGTTTTTCAGGAGCCGCCAGCCGTGCTATCCGGGCCTCCACCGGACCGCCGCGGGGCGGTCGCTGGATGGGCGGTTAGCTCAGGGGTAGAGCATCGGTTTTACACACCGTTGGTCGGGGGTTCAAATCCCTCACCGCCCACCACCATCACCCCCGCTTCCACCCGCACCGAAACAGACCAGTGTAGGATCCAGGCCGGGGCAGGCCCCTGCGGGATGCACGTCCGCATGCCGTGGGGCGCGGCGGAACGGCTGGCGGCAGGGGAGGGCTCTTATTCGCGGCGATAAAAGAATGCGGCGGTGATCGATTTTCCTGTTTGACAAGGATCTCCAGCCCGCCTATACACCCGCCCACGCCACGGACGACGGCGCGGCGCTGACGAAAGACAGCGGCGGCCGGGGTCAAAGAGGTCAATAAATACGCGGGTGTAGCTCAGTTGGTTAGAGCGCCGGCCTGTCACGCCGGAGGCCGCGGGTTCAAGTCCCGTCACTCGCGCCACCTCATCGTGGTCTGTTCCGCAAGCGGCGCCCTCCGGGCGCCGTTTTCGCATCCGGACCTTGCCTGGCCAGCGTCGGCGCTGCTCCGCCGGTGCCGGGTATCGGGGTGATGTCTTGGTCCTGCATGTTGGCGATATCCCGTATTTTCAGGGACTTGACCGAAGACATTACAGCGTAAATGCAAATCATTCTCAATTGGTCGCGACGGACTGACCCTGCGACGAAATGGGCGTAATTTGCTTTCCTTGGCTAGACGGGCGGCCTATATTCCACCGGGCCCCGTTCTGGGGCCTTCCGTCCATGATCCGCTTGGCTGGAACGGGCGCAAATGTCCGCTGATGCGGGCGCGCACGCCAGTCGGCTGCAACGGTGTGGCGATGACTGATCCGCTGTCCAATCCTCTGCTGGTCGAGTACCTGCCGATTCTGGTTTTCCTGGCGATCGCCATGGCCGTGGCCGGCGCCATGCTGGTGGCCTCGCTGCTGGCCGGCAAGCAGAACCCTGACAGCGAGAAGCTGTCTGCCTACGAGTGCGGGTTCGAGGCCTTCGATGATGCCCGCAGCAAGTTTGATGTCCGCTTCTATCTGGTGGCCATCCTCTTCATCATCTTCGACCTGGAAGTGGCCTTCCTGTTCCCCTGGGCCGTGTCCCTGGGGGGGATCGGCCTGTTCGGTTTTTGGTCGATGATGGTGTTCCTGGGCATCCTGACCATCGGCTTCATCTACGAGTGGAAGAAGGGCGCGCTGGACTGGGAGTGATCCCGTCCACCCGTCCATGGAGCACCCCATGAGCAACCTTGTGACCACCAACGCCGCCGGCTCCGTCATCGGCAACACCAGCCCGCTGCCCCCGGGCTCCGCCCAGGACACCTATATGAAGGCGGTGACCACGGAGTTGCAGGACAAGGGCTTCCTGACGGCCCGGTACGAGAACCTGCTGGAATGGGCCCGCACCGGCTCGCTGTGGCCGATGACCTTCGGTCTGGCCTGTTGTGCCGTGGAGATGATCCACTCCTACATGGCCCGCTACGACCTGGACCGGTTCGGCGTCATTCCCCGGCCCAGCCCGCGCCAGTCGGACGTGATGATCGTCGCCGGCACCCTGTGCAACAAGATGGCGCCGGCCCTGCGCAAGGTCTATGACCAGATGGCGGAGCCGCGCTGGGTCATCTCCATGGGCTCCTGCGCCAATGGCGGCGGCTATTACCATTACAGCTACTCGGTGGTCCGTGGCTGCGACCGCATCGTGCCGGTCGACATCTATGTGCCGGGATGCCCGCCGACGGCCGAGGCGCTGGTCTATGGCATCCTGCAGCTGCAGAAGAAGATCAAGAACGGCAACCGCCTGATCCGCGCGTGATCCGGGTCGGACAGAGGATGCTAAGAGAATGAGCGATCAAGCCCTTCAGGAACTCGGCGACTACATCCAGAACGCCCTGGGGACCGACATCGTCTCGGTCGAGGTCAAGCTGGGTGAGCTGTGTGTCACCGTGGTCCGCCACGCCGTGGCCAAGGCGCTGCAGTTCCTGCGCGACGACTCCACCTGTCACTGCGAGATGCTGGCCGACATTGCCGGTGTGGATTATCCGGCCCGCGCCGAGCGGTTCGAGGTGGTCTACAATCTTCTGTCGGTGAAGCATAACCATCGCGTGCGTGTGAAGGTCAGCACCGACGAGGACACGCCCGTGCCCTCCGTCACCGGCATCTATCCTGTGGCCGGCTGGTTCGAGCGCGAGGCCTGGGATCTCTATGGCATCTTCTTCTCCGGTCACCCCGATCTGCGCCGCATCCTGACCGACTACGGTTTCGAGGGGCATCCGCTGCGCAAGGACTTCCCGCTGACCGGGTATGTCGAGCTTCGTTACGACGAGGACCAGAAGCGCGTCGTCTATGAGCCGGTGACCCTGACCCAGGATTTCCGCACCTTCGATTTCCTGTCGCCCTGGGAAGGCATGACCGACGTGCAGCTGCCCGGCGACGAGAAGGCGCAGATCCCGCTCGGTGCCGTCAATCCCACCCAGCGCGAGCTGGCCGACAATCCTGCTGCGAAGCCCATCGCCACACCGACCGGCGCTACGCCGGTGAAGGGCTGAGGGGGAGAGTGAACATGGCCCAGACCCAGGTTGCCAATCCCGGCGGCGAAGTCCAGATCAAGCCGTTCACCATCAATTTCGGCCCGCAGCATCCGGCTGCGCACGGCGTGCTGCGCCTGGTGCTGGAGATGGACGGCGAGGTGGTCGAGCGTGCCGATCCCCATGTCGGCCTGCTGCATCGCGGCACCGAGAAGCTGATCGAGTACAAGACCTATCTCCAGGCCAACCCCTATTTCGACCGGCTGGACTATGTGTCGCCCATGTGCATGGAGCACACCTATGTCCTGGCCCAGGAGAAGCTGCTCGGCATCACTCCGCCGAAGCGGGCGCAGTATATCCGCGTGCTGTTCGCGGAGATGACGCGCGTCCTGAACCATCTGCTGAACATCACCACCTTCGCGCTCGACGTCGGCGCCATCACGCCGTCGCTGTGGGGCTTCGAAGAGCGTGAGAAGCTGATGGAGTTCTACGAGCGTGTGTCCGGCGCCCGGCTGCACGCCAACTATTTCCGCTGTGGCGGTGTGAATCTGGATCTGCCGGCCGGTCTGGCCGATGACATCTGGGATTATACCGAGACCTTCGAGAAGTTTCTGGCCGACCTGGAAGGGCTGCTGACCGAGAACCGCGTGTTCAAGCAGCGCACCGTCGATATCGGCGTGGTCAGCGCCGCCGACGCCCTGGCCTGGGGCTTCAGCGGCCCCATGCTGCGCGGCTCGAACGTGGCCTGGGATCTGCGCAAGGCGCAGCCCTATGACAGCTATGACGAGTTCGATTTCGACATCCCCGTCGGCCTGACCGGCGACTGCTATGCGCGCTATCTCGTGCGCATCGAGGAGATGCGCGAGTCCAACAAGATCATGCGTCAGGCCCTGCAGAAGCTGGCCAACACGCCGGGTCCGGTGCGTGTCAACGACCGCAAGGTGGCGCCGCCGCCGCGGGGTGAGATGAAGCGGTCGATGGAATCGCTGATCCACCACTTCAAGCTCTACACCGAGGGCTATCACGTCCCGGCCGGTGAGACCTACACTGCCACGGAATCGCCCAAGGGCGAGTTCGGCGTCTATCTGGTGTCTGACGGGACCAACAAGCCGTACCGGTGCAAGATCCGCCCCACCGGCTTCTCGCACCTGCAGGCCATGGATTTCATGTCCAAGGGTCACATGCTCGCCGACGCGGTGGCGATCATCGGCTCCATGGACATCGTGTTCGGAGAGATTGATCGATGAGTGCCGCCGAGACCAAGGTCGCCGCCGGGGCCGCCGAAACGGGGTCCACGGAACCGGGCAGCTTCGCCTTCACGCCCGAGAACCTCGAGCTGGCCAAGCGCATCATCGCCAAGTACCCGCCGGGCCGCCAGCAGAGCGCGGTCATGCCGCTGCTCGACCTGGCCCAGCGCCAGAACGGCAACTGGTTGCCGGAGATCGCCATCAACTATGTCGCGGACATGCTGGAGATGCCCCGGATCCGCGCCAAGGAAGTGGCGACCTTCTACACCATGTACAACCTGAAGCCGGTGGGGAAGCACTTCGTCCAGGTCTGCACCACCACCCCGTGCTGGCTGCGCGGCTCTGACGCGGTGCTGCACGCCTGTGAGAAGAAGCTGGGCATCAAGGCCGGGGAGACCACCGCCGACGGCCAGTTCACCGTCATCGAGGTGGAATGCCTGGGCGCCTGCGCCAACGCGCCGATGATGCAGATCAACGACGATTTCTACGAGGACCTGACGGCCGCGACGACCGAGGCGGTGCTGGATGCGCTGGCCCGGGGCGAACAGCCGAAGACCGGTCCGCAGAACGGCCGCATCGCCGCCTGTCCCGAGGGCGGGCCGACGACGCTGATCGAGTCCGCCACCCGCGCCGGCGTCAAGCCGGCCGGCCAGAGCTGAGGAGTGCAGCCATGCTGCGCGATGAAGACCGCATCTTCACCAACCTCTACGGCTTCGAGAGCCCCTTCCTGGAAGGAGCCAAGGCCCGTGGCGACTGGCAGGGGACCAAGGACATCCTGGATCTCGGCCGCGACAAGATCATCGAGCTGGTGAAGGAATCCGGCCTGCGCGGCCGTGGCGGCGCCGGTTTCTCCACCGGCATGAAGTGGTCCTTCATGCCGAAGAAGACCGATGGCGGCCCGGTCTATCTGGTCATCAACGCCGACGAGGGCGAGCCCGGGACCTGCAAGGACCGGGAGATCATGCGCCATGATCCGCACAAGCTGATCGAGGGCTGCCTGATCGCCGGTTTCGCCATCGGCGCCACCGCCTGCTACATCTATATCCGCGGCGAGTTCTACAGCGAGGGCTCCAACGTCCAGCGCGCCATCGACGAGGCCTATGCGGCCGGTCTGATCGGCAAGAATGCCTGCGGCACCGGCTATGATTACGATGTCTACCTGCACCGCGGCGCCGGCGCCTATATCTGCGGTGAGGAGACGGCGCTGATCGAAAGCCTGGAAGGCAAGAAGGGCCAGCCCCGCAACAAGCCGCCGTTCCCGGCCATGGCCGGCCTCTATGCCCGGCCCACCACCGTGAACAATGTGGAATCCATCGCGGTGGTTCCCACCATCCTGCGCCGCGGTGCCTCCTGGTTCGCCAATCTGGGGCGGCCCAAGAACAGCGGCACCAAGCTGTTCTGCATCTCCGGTCACGTGAACAAGCCCTGCACGGTGGAAGAGGAGATGGGCATTCCGCTGAAGGAGCTTCTGGAGAAGCATTGCGGCGGCGTGCGCGGCGGCTGGGACAATCTGCTGGCCATCATCCCCGGCGGCTCCTCGGTGCCGGTGCTGCCGAAGGAGACCTGCGAGACCGTGCTGATGGACTTCGACAGCCTGCGCGAAGTCCGCTCCGGTCTCGGCACGGCTGCGGTCATCGTCATGGACAAGTCCACCGACATTGTCCGCGCCATCGCCCGCCTGTCGAAATTCTACATGCATGAGAGCTGCGGCCAGTGCACGCCCTGCCGCGAGGGCACCGGCTGGATGTGGCGCGTCATGGAACGCATGGTGAAGGGCAATGCGCGTGTCGAGGAAATCGACATGCTGCTCGACGTCACCAAGCAGGTGGAAGGCCATACCATCTGCGCCCTGGGTGATGCGGCCGCCTGGCCGATCCAGGGCCTGATCCGGCATTTCCGCCCGGAAATGGAACGCCGCATCCTCGAATACCGCGCGACCGCCGACCGTGGCGTGCGCGTGGCGGCCGAGTAAGGACGGGGCGCGAGAGGAAGACCATGCCCAAACTCACCATCGACGGCATCGAGATCGAAGTCGCGCCGGGCACGTCCGTGCTCCAGGCCTGCGAACAGCTCGGGATCGAGGTTCCGCGCTTCTGCTACCACGAACGCCTGTCCGTTCCGGCCAACTGCCGCATGTGCCTGGTCGAGATCGAGCGCTCGCCCAAGCCGGTGGCGTCCTGCGCCATGCCGGCCGGCGAGGGCATGGTGGTCAAGACCAACACCGAGACGGTGCACAAGGCCCGCAAGGGCGTGATGGAATTCCTGCTGGTCAACCACCCGCTGGATTGCCCGATCTGCGATCAGGGCGGCGAGTGCGACCTGCAGGACCAGGCCGTGTCCTATGGCTACGACCGCGGCCGCTTCGCCGAGAACAAGCGGGCGGTCAAGGACAAGGACATGGGGCCGCTGATCAAGACCTTCATGACCCGCTGCATCCATTGCACGCGCTGCATCCGCTTCATGGATGAGATCGCGGGCGTGTCGGCCCTCGGCGGACTGAACCGCGGCGAGCATCTGGAGATCACGCCGGCCCTGGAGGCCGGCATCGCCTCCGAACTGTCCGGCAATCTGGTCGATGTCTGCCCGGTGGGGGCGCTGACCAGCAAGCCCTACAGCTTCACGGCCCGCCCCTGGGAGCTGCGCAAGACCGAGACCATCGATGTGCTGGACGCCGTGGGCTCCAACATCCGCGTCGATACCCGCGGCCCCGAGGTGATGCGCGTGCAGCCCCGCCTGCACGAGGACATCAACGAGGAGTGGATCAGCGACAAGACCCGCTACAGCCATGACGGGCTGAAGCGGCAGCGACTGGACCGCCCCTATGTGCGCGGCGCCGACGGCAAGCTGAAGCCAGCCAGCTGGGCCGAGGCCTTCGCTGTCATCGCCCAGCGCCTGTCGGGCGTGGCGGGCACCCGCATGGCCGCCCTGGCCGGCGATCTGGCCGATGTGGAATCGACCCTGGCGCTGAAGCAGCTGATGCAGGCCCTGGGCAGCCCGAACCTGGAATGCCGCCAGGACGGCGCCAGGTTCGACGTGTCGGCCCGCGCCGGCTACGTCTTCAACAGCACCATCGCCGGTATCGAGCAGGCCGACGCCGTGCTGATCATCGGCGCCAATCCCCGCTGGGATGCGCCGCTGGTCAATGCCCGCATCCGCAAGCGCTACCTGACCGGTGGCCTGAAGCATGTGGGCGTGCTGGGGCAGAATTTCGATCTGACCTATCCCACGACCTATCTGGGCGAGGGTGGGGCCGAGCTGGCGGCGCTGGCTGCCGGGACGCATCCGTTCCTCGAGGTGCTGAAGGCGGCCAAGAACCCGCTGATCATCCTGGGCATGGGCGCGCTGCGCCGCCCGGACGGTGCGGCGGTGCAGGCGGCGGTCCGCACCCTGGCCGAGGCGGTCGGCGCCATCCGCGAGGATTGGAACGGCTTCAACCTGCTGCACACCGCGGCGGGCCGCGTCGGTGCCCTGGATGTGGGCTTCGTGCCCCAGGCCGGCGGCCGCGATCTGGCCGGCATCCTGGCCGGCTGCCAGTCCGGCGAGATCGAGGTTGTGTATCTGCTGGGGGCCGATGAGATCCCTGGCGACAAGTTCGGCAAGGCCTTCGTCATCTACCAGGGCCACCATGGCGACCGCGGTGCCCACCGCGCCGACGTGATCCTGCCGGGTGCGGCCTACACCGAGAAGAACGCCACCTACGTCAACACCGAAGGCCGGGTGCAGCAGGCCCGCATGGCCGTGTTCCCGCTGGGCGAGGCCCGCGAGGACTGGAAGATCCTGCGTGCCCTGTCGGCCGAGCTGGGCAAGACGCTGCCCTATGACACCCTGTCCCAGCTGCGCCAGCATCTGGTCTCGGTGAACCCGGTGTTCGGCCAGATCGACACCATCGTGCCGGCCCCCTGGGTGGCCTTCGGCACGGCGGGCGAGATCGGCGGCGGGCACTTCATCTCGCCGATCGAGAATTTCTACATGACCGACCCGATCAGCCGCGCGTCGGTCACCATGGCCAAGTGCACCGAGGCCTTCCTGAAGCCGGCGGTGCCGGCCGCCGCGGAGTGACCGGACGATGGGTGAGTATCTGACGAGCTTGTGGGGCGACCTGCCCGTTGTCGTGCGCATCGTGGCGGCCATCCTGGCCATCGTGGTGCCGCTGCTGGTCGGCATGGCCATGCTGACCTATATGGAACGCAAGGTGCTGGGCGCCATGCAGCTGCGCCAGGGCCCGGCCCTGGTCGGCCCCTTCGGCCTGCTGCAGCCCTTCGCCGACGGTCTCAAGCTGCTGGCGAAGGAAACCATCATCCCGTCCGGCGCCAACCGTATGGTGTTCCTGGCGGCGCCGATGCTGACCTTCCTGCTGGCTCTGGTGGCCTGGGCGGTGATCCCGTTCGGCGAGGGGCTGGTGCTGGCCAACATCAATGTGGGCGTGCTCTACCTGTTCGCCATCAGTTCGCTGGGTGTCTATGGCATCATCATGGCGGGCTGGGCCTCGAACTCGAAGTACTCGTTCCTGGGCGGTCTGCGCTCGGCGGCGCAGATGGTCAGCTATGAGGTCTCCATCGGCCTCGTCATCATCACCGTTCTGCTCTGTGTCGGGTCGCTGAACCTGTCGAAGATCGTGGAAGCGCAGAGGACCGTCTGGTTCTGCATCCCGCTGTTCCCGATGTTCGTGGTGTTCTTCGTCTCGGCCCTGGCGGAAACCAATCGCGCGCCCTTCGACCTGCCGGAAGGCGAGTCGGAACTGTCCGGCGGCTTCTTCGTCGAATATTCGTCGATGAGCTTCGCCATGTTCTTCCTGGGCGAATACATCAACATGATCCTGATGAGCGCGCTGACCTCGGTCCTGTTCCTGGGCGGCTGGCTGCCGCCGCTGGACATCGCGCCGTTCAACTGGCTGCCCGGGCCGATCTGGTTCATCCTGAAGATCGTGCTGGTCCTGTTCTTCTTCATCTGGGTGCGTGCCACGCTGCCGCGCTACCGCTACGACCAGCTGATGCGGCTGGGCTGGAAGGTTTTCCTGCCGTTCTCGCTGATCTGGGTGGTGCTGACGGCCGGCGTCCTGGTCTATTTCGACCTGCTGCCGACGACCTGAGACTAAGTCCTGGGGCAGGGGGCCGGACGGCCCCCTCGCTTCAAAGGGGTAAGGAGGTAAGTGATGGCCCTGCTTGACCGTACGGCACGCGGCCTGTTCCTGACCGAGCTGGTGAAGGGCATGGCGCTGACCTTCAGCTACATGTTCCGCCCGCGGGCCACGATCAACTACCCGTATGAGCGGGGGCCCATCAGCCCGCGCTTCCGCGGCGAGCACGCCCTGCGGCGCTATCCCAACGGGGAAGAGCGCTGCATCGCCTGCAAGCTGTGCGAGGCGGTGTGCCCGGCGCTCGCCATCACCATCGAGGCCGAACCGCGTGAGGACGGCTCCCGCCGCACCACGCGCTACGACATCGACATGACGAAATGCATCTATTGCGGTCTGTGCCAGGAGGCCTGCCCGGTCGATGCCATCGTCGAGGGGCCGAACCTGGAATTCGCCACCGAGACCCGCGAGGAGCTCTTCTACAACAAGGAGAAGCTGCTTTCGAACGGGGACCGGTGGGAGGCGCAGCTTGCCTCCAACATTGCGGCGGACGCCCCATACCGCTAAAAAGCCCCGGCTTCCCGAACCTTTCGGGGAGCCGAATTTCCCTTCGCCCGGAGTGCTCTCCGTGATCCCGTCCTGTCCACGTTCCGCGCCGGAGGCGGCGTAACCATGACCTTGACCGCACTCGCGTTCTACGCGTTCGCGACCATCCTGCTGGCATCAGCCGTGCGGGTGATCACGGCCAAGAATCCGGTCCACTCGGTGCTGTTCCTGATCCTGGCGTTCTTCAACGCCGCGGGTCTGTTCGTGCTGATCGGGGCTGAATTCGTCGCTTTCATCCTGGTCATCGTTTATGTCGGCGCCGTGGCGGTGCTGTTCCTCTTCGTCGTCATGATGCTGGATATCGACTTCCAGCAGCTGCGATCGGGGTTCCTGCAGAACCTGCCGGTGGGGATCATCGTCGGCCTGATCCTGGCCGTGGAGCTGGTGGCGCTGGTCGCCCTGCACTATGTGCAGCCCGGCGCCGGCGTGGCGACGGCGGCTCCGGCCGCGGCGGTGTCCAACACCGAGGCCATCGGGCGTGTGCTCTACACCGACTATGTCTATGCCTTCCAGGCCTCGGGCCTGATCCTGCTGGTGGCCATGATCGGCGCCATCGTGCTGACGCTGCGCCACCGTGCCGGTGTGCGCCGGCAGCAGATCGCCCAGCAGCTGGACCGGAAGCGCAGCGACGTGGTCGCCATTCGCAAGGTTCCGACGCGGGGGGGCGTCTGAGATGGAAATCGGCCTGTCCCACTATCTCACAGTTGCGGCCATGCTGTTCACGCTGGGCGTGTTCGGCATCTTCCTCAACCGCAAGAACGTGATCATCATCCTGATGTCGATCGAGCTGATCCTGTTGGCCGTCAACATCAATCTGGTGGCTTTCTCCGCCTTCCTGGGTGACCTGGTCGGCCAGATCTTCACCATGTTCATCCTGACCGTCGCCGCCGCGGAAGCGGCCATCGGCCTGGCCATCCTTGTCGTCTACTTCCGCAACCGCGGCACGATCGCGGTGGAAGACATCAACATGATGAAGGGCTGAGGGCATGGAAATCGCTGCCATCTTCCTGCCGCTGGCCGCCGCCTTCATCGCCGGCTTCTTCGGTCGCTTCATCGGCGACCGTGGCGCGCAGATCGTCACCTGTGCCGCGGTTCTGGCCGCGGCCGCCATCTCCGTGATGCTGTTCATGCAGATCGGCCTGGGCGGTCCCGAGGCGGCCCGCACCGTCGAGCTGTTCACTTGGATCGACAGCGGCAGCTTCGAAGTGAGCTGGGCGCTGCGCCTCGATACCCTGACCGCCGTCATGCTGGTGGTGGTCAACGGCGTGTCGGCCATGGTCCATGTCTACTCGGTCGGCTATATGAGCCATGATCCGAGCAAGGCCCGCTTCATGGCCTATCTCAGCCTGTTCACCTTCATGATGCTCATGCTGGTGACGGCGGACAATCTGCTGCAGATGTTCTTCGGCTGGGAGGGCGTCGGTCTGGCCTCCTACCTGCTGATCAATTTCTGGTTCCACAAGACCAGCGCCAACGACGCCTCGATGAAGGCGTTCCTGGTGAACCGCGTGGGTGACTTCGGCTTCGCGCTGGGCATCATGGCGGTGTTCCTGATCTTCGGGACCATCCAGTTCGACCAGATCTTCGCCCAGGTGGCCGCCAAGGCCGATCTGAGCATCAACTTCCTGGGCTTCCAGGTGCATGCGCTGACCTGCGCCTGCCTGCTGCTGTTTGTCGGCGCCATGGGCAAGTCGGCCCAGCTGGGGCTGCACACCTGGCTGCCGGACGCCATGGAAGGCCCGACCCCGGTGTCGGCGCTGATCCACGCAGCCACCATGGTGACGGCCGGCGTGTTCATGCTGGCCCGCATGAGCCCGGTGTTCGAGTATGCGCCCGCGGCGCTGTCCTTCGTCACCGTGATGGGGGCGCTGACGGCTATCGTCGCCGCCACCATCGGCATGACCCAGTTCGACATCAAGCGCGTCATCGCCTATTCGACGATGTCCCAGCTGGGCTACATGTTCTTCGCCATCGGTGTCGGCGCCTATCCGGCCGCCGTGTTCCACCTGATGACCCATGCCTTCTTCAAGGCGCTGCTGTTCCTGGGCGCCGGCTCGGTGATCCATGCCATGTCCGACGAGCAGGACATGCGCAACATGGGCGGTATCTGGAAGCTGATCCCCGTCACCTACGTTATGATGTGGATCGGCAATCTGGCCCTGGCCGGCATCCCGTTCTTCGCCGGCTACTACTCCAAGGACATGATCCTGGAGGTGGCCTACGCCAAGCACACCGCCGCCGGCAGCTTCGCCTTCTGGCTGGGCCTGGGTGCGGCGTTGATGACCGCCTTCTATTCCTGGCGCCTGCTGATCCTGACCTTCCATGGCCGCCCGCGCGCCAACGAGACGGTCATGGCCCATGTGCATGAAAGCCCGCTGGTCATGCTGCTGCCGCTGTGCGTGCTGGCCGTCGGTGCCCTGTTCTCGGGCTGGGTCGCCTATGACTGGTTCGTCGGCCATGACTGGGCCGAGTTCTGGGGCGAGAGCATCCTGATGCGCGCCGGCGAGCACGGCACCATCATCGACGCGGCCCACCATGTGCCGGCCTGGGTGCCGCTGTCGCCCTTCATCGCCGGCCTGATCGGCATCGCCCTGGCCTATCTGTTCTACATGATCAAGCCGGATCTGCCCGGCCAGTTCGTCGGCGCCTTCCGGTCGCTGCACGGCATCGTCTTCCGCAAGTACTATTTCGACGAGCTGTACAACGCCCTGTTCGTGAAGCCGGCCATGGCCCTGGGCTTCGGCCTGTGGAAGGGGGGCGATCAGGTGGTGATCGACGGGTTCGGACCCGACGGCGCCGCCCGCGTCACCCGCGGCCTGTCGGTGGTCGCCAGCCGGCTGCAGACCGGATACGTGTTCCACTATGCCTTCGTGATGGTGATCGGCGTGGTTGCGCTGGTCGGTTGGTTCTGGTTCCGCTGAGGGTAGGGGAGTAGTCGAAACATGGCGGACTTGCCGATCCTCACGCTGACGACGTTCCTTCCGCTCGTCGGCGCGTTCTTCATCCTGGTGATCCGCGGCGATGCGGAGACGGTGGCGCGCAATGCGCGCGCCGTCGCCCTGTGGACGTCGCTGATCACCTTCATCATCTCGCTGTTCATCCTGACGAACTTCGACCCCTCCAACCCCGGCTTCCAGCTGGTGGAGGAATACGCTTGGCTGCCGTCCTACAAGATCGCCTACATCAAGGGCGTGGACGGTGTGTCGATCTGGTTCGTCCTGGCGTCCACCTTCCTGACGCCGATCTGCGTGCTCGCCTCCTGGACTTCGGTCGAGAAGCGGGTGAAGGAGTTCATGATCGCGCTGCTGGTGCTTGAGACCATGATGGTCGGCATGTTCACCGCGCTCGACTTCGTGCTCTTCTACCTGTTCTTCGAAGGCGTCCTGCTGCCGATGTTCCTGCTCATCGGCGTCTGGGGCGGTCCGCAGCGCGTCTACGCCGCCTACAAGTTCTTCCTCTACACCTTCATCGGGTCCGTGCTGATGCTGCTGGCCATCCTGGCCATGTATCTGACCACCGGCACGATGGATATGCGGGTGATGCTGGACTACCAGTTCGCATCCGATCTGCAGAAGTGGCTGTGGGTGGCCTTCTTCATCGCCTTCGCGGTGAAGACCCCGATCTGGCCGCTGCACACCTGGTTGCCCTTCGCCCATGTGGAGGCGCCGACGGCGGGTTCGGTCATGCTGGCCGGTGTCATGCTGAAGATGGGCGGCTACGGCCTGATCCGTGCCAATGTGCAGATGCTGCCCGTCGGCACCGCCTGGGCCACCGACTTCGTCTTCGTGCTGTCGGTCGTCGCCATCATGTACGCCTCGCTGGTGGCACTGGCGCAGACCGACATGAAGAAGATGATCGCCTACAGCTCGGTGGCGCACATGGGCTATGTGACCATGGGCATCTTCACCATGAACCATCAGGGACTGGACGGCGCCATGTTCCAGATGCTCAGCCACACCGTGGTCTCGGCCGCGCTGTTCCTGTGCATCGGCGTCGCCTACAACCGGCTGCATACCCGCGAGATGGCGGCCTATGGCGGCCTGGCCCACAACATGCCGCGCTATGCCGTGGTGTTCATGGTGTTCATGCTGGCCTCGGTCGGCCTGCCCGGCACCAGCGGCTTCGTCGGTGAGTTCCTGACCATGCTGGGGGCGTTCCAGGTCAACACCTGGGTGGCATTCTTCGCCGCCACCGGCCTGGTCCTGGGGGCCGCCTACATGCTGCTGCTGTACCGCATGCTGTTCTTCGGCAAGCTGGACAAGCCCGAGGTCAAGGCCATGCCCGACCTCAGCTGGCAGGAGATGGCCTATTTCGCCCCGCTGATCGCCATCGTGCTGATCATGGGTGTCTATCCCGCCAGCTTCAAGGATGTGTACATGCCCACGGTGGAGAAGATCCTCACCGACCATCAGGCATCGCTCCAGGCCGCCGGCCTGACGGCGCCCGCCCCGGTGCAGGCCGCATCCATCGAGACCGTTGCCCCTGCCGCGGCCGTCAACGCGAGCGAGAACTGAGCCATGCAGACTCTTCCCGACCTTCTTCCCGCCCTGCCGGAGATCGTGCTGGCCTGTGCCGGCATGGCCCTGCTGATGATCGGCGTGTTCCGGGGTGAGGGCAGCCTGCGGCTGGTCTCCTGGCTGGCGGTGGCGGCTCTTGTGGTCGTCGGCGTCCTGCTGGTCCAGGGACCGGCGGAGCGGGCGGTGACCTTCAGCGGCCTGTTCGTCAGCGATGCCTTCGGCATCTTCGCCAAGCTGCTGATCGTCACGGCCTCGGCCCTGTCGATCATCCTCTCCATGAACTATCTGGAGCGGGAGCAGCTGGCCCGGTTCGAGTATCCGGTGCTGCTGGTGTTCGCCACCCTCGGCATGCTGGCCATGGTGTCGGCCAACAACCTGATCTCGCTCTATATCGGGCTGGAGCTGCAGAGCCTGTCGCTCTATGTCGTCGCCGCCTTCCGCCGCGACGTGGCCAAGTCGTCCGAAGCGGGTCTGAAATACTTCGTGCTGGGCGCACTGTCGTCCGGTCTGCTGCTCTATGGCGCGTCGCTGGTCTATGGCTTCACCGGCACCACCAGCTTCGACCGTCTGGCTGTGATGTTCGCCGGTGGCGCCACCCCGCCGCTGGGCGTGATCGTGGGCATGGTGTTCGTGGCTGCCGGTCTGGCCTTCAAGATCTCGGCCGTGCCGTTCCACATGTGGACGCCGGACGTGTATGAGGGCGCCCCGACCAGCGTCACCGCCTTCTTCGCGGTGGCGCCGAAGGTGGCGGCCATGAGCCTGTTCATCCGCGTGCTGACCGAGCCGTTCGGCCATCTGCTGCCGCAGTGGCAGCAGGTGATCTGGTTCTGCTCGCTGGCCTCGATGATCATCGGCGCGCTGGCGGCCATCCAGCAGACCAACATCAAGCGTCTGATGGCCTACAGCTCCATCGGCCATATCGGCTACGCGCTGGTGGGTCTGGCTGCCGGGTCGCAGGAAGGTGTGCGCGGCGTCCTGATCTATCTGGCCATCTATCTGGCCATGAATGTCGGCACCTTCGCCATCATCCTGTCGATGCGCCAGCAGGGCCGCATGGTGGAGCGCATCTCCGATCTGGCCGGCCTGTCGAAAAGCCATCCGCTGATGGCCTTTGCCATGGCCATGTTCATGTTCTCCATGGCGGGTGTGCCGCCGCTGGCCGGCTTCTTCGGCAAGTTCTACGTCTTCATGTCGGCGATCCAGGCCGGCCTGTACGGTCTGGCCATCCTGGGCGTGCTGACCAGCGTGGCCAGCTGCTACTATTATCTCCGCATCATCAAGGTCATGTACTTCGATGATCTGGTGGAGCCGCTGGAGCGGCCGGGCCGCGCGGCGGCGCTGGTGATGACGGGCACCGCCCTGTTCATCTTCCCGGTGTTCTACCTGTTTGCCGAGCCGCTGCTGAGCGGCGCCGGGGCCGCGGCGGCCGCCCTGTTCCACGGCTGATCCTGCCGCAATGGCCGGGCCGGAACCGAACGGCATGATGGAGGAAACGCGGGCAGGCGGGCTGCCCGCGTTTTTCCGTCTGGTGTCCCTGGACAGCTGCGGCAGCACCAATGACGAGGCCAAGGAGCTGGCCCGCTCCGGTGCGCTGGAAGGAACGCTGGTCTGGGCGCTGCGTCAGACCGGGGGGCGCGGCCGGCGCGGGCGCGTCTGGACCTCGCCGCCGGGCAACCTTTATTGCAGCCTGATCCTGCGGCCGGACATGCCAGCGGCGGCGGCGGCGCTGGTGTCCTTCGTCGCTGCCATCGCTGTGGCCGAGGCGGTGTCGGCCCTGATCCCCGGCCGGCCGCAGCTGAAATGGCCCAACGACGTGCTGGTGGACGGGGCCAAGATTTCCGGCATCCTGCTGGAGTCGGAGGCCGGCGCCGCCGGCCGGCTCGACTGGCTGGTGCTGGGGGTGGGGATCAATGTGGCCCACCGGCCGGAGGGGCTGCCCTATGCCGCCACCTCGCTGGCCGCGGCCGGGGCGGCGGAGCTTGACGTGGCCGTGGTGCTCGGCCGCTATGCCTCCTCCTTCGCTGCCTGGTATGCGCGGTTCCGGCAGCAGGGGTTCGCGCCTGTCCGCGCGGCGTGGCGCAATGCGGCCTTTGGCCTCGGCGGTCCCATCACCGTCCGGTTGCAGGATGGGCAATTCGAGGGCCGCTTCATCGATCTCGATGCCGAGGGCGGCCTGCTGGTGGAAACGGGGGACGGGCTGCGCCGCGTCACCGCCGGCGATGTGTTCTTCGCCTGAGAAGGGGGCGGTCCGATGCTGTTGGCCATTGATGCCGGCAACACCAATGTGGTTTTCGCCGTGTTCGACGGGGAGGAGAAGCGCGGACACTGGCGCATCTCCACCGACGGGCGGCGGACGGCGGACGAATACGCCGTCTGGCTGACGGCGCTGATGACGATGAAGGGGCTGGCGCCGCGCGACATCAAGGCCGCCATCCTTTCCTCGGTGGTGCCGTCGCAGACCCATACGCTGGTCCGTCTGTGCGAGGACCATTTCGCCTGCCGGCCCATGCGCGTGGGCGATCCGGCGGTGAAGCTGGGGATCGAGATCCGCATCGACAATCCGCGCGAGGCCGGGGCCGACCGGCTGGCCAATGCCGTCTCGGCCGTGGAACGCTATTCCGCGCCGCTGGTGGTGTTGGATATCGGCACCGGCACCACGTTCGACGTGGTCGATGCCGAGGGCAATTTCGCCGGTGGCGTCATCGCACCGGGGCCGGCCCTGTCGCTGGACGCGCTGCACCGGGTGGCGGCGCAGCTGCCCAAGGTGGATATCGCCCGGCCGGGCCGGGTCATCGGCAAAAGCACGGTCGGGGCCATGCAATCCGGCATGTTCTGGGGCTATACCAGCATGATCGAGGGAATCCTGCGCCGTATCCGCGCGGAACTGTCGCCCAGCGGGACGCCCAGGGTTACTGTGATTGGCACCGGCGGCCTTGTCCGCGTGTTTGCCGAAGGGACGGATCTGGTCGATGTCATCGACGGCGACCTGACCCTCCGCGGCCTGCTGCTCATCCATCAACGCAACCAGGGCCAGAAGGCCCCTTGATCCAGGTATCCATGACCGATCGCGCCACGTCCGACACCGACTCCATCGATCCCGAGGCCCTGTACTTCCTGCCCCTGGGCGGGTCCGGGGAAATCGGGATGAACCTCAACCTCTACAGCCATGCCGGCAAATGGCTGATGGTGGATCTGGGGGTGAGCTTCGGGGACGAGAGCACGCCGGGCATCGACCTCATCCTGCCCGACACCGGCTTCATCGAGGATCGGCTGGACGATCTGGTTGGGCTGGTCCTGACCCATGCGCATGAGGACCATCTGGGGGCCGTGCCGCACCTGTGGGAGGATCTGCGCTGCCCCGTCTATTGCACGCCCTTCACCGCCGAGTTCCTGCGCACCAAGCTGGACGAGAAGGGGCTGCGCAAGGCGGTGCCCATCATCGAGGTGCCGCTGGGCGGGCGCTTCCAGCTCGGCCCCTTCGATCTGGAATTCATCACCGTCACCCATTCCATTCCCGAGCCCAACGCGCTGGTGATCCGCACGGCGGCCGGCACCGTGCTGCACAGCGGCGACTGGAAGCTGGACCCGGCCCCCATCATCGGCCCCACCGCCGATGAGGCGGCGCTGAAGGCCTTGGGCCATCAGGGGGTGACGGCGCTGATCTGCGACAGCACCAACGCCCTGGTTCCCGGCGTCTCCGGGTCGGAAGCCGCGGTGCGCGACAGCCTGACCCAGCTGTTCGGCCGCTATCCCCACCGCATCGCCGTGGCCTGCTTCGCCAGCAATGTGGCCCGGCTGCATTCCATCGCCAAGGCGGCCCAGGCCAATGACCGGCAGGTGGCCCTGGTCGGGCGCTCGCTGCGCCGCATCGACGAGGTGGCGCGCGCCACCGGCTATCTGGACGATCTTCCGCCCTTCCTGACCGAGCAGGAGGCCGGCTTCATCCCGCGTGAGAGGCTGGTGATGATCTGCACCGGCAGCCAGGGGGAGCCGCGCGCGGCCCTGGCCCGCATCGCCGCCGGCGATCATCCCGACGTGGATCTTGAGTCCGGCGACACGGTGATCTTCTCCGCCCGCGAGATCCCCGGCAATGAGAAGTCCATCGCCCGCATCCAGAACGCGCTGATCAAGCGCGGGGTCGAGGTGGTGACGGCCGACGACGCCTTCGTCCATGTCTCCGGCCATCCGGCGCGGGATGAGCTGATCAGCATGTACCAGTGGGTGCGGCCGGCCATTGCCGTGCCGGTGCATGGCGAGCACCGCCATCTCGAGGCCCATGCCCAACTGGCCCGCGATTGTCAGGTCCCCCAGGCGCTGATCCCCGAGGATGGCGCCTTGATCCGGCTGGCCCCGGGGCCGGCCGCCATGGTCGGGCAGGTGCCGGCGGGACGGCTGGTGGTGGATGGCCGCCGTATCGTGCCGCTGGGCGGGCAGGCGCTGCGCGCCCGCCACCGCATGGCCCAGAACGGCGCCGCCGTGGTGACGCTGGTGCTGTCGGCCAAGGGCGATCTGCTGGCCCAGCCGCAGGTGGCGGCCATGGGGCTGCTGGAGGAGGATGAGATCGAGGAGGAACTCAGGGATCTCGGTCAGCGCGTGCGCAGTGCCATCGAGTCCATGACCCGTGGTGCCCGCCAGGATGATGTGGCGGTGAAGGAGGCGGCGCGCCTGGCCGTCCGCCGCGCCTTCCACGGCAGTCAGGGCCGCAAGCCGCTGACCGACGTGCATCTGGTGCGCGTCTGAGCGCGGATGGGCTATGCTTGCCGCCGCCCGCATCGGCGGCGGTGGCCGTAGCGCTGGTGCTCGGGAAGAACGAACAGGGGAGGAAGCATGATCGGTCGTCTCAACCATGTGGCTATCGTGGTGCCGGATCTGGCCGCGGCCACGGCCACCTATCGCGATACGTTGGGCGCCCGGGTCAGCGATCCGCTGGACCTGCCGGCGCATGGCGTGACCACGGTCTTCGTCGAGCTGCCCAACACCAAGATCGAGCTGCTGCATCCGCTGAGGGCGGACAGTCCGGTGGCCAAGTTCCTGGCCAACAATCCCTCTGGCGGCATCCACCATGTCTGCTACGAGGTGGAGGACATCCTGGCCGCCCGCGACCGGCTGAAGGCGCAGGGGCTGCGCGTGCTGGGCGACGGCAACCCCAAGATCGGCGCCCATGACAAGCCGGTGCTGTTCCTGCATCCCAAGGATCTGTTCGGGACCCTGGTAGAGCTGGAACAGATCTGACGGAGTGTCGGGGCGATGAGCTGGGTTACCTGGGCCGCCATCTATTTCACCGTCTGGTGGGTCGTTCTTTTCGCCGTGCTGCCCCTGGGCGTGCGGCGGAGTGAGACTCCGGCACCGGGCCATGAGCCCGGCGCTCCGGCGCAGCCCCGGCTGAAATGGAAATTCCTGCTGACCAGCCTGATCTCGGCCGCGCTGGTTCTGGCGGGATGGGCGCTGTTCGCCACCGGCCTACTGGACTGGCAGGCGCTGATGCGGCCGGACTGAGCCGGTCACACTCTCCAAACCGGGTGGCAGCCGCACAAACAGGGTCGCGGCGTTGGCATGAATGTTCTATCTTTGTTCCTGTTGGCGGGCGGTTGACGCCGCTGCCCTGAACCGTGGCATCCGCCGCCCGTCTGTGCGGGAGCGTTTCCATGACCCTGTCCTATTGCGATGTGGCCCCCGGCCATGCCTGGCACGGCTCTTACCATGATGACGAATACGGCTTGCCGCTGACCGGCGAGGCCGAACTGTTCGAGCGGCTGGTGCTGGAGATCAACCAGGCCGGCCTGTCCTGGTTGACCATCCTGCGCAAGCGGGATGCCTTCCGCGCCGCCTATGCCGGCTTCGATGTGGATCGTGTGGCCGCCTTCGGCCCGGAGGATGTGGAACGGCTGCTGGCCGATCCTGGCATCATCCGCAACCGGCTGAAGGTGGAGGCTGCCATCGCCAATGCCCGCACCCTGCAGGGGCTGCGCGCCAGCCATGGCGGGTTCCATGCCTGGCTGGAGGCCCATCACCCCCGGGCTAAGCCGGCCTGGGTCGCCCTGTTCAAGAAGACCTTCCGCTTCACCGGCGGCGAGATCGTGGGCGAGTTCCTGATGAGCATCGGCTATTTGCCAGGAGCGCACCGGCCCGACTGTCCGGTGCAGCAGCGCTTGAATCGACTGGATCAGCCCTGGCAACGGGCCGTGGCCGCCGGGTTCACCGGTTATGGCGCCTAGAAAAGGTGCAATGTTCTGCGTGAGGCAATGGCAATGGAATAAAATATAGGCAAATCGGCCAGAAAATGCACAAATGAAAAGGCAAGCCACGTTTTTGGGCTTGCCTTGGTAAAGTGTGCAGACCAAACTGACATTCGTTGAGAGGGTTGATCCCTCTTAGCTGACGCCTGGTGGCGATTCCTCCCTAAACTCAGGCCGCGACCTCTATGGGCGCGGCTTCTTTTTGTGCCCCGAGTATAGTCACTCGTGCAGGGGCCGTCACCATCATTTTTTCAGATAAGAGCCTGATTGGCAGAACTTTTATCAGAATTGGCGCGGGGGGCGGAAAGTCGAAGCGCTTTGCTGCACTGCACCTAAACTTTGTTAGCGTTGTCATCCGTTCGGAATCGGTACTATTCACCCGACCACGGCGAACTTCACGACAAATAGAACCGACAGCACCAGCACGGTGATTCCGGCCTCACGCCAGCGGCCCGTCAGCACCTTGATGGCGGCATAGGTGATGAAGCCGAAGGCGATGCCATGGGCGATGGAATAGGTCAGCGGCATGGCCAGGGCCGTCACCACCGCCGGGGCGAACTCGGTCACGTCGTCCCAGTCCACCTCGGTCAGGCCACGGGCCATCAGGCAGGCCACATAGAGCAGGGCCGGTGCTGTGGCATAGCCGGGGATATTGGCGGCCAGCGGTGCCAGGAACAGGGCGGCGAGGAACAGCAGGGCCACGACCACGGCCGTCAGCCCGGTGCGGCCGCCCACATTGGTGCCGGCGGCGCTTTCGATATAGCTGGTGACGGTGGAGGTGCCCAGGGTGGCGCCGATCATGGTGGCGGTGCTGTCGGCGAACAGGGCCTGGCCCAGCCGCGGGATGCGGCCGTCCTTGTCGGTCAGCCCGGCCCGGTGGGCCACGCCGACCAGCGTGCCGGCATTGTCGAACAGATCGACGAACAGGAAGGCGAAGACCACGGTCAGCAGCCCCATATGCAGGGCACCGGACAGGTCCATGGCGAACAGGGTCGGGGCCACGCTGGGCGGCAGGGACATGATGCGGCCACTGAACGGCGTCACGCCCAGCAGCATGCCGGCGGCAGCCGTGACCAGGATGGCGATGACCACAGCGCCGGTGACCCGGCGCGCCGCCAGGGCGCACAGCAGCAGGAAGCCGCCGGCAGCCAGCATGGCCTGCGGCCGGGTGATATCGCCCAGGGTGACCAGGGTGGTGGGATGGCCGCTGATGAAGCCGGCATTCTCCAGGGCGATGATGCCCAGAAACAGGCCGATGCCGGCGGAAATGGCCATTTTCAGGCTTTTCGGGATGGCGTTGACGATGGCTTCGCGCACCGGCAGCACCGTCAGAACGAAGAACACGACGCCCGAGATGAACACCGCGCCCAGCGCCACCGGCCAGGGATGGCCCATCTGTCCGACCACGGTGAAGGCAAAATAGGCGTTCAGCCCCATACCGGGCGCCAGGGCGATGGGATAGTTGGCCACCAGCCCCATGACCAGCGATCCCATGGCCGAGGCGATGCAGGTGGCCACGAACACGGCTCCGGCATCCATCCCCGTGCCCGACAGGATCTGCGGGTTGACGAAGATGATGTAGGCCATGGTCAGGAAGGTGGTGAAACCGGCCAGGATCTCGGTGCGCACGTTGGTGCCGTGTTCATCGAGCTTGAAGTAGGATTGCAGCACGGGGGAAATCCCTGGAACAGACGGGAGAAGGCGGGATGCGAGTATTCCCTGCAAAGTCTCTGGGCGCCATAGGGATGCTGGGTCTCTGCGCCGTTGCGCCGCTGCTGGCGCCCTGGACCGCGTCCGCCCAGACCGCATCCGTTCAGGCCGGCGCGCCGGCCGAAGCCGAGCGGCCGGCCCAGGCGCCGTCCTGGGTGGCGCCGCCGAAACAGCCGCCGTCCGTCACCACCGCGCCGCGGCCGGATTCTTCCCGGCAGGAGAAGGCAGCCGCAGCGCGCGCCGGCACCATCATCGTCGACGCCGATACCTGTCGTTGGGTCCAGCGCCACCAGCCTGCCGCCGATGTGGAGTACAAGCCGGGGGTGGATGTGCAGGGCCGGGCCGTGGCTCCGGCCGACCTGCCGGGCAGCGGCGGCGTCGCCCTGCCGCAGACGATCGAGATCGGCATCACCGTGGATCTGGCCGAGCGCTTCGGCCTGCCGAAGACCCTCTATGGCAGCGAAGCCTATCTCGGAACGGTGACGGTGGACGGAAACCGGGTATTGTTCAACGGCAAGCCGGTCACCCCGGATGCGGAGCAGGAGCTGGTGGCCCTGTGCTCCGGCCGGCCGGTGGGGCGATGATCGGGTCTTGATGCCGAGCGGGCGGTGTCGCGCGTTCGGTGATGGTGGGGCTGTTGATCGGTCGTGATCGGCGGCCCCGGTGCTGTGACAAGGAGCGGGGCCGTGGTGTCCCATCCCCTGGAGCGTGAGGAGTGTTTTTATGGAGCGGGCGCAAGCCAAGGCGGTGCTGAAGCGCCGGATCGATCAGGCGCTTGGACGCGGCCGCGCCGATCTGGTGGTGAAGAACGCCCGGATGCTGAACGTGGCCACGGGCGAACTGGTGGAGACCGACATCGCCATCTGCGGCGACACCATCGTCGGCACCTATGACCGCTATGATGGGCTGGTGGAGATCGACGCCCGCGGCCGCTTCGCCGTGCCGGGATTCATCGATACCCATGTGCATTGCGAAAGCACCTGCGTGCCGCCGGTCGAATTCGACCGCTGTGTGCTGCCCCGCGGCACCACCACGGCCATCTGCGATCCGCACGAGATCTGCAATGTGCTTGGGGAGGCGGGGTTGCAGTATTTCCTGGACAGTGCCGGGACCCTGGCGCTGGACCTGCGGGTGCAGCTCAGTTCCTGCGTGCCCGCCACCCATCTGGAGACGGCGGGCGCCCGGCTGACGGCGGACGATCTGGTGCGCCACCGCCACCATCCCAAGGTCATCGGCCTGGCCGAGTTCATGAACTTTCCCGGCGTGCTGCTGAAGGACGAGGAGACGCTGGACAAGCTGGCGGCCTTCCTGGGCAGCCACATCGACGGGCATTCCCCCCTGGTCCGGGGCAAGGACCTCAACGCCTATCTCTCCTGCGGCATCCGCAACTGCCATGAATGCACCGGGCTGGAGGAGGCGCGGGAGAAGATCGCCAAGGGCATGCAGGTGCTGATCCGCGACGGCAGCGTGTCCAAGGATGTGGATGCGCTGGCGCCGCTGGTGGACATGACCACCAGCCCCTTCGTCGCCTTCTGCACCGACGACCGCAATCCGCTGGACATCGCGGAGGAGGGGCATCTCGACCATCTGATCCGCCGGGCCATCGCCGGCGGGGCCGACCGCACCGCCGTCTACCGCGCCGCCACCTGGTCGGCGGCCCGTGGTTTCGGGCTGGGTGACCGCGGTCTGCTGGCGCCGGGTTACCGCGCCGACATCGTGCTGCTGGACGATCTCGATCAGTGCAGTGTCACCCAGGTCATCTCCGCCGGACGGCCGGTGACGCCGGACCTGTTCCAGGGGCGGACCGCGCCGGCCCCGGTGGGGCTGGACAGCATGAAACGCGCGCCGGTCCAGGCCGGCGATTTCGCCATCCCGGCCCAGGGACCGACCACGCCGGTCATCGGCGTGCTGCCGGGCAAGATCCTGACGGCGGCCATGACGGCCACCGTGCCGTTCCGCGGCGGTCAGCGCCACGCCGACCCGGACAACGACATCCTGAAGATCTGCGTGGTGGAGCGGCATGGCCGCACCCGCAACATCGGCAAGGGCTTTGCCCATGGCTTCGGCCTGAGGCGCGGCGCGTTGGCCAGCAGCGTCGGCCATGACAGCCACAATATCTGTGTCGTCGGCAGCGACGATGCCGAGATGGCGCTGGCGGTGAACCGGCTGCTGGCGTTGGGCGGCGGTTTCGTTGTCGTGCGCGACGGGGCCGTGGCCGGGGAGGTGGCGCTGCCGCTGGCCGGTCTGATGAGCCTGAAGCCGTTCGAGACGGTCGAGCATGAACTGGCCGCCATCCGCCGCGTGGTGCGGGACATGGGCTGCCCCCTGGCCGAACCCTTCCTGCAACTGGCCTTCCTGCCGTTGCCGGTGATCCCGCATCTGAAGATCACCGATATGGGGCTGGTCGACGTGGACCGGTTCGAGCTGGTCGCCGCCTGAACCGGGCCTGGCCGTGCCGACCCGGCATGACCATCCTGGCTTTCTTATCCATTTTGCACTTGATAATCATTCTTAACTAAGGGAGCCTGCGACATTCTTTCCCCGTGGTGAAGACCGCTGCCATGACCGATCCCCTGTCCACCGCCCGGCGCGACCGGCCCTCGCCGGCCCGCTCGATGATGACCAGCCTGCCGGCCCTGCTGACCATGGCGGGCATGGTGATGCTGTTGACTGCGGCATTGCTGCGCTGGCAGGCCAATGGCTGGGGCGCGCTGGTCTGGCTGGCGGCCTTCCTGGTCATGGTGCTCATCCGCACGCCGCATTCCGTCCGCAACCGGGCCAATATCATCGTGCAGTCCCGCCGCGACAGCCAGGAGACGGCGCTGCTGGCCGGCATGTTCCTGACCATGATGGTGCTGCCGCTGGTGCATCTGTCGACCGGACTGTTCCTGTTCGCCGATTACCGCCTGCCGGGTTGGATCACGCTGATCGGGGCGGTGCTGCAGATCCCCTTCCTCTGGCTGTTCTGGCGCAGCCACGCCGATCTCGGCCGCAACTGGAGTCCGGGGCTGGAGGTGCATCTGCACCACCGGCTGGTGACGGAAGGGGTCTATGCCCGCATCCGCCACCCCATGTATGCCGCCATCTGGATCTCCGCCCTGACGCAGCCGTTGCTGATCCAGAACTGGATCGCCGGCAGTCTTGTGATCCCGGCCTTCGCCGCCATGTGGTATCTGCGCGTGCCGCGGGAGGAGGCGCTGATGCGGGCACGGTTCGGCGCGGCCTATGACGCCTATGCCGACCGGAGCGGTCGGCTCTGGCCGAAGGCGCAACCGCACCGGACTGTTTCGATCGGGCCATGAGCGCCTCCGACGCTTGGGGGGCCGGACCTGACCTTCCGGACTATTGAGACATCCCGGTCTCATCCCCCATCTTTGACCCACCCCACGACCGAAGCCCGTTAGAGCAGGAGGAAAATATGGGGCGTAACGCACCCGACCGGGAACTGACCGTGAAGGAAATGCTGGCCGATCCCATCGTCCAGATCCTCATGCGCCGCGATGGCGTGCGGCAGGATGATGTCCTGGCGGCCCTGCACCGCCGCCCGCTGATCGGACTGACCCGTCAGCACACGTCCGCCGCGCTGCGCCGCGCCGCGTGACCTATGGTTTAGCCCCGGGATCAGCCCGGGGCCGATGAGGGGCGGCATGGCGCCGCCCCTTCAGGCGCCCGGCCGCAGCATCTGCACCCGCTCTCCCAGGGTAAAGTAATCGGCGGGACCGCCGCCGCGCAGCAGCGGGTCGCCCTTCAGCGTGTCATAGACGCCGTCCGTCAGCAGATCCGTGCGGATATGCACGGTAATGACCTCCCCCAGCACCAGCCAGGTGTCGATGGCGCCGCCGGCCGCATCGGTCAGGCGGATCAGCTGTGTCAGCCGGCATTCGAACGCGACCGGGCTTTCCGCCACCCGCGGGGCGGCAATGTGCCGGCAGGGCGCCGCGGTCAGCCCGGCCAGGGTGAACTCGTCCACCGACGGCGGGACCGGGGCGGAGCTGGCATTCATGGCCGGCCCCAGGGCGCGCGTGACCAGATTCCAGGCGAATTCGCCCGTGGCCTCGATGTTGCGGACACTGTCCTTCCAGCCGGTGCTGGCGAATCCGATGATGGGCGGCTTGTAGTTGAAGGCATTGAAGAAACTGTAGGGGGCGAGGTTTGCCACCCCGTCGGCCCCGCGGCTGGAAATCCAGCCGATGGGGCGCGGGGCGATGATGGCGTTAAGCGGATCATGCCGCAGCCCGTGGCCCGCGGCCGGCTCATAGACGTGGAAGTCGCTCATCCGTCCCTCTTTTCCTGTCCGGGGCCGCCCCGCCTTCGCGGCCGGCTGAAAGTGCCGGACCGGCCGCAGGAGGCTGGACGCCATCTTTCCGCCAACCTATAGGGATAGCGCGATGCGATCCGCATCTTTCCTCTTCAGGCCCGAAGGCCCGCATGATCTTCTCCGCTTTCGAACGCATGGTCGCGATGCGCTATCTCCGTGCCCGTCGGCAGGAGGGGTTCATCTCGGTCATCGCCGGCTTCTCGCTGCTGGGCATCGCCCTGGGCGTCGCCACCCTGATCATCGTCATGTCCGTGATGAACGGCTTCCGGGCCGAACTGCTGGGCCGGGTGCTGGGCCTGAACGGGCATCTCAACGTCTATGGCGCCACCGGGCCGATGAGCGATTACGACCCGCTGGTTGAGCGCTTGCGCAGCATGCCCGGTGTGCGGCTGGTGATGCCGTCGGTGGAGGCGCAGGCCCTGGTCACCACCCAGGGCACCGCCAGCGGTGCCGTCGTGCGCGGCATCGCGCCGGAGGATCTGCTGAAGCGCCCGGTGCTGGCCGAGTCCATCGTCGCCGGCGATCCCGCCGATTTCCGCGAGGATGGGGTTGCCATTGGTATGCGCATGGCCCAGCGGCTCAATCTGCGCGTGGGTGACCGCATCACCCTGCTCAGTCCCCGCGGCGCCGCCACCGCCTTCGGCACGGTGCCACGCCAGCGCAGCTATCCCGTCGCCGTCATCTTCGAAGTCGGCATGTTCGAATATGACAACAGCTTCATCTTCATGCCGCTGGAGGCGGCGCAGACCTTCTTCCAGCTGCCGGAACAGGTCACGACGCTGGAGGTCTTCGTCGACGATCCCACCCGCATCGGCGGCTACCGCCAGGACATGGCCGTGGCCATGGCCGGCAAGGCCCGCGTCCTGGACTGGCAGCAGTCCAATGCCAGCTTCTTCACCGCGCTTCAGGTGGAACGCAACGTCATGTTCCTGATCCTGTCGCTGATCATCATGGTGGCGGCGTTCAACATCATTTCCAGCATGATCATGCTGGTGAAGGACAAGGGCCGCGACATCGCCATCCTGCGCACCATGGGGGCGACGCGTGGCATGATCCTGCGCGTGTTCTTCCTGGCCGGCGCCTCCATCGGCGTCATCGGCACCGTGGCCGGTCTGGTGCTGGGCGTGGCCTTCGCCGACAACATCGAAAGCATCCGTCAGACCATCCAGGGCCTGACCGGGACCGACCTGTTCAATGCCGAGATCTATTTCCTGTCGCACCTGCCGGCCAAGATCGACTGGGGCGAGGTGACCCAGGTGGTGCTGATGGCCCTGGGCCTGACCTTCCTGGCCACGATCTATCCGGCCTGGCGGGCCGCCCGCCTCGATCCCGTGGAGGCCTTGCGCTATGAGTGATGTGGTTCTGGCCCTGGAGGGCATCCGCCGCAGCTTCAAGCAGGCCGGCGCCACCCTGGATGTGCTGCGCGGGGCGGCCTGTGCCGTCCGCGCCGGTGAACTGGTGGCCCTGGTCGGCCCCAGCGGCGCCGGCAAGTCCACCCTGCTGCACATCGCCGGATTGCTGGAGCGCGCCGATGCCGGTGAGGTCCGTATCGGCGGGACCGCCGTCACCGGCCTGGGCGACGGCGAGCGCACGGCGCTGCGGCGGGAGAAGATCGGCTTCGTCTACCAGTTCCACCACCTGCTGCCGGAGTTCAGCGCCGAGGAGAACATCGTGCTGCCGCAGATGATCGGCGGCGTCTCGAAGGCCAAGGCCCGCGGGCGGGCGCAGGAACTGCTGGGCCTGATCGGGTTGCAGCAGCGCGGCAGCCACCGCCCGGCCCAGCTGTCCGGCGGTGAGCAGCAGCGCGTGGCCATCGCCCGCGCCCTGGCCAACCGGCCGCGTGTGCTGATCGCCGATGAGCCCACCGGCAATCTCGACCAGCACACGGCGGAAAGCGTGTTCGCCATGTTCCAGTCGCTGGTGCGCACCCAGGGGCTGGGGGCGCTGGTGGCCACCCACAATCTCGATCTGGCCCGGCGCATGGACCGGGTGCTGGAGATGCAGGACGGGCTGCTGGTGGAGCATTGATCCGGCGCAGCCTGGCGCTGCCGCCGGGATACCGGCCCGACTGGGCGCTGGCCTATCACGGCCGCGACCCCGACGGGCCGTCCGACCGCGTGGCGGGCGGGACCATCCTCAAGGCGGTGGAGCTGGGCGACCGGCCGGTGGTCCTGCGTCTGACCCCGGACGGCGATCAGGCGCATCTGTCCAGCGATGACAGCCTTGTGCCCGGCGAGGTGGAGCGGTTGGAGGCCATCGGGCGCCGCATGCTGGGCGTGGCTGCGGATGTCTCCGGCCTGGAGCGGCGGGCGGCCAGCGACCCGTCCGTGGCCCGGCTGCTGGGCGACCGGGCCGGCCTGCGGCTGCCGTTGACCGCCACCGTGTGGGAGGGGCTGGTCTGGGCCATTGTCGGGCAGCAGGTCAATCTACGCTTCGCCGGCCAACTGCGCCGGACGCTGATCGAACGGGCCGGCCGCCCCCATGCCGGCGGCATGATCGCCCATCCCGGCCCCGCGGCCGTGGCCCGGCTCGATCCGGCGGATCTGGGCCGGCGCAAATTCTCCCGCGCCAAGGCCGAGTATCTCCTCGGCGCGGCCCGCGCCGCGGCCGAGGGGCGCATCAACTATGAAACGCTGCCGGATCTCGACCCGGCCGAGGCGGAAGCCCGGTTGACCGGGCTGAAGGGGGTGGGGCCGTGGACGCGGCACTATCTGCTGCTGCGGGCCTGTGGCTTTCCCGACTGCGTGCCCGTGGGCGATGCCGGTCTGGCTGCGGCACTGCAACGCTTCCACGGGCTGGAGCGGCGGCCCACCCCGGCGGAGCAGGCGGCCCTGATGGCGGGCTACGCCCCCTGGCGCAGCCTCGCCACCGCCCATTTCTGGGCCGGCTGGTCCTAATCCTCCAGCCGGGCGTCGAGACCGATCTCGACGGCCTGCAAGGCCCGGGAGATGGGGCAGGTGCGCTTGGCCTCCGCCGCGATCTCCTGGAACCGGTCCTGATCGATGCCGGGCACGCGGGCACTGGTGTCGAGGTCGATGCGGCTGACACCCCAGCCCGCGTCCTGCTTGTCCAGATGCACCCGTGCCGTGGTGCGCACCTGCTCCGGCTTGAACCCGGCCTTGCCCAGGGCTGCGGCCAGCGCCATGGAGAAGCAGCCGGCGTGGCTGGCGCCCAGCAACTCCTCGGGATTGGTGCCCTGGCCGCTCTCGAAGCGGGAGGGGAAGGAGTAGGGCGTATCGAAGGCCTGACTTTCGACGCTGATCCGGCCTGATCCGTCGGGAAGCCCGCCGGTCCATTCGGCCTGGGCGATGCGAGTCGGCATGGAACTGTCTCCTGTCGCTGGGTGGGGACTGGAACAACAGATGAGGCGGCACGATGGCAATCAGCCTGCCACCGGAAGAAGCCAGCTATTCCGGCGGAGCAGGCGGGGACCGGCGGCGGCTGCCGTATCAGTGACGGTGGGGCTCCCTTCCACCGGTCATGGAGTTCAAGGTCATCATGGGTACGTTGGTGAAGCGCATTGTCGGAACCGCGGTGGCGCTGGCGCTGCTGGCGCCCACCGTGCAGGCGCACGAGTACCGGGACGGTCCCCGCTGGGCCAATCCGGGTCCCATCGAATGGCGGGGCGGCGATTGGCATGGTGGTGATGGACACGGCCATGACTGGCACGGCGGCCCGCCGCCGCAAGCCTGGCGTCCCGGCCCGCCGCAGGGCTATTACCGGCCCGGCCCGCCGCCGCCAGCCTATTACTACCGCCGCCCGGGTCCGCCGCCCTGGGTGCGCACGCTGCCGCCCGACCGCTGGCGCGTCTATCATGACGTGGTGATCGTCCGGCCTTACGGGCACTGGTACCATGGCTATGGTCATTTCTACGACGATGATGCCGCCCTGGCCTTCCTGGGCTTCACCGCCATCAGCTTCGCCCTGCTGGATGCCCTGAGCGAGGCGCAGCAGCGCGCGCATGAGGAGGCACAGATCCGCGCCACCAATGCCCCGGTCGGCCAGCCCATCATCTGGTCCGACGGAGGGGCCAGCGGGACCGTGGTGGCCCTGCGTGAGGGACATACGGGGGACGGGCGTTACTGCCGCGAGTTCCAGCAGAACGTCACCATCGGCGGCCGTGGCGAGCAGGCCTATGGCACGGCCTGCCGGCAGCCGGATGGCACCTGGCAGATCGTGGATCAGTGATCCGGCCCGTCATCGGGCAATGCGGGGCGGGACGGCCTGACGATCGGGCCCGTCCCGTCTCCTTTCTGCCGTGTCGTCCGTGCGCGTTTGCGGCCGCCGCCGACAGGCACTAGGATGCGGACCCGGCCCCGTTGCTTTGCGGTCCAACGCCAGTGTCTGATCCCGGCTTCATCCATCTCCGCGTCCACTCCGCCTATTCGCTGGCCGAGGGGGCGATCAAGACCAAGGAACTGGTCAAGCTGTGCAAGAAGCACGGCTTCCCGGCGGTGGCGGTCACCGACACCGGCAATCTGTTCGGCTGCCTGGAATTCTCCATGGCGGCCTCGGACGAGGGCATCCAGCCAATCATCGGCTGCCAGATGTGGGTCACACCCTATGGCCCGGTGAAGAAGGTCCAGGGCCGCGTGGCCGGCCCGGGTGCCGATCAGCTTGTCCTGATCGTGCAGAGTGAGCTGGGCTACCGCAACCTGATGAAGCTGGTCTCCAAGGCCTTCCTGGAGACCGAGCCGGGCCTGCTGCCGCAAATTGCGCTGGAGGATCTCAACGGCTTCAGCGAGGGTCTGATCTGCCTGACCGGCGGCCCCGGCGGCGGCATCGGCCGTCTGCTGGCCGACGGGCAGAAGCCCCATGCCGAGGAACTGCTGCTGGCGCTGAAGACCCTGTTCCCCGGCCGGCTCTATCTGGAGCTGATGCGCCATGTGGACGGGCCGATGGCCGCGCTGGAAGACCGGATCGAGCCGGACTTCCTCGATCTGGCCTACCGCCACGACATTCCGCTGGTGGCCACCAACGACGTCTATTTCGCCACGGCCGACATGTACGAGGCGCACGACGTGCTGCTCTGCATCGCCGAGGGTGCCTATGTCATGCAGGAGGAACGGCGGCGGGTGACGCCGCACCATTACTTCAAGACCGCGGCCGAGATGCGGGAGCTGTTCGCCGACCTGCCGGAGGCGGTGGACAACACCCTGGTCATCGCGCGCCGCTGTGCCTACATGCCGCGCAAGGTCAACCCGATCCTGCCGGCCTTCGTGCCCGGCGACAGCAAGGAGGCGCAGGAGGCGCTGGAGGCGGACGAGCTGCGCAAGCAGGCGGCGGACGGCCTCACCTTCCGTCTGGAGAAATACGTCTATACCCCTGAAATGACGCCGGAAAAGCGGGCGGAGGTGGAGACGGAGTACCGGGCGCGGCTGGAATTCGAGCTGGAGATCATCGTCAAGATGAAGTTCCCCGGCTACTTCCTGATCGTGTCGGACTTCATCAAATGGGCCAAGCAGAACCACATCCCCGTCGGGCCGGGCCGTGGCTCCGGTGCCGGCAGTCTCGTGGCCTGGTCGCTGCAGATCACCGATCTGGACCCGATCCGTTACGGCCTTCTGTTCGAGCGTTTTCTCAACCCCGAACGCGTGTCCATGCCCGACTTCGACGTGGATTTCTGCCAGGACCGGCGTGAAGAGGTCATCCGTTACGTCCAGAAGAAGTACGGCTACGACCGCGTGGCCCAGATCATCACCTTCGGTAAGCTGCAGGCCCGCGCCGTGGTGCGCGATGTCGGGCGCACGCTGCAGATGCCCTATGGTCAGGTGGACCGGATCTGCAAGCTGATCCCCAACAACCCGGCCAATCCGGTGACGCTGGAGCAGGCCATCGAGGGTGAGCCGCAGCTGCAGGAATGGGAGAAGTCGGACGAGACGGTGGGGCGCCTGCTGGGCATCGCCCGCCGGCTGGAGGGCCTGTACCGCCACGCCTCCACCCATGCCGCCGGTGTCGTGATCGGCGACCGTCCGCTGCATGAGCTGGTGCCGCTCTACCGAGACCCGCGCTCGGACATGCCGGTCACCCAGTTCAACATGAAGTATGTGGAGCAGGCCGGCCTGGTGAAGTTCGACTTCCTCGGCCTGAAGACGCTGACGGTGCTGAAGACGGCGGTCGATCATGTGCGCGACCGCGACATCGAGCTGGATCTGCTGGCGCTCGACCTGCATGACGAGCCGTCCTACGGCATCCTGGGGCGGGCCGAAAGCTCGGGCGTGTTCCAGCTGGAAAGTTCGGGCATGCGCGACGTGCTGCGCCGCATGAAGCCCAACCGCATCGAGGACATCATCGCCCTGGTCTCGCTCTACCGGCCGGGTCCGATGGACAACATCCCGAAATACATCAAGGTGAAGTTCGGGCAGGAGGAGCCCGACTACATGCATCCGGCCCTGGAGCCGATCCTGAAGGAGACCTTCGGGATCATGGTCTATCAGGAACAGGTCATGCAGATCGCCCAGGTGCTGGCCGGCTACAGCCTGGGCGGCGCCGACCTGCTGCGCCGCGCCATGGGCAAGAAGATCAAGGAGGAGATGGAGAAGGAACGGGCCAAGTTCATCAAGGGCGCCCTGGAGAAGATGGGCGTCGATGCCGAACATTCCGGCCTGATCTTCGACCAGGTGAACAAGTTCGCCGGCTACGGCTTCAACAAGTCCCATGCCGCGGCCTACGCCCTGGTGGCCTATCAGACGGCCTTCCTCAAGGCCAACTACCCCGTCGAGTTCATGGCCGCCACCATGACCTACGATATGGGCAACACCGACAAGCTCAATGCCTTCCGTCAGGAGCTGAACCGCTTGCGGATCAAGCTCTTGCCGCCTGATATCAACAAATCGGGCGAGCGGTTCCGGGTCGAGGTCCTGCCCAATGGCGAGCGTGCCGTGCGCTATGCCCTGGCCGCCATCAAGGGTGTCGGCCTGCCGGCCATGGAGGCGGTGGTGGCCGAGCGCGCAGCCCATGGTCCGTTCAAGGATGTGTTCGACTTCGCCCGGCGTATCGATACCAACAGCCTGAACAAGCGCATGATGGAGAAGCTGGTCTGCGCCGGCGCCTTTGACAGCCTGTCGGCCAACCGCAACCAGCTGTTCTCCGGCCTGGAAACCATCGTGCGCTTTGCCCAGGCCGAGGCACAGGAGCGGCAGAGCGGCATGGCCAGCCTGTTCGGCGGCAGCGCGCTGAAGGCACCGGACCTGCCCAAGGTGCCGGACTGGGACCCGCTGGAGCGGCTGCGCCACGAGTTCGACGCCATCGGCTTCTATCTGTCGGCCCATCCGTTGGACACGTTCGGTCCGGCCCTGCAGCGGCTGAAGGTGGTGCGCTTCGCCGATCTGTCGAAATCGATCCGCGAGGGCAAGGCCACCCGCGTGCGTATGGCCGGCATCGTCATCGCCCGGCAGGAGCGCACGGCCAAGAGCGGCAACCGCTTTGCCTTCGTCTCCCTGTCCGACGCCTCCGGCGTGTACGAGGTGACGCTGTTCGCCGAGGCGCTGGCCCCGGCGCGCGAGATGCTGGAGGCCGGCAATGCCGTCCTCATCACCGTGGATGTGCAGCAGAACGGCGAGGAACTGCGTCTGACCGGCGGCCATGTGCAGTCGCTGGAGGAAGAGGTGGCCAAGACCGCCGCCGGGCTGAAGGTGCTGCTGGACCAGCCGCAGGCGGTGGAGGCGCTGCACACCACCCTGCAGCGGCTGCCGGCCGGGCGCGGCAAGGTCCTGGTGACGCTGGAGCTGGAGGATCTGCAGGAGGTCGATATCCTGCTGCCCCAGGCCTATCAGATCACCGCAGCCGGGCGGCAGGCCATCAAGGCCATCCACGGCGTGCTGGACGTGCAGGATCTGTGAGAGGCGGACCGCCGGGGCACAAGCCCGGTGACCGGGTCTGCTGACGCTGTCAGGTCCGGGGCGCGTGCCCGCTGAGGATTTCCACGGCGGCACCGATGACGGCGCCGCTGTCGAAGCGCAGGACGGTGGCGCGCCCGAACAGGGTGGCTCCCGGCCGCGTCGCCAGCAGTGTGGACAGCCGGGACTCGGCCACCACCCGGAAGAACCCCTCCGGCCGGCTGCTGAAGGCCAGGCCGGCCTGGCGCAGGGCCGTGCCGAACGGCACGGTTCCGGCCCGCACCGGCTCCCGCGCCCGCAGCGGCAGGGCCGCCATGTCCACCTCGATCACCCCCAGCTCCGCCGGGCGGGCGCTGCCGGCGGCGCGCAGCACCACGGTCCGGCGCAAAACACCGTCGGACTCGTCACGGCCGATGATGCTGATCTGCATCGGCGCCCGCCAATAGGCCTCCAGGGCCGCCGTCATGCTGCGGCCATGATCCAAAAGGTCGCGGGCGACCCGGGGCAGGGCGGCGGCGGCCACGGGAACCGGGCTCAGGCGGGGGGCGTCCGGCACCCGGGCCAGACGGTCGAACAGGGAGCGGAAGGCGGCGTCTGACATGGGCACCGGCGGGTTTCGGATGGGCGCGACCATAAGGGGCAGGGGCCGCCCTGCCAAGACATGGCGGCATGCACAGTCCGGCGGATGAGCGGGGTTGCAATGGGCGGGGCGGCGGGGTATCTAACCGCCCGTCGTCAATCCCGCACGCGGGCTTGCGGTGCGTCTGCGCATTCAGCAAACGCCCCGATCCGGTGTTCCTGGGCCGTCCGGCCGAGGAACAACGCCCGCGGAGGATCAACCGGAGAAGGAAGACCTTCCATGGCTATGCCCACCTTTACCATGCGCCAGCTCCTCGAGGCCGGCGTGCATTTCGGTCACCACACCCGCCGCTGGAACCCGAAGATGGCCCCGTACCTCTTCGGCGTGCGCAACGGCGTCCATATCATCGACCTCGAGCAGACCGTGCCGATGCTGTATCGCGGCATGCAGGCTGTTCGTGACGTCGTCGCCGGTGGCGGTCGCGTCCTGTTCGTCGGCACCAAGCGCGCCGCCCAGGACAAGGTGGCCGAAGGCGCCAAGCGCTGCGGCCAGTACTATGTCAACCACCGTTGGCTCGGCGGCATGCTGACCAACTGGAAGACCATCTCCCAGTCCATCCGTCGCCTGAAGGAAATGGACGAGATGCTGGCCGCCGGTGAGCAGTCCGGCCGCACCAAGAAGGAACTGCTGAACATGACGCGCGACCGCGACAAGCTGGAGCGCGCGCTGGGCGGTATCCGTGACATGGGCGGCCTGCCGGACCTGCTGTTCATCATCGACACCAACAAGGAATCGCTGGCCATCCAGGAAGCCAACAAGCTGGGCATTCCGGTCGTGGCCGTGGTTGACAGCAACAGCGATCCGGACGGCGTGACCTTCCCGATCCCCGGCAACGACGACGCCCTGCGCGCCATCGATACCTATTGCGAGCTGGTGGCCGGTGCGGTGCTGGACGGCCTGCAGGCCGAGATGAGCGCTGCCGGCATCGACGTGGGCGCCGCCGAGGAGGCCCCGGCCGAGGTCCTGCCGGAAGAGGGTACGGGCGAGGCTGTCGAGGCCCAGGCCTGATCGACCCGATCGACGGCCGGGCCGCGCCTGCAACCGGGTGCGGTCCGGCCGTTGTGCTGTTTGACCGAGTTTGTTCGTTTATCGACGACACCTTTGGGATAGAGAGGCTGAGATGGCCGAGATCACCGCTTCGCTCGTCAAGGACCTGCGCGAGAAGACCGGCGCGGGCATGATGGACTGCAAGAAGGCCCTGAACGAGACCCAGGGCGACCTTGAGGCCGCCATCGACTGGCTGCGCAAGAAGGGCCTGGCCGCCGCTGCCAAGAAGGCCGGCCGCGTGGCTGCCGAAGGTCTGGTCGGCGTGGCCAGCACCGGCACCGTCGGCGCTGCCGTCGAGGTCAATGCCGAGACCGACTTCGTTGCCCGCAACGAGACCTTCCAGGCCTATGTCTCCAAGGTCACCGAGCTGGCCCTGGCCGGCAACGGCGATGCGGAGGCCCTGAAGGCCGTCGCCTTCCCGGGGACCGGCCGCACCGTCGCCGAGGAGCTGACCCATCTGGTCGCCACCATCGGCGAGAACATGAATCTGCGTCGCGCTGCCAAGCTGTCGGTCACCGACGGCGTGGTCGCCACCTATGTCCACAACGCCCTGGTGGCGGGCCTGGGCAAGATCGGCGTCCTGGTGGCCCTGGAGTCCACCGGCGACAAGGCCAAGCTGGCCGAACTGGGCAAGCAGCTGGCCATGCACATCGCCGCCGCTCGTCCGGAGGCGCTGGATATCGCCGACGTCGACACCTCCGCACTGGACCGTGAGCGCGCCGTGCTCTCCGAGCAGGCCCGTGCCAGCGGCAAGCCGGAAGAGATCATCGCCAAGATGGTCGAGGGCCGGATCCGCAAGTACTACGAGGAAGTGGTGCTGCTGGAGCAGGTCTACGTCATCGACGGCGAGACCAAGGTCCGCAAGGTTATCGAGAACGCCGCCAAGGCCGTGGGCGCTCCGGTGAAGCTGACCGGCTTCGTCCGTTTCGTCCTGGGCGAGGGCATCGAGAAGGAAGCCAGCGACTTCGCGGCCGAAGTGGCCTCGATGGCGCGCTGACGCCGCCAGGATTTCAACCCCCAGACCAAGAGGCCATGCCGTGACCGCCCGCTACAAACGCGTTCTGCTGAAGCTTTCGGGCGAAGCCCTGATGGGTGAGCGGGGCTACGGCCTCGATCCGAAGGTGCTGGACCGCATGGCGCGGGAGATCAAGTCGGTTGTCGACATGGGGGTTGAGGTCTGCGCCGTGATCGGTGGCGGTAACATCTTCCGGGGGATCTCCGGAGCCGCCACCGGCATGGAGCGGGCGACCGCGGACTATATGGGCATGCTGGCCACGGTGATGAACGCCCTGGCCGTGCAGAACGCCCTGGAAAAGGCCGGCGTGCAGACGCGGGTGCAGTCGGCCATTCCCATGGCCAGCGTCTGCGAGCCCTATATCCGCCGCCGGGCTGCCCGGCACATGGAGAAGGGGCGGGTGGTGATCTTCGCCGCCGGCACGGGCAATCCCTTCTTCACCACCGACACCGCTGCGGCGTTGCGCGCGTCCGAAATGGGCTGCGATGCCATGCTGAAGGCGACCGGGGTGGACGGCGTCTATTCCGCCGACCCCAAGAAGGTGCCGGATGCCGTGCGTTATGACCGGCTGACCTATCTGGAGGTCCTGTCCAAGGATCTGCAGGTCATGGACGCGTCGGCCATTTCGCTTGCCCGTGAGAATAATATTCCTATCCTCGTCTTCTCGATCCACACCGATGGCGCCTTTGCCGAGGTGATGGCGGGTCGTGGAAAGTTCACCATCATTACCGAAGAGGCATAAGGTGGCCGCTCCCGACATAAAGGACGTCGAGCGCCGGATGTCCGGTGCCGTCGAAACGCTCCGCAAGGAATTCGCCGGTCTGCGCACGGGCCGTGCGTCGGCCAGTCTGCTGGAGCCCGTGTCCGTTGACGCCTATGGCAGCACGGTGCCGTTGCATCAGGTTGCCAACGTCAGCGTGCCCGAGCCCCGTCTGATCACGGTGTCGGTCTGGGACCGGGCCACCGTGAAGGCGGTCGAGAAGGCCATCCGCGAGGCCGGTCTGGGGCTGAACCCGCAGACGGAAGGCCAGACCATCCGTGTGCCGGTCCCGGAGCTGAACCAGGAGCGCCGCAAGGAGCTGAGCAAGGTCGCCGCCAAATATGCCGAACATGCCCGGGTTGCCGTGCGCAATGTGCGCCGCGACGGCATGGACATGCTGAAGAAGCAGCAGAAGGATGGCGACCTGTCCGAAGACGAGCTGAAGGTCTGGTCGGACAAGGTGCAGGGCATGACCGACGCCCACATCAAGAAGATCGATGAGGCGCTGGCCGCCAAGGAAAAAGAGATCATGCAGGTCTGACCGGGACCGCAGGAAGGCGCCCGCCCATGCTCAGCTCCGTCAGTCAGACGTCTGGCCCGCCCCCGGTCCATATCGCCATCATCATGGATGGCAATGGGCGCTGGGCCAAGGCGCGGGGACTGCCCCGCACCGCCGGCCACAAGAAGGGTGTCGAGGCGGTCCGGACCGCCCTGACGGCGGCGCAGGAGCTTGGGGTGCGCTATCTCACCCTCTACAGCTTCTCCACCGAGAATTGGAGCCGTCCGCAGGACGAGGTGTCGGCGCTGATGCAGCTGCTGCGCTTCTACCTGCGGGGCGAAATCGCCTCCCTGCACAAGAACAATGTGCGCGTCCGCATCATCGGCGAGCGGTCCCGGCTGTCGGCCGATATCCAGTCCATGGTCGAGCATGCGGAAACGCTGACGGCGGGCAACACCGGGCTGACCCTGGTGCTGGCCCTGAGCTATGGCGGCCGGCCGGAATTGGTGACGGCCACCCGCCGCATCGCCGAGGCGGTGCAGTCCGGCCGGCTGGCGCTGGATGATATCGACGATTCGGTGGTTTCCTCCCACCTGTTCACCGCCGGCATTCCCGATCCTGATCTGGTCATCCGCACCAGTGGGGAAAAACGCATCAGCAACTTCCTGCTCTGGCAGATGGCCTATGCGGAACTGGTCTTCCTCGATACGCTGTGGCCGGATTTCTCCAAGCGTGATCTGGAAGATGCCATCGAGGAGTTCCACCGGCGCGACCGCCGGTACGGGGCATCGGCAGGCAGCCGCTGACGTGGCGCCGCCGCCGTCCTCCCGCGCGGGCGATCTGACGATCCGCATCCTCTCCGCGGTCCTGCTGGGGCCACCGGTGCTGGCCGCCGTCTGGTATGGCGGCTGGGTGTTCCAGGCCCTGGTGCTGCTGGCGGCGTTGCTGTCGGTGCGGGAATGGGTACGGCTGGTGGAGCCGGGGGCACGGCGTCTGCCGCTGCTGCTGTCGCTGGCCTGCGTGGCCGCCGTGGTCGTCACCGGCATGGGCTGGGGCTGTCTGGTCGCCCTGTGGGTGGCCGCAGCCGCCACGCCGGTGCTGTTCCTGGCCGTCAAGGCCGTGCGGGCCGGCCACGCCAAGGCTCTGGCCTTCGCCATCCCCTATATCGCCGTCGCCTGCCTGGCCCTGATGTGGGTGCGGACGGAGACGGGGGAGGCGGGGCTGCCGCTGTTCCTGTTCCTGCTGCTGGCCATCTGGGCCACGGATATCGGGGCCTATGCCGCCGGTCGCAGCATCGGCGGGCCGAAGCTGGCGCCACGCATCAGCCCGAAGAAGACCTGGGCCGGCCTGATCGGCGGCATGGCGGCGGCGGCTCTGGTGGGCTATGGCGTCGCCGCCCTGTTCGGGGCCCGGCTGCCGGCCGTCGGCGCCGGACTCGCGGCGGTGCTGGCCGTGGCCGGGCAGGCGGGGGATCTGTTCGAGTCCTACGTCAAGCGCCGGCGGGATGTGAAGGATAGCGGGACGCTGATCCCGGGCCATGGCGGTCTGCTGGACCGTATCGACGGCCTGATCGTGGCTGCGCCCCTTTTCGCCCTGTTCCATGGGCTTCTTGGTGAATGGGTGCAATGGTGGTGACGTCGACTCTGACGGCGGCGGCCGGAACCGGCCGGCCGCGCAGCGTGACGGTGCTGGGCAGCACGGGCTCGGTCGGCTGCAACACGGTGGAGCTTCTGGCCGCATCCCCCGGTCACTATGAGGTCGAGGCGCTGGTCGCCAACCGCAATGTCGAGCGGCTGGCGCAGCAGGCCCGCCAGTTGCGGGCGCGGCTGGCCGTGGTGGCCGATTCCGCCTGCTATGGTGCTTTGAAGGATGCGCTGGCCGGGACCGGCATCGCTGTGGCGGCGGGGCCGGAGGCGGTGGTCGAGGCGGCGCAGCGCCCGGCCGACTGGGTCATGGCCGCCATCGTCGGCGCCGCCGGACTGGAGTCGGCCCTGGCCGCGGTGCGCCGCGGGGCCATGGTCGGGTTGGCCAACAAGGAGTGTCTGGTCTGCGCCGGCGCCCTGATGATGGCCGAGGTGCGGCGGCACGGCGCCACGCTGCTGCCGGTGGACAGCGAACACAACGCCATCTTCCAGGTTCTGGACACCCGCCAGCCTGAAGCGGTCAGCCGGCTGATCCTGACGGCTTCGGGCGGCCCCTTCCGCACCTGGACGCGGGCGCAGATGGCGGCGGCGACTCCGGCCCAGGCCGTGGCCCATCCCAACTGGTCGATGGGCGCCAAGATCTCGGTCGACAGCGCGTCGATGATGAACAAGGGGTTGGAACTGATCGAAGCCCACCACCTGTTCGCCATGCCGGAGGCCCGGATCGACGTGCTGGTGCATCCGCAATCCGTGGTCCACAGTCTGGTCGAGTATGTGGACGGGTCCGTGCTGGCCCAGCTGGGCACGCCGGATATGCGCACGCCCATCGCTGTGGCCCTGGGCTGGCCCCGGCGTATCCCGACCCCCGGCGCGCGGCTGGATCTGGTCAGCGCGGCGCGGCTGGAGTTCCAGGCGCCGGACCCGGAACGGTTCCCGGCGCTGCGGCTGGCGCGGCAGGCCTTGCAAAGCGGGGGGGCCGCTCCTACAGTGCTGAACGCTGCGAATGAGCGTGCGGTGCAGGGATTCCTGGATGGTCGTATCGGCTTCCTGGATATCGAGCGGGTGGTGGAGACCGCATTGACGGAATTGCCCCATGGGCCGCTGCAGACGCTCGACGATGTGCGGCAGGCGGATCGCGACGCCCGCCGCCATGCGGATGCCCAAATCTCCGGATTGAGTAGCGGCTCCTGACGCGGGGGAGCCTGGAGGCACAGCACATGGAAGTATTCAGCTTCATCTGGAACTACGGGATCATGTTCCTGGTGGTGCTGACCGTTCTCGTGTTCGTGCATGAGTTCGGGCACTACTGGGCCGCCCGGCGCAACGGCGTGCGGGTCGATGTCTTCTCCATCGGATTCGGGCCGGAGATCTTCGGTTTCCATGACCGGGCGGGCACGCGCTGGAAGTTCAGCCTGATCCCGCTGGGTGGCTATGTGAAGATGTTCGGCGATGCCGACGCCACCAGCCGGCCGGGCGAGGAGGTCAGGACCATGACCGCCGAGGAGCGGCAGGTGTCCTTCTTCCACAAGCGGCTGGGACAGAAGGCCATCATCGTCGCCGCCGGCCCGATCGCCAATTTCCTGTTCGCCATCATCGTGCTGGCCTTGATGTTCATGCTGTATGGGCAGCCCTACACCCCGCCGGTGGTGCAGGAGGTGCAGCCCGACGGCGCCGCTGCCGCGGCTGGGATTCAGGCCGGTGACAGCATTGTCAGCGTCAACGGATCGGGCGTGGACCGGTTCCAGGACGTGCTGCAGGTCATCGTGCTCAACCCCGGTGTGCCGCTGGAGATGGTGGTGGAGCGCAACGGCACCCGGGTGCCGGTGACGGTGACGCCGCGTCCCGTGCAGCTGACCGACCGCTTCGGTAACAGCCACACCATCGGCCGCCTTGGCGTCCTGCGGGGCGCCGACGAATACCGCAAGCAACCGCCGCTGACCGCGGTGGTGCAGGCCATGCGCGAGACCTGGAGCCTGACGACCGGCACGCTGGATGCCGTGTGGCAGATGGCCGCCGGGGTGCGCAGCACCGAAGAGCTGGGCGGCCCTCTGCGCATCGCGCAGATGTCGGGTCAGGTGGCCCAGACCAGCTTTGTCGCTCTGGTCTGGTTCCTGGCCGTGCTGTCCATCAATCTCGGTCTGATCAATCTGTTTCCGGTGCCGATGTTGGATGGCGGCCATCTGCTCTTCTACGGCATCGAAGCCGCGCGCGGTCGCCCTCTCGGCGAGCGGGCACAGGAATATGGTTTCCGGATCGGTCTTGCTTTGGTATTGAGCTTGATGGTCTTCGCCACATGGAATGACCTCGTCCACCTGCGTGTGGTCGAGTTCTTCAGGGATCTTCTCTCCTAGCCTTTCGGGGGAACGCTTGGGTTCGGTTTCCAGGGTCGCGGCGCTGTGCCTGCTGATTGGCAGCACCACCGCTACGTCGGTCATTGCGCTGACTTCCGGCGCCATGGCCCAGCAGGCCTTTGATGGCGGTACAATCCGGGAGATCCGGGTCGAGGGGACGCAACGCATCGAGGGGGCGACCGTCCGGTCGTACCTGACGGTCCAGCCCGGCGATTCGTTCGATCCGCAACGCATCGACCAGTCGCTGAAGTCGCTGTTCGCCACCGGCCTGTTTGCCGACGTCACGCTGCGGCGCGATGGCGGCACGCTGGTGGTGACGGTGGTCGAGAATCCCATCATCAACCGCATCTCCTTCGAGGGGAACAAGCGGGTGAAGACGGAGGATCTGACCGCCGAGGTGCAGCTGCGTCCGCGCGTGGTCTATACCCGGACCCGCGTGCAGAACGATGTCCAGCGCATGCTGGAGGTCTATCGCCGCGGTGGCCGCTTCGCCGCCCGTATCGAGCCGAAGATCATCCAGCTGGAACAGAACCGCGTCGATCTGGTGTTCGAGATCGACGAAGGGCAGCTGACCGGCGTGCAGCAGATCAACTTCATCAACAACAATGTCTTCAGCGACAGCGATCTGAAGGACATCATGCTGACGAAGGAGTCGCGCTGGTGGCGGTTCCTGTCCAGCAGCGACACCTATGATCCCGATCGCCTGCGTTACGACCAGGAGCAGATCCGCCGCTTCTATCTGCGCAACGGCTATGCCGACTTCCGAGTGCTGTCCTCCATCGCCGAGCTGACGCCCGACCGCGAGGATTTCTTCATCACCATGACGGTGGATGAGGGCAAGCGCTACAAGTTCGGCAAGATCGAGATCAAGAGCGACATTCCCGAACTCAATCCCGAACTGCTGCGTCCCTTCATCATCGCGCAGTCGGGCGAGTGGTATAACGCCGACCTGATCGAGAGCAGCGTCAATCTGCTGACCGATCGCCTGGGCGATATGCAGTACGCCTTCATCAATATCGATCCGCTGCTGCAGCGCAACCAGGAGGACCAGACCGTCGATCTGGTCTTCGAGATCAACGAGAGCCCGCGCGTCTATGTCGAGCGTATCAACGTGGTCGGCAATACCGGCACGCTCGACAAGGTCATCCGCCGCGAAATGCTGCTGGTGGAGGGCGATCCGTTCAGCACCTCGAAGATCAAGCGTTCGGAACAGCGCATCAAGGATCTTGGCTTCTTCCAGGACGTGGAGATCAAGACCGCCGAAGGCAGCACGCGCGACCAGTCGGTGGTCACCGTCAATCTGACGGAACAGCCCACCGGTGAAATCCAGGTCGGCGCCGGCTATTCCACGTCCGACGGCGCCCTGATCGACTTCTCCATCCGGCAGCGCAACCTGTTGGGCAAAGGCCAGGATCTGCGCCTGTCCACGCTGCTGTCCAGCCGCACCTTCGAGCTGGATCTGAGCTTCACCGAGCCCTATTTCCTTGATCGCGATCTGGCGGCCGGTGTCGATCTGTTCCGCATCGTGCGCGACAGCAATGACGACTACTCCTATTCCTACGATCTGAAGAGCACCGGTATGGTGCTGCGCGCCGGCTATCCCCTGTCGGACCGTCTGCGCCAGCGCCTCAGCTATACGGTGGCGGCCAACACCATCGACAATGTCCGCAGCACGGCGTCGCGCTTCGTTCAGGATCAGGAAGGCACCAGCATCAAATCGTCGGTCGAATCACAGCTGATGTATGATGCCCGCAACAGCCGCCTCAATCCGACCGACGGCTATTACGTGATGCTGGCCAACGAGTTCGCCGGTGTGGGCGGCAATGTGCGCTATCTCAGCAACCGGGTGACGGCCGGCACCTATTGGGGGTTGGCGGAGGATTGGGTCCTGGGCCTGACCACCGAGGCGGGCTACCTGGCCAAGCTGGGCAAGCGCATCCGCATCAACGACCGCTTCTTCCTGGGCGGCGATACGCTGCGCGGTTTCGAGCCGGGCGGTATCGGTCCGCGCGCTTTCACCTACAGCAGCACCACCGGTCAGGTGCTGGACAGCGAAGGCGATGCCCTGGGCGGCACCATCTTCAGCCGCGCCAGCCTGGAACTGACCCTGCCGGTCGGTCTGCCGGACGAGCTGGGGGTGAAGGCCCATGCCTTCACCGATGCCGGCACGCTGACCAAGTCGGGCAGCGGCCAGCCGGAGCAGAACGAAATCTTCCGTGACGATTCCAGCGTCCGCTGGTCGGCCGGTGTGGGCCTGTCGTGGAAGTCGCCGTTCGGTCCGATTCGTCTGGATCTGGCCTATCCGATCCAGAAGGAGGAATATGACCGGACCGAGACCTTCCGGTTCAGCTTCGGAACCCGCTTCTAAGGAGACGGGGCATGTCGCTCCGCGGCTGGATACGGATCGGCCCGGCCCTGATCGCCGGCATGATCTGGGCGGGTGCCGCCGGGGCGCAGGATACGGGCGGGCTGCCCGGCACGGGGGGACTGTCCGGCCAGGCTGAGCCGGGCCAGGACCCGGTGGTGCTGCCGCCGGCCAGCACGGCGCCGGGTTCCCCGTCCGCTACACCGGCCGCCCCGCCGGCGGCGTGGTCTGCCGGCACGCGGCTGGTGGTGGTCAATGTCAAGATGCTGCTGGAGGAATCGCGGGCGGCCCGCAGCCTGCAGCAACAGCTGGATGCGCAGAAGGAGACGCTGGCGCGGGATATGAACGCCCAGCAGGACCGCCTCAGCGCTGCCGAGCAGGAACTGGCGAACCTGCGCAAGACTGCCTCACCGGAGGAATTCGATCGCCGCCGGTCGGAGTTCGAGCGGGAGGTCATGGCCACCAGCCGGGCCACGCAGGACCGGACGCGCCGGCTCGACGCGGCCTTCAATCAGGGCCGCAACCAGCTTCTGGAAGCCCTGCGCGACGTGGTGGCGCAGGTGGCGGGCGAGCGGGGCGCAACAGTGGTGATCTCGTCCCAGTTCGTGCTTTACCAGACCGACCGTTCCGTGGATATCACCGACGCGGTCATGCAGCGGCTCAACGCCAAGCTGCCGACCATCACCGTTCATCTGCCGCAGCAGTGAGATCATGGCGGACCCACGTTTCTTCCATCGCGCCGGCCCCTTCCGTCTGGCGGATCTGGCGCGCATCGCCGGAGCCGAGCTGTCGGACGGCGCCGACCCCGACCGGCTGATCTCGGATGTGGCGGCGCTGGACCAGGCCGGACCGCAGCAGCTGAGCTTTCTCGACAACAAGAAATATGCGGAGGCCTTCGCCGTCAGCGCGGCCGGTGCCTGTGTGGTGCATCCGGCCATGGCGTCGCGGGCTCCGGCGGGCATGGCTCTGCTGCTGACCAAGCGGCCGTACAAGGGCTATGCCCTGTGCGCCCAGGCCTTCTATCCCAATCCCGCACCGGATGGCGGCATCGCCGTCGGCGCCCATGTGCATCCAACGGCCGAGATCGGGCCGGGCACCGAGGTGGCGCCCGGCGCGGTGGTGGAGGCGGGCGCGCGGATCGGGGCCGGCTGCCGCATCGGCGCCAATGCCGTCATTGGCCGCAATGTGGTGGTGGGGGACAACAGTGTGGTCGGCCCCTGCGCCTCGCTGACGCACTGCCTGATCGGGTCCCGGGTGGTGATCTATCCCGGCGCCCGCATCGGCCAGGATGGATTTGGCTTCGCCATGGATCTGGCCGGGCATGTGCGTGTGCCGCAGCTTGGCCGCGTCATCGTCGAAGATGATGTGGAGATCGGTGCCAATGTCACCATCGATCGCGGCGCCGGCCCTGATACCGTCATCGGTCGGGGGTGCATGATTGATAATTTGGTTCAGATCGGGCACAACGTGGCGCTCGGCCCGGGCTGCGTGATCGTCGCCCAGGCCGGAATTTCGGGAAGCACCAAGCTGGACCACCATGTCGTCCTGGCGGCCCAGGCGGGCGTCACCGGCCATCTGAAGATCGGCGCCGGTGCGCAGATCGCCGCGCAGAGCGGGGTCATGCGGGATGTGGCGCCGGGCGAGAAGGTCGGGGGATCTCCGGCCGTGCCGATGCGCCAATGGCTGCGGCAGGTCGCCGTTCTGGGACGGCTGGTGCGTGTTAAAGGTGATCAGGGCGATGGACGCGACAGCTGAACGCAAGACGGTGACCGATCTCGACATTCATCGGATCATGCAGATGATCCCTCATCGGTACCCGATGCTCCTGATTGACAGGATCGTGGATATCGTTGATGGCGAGAGCTGCACGGGCATCAAGAACGTCACCATCAACGAGCCGTTCTTTACCGGCCATTTTCCGGCGCGTCCGGTCATGCCCGGCGTGATGATCGTGGAGGCCATGGCCCAGACCTCGGCCGTGCTGGTGATGCACACGCTGGGACAGTCGGCCGAAGGCAAGCTGGTCTATTTCATGGGCATCGACGAGGCGCGCTTCCGCCGCCCGATCGGCCCGGGCGACCGCATCGAGATCAAGGTGCAGAAGATCCAGAACCGCCGCACCGTCTGGAAGTTCAAGGGTGAAGCCTGGGTCGATGGCCAGCTCTGCGCCGAGGCCAGCTACACCGCCATGATCGTCATGGATTGAGCCCCGCTTTCCCGGTCCGTCAGGATTGGGCCGCGGCGGTGACGCCGCGCTCCCCGCGGGCCGGGTCCGGACGGCATGGTAATATTCTGTAAAGAACAGTGATTTGCGCCGAATCGGCCGCCGCGTCTAAGACCTTCGGCCAGGAAGTCTGACCGGCCGTCGCCGCCGCGGCTGGCTTGGATGGTGGCTGCCGGAACCTGGTCGCCCGCGTCCGATGCCGAGCCCGGCGCGGGCGGTCTCAGACTTTCCCCGCTTCCGGTCCGTCCAGCAGGAACAGCGTTCATGCCTGTCAGCCTTCATCCGACCGCCGTTGTCGACCCCGCGGCCCGGCTTGGTGCCGATGTGTCGATCGGTCCCTTCTGTGTCGTCGGCCCCGATGTGGAACTGGGGGACGGGGTCCGGCTGATTTCGCATGTGGTGGTGGATGGCCGCACACGCATCGGCAGCGGCACGGTGATCTATCCCTTCGCCTCCATCGGCCTGCCGCCACAGGATCTGAAGTACCGGGGCGAACCGTCGGAACTGGTGATCGGCCGCAACAACCGCATCCGTGAGCATGTGACCATGAATCCGGGCACGGAGGGCGGCGGCATGCTGACCTCGGTCGGGGATGGCGGGCTGTTCATGGTCGGTGTCCATATCGGCCACGACTGCCGCGTCGGCAATGGCGTGATCTTCGCCAACAATGCCACCCTGGGCGGCCATGTCGAGGTGGGGGATTACACCGTGATCGGCGGCCTGTCGGCCGTGCACCAGTTCGTCCGCATCGGCGCCCATGCCATGATCGGCGGCATGACCGGGGTGGAGGCCGATGTCGTTCCCTTCGGTCTGGTCAAGGGGGAGCGCGGTCATCTGGCCGGCCTCAACCTGGTCGGTCTGGAACGCCGCGGCTTCGCCAAGGAGGAGATCCACGGCCTGCGGCATGCCTTCAAGCAACTGTTCGGTGGCGAGGGCACCCTGGCCGACCGCACGGCCTTGGTGGCCGAGTCCTTCCCCGACCGGGCGCTGGTGGCCCAGATGCTGGCCTTTCTGGCCGAGCGCGGGTCGCGGGCGCTGACCCTGCCGCGCTGAGCCATGGCGGCCACGCTCGGCATCCTGGCCGGTGGCGGCGATCTGCCGGCCCGCCTGATCGACGCCTGCCGTCGCGATGGACGGCCGCTGTTCGTCATCGCCCTGGAGGGACAGGCCGAAGCGGAGCGGCTGCCCGCCGATGTGCCGCAGGCCTGGTTCCGCATGGGGGCTGCCGGCGCCATCCTCGACCGGCTGAAGGCCGAAGGGGTGCGCGACATCGTCATGGCCGGCCGTGTGCGCCGGCCGTCCCTGTCGGAACTGCGGCCGGACTGGAAGGCCGCCCAGTTCTTCGCCCGCATCGGGGCCCGTGCCCTGGGTGATGACGGGCTGCTGCGCAGCGTCGTCGGTCTGCTGGAGCAGGAGGGGTTCCGTGTCGTCGGTGTGCAGGACCTGACCGGAGACCTGCTGACCCCGGCCGGCACCCTGGGGCGGGTGGCGCCGGATGCGGCGGCCCTGGCCGATATCGACCATGGCATCGCGGTCGCCCGGGCGCTGGGGCGGCTCGATGTGGGGCAGGCCGTGGTGGTGCAGCAGGGGCTGGTGCTGGGCGTGGAGGCCATCGAGGGCACCGATGCCCTGGTCGCCCGCTGCGCCGGGCTGAAGCGCGACGGTGCCGCCCCGGTGCTGGTGAAGATGCGCAAGCCGCAACAGGACGGGCGCCTGGATCTGCCGACCTTCGGACCGGAGACGCTGCGCGGAGCCGCCGCCGCCGGCTTCGCCGGGATCGCGGCCGAGGCTGGTGGCACCCTGCTGCTGGCCCGTGACGAGGTGCGCCGGCTGGCCGATGCCGCCGGCCTGTTCGTGGTCGGCGTGACGCCGTCAGATGAAGGCAAGGCTCCATGACCGACGCGCCGCTGATCTTCCTCATCGCCGGGGAACCGTCTGGCGATGTCATCGGCGGGCGGCTGATGGCCGCCCTGAAGGACGCCACCGGCGGCAAGGTCCGCTTCGCCGGAGTCGGCGGGGAGCGCATGACGGCCCAGGGGCTGGTGTCGCTGTTCCCCATGGAGGAGCTGGCCCTGTTCGGGCTGGCCGAACTTCTGCCCAAGCTGCCCAACCTGCTGCGGCGTCTGGACCAGACCACCCGCGCCGTGCTCGACCATGCCCCTGACGCCCTGGTCAGCATCGATGCGCCGGATTTCTGTTTCCGCATCGCCCGGCGCGTGCGCAAGGCCGGCAGCCCGGTGCCCCTGATCCATTATGTGGCCCCCACGGTCTGGGCCTGGCGGCCGAAGCGGGCCAAGACCGTGGCCGGCTTCCTGGACCATCTGCTGGCGTTGCTGCCGTTCGAGCCGCCCTATTTCGAGAAGGAGGGGCTGCCCTGCAGCTTCGTCGGCCATCCCGTGGTGGAGGGCGGGGCCGACAAGGGCGATGGCCGGCGCTTCCGCGACAGGTTCGGCCTCGCGGCCGACACGCCGCTGCTGACCGTGCTGCCGGGCAGCCGCCGCAGCGAGGTGACAACGCTGTTGCCGGATTTCGGGGAGACGCTGCGGTTGCTGGCGCAGCGCTTTCCGGACCTGCACGTGGTGGTGCCGACCGTGCCGCAGGTGGCGCCGCTGGTCGGGGCCGCGGTCAAGGGCTGGCCGCTGCCGACCATCCTGGTGCAGGGCGACGCGGACAAGTACGACGCCTTCGCCGCCAGCACTGCGGCCCTGGCCGCGTCCGGCACCGTGGCGCTGGAACTGGCGCTGGCGCGGTTGCCGGCGGTCGTGGCCTACCGCATCCATCCGCTGACCTACCGGCTCTACCGTCGGCTGATCCGCGTCCGCTTCGTCAATCTGGTCAACATCATGCTGGACCGGCCGCTTGTGCCGGAACTGTTGCAGGGGGACTGCACACCGGACCGGCTGGCCGAGCAGGTGGGGCGGTTGCTGTCAGACCCCACCGCCCGCCAGGGCCAGATCGACGGCGTGTCCGAGGTCTCGCGCTGGCTCGGTCAGGGCGATGTGCCGCCCAGCCGCCGTGCGGCCGACGTGGTGCTGCGGGTCATCGCGGAGCACCGGCACGTGGCGCGGGGCTGACACCGGAAGCGCCTCCGGATGGCGGCACCGGCGGGGGGCGCCCCTGCCGGGTCAGCAATCGTCCCAGTCCGGTTCGTCGGCGCGCAGCAGCTCGATCAGCCGGCTGATGCGGGGATCGAGCCGCTTGCCCAGATCCCCGCCGAGCACATCGTCGGCGGCAAGCCAGCTGCGGGCTTCCATCAATTCGGCCGGGCTGGCCCCGGTACCGATGATGCTGGCTATGCGCATATCGTCCAGCCGGCCGCAGATCTCGACAACCTGATCGCGGGTCAGCGTCGTGGTCATCATCCGTTCCGCCGAAGCATCGGGCCCATCCGGGCCGTCGCCATGGACATGGCAGATAAAGGAGGCGCGGGGCCGCGCGTCAAGCCCCGCCTCAGCCCGGCACGGCCATACCCCGGCGCACGGCGGGGCGGGCGCCCACCTCCCCGTACCAGCGGTTCAGCTCTGGCAGGCGGCCGGCCAGGCCGCCGCCCTTGGCAATGGCATCGATGAAGGGGAAGGCGGCGATGTCGGCAATGGTGTACGCATGGCCGCCCAGCCAGGGACACTGGCCCAGCCGGCCATCCAGCGCCAGCAGACAGCGCTCCACCTCGCCGGCGAAATAGTCCATGGCATAGGGCAGCCGTTCCGGCGCCAGAACATGGAAACGGAACTGGCCGGATGTGGCTGGTGTCAGATCGGTCAGCACCAGATTGAACCAGCACTGGAAGCCGGCCTGCTCGGCCGGGTCGGCGGGCAGCAGCTTGCCATTCTCCGCGGCCAGACAGGTCAGGATGGCGCCGGAGCCGAACAAGGCGCGCTCCTGGCCGTCGCGGGTGTCGACCAGGGCCGGGAACTTGCCGAGCGGACTGATCCGGGCGAAGTCGGGATCATGGACGCGTCCGTCATGATAATCGACGCGCTGCACCTTGTACGGCAGGCCCAACTCCTCCAGCAGGATGGAGGCGCGATGGCCGTGCGGGGTGCTGAAACTGTACAGGGTGATCATGGCGCAAGCTCACAAGGGCGCGCGCGGCGCCGTGCCGGCAGCGGAAACGGGAATGCCGGCCGCGCGGGCCGCCTCCGGGTGGAATTCCGGAACGATGTGCTGCAACAGGGTGATCACGCGCGCCTCGTCCCAGCTCTGGGCCGCCGCCAGAAGCTCGTCCAGCGACCGGCGCAGGATAGCCGAATCCACGGCCCGGGGCGAGGCGACAAGCACGCCTTCGGCGCCGGTGCGCACCGGCGGTTCGGCCTCGTCGAACATCTCCTCATACAGTTTCTCGCCAGGACGCAGGCCGGTGAAGACGATCTGGATGTCACGGCCGGGACGCAGGCCCGCCAGCCGGATCATCTGCCGGGCCAGATCGACGATGCGCACGGGCTGGCCCATATCCAGCACGAAGATGCGTCCGCGGTCATCGGTGCTGCCCATGCCATAGGCCGAGGCCTGCAGCACCAGCTCGACCGCCTCCCGCACTGTCATGAAGTAGCGGCAGACCTCGGGGTGGGTGACGGTCAGCGGGCCGCCGGCCTTGAGCTGGCGGGTGAACAGCGGCACCACCGAGCCGGTGGAGCCCAGCACATTGCCGAATCGCACGGTCAGGAAGCGCGTGCCGCCGCCATCCGTTCCCGCCGCGCCGGCGCGGGGACGCGGCAGATCCAGGGCCTGACAGTAGCATTCGGCCACGCGCTTGGTGGCCCCCATGACGTTGGTGGGCGACACCGCCTTGTCGGTGGAGATCAGCACCATGGCCAGACTGCCGCAGGCCGCGGCGGCATCGGCCACGTTGCGGGTGCCCATGATGTTGGTCAGCACGCCCTCGATGGGGTTGAACTCCACCATCGGCACATGCTTCAGCGCCGCGGCGTGGAACACCAGCTCCGGCTGCTCCTCCTGGAAGACCTGGAGCATGCGGGTGCGGTTGCGCACATCGGCCAGGACACTGCGCCGGTCCAGGGCGGGGAAGGCTTCGCCCAGTTCCAGATCGATGCTGTAGAGGTTGAACTCGCCATGGTCGATGAGAACCAGCCGGCGCGGTCCAAGCGTGGCGATCTGCCGGGTCAGCTCCGCACCGATGGTGCCGCCGGCGCCGGTGACCAGTACGCTGCGCCCGGCCACCAGCCCGCCGATGGACTGGCGGTCCAGCCGCACCGGCGGCCGGCCCAGTAGATCCTCGATGACGATGGGGCGCAGGCGCACGCTGCCCTCGGTCTCCACCGCCTCACGGAAATCGGTGAGGTCGGGCAGGCGGGCCAGCACCAGATTGAGGGCTTCGCACTGTTCGATCAGCTGACCGAGATCGGCCGAGCGGTGCAGATGCGGACGCGTCAGGATCAACCGGCGCGGCCGTTCACCGCCTTCGGCCAGGCGGTTGACCACCTCGCCCAGCTGGTCCAGACCGCCCAGCACGGGAACGGCATGGATGTGGCGGCCGACACGGCTGGACTTGTCGTCCAGGATGCCGACCACGCGGAAGGCGGCATCGGGGGCATGGTTCATGGCCCGGATGAACAGCTCCGCCTCGTCGGCGGCGCCGACCAGCAGCACGGGGATGCGGTCGCGGCTGTTGGTCTCCAGGATGCCGGTGATGCGCCGGTCCTTGAACACGCGGTAGATCAGGCGCGGCCCGCCCAGGAATACCACCAGCACGAACCAGTTGATCAGCGGCAGCGAACGCGGCAGCAGCTCCAGCCGCGTCACCAGGAACAGCAGGGCCAGGAACACCAGAACCGTGGCCGTGACCGCGCGGGCGATGGCCATGAGGTCGCGCAGCGAGGCATAGCGCCAGACCCCGGAATTCATGCCGACCAGGGGATAGCTGATGGCCGCCGTGGCCGTGAACACCAGCAGACCCGGCCACAGGGCCGGGGCGAACTCCATCAGCTGGCTGCCGACCCGCAGGTAAAGAGAGACAATGAAGGACAGGGCGGCCGCCAGCACATCGTGGAGGGTGGCCAGCGTCCGGGCATCGGTGCCGTAACGGCGGACGAGCGCACTCAGCGTCTGCATTCTGCTCCCTTGTGCATCGGCGCAGCCGTTCCCGGCCGGCCCCCATGCCTGAGGGGGCCGGGTGTCGGCGCGGCCGGACTCAGAGCTTCAGCGTCAGATGGACAGCGGTTCCCGATCCGTGACTGAGATCCAGATCGGCCCCCAGCTGGGTGGCCAGGGCCTCCACCAGCATGCTGGCCGCATCGGCATCGGCATCGAAGCCCTGGGGCAGGCCGCGGCCGCTGTCGGCTACGGTCAGCTTGGCGCTGCCGCTGGGCAACTGCTCCAGCCGGACCCGCATCCAGGCATCCTCGGGATAGGCATGGCGCAGGCCCTGCATCACCAGTTCATTGGCGATCAGCCCCAGCGGCATGGCCGTGTAGAGCGAGGTGGTCAGCGGTTCGGCCTCCACCGACAGCGTTACCGGCACCGGCACGTCACCCACGTTGGCAATGGCGGTTTCACAGACTTCACGCAGATAACGCGCCAGATTGACCTGGGTTTCCGAGCGGGCCTCATGCACCTGGCGGTAGAGGATGGCCAGAACCTCGACCCGGAACATGGTCTGATCATAGGCGGCGCGGGCCACCGGGTCCGTGATGCGGTGGTGCTGCAGGCGCAAAAGGCTGATGACCAGCTGCAGGCTGTTCTTGGCCCGGTGCTGGAGTTCCCGCAGCGCCGCCTCCTTGTCGGCCACGGCGGCTTCCAGGGCGCGGATGCAGGCGACCAGTTCCGCCGGCGGCAGGGACTCCAGTTCGCTGCTGCTGTTTTCACCACGGGGCTGGTTCCCCGCAGCCAAATCTACTTTCGCCATTCGGAGCCGGGAGTCACGCTGTTCATGATCGGATAATGTTTCTAGAACACCGCATTCAACACCGGAAATAGAGCTTCCGACCTACTTCGCCCGCCATACACCGTCTACCGGTACGAACAGCTGTATTATTGTCTTCTCTTGCGGTGTGGAGACTTAATCCACTGGTGGGAAAATAAGCGCACCCCATGCCGACAGGGTAATCCTTCCTTCCCCCGGGCCGGCCCGGCGGGGGCCGGTTGCCGGCGGGTCTGGGGCGCGTCAGTGCAGCAGATGCGTCAGCAGCACCAGGGCCACGACGGCGATCATCACGGTCAGCACCGGATTCAGGCGCAGCCAGGCCGCCAGCGACTCGCCCTCGGCGGCTTGAGCCGTGCCCGTCGGGGCCTGGTCGGCCAGACGCTGCTCCAGCAGCGCGATGCGCCGCTCCAGCGCTTCAAGGCGGTCTTCGGACGTGGAGTTGATTTCGGTGATCTCGGTCATGCTTGTGCTCTTGCCACTTTTGATCGTACCCCTCAGGGGCGGGAAGAATAGCGCTTCCCGGACACGGCCCGAAAGGGCGGTGAATGTCTGGTCTGGATCATCCGGTTTGAAACTGCCGGTCCGGCGCTGCCCCGAGGAACCCCCTGATGCGTCTTCCCCGTCTCCGCTGCCAGTCCCGCCGCTGCTTCCGCCCCTTGCCCCTGCTGCTGCTGCTGGGCCTGCCCTTGTTGTCGGCCTGCGCGGCCTCGGCCCCGCGGCCGGGCGGCTGGTCGGTTCCGGTGGCCCTGTCGGAGGAGCCGGGGGCCGGTGAACGCGCCGGCAGCCTGCTCTATCGCGGCGGGCTGCATCTGGAGCATGATGACGCCGCCTTCGGCGGCCTCTCGTCCCTGCGCGTCAGCCCGGACGGGACCCAATTCGTGGCCATCAGTGATCGGGCGCAGGTTGTGCGGGGTCGCCTGGGATATGGCGCCGATGGCCGCCTGGCCGCAGCATCCGACCTGCGCATCGCACCGCTGCCGCTGGACCGGGAACGAAACGGCGTCACCTCCAGCGATTCCGAAGGGCTGGCCTTGCTGGGGGCCTGGCCCGGTCAGGGCTGGGTGGTGTCCTTCGAGCGCGATCACCGGCTGCTGCGCTACGGCGCCGATCTGGCCGGCGCGCCGACCCGGTTGGACGGTCCCGACGGGCTGGCCGGCCTTGGCTTCAACGAAGGTGTGGAAACGCTGACCAGCTGGGATGACGGCCGGCTGCTGCTGATCGTCGAGGGGGAGGAGGCGGGGCTGCATCGCGGCTGGCTGGGCAGGCCCGGCGGCTGGCAGCCCTTCCGCTACCGTGCCAGGCCCTCCTTCCTGCCGGTGGACGCCACGCGGCTGCCCGACGGCGATCTGGTGGTGCTGGAACGGCGGGCCAGTTGGACCGGCGGCTGGGGCAGCCGCATCGTCCGCGTCGCCGCGGCCGATCTGAAACGGGCGGTGGCCGCCGATGGCGTGGTCGAGGGGGTGGAGTTGGGCCGGCTCGGACCGCCCGGCATTGCCGACAATTTCGAAGGCATCGATGCCCGTGCCCTGCCGGACGGGCGTGTGCTGCTCTACCTCGTCTCCGACAACAATTTCAGCGGGCTGCAGCGCACACTTCTGCTGATGTTCGAGCTGCCGAAGGAGTGACCGGTCTGTCGCCGGGCCTGTGACGGGACGGAACCGCCGTGTTACCGTTCCGTCCGGGATCAACCACCGGTGAGCGTGTCATGGACGGCCACAGCCCGGCACAGAACGATCTGTCCGCCTATTGGATGCCTTTCACCGCCAACCGCCAGTTCAAGGCGGCGCCGCGGCTGCTGGTGTCGGCCGACGGCATGTATTACCGCAGCCAGGACGGGCGGCAGATCCTGGACGGTACCGCGGGCCTCTGGTGCGTCAATGCCGGGCACAACCGTGCCGCCATCACCGCGGCCATCCGTCAGGCCGCAGGCGAGTTGGACTATGCGCCCAGCTTCCAGATGGGCCATCCCGGCGCCTTCCGTACCGCGGCCCGGCTGGCCGCCCTGGCGCCGGGCGATCTCAACCATGTGTTCTTCACCAACTCCGGCTCGGAGTCCGTCGATACGGCGCTGAAGATGGCCCTGGCCTATCACCGGGCCCGTGGCGAGGGCCAGCGGACCCGGCTGATCGGGCGCGAGCGCGGCTATCACGGGGTCGGCTTCGGCGGCATTTCCGTGGGTGGCATCCCCGGCAACCGCAAGGCGTTCGGGCCGCTGCTGCCCGGCGTCGATCATCTGCCCCACACCCATGATCCCGTCCGCAACGCCTTCTCCCGCGGCCAGCCGGCCCAGGGGGCGGATCTGGCCGATGCGCTGGAGCGCATCCTGGCCCTGCATGGAGCGGAGACGGTGGCGGCGGTCATCGTCGAGCCGCTGGCCGGGTCCACCGGCGTTCTGGTGCCGCCGGTCGGCTATCTGGAGCGGCTGCGGGCGCTGTGCGACCGGCACGGGCTGCTGCTGATCTTCGACGAGGTCATCACCGGCTATGGCCGGCTGGGCGCCCCCTTCGCCGCCGACCGCTTCGGCGTGCTGCCCGACATCCTGGTCACGGCCAAGGGCATCAGCAACGGGACCGTGCCCATGGGCGCCGTCTTTGTCCGCGATTCCATCCACGAGGCCTTCATGGCCGGCCCGCCGGGGGCGATCGAGCTGTTCCACGGCTATACCTACAGCGGCCATCCGCTGGCCTGCGCCGCGGCGGAGGCGACGCTGAACGTCTACCGCGACGACGGGCTGTTCCAGCGCGCCCGCGCCCTGGAACCCTGTTTCGAGCAGGCGGTCCATGGGCTGACGGGGTGCCGCCACGTCATCGACATCCGCAATCTCGGCCTGGTCGGCGGCATTGAACTGGCCCCCCGGCCCGATGCGCCCGGCGCCCGCGCCTACGAGACCTTCGTGAAGTGCTTCGAGGCCGGCGTGCTGATCCGTGTCACCGGCGACATCATCGCCCTGTCGCCGCCGCTGATCGTGGAGGAGGCGCAGATCGCCCGGATCGTCGATACCATCGCCGGCGTGCTGGCCACCGTCGACTAAAGCAGGTCCCGCATCCGGTACCAGGTCATGGCCAGCACCAGGGCCGGGGTCTTCAGCGGGCCGGGGCCGGGGAAGGGGGCGTGGGGCAGGCGGGCGAAGACGTCGAAACGCCCGGCCTGCCCGTTGATGGCCTCGGCCAGCAGCCGGCCGCAGACGGCGGTCAGGGCCACGCCATGGCCGCTGTAGCCCTGGGCGAAATAGGTGGTGGGCGACAGCCGGCCCAGATGCGGGGTGCGGTTCAAGGTGATGGCCACATGGCCGCCCCAGCAATAATCGCTGCGCACGTCACGCAGCTGCGGGAAATATTTCAGCATGGTCCGGCGCAGCAGCCCGGCCAGTTCGGGCCGGTCCAGCCCGGAATAGCTGACGCCGCCGCCGAACAGCAGACGGTGGTCGCTCGACAGCCGGTAATAGTTCAGCACGAAATTCACGTCGGCCACGGCGATGTCGGCCGGGATCAGCGCCCGGGCCCGTTCCGGTCCCAGCACCTCGGTGCCGATCATGTAGGTGGCCACCGGCATGATGCGCGACTGGATCTTCGGCGCCAGCCGGCCGAGATAGGCGTTGCCGGCCAGGACCAGGAACCTGGCCCGCACCGTGCCCGCCGCCGTGCTGGCGCTGGGGGCCGGCCCGTGGTCGATATGGGTGACACGGGACCCCTCATGGATGCGCACGCCCAGGGCTTCGGCCGCCGCCGCCAGCCCCAGCGCATAGTTCAGCGGGTGCAGCTGGCCGCTGCGGGCATCGTACAGCCCGCCCACATAGCGGCGGCAGGCCACCAGCGACGGCACCTCGTCCCGCTCCACCATGCGGGTCCCGCCATAGCCCAGCGCCTCCAGCTCGTGGTGGTAGTCGCGCAGTTCCTCCAGATGGCGGGGCTTCAGTGCGGCGTGCAGATAGCCCCATTTCAGGTCACAGGGGATGGCATGGCGCGCCACCAGATCGGCCAGGATGGCCTTGGCCTCCTCACTGAGATCCCAGAGGTGGCGGGCATCATCCTTGCCTACCCAGTTGGCGATGGTGCTGATGGGCTTGTTGTAGCCGGTGACGATCTGGCCGCCATTGCGCCCCGAGGCGCCCCAGCCCACACGTTCCGCCTCCAGCACTGTCACGCTGTAGCCCTTGCCCGCCAGTTCGATGGCGGTGACCAGACCCGTATAGCCGGCGCCGACGACGCAGACATCGGCACGGACCTCGCCGGCCAGCGGCGGCCGTGGCGGACAGGCAATGGCGGTATCGGAATACCAGGAGCGGGGCCAGGAGGGGGCGTGGGGCTTCGGCGTCATGACACCCGGTCGGCGGTTGCGGCCCCCCGACCCTAAGACCAGGGCGACGGCAGGACAAGCGGACAGACCGCGGGCCGGACGTGCAGTCCTGTCCGCTTGGTCCGCTCGCCTGGTCCGTCCGTCTCCGCTGTCCGGTTGATCCAGGGGTCAGGCGCTGCGCAGGTACCAGTCCAGTTCCAGCGGCGTCACCCGGGCGGCGAACTTGGCGCGCTCGGCTTCTTTGGTGATGCGGTAGGTGTCGATGAAGGAATCCCCCAGATGCCGGCGCAGCACGGCCGAGCGGCCGAACAGGTCCAGCGCCGCCTCCCAGGTGGTCGGCAGGTGCGGGGCCTCGGCGCCATAGGCGTTGCCCACCAGCGGCGGGCCGGGGTCGATGCGGTTCTCCAGCCCGTGCAGCAGTCCGGCCAGCATGCCGGCCAGCACCAGATAGGGATTGGCGTCGGCGCCGGCGATCCGGTACTCCACCCGACGGCTGGCGGGCGGCCCGGCGGGGATGCGCAGCGGCGCCGTGCGGTTGTTGACCCCCCAGGCGATGACGGTGGGGGCATAGCTGCCCACCTGGAAGCGGCGCCAGGAGTTGGCGCCGGGTGCGGCCAGCGCCATGCAGGCGGGCATGGTCTCGGCCAGTCCGCCGATGGCCCAGCGCAGCGCCTCGCTGCCTTCCGGCGCCTCGGCGGCGAAGATGTTGCGCCCGTCCGGCCCCAGCACGCTCATATGGATGTGCATGCCGCTGCTGGCCTGGTCGGTATAGGGCTTGGCCATGAAGGTGGCCTCGAAACCGTGGCGCTGGGCCACGCCCTTGACCGCGCGCTTGAACAGGATGGCGTCGTCGGCCGCCTTCAGCGCGTCCGCCACATGGGACAGGGTGATCTCGTACTGGCCGGGGCCGTATTCGGCGATGGCGGTGCCGGCGGGGATGCCCTGGGCGCGGGCGCTGGCGGTGATCTCGTCCAGCACCGCCTCGAAATCCTCCAGCTCCGCCAGCCCGTAGACCTGGGTGCGGTTCTGCGGCAGGCCGCTCCTCGGGCTGACGGGGGGCTGCGGCGGCGCGCCCGGCTCCCGTCCGCCGGCGATGAGATAGAACTCCAGCTCGATGGCCACCACCGGGGTCAGACCCTTTGCCTTCAGCCGGGTCAGCAGCATCTCCACCAGCGACCGTGGGGCCAGCGGGAAGGGGCCGCCATCGGGCGCGCGCATGTTCAGCAGCACCTGCCCCAGGGGCTTGGCTGCCCAGGGTACCGGCGCCAGCGTGCCCGCCACCGGCCGGCAGATCTGGTCGGGCACGCCGCGTTCGATCGACATGCCGGTTTCTTCGATGGTCTCGCCGGTGATGTCCACGGCGAAAGTGCAGCCGGGCAGGGCGACGCCGTCGCCATAGACCTTGTCCAGCTCGTCCATGGGCACGCGTTTGCCGCGATAGACCCCGCACAGATCGGGCAGCAGCACGTCCACGGCCCCGATGTCGGGATGGCGGCTGCGGAATTCCTGGATCTCCGGGGGAAGGCTGTCGCTGCTCATGGCGCTCCGTCGGGGCTGGCCCCGTTGCTGTTCTGACGCGTGCATGCTCACCAGGGGGGCGCACGTAAGTCAAGGTCCGGTGGTTGCGGGATGCTGCGCTGCTTCCCCCTTGCCGGCCCCCGTCACCCTCTGCCTATACTTTTCCCGGTCGCAACAGCAGGGAGGGCTGCGGGAGTCGCTCCATCCGCCTGGTCAGGCCACGGGGTCAGGGCCGCCAACCCGCGGCGATTGCATGAGCAGTCTCGAAGATTTCATCCGCTCCCGCACCATCACCGAGGTCGAGTGCCTGGTGCCGGACCTGGCGGGCATCGCCCGCGGCAAGATCGTGCCGGCCGAGAAGTTCCTGCGCATCCTGCGGGACCGCGGGCTGCGCCTGCCGGAATCCATCTTCATCCAGACCGTGACCGGCGAATATCCCGAGGATGAGGACGTCACCAGCCCCGAGAATTCCGACGTCTATATGATCCCGGACGGCAGCACCATCCGCATGGTGCCCTGGTACCAGGAGGCGACGGCGCAGGTCATCTGCGACTGCTTCTATGCCGACCAGTCGCCGGTGGACATTTCCCCGCGTTATGTGCTGAAGCGGGTGCTGGCGCTCTACGAGGAGCGGGGCTGGCGCCCCATCGTGGCGCCGGAGCTGGAGTTCTTCCTGGTTGCCATCAACAAGGACCCGGACTATCCGCTGGTGCCGCCCGTCGGTCGCTCCGGCCGGCAGGAAAGCGGACGGCAGGCCTACGGCATCGACGCCGTCAACGAGTTCGATCCGATCTTCGAGGATGTCTACGATTTCTGCGAGAAGCAGGAGATCGACGTGGACACCATGTCCCACGAGGCCGGGGCCGCCCAGATCGAGATCAACTTCAACCATGGCGACGCGCTGGAACTGGCCGATCAGGTCTTCCTGTTCAAGCGCACGGTGCGCGAGGCCGCCATTCGCCACAATGTCTATGCCACCTTCATGGCCAAGCCCATGCAGAACGAGCCGGGCAGCGCCATGCATGTGCATCAGTCGCTGGTGGACCGGGTTACGGGCCAGAACCTGTTCGCCAATGCCGACGGCAGCGACACGCCGCTGTTTCTGAACTTCATCGCCGGGCTGCAGAAATACCTGCCCTATGCCATGCCGCTGCTGGCGCCCAACGTGAACAGCTACCGCCGTCTGGTCCAGGGCTCCGACGCGCCGATCAATGTGCATTGGGGGCGGGACAACCGCACCACGGGCTTCCGCGTGCCGGTCAGCCCGCCGGAAGCGCGGCGGGTGGAGAACCGCGTGGCCGGCGCCGACGCCAACCCCTATCTCGCCATCGCCGCCAGTCTGGCCTGCGGCTATCTCGGCATTGTCCACCAGCTGGAACCGAGCGATCCGGTCAAGGGCAGTGCCCACCGGCTGGCCTTCTCGCTGCCGCGGCACCAGGCCGACGCGTTGGGCAAGTTCAGCGGCTGCCGGCCACTGAAGGAGGTGCTGGGCGACCGCTTCGTCTCCGCCGTCTCCTACGTCAAGCAGGCGGAGTACGAAGCCTATCAGCGGGTCATCAGCTCGTGGGAGCGGGAGAATCTGCTGCTGAATGTGTGACGGAGGCGGCGCCCGTGCTGCTGCCGTTGGGAAGGGAGCCAGGGAGCGGGCGGCGGGTCTGGTCCGCCGCTGCCCGCTCCATCCGCCCTAGCAGGGCGGACAGGGCCTGCAGATCGATGGGCTTGGGCAGGATCTCGGTGACGCCGGCGGCCCGATAGGTGGCGATATCATCCGGGAACAGGTTGGCGGTCATGGCGACGACGGGCAGATCCGCCAGCCTCGGATCGTCCAGCGCCCGCAGGCGCCGGGTCATCTCCAGCCCGTCGATGCCGGGCAGCCGGATATCGGTCATCACCAGATCGACGGGCCGTTGACCCAGCCGGGCCAGCCCGTCCTCGCCCGTTTCGGCCAGGACGCAGCCATGGCCGAGATGGTCCAGCATCTTCTCCAGGATGAAGCGGTTGACATAGACATCCTCCACCACCAGCACGGTGAGGGAGAGCCGCGGACTGCCGGTCACCACCGCGGCCGGTGCCACGGCGGCCGGTGTCGGGGCGGCGGGCGGCTCGGCCGCCGGCAGTCGGGCCACGACCGTCGTGCCGCGGCCGGGCACGCTGTCAAGGTACAGGGTGCCGCCCATGGCCGCCAGCAGACCACGGCTGATCGACAGGCCCAGTCCAGCCCCGCCGCGGGCAGGGTCGGGACCGATGCCGCCTTCATCCAACTGGCGCTGGCGCGCCGGTGCGATGCCGATGCCGGTGTCGCGGACCTCGGCCGTCAGTATGCCGTCCCGCCAGTCCAGCCGCAGGGCCACGCCTCCCTGGTCGGTGAATTTCACGGCGTTGCCAGCCAGATTCAGCAAGACCTGACGCACCCGTGCCTCATCGCCGGTCAGCCGCTCGGGCAGCCCGGTGCCGACGCTGGCGTTGAGGGTCAATCCCTTGGCATTGGCGGTCGGGCGCAGGATGCCGGCCACGGTGTCCAGCAGCACCCGCGGGGCGAAGGGCCGCTGCACGATGCGCACACGTCCTCCCTCCACATTGGCCAGATCCAGCAGATCGTTCACCAGCGACAGCAGGCCACGGCCGGCTTCATGCAGCACCTGCACCAGTGTTGCCTCGTCCGGACCCAGCGGCCGGCTGCGCAGCAGCTGTGCCGCCCCCAGCATGCCGTTCAACGGTGTGCGCAGCTCATGGCTCATGCTGGCGAGAAAGCCCGTCTTGGCCTGGTTGGCCCGTTCCGCGGCATCGCGGGCAGCGGCCAGATCGGCGATCAGACCGTCTTTTTCGTGCTGCAGCCGGATCAGCCGGGTGGTGTTGCGGTTGGTGACGATGGCGGGAAACATGACATAGGAGACGAAGGCGATGCACAGCAGCGAATAGGTCGGCCCGAAGCCTTCCCGGCCCAGGGAGGGAACACTGACCAGGGCGGCAGCCACCGGCACGGTATCGATGAGATAAAGCGGCCAGCGCGCGGTGCTGAGCGCGGCTGACGACCCCAGCGATCCGATCAGCAGCACCACGATCAGACTATTGTTGAACAGGTTGCCCTCCTGCCAGCCCCAGAAGGGCAGGGAAGCCCACATCAGAGTCAGAATCAGGCGCACGGCCGCGATCCGGGCGAACCAGCGGGCGGCCGCGTCGGGCGGCGGTACGATGGCCAGGAAGCGGGCGTAGGACCGGTGGGCCAGCAGCAGGACGGGGAGATAGGTTCCCGACCACACGGCCGGGATCTGCCAGGGCAGCCAGGTCTGCATGACCATGGCCACCAGCAGCACGATCACGCTTTCCAGATAGGCATCGTTGCGGTGGGTATCCACGTACAGCCGCAGCTGATCCAACTGCACCTGTGCGGCAAGGGGGGGAACGGTCATCGGCTCCGGCGGGGTTCGGACCTGTTCGTCGGGACTATATCGTCCGGGTTGCGGCCTGTCACCGGATGCGCGCTTACGCGGCAAGGCAGCCTTGCAGATCTTCATCTGCGCGAGGAGCGGGGAACAGATTAGAAACCGGGCAAGTTAATTTGAAATTGTATGCTTTTTCGGAAAAGAGGTTGGGCGCGGGCTGTATGTCGGAGCAGGTGCCATGATCAATCTGTCGGGTCCCACGGGGGGCGTGACATTGGAACGCCATGGCGATCTCCTGCTCGTCACCGCGGCGGACGAACCGCCCATGGAGGAGGTGCTCCGGGCCTGCACACTGGCGCATGAGGCCGGCATGTTGGAGGGCTGTGCCGCGGTCCTGGTCGATGTGACCGGATTTGTCGGCAGCATAGACTGGTCGGTGATCCGCCGGATCGGGGCCTTGACGCCCTGGATCTTGCAGTCCCGGCCGCAGGTGCGCGCCGCCTATCTCATCCGCAATTCCGCCTTTGCCCTGGTGGTGAAGGTGATTGCGGCCCTGTTCCCCGGGGCGGAGCACCGGGTCTTCACCAGCCGTCACCAGGCCATGGTCTGGTTGCAGCAGGCGGTGTGAGCGCTGGAAATTCCACCTGACAGAGCGGGACCGGCTTCGGCTATGATGATGGCTGTTCAGCCCGACCTGACCAGCCTGCTGGACCCGCTGATGATGTTTCGCGTGCGCCACCGCGCCCTGACGCGCAAGGACGAGATGCTGCTGCTCTGCGCCCGGATCGGATTCAATCCTCCGGCGTGAGCCGTGCCGTTTCCGGCATGTCCCCCTCTCCATCTCTTCCGTTCGTGCAAAGGGCCGATCCATGATCGACGCGCTGTCCGCTGCCACGCTGAAGCAGCTGTCCACCCGCCACCACCTCTATCCCTTCACCGATTACAAGGAACTGGCGGCCGCCGGCGGTCCCCGCATCATCACCCATGCCGAGGGGGTGTGGCTGACCGACAGTGACGGCCAGAAGATCCTGGACGGCATGGCCGGACTCTGGTGCGTGAATGTGGGTTATGGCCGCAAGGAACTGGCGGAGGCGGCTTATCGCCAGTTGCTGGACCTCAGCTTCTATCACGGCTTCTTCAAGACCACGACGGAGCCGGCGGCCCTGCTGTCGGCCAAGCTGGCGGAACTGTGCCCGCCCGGCCTCGACCGGGTGTTCTTCGCCAATTCCGGGTCGGAGGCCAACGACACCATCGTGCGTATGGTGCGTCACTACTGGAACCTGCGCGGCAAGCCGTCGAAGAAGACCTTCATCAGCCGCCAGCACGGCTATCACGGCACCACCATGGCCAGCACCTCGCTGGGCGGCATGAGCGCCATGCACGGGCAGGGCGACCTGCCGCTGCCGGGCTTCGTGCATGTCATGGCCCCCTATGGCTTCGAGGCCGGCCGCGACATGGACGCCGAGTCGTTCGGACGTCTGGCCGCCCGGGCCGTCGAGGAGAAGATCCTGGAACTGGGGCCGGAGAATGTGGCGGCCTTCATCGGCGAGCCGATCCAGGGGGCCGGCGGCGTCATCATCCCGCCGGAAAGCTATTGGCCGGAGATCAACCGCATCTGCAAGCAGCATGACGTGCTGCTGATCGCCGACGAGGTCATTTGCGGATTCGGCCGTCTGGGCCACTGGTTCGGCAGCCAGCGCTATGGCATCGAGCCGGATTTCATGACCCTGGCCAAGGGCATCACCTCCGGTTATCTGCCGCTGTCGGCGGTCATGGTCGGCGACCGCGTGGCCGAGACGCTGATCGAGGAGGGCGGGGAATTCTATCACGGCTTCACCTACAGCGGTCATCCCGTGCCCTGCGCCGTGGCCCTGGCCAACATCGCCGTGATGGAGCAGGAGGGGCTGGTGGCGCGGGTGCGCGATGATATCGGCCCCTATCTCCGCGCCCGCCTGGACGAAGCCCTGGCCGACCATCCCATCGTCGGGGAGATCCGCAGCGAGGGCCTGATCGGCGCCATCGAAATCGTCAAGGACAAGCGCACCGGCGAGCGCTTCCCCGGCAAGGGCAAGGTCGGGCTGATGGCCCGCGACCACTGTTTCCGCAACAATGTCATCATGCGCGGCATCCGCGACAGCCTGGTGTTCGCGCCGGCGCTGACGCTGAGCCATGCCGAGGCCGACGAGATGGCCCGGCTGGCCCGGCTGGCCCTGGATCTGACTGCCAAGGATCTGGGCATTCTCTGACGGGAAATCGGGCACTGTGCCGGGCCGGATGGCAGAGGTCCGGCCCGGTCCGGTGTCCGGGTGTCCGCCGGGTTGCCGGCCAGGGAGAGCCCCGGCCGGCAAGTCCTTCACCGAGTTGAAGTCCCGGCGTTCTCCGCCGTTGACAAGGGGCGGGTGTGCAAGTGCAATACACGCCATCCGGGAGGCCCGGAAGGGCGCGCTAACGTGCCCGCATGTCCACTCAGGGGGTCGTTCATGACGGTGAAGACTTTTTTCAGCGCCGCACTGGGTGCGGTCGCGGCCATTGCCCTCTCCAATGCGGCCCTGGCCCAGGACAAGAAGGTGAATGTCTACAGCTGGGCCGACTATATCGGCGAGGACACGCTGGCGACCTTCACCAAGGCCACCGGCATCACCCCGCAATATGACGTCTTCACCGACCTCGAAACCCTGGAATCGAAGCTGCTGGTGGGCAATTCCGGCTACGATGTCATCGTGCCGACCGCCGAGCCGACCCTGCGCAAGCTGATCCAGGCCAAGGCCGTCCAGAAGCTGGACAAGTCGAAGATCCCGAATCTCAAGAACCTTGACCCGGCGCTGATGAAGCTGGTGTCCACGACCGACCCCGGCAACGACTACGCCGTGATCTACCAGTGGGGCACCATCGGCATCGGCTTCAATGTGGAGAAGGTGAAGCAGGCCGCGCCCGACGTGGACATGACCAGCTGGTCCGCCATCTTCAAGCCGGAGAACGCCAAGAAGCTGGCCGCCTGCGGCATCGTCGTGCTGGACAGCCAGACCGATGTGCTGCCGACCATCTTCAACTATCTCGGCCTCGACCCGAACTCGGAGAAGGCCGAGGATCTGAAGAAGGTGGAAGCCACCTTCCAGGCCGTGCGTCCGTCGATCAAGGCGTTCGTGCCCTCGGTCATCGACCCGCTGGCCAGCGGCGATGCCTGTGTGGCGCTGGGTTATTCCGGTGACGTGTTCCAGGCGGCTACCCGGGCCGAGACGGCCAAGACCGGCACCATCGAATATTCGATCCCGACCGAAGGGGCCCAGGTGTGGTTCGACACGCTGGCCATTCCGGCCAGTGCGCCGAACCTGGAGTCCGCCCATGCCTACATCAACTATATCCTCGATCCCAAGGTCATGGCCGGCATCAGCGATTTCGTCTCCTATGCCAACGCCGTGCCGGCGTCCTGGCCGCTGATGAAGCCCGAAGTGGCGCAGAACCCGAAGGTGTTCCCGCCGAAGGAGGCCATGGACAAGATGTTCACGGTCAAGCAGGTCAGCCAGAAGACGGAACGTGATCGGACCCGGACCTGGACCCGGGTCAAGACGGGCCACTGAGCTGCCGCTCCTCCCGATATGACGCAGGGCGCCCCGGCAAGGTTTCTGCCGGGGCGCTTCCGTTTGTCTCAAATCTCATACATCCTGGCCTCAGGCCCCTGAAGCCTCAGGCCCTTGAAGGACGGGACGGACTGAAGACATCATGGCCACGCCCCAACCCAGCCGGACGCAGCAGAAGCAGTTGGAACCCTGGCGCAACGCCGGGGAAAAGCCCTATGTCCGGGTCGAGAAGGTGACGAAGCGGTTCGGCGATTTCACCGCCGTCGACGACGTCTCCCTGTCGATCTATCGCGGCGAGTTTTTCTCCCTGCTCGGCGGTTCCGGCTCCGGCAAGACCACATTGCTGCGCATGCTGGCCGGTTTCGAGCAGCCGACGGAAGGCAAGATCTTCATCGACGGCGTCGACATGTCGGACGTGCCGCCCTATGAGCGGCCGGTCAACATGATGTTCCAGTCCTACGCGCTGTTCCCGCATATGTCGGTGGAAAGCAACATCGCCTTCGGCTTGCAGCAGGACCGGGTACCCAAGGCCGAGATCCGCGACCGCGTGGCGGAGATGCTGGAGCTGGTGCAGCTCAGCCCCTTCGCCAAGCGCCGGCCGCACCAGCTGTCGGGCGGGCAGCGGCAGCGCGTGGCCCTGGCCCGTGCCCTGGTGAAGAAGCCCAAGCTGCTGCTGTTGGACGAGCCGCTGGGGGCGCTGGACAAGAAGCTGCGCGAAAAGACCCAGTTCGAGCTGGTGAACATCCAGGAGAAGGTCGGCATCACCTTCGTGATCGTCACCCACGATCAGGAAGAGGCCATGACCATGTCCTCGCGCATCGCCGTGATGAACAAGGGCTATATCGCCCAGGTCGGCACGCCGACCGAGATCTATGAATATCCCAATACCCGCATGGTGGCGGAATTCATCGGGTCGGTGAACATCTTCGAGGGGCGGGTGGTGGAATCCGAACCGGACCATTCCCTGATCCGGTCCGACGAAGCGGCCTGCGACCTCTATGTCTCCCACCCCGCCCATATCGGTGTCGGCACCGCCTGCTGGGTGGCGGTGCGGCCGGAGAAGATCGCCATCAGCAAGGAGCCGCCCCTGGGCGGCGAGCCGGGGCGGAACCAGACCGCCGGCGTGGTCAAGGAGATCGCCTATCTCGGCGACGTCTCCATCTATGACGTCGATCTCGACACCGGCAAGCGGGTGCGGGTGACGGCGCCGAACCTGACGCGGCGGACCGAGATGCCCATCACCTGGGAGGACCGGGTCTATCTCAGCTGGCGGCCGTTCGCCGGCAGCGTTCTGACCGAGTAGGCCGGGGGAGGCGGAGCATGGCGGGACCGTTCACGTCCGGGGCCGGGGCGCCTGTCGCCGGTGGCCCTGTTGCCGGTGGAGGGCACAGCAGTGCGGGTGTGGTGCTGACCGGTCCTGTCCAGGGCGGCGGACGCAGCGGACTGGGCCGTTTCCTCACCCGGTTGGCCGGCGGCCGCCGGCTGGTGGTGGCCGTGCCCTATGGCTGGCTGCTGCTCTTCTTCCTGGTGCCCTTCCTGATCGTGCTGAAGATCGCGCTCAGCTCGTCCCAGGTGGGGATTCCCCCGTTCACACCCATGTTCGAGACCAGCCTGGACGAGGGCAAGACCATCGTCAATCTGGTCTGGTACAACTTCACCTATCTGCTCAGCGACAATCTCTACATCATCGCCTATCTCAACAGCCTGTGGATCGCCGCCATCGCCACCGTGCTGTGCCTGCTGCTCGGCTATCCCATGGCCTATGCCATCGCCAAGGCCGACCCGCGCTGGCGCGCGCCGCTGCTGATGCTGGTGATCTTGCCCTTCTGGACCTCGTTCCTGATCCGCGTCTATGCCTGGATCGGTATCCTGCGCAACGAGGGTGTGCTGAACAACCTGCTGATGTGGACGGGACTGATCGACCAGCCGCTGCATCTGCTCTACACGCCCGGCGCCACCTATGTGGGCATCGTCTACAATTATCTGCCCTTCATGATCCTGCCGCTCTACGCCACGCTGGAGAAGATGGACAACACCCTGCTGGAGGCGGCGGCGGATCTGGGCTGCCCGCCCTGGAAGGCGTTCCTGCGCATCACGCTGCCGCTGTCCGTGCCCGGCATGCTGGCGGGATCGCTGCTGGTGTTCATCCCGGCCACGGGCGAGTTCGTGATCCCCGAGCTGCTGGGTGGGCCGGACACGCTGATGATCGGCCGGGTGCTGTGGGCAGAGTTCTTCAACAACCGCGACTGGCCGGTGGCATCCGCCGTGGCCGTGGCGCTGCTGCTGTTCCTGGTGGTGCCGATCATGCTGTTCCAGAACGTCCAGGGCAAACAGCAGGGAAAGGCCTGACCCATGCCGAAATCCTGGTTCCTGCGCTTCGGCCTGCTGGTCGGTCTGCTGTTCCTCTACATCCCCATCCTGCTGCTGATCGTGATGTCCTTCAATGAGGGGCGGCTGGGGGTGTGGACGGGCTTCTCCCTGCACTGGTATGCCCAGCTGTTCCAGAACGACCAGCTGCTGGGCGCGGCCTGGCTGTCGGTCCAGGTGGCCTTCGTCAGCGCGTCCGGCGCCGTGGTGCTGGGCACCATGGCCGGCATGCTGCTGGCCCGGTTCGGAGCCTTCCGTGGTCGTGCCCTGTTCTCCGGCATGGTCTCGGCGCCGCTGGTCATGCCGGAGGTGATCATGGGGCTGGCCATGCTGCTGCTGTTCGTCAGCCTGGAGCAGCTGACCGGCTGGCCCGAGGGGCGGGGCATGATGACCATCATCCTGGCCCATATCACCTTCACCATGTCCTTCGTCACCGTGGTGGTGCAGTCGCGGCTGGTCAGCCTGGACGCCAGCCTGGAAGAGGCGGCCATGGACCTGGGGGCCCGCCCGGCCAAGGTCTTCTTCGTCATCACCCTGCCGATCATCGCGCCGGCCATCGTTTCGGGCTGGCTGCTGGCCTTCACCCTGTCGCTGGATGATCTGGTCATCACCAGCTTCGTCTCCGGCCCCGGCAGCAGCACGCTGCCGCAGGTGGTGTTCTCCAGCGTGCGCCTGGGCGTCAGCCCGCAGATCAACGCGCTGGCCACCATCGTCGTCTCCATCGTCGCCCTCGGCATCCTCGGGGCCGGATTCTACAACGCCCGGCAGGAGAAGCTGCGCCGGCGCGACGAGCAACTGGCCCAGCAGCAGGGCGGCTGACCCGATGGCCGCCCACCCGCCCGGCCTGCATCTGCGCGGCGTCTTCGTTCTCGTCGGGGCGGGTCTGGCTGCCGCCCTGACCGGCGGGCTCTATACGCTTTCCACCTGGGAAGAGGCGGCGCCGCTGCTGCCGATGGCGGGCGGTGCCGGACAGGCGGGAGCGGGATCGTCGCCGGAGGCCTTCCTGCCAACCACCATGCCGCTTCGCTTCCAAGGGGCGCGTGGCGCGACACCGGAGCAGGACCCGTCCTCCCGGCGGCGGGTCTGCTTGGGGGATCAGGACCTTGGCACCCCCCAGGGCCCCACCGCCGCCCTGCGTGAGCCCCCGGTCCGGGGCCTTTCATCGCTGGGTTTCAGTCTGGTCGATTGCCGTGGCCGACTGGCGCCGGCCTGGAGCGGCGACCCGCTGTCGTCATTCGGTTTACGCATAGCTCGACCGCCAGGCGGCTTCGGCCCCTGATCGGCCATTTGACCGATTGTCGCATCGGAAGCGGCTTTCGCGGTGGGCGCCAGGAAATTGCCCCTTATCAAGCCATGCGCCATGCGCAGGCCGGCCCTGGCGCGGCCCCGGCTGGTGCTGGACGCTATGCGCAATTATATTACCAGCATCGTCAACTATGATTGAGGCGTGCCATGCGGTACCTCCTGATGCTTCCCCTGTTGCGGCTGGGTATTTTTTCTCCCTTTGCCGCTGAATCTTACGAATCCCGGGCCTTCGGGCCCACGGCCGCCCGCCGTGATTGAGGCGAATCGGCCAAGTTCTTTTCTAAGTCTCTGTTTTTCAGTCTGACCAAGAGCCAGTCTGGCCGGTATCCATTTTCGCGGGCCGGCATGTGGTTGTCAGAATGGCGCTCCGGCGGTTAGCTTCCGCCGGGGCGTTTTTTGTTTCAGCCCTGTCACCGATGCCCGAGGATGTCCGCCCGATGACCACACCCGCCGCCGACGGTTTCCGCATGCCCGCCGAATGGGCACCCCACGCCCGCTGCTGGATGGCCTGGCCGGTGCGGGCCGAGACCTTCATCCATGGGCTGGCTCCGGCCCGTGCGGCCTATGCCGAGGTGGCCAAGGCCATCGCCCAGTTCGAGCCGGTGACCATGGTCTGCCCGGAGGGAGAGGTGGCGGAGGTCAGCCTGGCCTGCGGCAAGGACGTGGCGGTGATGCCGCTGCCGATTTCCGACAGCTGGCTGCGCGACAACGGTCCCAGCTTCGTGGTCAATGCCGCCGGCGATGTGGCCGGCGTCCACTGGCAGTTCAATGCCTGGGGCCGCAATTACGAGGATTTCCAGCCGGATACCGAGGTGGCCCGCCATATCCTGGAGCGGCTGAAGCTGCCGCGCTACGCGGCGCCGCTGGTGATGGAGGGCGGCTCCTTCCATGTGGACGGGGAGGGTACGCTGCTGACCACGGAGGAATGCCTGCTGAACCCCAACCGCAATCCGCATCTGGGCAGGGCGGAGATCGAGCGGCATCTGCGTGATCATCTCGGTGTCAGCCAGATCATCTGGCTGGGGCGGGGTTATGAGCAGGACGAGACCGACGGCCATATCGACGAGATCGCCTGCTTCGTGCGGCCCGGCGTTGTCCTGGCCATGACCACCGACGATCCGGCCGATCCCAACTATCCCGTGTTCCAGGACAATCTGGAGCGACTGTCCATGGCCCGGGACGCCGCCGGCCGCGAGTTGGAGATCGTCACCCTGCGCACCCCGGCGCGGCTGGAGCACAACGGCGTGCGTCTCACCCTGTCCTACACGAATTTCTACATGGCCAATGGCGGCATCGTCATGCCGGTGTTCGAGGACCCGGCCGATGACGAGGCCATCCGCACCTTCAAGAAGCTGTTTCCCGAGCGGCAGATCGTGCCGGTGCCGGCACTGGACATCGTCCGCGGCGGCGGCGGCATCCACTGCATCACGCAGCAGCAGCCCGCCGGTCGCGGCTGACCGTTCGGGCCGCTTCACTCCAATGAGCGGGGCTGCGGCCCCGAACGCGGGCACCGCCCCTCTGTTGCAAGGGTTCCGATCCTTCCAACGGAGGCGACCCCGTGTATTACCACGACAAGCGACTGCAATATCCGGTCCGCGTCGAAACCCCGGACCCCCTGTTTGCCCGCCAGCTGCAACAGGCCATCGGCGGTATTGAGGGTGAGATCCGCGTCTGTCTGCAATACTTCTTCCAGGCCTGGGGGGCCCGTGGCCCGACCAAGAAGTACCGGGACATGCTGCTGCACACGGCGACGGAGGAGATCGGCCATATCGAGATGCTGGCCACCGCCGTGGCGCTGAACCTGGAAGAGGCGCCGTTGAGCCTGCAGGAAACCACGGCCGCGGCCAATCCGGTGGTCAATGCCGTCATGGGCGGCGAGCGGCCCCGCCATGTGGTCGAGGGCATGTTGCAGAAGCATCTGCTCTCCACCGGGCTGGCGGCCTTTCCCGGCAATGCCGACGGTGTGCCCTTCGATTGCTCCCATATTTATGCCAGTGGCAATCTGGCCGGCGACATGCTCGCCAATGTCACGGCGGAGGCCACGGGCCGCACCCTGGCCGTGCGGCTGTACAATGCCGCCCATGATCCCGGCATGAAGGACATGCTGAGCTTCCTCATCGCCCGTGACACCATGCACCAGCAGCAATGGCTGGCGGTCATTGAGGAACTGGGCGGCTTCACCGGTGCCCTCCCGATCCCCAACAGCTTCGATCAGAGCCTGGAGAAGACGGAGTTCAGCTACGCCTTCTTCGGCCATGACAAGGATGGGGTGCCGCCGCCCGCCGGCCGCTTCACCGAAGGTCCGTCGCTGGACGGCAAGGGCCAGTTCTCCGCCGTACAGTCCACACCGATGGGCGACGAGCCGAACCTGGGTCCGGCCCGCGACGGATCGGGGGCCCAGAGCGAGCAGATCGGCAAGCCGGCCTGAGGCCGGTGCGCTGATCCGGTGGCCGGGGCGGGTGTCCATCCGTCCCGGCCTGGAAGGCGGCTCTGCGAAACAGCGGATGGCAGCCTCATGCCCTACCATGCCGGCCGTTTCATTGATCATGTCCACATCAAGGTGCGGGACCTGGCCGCTGCCCGGCACTTCTACCAGGCCGTCGCCGCCGCGCTTGAGATCCCGGTGACCAGTGAAGGCGATCGGCATCTCTGCATCGACGAGCTGTGGATCGCCGAGCCGGAACCCGGTCAGATGCTGACCAGCGGTCTGCATCTGGCGTTCCAGGCGCGCAGCCCGGCGCTGGTGGACCGGTTCCATGCGTCGGCCCTGGCGTCCGGTGGACGCGACAATGGCGGCCCGGGTGAACGGTCCTACCATCCCGGCTATTACGGTGCCTTCGTACTCGATCCGGACGGCAACAACATCGAAGCCGTCTGGCACGGCCCCGCCAACCGCTCCGCCGACAGTGTGCTCATCACCCCGGCAGTCCCGTAGACAGCAGATCCCCTGCCCGCGCCTTTGTAAAGCGTCCGTTGGCTCTCCCCCATTCCCGCATCGTGCCCGCGCAGGAGGGCACCCTGGCCACGCTCACGATGCATCGGCCTGCTGCCCCTGGATCCTCCGCCTGCGCGGAGGATGATGCGGAGAAGGGGGCGGCGGCGGGGTGGTTGCAGGCTGGTGTTTGACACAGCCCGCATCGCCTGCCAGCCGGCTCGTCCGGCATTTTGATCGACGAAGCAGAAGTCCCCGCGTAGACAATGGCAATGAACCAGCCGAACCCAGTGGATGGCCTCGACCGCCGCAGAGATGACCCGTGCTCGCCAGACGCCATCAGGGATGGCGTGCCGGGTGGGGGCGCCCCCGGCTAGACCACAAAAGAAAAACCGGACTGACAAGTCAGCCCGGTTTTCTTTCACATCAAGGGGATGGACCCTGATGCGATTGGCTCACTTGAAGTCGTCGATGCTGTCGACGATATGGGTCACCAGCCCGTATTCCTTGGCCTCGCTCGCGCTCATCCAGTAATTGCGGTCGGTGTCCTGCTCCACCCGCTCCAGCGACTGGCCGGTCTCGCGGGCGATGATGGCATTGATGCGCTTGCGCATCTTGATGATTTCCTGCGCCTCGATGGCGATGTCGGAGGCGCGGCCGCCGGCGCCGCCCAGCGGCTGGTGGATCAGGAAGCGGGTATTGGGCAGGCAGAAGCGGTTTTCCTTCTTGGCGCCCAGGAAGATGTGGGCGCCGGCCGAGGCCACCCAGCCCGTGCCCAGCACCATGACCCGCGGTTTGATGAAGCGGATCATGTCATGGATGCTGTCGCCCGATTCCACATGCCCGCCCGGCGAGTTGATGATCAGGCGGATGGGATCGTCGCTGATGGCGGCATAGGCCAGCAGCTGGGCCACCGTGTCCTGCGCCACCTTCTGGTTGATCTCACCGAACACCAGCACGGTGCGGCTCTTGAACAGCGCCTGCTGGATGGCCTGGAACGGACCCGGCTGGGTCTCGGCCTTCTTGTCACCGGCTTCCGGATTGTCCGGCTTCGGGTCTTCGTCGTCGAGACGGAACGGTTGAACCAGCACGGGGGCGCTCCATGGATTTGCGGAACTTGTAGATTAGTCACCTAGCGGGAAACGGCCCGCTGTTCAACCCATCACGCAGGCCATTCCACAGGCCATCCGGCGGGAGGGCCGGGCGGGCCGCCGCTGTCACAGCTCGATCCAGACGCTTTTCAGGTCGGTGTACTTCTCCAGCGCATGCAGGCTCTTGTCGCGGCCGAAGCCCGACTGTTTGAAGCCTCCGAAGGGGGTGGTGATGTCGCCGGCGTCGAAGCAGTTGATCCAGACGCTGCCGGCCTTGATGGTCTTGGCCGCCTTCATGGCCACGGAGATATCCTTGGTCCAGATTGCCGCAGCCAACCCGTAGATGGTGTCGTTGGCGATGCGGAAGGCCTCTTCCGTGCTGCGGAAGGTCAGGGTGGACAGCACCGGCCCGAAGATCTCCTCCTGGGCGATGGTCATGCCGGGGGAGACTCCGTCGAACACGGTGGGCTGGATGTAATAGCCGCCGCTGTCCGTCCGCGCCGCGGCGCCGCCGCACTTCAGCTCGGCCCCTTCCTGCTGGCCCTTGGCGATATAGCCCAGCACACGCTCGTGCTGGCGGCTGTCCACCAGGGCGCCCATGCGGGTGGCCGGGTCCAGCGGGTCGCCCGGAACCCAACTGCGGCCATAGGCGATGACCTTGGCCAGGAACTCGTCCTTGATGGACTCATGGACCAGCAGGCGGGAACCGGCGTTGCAGACCTCGCCCTGGTTGAAGAAGATGCCGCCGGCCGCCTCCTGCGCCGCCCGGTCCAGGTCGGCGGCGTCGGGCATGACGATGTGCGGGGTCTTGCCGCCGCATTCCAGCGACACGCGCTTCAGGTTGCTTTCCCCCGAATAGCGCATGAAGTACTTGCCGACCTCGGTGCTGCCGGTGAAGGTCAGCATGTCCACATCCATATGGCGGCCGATGGCCTGTCCCGCCGTTTCGCCGAAACCGGGCACCACGTTCAGCACGCCGGGCGGCAATCCCGCCTCCAGCGCCAGTTCGCCCAGGCGGATGGCCGTCAGCGGCGACTGCTCCGCCGGCTTCAGCACCAGCGAATTGCCCACGGCCAGGGCCGGGGCCACCTTCCACACCGCCATCATCAGCGGGAAATTCCAGGGCACGACCACGCCTATGACGCCCAGCGGTTCGCGCAGGATCAGCGACATGGAGCCGGGACCGCTGGGGCCGACCTGGTCGTACAGCTTGTCGATGGCTTCGGCGTAGTACTGGACGCAGCGGGCCGACAGGGGCACGTCGATGTTCAGGCTGTCGCGGATGGGCTTGCCCATGTCCAGCGTTTCCAGCAGCGCCAGCTCCTCGGCATTCTCCTCGATCAGCCGGGCCAGCGTCAGCAGCACGGCCTTGCGCGCCCGCGGATGCTGCTCGCGCCAGACGCCGCTTTCGAAGCTGCGCCGGGCCGCCGCCACGGCGCGGTCCACATCCTCCGCATCGCAGGAGGCCACCCGGGTCAGCACCCGGCCGTCACGCGGACTGATGTCGTCGAAGCTCTTGCCCGACGCCGCCGGGACGAGCCGGCCGTCGATCAGGGCCTGATTGCGGATCTGCAACCGGGCGGCGCGTTCTTCCCAGCTGGCAAGGGTGGGGGTGGACGCATCCATGGTGTTCTTCCCTCCGCGATCGTCTGTTGGGCGAAGAGTGCATCGGCCCCATGGCTGCGACAACCCCCAATCGGCCCCCAATCGGCCCCCAAGCAGGCCCCGGCCCGGCTCCCGCCTTGGCTGCCGTCTCAGCCGAACGGTGTCGGCGGGAAATCCCCGATGGGAACCACATGGCTGCGCAGGGGCTGGCCGGGGTGCCATTGGTGCAGGGCCAGGGCCGGCGGTTCCCGGGTCCAGCGGGCCGGTGCGTCCGGATCCGGCTGGAAAGCCATCTGGAAGGCGGAGGACGGGCAGCAGAACCCCACGCTGCCGGCGAAACTCTGGGCGATGGCCCGGTGCACATGCCCGGTCAGCACCCCGACGACGGCGCCGTGGCGGCGCAGCAGCGCCTCCAGCCTGTCACCGTTGGCACAGCCGATGGCGTCCATGAAGCCGATGCCCGTGGGAAAGGGCGGGTGGTGCAGGGCCACCAGGGTCGGCCGGTCGTCCTCGGCCAGTCGCGCGGCGATCCAGTCCAGCCGCGCCGGGCACAGCGTCCCCTCGACCCGGCCGGGGATGGTGCTGTCCAGTGCCAGCAGGCGCAGCGGCCCCAGATCCAGCGCCTGATGCAGGAATTCGCCCGCCGCCGGAACCGCCGCGGGAAAAGCGGCCGGAAAGGCGGTGCGCAGGCCGGCGCGGTCGTCATGGTTGCCGGGGATCAGCCGCAGCGGCAGGGACAGGCCGGCCAGGATCTCCGCCGCCGCCTCGTACTCGCCCGGCTTCGGCCCGTTGATCAGGTCGCCGGTCAGCAGCACCAGATCCGGGCGCGGGTCCAGCCGGTTGAGGAAGGCCACGGCGCGGGCCAGGGCGGTGTTGGTGTCGATGGCTCCCAGGGCCAGCGTGCCCTTGGCGGTGACATGGCAATCGGTGAGCTGTGCGATCAACATCGGCGTGTCCTCCCCTGCGTCCGCTGCGACCGGCGTCCTGCTGGTGCCTGCCGCCGGATCTTGATATGCCCCGTGCGTGATACCAGCGTGAAGGCGGGCTGGCCCAGTCGGCCGATCGCGCTACATGGTGGCCGGCAGCAACAGCAGGGGGCAAGGACGTTGGACGGGAGCGCGGGCAGGCGGCGGGTGGCGCTGGTGACGGGAGGCGCCAGGCGCATGGGGCGCCGGATCGTCGAGCGGCTGGCCGAGGAAGGCTGGACCGTGGCGGTGCATTACCACAGCTCCGCCACGGAGGCGGACGCCGTGGTGGCACGCATCACCGCAGCCGGCGGCCAGGCGGTTGCACTGGGCGCCGATCTCGGCGACCCGCGGCAGGCCGAGGGGCTGGCCCATGCCGCGGCGGACCGTCTGGGGCCGCTGGACCTGCTGGTCAACAATGCCAGCCAGTTCGAGTTCGATTCGCTGGAGACGCTGGAGCCGGGCCTGTGGTCGCGGCTGATGGCGGCCAACCTGCAGGGGCCGGTGTTCCTGGCCAAGGGCTTCGCCGCGCGCTGCGAGGCGGGGGCCGATCCGGTCATCGTCAACATCCTCGACCAGAAGATCGTCAATCTGAACCCGGATTTCTTCAGCTACACCGCCACCAAGATGGCGCTGCACGGGGCGACGCAACTGCTGGCTTCGGCCCTGGCCGGGCGGGTGCGGGTGCATGGGCTGGCGCCGGGCCTGTCGCTGCCCTCTGCCGACCAGACGCCGGAGGAATTCGAGAAGGCACACCGCATGGCCCCGCTGGGGCGCGGCTCTACGCCCGACGACATCGCCAACGCCGTCCTGTTCATCGCCGCCGTGCCGGGCTATGCCAGTGATCTGCTGGTGGTCGATGGCGGGCAGCATCTGCAGCCGCTGTCCCGCGATGTGATGTATGTGGTGCGAGAGGAGTCCTGATGCCCGCCCGCCTTCCCGATGAGCATCGTCTGCGCCTGATCGCGGCGCTGGGCGAGGCCCGTGTCATTTTCCTGCGCAATTTCGCCCTGCCGACCTCCATCGGCATTCATGCTTTCGAGAAGGCGGCCCCCCAGCGCCTGCTGGTCAATATCGAGCTGTTCCTGCGCCCGCAGCGGCTGGAGCGGGACGAGATCGACGATGTGCTGGATTATGACGTTCTGCGGCGGCAGATCGCCGATCTGGCCGGCAGCCGCCATTGGAACCTGCAGGAAACGCTGCTCGACCGCATCGCCGCCCTCTGCCTGGATCCGCCCATGGTCCTGGGCGTGCGCGTCAGCACGGAAAAGCCGGACGTCTATCCCGATTGCGAAGCCGTCGGGCTGGAGGTCAGCCGGTTCAAGCCGCTGGAATAGGGGGCGGGGTAGGCATGACCATGACGGGACTTCGGGTCCGTGCCGCGCTGGCGGCCCTGCTGCTTCTGTTCTCGGGGACCGTGGCGCAGGCTGCGGACAGGCTGGTCTTCGCCACCGACTGGCGGGCCCAGGCGGAACAGGGCGGATTCTACCAGGCCGTGGCCAAGGGCATCTATGCCCGGCACGGGCTGGAGGTGGATTTGCGCCAGGGCGGCGTCGGCATGGACCCGCAGCAATTGCTGGCTGCCGGCGCCATCGACGGGGCCATGGGCTCCAGCGGCTTCTTCACCCTCAATCTGGTGGAGGCGGGGGCCGATGTGGTCACCGTGGCGGCGCTGTTCCAGAAGGATCCCTGGATGCTGATGACGCATCCGCGTGCCGACATCACCAGCCTGGAGCAGATGCGGGGCAAGCCGATCATGATCGGCGACCCCTCCGTCAACACCATCTGGCGCTGGCTGAAGTCCCGCTACGGTTTCCAGGACAGCCAGATCCGCAAATACACCTTCAACATCGCCCCCTTCCTGGTGGACCAGGGCGCCATCCAGCAGGGCTATGTCACGTCGGAGCCGTTCACGGCCGGCAAGGCCGGGGTCACACCGCAGGTCTATCTGCTGGCGGACCATGGCTATCTCAGCTACGCCGCCACCATCATGCTGCGGCGCGATCTGGTGGAGAAGAGACCGGATCTGGTCCAGGCCTTCGTCGATGCCAGCATCGAGGGCTGGATCAGCTATCTGCATGACGATCCCGGCCCGGCCAACGCCCTGATCAAGACGGCGAACCCGGACATGGACGATGAGACCATCGCCTATGCCCGGCAGAAGATGATCGCGTACGGCATCGTCGAGAGCGGGGATGCCGTCCGCCTGGGTGTCGGCGCCATGACCGCGGACCGCTGGCAGGCCTTCACCGACGAGATGAAGGCACTGGGCATCTATAGAAGCGATCTCGACTGGCGGCGCGGGGTGGATCTGCGCTTCGTCAACAAGGGGGGCCGCAACTGACACCGTCACCGGACCCGCTGCTGACGCTGGAACGGGTGGGATTGCGCTATTCTGCCGGGAACGGCCGCGGCGCCGACGCAGAGGCCGGCACCGCGGCGCTGGCCGGCATCGATCTGCGCGTGGCCCGCGGCGAATTCCTCAGCCTGCTGGGGCCGTCCGGCTGCGGCAAGAGCACCCTGCTGCGGCTGGTGGCCGGGCTGTTGGCTCCCACCAGCGGGCGCCTGTCCTGGGCGGCGGCGCCGGCACCCGGCGGCATCGGCTTCGTCTTCCAGGAGCCGACGCTGATGCCCTGGGCGCGGGTGGCGGAGAATGTGCGGCTGCCGCTGGATCTGGCCGGCGTGCCGCGGGCAGAGGCTGCGGCGCGGGCCGCCGCCTTGCTGGAGCAGGTGGGGCTGGCCGATTTCGCCCGCGCCTATCCGCGCGAACTGTCGGGCGGCATGCGCATGCGCGCCGCCCTGGCCCGCGCCCTGGTGACCGGCCCGCAGGTGCTGCTGCTGGACGAGCCGTTTGCGGCGCTGGACGAGATCACCCGTTTCCGCCTCAACGATGATCTGCTGGACCTGTGGCGGCAGACGGGCTTCACCGCCCTGTTCGTCACCCACAGCGTCTTCGAGTCCGTCTATCTCTCCAGCCGCATCGCCGTGCTTGGTCCGCGGCCGGGCCGGATGGTGGCCGAGCGGGTGGTGGATCTGCCCTGGCCGCGGACCGCCGCCCTGCGCACCAGCCCGTCCTTCAACGCCGTGGTGCGCGAGGTCTCGGGCCTGCTGGCCTCCGCCATGGGCGAGGGGGAGCGGACAGCATGAGCCGGGGCGATGGGCGCGATGGGAACGGACCCGATGAGAACGGGCGCAAGGGCCGCGGTCTCCGCATCCTGCTGCCGCTGCTGCTGGCCGTGCTGGTGCTGGGCTCCTGGGAGGGGCTGGTGCGTTGGCGCCAGATCCCGGTGTTCGTGCTGCCGCCGCCATCACTGATCCTGCGCGCCTTGGTCGGCGATGCCGGCACCCTGGGCGCCAGCCTGTGGCTGACCCTGACCATCACGCTTCAGGCCTTCGCCCTGGCCGTCGTCTCCGGCGTGGCGCTGGCCGTGCTGTTCAGCCAGAGCCGCAGCCTGGCCGCTGCGCTCTACCCCTATGCCGTGATCCTGCAGGTCACGCCCGTGGTGGCTATTGCGCCGCTGGTCATCATCTGGGTCGGCTACGAGCGGGTTGACCTGGCCCTGCTGATCCTGGCCTGGATCGTGGCCTTCTTCCCCATCCTGTCGAACACCAGCCTGGGCCTCAGCGCCGTCGACCCCAATCTGCGCGACCTGTTCCGGCTCTATGGCGCCAGCCGCCGGCAGATGCTGCTGCGGCTGCAACTTCCCTCGGCGCTGCCCTACCTGCTGGCGGGGATGAAGGTGTCGGCCGGATTGGCGCTGATCGGCGCCGTGGTGGCGGAGTTCGTGGCCGGCAGCGGCACGGCGTCGGGGCTGGCCTGGCGCATCGTGGAGTCCGGCAACCGGCTGAACATCCCGCGGATGTTCGCCGCCCTGGCCCTGCTGGCGGGCCTGGGCGTGCTTCTGTTCGCGATGCTGTCCTGGCTGCAGGCACGCCTGCTGAACCGCTGGCATGAAAGCGGCCTGGATCGGTAGAGCCGTATCCAGCCGGCCGCTGCGGTCCTACTGGTCGTAGCTGACCAGAGTCGTCACCGGCACGTCGAGATTCTTGCGGCCGTCGAGAAAGCCGAGTTCGACGATGAAGGCGGCGGCGCGCACATCGGCGCCGACGCTGCGCAGCAGGTGGATGGCGGCCGCCATGGTGCCGCCGGTGGCCAGCAGATCGTCCAGCACCACCACCCGCTGACCCGGCGTGATGGCATCGGCCTGGATCTCCACCGTGTCGGTGCCGTACTCCAGATCATAGGTGTGGCGGATGACCGCGCCGGGCAGCTTGCCCTTTTTGCGCACCATGATGAAGCCCACGCCCAGCGCCAGGGCCAGCGGCGCCGCCGTCAGGAAGCCGCGGGATTCGATGCCGACCAGCAGGTCCGGCTTGTGCGGGCGCACGGCTTCGGCCAGTTGGTCCACCGTGGCCCGCCAGGCCGCGGCATGGGCCAGCAGGGTGGAGATGTCGTAGAACTGGATGCCCGGCTTCGGGAAGTCGGGGATGCTGCGGATATGCTGGCGGATGTCCATGAAGTCGGTTCCCGAAGGGGCAGGAAGCCGGCCCTCGGGCCGGCGGAAAGTCCGGCCCGCTGTTGACCGTGCCGGAGCGCTCATGTCAAGTGGGCGCCGCGGGCAGCGTAACACGGAAAGGGGAGCGGGGTGGTAGAGCGGGGCAGTCTCAGCACGGCATGGGCCGGGCAGCAATGGGTGCTGTCCGCGGCGGGCCGCTGGGACCTGGGCGCCGTCCAGGGGCTGGAGCCGCAGCTGCGCCGCGTCGATCCGGGCCGGGCCGCGGCCAGCATCTGCCTGGACCTGTCGGGCATGACGGCGCTGGATACCGCCGGGGCGCTGCTGATCGACCGGCTGATCGCGCGCCTGCGCGGGCAGGGACATTCGGTCGCGGTGGTCGGGGCCCGCGATGATCTCTGCACCCTGCTGAAGGAGGTGCGGCGGGCGGTGGCCGCCGCCGTCTCGGCACCGCAGCCGGTGGAACCGGTGCGGCCTTTCCGTGACCTGCTGGAGCGTGTCGGCCACGCCACGGTGACGGCCGGGCGCGAGGGGCTGGCCCTGCTGGGGTTCCTTGGCCTGGTGACAGTGACGGCGCTGCGGCTGCTGCGCCGGCCCGGCCGTTTCCGCGCCCGTCCCTTCGCCTTCCATCTGGAGCAGGTGGGGCTCAACGCCCTGGGCATCGTCGGCCTGCTGTCCTTCCTGATCGGCGTCGTCCTGGCCTATCAGGGGGCCGACCAGCTGCGCCGCTTCGGCGCCGACATCTTCGTGGTCAATCTGCTGGGAATCGGTGTGCTGCGGGAGATCGGCATCCTGATGACGGCCATCATCGTGGCCGGCCGCTCAGGCTCCGCCTTCACGGCCCAGATCGGCACCATGAAGGTCAACCAGGAGATCGACGCCATGCGCACCCTGGGCCTGGACCCGGTGGAGCTGCTGGTGCTGCCGCGCATGCTGGCGCTGCTGGTGGCCCTGCCGCTGTTGGGCGTCTATGCCGACATCGTGGCGCTGGCGGGCGGCGCCGTCATGGCCTACGGCTATCTCGACATCACCTTCGGCCAGTTCCTGCGCCAGTTGCAGATGGCAGTCGGCGCCGGCACCCTGTTCGTCGGACTGGTCAAGGCGCCGGTCTTTGCGGTGGTGATCTCCCTGGTCGGCTGCTACGAGGGGATGCGGGTCACCGGCAGCGCCGAAAGCGTGGGCCTGCTGACCACACGCTCGGTCGTCATTTCCATCTTCCTGGTGATCGTGCTCGATGCCTTCTTCTCCATCCTCTTCTCCTATCTCGGCGTCTGATGGTGCCGGACCCGGCCCGCAGGAGCCGGTGATCCGGGTCCGCGGGCTGCACACGCGCTTCGGCGCGCAGGTGGTGCATGCCGGCGTCGATCTTGATGTGCGCAAGGGGGAGGTGCTGGGGCTGGTCGGCGGGTCCGGCGCCGGCAAATCGGTTCTGCTGCGCGAGATCGTCGGGCTGATGCAGCCCAGCGCCGGCCGGATCGAGGTGCTGGGCCAGGATACCAGCCGCCTCAGCGAGGAGGAACGCGTGCGCCTCCAGGCCCGCTGGGGCATGCTGTTCCAGGATGGCGCCCTGTTCAGCTCGCTGACGGTGCTGGAGAATATCCAGGTGCCGCTGAAGGAGCATACGAGCCTGCCTGATGATCTCATCGCCGAGATCGCCCGGGTCAAGATCGCCATGGTCGGGCTGCCTCCCGATTCCGCCGGCAAATATCCGGCCCAGCTGTCGGGGGGCATGCGCAAACGCGCCGGGCTGGCCCGTGCCCTTGCCCTGGACCCCGAAATCCTGTTCCTGGACGAACCCACGGCGGGGCTGGACCCCATCGGCGCCGCCGCCTTCGACCAGTTGATCGGCAGTCTTCAGAAAAGCCTGGGCCTGACGGTTTTCATGGTGACCCACGACCTGGACAGCCTGTATGCAATCTGTGACCGTATTGCCGTGCTGATCGATAAGCGTTTGATCGTGGGAACCATCCGGACATTGCTGGAAGAAAGCCATCCCTGGATCCGGGATTATTTCCACGGGCCGCGTGGCCGGGCTGCGCAGGCGGCAGGCCGCGCGGCGGAGAGGTGAGGGAATGGAGACGCGGGCCAGTTACACTCTCGTCGGGGCCTTCGTTCTGGCCCTGGTGGCCGCGTTGGCCGTGTTCACGGTCTATCTGGCCAAGGTCCAGTTCGATCAGGCCATGCAGCCCTATTTCATCTACACCACCGGCAGTGTGACCGGCTTGGTGGAGGGCAGCCCCGTCCGCTATCGCGGCGTCGCCGTCGGCACCGTGTCCGATATCCGCATCGACCCGCAGAATGTGGAGCGCATCCGCATCACCATCGAGGTGCCGGAGGAAACGCCGGTCAAGGCCGATGCCGTAGCCAGCCTGGAACCCATGGGTGTCACCGGCGGCGTCTATGTGGAGATCACGGGCGGCTCGCAAGCGGCGCCGCTGCTGCGCGACCAGGCCGATGGCACGCCGGAGATCCCGTCGCGTCAGAGCGCCTTGTCCTCGGTGCTGGAAAGAACCCCGGACATGCTGGTGCGCGTCATCGACGCGGCCCAGCGTGTCAGTCAGCTTCTCAACGAGCAGAACCAGGAATCCATTCAGACGCTGCTGGCCAACATGGCTCAGGCCAGTGTCGGCGCCAACGATACCATCCGCAACGCCAACCTGCTGGTGGTGGATCTGCGCGGCCAGGTCAACCAGCTCAGCGGGCAGGCCAATACGCTGCTGAAGACGGCCAACAGCACCCTGAACAAGGTCGGCAACGACGCCGGGACCATCTCGGGCGACCTGGCCCAGACCACGCGGGAGCTGAACCGCCTGACGCAGTCGCTGACCCGGACCTCCAACGAACTGGAGGGGCTGATCGCCGAGAACCGGGAGCCGATCCGCGATTTCACCAGCACCGGCCTCTACGATTTCGGCCAGCTTCTGGTGCATCTGCAGGACCTGACGGCCAATCTGGCCCGTGTCACCAACAAGCTTGAGCGTGATCCGTCGGAACTGCTGTTCGGCGGCAAGAGCGGGGTTGATGTGAAATGAGTGCGCAGCCGTTCCGCCGTCCCCTGCCTCGCCGTGCCTTGCTGTCGGCCGCCGCGCTGCTGCCCCTCGGCGCGTGCAGCGCGGCCCGTCTGCTGGACCCCGGGGCGCCCCCCCGTCTTTATACCCTCAGCCCGGCGCGGGAATTCGCCGCCGGGCTGCCGCGGGTCGACTGGCAACTGGTGGTGGAAACGCCGCTGGCCAACACTGGCATCGACACCGGCCGCATCGCCCTGGGCGAAACCCCGGCCCGCCTGACCTATTATGCCGACTGCGCCTGGGTCGATACGGCACCGGAGATGGTGCAGCTGTTGCTGGTTGAATCGCTGGAGAACAGCAACCGCATCGTCGCTGTGGGGGTGGAGGCCAGCGGTCTGCGCTCCGATTTCGTGCTGAAGTCCGATCTGCGCGACTTCCAGGCGGAATATAATGGTGGCAGTCCCGACAGCAGCGCGCCGGAGGCGCATGTCCGGCTCAATGCCAAGCTGGTGCGCATGCCCCGGCGGAACATCGTGGCCAGTGATACGTTCGAGGCGCGGGTGGCAGCCAAGTCGGCATCCTTCGACCATGTCATCGCCGCTTTCGATCAGGCGCTGGATATGGTGCTGCGGCGCACGGTCGAATGGACCCTGCGCCAGGGGGCGGCCAATGCGGCCCAGGCACCGCTGCCGACCGCCAGCCGTTAGGCACACCGTTCCCCGTGATATCGGACCCGTCATGACCGTTTCCCGACGCTGTCGCCGCCTGCTGCCGGGCATGGCCGCCCTTTTGTCCCTGTGGACCCTGTCCACCGCGGCGCAGCCGCCGGCTGTTGCCGAGATGCTGGTCGGCACCGGTGGCGTCACCGGCCTCTATTACCCGGTCGGCGGCGCCATCTGCCACCTGCTCAACGGCCTGCAGGACAAGGGGCGCCCGCCCTGCCATGTGGTGCCCAGCGACGGGTCTCTGGCCAACATTGCCGCCCTGCGGGCCGGCAGCATCGACTATGCCCTGGTGCAGAACGACTGGCAGCGTCTGGCCCTGGCCGGGGAAGGGCGCCTGTCCGCGGCCGGTCCGTTCGCCGATCTGCGGGCGGTGATGAGCCTGCATGCCGAAAGCGTGACCATCCTGGCCCGACCCGATGCCGAGATCGCCGGGTTGGCCGACCTCAAGGGCAAGCGCGTCAATGCCGGCCCGCCCGGTTCGGCCCTGCGCCTTCTGGCCGAGGCCGTGCTGGCGCCGCTGGGCAAACTTCCCGCTGCCGATCTGGCCGGCCTGCCGCCGGACGAAGCGCTGTCCGCCCTGTGTGACGGGCAGGTCGATGCGGTGGTCCTGGCCGTCGGGCATCCCAATGGCGCGGTCCAGTCGGCGGTGACGACCTGTGCCGCCGTGCCGGTCGGACTTACGGCCGAGGAGCGGACGCGCATCCTGGCAGACAGCCCCGATCTCGTGGCCACCCGCATTCCGGCTGGAACCTATCCCGGCGTGACGGAGGAGGTGCAGACGGTGGGGCTGGTGGCGACCTTGGTGACCCGTGCCGATGTGCCCGACAATGCGGTGCAGACCGTGGTGTCGGCGCTGCTGGCCCGCTTCGATGCGTTCCAGGGGGAGCACCCGGCTCTGGCCGGGCTGAAGCGGGCGGACCTGCCGGGTCTCGGGCGTGCGGCGCCGCTGCATCCGGGCGCGGAGCAGGCCTATCGGGCGGCCGGGCTGCTGCCCTGAGGAGGCCGCCTGCTGCCCTGGCGGCTGGAATCGCACGGGCAGCCCGTACTTCATAGGGGGTATGTTAACAGGGTTGCATTCCCGGCGCCTAAAACCATAACTATTTTGTGGTTTCCCCGGCAGCGGACCTGGGAGCGGCGCAGGACGATGCCATGACCGATTTCGACAGTGTGGAACAGGAGGAACTCGCGGCCCTGGCCGAGGCGGCGCGCGAGGTCAAACTGTGCATGCGCGTCCTCACCAAGACTGGCGACACCGTGCTGACGGAGTTGTTCCGCGGGATCGGGCCGGGGTCCCGTGGTGTCGAGGACTGGCAGCACTATCCCGCCGACGACGTCTATGACGCCGAATTCCACGCCCAATACTATTATCATGCTCATCCGGTCACGGAGCGGGTGGAGGACGAGGCTGGGCATTTCCACACCTTCCTGCGGCCGCTGGGCATGCCGGACGGGGTTGCGCCGCTGCCTCTGCCCGATCTGGCGCCCGACCCCGATGGCAACGGGGCACTGTCCCATCTGGTCGGCATCTCGGTTGATCGATTCGGTCAGCCGATCCGTCTGTTCACCACGAACCGCTGGGTGACGGGTGAAACCTGGTATGGGGCGTCGGATGTGGTGCGGATGCTGGACGGGTTCGTCATCGATCATGCGCGTCCGTCCTGGCCGCTCAATCGCTGGTTGACAGCCCTGGTGCGCTTGTACCGTCCTGCGGTCGTGGACTTGCTGCACCGCCGCGATGCCACCGTGGCCCGCTGGCAATCCGCGAATCCCGGGATCAATGTGTTCGAGGACCGCCGGCTCGAGGTGACCTCGGAAATGCAGATCAGTCTTGATGAATATATCGGCCATGTTGAACAGGCCATGCGGCGACTGCGCCGTCGTCTGCGTGCGCAGCAGGCTTTTGCCTGATCCGGAGTGGTGGTGCAGGTAACGCGGCATTTTTCACTGTCGCAAACGGGGGCGGCCTCGACTAAAATCCGGCCAAGCGGCGACGTGGGGCCTGGTGCCAGTCCGGTCCGCCAAACGGGGAGCGAGCGTCCAGCCATGACCGACACCTTGACCCAACAGGATGTGCAGCGGCTGTTGCGGGACCCGTCGCCGGTGACCCGCGCCGAACTGGCCGGAAAGGTCGCGTCCCAGTTCGGGACCGAGGGCCTGAGTGAAAGCGAGCGCGGGCTGGCGGAGGATATCGTCCGCCTGATGGCCCGCGACGTCGCCTCGCGCGTGCGGGCGGCGCTGGCCGACAGCCTCAAGGCCAATCCGGCGGTGCCGCGCGATGTAGCGCTGATCCTGGCCCGCGACGTGGAGGAGGTGTCGCTCCCCTTCATCGAGGTGTCGTCGGTGCTGACCGACGCCGATCTGGTGGAGATCGTCCGCAACGGTTCGCTGCACAAGCAGGTGGCCGTGGCCAAGCGGCCGGACGTGTCGGAGACCGTGGCCGATGCCATCGCCGACCATGCGGAGGAGCAGGCGGTGGCCACCCTGATGGCCAATGCCGCGGCCGCCATCCCGGAACAGGCCATGGGACGGGCGCTGGAGCGCTTCCCCGGCAGCGCGGCCGTGGCCGAACCGCTGGTCGAGCGGGCGCGGCTGCCGGTGACCGTGGCCGAACGTCTGGTGACCCTGGTATCGGAACATCTGCGTCAGCGGCTGGTGGCCCGGCATGAGCTGCCGGCCGATCTGGCCGCCGACATCGTGCTGCAGACGCGGGAGCGGGCCACCTATGGCCTGGTCGGCGGCGCCGGCGAGAGCGAGCTGGAACGGCTGGTCCACCAGTTGAAGGAGGGGCGCCGCCTGACCCCGTCGCTGCTGGTGCGGGCCTTGTGCCTGGGGGATCTGCCCTTCTTCGAGGTGGCGCTGGCCCATCTGGCCGACATTCCGGTGGTCAATGCCCGGCTGCTGATCCATGACGCCGGCAAGCTCGGGCTGAAGTCGCTGTTCGAGCGGGCCAGCCTGCCGTCGCAGCTCTATCCGGCCATGCGCATCGCCCTGGACGTGGCGCGGGAGACGGAGCTGGATGGGGGCGAGCGCGACCTGGAGCGCCATCGCCGCCGCAGCATCGAGCGTATCCTGACCCAGTTCGAGGAACTGGCGACCGACGATATCGATTATCTCCTGCGCAAGCTCAGCGATCTGTCGCCGGCAACCTGATCCGGGCCAGCCCCTGATCCACACCGGACCGTCGCCACCGGAACCGGGAGTGGTCTGGAACCTCGGATGCCGGCCCATGTTACCCCACCGCCTTTGCACCGCCTGTGCATGGAGGGGAGAGGGGACATGGTGGACGACACCCGGGCGGGCCGCGATGCCTTCCGCCGGACGGACGAGATCGAGACTGATATCCTGGACATCCGGTCCCGGCTGAACAGCACGCTGTCGGAAATCGAGCGGCGGTTGCAGCCGGACCAGTTGGCCGGCACCGCCCTGGGGCTGGTCCGCAGTCTGGCCGAGGGGCGGCCCCATCCCATCGGCGATGCCATCCGCCGTAACCCCGTGCCGGCCGTGATTGCCGGCATCGGACTGGCCTGGCTGGCGGTGGAGGTGCTGCGCGGTGAGCAGCAGCCGCCGCCGCTGTTACCCGGCACGCCCGACGGGCGCCGGCTGACGGATCGTCCGACCGATGGCAACCCTGCGGCAACCCCGCCGGCCATCACCCTGCTGCACGATCTGATCGGCGTGGCCCGCCAGGGCACCAAGGCGTTGCGTCAGGCCGGGATGGCCCTGCCGGATGGGCCGGTGCGCATGGCCCTGCGCCGCGCGGCCGAGGAGCGTGGACGCACCGCCGCCCTGCTGCAGGACGAGGTGCTGGCCCTGGGCTGGCCCTCCGTCCATGGTGACGCGCCCAACGGCGACCTGCTGCCGGCCTGGCAGCAGGTCGAGGCGCTGGTCCCTGGCGGCAATGCGACCGCCCTGCTGGAGGCCATCGCCGTGGCGGAGTCGCAAACGCTGTTCCGCTTCCGCACGGCCCTGAAGCGGGATCTTCCCGACGATCTCCGCATCATCCTGGGGGGCCGCTTCCATGAGGTCGAGCAGACGCGGGCGCGTCTGCTGGCCTTGCATGACGCCGTGCAGTAGGGGCAGGCAGATGTCCAACACCACGCTGCAGGACGACCATTCCGACCGCGGCCGGCACGCGCATCGGCCGGGTGAGATTCCCCGCCGCGGCTGGCTCGACATCCTCAAGCGGGCCTGGAGCGAATCCTCCAGCGACAATATCAGCATCGTTGCCGCCGGCGTGGCCTTCCTCAGCCTGCTGTCACTGTTCCCGGCCCTGTCGGCCACCATTTCCCTCTACGGTCTGGTGGCCGACCCGCAGGACATCACCCGGCATGTGGAATCGATCTCCGCCGTGCTGCCGCCCCAGGGCCGCGACCTGCTGCTGCAGCAGCTCCAGGGGCTGGCCGCGCGCGGCAATGACAGCGCGCTCGGTTTCGGCCTCGCCGTCAGCATCCTCCTGGCGCTGTGGAGCACGTCGAGTGGTGTCAAATCGATGATGACGGCCCTCAACATCGCCTATGACGAACAGGAGCGGCGCAGTTTCCTGCGTTTCACCCTGACCGGCCTGGGCCTGACCCTGGGCTTCATTCTCATGCTGTTCATCGCCGTCGCCATCGTGGTGGTGGTGCCGGTGATCCTCGGCATCCTCGGCCTCGACCAGCTGTTCGCCTGGCTGGCCCGTATCCTGCGCTGGCCGGTGCTGGGTGCAGCCATCATCCTGGCCCTGGCCGTCCTCTACCGCTTCGGGCCCAGCCGGGCGCAGCCGCGCTGGCGCTGGATCACGCCGGGCGCGCTGGTGGCCACGGTGTTGTGGGTGGCGGGCTCCATCGCCTTTTCCCTCTATGTCTCGAACTTTGCCGACTACAACGCCACCTATGGCTCGCTGGGGGCCGGCATCATCCTGCTGCTCTGGCTCTATCTCGGCGCCTATGTGGTGCTGCTCGGGGCGGAGCTGAACGCCGAGATGGAACACCAGACCATGGCCGACACCACCACCGGGCCGGAGCAGCCCATGGGCAGGCGCGATGCCCATGTGGCCGACACGCTGGGTGAAAGCCGCTAGGTCGGCCCACCGGTTCATGTGCCCCGATCAGGTGCCGCGGCGCTTGGCCCGGGCTGTCGGCTCCGCCACCAGCGGATCGTCGGGCCAGTAATGGCGGGGGTAGCGCCCGGCCAGGTCCTTCTTCACCTCGCGGTAGCCGCTGGCCCAGAAGCTGACCAGATCGCGCGTCACCTGCACCGGCCGGTGGGCCGGCGACAGCAGATGCAGCAGCACCGGCACCCGCCCGCCCAGCACCGTGGGCGTCTGTGCCTGTCCGAACATCTCCTGCAGCCGCACCGCCAGCACCGGCTCGTCGCTGGCATAGTCGATGGGAATGCGGGAGCCGGTGGGCACGGTCAGATGCGTCGGCGCCAGCCGGTCCAGCTCCTGCTGCCTGGACCAGTCCAGCAGTCCCGTCAGGGCGGCATGCAGATCGACGCGCTCCAGATGACTGCGTCGGGTCACCCCGGTCAGATAGGGGGCCAGCCAGTCCTCCAGCGTCGACAGCAGCCCGGCATCGCTGACATCGGGCCAACGCTCGTCATGCCGGCGCAGGAAGCCCACGCGCAGGCGCCATGCCTCCAGCGCCGGGGTCCAGGGCAGGCAGCGCAGGCCCATCTCGCGGATGCCGGCCAGCAGGGCCGGCAAGACCAGCTCGACCGGTGGGTTGGGCAGCGGCCGGTCCTCCAGTACCAGGGCAGCCAGCCGCCGCTGCCGCCGGGCCAGGACCAATCCCTCGCGCCCGTCCCACTGCACGCTGTCGCGGCCCTGGATCTGGTCGGCGAAATCCTCCTCCAGCTCGGCCAGGGTCAGGGGGGCGGCCAGGAAGATGCGGGCGCTGCCGCCCTGGCCGTCCAGGTCGGCCACGGCCAGGAATTCGGCGGTGGCCAGCGGGTCCACCGGGTCCAGGCTGGCCCCCTTGCCGTTGGACAGGCGAAACTGCCCGGCCTGTCCCGGCCGACGCTGGCCGATACGGTCGGGATAGGCCAGGGCCAGCAGCGCGCCGGCATCCTCGTGATCCCCGTTGCCTGGAGGCGCTTTCAGCTGGCGTTCCAGCTGCCGCGCGGCTTCGCGCACCTGATGCAGGGCGCCGCGGTCCACGCCCCGTTCGCCGCCCCGGTCCTGCAGCAGTTCCAGGCGCGTGCGCAGGTCGGCATCGCGTCCCGGTCCGCGCAGCAGGTCGCGCTCGCCCAGCAGGGCGGCGATGCGGCAGGCCAGCCGGGCCTTGCCGCGGGCGGCGCCGACCAGCACCAGATGGGCCAGCCGGGGATGCAGCCCCAGCCCGGCCATGCGCCGCCCGTGCGGGGTGATGCGCCCGGCCGCGTCCAGCGCCCCCAGTTCCGTCAGCAGTGCCCGGGCCTGGGCCAGCGCCGCGTCCGGTGGCGGATCGAGCCAGGGCAGCTCCGCCGCGTCGGTCACGCCCCAATTGGCCAGTTCCAGCGCCAGCGGCGCCAGATCGGCGCGCAGGATCTCCGCCGGGGTGAAGGGCTGCAAGGCCCGGTCGGCGGCCTCGCTCCACAGCCGGATGCAGACGCCGGGCTCCAGCCGGCCGGCACGGCCGCGACGCTGGTCGGCGGAGGCGCGGGACACCCGCACCGTCTCCAGCCGGCCCATGCCGCTGCGCGGGTCGAACCGGGCCAGACGCGACTGGCCGGCATCGATGACGACGCGGATGCCGTCGATGGTCAGGCTGGTCTCGGCGATGCTGGTGGCCAGCACCACCTTGCGCTGGCCGGGCGGAGCCGGGCGGATGGCGGCGTCCTGTGCCTCCAGTGCCAGATCGCCATAGAGCGGCGTCACCAGCACATGCGCCGGCAGCGCGGCCTCGGCCAGGGTGCGTTCCACCCGGCGGATCTCGCCGCCACCGGGCAGGAACACCAGCAGGCTGCCCGCCTCCTCGCCCAGGGCGCGGCGGATGGTGCGGGCGGTCCACTCCTCCAGCCGCTCGCCGGCCGGCGGCTCGGCCCAGCGGGTCTCCACCGGGTAGCTGCGCCCTTCGGAGGTGAGGATGGGCGCGTCGCCCAGCAGGGCGGCCACCGGCTCCCCGTCCAGGGTGGCGGACATCACCAGCAGGCGCAGATCCTCACGCAGCAGGGTCTGACTCTGGCGGCAGAAGGCCAGCGACAGGTCGGCGTCCAGCGAGCGCTCGTGGAACTCGTCAAATAGAACCGCGGCCACGCCTTCCAGCGCCGGATCGGCCTGAAGCTGGCGCAGGAAGATGCCTTCGGTCACCACCTCGATGCGGGTGCGGGCGGAGACGCGGCTGTCCAGCCGCACCCGGTACCCGACGGTGCCGCCGACCTCCTCGCCCAGCATCTGCGCCATGCGCCGGGCCGCACCGCGGGCGGCCAGCCGGCGCGGTTCCAGCATGATGATGCGCCCATCCCCGACCCAGGGCTGATCCAGCAGGGCCAGCGGCACGCGGGTGGTCTTGCCGGCACCGGGCGGCGCCTGCAGCACCGCGTTGGGACTGGCGGACAGGGCCGCCAGCAGCGGCGGCAGCACGGACTCGATGGGCAGCAGCGGAAGCATGCCGCCCTATACCCCAGCCGCCGGCGGGGCGCCAGGGGGCCGCCATCGATCCGGCCCCGGTCAGTCGGCGGGAAGCTGTTCCAGGCAGCGGCGCAGGATATCGGGACGATAGGGCTTGCTGAGAAAGCCATAAGGGCGGGCCGCCGCCATCCGTTCCCGCACCTGCGGTCCGTCGATGGCGGTCATGATCAGGCTGGGAATGCCGAAGCGGCTGCGGATGGCACAGGCGGCCTCGATCCCGTCGCCGGGACCGCGCAGCATGACATCCATCAGCACCAGATCGGGGCGGTGCTGCTCCGCCGCGGCGACGGCCTCCTCGGCGGAGGCGCAGACGGCACAGACCTCATGGCCGAACGCCGTCACCATCATCTGCAGCCCCATGGCGATGATGGCTTCGTCTTCACAGATGATGAGGCGGAGTGGGGGAGCGGACACGGTCATTGTCGATTGCGCCAGGGCGCTCCTGCCATGCTGGGGGGCCTGCCGGGTCCCGTGCGGGGTCCTACTGGACCCGGCTTTGCAGGTCCGCATAGGGACGCTGGGCCGGCTTTGCCGGCGGCGGCGGGCACCGGTTCCACAGCCGGGGCGGGGCGGTTTTCCGCAGGGTGCGCACAACGACACTGTGCCCGATGGGGGATCCCCGTGTTAACACGAATTTCGATATAAATGTGGGCTAGGCCGTCCGGCTGAGCCGGGGTCGTGGCGCCGGCCTGCGCGAATTGGCTTAATTTCCGCCCCGGGGCTGACTAGTATGGCTGGGAACTCCACGACTTTCCGGTAGTTTTCTCGACATGTCCGCACTCAAGACCGTCATGGTGCCGATCAACAAGGCCGGCTATCCCTTCATCGCCGCCTTTGCCGTCGTCACGCTGCTGCTGTTCACCCTTTCGCAGGCGCTGGGCTGGATCGGACTGATCCTGACGGCATGGTGCGTCTATTTCTTCCGCGACCCCGACCGGGTGACGCCGACCAAGCCTGGTCTGGTGGTCAGTCCGGCCGATGGCACCGTCATCATGATCACCAAGGCGGCACCGCCGCCCGAACTGGGCATGGGAGAGGTGCGGCTGACCCGCATCAGCGTGTTCCTCAACGTCTTCGACGTGCATGTGAACCGCGCCCCGGCCGAGGGCACCATCCGGGACCTGGCCTATCACAAGGGCACCTTCGTCAATGCCGCCCTGGACAAGGCCAGCGACGACAACGAGCGCATGTCCATCCGCATGACCCTGCCGGACGGGCGGGAGATGGTGTTCGTGCAGATCGCCGGGCTGGTGGCCCGCCGCATCCTCTGGTGGGTGGCGCCGGGCCAGATCCTGCGCGCCGGTGAGCGCTATGGCCTGATCCGCTTCGGCAGCCGTTGCGACGTCTATCTGCCCGACGATGTGGCGCCGCTGGTCTGCGTCGGTCAGAAGATGGTGGCCGGTGAAACGGTCCTGGCCGATCTCAACGGCAGCGAGGCGCAGCGCCAGGGGGAGGTCCGCTGATGGTGCGCTCCACAGGCGTCTTCCGGCCCCGTCCCCGGCGGGACCGTCCGCGGCGCCTCGGCGGACTGACCCTGAACAAGCTGCTGCCCAACATGCTGACCATGCTGGCGCTTGCCTCCGGCATGACGGCCATGCGCTTCGGTATGGAGGGCAATTGGAAATCGGCGGTGCTGTCCATCGCCGTGGCAGCCGTGTTCGATGCGCTCGACGGGCGCATCGCCCGCATGCTGAATGCCCAGAGCAAGTTCGGGGAGGAACTGGACAGCCTGTCCGACGTGGTCAGCTTCGGGGTGGCCCCCGGCATGATCCTGTTCATGTGGACCCTGAACGGCGCCGGTACCTTCGGCTGGATTGCGGCCGTTCTGCTCGGGATCTGCGCTGCGCTGCGTCTGGCCCGATTCAACACCATGATCGGGCTGGCGGCGGACAAGCCGGCCTGGGCCTACAATTATTTCACCGGGGTCCCGGCGCCGGCCGGGGCCGGCATCGCGTTGCTGCCGCTGATCGCCACGCTGGAGATCGGGCCGGGCTGGGTCGATTCGCCGTGGCTGGTGGCACCCTGGGCCGTGGCCATCGCAGCCCTGATGATCAGCGCCATTCCCACCTTCTCGCTGAAGGGCCTGCGCATTCCCCAGCATTACGTGGTGTTTCTGCTGCTGGGCGTCGGTGTCCTGGCGGCAGCGCTGGTCAGTGCCCCCTGGGCGACCCTGACCATCCTGGGAATCGGTTATCTCTGCACCTTGCCGTTCAGCCTCCGGCGCTACCGTCGCCTGACGGAGGAGGCGGCCCGGATAAAGTCGGCAGAACCGGAAACCGCGCCCGTGGGGGCGGTGGATGCAGGGGCGGAGACTGTGCCCGGCGGACCGGGCACCTCCGCTTGATCCCGGCACCGCGAAAGCGGGCCGGATCATTGAAGCCAGTGGGATGAGGCAAAGCCTCATCCCACTGGCATTTACTCAGCGACCTTGTTTTCCATCAGGGCGGCGCCAACCAGCTCATGGCGGTGCTCTTCCAGATAGGTCAGGGCCGCCTTGTAGGTGGCCAGGCTCAGCCCATCGACAAACTTCTCGCCGGCATTGCCCGGGCGGTCGGCCGAGCGCTCCAGGGTCTCCACGGCGCGCTGCAGATGGTCGATGCGGTCGCCTAGGATGCGGTCCAGATGCCGCGGCGGCAGCATATGGCCGAAGAACAGCATGAACATCAGGTCGGAGCGCAGCTTGTCCTGGGCGGGCTGCCGCGTCAGAGCCTGGTACAGCACATGCCGGCCGGCCGGCGTGATGCGATAGACCTTCTTGTCGGGACGGGAGTCGCCGCCCTGCGGCAACATGATGATGTGGCCGTCTTCCAGCAGCTTCTTCAGCGCGGGATAGATGGACCCGAAACCGGCATCGCTGAAATGGCTCAGAGGGCCATCCTCAAACTCCTTGCGGATTTCGTAACCGGAGGCGTCATCACGACTGAGGACGCCGAGGCAGAGTGTTTTTACGTCGATCATCATAAAACCTGCATAACTGACGAATCAGACCATACGACCTTACTCTGTATAGTCAAGATATGTATCGAACCATAAGCCGCAAAGCGACGCAGTCAACGGCATTCCGCTGTTGTGATTTCAGACAGACGTCGGTGTGATTGCCGCGGCCAAGCGCGCATGCATACGTAAGTATATTTTTCCGTCGGATCCAGCCAGGCGGGCGAAGGCACGGACGATATCGGTGTCGATCTGCTGGCGAATCACCATGGGCAGGCCCTGGAGCAACGGCCCGAAGACCATCTCCAGCGCCGGTCGCCAGAACGGACGGTCCAACCGTGTTGCGGCATCGGTCAGGACCGCGGTTTCGCTGACATCGCTGAATCCGGCCTGCCGGAACAGATCGGCGGTCCGTCCGGGATCGGCATGCCGGAACAGCACCTCCAGGGCCTGATCGGCATCCGGCCCCAGATGTCTGGCCACGACTCGCCCCAGTTCGGCAAACAGGGTGTTGTCGGCCCGTGGCCCCCAGACGGCCACGACGGCCCGGCCGCCGGGCCGCAGCACCCGCCGCATTTCCTCCACCGCCTGGCGGTCGTCAGGTACGAACATCAGACCCAGGCGGCAGCTGACCCGGTCCATGCTGGCATCGGCGAAGGGAAGCCGGGTCATGTCGGCGGCACCGAAGACCAGGGGAGCAGTGCTGCCGGCCCTCCGCCGGGCGCCGGTCAGCATCGCCGGCGCCAGATCGGTGGCAAGGACCAGACCATCGGGGCCGACCAGGGACGCGGCCGTCAGCGCCGGCTCTCCGGCACCGGCGGCCAGATCCAGAAGACGATGGCCTGGCTGCAGGTCCAGCCGTTCCAGCAGGGGGCGGTTGATGCGGTCGGCCGGATCGGCCATCGCGTCGGCCCAGCGATCCCAGAAGGGGCCGGACTGGTCCCAGCGCTGCCGCTCCCTGCCGGGATCGATGGCGATGTGCTGGCTGGCGCGGTCGGTCATGCGCGGGGCGCCTTCTCCTCGGGCAATGGGGCGGACTGCTGCCCCTTGGGCGGCAGTGTCACAGGCGGGCGGCGGTCCGGCTGTGACCGCGGACACGCACCGGCATGAACGTGATCGGCGGGCCGGTCCGTGCCGGCGGAAAGCGCCACGCAGGGTCTCTTCGTCGATATGGACAAAAGTCCTACGCCATGATCTGATTTAATCCGTCCCGCGGGGTGGTTGCGGGGCGCGATTCTTGGCAAGCGTGAAGAAAAGAGAATGCAGGGCCTGGATGTTGCCGTTGCGGATGGTGACAGGCGCTCATCGTGCGACTCATGTCACCTTATGTCACTTTAAGGAAAAAAATCATTTAACTGCGGGGGCTTGAGGGGCGACGCCCCTGCGGCTGGCGTCGCGTTAACGTCACCTTAGGGTAGCGTTTACGTCACCTTAAGTCACCTTGACGTCACTTTGACATCGCTTGCGGTCGCCCCGCGTCGCCTTTGGACGGGGCATGGCCAGTGGAATGGACGGGGGGCTTGCGCCTACAGCCCCGGTTCGGCACTGCCGGCCGGCCCCGGCAGCGTGGCCAGATGGCCGCCGAAGGCGCGCAGCACCGGCAGGAAGCGGTCGATCTGGGGACGCACCACATGGGCATCGGTTTTGAGGATGATTCCGGGGGCCGAGTTCATCAGCCGCTCGGTGCGGAACGGGCCGATCTTGTCGTCCAGATACATGGACAGCCCCATCAGCATGCCCAGGCTGATGTCGTCCTGCGCCTCCGGAACCGCCAGCACATCATGCAGTTGTTCCATCAGCCCGTACATCACGATCGCGGTGCGCTCGATCGTGTCGTCATTGGTCCGTTCCTGGCTCTGCCCGGTCTCTGACATGGGAAAGCGGCCTCCTGCTGAGACAGTGAGGCTAGGCGGTCTTTCGTCAGCAAAAGGTTAAGGTCTTCTGGAATTCTGTTTCGAGCGGATATTTCCACGCAGGGGGGCATCACTGACGTGACGGCGGCAGTGCGCCCGGCTAGGTTGGGCGGGATCGGGCCGGCCGGGGGTGGGCGGCAGATCGGTAAGGGGGGTGGCCTGGGTACGCCATGAGCCGCAATGTCAGCAGCGGAAAGTTCTACCGGTTCGACGGCCTCAGCATTCTGCTGGTCGATGACAACCGTTTTGTCCGCACCATCCTCGCTGCCATCCTCAAGGGACTCGGCATCGGCAAGGTGCTCCAGGCCGACAATGGGGAAGAAGCGACCGGTCTGCTGGAGGTGACGGCCCTGACCACCGGCGATGCCCGCGATGTCGACGTGATCTTTGCCGACCACCTGATGGCCCCCATGGGGGGGCTGGACCTGCTGCGCTGGGTCCGCGGTCATGAAAGCGACAAGGTCCGCTTTCTGCCCTTCATCATGATGAGCGGCGAGGCCGACCGGGAGGCCGTCTGCAACGCCCGCGATGCCGGCGTGACCGAATATCTGGCCAAGCCCATGTCGGTGATCAATGTGGCGTCGCGGCTGCTGGCGGTGATCGACAAGCCGCGGCCCTTCATCCGGGCTCCCCACTATTTCGGCCCGGACCGCCGCCGCCAGACCCTGCCCTATGAGGGGCATGACCGCCGGGTGCTGGACGCCGATAATGTGCGGGTCATCGACGAGGGCGACCATATGGTCATCGAAACCGAGCCGCCGCCGGCGGAATCCGAAGGCATGCAACCAGCGGAGAATCAAGATGAGCGAGGAGTCGAAGCCGCGGGTTGAGATCATCCACCGGCCCAACACGCTGCGGGAGAAGGTGGGAGGATCAGCCGATGGCAAGCCCGGTCGCATCGATCCGGTGGCGCTGAGCCGCGCCAGCCTGCATGTCTCCCGCCTGGCGGAGGCACACAAGACCCAGACCCGCATCGACCTCACCGAGTTGCAGGCGGCATTCCAGGCCGCCATGGCGGCCCCGGATCAGCGGGCGGCGCATCTGCGACGGGTGTTCAAGATCTCCGATGGCATCCTGACGCTGGGCAAGACCTTCGGTTACGACCTGCTCTCGGATGTGGCCAATGCGCTGAACCATCTGCTGATCGATCTGGAGGCGCCGACCGCAGCCCAACTGCAGGTGGTGGCGCTGCATATTGACGCCATGCAGCTGATCGTCCGCGATGACATGAAGGGAGATGGCGGCAACACGGGGCAGGCGCTGGCCCAGTCACTGGCCCTGGCCCGGGAAAAGGTCGGCGGCCGCCGCTGATTCTGCCGCGCCGCTGACCGACCGCAAACAGGGCAGCGCCGGCCCCGGCACAGGGGGCCGGCGCTGCTGCCGGGTCAGCCCTTCTTCCGGGCCAGGGCGGCCGCCAGCGCGGCGCCGAGGGCGCCCGGCTCCTCCGGTTTGGCAGGCTGCTGCTTGAACATGGCGGGCTTGCCGCCCCCCTGCGGGCGCTGCCCCTGTGAAGTGGGTCCCTGCGAATTTGCAGCGCGTGAGTTGGTCCCGTGCGCGTTGGCACGCTGGGGCTGGCGCTCGGGGCGCCGCTCGCCCCTGGCCTCATTGCGGCCTTCCCCGCGCGGTGCCGGCCGCGCCGCCTGTTCCTCCAGCTTCATGGTCAGGGCCACGCGCTTGCGCTTCAGGTCCACTTCCAGGACCTTGACCTTGACGATGTCCCCGGCCTTCACCACGGCATGCGGGTCCTTCACGAAGCTGTGGGCCAGCTGGCTGATATGGACCAGCCCGTCCTGGTGCACGCCCACATCGACGAAGGCCCCGAAATTGGTGACGTTGGTGACCACGCCCTCCAGCACCATGCCGGGCTGCAGATCCTTCAGTGCCTCGACCCCCTCCTTGAAGATGGCGGTCTTGAACTCCGGCCGCGGGTCGCGGCCCGGCTTCTCCAGCTCGCGCAGGATGTCGGTCACGGTGGGGATGCCGAACCGTTCGTCGGTGAAATCCGCCGGGTCCAGCGACCGCAGGAAGGCGGCATCGCCGATGATCTGGGGCAGGGTGCGGCCGGTCTTCTCCAGCAGGCGCTGCACCACAGGATAAGCCTCCGGATGGACGGAGGAGGCGTCCAGCGGGTTGGCTCCGTCGCGGATGCGCAGGAAGCCCGCCGCCTGTTCAAAGGCCTTCGGCCCCAGCCGCGACACCGCCAGCAGCTGCTGGCGCAGGCTGAAGGCACCGTTCGAGTTGCGGTACTCCACCACGTTCCGGGCCACACTTTCCGACAGGCCGGAAACGCGGGCCAGCAGCGGCACCGAGGCGGTGTTGAGATCGACGCCGACGCCGTTCACGCAATCCTCGACCACGGCATCCAGGGTGCGGGCCAGCTTGGTCGGGCTGACATCGTGCTGGTACTGGCCGACACCGATGGCCTTGGGCTCGATCTTCACCAGTTCGGCCAGCGGGTCCTGCAGGCGCCGGGCGATGGAGACAGCCCCGCGCAGCGATACATCAAGACCGGGGAATTCCAGCGCCGCCACTTCCGAGGCCGAATAGACCGAGGCGCCGGCCTCGGACACCATGACCTTGGTCAGGGGCAGCTCCGGGTGGCGCTTCATCAGATCGGCGGCCAGCTTGTCGGTCTCGCGGCTGGCGGTGCCGTTGCCGATGGCGATCAGCTCGACCTTGTGGCGGGCGGCCAGGGCCGCCAGCACGGCGATGGAGCCGTCCCAGTCACGCCGGGGCTCATGCGGATAGATGGTGGCGGTTTCCACCAGCTTGCCGGTGGCATCGACCACGGCCACCTTGACGCCCGTGCGGATGCCGGGGTCCAGCCCGATGGTCGTGCGCATGCCCGCCGGCGGTGCCAGCAGCAGATCCTTGAGGTTGCGGCCGAAGACGGTGATGGCCTCGTCCTCCGCCCGCTCGCGGACCACATTCATCAGGTCCAGCTCGATATGCAGGGCGATCTTGGTGCGCCAGGCCCAGCGGCAGGTGTCCAGCAGCCACTTGTCGGCGGCGCGGCCACGGTCGGCAATGCCGTAAGTGGCGGCGATCATGGTTTCGGCCGGGTGGGCGTCGCCGGGGGCGGGGGCCTCGCCCACCTCCAGGCGCAGATCCAGCACGCCGGCGGCGCGGCCGCGGAACAGGGCCAGGGCCCGGTGTGACGGCACCTTCGGCAGCGGCTCGGAGAAATCGAAGTAATCGCTGAACTTGGCACCCTCGTCGGCCTTGCCTTCCACCAGCCTGGAGACGACGCGGCCATGGTTCTGGCTGAACTCGCGCAGACGCCCGACCAAGCCGGCATCCTCGCCCATGCGCTCCACCAGGATGGCGCGGGCCCCGTCCAGGGCAGCCTTGATGTCGGCCACGCCCTTGTCGGCATCGACGAAGCGGGCGGCTTCCTCCTCCGGCGTGCGGGTGGGATCGCCGATCAGCAGATCGGCCAGCGGCTCCAGCCCGGCTTCGCGGGCGATCATGGCCTTGGTCCGGCGCTTCGGCCGGTAGGGCAGGTACAGGTCTTCGAGTCGGGTCTTGGTGTCCGCCTCGTCGATATCCTTGGCCAGTTCCGGCGTCAGCTTGCCCTGTTCCTCGATGCTGGCGCGGATGGCGGCCCGCCGCTCTTCCAACTCCCGCAGGTAACGCAGCCGCTCATCCAGGGTGCGCAGCTGGGTATCGTCCAGGCCGCCCGTGGCCTCCTTGCGGTAGCGGGCGATGAACGGAACGGTCGAACCCTCGTCCAGCAGCTTGACGGCCGCCTCCACCTGGGCGGGGCGGACGGCGAGTTCCTGGGCGATGCGGTCGGAAATCGGGATCATGCGAGCTTCGTCGTCAATGGGGACGGAAGGCCGCTCATTACCCCAGATGCCGCGCCGGGGCCAGTGCCGTCTCTGGTTCCTGTGAAACCGGCCGTTACCTTCAGCACCGTCAGCCGCACGGACCTATCCTATTTCGCACCTCTATACTTGCCGGTCATGATGGGCTGTTAACGCGGCATTAGGTGTTTGGCTGGCATATCGGTCAGGCAACTGTGGTTGCGTTTCCTCCCTAGCAGACTTCACAAGCCCCGGCGCCCAGCGTCCGGGGCTTTCTTTTCACCTCGTCCCTGTCGGCCGGACAGGGTAACTGCGTCGCGGATGAAGCGCTTGCATTGCCAGGGGGCTGCGACCTTACACTGCGCCGTCCCCTCCGCGCCGGTGTTCCTGTGGTTCTTCTCGTCCTGGCATTGCTGATCTTTGTTGTGCTCGGCCTCGTCGCCGTCATGGGACGGGGGCCGGTGGCGGCATTGATCTATGGCGGCAGTGGCGTCGCCGCCCTGCTGGTGACGGGCGTTGCCTTCGCCTTCCTGATACAGGGCGACAGCCCCTGGCATCTGAAGATACCGATCGGGCCGCCGGGCCTGGGCGCCAGCCTCGTCCTTGACGGGCTGTCCGCGGTGTTTCTGCTGGCCGTGGGGCTGGCCGGGGCAACGGCCAGTGTGTTCGGCTGGGGTTATGGGCGTGATGGTGCCCACAAGCCAGGGCATCACGGGCCGGCACCTGCACGGGTCCTGCCCTTCTTTCCGCTGTTCCTGGCCGGCATGGTGATGGTGCTGCTGGCCGGCGACGCCTTCGGTTTCCTGTTCGGCTGGGAAGTGATGTCCGTTGCCTCCTGGCTTCTGGTGCTGAGCACGCACGATGAGCCGGAAACGCCACGGGCCGCCCGGCTCTACCTGGTGATGGCCGCCATCGGCAGTCTGTGCCTGATGGTCAGCTTCGGGCTGCTGGCCGGACCGGAAGCGGCGTTCAGCTTCACGGCCATGCGGGAGCAGGGTGTGGGGGACGGTCTGACGGCGCTGGCGGTCGTCCTGGCCGTGCTGGGTGCTGGATCGAAGGCTGGCCTCGTTCCCCTGCATATCTGGCTGCCGCTGGCCCATCCCGCGGCCCCCAGCCATGTCTCGGCCCTGATGAGCGGCGTCATGACCAAGGTGGCGCTCTATGGTCTTTGCCGCATCCTGTTCGATCTCGCCGGCATGCCGGACTGGTGGTGGGGGGCGCTGCTGGCGGCGCTGGGCAGCCTGACGGCGGTGGCCGGCGTGCTCTACGCACTGTTGCAGGACGATATCAAGCGCCTGCTGGCCTATTCGACCGTGGAGAATGTGGGCTTCATCTGCCTGAGCCTCGGGCTGGCGCTGATGTTCAAGGCCGATGGCAAGCCGGTGATCGCGGCTCTGGCCTTCTCCGCCGCTCTGTTGCATGTGCTCAATCACAGTCTGTTCAAGACGCTGCTGTTCTACGGCGCGGGGGCGGTGGTGGCGGCCACGGGAACCCGGTCGCTGGAGACGCTCGGCGGGCTGATCCATCGGCTGCCGCGCACGGCGCCGCTTCTGTTGATCGGATCGGCTGCGGCCTCGGCCCTGCCGCCGTTGAACGGCTTCGCCTCGGAATGGCTGGGTTTCCAGGCCATCCTCAACGGTCCGCAGCTCAGCCTGTGGGGGCTGAAGGTGGGGGTGATGGTGGTCGGTGTCTTCGCTGCCCTGGCGGCAGCCCTGGCCGCCGCCTGTTTCCTGCGTTTCTTTGGGATCGCGTTCCTGGGCCGTCCGCGTTCGGCAGAGGCGGTTGCAGCCCAGGAGGTCACGGCGCCGCTGCAACTGGCCATGGTGGTGCCGGCGCTCCTCTGCGTTCTGGTCGGCATCCTGCCGGGATTGGTACTGCGCCTGTTGCATGATGCCGCCGCCATCGCCGTCGGAACCGCCTTGCCGGCCAGCGGATCGCTCGGCTGGTTGTGGCTCGCCCCCGTCGGACAGGCGGGAGGGCTGGCCGGCAATTCCTACAGCGGATTCTTCGTGCTGTTGGTGGCTGGCGGGTTGGCGCTTCTGGTCTTCCGTTTGATCCGGCGCCATGCCGCCAGCGGCCTGCGGCGGGCCGATGCCTGGGGCTGCGGCTATCCGCCGGTGGGACCGGTCTCACAGTACAGCGGAGCCAGCTTCGCCCAGCCGTTGCGGCGGGTCTTTGCCAGCGGCGTGTTCCAGGCGCGGGAACAGGTCTCCATGCCGGAACCGGGCGAAACCGGGGCCGCCAGCCATCTGCTCCGCTGGCGTGATCCGGCCTGGGACTTCGTGGCACGTCCGGTCTGGGCCACCGTCGACTGGCTGGCGGGCCGGTTGAACCATCTGCAGTTCCTGACCATCCGGCGCTATCTGATGCTGATGTTCGCCACCCTGGTGACCCTGCTGGCGATCATGGCGGTGCTGGCATGACTTCCGTGCTGCTGTCCGTTCTGTTCCAGCTGGTGCAGCTGGCACTGGTGCTGGCCGTGGCGCCACTGCTGACCGGCTGTGTCCGTTTTGCCAAGGCACGGTTGCTGGGGCGCAGCGGCGCGGACCCACTACAGCCCTACCGCACACTGCTGCGCCTGTTCCGCAAGGAGGCGGTGGTGGCGCACGGGACCTCCTGGCTGTTCCGTGCCGCCCCCTATGCCGTGTTCACGTTGATCTGGCTGGCGGCGGGGCTGGTGCCCACCTTCAGCACCCAGCTGGTGCTGGCGCCGGCGGCTGACCTCATCGCCCTGGTGGCCCTGCTGGGCAGTGCCCGTTTCTTCACCATCCTGGCCGGCATGGATGCCGGAACGGCCTTCGGCGGTATCGGCGCCTCCCGCGAGGCGATGATCGCCACCCTGGCGGAGCCGGCCATGCTGATGGTGATCTTCACCCTGGCCATCCTGTTGCAGACCACGTCGCTGGCCGGGATCGTCGAGACCATCCTGGGGCAGGGGGTGGGCCTGCGTATTTCCCTGGCCTTGGGACTGGTCAGCCTGCTGATGGTCGCCATTGCCGAAGCCGGCCGCATCCCCATCGACAACCCGTCGACCCATCTGGAACTGACCATGGTGCATGAGGCCATGGTGCTGGAATATTCCGGACGCCATCTGGCACTGATGGAACTGGCGGGCATGTTGCGCCTGCTGCTGTTCATGGCCCTGATCGCCTGTGTGTTCTGCCCCTGGGGCATCGCCCGAGCCGGCGACGGTCCGCTGGTCTGGCTACTGGGCCTTGTCACCTTCTTCGGCAAGATGATGGTCGCCGTGGCTGCGCTGGCAGTGTTTGAAACCAGCATCGCCAAGATGCGCGTCTTCCGCATCGGCGAGTTCCTGGGCGGCGCCCTGCTGTTGGGGCTGCTGGCCTCGATCTTCCTGTTCGTCTCAACCGGGTTCAAGGGCTAGGCCATGGGCGAGATCGGTTATGACGTCGCCCACCTGCTGGGAACCTCGATCCTGCTGGTCAGCTTCGCCCTCCTGTACCAGCGGCGGCTGACGTCGCTGATCAATGCGTTCGCCGTGCAGTCGGTGCTGCTGGCGGCGGCGGCGGCCTGGCAGGGCTGGATCCAGGCCAGCCCACACCTTTACCTGACCGCCTTGATCGCGCTGGTGCTGAAGGCCGTGGTCATTCCCGTCGCCCTGCACCGCATCATCGCCCGTCTGGGCATCCATCGCACCATCGAGCGCGTCCTGGGTGTCGCATCGACCCTGGCCCTGGCCGTGGGGCTGGTGGCCCTGTCGCTGGCGCTGGTGCTGCCTCTGGCCGGGGAGGCGGCGGCGCTGACGCGCGAGGATCTGGCCCTGGCCCTGTCGGTCGTGCTGCTGGCCCTGCTGATGATGATCAGCCGCCGCAACGCCATCGGTCAGGTGGTCGGCTTCATGAGCCTGGAGAACGGGCTGATCCTGGCGGCGATCGGTGTGAAGGGCATGCCGCTGGTGGTGGAGATGTCCGTGGCCTTCGCCGTCATGGTGGCCTTCATCATCTTCGGCGTCTTCTTCTTCCAGATCCGTGAGCGGTTCGACAGCCTCGACGTCCAGTATCTCGAGCGGTTCCGCGGCGAGGGGGACCGTTGATGCTGAATGGCGCTGTCCTGGTGCTGCTGGTTCCGGCGCTCTTCGCCGGCCTGCTGCTGCTGGTGAAGCCGGAGCGTCTGGCCGCCCGGCTGAACTGTGTCGGGTCGGCCCTGACCCTGGCGGCGGCCCTGAGCCTGATCGTGTCGCGGCCGCAGAGCGGCCCGACGCTGCTGGTGGATGATTTCAACGTTTACCTGGTGGTGCTGACGGCCTTTGTCGGCTTCACCACCAGCCTGTTCAGCGCCGGCTATATTGCCGACGAGGTGCGGTCAGGCCGGCTGACGCCGCTGCGGCTGCGTTTCTACCACGCCATGTTCCAGGCCTTCCTTTTCACCATGCTGCTGGCGCTGCTGGCCAACAATCTGGGCCTGCTGTGGGTGGCGGTGGAGGGGGCGACCCTGACCACGGTGCTGATGGTCAGCCTGTACCGGACGCCGGCCGCTATCGAGGCGGCGTGGAAATACTTCATCCTCTGCGGCGTCGGCATCGCCCTGGCCCTGTTCGGGACCATCCTGATGTATCTGGCGGCGCAGCCGGTGCTGGGCAGCGGTGCAGCCGGCATGACCTGGACGGAACTGCTGGAGGTGGCGGCGGAGGTCGATCCCCGCATCCTCAATCTGGCCTTCATCTTCCTGCTGGTCGGCTATGGCACCAAGGTCGGGCTGGCGCCGCTGAACGCTTGGCTGCCGGATGCCCATGCGGAAGGACCGACTCCGATCTCCGCGGTGCTGTCGGGCCTGCTGCTGAATGTGGCCCTCTATGCCGTGCTGCGCTTCAAGATGTTGCTGGCCGCCAATGGCGCAGCCATGGCGCCAGGCGTGCTGATGACGGTCATGGGCCTGGGCACGCTGCTGCTGGCGGCGCTGATGCTCTATCGCCGACGCGATGTGAAGCGCTTCTTCGCCTACAGCTCCATCGAGCAGATGGGGATCATCACTTTCGCCTTCGGCCTCGGCGGGCCGTTGGCCAATTTTGCCGGGCTGCTGCACATGGCGCTGCACAGCCTGACCAAGTCGGCGATCTTCTTCGCCGTGGGCCACGCCATCCATGCCAAGGGCAGCCAGCGTATCGCCGATATCACCGGCTTGACGGTCAGCCATCCCGCCCTGGGCTGGAGCCTGCTGCTGGGAATCGTCGCCATCGCCGGCCTGCCGCCCTTCGGCCTGTTCATGAGCGAGTGGATGATCGTCAGCGGCACCGTCGGCGCATCGCCCTGGCTTGCCCTGCCGCTGGTGCTGGGCCTGCTGCTGGGGTTTGGTGCCCTGATTCTGCGTGCCCAGTCGCTCTGCTTCGGAGCGCCGGCCGGTGACAGCCGCCCTTTGCAGGCGTCGCTGGCGCCCATCTATGTCCATCTGCTGCTGGTGGCCGCCATCGGTCTGTGGATGCCGGCGCCGCTGGTCGCCTGGTTCCACTCTGTGGCGAGGTTGCTGGGATGACCGTCGATCGCATCAGCCTGACAGACTTCCTGGCCGCCCTGGGCACGCCGGCGGCGCGGCATGAGCCTTGGCCGCGCTTCGAACTGTCGGTGGAGGGCTGGACCGGTCTGCGGGACCGGTTGGCCGCGGTACCGGCCTGGAGCCTTCTGGGGCTCTGGGGTGAGACGGGCATGGTCCATCTGGCCCTGCGGGATGACACGGATGGCGACATCGCCGTCGCCAGCCTGACCTGCCCGCAGCAGAGCTTCCCGTCGCTGTCCGGCGTGCGACCGGCGGCCAAGCGGCTGGAGCGCGCCATCCAGGACCTGACGGGCCTGGCGGCGGACGGGTTGGATGATCCGCGCCCCTGGCTCGACCATGACCGCTGGCGTCTGCGCCATCCGCTGGCTGCCGTGCCTGGGGCGCCATTGGGGGAGCCGGCCCCCTATCCCTTCCTTCCCTCCGACGGTGAGGGGCTGCATCAGATCCCCGTCGGGCCGGTCCATGCCGGCATCATCGAGCCCGGACATTTCCGCTTCACCTGCCAGGGCGAGACCGTGGTGCGGCTGGAGGAGCGGCTGGGCTATGTCCACAAGGGCGTGGAACGGCTGATGAAGGGCCGCTTGCCCGAGGAGGCGGCCCGGCTGGCCGGACGCCTGTCCGGCGACAGCAGCGTGGCCCATACGCTGGCCTTCTGTCTGGCGGTGGAGGCGGCACTGGGCGTCACGGCACCACGGCGGGCGCAGCTGGTGCGGGCCGTGATGGCGGAGCTGGAGCGCATCGCCAACCATGTCAACGACATTGGCGCCATCGCCAATGATGGCGGCTTCGCCTTCCTGCTGGCGGAATGCGCGGTCCTGCGCGAACAGGTCATGCGGACCAATGAGCGCTGCTTCGGTCACCGTTTCCTGATGGACCGGGTGGTTCCCGGTGGGATCGCCGTCGACCTCAAGCAGGAGGGACGGCAGGCCCTGGCCGACCTGCTGCCGGTGTTCGCCAAACGATTCCGCAAACTGGTGTCGATCTACGACGCCAAATCGTCCTTGCTGGACCGCACGGTCGGTACGGGTGTGGTCTCCAGCGATCTTGCCCATCGTTTTGGGGCAGGTGGTTATGTCGGCCGGGCCTCGTCCCGGGGGCTGGATGCCCGGCGGATGCCGGGCTATGCCCCCTATGACGAGTTGGATTTCCAGGTGCCGGTCCTGCCCGAGGGGGATGTCAATGCCCGGGTCTGGATCCGCATCCGCGAGGTGGAACAGAGCCTGGACCTGATCGCGCAGATCCTCAAGCGTCTGGAGTCCGGCCCGGGGCGGGCCTTCCTGCCGGAGTCACACGCCGTGTCGGAGGGGATGGCCCTGGTCGAAGGGTTCCGCGGGGAGATCCTGGCCTGGGTCCGCATCAGCGACGGGGGCCGGATCGAGCGGGCGCACAGCCGCGATCCGTCCTGGTTCCAGTGGCCGCTGCTGGAAGCGGCCATCGAGGGCAACATCGTGGCGGACTTCCCGCTCTGCAACAAGTCGTTCAACTGTTCCTATTCCGGCCACGATCTCTGACGGAGGCGGCTTGTGTTCGGCATCATCGCCCGTAATCTTCTCAAGGGGTCCCGCAGCGAGGCTGTGAGCGAACCGGGCGACAGGGCTGTGCAGGATTTGCTGGCCAAGCTGCACGCTGCGGCGCGGCGGCGGCTGGGGCGCAGCCTGGCCATCCGCCAGGTGGATGCCGGGTCCTGCAATGCCTGCGAACTGGAGATCCAGGCGCTCAGCAATCCGCTCTATGATCTTGAACGGCTTGGCCTCAGCTTCGTGGCATCGCCCCGTCACGCCGATGTGCTGCTGGTGACGGGACCTGTCACCGCCAATATGCGTGAAGGTCTGCTGAAGACCTGGGAGGCGACGCCGGACCCGAAATGGGTGGTTGCCCTCGGCCAGTGCGCCATCGACGGACATCTGTTCGCGGACAGCTATGCGGTCGTTGGCGGTGTATCGCAGGTCCTGCCGGTGGATCTGGTCATTCCCGGCTGTCCGCCGCGGCCGGCGGACATTCTCGCCGGGCTTCTGGCCCTGATCGAGGCGGAAGGGCGGCCACAAGCGGGTGTGGCCGCTTCGACGGCGGGTGCCGACAAAGGTTAAGGCCGCAAGCTGGGGAGCGGCGGTTCCTGGTCCGGTTCTGGAGACGTTACGGTGGCCGTGCGTGCGGGACTATCGTCGGGCTGTGCCGGTGAGCGTGACGGTTTGCGGCGGCGGTCCAGCGAGGCCAGCAGTGTCCTGACGGTCGGATCGTCGCCATCCACGGCCAGGGCGCGCTCATAGTAGAGGCGCGCCAAGTCCCATTGGCTGCGCCGTTCGGCATTGCGCCCCCAGACCCGGTAGGTTTCGACCATACGGGTCTTCAACGCGGGAATGGCCGGGTGACCGGCCTCCAGCGCGGCGATGGCATGGACCACCTCAAGGGCATTGTCACCCTTCGGCGTCGTTAATTGCCGCTGATCCACCAGCTCCTCAGCCTTCTGGATCAGATCCCGGATCAGCGCCGCGCCTTCTCCCGAATGGCGTCTGCTGTCGCCCAGAGGGGCACGGGGACCGGGAACGGCCGGCTCCTGCGCCTCCGGCTGATCAGGCGATGCGGTGGTCGACACCATGCTGTCCGGGGCAGACGGGGTTGCCACGGGTGGCGGCGGGACAGGCGCTTGCGATACCTCCACCGTCATGTCATCGGGTCGCTCCTCAGGGGACAGGGGCGCCGCCGGCTGGGACGGGCGGATCGGCACCGTCGTCGCCAGAGGGGCGGCCGGCGGCGTGGCTTGGCTTGTCGCCGGTTCCGTGGAAAGAGGCAGGCCGTATTGTTGTGCCAAAAGCAGCAGATCCGTCCTGTCCCGGGTCGCCATGACCGTGCCGGCGATGGTCAGGCAGGTGGCTGCCAGCCCGAACCAGAGCAGACCATGGCTGCGCCGGTGCCGAACCTGCTGGAGACCGGCCCGGCGTTGCGCCTGCAACACGGGGCGCTCTCCAGGCCCCGGCGGAGGAAATGGAACCTCAGCCCGGGGAGCGGACCTTGCCGCTGGCAGAGAAGGAGCTGGAAGATCCGGCGCCAACGGCGGTGTCGTGTCGCCAGGACCGGCCCTCTCGAGACGGTAGAGGGTTCCCACGGCCCGAACCATCGGCAGCAGATCGGCCTGCTCCAAGCGGTGATCCAGCTGCGCACCGCCTGCGAGAAGAATCTGCAGAAAGCACCCCTGGCCGCTCAAGGAGCCGCTGAGATCGGCCAGATCCCGCAGCGTCTCGACAGGAAGCTTGTCCGCATCCTCGATCATGAGGATGCCCGTGCCCGCCTGATCGAGATGGCTTTCCAGCTGTACGACCACATCGTCGAAGCCGAGGGCGGCGCCCGACCTGCCCAACAGGGTGCGCCCGGCAACTTCGACCAGATCCTCCACGGTAATGCCGCTGCTGGCGGTCACGGTCAGGACCATGGACCCGTCGGCGGCGATATGGTGGGCCAGCCGAGCAAGCAGCGCCATCCGGTCATCCGGACACTCACCAACAAGAACCAGCAGCCGACGCCGACCGATAACGGCCAGAAGAAGACCACTGAAGATGGCATCATCATCGATCGTGCTGGACGTTTCGTCGGACTCGAGGATGGCCAACGGTGCGTTTCGCATGTCGCGACCGCTCCCAAACAGTTTGCGCCAGATCGGAAAACACCGGGCGCGCCAGATCGGCAACGCCATCCGGTGCCGGGTGCCAGTGTAGAGGAGGGGGCGGGGGTATGGCTGCGGCGCGTCCGGTATGAAGGCCCGTCCATTGGAGGGGGCGGTTGCCCCTCCCGTCAGACGGAAACAGACGCGAAGGACCAGCCCCGTCACCTGACGCGAATCCGTCCGGTCCGCGCCGTTCGGCCATTGGACCTAGAGCCGATGTCTCTGCCTCATGGCAGATTGCGATGGTCCGCAAGGTCTGGCAGAAGCGGTTCCAGGCATCCTGTCGTGGCACAGGCTCGACCGGGTCGGGACGGAAACGCCCGAAAAGGGCACATGGACCATAAGCGATGAACAGCCGGGCGGCGTGTTTCCCATCCGGTTTTCAAGGGCGGTTTTCAAGGGCGTGCTGGCGGCCTTTCCGGAGGGCGGCCGAGCCGCAATATGGGAAGACATGTGGAACGACAGAAAACCCGTCAGCCGGGATCAGCCGCCCGCTTCTTTGCCCGCGGGGGACGGGGCAGCCATCAAAGCCCTTGCCGCTGATATCGCCCAGCGCAGGCCGGTGCTTTTTCTCGACTATGACGGCACGCTGACCCCCATTGTCATTCGACCGGACGCCGCCACGCTGCATCCGGACATGCGGGTCCGTGTCCAGAGACTGGCGGCCCGCTGTCCAGTGGCTGTCATCAGTGGCCGGGATCTTGAGGATGTGCGGACCCTGGTCGGACTCCCCGGACTGATCTACGCCGGCAGCCATGGGCTTGATATCGATGCACCGTCTGGACGCGCGCTGCTGGGAGAGCCGTTTCGTCCCGCGCTGGAGCGGGCAATCGCGCGGCTTCAGGGGGAATTGGCGTCTGTTCCCGGCGCTCTTGTCCAGCCGAAGCGGTATGCCGTGACGGTCCATACGCGTGAAGTGGAGCCGGGTGACAAGCCCATCATCCATGACATCGTGCGGGAGGTTCTCGGTCGGGAACCGGAACTCCGGTATATGGCGGGAAAAGAGGTCCACGAGTTGCGCCCTGCGTTCGACTGGGACAAGGGCAAGGCCATCCGGCATCTGCTCGATACCGAAGGGATGTCGGCCCATTTTCCGGTTTTCATCGGCGATGACGTTACCGATGAGGACGGTTTCCGGGCGGTGCGGGAAATCGGGCTGGGCATCCGCGTGGCGGAAGAGCCAGCGTCAACGGCGGCCCGGGTCACTTTCCCCGACATCCCCAGCGTAGGCGCGTTCCTCGATCATCTGGCCGATGCGCTGGGACGGCTTTCTCCCTGAGGGGTCAGGGGGCCGTTTTCGGCGGATAGGCCGGCATCCGGTGGCGGGGATTGGCCTTCTCATCCAGGTCCGGTTCGGGTGTGCCGCCGGGAGAATAGGGCGGCAGTCGGTCTGATCCGGGATGGCGGGGGGATGGTGGCCGGGGCCTCTGTCCTGTCTGGTCCGGAGCTGTCTGGTCCGGGCGCGGAGCGCTGGATGATGTGGGTATGGTGGCCTGAGTTGACATGGTCTGGCTTCGTTTGCACCTGAGGGTTTATTGGCCAACCGGCAGGCTGCGCCGGATGTCATCGGCGGGGTGCCAATCATGACAAACAGTCTCCAAACGGAGCGGTTCCAGTCCACCCCTAAACTCCCCCCGATAACGGATGACGTACATCGGAAGCCCGCTCATGTTCATCTTCTCCGTTTTTTCGGCATGGCGATGCTGCATTTACACTGCGTCATCAGTGTTCATGACGAAAACATGAGGAATCCATGGGACTGTGGAAAGCGTTGCGGTCGTGCGTCGTTGCCGTGGCGATCGCCGTCAGCGGCTGCTCCGCCAGCGCACCGCCGCTGGAAACGACCTCCGCCGGACCGATCGAGACCGATGTCTATCGGCTCGGTTCTGGTGACAATCTGCGTGTCATCGTCTTCGGACAGGATCAGCTGTCCGGCCAGTTCGCTGTCGATGGCTCGGGTCGGATCGCCATGCCACTTGTCGGCGAGGTGATGGCACGCGGGCTGACCCCACGCGAACTGGAGGCGAGCCTCAGCAAACGTCTTGCCGAAGGCTACATCCGTGATCCGAAGGTCAGCGTGGAGGTCTTGAACTTCCGGCCCTTCTATATCATCGGCGAGGTCAACAAGCCGGGTCAGTATCCCTATGCCAGCGGGATGACGGCCCTCAGTGCCGTGGCCGCCGCCGGTGGGTTCACCTATCGCGGTCGCCAGGACTATGTCCTGATCACCCGCACGATCGATGGCAGAAAGGTGGAGCGGTCTGCACTGCCCGAGACGCCGATCCTGCCGGACGACGTAATCCGGGTGCCCGAACGCTTCTTCTGATGCGTCGCGGCGGATCAGAGCACGGGAGCGTCTCCATCCGTTTCCTGACTGCAGCCCGCCCTGTCGAGGACAAGGCATGAGCCGGAGCGGCACCGCCCGGCTCATCGCCTCGGCGGTCTGGAACACGGGCGATCTTCAGGAGCAGTGGCGGCATCATGCGCAGCTTTTTCCGCAAACGTCGTGGCCAGGACGAGACGATTCCGCCATTGGAGACGTCATCGATCGACATCCCGCCTTACACAGTCGCACCGGCGCCGCCCTTGCGCCCGGCGGAGACGCAGCGCCCCTTGTCATCGGGCGCCCGGCCGCCGACGCCGATGCCCGAGATTTCCGAACCACCGCGACCGCGGTTCCGGCACGCCCCTCCGGAACCGACGTCTGTTCCTGCCGAGGAGCTTCCCCGCTTCGCCTTCTCCGTGACCCATGGCATGCGGCCGGCCACCGTTTCAGGGATCGAGCCGGAGGTGGCCAAGGTCCTGAGGGAGGCCTTCACGCCGACGCGCCCGAAGCGTGAGGTCAATGCCCTGTTCGTCGGACGGCTGGGTACCATCCGCCGCATCATCTCCGCTATCGAGGAGGAGCGTGCGCATGTGGTCCTTTATGGGGATCGGGGACGGGGCAAGACCTCGCTCGGCAATGCGGTGGAGCAGATTGCGGCACAGGCCGGCTACCTTCCGACCAAGCTCACCTGTTCAGCCGAGCTCGGTTTCGAAGAGATGTTCCGGACGCTGCTGAAGCGGGTGCCGTCGGGATATCTGGGGGCTGACAGTGGTGGCTACGCCGGAACGCGGAACTTCGGCACTGCCGATGAACGCCTGCCACCCGGCTCTTTCACCGTGACTCAGCTCGTCGACCTGCTCGACGAGATTTCCGGCACGCATGTGCTGATGATGCTGGACGAGTACGACCGTCTCCAGAACGAGGATGTGAAGAACAAGCTGGCCGAACTGATCAAGAATTTGAGCGACCGTGGTTGCCAGGCGACCCTGTTCATTATCGGCGTCGCCGAGAGTGTCGATCAACTCCTGGGCAAGCATCCCTCAATCCAGCGCTCTCTCGTGGCCGTCCATCTGCCGCCCATGAGCGACCGGGAGATCGAGCGCATCATTCTCTCAGGCTCGGAAATGGCCGGCCTGACCTTTTCGGCGGAGGCGCGCCGGATCATCGTCGGGCTGTCGAAAGGACTGCCCTATTACGCCCAGCTCCTCAGCCTTCATGCGGCCCGGACCGCTGTCGCCAGAGGCAGCCGTGACGTGGAACGGGCGGACATGGCGGACGCTGTCCGACGCTGCACGGAAGAGGCGGAGCGGGCGCTGCTTGAGATCTACCATCGTGCCGTCGGCCCGGATGAGGGCCGGGTCGCCGACATCCTGTATCTCGCGGCGCAAGCGGAATACGACACCTATGGCAGCTTCACACCTGCCGATCTGCAGGCGGTTCGACCCGCACAGGGGGAGCGGATGCCGTCCATGGACGTCATCGATGCAACGCTTGACCACCTTGTGGACGGGCAGGCCCCCGTTCTGGAGCGGGTTATTCTGCCCGGCGGATACCGTTTGCGATTTCGCAATCAGATGATGCGGCAGATCATCCTGCTCATCCAGGCTCCCAAACGGGGATTGGTCTGAGAGCAGCCCGTCCTGAAGACGACGATGACGCATGGCCCCACGGTCTGCCGGCCATCCTGATGGCGGTTATTGCAGAGGACAGGGCTCCGGATCGAACCTGCCCCGAACTCTTCCTTGGCATTCCCCCTAAAGTAGAAGATTGCTGGTTATAGGCCAGACAGACGGCATAGACCGCGTTCGGAGCCGACCGCATATCCAAGGATGCTTTCGCGCCGCGCAGCCGATTAAAACACCACTGTGCGATATTTTTATTGCGTGTTATCGACTATTTTTAATTCCGTCTTTAGAAAATTAATTGAAAGAATTAGGTCTTATGTGGCCTTGAGCCGCCTGGCGACGCTCCGAATTGGCGAGCGGGCGCCCCATGCGTAGCCGGCTTCCTGCCAAAAATCCAATAATTCACAGTTCATCACGGACTTGATTATCACTTTTACTTTGAAGAGTAATTAAAACAGAAAATTCGAGGCATGAAATCCGATATATATCGAAAGCGTTCTGAGTTTAATGCCTTCGAGAGATATTAATCCAGATAACCACGCGGTATTTTTCACCCGAAAGAGAACGACGGATTAGAACGTCGCGCCGGGAGGCAGGGGGAACGCACCCTGGCGGTCTTAAACAGAAGACTATTGGATCAACAAATTACCAAATCTAGCGCGGGAGCAAGAGCATGGAGAACGTTACGGCATTCCTCATCGACGCGAATAAGCTCTTCCGTGAAGGTCTGAAACGCCTGCTCGATGAATCGCCTTTTCAGATCATTGCCGAAGCCGGGAATGTTCGTGAAGGTGTGCAGATTGCGGAGCAGGGGCTGAAACCTGACCTTGTCCTGCTCGATCTGGTCAATGGGGGGGAAGAGGAAGCGGAAGCCATGCGGCGTCTTCGCCATGTGCTGCCCAATTCCCGCATGGTGGTCCTGACGACTGATCTGTGTACACGTCGCTTGTCCAACGCGCTCGAAGCCGGAGCCGATGGGTACCTGATGAAGGATCTGTCGTCGGATGCGCTGACCCAGTCCTTGCGGCTGGTGATGATGGGGGAAAAGGTTTTTCCGACGCATCTCGCGGCCTTGCTGATCAGCGGGCGCGTCAACGGCAATGGCCTTGAGATGCCAGTGTCGCGTAAGGGATTGTCGCAGCGGGAGATTCAGATCCTCCGCTGTCTGCTGAACGGCGACAGCAACAAGATGATCGCCAACCACCTGAACATCACCGAGGCCACGGTCAAGGTCCACCTGAAGAGCCTGCTGCGTAAGATCAACGCCTCCAACCGCACGCAGGCGGCCATCTGGGCGCTGAACAATGGCATCGGCGGAGAGTTCTCCGGTACGGGGGTGCCTGTAGCGGCGGCCGGCTAAGAGGATCGGAACACACGGGTGGCGTTGATCGGCCCACCCGCGTCTCCAACCCCGCCTGTCCCACGGGCGCATCCTGTTGCTGATGGGCAAGGGGGGCGTGGCGGGCACAAGTCCAGACAGGCTGTACTTGCCAATCGGCCGGGGCGGAGCCTTGGCCGATTGGTGTTTCCTGCCTTGGGTAGGCTCATGCTGGTCAGCCAACAGCAGGTGACGCTGTCAGAGGATCGCCGCCTTGCTTCAGGCGGAGCGGACTTCAGTCCCAGGATCCGCCGAGCGGCCGGTTTCGCTCTGCCGAGCGGCCGGAAGCGCATTCTGCTGCCGTGCGGCGAAGACGCCGGCTTCCGTCCTGTTGCGGAAATGCAGCTTGGCCAGAACGCTGCGGACCATCGACTTGATGACGGCTTCGGAAAGACCGAGGCGTTCGGCGATGGTCCGGTTGTTCAAACCTTGCCCCAGCAGTTGGAGGCAGCGGAACTCGATGTCGGTCAGCCGTGGCAGCAAGGTCAGACGGATCTCATCCACGCCCAGGCGCGAGAGGAATTGCTTAGGCAGGATGCAGTGCCCCTCCACGCCCAGTTCGATCAGTTCGTTGGCGCGGCTGAGATTGATGTCCTCGAAGACCCAGGCATCGGCAAAGGCCAGAATGTGGGCGGCATCCAGCAGTTCGCGGCTGCTGAGGATCACGATGATACGACTGCGCCGGGACAGGCGCAGATAGACCATGGGTTCATTCTCGCGCAGGGCGGCGAATTGTTGGACATCGATCAGGATGACGTCAGGCGTGGACGTGGCCTGGCTCAGTTCCGTGATGTCCTGGCAGACAGTGACCCGATGCCGCCCCTCCCGATCCAGGGAAGCAAGAAGCTGGCTGGCGACGAGTTCGTCTCCGGGGACCAAACAAACATGCATCGTGTTCACCTTGGCCCGGCGGGGCGGCTTTTGGGCAGGCTCCATGGGGCGGCTATTGTGGGCATCCATGTCGTCGCTCTTCGATGAAGATGTTCGCCAAGCGTGAACAATTGTGTGTTTCCGTTGCTTCCGTGACCCAAGAGAAGTCAAACGCAGTGCGTAATACGTCCGGGTTGGCAGTTGCTTTGAAATTATGACTAATTTTGTTTCCGCAACTGCTTTGAACGATTTCCAGTGCCTGTGTATTGAATACATGGCAGACATGATACTCAAGGCAGGCAAATGGTTAATCTGCTTTATGTCGTGATAGCCCGTAGGTTTTTCTGGGCCGAATGGGGGATATCATCCCCTCTTCTGCGTAAAGGCCTGTCTCGTCCGCTGGCAGCGGCTTGGGCGCTATCGTAGAACGTGCAGGTGTCGGCGAGCGCTTTTACCAACCAAAGCGGCCACCTCAGCCTTCACCTATCCGCAAGAATGTAGAGTTTTCTCTTGCATAAAATTGTATGAAAGGTGACATGGGTTCTATATCGGACCGGCAACGGTCTTATCCCGTCCGGGCCGGAACGGACGGGCTTCCGCAGGAAATGAGCCATATGCACCTTTACATTCTCGACCATGATCCGTCGGTCCGGACCCGTATCCGCCAGATCCTTTCATCCCTGGCCGAAGTGGAGGCTGTTACGGATATCGCTGCAGCAGGCGATATTCAGACAACGAAAATAAAGGGAAATATTCCCGTTATGGTGGCATCCGCTGCGGCTTTGGGGCGTGGGGACATCCAAAAGTTGCTCCGTCTGGATCCACATCTGGCGGTGATTGTCGTTGGCGGCAACGATACCGAACGGATGCGGGCGGCCTTCAGCGAGGGGGCCCGGGCCTTCGTGCGCAAATCCGAGTTGACGGAGGAATTGCCGTCGGCGCTGGAAATCCTTGCCGGAGGGGGGATCTATCTGCCGCCTGTGATCGGCATGCGGGCCGGCGGGGAACCGCTGATGACCACGGCCGGGCCGGTGCCGGCAGGCTTCTTCCGCGAGGATGGGGCACAGCAGCTGACGCCGCGGCAGCGGGAAATCCTCAGCATGATCCGCGATGGCTACAACAACACGGAGATCGCCGAGGCCCTGGACCTGACGGTCGGCACCGTCAAGATCCACATCACGGCCATATTCAAGGCGCTGGGGGTACGCAACCGGACCCAGGCGACCATTGCTGCGGAGTGGCTGGACCTGCCGAAGCATGGCAAGGCCCAGGGGTAATCCACCGCCCGTTCGAGGTTCTGGCCGCTGCGTCATGACCGTGCCAAGATCCGCCGTCAAAGGACGATGGGATATCTGGTCCGGGAGGATGAAATGGCGGCTCAGACGCCTCTCTGCGATTTCGGCTGGAAAGCCAGGGATTTCCGCCTGACCGGTACCGATGGGCGGCAGTACGGGCTGGAGGATGTCCGCGGACCGGCGGGTCTGCTGGTGATGTTCATCTGCAATCACTGCCCCTATGTGAAGGCGGTGATCGACCGTCTCGTGCAGACAACCGGCCAACTGGCACAGGCGGGGATCGGCAGTATCGCCATCATGTCGAACGATACCGAGCGTTATCCCGACGACTCGTTCGAGAATATGGCACGCTTCGCCGCCGAGCACCGCTTCGGCTTCCCCTATGTCATCGATGCGGATCAGGCTGTGGCCCGTACCTATGGCGCGGTCTGCACGCCGGACTTCTTCGGGTTCAATGCCGACCTCGAGCTTCAGTACCGTGGCCGCCTGGACGCATCGCGCGTGCAGCCTGTGCCGGATGCCGAGCCGGAGTTGCTCAATGCCATGCTGAAGGTGGCGCGCACGGGGCGCGGCCCTGTCGATCAGATCGCCAGTATGGGCTGCTCGATCAAATGGCGCGAGGGGGTGTAATCCTACCGTGCCTTGACCCGGAGGTGGGGGTCTGCTATCCGCGGCCTTTGACAATTCTGACCGGCGCGTCCGCCGGGGGTGATGCATGTCCGATATTTTCCGCGAAGTCGATGAAGATCTGCGCCGGGATCAGCTGACCCAGATCTGGAAGCGCTACGGGTCTCTGATCGTCGCCGGTGCTGTCCTGCTGGTGGTGGGCGTGGCCGGCTATGTGGTCTGGGAGCGCTGGCACAAGGCGCGGATGGAAGAGCGGACCTCGGCCCTGGTGCAGGCGATGCAGCCCTTGCGCCCTGCCGAAGGCAAAGCGCCCGATGCGGCGGCAGCCATTGCCAATCTTGATGCGGCGACCAAGCAGTTGACTGGAAGCCATGCGACATTGGCCCAACTGCAGCAGGCTGCCCTGTTGGTCCGCGACGGCAAGATCGAGGCGGCTGTATCGGTTTATGACCGGATTGCCGCCGATGCGACGGCAGATCGGCAGTTCCGCGATCTGGCCGCGCTTCTGTCGGTCACGCATCGCCTGGACAGCGCCGATCCTGGACAGCTCCAGGCCCAACTGTTGCCTCTGACCGCGCCCGACAATGCCTGGCGTTGGTCGGCGCGGGAATTGTCGGGACTTGTTGCCGCGCGCCAGGGCGATACAGCCCGCGCCCATGATCTTTTCCGCCAATTGGCCGATGATCCCGAGACGCCGCCGGGAACCCGCAGCCGCGCGTCCGAACTCGCCGCCCTCTACCAGCCGTCGAAATGAGCAGCATGGTCAACCAACTCTCCAGTTCCCGCCCGACCTTCCCGGTGTCCAAGCGCGCCGCTGCCGGGCTTCTGGCCTGCCTCCTCCTCTCCGGTTGCGGCATTGGCGACTGGTTCAGTGGCGATGATGATGGTCCGAAGCTTGGCGGCAACCGCATCTCCGTGCTGCAGCTGGATCGGCAGTTGGAGGTCGATGCCCAGGTCAGCGCGTTGCAGGTGGACCTCCCGCCGGCAGAGGCCAATGCCGACTGGTCGCAGCCGGGCCGCACGCCGACCCATGCCATCGGTCATCTGGCCTTGCCGGACACGTTGCGCGAGGCCTGGAGCGTCTCGATCGAGGGCAATGGGACGGGGACGCGCCTGCTGAGCGGACCGATCATTGCTGGCGGCCGCGTCTACGTCCTGGATACGGATTACGACCTGCATGCCCTCGACGAAAGGACCGGTCGGTCGGTCTGGGTGCGCAACATGCGCCGCGAAGGCCAGGAAGGCGAAGCCCTGGGCGGCGGCGTGACCTTCGGCGAAGGACGCCTCTATGTCACCACCGGCTTCGGCGAGGCGCTGGCGGTCAACCCCGACAATGGCGATGTGATCTGGCGTCAGAAGATCGCCGGCCCCATCCGCTCGGCCCCCGTGGTGGCCGGCGGCCGCGTCTTCGTTGTCGCCAGCGACAACCAGTTGATCACCCTGGCGGCCGACAGCCGTGTGCTGCAATGGTTCCACACCGGTCTGGTGGAGTCGGCGGCCTTGCTCGGCGGCTCCAGCGTGGCAGTGGAAGGAGACACGGTGGTGGTGCCGTACTCCTCCGGCGAAGTCTATGCGCTGCGGGTGGAGAACGGCCGGCAGAATTGGCAGGACAGCCTGTCGACGCTGCGCCGCGGGGCGACGCTGTCCAGCCTGTCGGACATCCGTGGGCTGCCGGTCATTGATCGCGGGCAGGTCTTCGCAGTCAGCTACAGCGGTCGCATGGCCGCCATCGACCTGCGGACGGGCCAGCGCGTCTGGGAACAGGATGTGGGCGGCCTGACCACGCCGGCGGTCGTGGGCGATTGGGTCTTCGTCACCACCAGCGACTCCCAGGTCGTAGCCCTGACCCGCAATAGCGGGCGCGTGCGCTGGATGAGCCAGCTGGCCCAGTATGAGGACCCGGAGGACCGGAAGGACCCGATCATCTGGTCCGGCCCGCTGGTGGCCGGCGGCCGCCTGATCCTGGTGAGCAGCACCGGCGAGATGGTGGAAATGTCCCCCGCCGACGGAGCTGTGATCCGCAAGCGGGAATTGCCGGACCCGGTGACGGTTCCGCCTGTTGTCGCCAATAATACCCTGTACATTTTGACCACAGATGGCGAACTGGTCGCCTATCGCTGACGGGAGACCCGCTGTGGCTTCGGCGGAACGCCGGTTGACGGTTGCCATTATCGGGCGGCCCAATGTCGGCAAATCAACCTTGTTCAACCGGCTGGTCGGCAAGAAGCTGGCCCTTGTCGACGACACGCCCGGCGTTACCCGCGACTGGCGGGCCGGGGAAGCGCGAGTCGGCGGAATCGAGATGACCGTCGTGGATACGGCGGGTCTGGAAGAGGCCTTCGACTCCAGCCTGGAGGCGCGCATGCGCCGCCAGACGGAGCAGGCCATCGCCCGTGCGGACGTGACGCTGTTCCTGATCGACGCCCGAGCCGGCGTGACCGCACTGGACCGGCATTTCGCCTCCTGGCTGCGCCGCGGCGGCACGCCGATCATCCTGGTTGCCAACAAATGTGAAGGCGCCGCAGGGCGTCCGGGCCTCGTGGAAGCCTTCGAACTGGGATTGGGAGAACCCGTTGCCCTGTCGGCCGAGCATGGCGAAGGGCTGGCCGATCTGGTTGAGGCGCTGCTGCCGTTCCTGCCGAAGGACGAAGAGCCCGAGGCAGAGGAAGCCGAGTCCGCGTCCGCCGACATGCTCTCGGCCGAGCAGGCCGCTGCCACCGGGGCGGACATGCCGGCGGAGCCGGAGCCCAAGGCGCTGCAGATGGCCATTGTCGGCCGCCCCAATGTGGGCAAGTCGACTCTGCTGAACAGCCTTATCGGCGAGGAGCGGGTCCTCACCGGGCCGGAAGCCGGCATGACCCGTGATGCCATCGCCGTCGAATGGACCTGGAAGGGACGTCCGATCCGTCTGGTCGATACTGCGGGCCTGCGCAAGCGGGCGCGCATCGAGGCCAAGCTGGAAAAGCTGGCGGTCGCCGACACCTTGCGTGTGATCCGCATGGCCCATGTGGTCGTGCTGGTGCTCGATGCCGATGCGATCCTGGACAAGCAGGACCTGACCATCGCCCGTCTGGTACTTGACGAGGGGCGTGCCCTGGTCATCGCCGTGAACAAATGGGACGCGGTGGAGGACAAGCAGGCGGCCCTTCAGCAGCTCAACGACCGGCTGCAGACCTCGGTAGCCCAGGCGAAGGGGATCGCCACAATCACCATCTCCGCCCTGCGGCAGCAGCGGCTGGATGAGTTGCTCGATGTGGTGGTTTCCACCTATGGCCTGTGGAACCGTCGTATCCCGACGGCACAGTTGAACAAGTGGCTTCAGGGCATGCTGGAGACGCATCCGCCTCCCCTGGTTGACGGCCGTCGCCTGAAGATCCGCTATATGACCCAGGTGAAGAGCCGTCCGCCGACTTTCGCCATGTTCGTCAGCAAGCCCGTAGAGATGCCGGAAAGCTATACCCGCTATCTCGTCAATGGTCTGCGGGAGGCATTCGATCTGCCCGGCGTTCCAATCCGCATGATGCTGCGGAAGACGGGCAAGAATCCCTATACTGACGCATAAGGTCCCAGGGTTCCGGTATTCGTACCGTATCGCGGGTCACGCCTCTCCGTTAGGATGATCCCGAACGGGGAGGTATGGCTTTGTTCTTCGGGCTTGGCTTTTGGAACCGCAAGGTCAGTTACGAGGTCTTCCTGCAGCAGGATGGCCGCTGGCAGTTGGATGCCATCTGCGACGACGAGGATGGCGCTATCCATGAAGCCAAGCATATCCTGGCCACCGGGCGCAGCAAGGCCGTCCGGGTCGTTCGTCTCCGCACCCTGTCGAACGGGGCCGGATCGGAAACCGTCATCTATGAGCAGGAAGTCAAGGTGGCGGCGGAGCGGCCGCTGAGCATCAGCACCCCATCGGGAGAGGTCGTGCTCTGTCGTTCGCTCGACGACCTCCTGGCCACTGCCGGTCGCCGGACGGTGGGGCAGGTGATGCGGGATTATCTGCAGCGCACCGGCATCAGCGCCACGGAGCTTCTGCACAATTGGAGCCATATCCGCAAGCTCCAGGACAAGGGCGGTCTGCTTATGGCGGCGGTCCATCGCGTTGCCGGCATCCAGGCCGAAGCAGCCGGTCAATCCAAGAAGGAGCGGGTCCAGACCATTGATGCCCTGCTGGAGGAAGCCAGCCGCCGGGCCAGGGATTTCGCTTCGGAACGGGGCCGATATCCATCCTTCCAGGGGCATGACCTGCCGGGGTTCGCCGCTACGGTGACTGGTCTGGCAGGCGAACGCGGCGATTATGTCCTGACATCGTTGCTGACTGTATGGCTGTTCGAGATACGCAGCCTGGCCGGCAAGGTCGATGTGCTGGTGCCGCTGGTTGATGGTGTCGATGATGCCCGCCTTCTGGCCCTGATCGACGGACTTGTTGCCGACTGCCTCGGGTTCGCCGAAGTGGTCCAGGATCTTTTCGGTGCGCAGGCCAGTCTGGGGCAGTGCCTGATCCGGATGGCCGGCGTGATCCAGGGGCGGGAGGCGGACATCGCTGCCCTGCGGGAGGGCGCCTTGAAACGGGTCGGTCGCCTTATCCAGGCCGGGCAATTCCCGGAGTGTCGCACGGCCCTGACCGGCCGTCTGATGCGTGAACTGGCGGGTGATCGTCCATTGGATGCCCGCAACCCGACGGCCGATCCAAGGCTGCTTGATGAGTTGGAAACCGTGGTGAGGAACGCCGACGGGCAGGTTCTGGGTGGTGAAGCCATGCTTCGGGCTGTCGATGCCCGCCGCTTGAAGCAGCGGCAGTCCGTCCTCCGTGCCCAGGGCCTGCACCATGTGGCCGACAACCTGCGCAGTGGTCAGGCCTGACAGCGTCCCTTCCGGTCCAATCGCATCCGATCAGGCCACCGGCTCCGGTTCGCGGCGATAGTGCTGTAATCGGGTGACACGGAGTCCGCTGACACCGTGACGTTCGATCAGGCGTTCCCAGGAGTGGAATTCTTCGGCGGACAGATTATAGCGGCGGCAGGCTTCATCCAGGCTGAGAAGGCCGGTCCAGACACCGGCAACGACCTCCGCCTTGCGTCGGGTGACCCAGCGGGCCGTATCGGGGGGAGGCAGATCCTGCAGGGACACCGGTGCGACCAGTTCACCGTTCTCGACAGCGGGTCTGTTCCGGTGACCCGTCTTGCTCTGGGACATGGGGTAAGGTCCTGTGCGACCAACAAAAGGATTACCCCATCGGATAAAGCGCCCGGACTTAAAAATCGGTGAACGGGTGTCAGCGGACGGCGATCACCTGATCCATCTGCGCCGGCAGGCTGCCGATCATCAGATAGGGGGTGCTGTCCGTCAGATCGACCCCGGTGACCTTTCCGGTGGACTTCATGCTCCAGCTTACGGCCTTGCCATCCTTGTCCTTGGCGATGACCTCCGCCTTGTAGGTGCCGTCGGCCAGCTGTTCCCCCTTGTCGTTCTTGCCGTCCCAGGGCACGTCCTGGATGCCGGATTTTGTCTTCAGCGGAATGGTCCGAACCACCTTGCCGGTTGCCGGATTGGTAATGGTCATCGTCGCCGACTCCGCATCCGTTGCCAGATTGACGGACATATCCGCCCGCCCCTCCTGCAGGGCGACGCCTTGTGTCACCACTTCGACGGTCCGGCCGATATAGCTGATGGCCTGACCGGGGCGGCCGTTGTTGATGGCCGAGTTGATGTCGTCCAGTTTCTTGTTACTGGAGATCTGCTGTTCAACCTGGCTGAACTGGACCAGCTGGTTGGTGAACTCCGAGGTTTCCTGGGGCTGAAGGGGATCTTGATTCTTCAACTGAGCCGTCAGCAGCGTCAAGAACATGTCGTAGTTCTTGGTCAGGTCCGCCATCGGGCTGCCGGTGGAATTGACACCGGTCTTCGTCGTGCCGGAGGTCGTACCGGTGCTGGTGCCGGCAGGAGGGGTGGTGTTCGCGGCTGTCACGGTCATGGTCGTGGCTTTCAGCTGGCGGTCAGATGCGGACGTCGACGCGGCCGGGGCCGAGTACGGGGAACGACGAAGCCGAAATGGTCATCTCATCGGGGCGGACATCGGCGGCAACCTTGAGCGCGAAATCCTTGCCACCGGACTCCTGGCGGTTCTGTTGGGCCGGTTGTCCATCATCACGCAGGGAAAAGCTGAGGCTGCTGCTGTCTGTGGTCAGGCCGACATCCTGCAATGCGCGCTCCAGCGCCTTGGCATCTTTCTGCAGCAGGTCGAGCGTATAGGGGTTGTCGGCCATGACCTGGGCCCGCAATTGGCCTTCCTTGCCGAATTCGAGGCGGACATCGACGCGACCGAGATCGGCGGGGCGGAGTTGGATCGACAGACGATCCGTCCCATCCTGCACCGCCCGCTGCACATGCACCGCCATCTGGGTCAAGGGCGGAGGTGTAGCTCCAGGCCGGGAAGCCTGGCGGGTCGCCGTGAGATGCTGCGCGAAGTCCGACGTGGTCTGCTTGGCCGGGTCATGGGCCGCAGCAGCCAGTGAAGCGGTGTTCTCGGTCGGCGCTGCCGCGGTCTGGCCATGATCCCCGGCCGTCGTATCCGCATTGCCGCCGCCAGCGCTGGCCGATGCGGCAACGGCGGACGACAGCATCGTGTTGACGCCGGCGGCGGGAGGCACGGCGACGGGGTCCTTTGCCGCTCCCGGCGCGGTTGTGAGGGTCGGACCAGACATGGTCTGTTCGGCCCCGGCGATGGGGAGGGGGCCGCGACTGTCGCTGCGCCGTCGCTGCGGCCCGGTGGGGCCGTCACGATCAGCGTCGGTGAGCGCTTGCGCAGTCGCAGCAGTCTCGGGTTCGGCGGTTTCCGCCGGCGCACCCGTGTCCGCCGTTTCCGGCGCAGGCTTCATTTTGGGATCAGCCGGCAATCCGGCCCCCTTGGTCGACGCCAACATGGCACGCAATGCGCTCCCGTCGGGAGGAACCGTCGTCGTCTGGGCGACTGGAGCGGCCATGGCGGCCTCCGCTGTCGTGCCGCCGTCAGCGGGAAGGGGGGCCTGGGACAAGACGGGATCGGCGTTGTCACCATTGTTCGCCATGACCCTGTCGCCGCCGACGGCCGGTGGTGCGGGAACAGCCCCGTCAACAGCGCCAGCGTCGCCCACGCCATCGGCGCCATCCGTCGGCGAGGACGCCGTGGTTGCCGGTATGGCGATGGTCGAGGCCGGCGGGGCCGGCGGCGGCTGGGGGATGGCACCCGGGAAGGGGAGGATGTCGGTCTCTGGGGCACGTTCCTTATCGGTCTTCGCCACCGAGGTCTCTTCCCCGGTAGGTCCGGCCTGCGGCGCCATGGTCGTCGACGGCTCCACCACCGTGACAGGGGACGGCGGCTCCGTCCCATCCTGGACGGCCGGTTGGGTACTGGCCGCGGGCGCAACCATGGGGGCCGTGGCCGGAACCGGGGACGCCGTCATCTTCGGCGGGCGCGGCACCGACCCCGGCAGTGCCGGCGGCTGGGCGACCGGAACCATCCCATCGGCCTGACCGCCGGAGATCGGAAAACCGGCAGGAGCAGACGCACGGCTCGAATCGGAAACGGCAGTGCCCTGAGGCTGGGCTGCCTGCATCTCGATCCCGGGCTTCGCCACGCCGGATGTACCGGCGTCGGCACCAGCCGGTTCAGCCCCCTGGATCTGCGTCAGCAACTTGGCCAGATCTTCGCTGGACAACCCCTCAGGCATCGACGGCAGGGAATCGCCACCCGGCATCGCCGTGGTCGCACCTGCCGTCCCCGGAGCCGCAGCCGGTGTTCCACCGGCACTGGTCAGCAGGCCGGAAAGCAGCGAGGTGAACAGGGCGTTCATGCCGTTGCCGGTCGCCGCCGTGATCTGCGGGGCGGCAGGGCCCTGTCCGGGCACGGACGGCGTGATGCCGATGCTCGCAAGCGTGTCCATGGCGATGGTCCTGCACTGGTTGAACGGCGGGCTACCGGCTGGCGGCGTTCCCATCCAAGTATAAAGCAAATGCCGTGCCAGACGCCGGATGGCTGTGCGCCGGGCCTTTCCCCGTCCAGGCGGTAAGCTCTGCCTGGTCATCCGGGAAGAAACTGCCGGGCACCGGGAATCAGAGTGTCTGGTTCAGGGTGGCGGAGGGGACGCTGGAGCGGCCATAGGACGACGGCATCACCAGGCCGCGGCGGTGGGTATAGGTGGCATCTTCCGCCTTGCTGCGGTTGATGGCGCCGACCAGGGCCTCGACCTTGGTCTGAGCCACCTGCGCCACCGCCTTGATCAGCAGGGCGTTCTCCCGGGCTGCCGTCGAGAATTCCTTCTCCTCATCCGTCAGCGCCTGCCGCACGGCGGGATCGATGGTCGGCAGATTCCGCAGGTCGACCTTCACGGCACGGGCCGCTTCGTCATAGCTCCTGACCAGGACGGCCTTGTGCTCCACCAGGGCCGGCAGGCTGGCGCGATCCTGGATGCGGAGCAACGCATTCTCCTGGCGGAACACGTCACGCAGGCGGGCCATGGCGGCGATCAGTGCTTCGACACGGGCCTGGGTCTGGCTCATCACTGCACCTCCTGCAAGGCGAGAAGCTGGCTTTTCATCTGGTCGGCGATGCCGACGCCGCCATTCCTGGCGATCATTTTTCCGTATTCCTCGACCATCATGCCCCGCCAGACCTCCTCGGCATGGCCGCCGCCGAAGGTCTCGTCGACTTCCACCCCGGACCACATCTGGCTCATCATCTGCGACAGGAAGACGGATTCGAATTCCTTGGCGCTGCGGTCGAGGGCGGCCGGATCGGTGTGGCCGGACTTGAAGGAGGGAAGCGGCTGACGGGTGGCGGCAAGGGCCTGGCTGTCGAAGCCGGGAACGGAGAGGTCGGCCATCACATCACCTCGATTTCAGCCTGGAGCGCGCCAGCGGCCTTGATCGACTGCAGGATCGAGATCATGTCGCGCGGGCCGACACCCAGGGCATTGAGGTTCCGCACCAGTTCCTGCAACGAGACACCGGACTGCATGACGGCGAGCTTGTTGCCGGCCTGCGTATCCACCTGGATGTCGGTACGCGGGACGACAGCGGTCTGGCCACCCTGGCTCAGCGCGTTGGGCTGGCTCACCTGCGGTGTCTCGGTGATACGGATGGTCAGGTTGCCCTGGGCGATGGCGACCGTGCTGATCCGCACATTCTCGCCCATGACGATGACACCCGACGCCTCGTCGATGACCACACGGGCCGGCTGGTCCGGGGTGACGCGCAGCTGCTCTACGTCCCGGATGAAGGAGATCAGTTCGGCGCGACGGGCCGGAGGCACATCGATGACGATGGAGGCCGGATCGGTCGCCTTCGAGGCGCGCGGGCCGAACACCTTGTTGATGGCTTCGGACACGCGCACGGCCGTGGTGAAATCGGGATTGCGCAGGGCCAGACGGACGGTGGGCATATCTGCCAGGCTGAAGGTCACTTCGCGTTCGATGATGGCACCACCGGCAATCCGGCCGGCGGTGGGAACGCCGCGGGTCACGCTGGCCGCTTGCCCCTGGGCCGAGAAGCCGGAAACGGCAACGGGCCCCTGGGCCACGGCATAGACTTCACCATCCGCGCCCATCAGCGGGGTCACCAGCAGGATGCCACCCTGCAGGTTCTTGGCATCGCCCAGCGTGGCGACACTGACATCGACCCGGGTGCCCTGGGTGCCGAAGGGGGGCAGGGTGGCGGTAACCATGACGGCGGCGACATTGCGGGTGCGCAGGGTCTCGCCACGGATATTGACCCCCAACCGTTCGAGCATGCCGGTCAGGCTCTGCTCGGTGAAAGGCGAGTTGTTGATCGTGTCGCCTGTTCCGTTCAGCCCCACCACCAGCCCATAGCCGATCAGCATGTTGTCACGGACGCCCTCCACATCGGCCAGATCCTTGATTCGGGACTGGGCGAGGGCGGTGCCGGGCAACAGCAATCCGACAGCCAGGATGCCGGTTGCCAGGAGATGCAGCATCCGGCAGCGGCGGGGATGGATGGCGGACGGGGACACGGGCTTGTTCATCGTCGGCTACTCTCGGTTCCGCCCGACCTGTCCTTTTGGATGGCCGGGGCAAGATCTCGTCGCCATCGTCCATGCGAGAAGCATGCCAGCCGCCGTCTGGTCGGAAATTTCCAGGATTTCCAGGGTCCTCAGCGGGATAGGGTGCGGACCGACAGGGTTTCATCCCGGGGGCAGCGGAGGCCAGCGGTAAAATTTGCCCCTAGGCTTATCGTCCAGCCGGGTGATAACAGTAGAGCAGACGCTCCCGGATGGGTCGGGAGCGGCGGACCGCCGATCCCCCGGGGCAGGACTCCAGGGGGAACATGCGGCCCGATGCACCTTCAGGGATGTTGTCGCCAAGGCCATGAAGATCGAGGGTCCCGGTTCACTCCGCCCCGGCCAGGTCCGCAAGGCCCAGCGCAGCGGCGGCGGCAGCGATTTCGCCCGTCACCTGGAAGGGGACGAGGACGGGACGGCAAAGCTTGCCGGTCCGCAGACCACGGTCGGCATCAATCCGCTGTTCGCCTTGCAGGAAGTCGACGACGCGTTGAGCGGACGCCGGAAGGCTCGGCAGCGGGCCGAGGATATTCTGGACCGGCTGGATGAACTGCGTCTTGGCCTGCTGACAGGGAGCTTCCCGCGGGAAAAGCTGCACGATCTCGTCCGCTTGGTCCAGGCACGCCGGGCCGAGGTGGATGACCCGCGCCTGCAGGAAATCCTGGATGAGATCGACCTGCGGGCCCAGGTGGAAATCGCCAAGTTGGCGCCGGGTCTCTGAAAACAGCGCCAAAACCCTTTTCCATCAGCCGGTTACAAGACGTTTCGCAGGCAACGGGTCTTTGTTGCGGGGCGGCGGTCGTCTCCATATACTCGCGCGCGTTCAGCGCTTGAGGATCGGACCGCCAGAATGTCGTCGTCATCCCTCCCGCTTCTTCCCCCGGACTATCGTCCCTCCGAGGACGAAGAGTTCATGAATCCCATCATGAAGGAGTATTTCCGCCAGAAGCTGCTGCGCTGGCGCGCGGAGCTGCTGCGTGATTCGACCGAAACCCTGCAAAGCCTGCACGATGATGGCGGGTTGCAGGAACCGGACATCTCCGATCGCGCCACGCTGGAAACGGATCGCGCCCTGGAACTCCGCACCCGCGACCGAGAGCGCAAGCTGATCGCCAAGATCGATGCGGCGCTGCAGCGGATCGAGGATGACGAGTACGGATTCTGTGAAGAAACCGGCGATCCCATCGGGGTCCGTCGGCTGGAAGCCCGGCCAATCGCCACGCTGAGCCTGGAAGCCCAGGAACGGCATGAGCGCATGGAGCGAACCCACCGTGACGAATAGGCACTGATTACCAGCGTCCTACCCGGTGGACGGCGTGGCTGGAGCGGGGTGCTCCTGTCCACGCCGTCTTCGTATCGGCCATCAGAACGGGGCGATGATATCCAGCACCTGCTGGCCCCAGCGTGGCTGCTGCACTTCGCTGATGTTGCCGCGGCCACCGTAAGAGATCCGGGCTTCGGCGATCTTCTCGTAGCTGATGGTGTTGGCGCTGGTGATGTCCTCCGGCCGGATGATGCCGGCCAGTTGCAGCTCGCGCACCTCGCCGTTGACCCGCACCTCCTGCTTGCCCTGCACCACGAGATTTCCGTTGGGCATGATCTGGGTGACGATGGCCGCCACCTGCAGATTGATCTGCTCCTGACGCTGGATGGCACCGTTGCCGTCGGTGGTGCTGGTGCCGCTGGCACTGACCAGGCTCGATGGATCGACCGAGTTCGGCAGCACCCTGTTCACGCTCGACTCCAGACCGAACAGATTGGGAATGCCCATGCTGTCGCTGCCATTGCGGCTGCGCTTGGTCTGGTTCTGCATCTGCGCCTTGTCGTTGATCTGGATGGTGACAGTCAGGATGTCGCCAACCCGACCAGCCCGCTGGTCCTTGAAGAAACTGCGCGCCCCGGCCCGCCACAGGGAGTTTCCTTGACGCTCGCCCAGGTCCACGGCCGGCATCGGCATGTTGACCGGCTGATAGCCCGGCGCCAGGGCGGGATTCTGGATCGCCGACAGTTCGGGGATCCGGCCGACATTGGCTAAGCGGTCGGCGGTCCCGCAGGCGGACAACAGGGCGGCTGCGGCGGACAGAGCCAGGACCGGAGCCAGACGGCGGGAGGTGGGACGACAGGTCATGGCGGAACTCCTCAACGCAGCGCCGTGGTGACGGCAGCCGACTTCAGCGGGGCAGCCGGAGCGGGAACGCCGGCAGTGTGGACAGCGACGAGGTTGGGGCCGGCAACGACCGCATCGATGGTACGGTTGCTGGCGGTGTTGATCACCCGGACCACCTCACCGGACGAGCCATCTGTCAGGGCTCGCCCCTGGGCAGTCAGCGTCATCGTCGAGGTCTGAAGCAAGATCGATACCAACTGCCCCTTCTGCACGACGACAGGCTCCCGGATGTCGCGCAGATGCACGGGCTGGTTGGGGGCAACACCCCGGCGCGCCGTCTTTCCGACCAGGGCTTCCGCCGTCTGGGCTACATCCGAGCCGACCCGGTCCCGGGCCAGCTTCGTCCATTGCAGATCGGAATCGGTGATCACATCGCCCGGCATCAGGCGCCGGGCCAGGACCGGGACCTCCACCATGATCGCGGCGCGGGCGCCGACCGTCTGGCGGATCAGCTCGGGACCGGATGCAGGCGCCACCAGATCGGCGTTGACACGGTTACGAACCGCGTCATAGGCAAGATTTTCCACACGCACGGAGCCATCATTGCCGGCCGGCAGAGACAGGCTCAGACTGCGATTGTCCAACGCCACGTCTATCCCGTCCGGCGCACCTGTATCCCGCAGAGCCTGCACCAGTGCTTCCTGGATCAGGTCGACCCCGATGGTGACGCTCGCCCGCTCGATCTTCACCCGGTCGCCGCCACCGGTCGGACGCCAGTCAACCCCGAAGGCTGCGGCGATGCGGGCCAGCGCCACGGCATCCAGCGTCTGGCTGCGGCCGGGTGCCGGTGCTTGGCCGACAATCCGATCCGCCTGGTCCGCCGGCAGTCCGGTGAACAGATCTCCCAGGCGCAGCTGGTCCTCATTGACGGCATTGTCGGGCTTCAGCGCCGCGGCATGGGCGGCCCCGGCAAGCAGCAGGGAAGCGAGGATCAGGGAGGCGAAGCGCTTCATGGCACAGGCTCCTTTCCGCTTAGCGGAGCTGCGTGACCGACTGCATCATCTGGTCGGTCGTGCTGATGACGCGGGAGTTCATCTCATAGGCGCGCTGGGCCGTGATCAGGTTGGTGATCTCCGAGACGATATTGACGTTCGAGGTTTCCAGCGCTTCCTGGATCACGCGGCCGAAGCCTGGCTGGCCGGGATTGCCGGTGACGGCAGCGCCGGAAGCCGGCGTTTCCAGCAGCAGGTTGTCACCAATGGCTTCCAGGCCTGCGGCGTTGGGGAAGACGGCCAGTTGCAGCTGGCCGATATTCTGTGGTTCGGTCTGACCGTCCAGCTTCACCAGCACTTCGCCATTGGGGTTGATGGTGATGTCCACGGCGTTCTGCGGGATGGTCAGGCCCGGCTGTACCTGATAGCCGTCGGCGGTGACGATGGTGCCCTCGGCATTGGGCTCGAAGGACCCGGCGCGGGTATAGGCTGTTTCGCCGTTGGGCAGCAGGACCTGGAAGAAGCCCTCGCCATTGATGGCCACATCGAGCGAATTGCCCGTGGGGTTGATGTTGCCCTGCTCGTTGATGCGATAGACGGCGGCCGTCTTGACACCGGCGCCGATCTGCACGCCCGAGGGAACCACGGTGCCGGCATCGGAGGAGGTGGAGCCGACCCGGCGCTGGTTCTGGTACAGCAGGTCCTGGAACTCCGCCCGCTGCCGCTTGAAGCCGGTCGTGGTCATGTTGGCGATGTTGTTCGAGATGGTCTCGACGTTCAGCTGCTGGGCCAGCATGCCCGTGGCGCCGATGGAGAGGCTACGCATGTTCAGATCCTTCCTTGTTGGGCCTTGCTGGACTTACTGGGCGCGAGCCAACTTGCTGATCGCCGTCCGGATACGTTCATGCTCGGAGTCCATCATCTTCTGGACACTCTGGTAGGCGCGGGCGACGTCGATCATCTGGGTCATCTCCACCACCGACTGCACGTTGGAGCCTTCCAAGGCGCCCTGCGTGATCTGGGGCTGCTCCACGGCGACTTCCTCCTGGGTGGTGCTGTAAAGCCCGCCGCCAAGCTCGGTCATGCGCTGCTCGTCGGCGAAGGTCACGACCTTCAGCTTTCCGGCCTGTCCCTGATCGGTCTCGACAGTGCCGTCGCCCTTGATATCGATGCGGACGGCCTGGGCCGGAATGACGATGCGCTGATTGCCATCGCCAAGGACAGGCAGACCGTTGCGGTCCACCAATTCCCGGTCCGGATTCAGCTGGAAGCTGCCGCCGCGGGTATAGCGGGGTCCCGACAGCGTCTCGACGGCGAAGTAGCCATCGCCTTTCAGGGCGACATCCAGCTGGTTATTGGTCACCTGGATGGGGCCGACCTGGGTGTTGCGCATCAACCCGTAATCCTGGACGAAGCTCATGCGGTCGCCCTGGCTGTCCGGCCGCTCCAGAAACTCCTGGAACAGCATGCGCTGCCCCTTGAAGCCGGTCGTGTTCATGTTGGCGATGTTGTTCGCCACAACCTCCATCTGCCGGCGCAGGGCTTCCTGGCGGGAGAGGGTGATGTAGAGGGAATTTTCCATCGCTTGCCTCGAACGCTGTCGGCGGAACGGCCGTTTGCTCGCCGACAAGGAAAGCAATGGCTGTGCCAATACAGGAAAACCAAGGCTTTCAGCGTCCCCCGACCACCGGAGCACGGCAAGATGGGACCAGAAAAGGCGATGGCGGCCGGATCGTTCGGCCAGACCCGGCAAAAGCTGCCCGGACAAAGAAAAACCGCCGCACTCCGAGGGAATGCGGCGGCGGAACGGAACCGGCAGGTCCGTGGCGGTCAGGCCGCCTGGGCGTCGGCAGCAACCCGCAGCGTCACGATCTTGTCGGGATCACGGACCTCGCCATTGCGACCCTGGCCGCGTTTGATGGCATCCACATGCTCCATGCCGTCCACGACCTTGCCCCAGACCGTATACTGGCGGTCGAGGAAGCGGGCGTCGGCGAAGCAGATGAAGAACTGGCTGTCGGCGCTGTTGGGGTCCATGGCCCGGGCCATGGAGCAGGTGCCGCGGACATGCGGCTCGGCGGAGAACTCGGCCGGCAGCTTCTTGCCGGAGCCGCCGGTGCCGTCGCCGCGCGGATCGCCGCCCTGGGCCATGAAGCCCTCGATCACCCGATGGAAGGCAAGCCCATCATAGAACCCCTCCCGGGCCAGTTCCTTGATCCGGGCCACGTGCTTGGGCGCCAGATCGGGACGCAGCTCGATGACGACGCGCCCGGCGGGCAGGTCAAGGTAGAGGGTATTCTCCAGGTCCATCGGTAGGCTCCTCAGCCAGTCGGGTTGGGCCGCAACGGCGGCAAAGAGGCCGACCTTAGCCCTCCTCGTTACCGTTGAACAGCCGGACATCCTGATCAGATCATCATCCCTGTCCGCCGACATCCCCGGTCAGGGCCCGGTCATAGATCCCAGCGATATCCTCACGCTCAAGCGGCCTGGGATTGGTGCCGCGGAAGGGATCGGCCAGGGCCATATCGACCATGGCCCTCAACCGGTCGCCATCGAAGCCGAGGGCACGCAGCGAATGGGGAATGCCGAGTTCCAGGCGCAAACTCAAGAGGCAGTGCAGAAAGGAATCGAAATCCGGATGGTCCAGACCGAGATAGGCGGCCAGACGGCCGATCCTGTCGGCGATGACCGGGCGGTTATGGATCAGCACATAGGGGGTCAGCACGGCTGTCGCCAAACCATGGTGGATGCGGGTCGTGGCTGCAATGGGATCGGTCAGGGCCTGAATGGCGCCGAGCCCGCGACGGAAGGCGGTTCCCCCCAGCATTGCCGCTGCCAGCATATGCGCGCGCGCCGACAGATTGTGCCCCTCCCGCACGGCCGTGGGCAGGTTGGCCCGCACCAGCCGGATTCCCTCGGCCGCGTTGCTCTCGGCCATGGGATCGAAGCCCGGCGCACAGAAGGCCTCAAGGTTATGGGCAAGGGCATTCATGCCCGTCGCGGCGGTGAGGGCCGGAGGAAGGTTGATGGTGAGCACCGGGTCGAGGATGGCCGCGCCGGGAAGCATGGCCGGATGGTCGAGGACGCGGCGGCGCCGTTCGGCCGGGTCCGTGATCATGGCGATGGAGCGGACTTCGGCACCGCTGCCCGCCGTCGTGGGTACGGCGATGATCGGCGGGGCACCGCTGGTGCTGTCGGGGGACTGCTGCTCCCGCCCGAATTCGCTGGACCAGGGATCGGCGATCCCCGTGGCCAGCAGGCCGATCACTTTGGCCGTCTCGATGGCAGTTCCGCCACCGAAGGCGATCAGCCCGTCATGACCACCGGCCATGAAGGCGGCGAAGCCGGCCTCGGCATGGGCAAGGGTGGGGTTTGACCGGGTATCGGAGAAGACGGCGACCGGAATACCCTGCCCGGCACAGCTGGCCACCGCCTCCCGCAGAATACTGAGGCCGGCCACCCCGGGATCGGTCACCAGCAGTGGGCGTCGCATCGCCTGTGCCCGGCACAGCGCCGGCAGTTCAGCGGTGCGCCCCGCGCCAAAGCGGATATGGATCGGCTGCTCCCACTCAGCCCGCAATGCATTCACGTCCTGGTCCATGCTCCACCCCCACGCCATGTGGAAGCAGAACACCCGAACCGGCCGTCGGGTTACGCCGTCCACCCTTTGTGGGCATGCCGCGGGGCATGCGGAGGATCAGGGAAAGGAGCAGGTCGTCGCCGTCACCTCGACGAAGGAGCGGGCGCCCGGAGATACCGTGAAACGGTACTCCTTGTTCCCGAGAACGATAGACCGCTGCAACGGCAGCAGGCCCGTCGCCGTGACCGGCTGCCCTTCGGCCTCGGAGAAGGTGACGGTCACTGGCTTGCCGGGATCGTACCAGGCCTCCGGCGCACCGGCGCCGTTTCGGGCCGGAACACCTTCGCCGGAGACGGTGATCCGGCCATCGGCAAAAGCCACACTGGTGTTCGAGCCACGGTAGATCGGGGTCGGCAGAACGAATCGCTTCACCTCGGCCGGGCTGCAACTGCGGACGGCACTGGTCTGCTCGATGACGAAGGCGAGACGCGCCGGGTCAACCCCTTCGGCCATGCGTTTGGCGATCAGGTCCTTCAGCCGGGCCAGTTCGCCGGTCGGCAATTCCCGTTGCAGCCGGATCTCCGCCTCGTTGGCCCGGATTTCCTGGGCCTGGGCGATCTGCTGAAGCTGCGCCACCCGGCGCTCGGCCTTTTCCTTGGCGGCAGTCAGATCGGCAAGATCCGTCTCCAGGCTGCCCTGGCGCGATTTCAGCTGTTCGACCCCGACCATGTACGAAAACCCGGCGACACCGCCGAGCAGCAGCACCCAGAGGAGCAGTTTGAACAACCGGGTCCAGACGCGCCGCCGATAGCGGCGGTTGTAATCGTAAAGGCCGTAGCTCATGGCAGATGGCAGGATCGGGCTGCGGGACGGATGGCGCGCCCGGCATCATCCGAACGGCTTAAGACCGTACCGGGCCGGCCCTGGAAACACAAGCCGCCCCGATGAAATTCAGCCTTTATCGACGGTTGGCGGCTGCCTGCCCGGCAGCTGCCGGGTCGAGACTGCGCTCGATGGCGGCGCGCAACGCCCCGTCCTCCGGTGTCACGGCACTGTCGAAGCCGGCGATCAGGTGGCCATCGCCATCCAGCAGATATTTGTGGAAATTCCAGCGCGGTGGCCCCGCTTGTCCGGATGCCCAGCGATAGAATGGATGCGCCGCCGGTCCGGTCACCGCGACCTTGGCCGTCATCGGGAAATCGATGGCGAAGTTCACGGCGCAGAACTGCTGGATCTCCTTGTCGCTGCCGGGTTCCTGACCGCCGAAATCATTGGCGGGGACGCCCAGCACGACCAGGCCGCGGTCACGGTACCGCTCAGACAGGGCCTGCAGACCGCGATATTGCGGGGTATAGCCGCACAGCGACGCGGTGTTGACGACCAGAACGGTCTTGCCCTTGAAGGCGACGAGAGGGAGGTCGCCGCCTTCGATGGCATCGAAGCGGAAATCATGGGCCGTTTCCGCCGCCCGGGCCGTCACCGGCAGAAGCAACAGAAGCAGCAGCAGCAGCGCTCGCATGGACCATCCCCGTCAGCCTGGCGTTGAACAGTCACATAGGGCACCGGCCCCGGCCGGCTAGCGCTGTTGCTGCCCGAAGACATCGCCCGAGATGGCCGGGCTGAGGAACTCGCCCAGATTCTTCAGCACCAGACGGAAGAAGACACGGTCGCCGCTGGCCAGACCGGTGCGCTCGGTATAGTCGCGCTCGCCCACCAGCTGGAAGGTCATGCACTCATCCTGATAGGTGAGCACAAGACCGGTGGCCACCGGGCCGCCGCCTTCGGCCAGATCGCGCCGATGGCTGGCCCCGACCGACCAGTACTGGGTGAAGGCCGAACTGACATTGACCGTCAGTTCTTCCCGGTTGCGGGCCGCGGTTCCGCCCTCCAGCGTCATGCGGTCAAGATAGACATAGCTGGCGCCGACGCGGAATTCCGGCGGGCCGGCGATGCCGACCACATCATGCCGGCGCTGGGCCAGCGTATCGCTGTCCAGGCGGAAGCTGTAGGACAGGTCGAACCAGGGGCTGGGCGTCAGTTCCAGCCGGCCGACCACATCGGACATCCGGCTTTCCAGGCCGGACCCGGACGGGAACTCCGTCTGCTTCTGCAGCCGGTAGCTCTGCCCCAGGAACAGCGAGCTGCCACCGCCGCCGAAGCCATAGAAGCCGGTCTTGACGCCGTAGGTGAGGCGCTGGCCGCCTTCCAGCCGGTCGACACCGGGATAGCGGGAGGCGAGGAACAGGTTGGTCTCGTCGAACTCGATATCCTGGCTGTCCTCGTTGGGGATCGAGTCATTGTCCTTGGGGTTCGGCGCCGCCGACAGCGAGATGATGGGTTCCACCAGCTGCTGCACCGTGCCCACCTGCCGCGACAGGGGCAGGCTGGTGGTCCACTGGGCATAGGGGAAGAAGCGCATCCGGGTGACATTGTCCCGGTTGTTGGTGCCGAGATTGCTGCTGAGGCCGCCATCGACCGCATAGTCGCTGACCCAGTAGGCATCGGTGCGGGCCGCCGCCGTCAGGGTGGAGACCAGCCCGATGGGGGCGATGAAGTCCCGGCGCCAGCCGACCTCGCCGGAGACACGGCGGGTATCGCGCCCCTCGTCACGGGTCAGGGCCAGCATGCTGGCATCGACCGACCAGCGGCCGCCCAGGGTCTCCCCCGGCTCGCCCAGGGCGCTGTAGGCCAGCATCGGCAGAACCAGCGGCTCGATCTCGGTGTTGCCGGGGCGCAGATCCTGGAAGGAATAGGCGTTCAGTGCCAGGTAATCGCGGGCGACAAAGCGCTCGACGAAGGCGCGGGAGGTCAGGATGTCCTTGTCGCTGTAGTCATAGCGGCGCAGATGGCTGTCGTCGCTGACGCGCTGGAGGTCGAATCCCCAGCGCCATTGCTGGTCGATGTCGAACCGCCCGGTGCCGAACAGGTGGCCGCGGAACTCCTTGTCGGTCAGGACCTGACCGCCGCTGTTCTTCGGGCGGTCGGTGTAGACGGCGCTGCCCGACAGGGTGAGATTGCCCTTGGCGAAGCGCTGCCGGTACTCGCCGCCGAGCAACAGACCGTCCTTGGTGCTGGGCGTGGCTTCCAGCGTGAAGTCCTTGGACGGGTCGATATCGAAGAAGTAATAGAGCCGGGCGAAGGTGCCGAGGTCCGAGCTGACACCGCCGCCGGGAAAGAGGAAACCGCTGCGGCGCTGCACCGACGGATCGGGGTGCGAGAAGAACGGGGTATAGGCGACGGGGATGCCGCCGATCTCCAGCACGGCGTCGCGGTAATAGACGTCGTGATCCTGGGTGTCGTGGGTCATGCGCGCCGCCCGGATCTGCCAGATCGGCGGCCGCGACGGGTCCTCCTTGCAGAGGTCGCAAGGCGAATAGACCACCTTTTCGACACGGGTGTAACGCCCGTCGATCCGCTCGCCCTCCTGGCCGGCGATGCGGGAATTGTCCGACATCAGCACCCGCACCTGATCGATGAAACCCTGGCGCAGATCGTTGGTCAGTTCGACATAGCTGGCGAAGATCACCTCGCCCGACGGCTCCATCATGGAGACGTTGCCGCTGGCCGTGACCACATTGGTCTTTTCCGAGAAGCTGACCGTGTCCGCCAGCAGCAGCCGCGGCCCCTGGGCCAGTTCCACATGGCCGGAGGCGGTGACGATGCCGAGGTCATCATCATAGCGGATGCTGTCCGCGCTCAACAGGACCGGCTCGCCATTGCCGGCGCGCTCGGCGGCCATGGTCTGCAGGGGAAGCAGCTGCACGGCGGCCAGCGCCGTGCCGAGCAGCAGGCCACGGAAGGATCGGATCATCATCATCAGGGATTTGGGCTGCGAAGCATGGGACCACCTTTCCCCCATGGCCCGGTCCAAGTCAACCGCCGCCGGTTCAGCGGACCGCGTCCGTCCATCGCGGACCGCGGCTGCATGCCCGTGCCGATGCGACAAACACGACGTTAACGTGACGCCAAGGCGACAAAGGCAACCTTAACGTGACCTTAAGGCGACATCCGGGCGCGGACTGCAGCCCCATAAAATCCCGAAATCACAGGATATTTTTCCTTAAGGTGACATAAGGTGACATGATCTCGGGATGTCTGGTCTCTGTCGCCTTTACGACCCCAGGATGCAGAAGAATCAGCCCCGGATCGGGACGACGGGGCAGGGGATTTCACAATGTCCAAGACCCGCCAGCCCCAAGGCCGGCAGGTCAGAACAGCATGAAAATAGGACTATTGTCAAACAGGAGCCGCTACAGCGCCCTCAGGCGAAGGCCTTGTAGGCGATGATGGTGAAGGTGTCCTTGACCCCGGGCAGGGTCTGCAACCGACCGGTGACGAAATGGCCGATATCGGCCCCATCGGCCAGATAGCACTTCATCATCAGGTCATACTGGCCGGAGATGGAATGCACCTCCGACACTTCCTCCACGCTCTGCACCGCCAGATCCGCCACCTCGTAGGCGCGGCCCAGTTCGCACTTCACCTGGACGAAGATGGTCTGCATCAGACCTCCGGTTCGGCGGGATCCGGCTCGGCCGGCTTCGGCGGCCGGGCGGCGCGCAGGATGAAGGCGGGGACATCGTCACCGAAGCCGATGACCGGTGTCCGGTCATCGTCCTGGTCCTCGCGGCGGCGGCGGCGATCATCGCGACGGTCATCGCGACGCTCGTCACCACGCCGGTCCTCGCGATAGTCACGCCGATCACGCGACTCCGAGCGGGGCGGACGCGCCTCGGCAGACGCGCGCGGCGCGGCGTCCATCTCCGGCGAATCGGCGACGACATCCTCGCCCTGGTCGCGGGGCCGGCGGTCCTGGTGCCTGCGCGGCTCGGGGCGATGGACCTCGGCCTTGTCCTTCTTGGGTGCAGCAGCGCCACGGCCACGGCGCCGGCGGCCTCCCTCCTCGAACTCCAGCTCCGGGCTTTCCAGCCCATCCACCAGCACGCGGGGAATCTCCTTGCCGATCAGCTTCTCGATGGCCAGGACCAGCTTGCCGTCGTCGGGGGAGGCGATTGAGAAGGCGCGGCCCGACTTGCCGGCACGGCCGGTGCGGCCGATGCGGTGGACATAATCCTCCGCATGGAAGGGGACGTCGAAATTGAAGACGTGGCTGACGCCGGAAATGTCGATGCCGCGGGCCGCCACGTCGGAGCAGACCAGCAGATCGAGTTTGCCGGTCTTGAACGCCTCCAGCGTTTCGGTGCGCTTCGACTGGACCATGTCGCCATGCAGGGCGCCGGCATTGAAGCCATGCTTCACCAGCGACTGGTGCAGGGTGGCCACGTCCTTCTTGCGGTTGCAGAAGATGAAGGCGTTCTTGACGTCGTCGGTCTTCAGGAAATGGCGCAGCGCCTGGCGCTTGTCCATCTCGTCCACCACCACCAGGGCCTGGGTGACGGTGGCCGCCGGGGAGGCGGGCGGGGCGACGGTGACTTCGCGCGGATTCAGCAGGAACTGGTCGGCCAGCCGCTTGATCTCCGGCGGCATGGTGGCGCTGAAGAACAGGGTCTGACGGATCTTCGGCAGCAATCCGACAATACGCTCGATATCGGGGATGAATCCCATGTCGAGCATGCGGTCCGCTTCGTCGATCACCAGGATCTTGATGTCGGTCAGCAGGATGTTGCCGCGGTCGAACAGGTCCATCATGCGGCCGGGCGTGGCGATCAGCACATCGACGCCGCGTTCCAGCTTCTTGATCTGGTCTCCGAAGCTCTCCCCGCCGATCAGCAGGGCCATGTTGAGCTTGTTGTATTTGCCGTAGAGCTCGAAATTCTCGGCCACCTGGGCGGCCAGCTCACGCGTCGGCTCCAGGATCAGCGAGCGCGGCATCCGCGCCTTGGCCCGACCCTGGGCCAGGATTTCGATCATCGGCAACGTGAACGAAGCCGTCTTTCCCGTGCCGGTCTGGGCACAGCCCAACACGTCCCGCCCTTGGAGCACCCAAGGGATCGCTTTTTCCTGGATCGGGGTCGGGCTGGTGTAGCCGACCTCTTCCACTGCGCGCAGGACTTCGGGCCCCAGCCCAAGTTCCGAAAAATGCATTCGGCCTTCGTCTGCTGTAGAACGTCGAGGTTCGCCGTGACGTCAGCGGCATAGATGGGTGAAACCGGCACCCGGTCAAAGGCCGGATACGCAGATAGCCGGACAGTCCCAGGGTTGGAAGCCCCAGGCTCTTGGGCTACGGTTGTGGTCTCGATACCAAGTCCAGCCCCGGAGAGCAAGGATTTCGGGTGATGAACGGCGTTTTCCAGCCGGCAGGGCTGCTGTTGCTGCCGGGGCTTCTGTGTGATGGCGACCTGTGGGCGCATCAGGTCCGGCATCTGGCCGATGTGGCAGCGGTGCAGGTGGCCGATCTGACCGGGCAGGACAGCATCGGGGCCATGGCCCAGGCCGTTCTGGCCACGGCGCCGCCGCGCTTCGCCCTGGCCGGGCTGTCCATGGGTGGCTACGTGGCCTTCGAGATCCTGCGTCAGGCCCCGGAGCGGGTGACGCGCCTGTGCCTGCTGGACACCACCGCCCGTCCCGACACGCCCGAGCAGAGCGAGCGCCGCCGCGCCCTGGTGCTGGCGGCCCGGACCGGCCGTTTCGCCACGGTGCTGCCGCACATGCTTCCCAACCTGGTGCATCCCGAGCGGTTGCGGGATGCCTCCTTGATGCAGACCATCACCGACATGGCCAAGCGCGTGGGAGCAGAGGCTTTCTGCCGGCAGCAGACCGCCATCATCGGCCGGACGGACAGCCGCCCCGGCCTTTCCGCCATCAGCGTTCCCACCCTGTGCATCGTCGGCCGCGACGATGCCCTGACCCCGCCCGACCGGGCCGAGGAAATGGCGTCGGCCATCCCCGGTGCGAAGCTGGCCCCGGTCGAGCGCTGCGGCCATTGCGCCCCACTGGAACAGCCGGAAGCGGTGACGGCGCTGATGCGCCTGTGGCTGACGCAGCTGTAAGGGACGCGCGCAGACGCCGGCGGCCGCAGGCGGCAGGGATGATCCGGGGGGAGGACCGTCCGGCCGCGGTGCGGGGATTGCGCGCGTGCGGGAAGGCGGCTAACGTCCGGACGCCATTTCCTTGACGGGTACCACCATGTCCATCACCGCCATCGCCGTGTTCATCGCCGCCAGCGTCGTCTGTGGTCTGTGTGTCGCCGCCATCCAGGCCAAGACCGACGGGGACAGCCACGGTCACCACGGCCATCACTGAGACCGGGACCCGACCGGCGCGCCGGCAACGGCGTCGCCCGGTCTTCCGGATGACGGCCGGACCTGCGGCCGTCCGGTTCTGTTCGCCCCCTATTTGATCAGGGGCAGGAGTTCACGGAACTCCGGGCGGTCATACCGCTCCAGCCATTCGAACAGCGTCATTTCCAGCGTGACGATCTCGACATCGTGCCGGCGCAGCCGCTCCAGCGCGGCCAGGCGGCTGTCGGGATGGCGCGAGCCGACGGCATCGGCCACCACGGCCACCGCCAGGCCATGGGCCCTCAGCCCCAAAGCCGTCTGCAGCACGCAGACATGCGATTCCACGCCGCAGAGCACGACGGTGCCACCGGCCCGCGCCCAGTCCAGGAAGGCGGGTTCGTTGCTGGCGTCGAAATGGGCCTTGGGAAAGCGCAGCGGCAGACGCTCGGCCAGCGGCGCCACGGTGGGGCCGATGCCGGCCGGGTTCTGTTCCGTGGCGGCCGCGGGGATGCCCAGGCGCTCGGCCGCGGTCAGCAGCTTGCGGCAGGCATCGGTGACGTGATCGCCGCGGTGGATGGCCTTGAGCAGACGCGCCTGCATGTCGATGACAGCCAGACGGCTACGGGCGGCATTCATCAGGGGCATGGGTCGGCTCCGGCTCTGGACGGGGCCAGTCTAGACCGGGATCGCCAGGGCGCCTAGGGTCCGGGGCCGGCCGCGGGGAGGGGCGCAGCGGATCAGACGTCGAGGTCCTGCGCGAACTTGGCGTTCTCGGTGATGAATCTGAAGCGCAGTTCGGGACGGCGGCCCATCAGGCTGTCGACCAGGGCACGGGTGGATTCCACATCGTCCTGCTGCTCGGGGTCCTTGCTGTCCGGCACCACCACCCGCAGCAGGGTGCGCTTGGACGGGTCCATGGTGGTTTCCTTCAGCTGGCTGGGCGGCATTTCGCCCAGGCCCTTGAAGCGGCTGATCTCCACCTTGCCGCGGACCGACTTGAACACGGTACGCATCAACTCGTCCTTGTGCGCGTCGTCGCGGGCGTAGCGCACCTGGTTGCCGCCGGACAGGCGGTAAAGCGGCGGCAGGGCCAGGTAAAGGTGCCCGGCCTGCACCAGGGCCGGCATTTCCCGGTAGAAGAAGGTCATCAGCAGCGAGGCGATGTGCGCGCCGTCCACATCGGCGTCGGTCATGATGATGACACGCTCGTAGCGCAGCTTCTCCTGGGAGAACTCCTTGCCGGTGCCGCAGCCCAGGGCCTGGACCAGGTCGCTGAGTTCCTGGTTGCCGCGCAGCTTCTCGATCGAGGCCGAGGCCACGTTGAGGATCTTGCCGCGCAGCGGCAGGATGGCCTGGGTCTCGCGGTGGCGGGCCTGCTTGGCGGAGCCGCCGGCGGAATCGCCCTCGACGATGAAGATCTCGGTGTTTTCCGCGCTCTGGCGGGCGCAGTCGGCCAGCTTGCCGGGCAGGCGCAGGCGCCGCGTCGGCGATTTGCGCGCCATCTCCTTCTGGGCGCGCTTGCGGGCCCGCTCCTCGGCCTTGTCGATCAGCCGGTCGAGCAGGGCGTTGGCGATATCGGGCGCGGCCGACAGCCAATGGTCGAAATGGTCCTTGATGGCCGTTTCGGTCAGGCGGTGGGCCTCGGGGCTGACCAGCCGCTCCTTGGTCTGGCCCTGGAACTGCGGATCGCGGATGAACACAGACAGCAGCACGGTGGCGCCGTCCATGATGTCGTCCGCCGTGATCTGGGCCGCCCGCTTGTTGCCCACCATCTCGCCATAGCCCTTCAGCGCCCGGTTCAGCGCCGCGCGCAGACCCTGCTCATGGGTGCCGCCCAAGGGGGTGGGGATGGTGTTGCAGTAGGTGTGGCCGAAGCCCTCGTCATCCTCGGGCCAGGCGATGGCCCATTCGATGCGGCCGGCATCCTGCGGGAACTCGGACTGGCCGGCGAACGGGGTGGGCGTGACCGTGCGCCTGTCCTTCAGCGCCGTGGTCAGATAGTCCAGCAGGCCGTTGGGAAAATTGAGGATCTCGGTCGCCGGGATCTCGCTGCCCTCCGGCAGCAGTGCCGGATCGCAGCTCCAGCGGATCTCCACCCCGCGGTAGAGATAGGCCTTGGAGCGGCAGAGCCGGTAGAGACGCTCGGGCTTCAGCCGGGCATCCTCGCCGAAGATCAGCGGGTCGGGATGGAAGCTGACCACGGTGCCGCGCCGGTTATGCACCGGCCCGACATTGACCAGCGGCCCCAAAGGCAGGCCGCGGCTGTAGGTCTGGGCGAAGAGCTGGCGGTCGCGCGCCACCTCCACATGCATGCGGTCCGACAGGGCGTTGACCACGGCCGAGCCGACGCCGTGCAGGCCGCCGGAGGTGGCGTAGACCTTGCCGGAGAACTTGCCACCGGAATGCAGGGTGGTGAAGATCACCTCCAGCGCCGACTTGCCTGGATATTTCGGGTGCTCGTCCACGGGAATGCCGCGGCCATTGTCGCGCACCGTCACCGTGCCATCGGCCGCCAGATCCAGGTCGATATGGCTGGCATGTCCGGCCACCGCCTCGTCCATGGCGTTGTCGAGGATCTCGGCGGCGAGGTGGTGCAGCGCACGCTCGTCGGTGCCGCCGATATACATGCCGGGGCGGCGGCGCACCGGCTCCAGCCCTTCGAGCACCTCAATGTCGGAGGCGGAATAGCTGTCCTGCTTACGGGCGGTGTTCTGGAAAAGATCGGTCATGGCGCATGATTATAGGGGTGACGGCGGCGCCTGTTCAAGGTATGTGCGCCGCCCCGCCTTCCGCCTACAAGATTTTGTAACTTCAGGAACCGACAATGGCCGAGTCCGACCACAGCCTTCCCGATTTCGACCGCGACGTGCCGGCACTGCGGACCTTCGCCATGCCCAAGGATCTCAACGGCAATGGCGATGTCTTCGGCGGCTGGGTGATGTCGCAGATGGATCTGGCCGGCGCCGCCGTGGCCGCCCGCCGCGCCCAGGGCCGCCTCGCCACCGTGGGCGTGGAGGCCATGAAGTTCCTCCGCCCCATCAGCGTCGGCGACGAGGTGAATTTCTACGCCGCCATCGAGCGCGTGGGCCGCACCTCCATCCGCGTGCGCATCGATGTCTGGGCCCGCCATTACAGCGGCAAGGCCCACAAGGTCACCGAAGGGGTCTTCACCTATGTGGCCATCGGCGAGGGCGGGCGCCCGCGCCCGGTGCCGACAGAGGCGTAAGGCGCCGGCATCGCCAAAAGGGCCGCTCCGGAGGGAGCGGCCCTTTTCACAAGACGGTCCGGCACTGGGAGCCGGAGCGGGCTTACTGGCCGGAACCGCTGCCGCCGGCCGTGCCCTGGGTTCCGGTTGCGGTCCCCTGGGGGCTGGTCGTGGTGCCATCGGACCCGGTGGTGGTGCCGGTATCGCCGGTGGCCGAGCCGGTGGTGTCACCGGTGGTGGTGCCACCGGTGGTCCCGGTGGTGGTGTCGGGAGCCGTCATGGTGCCGGTGGTGCCCGGCGTGGCCGTGGTGCTGCCGGTGGTGGTGTCAGTCCCCGTGGCGCCCGTGGTCTCCGGCGGGTTCGAGGTGGCCGGCGGCGGCGAGCCCGTGCTGGAGGTATTGTTGGCAGCTTCGTCGCCACAGGCGGCGAGGCCAAGAACCAACGCGGTCGAGAGCAGCCAAATCCTGGCGCGCATATGTCCTTCTCCTTGTCTCGATCGATCGGAGCGGCACCGGTGCAACCGGCGCCCGCCAATCCATAAACAGGACAAGAACAGGTTCTATTCCCCAGTTCCGGCAAAAACGTGGCAGCACCCCGACCGGGGAAGGGCATCACCGCGGCCCGGCTTCGCCCGGCTGATGCAGGCGGCGCATGGCCAGTTCGAGCGCGGCGCGCAGCTGCGGCGCCGAATAGGGTTTCTGCACGAAGCCCAGCGGATAGGTCTGGGCCACGCGCGACAGGGTCTGCTCGTCGGCATAGGCCGAGAGATAGATGGAGCGGATGTTGAATTCGCTGCGCAGACGCCGCGCCGTATCGATGCCGTCGATGGGGCCGCGCAGACGGATATCCATCAGCGCCAGATCGGGCCGCTGGGCATCGGCCAGCCCGACGGCCTCCGGCTCGGAGGCGGCGATTCCCACCACCTCGAACCCCAGCTCCTGCACGGTGAGCTTGATGCCGAGGGCCACGAGGGCATCGTCCTCCACGATGAGGACACGACGGCGGGTGGGGGACGATATGGACACTCCGGCTGGCCCCTGTTTTATGACACCTGACTGTGAAGGGATCGGCGGCCGACCCGGAGGATGAGGATAAAGAGGGCAGGTTAAAGCGGGCTGCCCATCGCGACACCGGCCCCCAGCGCCGCCCCGCTCAGTCCTTTCTTTTTCGTTAAGAGATCGGACGCCCGGGGGCAAGCCAGCCGCTTGGTTAGACCGGTAGACCGAATGGCCGAGCGGAGGGTCGAACTCCGTCATCGGCCCCGCTTCAGCCCGCATCCTGCAGGATGCTGCCGACGAAGGTGCGGCTGCTGCGGCCCACCTGATCGACGCGGTCGCGCACCTGCCCCACCTCGCCGGCCAGGGAGCCCGAGGTGGTGCCGGTGCGGTCCGTCTCGGCGGCGATGGCGGCGATCTCGCTGTTGAGACCGTCGATATCGCGCGACGCCTCGGCCACGGCGCGCCCGATCTCGCGCGTGGCCGCACTCTGCTGCTCCACGGCGCCGGCCACCGCGGCGGCCACGGCTTTGAGCTTGGCCACCACATCCGACACGGCGGCCATGCCGCCGGCCACGTCGCTGGTCACGGTCTGGATCTCGGCCACCTGCTGCCCGATCTCCTCGGTGGCCTTCGCCGTCTGCCCGGCCAGATGCTTGACCTCGGTGGCGACGACGGCGAAGCCCTTGCCGGCCTCGCCGGCACGCGCCGCCTCGATGGTGGCGTTCAGGGCCAGCAGATTGGTCTGGGCCGCGATCTCGCTGATCAGCCCGACCACGGCACCGATGCGGTTGGCGCTGTCCACCAGGGCGCCGACCCGTTCGGCGCTGGCGGCCACGGTGGCCGAGGCCTCGTCGGCCATGCGCAGCGACCCGCTCATCTGGCCGGTGATGGCGCCGATGGAGGCGACCAGCTGGTCGGCCGCCGCCGCCACGGTCTGCACCGCCGCCGCGACCTTGTGCGCCATCTCCACGGTCTCGCCGGTGCGGATATGGGCGGTCTCGGCGCTGTCGGCCATCTGCCGGCAGGACTGGTCCATGCGCCCGGCCGCCTGTTCCAGCTCGGCCAGGGCGGCACTGACCGTGCGGTCGAAGCTTTCGGCCACCCCCTGCAGGGCGGCCTGCCGGTCGGCCGCGGCGCGCCGATCCTTTTCCTGGGCTTCGGCCTCCAGCCGCAGCTGGGCGGCACGGCGGTCGCGGAAGGTCAGCAGGGCGCGGCCGATGGTGCCGATCTCGTCGCCGCGCACCGCCTCGGGCACGCCGGTATCCAGCCGGTCGGCGGCGATGGCCTCCAGCCCGCGGCAAAGTGTCCGGATCGGCTTCACGATGGAGCGCCCCACCAGCAGCAGCCCGACCAGCAGCGCTGCCAGCAGGCCGGCACCACCGCCCAGCACGATGGTCCGCAACTGGGCCAGCGCTCCGCTCTGGGCGGCGGTGGCGGCGGTGAAGGCCTTGCCATACCCCTCGGCCAGATCGGCCAGGGTCGCATCGATCTTGGTGCCCAGCTCGTCGATCTCATCGTCGAGGCGGGCAAAGGTGTCCTCGTCGGCGCGGCTGCGGATGGCCGCGACCAGGGATTTGCTGACGGCAGGGTCGATCTCGTCCACCAGAGCGCGCAGCCGGGCCGCGGCCTTCTGCTCCTGCGCCGTGTCGGCGATGGCGGCGAAATGCCCGGCCCCGGCGCGCAGCAGATCGGTGGTGGTCTTCATCACCTCGCGCCGGTCGGCGGCCACCCGCCCCTCGTCACGGTCGACGATGCTGTCCATGGCCACCAGCACCAGTTCGAGATTGGCCCGGCGCAGGGCCTCGACCTGCTGCAGGTCGGCCAGACGGCTGTCGGCCAGACCGACACTGCCCTGGACCCGCTGGGTGGTCATCAGGTTGACCGTCCCCTGAACCAGAACGCCGGCCGCCACGATGACCCCGATGAGCACCAGCCGTGCCGAGATCGTCCACCGCATGCCACTTCCCCCCTCGGCCATGCACCCCGTCGGCACCGGCAGCACGCCAGCACTGAAGGACACCTCTTCCTTCTGCCATGCCAGGGTGAGTGGATATAGCTATCCGATAGCGTATGGGTGGTGATGACCGCCGGGCGGTCTGCCGGCCATGTGCGGCGCGGTAACGTCGGCTCCGCTGCGACGCCTGTCAGGGCGAGGGCAGGAGGATCGCGGCAGCCGGCCTCCGGCACGGGCCGCCGCTTGACGCTGTTGTCGCTCTGCCCGACAGGTCAGTCTGACGCAACCGGCCAGACTCGCCGGAGACCTCGACGCGCAGCGCCAGCCACTCCGCGGGGCGGGACACGATCCTTGTGAGCGTGCGTCGGGGTCAATTGGATCGTTTTGCGGGCTGCGAGACGCTGCGCGCAGCCTGATCGATCACATCGGCGATTTCGTGCGGGCGCGTGACGAACGGGACATGGCTTGCCTCCACTTCAACAATCTGGGCGTGGATGCGCTCGGCCTGCTGACGCAGGAGACGCGGATCGATGGCGCGGTCTTGCGTGGCGACCACGGCCCAGCTCGGGCGCGTGCGCCAGGCCGCTTGCGTCAGCGGCGTCGCAAAGATCGACATGTTGATCGGCACCTGGCTGTCACGCAGGAAAGCCGCGTCGGTCTCGCTCACATCCCCGGCGAAGCCCGCGCGGAACTTTTCCGGATTGACGAAGCCGAACCCGTCGGGACCCGGCTCGATGACAAACTCGGGCGGCGCTGGAATCTTCGCAAACTGCTGGCCAGTGCTCTCGCCGATATCGGGCGCAAGCGCAGAGACATAGACAAGCCCCGCAACCTTGGCATCAACGCCGGCTTCTGTGATCACCGAGCCGCCATAGGAATGGCCGACGAGAATGCTCGGCCCCGGCTGCCGCGCCAGCACGCGGCGCGTCGCCTTGACGTCGTCGTCAAACGAGGTGAGCGGATTCTGCACGATGGTGACGCGATAGCCGCGGGCGGTGAGATCATCATAAACGCCGCGCCAGCCTGACCCGTCGGCAAAGGCTCCATGCACAAGCACGACGTGCCGGACCGTTTGGTCGTCCGGGATGGCAGGCCGTGAGCCGGCTGTGGCGCATGCCGAGAGGGCCGTGGCGGCCGCCAGGATAAGGGCGTGTCGAATTTTCGAGGCCATGACATTCCTCCTTGATTTCACGATACCGCTCACACGGTCGGGATCGTGCCGCCGTCGATGACGTATTCGGCGCCGGTGATGCTCGCGGCGCGCGACGAGGCGAGGAAGGCAACGAGGCCTGCCACCTCCTCCGGTTTGGCCGGCCTGCCGATCGGAATGCCGCCCAGGGCCTTCATCACGATCTGTCTGCCGCCCTCGCGATCGACGCCGGCGTCCCGCGCGACCCGATCCGTCATGTCGACGGCGGCCTCGGTCTCGATCCAGCCGGGCGCCACGCGGACAACGCGCACGCCCTTGGGCGAGACTTCCTTTGCAAGGCTCTTGCTGTAGGTGGAGAGGGCCGCCTTCGCGGCGGCATACGCGGTTGTCGCCTCCGGGAGCGGCAGAACGCTCTGGATCGATGTCACATGAATGACGACGCCGTGCCGCTGCGCGACCAGTGACGGGACCAGCGCCCGGTCAAGCCGCACCGCGGGCATCAGATTGAGGTCAAGCTCCCGGCGCCATTGTTCGTCGGTCAGGGCGGCGAACCCGCCCGCGGGCGCGGAAGACCCGCCAAGCATATGCACCACGATGTCGATTTCGCCCAGACGTTCACGCGCGATCCGCGCCAGGTCCGCGCACCCCTCCGCCGTGGTGAGGTCGGCCGGGACGAACATCGCCGCGGGGAGATCAGCCGGTTTCTGACGCGCGGTCGTGAGCACGCGGGCGCCGAGCGCACGAAAGAGTGCGACTGTCGCCGCGCCCGCGCCGCGTGTGCCCGATGTGATCAGCGCGCTCTTGTCGTGAAGGTCGATGAACGGGCTCATGCGCCGATCTCCAAGATGGAAATCGCGTCGTCCTTCAGCGTGAACGTGAAGTTCAGCATGGCCGGGCTGCCCGGAAACTGGCCGCTCACCTCGGCGAGGACGGTGAAGCGTCCGTCCGCCTCTGAGATCTCGCGCGGGTCGGTGGTGTGCTGGAATTGCGCCTTGGCCGCGCGCCACCATGCGCCGATGGCCTTAGGCCCGACATGCGTCCTGCCTTCATCTTTCACGACTGCGTCGGTCGTGAAGGCGGCAATCGGCGCGGGACCGGCAACATCCTGGTCGGCCTCGAAATAGATCTGGATTGGGGATGGAAGTTTCATCTGCCGTCTCCGGTTCTGTGAGAACGGCACTTTACGGCTGGACGTCTGTCGCGATAATTGGGACAAAACGGAACCTGAAATTTCGAAAAGCGGGATAATGTATCGACCAGGCCTTGGCGACCTCGAATCGGTGATCGCGATTGCCCGCGAGGGGTCGTTTCGCCGGGCCGCGCTCGCGCTCGGCATGTCGACGACTGCGCTCAGCAACGCCGTGGCGAAGCTTGAAACCAGTCTCGGCGCCCGGCTCTTCAATCGAACGACGCGCAGCGTCTCGCTGAGCGATGCGGGGCGAGCCTTTGTCGAGCAGGTGTCGCCCGCTCTGCGCGATATCCAGGACGCCATGGCCGGCGTGCGCTCGCAGCAGCAAACGCCGTCAGGAATGTTGCGCATCAATGCCTTCGCAGCGGGCGCACGGGAGATCATGTCTCCGCTCGTGCTTGAGTTCGTGCGCCGTTATCCGGATGTGCATGTCGATCTCGTCACCGAGGGGCGCTTGGTGGACATCGTCGCCGATGGGTTTGACTTGGGTGTGCGCCGGGCCGATCTGGTTCCTGCTGACATGATTGCGCTCCCCTTGGGACGCCCCCAGCGCCATGCCGTCGTGGCGTCGCCGGGCTATCTCAGGGCGCACGGAATGCCGCAATCGCCATCGGATCTTCACGCGCACCAATGCCTTCGCGTCCGCTTGCCGAACGGGGCGTTGTTTCGCTGGCAGTTCGAGAAATGCGGGCAGGTGGTGCAGATCGATGTGAAAGGGCCGCTGACCCTGGACGAGGCAAGCCTTGCGCGGGCCGCCGTGCTCGACGGGGTGGGGCTTGGCTTCTTCCTGGAACAGGATGTGCGCCTGGACGTCGACGCCGGGCGCCTCATGCGCCTGCTCGAGGATTGGACGCCGCTGCTTGGCGATCTGTGCCTCTATTATCCAAGCCGGCGCAATCCCCCCGCCGCTCTCAAGGCGTTTGTCGGGCTGGCGCGCCAGGTTGGCAGGGGGTCAACGTCCTGACGGTCGAGAGCCTGGTCGCGGCGGGGCCGCTGCCGCCCTTCAAGGGCGGTGCCGCATCAGTCACTGAGTTTCGGGCGGCTTGGCCAGACCTCTCTGAACTCGGGATAAGGGAGGCGATCATGCGCGCCGCTCAGAGACGGCGATTTGAACTGGCGGGCCGCGAGCATACACATTGTTAGCATGATATATATCGTATGGTGTTTGCCATGGGGCCGATGCCGACTTGACGGCATGGACATCCGCCAGCAATTCGGCTGCATTATTCGCGACATCCGCACAGGCAAGGGCCTGGCGCGGGAGGAGCTTGCCTTTCGTGCAGGAATGAGCGTGCCGTATCTGAGCAATATCGAGCGGGGGCGCTCCAGCCCATCTCTGTCGCTGATGGCGGATCTTGCTCGCGCACTCGAAGTTCCTCTGGTCGAATTGGTTAAGGACATCCTTCTCGATGACGCCGTTACCAAGGCGACGGATCGAAAACGCCCCAAGGATGAGTAATCCAGAAAGTTATAGCCTGCAGACTATCTTTGGTTGATGCCATGCCCATGCTGACGGATAATAACGGGTGGCCCAACAAACACCCGAACGGACGCATCATGGATTTTCCCGCTTGGCTACCGATCGCCGCCTTTGGCCTTCTTCTCGTTGTCTAATCGTTGTCCAAGTACTGAACATGGTCGCGGTTTACGCAGACCACCGCAGTACGACCAAAATGTTGGAGCGCGCGATGGCTGCCGCCCACGCCCGAGGTGATGACCGCGCAGTGCTGGCTTTGGCCAACGCCCTGGCGAAAAATCACGAACTGGCTGCCAAACTGATGGAGGCTGCGGCAGGGCGCAAGAAGGAAGATTGAGACTTGTCCGCGCCTACCCTACAATTGGCCAATCGATTTGGCATCCGGTTGGCGGCCGGTCGTACATGCAGAGACTGAGGGCCTACAGTGAACAGCCTTTTCGATAACGCGATACAGTCTATCCAGCTTGGCGTTGACGACTACCAATCCCACGACCCAAGGCGCCCAATTTCGGCTGTTAGAAATTTTTATGCGGGAGTTCTTCTTCTCGCTAAGGAGGTGCTCGTCCGGGCCGCGCCAAATGCAGACCCAAAGGACGTTCTTAGTGCCCGTTACAAACCTGTGCCGGACGGCGCGGGCGGGGTTGAACTGCGCCCCACGAACAACACAGTCGATTTCACGAATCTACCGGAGCGCTTTAAAGATTTTGGGCTGACGATCGCGCAGGGACCGCTGACAGAACTGAACCGCATTCGCACAGATATCGAGCACTACTATACTGACAAGTCGCGTGAGCACGTTCGGGAAGCTATTGCCAAGGCGTTTCCCGTCGTCTCTGAGCTGTTCCGCCAACTCCATGAATCGCCATCCAAACTGCTTGGAAAAACCTGGGCAACGATGCTGGATGTCCGATCCGTTTACGAGGAAGAACTTGCGGCCTGCAAAGGGACCTTCCAAAAAATAAATTGGAAATCAGAATTACTAGGAAAGGTTACTCTCCTATGCCCAGAGTGTGGCTCCCATTTAGTGGAGCAAACACATCCGGACAATACTGACCACCAGTGCATTGATGTGAAATGTAGACTCTGCGGGGCGGAAACTGACGCTGAGAGGATAGTTGAAGTCGCGCTTGAAAAATATTTTGAACACGAGACATATTTCGCCACGAGAGATGGCGACACGAGTCCGCTCCATGACTGCCCTGAGTGTAGTGTCACGGCCTATATCACCAGCAGCGAACATTCCGGATGCCTGTGGTGCGGTGAAACGCTGGGAGAATGTGCCAGATGTAGTGATGAGTTAACCCCAGACAACGTTTCTTGGGACAACTCCCAGCTTTGCTCCTATTGCGACCACATGACGTCGAAGGACGATTGACCTACGCGGCCAACCTATTCTCGCCCTTGATGCCACACAACTCCTTGAGCCTTTTCTCATCCTCTACCTTTGGCGCATGCTCAAGCTATTCTCGCCCTTGATGCCACACAACTCCTTGAGCCTGTCCGCGACTGAACCGCGCCGGGTTTGCCGGAGGCTCCAACTCTTGAGTAGGATGGAGCATCATGGCCTGCTCGAGCCAATCGGAAACATCCCACCCGCAGAAGCCGAGGCCAACTTCTACGCATCTCTGGAAACTAAAGCCGTGGCCGCGTAACTATTGAACTCATGCCTCCGGCAAACCCGGCGCGGTTCAAAAGCCATTGCGCCGCTTTTGCCAACTCCCGCAACCTTATTTGTAACAACGTAAAGCTTGGCTAACTCACGCGGGATCAGGAGAGGACGGATGGAGAGCAGGTCGGATGCATGGCGTGACAACCATTTCGGGTGCGCGGGACCTGCGCGGGATGCACCGCCCTTATCAGGCGCAAGGCCTGTTCCCGACGGCCTGATCTGGCTCGTCTCCTACCCGAAATCCGGCAACACCTGGGTCCGCCTGTTTCTCGGCAGTCTGGAGCTGGGGCGGGATGTGGACCTGCAGCGGCTGGATGAACCCTCGCGGGGTGGCGTTTCGCGCCCGCTTTTGCAGCGTATGCTTGGAATCCGGATGGCGGATCTCTCAGCGGACGAGGTGATGAACCTGCGTCCGCTGGCCTATCGCCGCCTGGCCGAGGTTTCGGGCGGACGGCCGCTTGTTCTCAAGATCCATGATCGCTGGTGCGCCACCCCATCAGGCCTGCCCCTGTTCCCGCCGGAGATCACGTCCGGTTGCGTGCATGTGGTGCGCGATCCGCGCGACGTCTGCCTTTCCCTGGCCGCGCACAATGGCACGGACATCGACGACGCCATTGCCCAGATGGCCGACACGGACTTTCATGTTGGCGTCGGCAGGCGTTCGGGAACGGACCAGGTGGGGGAGTTCCGGGGCTCGTGGTCGAGCCATTGTGAGAGCTGGCTCGGCACGCGGCTGCGCCGGCTCACCATCCGCTACGAGGACCTCGTCGCGGCGCCTCTGGAAGGGCTGGGCCGGGTTGCGGCCTTCTGCGGGCGGGCGGCGTCTCCCGAAGCGGTGGCGGCCGCTGTGGAGCGCACCCGTTTCGAGCGGCTGGCGGAACGGGAAGCCGCCTCGGGCTTTCTGGAGCGCCCGCAGGGGATGGAGCGCTTCTTTCGTGCCGGGCGCGCCGGCCAATGGCGTGAGGTCCTGAGCCCGGCCCAGATCGCCCGCATCGAGCGCGATCACGGCCCGATGATGGAGCGCCTCGGATATCTGCCGCTCAGTGGTTCCGGCCCGCGTGCCAGCGGATGAAATCGTTGACGTGCAGTGCCAGCGGGACCGCCGCGGCGGCCTCATAATAAACCTCGCGCCGGGCCGAAATATCCGGCGGCGGGCCATCAAGGAGGGCCTGCAGGCGCGGCAGATCGATGGCCGCACCTGCCATGTCCACGGGGTGCTGGTCCGCAAGGCGGCGTCCGGCCTCGCTCCACCACCGGGCCAGCCATTCCCCGGTATCGGCAAAGGGAGCGAAATAGCCTTTTTCTGCCAGGGCCTCCGCCGGCATCCGGTCCGCCAGAACGCGGCGGGCGAGGTAGCGGGGAACACCGTTGCGGCGAAACTGCTCGGGCGGCACGGACAGGATGAAATCCACCAGCCGCCGGTCCCTGAGGGGCGCGCTCCACCCGAGGCCCATGCGGTTCATCATCAGCGTCACCGTTTCCGAATGGGCGGGCTGGGCGCCGAGATAGACTGGCACGATCTCGTCCGCATGCAGCCGCGCAACCCTCTCCGGCGCGTTGGGGGCGCTCGCCCAGCGGGCCAGAAGTCCGCTGCTGCGGGCGAATTCCGGGCGCAGGAAGCTGCCATGATAGACCGGAGACGGCGCCCGCACCTTGCCCCATATCTCCAGCATGCTGCGCGGCACGATGTCATGCAGCGCATTTGACCACAGCACCCGCGCGAGGCTGCGGTTCTTGTACCGCGCGGTCCCCGCGATCTCCCGCGCCAGCGCGATCCAACGGCCGGAGCGGAACAGGGCGCGAAAGATACCGTCCCCTTCCGCCGTCAGCGTCCAGTTGCCGCCATCCCCCCGCAGGAGCGTGCCGACCCCCTCCTGCCGGGCCGCCTCGGCCAGGGCGAGGCGCCGCGTCATCAGGACGAGGGTGCACATGGGCATCCCGATATCCGCAAATACGGACCGCATATCATCGAGCGGCGTCGCCGTCTTTTCCGCCACAGGGCGGATGCGCAGGTTCGGGTGCATGCGGGCAAGCCGTTGCACATGCTCCCATTCCCGGCCCGCGCCGTCCCGCAGGGCCTGTGCGCCCGCCACGGGAACCGTGGTGAAGCCGAAAATCTCGCGCTGGGGGGCCAGCATGGCGAGCGTCGAGGCGATGGCGCCGGAATCGAGCCCGCCCGAGAGCATGACGCCGATGGGCGCCGACCGCTCGAGGTGGCCCTCCAGAACCTGTGCGAGAACCGCCCGGGTGGCCTCCACATAGGCGTCATCATCCTTCAGCCGCAGCATCGGTGCGGCACCAGGCGTCCAGTAGACGTTGGTACGGGTCTCGCCGGGCAGGAGGGTGGTGACCGCAGCGCGCCGCACCCGTCGCAGCGCGGCATAGATGGTCACCTCCGGGTCTGCCGAGCGGCCAATGAGATGTTCGCCGAGGCCTTCCCGGTCAAGATCGCGCGGCAGGCCGCCCATGGCCAGCAGGGCAGCCGGATTGGTGCCGAACCAGACACACCCCTTGCCGCGATGATAAAACAGGGGAACGGTTCCGAACGTGTCGCGCGCGAGCACGAGCCGCCGCGCGGCGCGGTCCCAGACGGCGAAGGAAAAATCGCCGCGCAGCCTGTCGGCAGCGTCCGGTCCCCACCGCTCGAACGCGGCGAGCATCAGACGGGCGTCACTCCAGTGCAGAAGGGGATCAAGGTTCAGGGCGTCCAGCAGGGCGCGGCGTTCATCGATGCGGCCGGAACCGATCAGGACCAGATGGCCATTCCGGCCGATGACCGGGCCTTCGGGTGCCTCAGCCCCGCCCTGCGCCGCCTGGGCGCGGCAGCAGGCGATCCAGTCCTCGCCGCGATGGGTCGTAACAGGGCCGAACCCGCTGCCGCCGAGGCATGCGGCCCCGGCAGGTCCGGGCGGCAGGGGGGGCGGATGGCCGTGAAATCCCACTGCTCCTGCAAAATGCAACATCCCCGCGCTCGACCCCTGCCTGAAACTGCACCTGAAACTGCATCTGTATCCGGACGCGCGGCAGAACTGACGCATCTGGATTCGCGATGCCGGCATCCGGTACGTGCGCACCTCCGGCAGGCCGCGGCATCGGCGGACCCCGTGAAGCCAAACCCGGCGGACACACCAGCCCGAAGCAGCCTCACCCGCTCAACGGCGTGGACCCGGCTTGCCTCAGCTCATATTTTTCGTGGTGCCGCCTTCGGTGACCTGGCTGCCCTTCGCGCCGGTGACGGACCAGATGTCGATCTCCACCAGTTCGGGCCTGGCCCAGGCCGGGCGCACGGCGACGCTTTCGGCCTCGCCCGCGCTGGAGAGGGTTTTGTTATCGTTCAGAACGGGCCGCATGATAGACACTCCCACCTTCATTGGACTTCAATTCCCTTTGTTCCGGTCTTAGCATGAAGCGTTCTGAAAAGTAATACGGGAATATCGGGCGGTCCGGGATGTCAGAAAATCTGACCGCCGGCCAGAACCGGCTGGTCGTTCACAGGGGGGCAGACGCGGCAGGGCCTTTGCCTCCTCACGGTTAGCCTGCCTGACATGAGTAGCCTGCCTGACATGAAGAGACGGTGACGTGGAAAAATCATCATTGCTGGCCTCACCTGAGGCGCTGATTGCGCGGGCGCCGCATCTGCTGCTGGCGGAAATCGGCGGCGAAACGGTTCTGATGAACCCGGATGGCAGCGCCTATTTCGGGCTTGCGGCCACGGCGCATGCGGTCTGGCGGCATCTGGAGACACCCCTGCGGCTGGAGAGCCTGTGCCAGAAGCTTCAGACCGAGTTTGAGGGGCCGGCCGATGAGATCCGGGCGGATACCGTTGCGTTTGTCGCCCGCCTGCTCGAAAAAGGCTTGATCGAGGTGGCCTGACGTTTCCGGGGCCACGGGCAGGTCCTCCGCCGGTGGCGCTCTATTGATGGGGTATGACGAGCGTGTTCCATTCCTACCGCGCGATGGGGCTCGGCATCACCGCGCCTTTTCCCTGCCCCGGCTTTTTTCCCGGCGCGGCGCCCGTTGCGGGGAGGGTGGTGACACTCGCGCTCGGTCCCGTGCCGACCGCGCTCCAGGCGCCGGTGGCGGTATTCCCCCTGGTGCAGTTCGACGCGGCAGGGCGCTGTCTGCATGAGGTGCCCGGCATCGGCCGCTATCTCATCCATGACCGCCATCACGTGACCATCGAGGTTCTCGCGCCGGACGGCCTTGCCCGCGCCCTGCGCTTCTTCCGGGGGATCCCGCTCGCCATCCTGTGCCTGCGCTGGGGGCTTGTGCCCCTGGAGGCCACCTGCATCGGGCTCAAGGATGGCGCGTTGCTGCTGGGGGGCGGAACATGCGGCAAGAGCAGCCTTGCCCTGGCCCTTGCGCGGCAGGGCTATCCCCTGCTCGCGGATGAAGGCTGCGCACTGGAAATGCAGGAGACGGGGGAGATGCTCGTCTGGCCCTCTTTTCCCGATGTCTCGCTCTGGCCCGATTCCCTGGAGGCCGCCGGCCTCGTGCCACCGGCGGGGGCGGCGGGGGCGGGCGGACGCTTCGTCATCGACGCCACGGGCTGGTTCTCCCCGGAGCCGCGACCGCCCGTGGCCTTGTGCCGGATGCATCGGGTGCGGGGCGGGGTGGTGGCGCCACTCATCATCCATGAGGGCATCCGTGCGTTCCAGCTGGCCATGAACATGGTCTCGGCCGGGGAGATGTGCCCCCATCCAGGCGCGGCAAGGGGGGCTTTCGGCGTCGTAACGCGCCTGGTCGCGGGCATCCCCGTCTATGAGTGCGCGTCCCCGGATGGTGCGGACGGGGTCCTGAAAACCTTGCATGCCGTGCTTGCGGACCGGATGCCGCCATCACCCTGCACTCGCGCGGATCATCCACCCGCGCCACACCGCGTGCCTGGTTCGGCAGTCGGGGCGCAATTGAGTCTCAGCCGGAGCTGACCTGTTTCGCTGATTGATCCCGGCTAGAGGTTAAGTCTCGCCTCCCTTTGACCCCGAGGGGGCACCGACGACGAGCATGGAATGCGTGCGTCACCGTCCATCGCAAGTCGGCTTCAAATGTGGGGCGGGATGTGGGACGCACGGAGCGATCGCCACGCTGAATCGGGAAGAAACAGATAGTTAGACTGTCCTGAGACAGTAATCGCCTGACAGTAGGCCTCCCTTGTGGGTGTGGCCATGCCGCGTCGAAGCGGATTTGATGGTGTCGCCAAACATCTCAAATCCGAGGACATTGCACATGGCCACGAAGGACAAGATAGCACGTCGCAAGCTGTCTCTGCTCGACCTTGCGAGCGAACTTTCCAATGTCAGCCGCGCCTGCAAGGTGATGGGCTACTTCCGCCAGCAGTTCTACGAGATCCGGCGCAACTTCCAGACCTATAGCGCCGAAGGCCTGATCGACCGGCTTCCCGGCGCCAAGGGACCGCATCCCAACCGGGTTCCCGCCAAGATCGAACAGGCCATGCTCGCCCATGCGCTCGATCATCCCTGCGTATGAACGGCCGCACACCCATCAAGGCCTTCAAGGGCGGCTTGAAACAGGACCGGTCAACCGCGCCATACAAACCGAAAGGAGAGACGCTGACAAACAAGCCAGGACAGGATTCAATGCAAACACAAACCAGCGCCGCCTGACACCGCTTCAAAATGCGGCACTGTCAGGTGAATACCGTCTCTGTACATCGTCGAATGTAAGCGTTTAGGCCAAACAATTAGTGCTTGGGCCTTCAATGAAAACTATGTGACGCAGGGCGTCGGCCGATACATTGCCTAATCCCATCTCTATGGCAAAGACGCCGCCGGGGGTGGCAAGATCGGCTATATTCAATCGATGGACATAGATGCGATCTGGGCCGAAATCGGTCATAATCTTGGCAATGCAGGAATCCCGCCACTTCCCGAGCTAATACCTATTTCAGGATCATCCGCCCTTTATGCCACATCTCACGATGTTAATTCGCTCGGATGCGTCTTCACCATTCCGCCTGCAACATATCTGGGTCGATCTCCGTGCGTCGGGCGCGCAATTGGCGTCTGATCGACGTAATGCTGAGAGAGGGGAATAGAGGCGTATGATGGAAAATTTCAATTACATCTCCTTCGGTAACTGGGAAAATGTCGAAGGGAACGCCAATGTCGTCACCATGGGGCGGGGACGTATGTTCGAATACACGCCGTCCGACACCGAAAAGAGACTCGAAAGCCTAGACGGAACCGCGATCGCCTTCCTGGAAAAACTGCCAACATTCTTGTGCAGCGAGATCAAGCAGGGTGGAGACACTGTCTCCATGCTCATCAAATACGGCCGAATTTCCGCCATCGAGCCCGGACACAAGGAGGTGTCTGCCGCCTTCGAGACCGTGACCGACTTCGGAGAGGTCGATTTCGAGGATGTCGAGGCTGCGCGTAGGGTGTTTGGCGCGGATAAGTTCCAGCTCTATCGGACACATTGGGCCGTCCGCGAAGGCAATGCTCGTGACATCCTTGACCGGCTGACTGAGGCCAAGCCAGATCTTGGCGAGGCCATCGCAGCAGAGGCCGTTCCTGCCGACGACAGCGCCGCCGTCCAACCGCCGCCGCGCGACAAAAAGATTATCGGCGACGCCGACAGCGTGGAGCGGTTTCTTGAGCTGCTTTATAGTTCGCCGGCGAAGGTGGGGACTGAGACCTTCTTTCGAGGGCACAGTGACGCGCGCTATGAGTTGACGCCGTCCCTGCTGCGCAAATGGGACAATGGCGACTGGCAGTTCATGCCCAGCGAGGACCTGCTCTGCAAGGAGTTGCTGATCGCTCATCATGACGAGTTCCAAGCCGATAACTATTGCTTCGACCGTCTCGTGCGGATGCAACATTATGGTCTGCCAACGCGGCTGCTCGACATCTCCGGTAATCCGCTGGTGGCGCTGTTCTTCGCTTGCTCGTGTAAGCCAGATCAACTCGGAGTCGACGGCGAGGTCATCGTCTTCCAAATCGCGTCGGACGGTGTGAAATACTACGATTCCGACACCGTCAGTTGCCTGTCCAACCTTTCCAACCTGACCTACGCGCAGAAGAACGATATAGACCTCAGCCTCGATCAGGGCGCTTTCAACGCGACAGATGTCGCCCGCAAACTGCTCCACCATATCAAGTCGGAGAAGGGCTTTTTCGAGGGGAGGATCGTTCCCGACGACCTCCGTTCGATTATTTGCGTGAAGGCGAAGCGCACGAACACGCGCATTAAGTCGCAATCCGGTGCCTTCTTGCTGTTCGGGCATGAGGCCGCGTTGCCTGATGCGGGACAGGACGGCATTGAGATCAGTCGGGTGACGATCAAGAATAAGGCGCACATTCTCAACCAACTCGACCGGATCAACATCAACGCCACTACCGTCTACCCGAGCATCGACCAGACCGCAGCACATTTGCGAGATCAGCATCAGTCGCCGAAGCCTCTCAGAGCCGCGCCAAGCGCTGCGCCTGACAATCTTACAGCCGTTTGAGGGGATGGTTTCGTACGGATTCAGGCATTAGCTAACGACGAAATATCGGGCTGTAGCGTGGAATCGGCGGTCCTGCATACCGCATGGTGGTATGCGGTGATCGGCGGCGATATCGGGTCATAGAGGGAAATCGGCAGGGTTGGCGGAAGAGGTGGGATTCGAACCCACGGTGGGTTGCCCCACGGCGGTTTTCAAGACCGCTGCCTTAAACCACTCGGCCACTCTTCCGCAGCGCCGGCGCGGGTGTACCAGCCGGGGAGAGTTTCCTAGCGGGTTGTGCCGGGTGGGGCAAGGGGGAAGCGGAGCTTCGTTTCGGCAGGGCGCTCCCCATGACCCGGCGGCAGCGCCGCATCCCTCGCTGGCTGCGCTCCGCCACGCTGGGTGGGGGGCCCCATGCGGAAGCCCCGGCAGAATCCGCGCTGCCGGCGCGTCTGCGCGCTGGCGCGGGGGCGGTTTCAGCGGCTATGCTTGAAAATGACCCGTTTTGCCGCACAGGCGCGGGCGCCGGACGGCCGCAGGGCCGGACCAAGCAGAAGAACAGACCAGGGATGGAACGCCATGGATTTCGCCTATTCCGACAAGGTCGTGCAGTTGCAGGACCGGCTGAGCCGGTTCATGGAAGAGCATATCTATCCCAACGAGGCCGCGCTCTATGCCCAGGTGGCGGCCGGCGACACGCGCTGGAAGCCGCTGCCGCTGCTGGAGGAGCTCAAGGCCAAGGCCCGGGCCGAGGGGCTGTGGAACCTGTTCCTGCCGGAAAGTGATCTCGGCGCCGGGCTGACCAACCTGGACTATGCGCCGCTGTGCGAGATCATGGGCCGCAGCCACTGGGCGCCGGAGGTCTTCAACTGCTCCGCGCCCGACACCGGCAACATGGAGGTGCTGGTGCGCTACGGCACCCCGGCCCAGAAGCGGCAATGGCTTGAGCCGCTGCTGGCCGGCGAGATCCGCAGCGGCTTCGCCATGACCGAACCGGAGGTGGCCAGCTCCGACGCCACCAACATCGAGACGCGGATCGAGCGCCAGGGCGACCATTATCTCATCAATGGCCGCAAATGGTGGACCAGCGGCGCCAACGACACGCGCTGCAAGATCCTGATCCTGATGGGCAAGACCGATCCGGACAATCCCGACCGCCACCGCCAGCAATCCATGGTGCTGGTGCCCACCGACACGCCCGGCGTCACCATCAAGCGGCCGGTGCCGGTGTTCGGCTATGACGACGCCCCCCACGGCCATGCCGAGGTGCTGTTCGACAATGTGCGCGTGCCGCTGGAGAACATGCTGCTGGGCGAGGGGCGGGGCTTCGAGATCGCCCAGGGCCGGCTGGGGCCGGGCCGCATCCACCATTGCATGCGCCTGATCGGCGCGGCCGAGCGGGCGCTGGAGCTGATGTGCCGCCGCCTGTCCAGCCGCATCGCCTTTGGCAAGCCGGTGGCGGCGCAGTCGGTCTGGCATGAGCGCATCGCCGAGAGCCGCTGCCTGATCGAGCAGGCCCGGCTGCTGACGCTGAAGGCCGCCTTCATGATGGACACGGTCGGCAACAAGGTGGCCAAGGCCGAGATCGCCATGATCAAGGTCGTGGCGCCGAACATGGCCTGCAAGGTCATCGACTGGGCCATCCAGGCCTTCGGCGGCGCCGGCGTCAGCGATGATTTCCCCATCGCCTGGATGTACGCCAACGCCCGCACGCTGCGCCTGGCCGACGGCCCGGACGAGGTGCATCGCGGCCAGCTGGCCAAGCTGGAACTGGCCAAGCACGATCCGCGCAGCAACAGCCGCAGCGGCGGCCACGCGGCGGTGAAGCCGCGCTGACCCGGATGCGGGCCTGAAAGCCGGCCCCGATACGGCCAGGGGGGCATTCCCCCTGGCCGGCCTGCCGTCCGTCGAAGCGGCCGGCCGTCAGGCGTCGAGCGTCAGCACGACCGGCGTATGGTCGGACGCCTTTTCCCGCCCGCGCGGGCCGCGGTCGATCTCGCAGGACACCAGACGGTCGGCCGCGCGCGGCGACAGCAGGAAATGGTCGATGCGCAGACCCATGTCACGCGGCCAGGCGCCGGCCTGATAGTCCCAGAAGCTGTAGGCATGGGCCAGGCCGGGATGCAGGGCGCGGAAGGCCTCGGTATAGCCCAGCGCCAGGATCTCCTGGAATTTCAGCCGCGTCTCGCGCCGGAACAGGGCATCCTCGCGCCAGCCGGCCGGGTCGTACACATCCCCGTCCGCGGGAATGACATTGTAGTCGCCCCCCAGCACGACCGGCCGGTCGCCGGCCAGCAGGTCCCCGGCGTGATCGCGCAGCCGGTCCATCCAGCGCAGCTTGTACGGGTATTTCTCCGTGCCCACCGGGTTGCCGTTGGGCAGGTAGAGGCTGGCGATGCGCACCCCCGCCACCGTGCCCTCGACATAGCGGGCCTGCTCATCCTCCGGCGCGCCGGGCAGGCGGGTGAGCAGATCCTCCACCGGCTGCTTCGACAGCAGCGCCACGCCGTTGTAACTCTTCTGGCCCACGGCATGGACCTGATAGCCCAGCGACTGGAACTCCAGCGCGGGGAAGGCGGCCGTCTCGCACTTGATCTCCTGCAGCAGCACCACATCGGGATCGGCGCTGCCCAGCCACTCCAGCACATTGGGCAGGCGGGCCTTGACGGAATTGACGTTCCAGGTGGCGATCTTCACGGTCGGTTCTGCTTTCCGGGACGGGCAGGCGGCTCACATGGCGCCGGTTCAGATGGCAAAGGAAGAGCCGCAGCCGCAGGAGGACGAGGCATTGGGGTTGTTGATCTTGAAATAGCTGCCCATCAGGTCCTCGACGAAATCCACCTCGGCCCCGGCCAGCAGGTCCAGCGAGGTGTCGTCCACCACCAGCCGGGCGCCGTCGCGCTCGAACACATGGTCGTCGGCCTGGCGCGCCGCATCGAAATCATAATGGTACTGGAAGCCGGAACAGCCGCCGCCGCTGACCGACAGGCGCAGCATCAGGCCGGGATTGCCCTCCTGCGCCGCCAGGGTGCGCACGCGCGCTGCGGCGCTGGCGCTGAGGCCGACAATACGGCCGCCGCCGGAAACGGCATCGGCGGACGGGGCGGGCTGGGGGGCCGGGTCGATGGCAGGAATTGCCATGGCAGATCCTCTGGCATGCGGGCTGGACAAAGTGTCACGCACTATGTAAGCGGCGACGACCCGTCCGTCAAAGCGGGGCTGTACTGCGATGGAGCCGTGCCATGATGCGCTGGAAGACCCTGTTGTCCCGGCAGAGGCTGGCCAAGCCCGGCCGTGACGAGGAATTGCCCTGGCGCAGCGCCTTCGAGATCGATATCGACCGCATCACCTTCTCCACCAGCTTCCGCCGCCTGTCGGACAAGCAGCAGGTGCATGGCATCGGCGGGTCGGACTATGTGCGCTCGCGCCTGACCCACAGCATGGAGGCGTCGCGCGTCGGCCGCTCGCTGGGCAACTGGGTGGGGCGGGAGATCGTCGCCCGCTATGGCGAGGCGGAGGTGAGCGCCACCCCCTTCGATATCGGCCATATCGTGGCCGCCGGTGCCCTGGCCCACGATGTGGGCACGCCCTGCTTCGCCCATACCGGCGAGGACATCATTAGCGACTGGTTCCGCACCAGCCCCCTGGGCCGCGAGGTGCTGTCCGGCCTGCCGCCGCAGCAGGGCTTCGAGCTGTGCCGGTTCGAGGGCAATGCCCAGGGGTTCCGCGTGCTGACGCGGCTGCAGGGCTGGCGGCCCACCGGCGGGCTGCAGCTGACGGCGGCCACGCTGGGCGCCTACAGCAAATATCCCTGGAGCGCGCCGGCCGAACCGGGCGAGGTGCGGCCGCACACGCGCAAATACGGCTTCCTGGGCAGCGAGACGGAGCTGTTCCGCTGGGTCGCCGACGAGATCGGGCTGGTGCCCACCGGCCGCGACAGCTGGTGCCGGCATCCGCTGGCCTATCTGGTCGAGGCGGCGGACGACGCCTGCTACAGCATCGTCGACATCGAGGATGCCGTGAAGATGCGCATGCTGAACTTCGACGATGCCGAGGACCTGCTGAAGCCGGTCATCGACGAGTTCGACCGTCACGAATACCTGTCCATCGGGGACGAGGACCGGCGGCTGATCTGGCTGCGCGCCCGCGCCATCGACCGGCTGGTGACCGATGCCGCCGCCATGTTCCTGGAGCGGCTGCCGGAGCTGATGGAGGGCAAGGCCTGCCCGCCGCTGCTGGAGATGACCGACCGCGTGGATGCGCTGCGCGAGATCGAGGAGGTCAGCTACACCCGCATCTATCGCGGCCAGCAGCGCTGCGAGACCGACATCGTCGCCGCCCGCACCGTCACCACCCTGCTGGATGCCTATTGCGAGGCCTTCCTGGCGCGGGAGCAGGCGGGACCGGACGGTGAGCTGCCGCGCCGCTTCGCCAGCCTGCTGGAGACCGTGGCCGGCATCCACGGCATGCCCTATGACCGGCCGGGCTGGGTGCGGGCCTTGCTGGACTATGTCGCGGGGATGACGGACCGCTTCGCCATCCGCCAGGCCCAGCTGATTGCGGGGTAACGACGCGGTTAACGCCTCATTCTCGCCACTGTGCGGCGCAACAGGAATGCGCTACGGTGCCGGCTTCAATGAGAAAGCCGGCGCGCCGGCGCTCCGGTTTTGGGACCATCAAGAAAACATGAACGTCTTCAAGGATTTCGAAGCAAAGATCGCCGCGGCGCTGACCGAGATGACCGCCGCCGGTGACCTGCCGGCCGGTCTGGACCTGTCGCGCGTGACCGTGGAGCCGCCGCGCGACGCCAGCCATGGCGACGTCTCCACCAATGCCGCCATGGTGCTGGCCAAGCCGGCGGGCAAGCCGCCGCGCGTCCTGGCCGAGGCGCTGGTGGCCCGCCTGCGCACGCTGCCGGAGGTGACCGCGGCCGATATCGCCGGGCCGGGCTTCGTCAATCTCAAGGTGGCCGCCGACTGGTGGCTGAAGCGCCTGTCCGACGTGCTGGTGGCCGGCACCACCTATGGCGCCAGCCAGATCGGCGCCGGCCGCAAGGTCAATGTGGAATATGTCTCGGCCAATCCCACCGGCCCCATGCATATCGGCCACACCCGCGGCGCCGTGGTCGGCGACGCGCTGGCGGCCCTGCTGGAAAAGGCGGGCTATGCCGTCACCCGCGAATATTACATCAACGATGCCGGCGCCCAGGTGGACGTGCTGGCCCGCAGCGCCTTCCTGCGCTACCGCGAGGCGCTGGGCGAGGAGATCGGCGCCATCCCCGAGGGGCTGTATCCCGGCGACTATCTCAAGGCCGTGGGCCAGGCCCTGGCCGAGCGGGACGGTGCCGCCTGGCGCGACAAGCCGGAGGCCGCGTGGCTGCCGGTGATCCGCGACTTCACCGTGGCCCGCATGATCGAGGGCATCAAGTCCGATCTGGCCCTGCTGGGCGTGCGCCACGACCTGTTCAGCAGCGAGCGCGCCCTGGTGCAGGCCGGCGCGGTGGAGACGGCGCTGAAGGCGCTGGAGGACCAGGGCCTGATCTATGTCGGCGTGCTGGAGCCGCCCAAGGGCAAGAAGCCCGACGATTGGGAGCCGCGGCCGCAGACCCTGTTCCGCGCCAGCCAGTTCGGCGACGATGTGGACCGGCCGCTGAAGAAGTCCGACGGCAGCTGGACCTATTTCGCCAACGACATCGCCTATCACTATGACAAGTTCCGCCGCGGCTCGCCCACGCTGATCGACGTGCTGGGCGCCGACCATGGCGGCTATGTCAAGCGCATGCAGGCGGCGGTGAAGGCCATCACCGGCGGCCAGGGCGCGCTGGATGTGAAGATCTGCCAGTTGGTCAACCTGCTGGACAACGGTCAGCCCGTGAAGATGTCCAAGCGCGCCGGCCGCTTCGTCACCCTGCGCGACATCGTGGAGGAGGTGGGCGCCGGCGTGGTCCGCTTCATCATGCTGACCCGGCGCAACGACCAGAGCCTGGATTTCGACGTCACCAAGGTGACGGAGCAGTCCAAGGAAAACCCGGTGTTCTATGTGCAGTACGCCCATGCGCGCTGCCGGTCGGTGCTGCGCCATGCCGAGACGGCCTGCCCGGACTGGGACCTGACGGGGCCGGGGCTGGCCACGGCCGCGCTGGACCGCCTGTCCACGCCGGAGGAGGTGGATCTGGTCAAGCTGATGCTGGCCTGGCCGCGGCTGGTGGAATCCGCCGCCGACACCCACGAGCCGCACCGCATCGCCTTCTACCTGTACGACCTTGCCAGCGGCTTCCACGGGCTGTGGAACAAGGGCAAGGATGACGCCACCCTGCGCTTCCTGATCGAGGGGCAGCCGGAATTGACGCGGGCCCGTCTGGCCCTGGTCAAGGCCGTGTCCCTGGTGATCGCGGCCGGCCTGCAGATCCTGGGGGTCGAGCCGGCCGAGGAAATGCGCTGAGGCGGAGGACCGGACGGTGAGCATGGACGAGCACGACGATCTGCCGGAACAGCCGCGCACCGATCTGCGGGCCGGCGGCTTGCGGGCCGGTGACCTGCGGGGGGGCGACCTGCGGGCGGGCGATTTCCGTCCCGGCGCGGCCCGCCCGCAACCGCGGATCGAGCTGCGGAGCGAACCCCGGCTGGAGGCGAGGCCGGAGCCGCCGCCCGAGCTTCGGCCTGACAGTCGGCCCGAGCTGCGGATGTCCGCGGAACCGCCCCACGACGAGATCCAGGCCGAGCCCGCCTACAATCCGCGGGCCGGTTATGCCCAGCAGGCCCAGGGCGGTTACCATCCGCCGCAACCCGCCTATGCGGAGGAGGGCTATGACGAGGTCCCGCCGCCGCGCAAGCGCGCGGTGACCAGTCTGGCCGTGCTGGCCCTGGCGCTGGGGGCCTTCGGCGGCATCATCTACTACGCCTACACCCAGGGCATGCGCGCCGGGACCGAGAGCGTGGCCCCGGTGCTGCGCGCCGACACCAGCCCCACCCGCATGCGGCCGGAGAATCCCGGCGGCATGGATGTGCCGCACCAGGACAAGCTGGTCTATGACCGGCTGAACCCGTCCACCGCCAGTCAGCAGCCCGAGGTGGAGCGGCTGCTGCCGCCGCCGGAGGCGCCGCTGGAGCGGCCGCAGGCCGAGGAACCGTTGGCGGAGGAGGGACCGCCGGTGGTGCTGGGCCAGGAGGAAGGCCCGATGCCGGGCGCCGCCGTCCCGCCGCCGACCCGTGCGCCGGCGGGATCGGGGGCCGAGGGAGCGATGGCCACCGGGCGTCCCACGGTTCTGGCGCCCCCTGCCGCCACGGCACCGGGTCCCGCGGCACAGATGCCCCCGGCACAGCAGCCGGCGGCCGTTCCGCCTGCCGCCGTGAAGCCGGCGCCGGCCACACCCGCCCCGGCGGCCCCGGCGACCGCGCTGAAAACGCCTCCGGGGGCGCCGCCACAGACCCTGGCCCTGCCCAAGACAGAGCCGGCCAAGGTCCCGGCTGCGGGGGGCGTCCGCATCCAGGTGGGCGCTGTCGACGCGGAGTCGAAAGTGTCGCCGGAATGGAGCCGTCTGCAGAAGAAGTTCCCGGCCGATCTGGGGGGCCTGTCCATGCGGTCCGAACGCGTCGATCTCGGGGCAAAGGGCGTGCGCTACCGCATTCAGGCCGGCCCCCTGGACGAAGCCAGGGCCAGGCAGATCTGTGCCAGCCTGTCGGCGCAGAGCGTGGGGTGTCTCATTGTCCGCTGACCCGGCGTCCGCTGCCGCTGCGTCCGCTGGTGTTGCCGGGACGGGCGGCAGGCCGGCCGCCGCCGTCTATGGCTGCGGCGGTCCGGCCCTGGGCGCCGACGAACGGGCCTTCTTCCGCGAGGCCGACCCGTTCGGCTTCATCCTGTTCCGGCGCAATGTGGAGACGCCGGAGCAGGTGCGGGCGCTGGTGGCGGAGCTGCGCGCCTGCGTCGGCCGCGATGCCCCGGTGTTGATCGACCAGGAAGGGGGCCGGGTGGCCCGCCTGCGGCCACCGCATTGGCCGGCCCTGCCCTCGGCACGGACGATCGGGGCCGTGGCAGGCGGGATTGCGGCAGGCGGGGCTGCGGCGGGCGAGGCACAGGCGGTGCGGGCGGCCTGGCTGCATGGCCGGCTGCTGGCCGCCATGCTGGCCGATCTGGGCATCGATGTGGACTGCGCTCCGGTGGCCGACGTGCCGGTGCCCGGCGCCCATGATGTCATCGGCGACCGGGCCTTCGCCCTGGAGCCGGGGCGGGTGGCCGCACTGGCGCGGGCCCAGGCCGAAGGGCTGCTGGCCGGCGGGGTTCTGCCCGTGCTGAAGCATCTTCCGGGCCATGGCCGCGCCCATGCCGACAGCCATCTGGAATTGCCGGTGGTCGATGCCGGGCGGGAGGCGCTGGAGGCGCTGGACTTCGCGCCCTTCAAGGCGCTGGCCGACCTGCCGCTGGGCATGGTGGCGCATATCGTCTTCACGGCCATCGATCCGCACCGACCGTCCAGCATATCGGTTCCGGTCATCGACGGGATCATCCGCGGCCATATCGGCTTCCAGGGGCTGCTGTTCAGCGACGATATCGGCATGCAGGCCCTGGCCGGCGGTGCCGGTGACCGGGCCGCGGCCGTGCTGGCCGGGGGATGCGACGTGGCCCTGCATTGCAGCGGCGTGCTGGCCGAGATGCAGGACGTGGCCCGTGCCGTCCGGCCGCTGACGGCGGCGGCGGAGCGGCGCTGGCGGAGTGCCGCAGCCCTTAAAATTCCGGCCGCCCCTGCCGATATTCCGGGTCTGCGCGCAGAATTTGATGCGCTGCTGGCCGGAACAGGAGTGTGAGATGGACGATCTGGCGCCGATGATCCTGAAGATCTCGGTCATGGCCATCCCGGCCCTGGTCGCCATCACCTTCCACGAGGCGGCGCACGGCTATGTGGCCAAGCGGCTGGGCGATCCCACCGCCTATATGCTGGGGCGCGTGACCTTCAATCCGTTCCGGCACATCGACCCGATCGGAACCGTGGTCCTGCCGCTGATCCTGTTCCTGACCTCGGGCCTGCTGTTCGGCTGGGCCAAGCCGGTGCCGGTGGATTTGCGCAATCTCCACAATCCGCGCCGCGACATGGTGTGGGTGGCCCTGGCCGGGCCGGGCGTGAACATCGCCCTGGCGCTGGTGTCGGCCCTGCTGATGCATGTGGCGCCTTACCTGCCGGATTTCGCCGCCACCTGGTTCTTCGAGAATCTGCAGATCTCCATCTATTTCAATCTCGTCCTGGCCGTGTTCAACATGCTGCCGCTGCCGCCGCTCGATGGCGGGCGTGTGGCCGTGGGCCTGCTGCCCGACGCCCTGGCCCGACCGCTGGCCGGGCTGGAACGCTATGGCATGGTGATCCTGCTCGGCCTGATCTTCCTGATCCCGCTGGTGGCGGGACAGTTGGGCTATGCCTTCAATCCGGTGTTCATGGTCATCAGCCCCATCACCGAAGCCCTGTTCGACATCGTCGTCCGTGTCACCGGGCTGGCCTGACGGAGACTGCGGCAACCCCCGATGACCGACAGCCCTTCCACCGATCCCTTTGATCAAGGCCCCGAGCGCGCCACCGCGGGGGATGGGCTGCCGGACGCGGCGGACGGGCCGGCGCTGGTCCTGGATATCGACGGGTTCGAAGGTCCCATCGACCTGCTGCTGCTGCTGGCGCGCGACCAGAAGGTGGATCTGACCCGCATCTCCATCCTGCAACTGGCCGACCAGTATCTGGCCTTCGTCGAGACGGCGCGCCGGCTGCGGCTGGAACTGGCGGCGGATTACCTGGTGATGGCGGCCTGGCTGGCCTATCTGAAATCGCGCCTGCTGCTGCCCGATCCGCAGGAGGAGGAACCCTCCGGCGAGGAGCTGGCGGCGGCGCTGACCTTCCAGCTGCAACGGCTGGAGGCCATGCAGGGGGCTGCCGCCCGCCTGCTGAAGCGGCCGCAGCTGGGCCGCGACGTCTTCGCCCGCGGTGCGCCCGAGGACATGCCGGTACTGGAGACGCGCGTGCATGACCTGACGCTCTATGACCTGCTGAAGGCCTATGGCGACCACAAGCGCCGGCAGATGCAGTCCGGGCCGCTGCGGATCGCGGCCACCGAGCTGTACTCCATCGAGGATGCCATCCGCCGCATGGAGGATATCCTGGGGCGGTTGCCAAACTGGACCAGCCTTGCCGCCTTCCTGCCGCCGGGCTGGAAAGCCGGCGGTGTCCGCACCCGCTCCGCCCTGGCCAGCACCTTCGTCGCCACCCTGGAACTGGCCAAGTCCGGCCGGCTGGAGTTGCGGCAGGACGGCCCGTTTTCGCCCCTCTATCTGCGCACCCCGCAGCCCTGAACCCACGAGCGCGCCCATGTCCGCCGTTCCCGAAGACCATAACCAGCAGCTCCGCCTGCTCGAAGCCATCCTGTTCGCATCCGCCGATCCGGTGGGGGAGGAGATTCTTCAGGAGCGCTTCGGTGCGGCAGTGAAGGTGCGGGACCTGCTGCTGGAACTGCAGCTGCTGTACGAGAACCGCGGCGTCAATCTGGTGGCCATGGGCGGGCGCTGGGCCTTCCGCACGGCACCGGACCTGGGCGAGTACCTGCGCAGCGAAACGGAGGTGGCGGCCAAGCTGTCCCGCGCCGCGGTGGAGACCCTGGCCATCATCGCCTATCACCAGCCGGTGACGCGGGCCGAGATCGAGAGCATCCGCGGTGTCGCCACCAGCAAGGGCACGCTCGACATCCTGATGGAGACAGGTTGGATCAAGCCGGGCCGCCGGCGCGAAACACCGGGCCGGCCGCTGACCTGGGTCACCACACCCCATTTTCTCGACCATTTCGGCCTGGAGACCCTGCGTGACCTTCCGGGGGTGGAGGATCTGCGCGCCGCGGGTCTGCTGGACAGCCGGCCGGCCGTCTCCAACCTGCCGGGGTTGGCGGAAAAGGCCACGGCGGAAGCGGACGGCTGACATCGCGCCGACGGCCGGGTCGGCGGTGTGGAACGGCCGCCCCATGCCCGGTCACACGGAGGGAACGGGGTGGTGGGGTTTACAGCGTCGCCCCGGCCGGCTGCCGCTGCAACAGCTGGGCGAAATCCTCGGCCGGCACCGGGCGGGAGAACAGGAAGCCCTGGCCCTCCTCGACGCCCAGGCGGGTCAGAAGCGAGAACTGGGTGGCCGTTTCGATGCCTTCCGCCACCACCTTGAGATCCATGGCCTGGGCCATGGCCACGATGGCCTCGACGATATGGCGCGTCCGCTGGTCCGTCTCCATGCCGCTGACGAACTGGCGGTCGACCTTGAGGCAGTCCAGCGGCAGTTCCCGCAGATAGGAGAGCGAGGAGTAGCCGGTGCCGAAATCGTCCAGGGCCAGGGCCACGCCGCGGTCGGCGATCCAGCGCATCTGCCGCAGGGCGCTGTCGAGATCGTCGGGCAGGATGGTCTCGGTGATCTCCAGCTGCAGCAGATGGGGCGGAATCCCGCTTTCGGCCAGCAGAACATCGATCAGGGCCGGCAGGTGCCCCCAGCGCAGCTGGCGTTCCGAGACATTGACGGCGATCTGTGTCGGCGGCAGACCGGCATCGAGCCAGCGCCGGATCTGGGCCACGGCCTCACGCAGGACCCATTCGCCGATGGGCACGATCAGACCGGTTTCCTCGGCCGTGGGAATGAAGGTGCCGGGTGCCACCAGGCCCCGGGTCGGGTGCTGCCAGCGCAGCAGGGCCTCACCGCCGATCGGCTGGCCACCGGGAATGGCGACCTTGGGCTGATAATACAGAACGAACTGGCCGTGCCGGACGGCGGCCCGCAGCTCATCCTCCAGCGTCATCCGGTTCTTCAGCTCTTCCCGCATCTCGCGGGTATAATGCAGATAACTGGCTGTGCCGCTGCGGATGGCCCGATCCAGGGCGGTGGCGGCATTACGGATCAGCGCCGGACCATCGCTGGCGTCGTCGGGCGAGACGGCGACACCGATCTTGGCGGAGACGAACAGGGTCCGGCCCTGGACCTCGATCGGCTCCTGCATGCGGGTGGCGATGGCGGAGGCGACGAACAGTGCCTTGCCCCCATGTTCCAGCCCCGGCAGGAACACGCCGAACTGCGACTGGCCGAAGCGGCAGATGAGATCCGCCCCCGTGCAGGCCGCGGCCACCCGCTCCAGCAGGATGTCCATGGCGTAATCCAGCACCTGCTGCCCATGCAGCCGGAACAGCTGCGGCATCTGATCGACCTCGATCAGCAGCAGACCGGCGACGAGATGCCCGTCATGGGCGTCCATGATCCGGCCGACCTGTTCGGCAAACGGACGCATCTCCAGCGCGGTGCTGTCCTTCCCCGGCACAGGCGGATCAGGTTGGGCGCTTGCAAGGGGCGAGGGGATCAATGTCGTGCCTTTGCTGACCGCTGACCGTCGGGATGGGAACCCGCCGCGGGTGGTGTTTGCCGGACTTTTGCCAGACTAACGCCAGACCCGGACGGCAATCCAGCTACAAGGGTAGCTTTGGCATAGATACGTTAATATTTTTCCATTAAGAACAAGAAATAAAATTTCCATTCATTGGCGTGACCGCCGAGCCGCCGCTCCGTTCCCTGCCTGCCGGCACATGTTTCTTTCCGGCGCGGCCAGTTCGGTTGTCGTGGCGGCGGTCCGCGGCAGCGACCGCTTGACGCCGCGGCGGACTGGTGGCAAGGGCAGACGGCGATCTGGCCGGGGCAGGTGCCCCCTCTACGGGAGAAATCCGGGATGTCCTTCATCCTGTCGAAGCTGGCCTGGGGCCTGTTGCAGCCGGCCAATTTCCTCATGCTGCTGCTGATCCTGGCCGTGCTGCTGCTGCTCCTGGGACGGCGGCGGGCCGGAACCATCCTGGCGGGCGGTGTGGCGGCCATCCTGCTGGTTCTGGCGCTGACGCCGGTATCCGACCTGCTGCTGGGCGTGCTGGAGGAGCGGTTTCCGCTGCCACGGCCGATGCCCGAGCGGGTGGACGGCATCATCGTGCTGGGCGGCGCCGTTGATGCGGCTGGAACCCGCTATTATGGCATCCCCCAGCTCAATTCCTATGCCGAGCGGATGACGGTGCTGCCCGGTCTGATGGCACGCTATCCGCAGGCGCGGATCGTGTTCACCGGCGGGTCCGGCCGCCTGCTGAACCAGACCGACCGGGAGGTGGATGTGGCCCGCCAACTCTGGGGGGACATGGGTCTGGACCTGTCCCGCATCACCTTCGAAGGCAACTCGCGCAATACCTGGGAGAATGCGCTCTACAGCAAGGACCTCATGCAGCCGGCCCCCGGCGAGGTCTGGCTGCTGGTGACCTCGGCCTTCCACATGCCCCGCAGTGTCGGCATTTTCCGCAAGGCCGGCTGGCCGGTGATCGCCTATCCCGCCGACTTCATGCACGCCCCGCCCGACGACCGCTGGCGCGGCCTGAACCTGCTGGTCGGGCTGGGCAAGCTGACGCTGACCCTGCGCGAGACGGTCGGGCTGATCAGCTACCGGGCCATGGACCGAACCGACGCCTTGTTCCCGGCGCCGGATGCGGTGCCCGAGGCGGGCAGCGCCAGGTGACAAAAATCGCCGCAGCGCGTCCGGCCCCGGCCGGGCATTGCCGCCGCCGGGGCCGCGTGGCAGACAGGGAGCCGCGGCTGCATCCTGCATGGCCGACGGAGACGGGGTCTGCCGTCTTGGCGACGCGGTCACGGCTGGTGTAGGGTGCCGACCACAATAAATTGGGGTAGTTCCAGAATGGGCCGGATACATCTGGTGCGGTCGGTCATGATGGCGGCGAGTGTCGCCCTGCTGTCCGCGTGCGCGTCGAAACCGCCGGCCCCCACGGCCTCCGCGCCGAGCACCAGCCTGCCCGGCGGCGGCGTCTACAAGGTGGGCGAGCCCTATCAGATCGCCGGAGTCTGGTACTATCCCCAGGTCGACTACACTTACGACCAGACCGGCATCGCCAGCTGGTACGGCCCCGGTTTCCACACCAAGGCCACGGCCAACGGCGAGACCTACAACGAGAACGAACTGACGGCGGCGCACCAGACGCTGCCGATGCCGAGTCTGGTGCGTGTGACCAATCTGGAGAATGGCCGCTCCATCGTTGTCCGCATCAACGACCGCGGCCCCTTCGTGCCCGGCCGTATCCTGGACATGTCGCGCCGCGGCGCGCAGCTGCTGGGCTATGACCAGAAGGGCACGGCCAAGGTGCGGGTGCAGATCCTGGCCGAGGAGAGCAGGGCCATCGCCGCCGCCGCCCAGGCCGGCGGCAATGTGCAGATGGCCGGTTCGCCCGACGGCAGCCCGCCGCCCAAGGCCGCCCCGCGGCCGACGGTGGAGGTGGAAGGTGCGGCCCCGCCCAAGACGGCGCCGGCCCCGGCCCGCACCGTGCAGGCACCGACCACGGTGCCGGGCCGCACCGCCGACGACGGCCGCTTCCTGCCGGCCCCCGTGGTGGTGCAGGAGACCGTGCCCGCCGGGCCGCAGCGCATCTGGGTGCAGGCCGGTGCCTTCAGTATCTATGATAATGCCAACAAGCTGCGGGCCCGGCTGAACGCCATCTCGCCGACCAACATCTCTTCGGCCATGGTCGGGGATACCCAGTTCTTCCGCGTCCGCGTCGGCCCCTTCGACTCCGTCGACCGGGCCGATGCCGTGCTGTCCCAGGTGCTGGCCACCGGGCAGAACAGCGCCCGCATCATCGTCGATTAAGATCCGTTTGCACCGTCAGGGTGCTTGGCGCGCGGGGCTGACGGTCCTAGTCTGGAAGCGCTGGCGCGGACGAACCGCACCAGCGCCTGTTTTTCGTGGTACGGGATAACGATAGAGCCATGGATCGAGGGTTCCTGAAGGCCATCACGCGCACGCTCCGCCAGGTTGCGGTCGGCGCGCTGCTGGTTGCATCCGCGACGGCCCCGGCGGCGGCGGCCAGCATCGAGACCATCGCCCGCGAGGCGATCCTGATCGATGTGGGCACCGGCACGGTGCTGTTCGAGAAGAACGCCGACGAGCGGATGCCCACATCCTCCATGAGCAAGCTCATGACCGCCTACATGGTGTTCGAGCGGCTGAAGCAGGGGCGCATGTCGCTGGACGACACGCTGCCGGTCAGCCAGGAGGCCTGGAAGCAGCAGGGTTCCAAGATGTTCGTGGAGCTGGGCAACACCATCAAGGTGGAAGACCTGATCCGCGGCATGATCATCCAGTCCGGCAACGATGCCTGCGTGGTGCTGGCCGAAGCCATTTCGGGCACCGAGCCGGCCTTCGCCGCCGCCGCCACCAAGCGGGCGAAGGAACTGGGGATGAGCAATTCCAACTTCATGAACGCCTCGGGCTGGCCGGTTCCCGACCATTATTCCACCGCCCGCGACCTTTCCACGCTGTCCATCCGGCTGATGCAGGATTTCCCGGAATACTTCCACTATTACAGTGAGAAGGAATTCACCTATCACGGGATCAAGCAGGGCAACCGCAACCCGCTGCTCTATCGCAACATGGGTGTCGACGGGCTGAAGACCGGCCATACCGACATTGCCGGCTACGGCCTGATCGCCACCGGCGAGCGCAGTGGCCGGCGGCTGGTGCTGGTGGTCAACGGGCTGCCCAACATGCAGGCCCGCGCCGACGAGTCCGCCCGCCTGCTGGAATGGGGCTGGCGCGAGTTCGACAACTACACCCTGTTCAAGGGGGGAGAGACGGTCGACCAGCTGCCGGTCTGGCTGGGTCAGGCGGAGCAGGTGCCGCTGCAGGCGGAAAAGGCGGTGAAGCTCACCATGACGCATGAGCAGCGCGCCAAGATGAAGGTCAGCGTGGTGGCCAACGCCCCGGTGGCGGCCCCCATCGCCAAGGGCGCGCGGCTGGCCACGCTGACGGTCGAGGCACCGGACTTCCCGACGCAGGAGATCCCGCTGCTTGCCGCGGCCGATGTGCAGAAGCTGGGGTTCTTCGGCCGCATCGCCGCCGCCGCCGGCCATATGCTGTTCGGCCCTTCGACACCGGCCGTGGTGCCGGCGGCCCCGGCGGCCCCGGCGGCGAAGTAACCCGGCGATGACGGGCCGGTTCATCACGCTGGAAGGCGGGGAAGGGGCGGGGAAATCCACCCAGATCCGCCTGCTGGCCGACTGGCTGCGGGCGCAGGGCATCGCCGTGGAGACCACGCGTGAGCCCGGCGGCTCCCCCGGCGCGGAGGAGATCCGCGCCCTGCTGGTCACCGGCACGCCGGGACGCTGGCAGCCGATGACCGAGGCCCTGCTGCTGAATGCCGCCCGGCACCAGCATCTGGCGGAGACGGTGCGTCCGGCCCTGGCCGCCGGGCGCTGGGTGCTGTGCGACCGCTACGCCGACAGCACCTTTGCCTATCAGGGGGCGGGGCACGGGCTTGACCCGGACCTGCTGCGCGATCTGCACCGGGCCGCCACCGGCGGTCTGGTGCCCGACCTGACCCTGCTGCTGGACATCGATCCCGAGATCGGGCTGGCAAGGGCCGGCGCGCGGGCCGGCAATGAGACCCGTTACGAGCAGATGGCCCTGGCCTTCCACCGGCGTCTGCGCGACGGCTACCGCCGCATCGCCGAGGCCGAGCCGCAGCGCGTGGCCGTGATCGATGCCGCCCGCGGCGTCGATGCCATCCAGGCCGATCTCCGCGCGGTCCTCAGCGACCGGTTGAGGCCGGGCCGATGAGCACGCCGCTGGACAGCGACGATCCGTTCCTGCCGCGGCGCAATCCGCATCTGGAGGGGCATGCCGCCGCCGAGGCGCGGCTGCTGGACAGCTGGAATTCCGGGCGCATGCACCATGCCTGGCTGATCGGCGGCCCGCCGGGCATCGGCAAGGCCACGCTGGCCTTCCGCATGGCCCGGTTCGTCCTGGCCAAGGGCGGCGAGGCGGGGGGCGATGCGCTGTTCGCCCCGCCGCCCAGCCCCACCAGCCTGGTCGTCGACCCCGCCAACCCGGTGTTCAAGCGGGTGGCCGCCGCCGGCCATGCCGACCTGCTGACCATCCAGCGCACCTGGGACGAGAAGAGAAAGCGCTTCAAGCGCGACCTGCCGGTGGAGGAGGTGCGCCGCATCGCCCCGTTCCTGCGCCTGACCTCGGCCGAGGGCGGCTGGCGGGTGGTGGTGGTGGACGGCGCCGACCAGCTGAATGTCAGCGGCCAGAACGCCATCCTGAAGATCCTGGAGGAGCCGCCGCCGCGCACCCTGATCCTGCTGGTGGCCGACAATGTCGGGGCGCTGCTGCCCACCATCCGCAGCCGCTCGCGCCGGCTGATGCTGGAGCCGCTGCCGGAGGCCACAGTGCGGACGCTGCTGTTCCGCTACCGGCCGGACCTGGAAGAGGCGGAGCGCACGGCCCTGGCGCGCCTGGCCGAAGGGTCGGTCGGGCGGGCGCTGGAGTTGCAGTCGGCGGGCGGGCTCGATCTCTACAAGGCCATGCTGGGCCTGTTCGAGACGCTGCCGCGGCTGGACCTGCTGACGGCCTACCAGTTCGTGGACGGGGTGCTGCGCGGCCAGGACGACGCCGCCTGGACGGCCGTGACCGAGCTGGTGGGCTGGTGGCTGGGCCGCATGGCCCGCGCCCGTGCCCGCGGCGCGCTGCCGCCGGAGGTGGTCCCGGGCGAGGCCGCCCTGATGCAGCGTCTGTTGCAGGGGAGCCAACGGGCCGGTGGCCTTGATCGCTGGGTGGAGGTGTGGGAGAACACCAACCATCTGTTCACCAAGGCGGATTCAGCCAATCTCGACCGCCGGCAGATCCTGATGAACGCGCTGCTCCGGATCGAGGACGCCGCGGCCTGAGCCGGGTTCCCGCCGTTCCGCGGCAGCGCCAAGAACCGACCCGTCATCCGCGGAGAAGACCCATGGCCGGGCGCACGCCCTTCTACGTCACCACGCCGATCTATTACGTGAACGATGCGCCCCATGTGGGCCACGCCTACACGACGATCGCCTGCGATGTGATGGCCCGCTTCAAGCGCCTGGACGGGTATGACGTCAAGTTCCTGACCGGCACCGACGAGCACGGGCAGAAGGTGCAGAAGTCGGCGGAGGCCGCCGGCATCGCCCCCATCGCCCTGGCCGACAGGAATTCCCAGAATTTCCGCGATCTGGCCGCCCTGCTGAACGTCTCCAACGACGATTTCATCCGCACCACCGAGCCGCGCCACATCACGGCCGTGCAGGCGCTGTGGCAGAAGCTGGTGGAGAGCGGCGACGTCTATCTCGGCAGCTACAGCGGCTGGTACTCGGTCCGCGACGAGGCTTATTACGGCGCCGACGAGCTGGTGGAGCGCGACGGCAAGCGCTTCGCCCCCACCGGCGCCCCGGTCGAGTGGGTGGAGGAGCCCAGCTATTTCTTCAAGCTGTCCGCCTGGCAGGACCGGCTGCTGGAATTCTATGAGCAGCGGCCGGACTTCATCGCCCCCGCCGGCAAGCGCAGCGAGGTGGTCAGCTTCGTCAAGGGCGGGCTGAAGGACCTGTCCATCAGCCGCACGACCTTCGACTGGGGCATCAAGGTCCCGGGCGACGACACGCATGTGATGTATGTCTGGCTGGACGCGCTGACCAACTACATCACCGCCATCGGCTATCCCGACACCAGCGGCGACTATGCCCGCTACTGGCCGGCCGACCTGCATATGGTCGGCAAGGACATCCTGCGCTTCCACACCGTCTACTGGCCGGCCTTCCTGATGGCCGCCGGGCTGGAGCCGCCCAAGCGCGTCTTCGCCCATGGCTGGTGGACCGTGGAAGGCGAGAAGATGTCGAAATCCCTGGGCAATGTGGTGAAGCCGGCCGAGCTGGTGGAGACCTACGGCCTGGACCAGACCCGCTATTTCCTGCTGCGCGAGATCCCGTTCGGCAATGATGGCGACTTCTCCAAGCGCGCCATGATGCAGCGGATCAATGGCGAGCTGGCCAACGATTACGGCAATCTGTGCCAGCGCGTGCTGTCGATGATCCAGAAATATTGCGGCGGCGCCCTGCCGCAGCCGGGGGAGCGCACCGAGGCCGACACCAAGCTGCTGGACGCCGCCGCCGCCCTGCTGCCGGCCGTGCGCGCCGAGATCGATGTCCAGGCCTTCCACAAGGCCCTGGACGTCCTCTGGTCCGTGATCGGTGCCGCCAACCGCTATGTGGACGAGATGGCGCCCTGGTCGCTGCGCAAGACCGACACGGTGCGGCTGGGCACGGTGCTGTACACCCTGGCCGAAATCATCCGCCGCGTCGCCATCCTGACCCAGCCCTTCATGCCCCAGGCCTCCGCCCGCATCCTGGATCAGCTGGTGGTGCCGGAGGAGGCGCGCCGCTTCAGCGATCTGGACGCGGGCGTGCTGGCGGGCGGCGTGGCCCTGCCGCCGCCGCAGGGCGTGTTCCCCCGCTATGTCGAGGCGGAGCCGGGCAAGGACGAGGCCCCGGGTGCCAAGGGGAACTGAGGACCGGCCCATGCTTGTCGACAGCCATTGCCATCTGGACTTCCCCGACTTCGCGCCGGAGCGCGATGCCGTGGTCGAGCGGGCGCGGGCGGCCGGGTTGGGGCTGATGCTGACCATCTGCACCCATGTCAGCAAGTTCCAGCAGGTCCATGACGTGGCCCTGGCCTATCCGGACGTCTATTGCACCGTGGGCATCCATCCCCACCATGCCCTGGACGAATGGGACCACAGCGACCCGGCCACCCTGGCCGCCCTGGCGCAGTGGCCCAAGGTGGTGGGCATCGGCGAGACCGGCCTGGACTATTTCTACGACCAGAGCCCGCGCGCGGTGCAGCAGGACAGCTTCCGCCGCCATCTGCAGGTCTGCCGCGAGACGGGGCTGCCCGTCATCGTCCACACCCGCGACGCGGAGGAGGACACCATCCGCATCCTGCGCGAGGAGGGGGCGGGGCAGCCGGGCGGGGTGAGGGGGCTGCTGCACTGCTTCAGCAGCAGCCGCCAGCTGGCCGAACAGGCGCTGGAGGTGGGTTTCTACATCAGCTTCAGCGGCATCCTGACCTTCAAGAAGTCGGATGCCGTGCGCGAGGCCGCCTCCATCGTGCCGCTGGACCGGCTGCTGGTCGAGACGGATGCGCCCTATCTGGCGCCGGTGCCGCTGCGCGGCAAGCGCAACGAGCCGGCCTTCACCGTGCATACCGCGGAACTCCTGGCCGATCTCAAGGGCGTGTCCTATGCCGACCTGGAGGCGGCGACCACGGCCAATTTCCTGCGTCTGTTCGACCGGGTTCCCGCCGCGGCCCTGAACCGGGCGGCATGAGGGTCTGATGAAGATCACCATCCTCGGGTCCGGCGGCTCCAGCGGGGTGCCGCTGATCGGCAATGTCTGGGGTGCCTGTGACCCCGCCAACCCCAGGAACCGGCGCACCCGGCCGTCGATCCTGGTGGAGACGGCGGGCACGCGCATCCTGATCGACAGCGGGCCGGACCTGCGCGAGCAGTTGCTGCGGGAAGGGGTGCAGCATCTCGATGCCGTACTCTATACCCACGCCCATGCCGACCACACCCATGGCATCGACGATCTGCGGGCCGTGAACTGGCTGATGCGGCAGCCACTGCCCGTCCATGCCGATGCCGCCACGCTGGACAGCCTGCAGGCCCGCTTCGCCTATTGCTTCCAGGGCGAGCCGGAGGGCGGCTATTTCGCCCGGCCGTCGCTGGTGCCCCACGTCATCGACATGGACCAGCCGCTGCGCATCGGCGGTCTGGAGATCCGGCCCTTCGTCCAGGACCATGGCTACAGCACCAGCCTGGGCTTCCGTATCGGCCGCTTCGCCTATTCCACCGATGTGGTCCGGCTGGACGAGGCGGCCTTCGCCACGCTGGAGGGCATCGACACCTGGATCGTGGATTGCGTGCGCCCCGAGCCGCCGCATCCCGTGCATGCGCACTGGCCCATCACCCGGGGCTGGATCGAACGGGTCCGGCCGCGCCGCGCCATCCTGACCCACATGAACCACATGATGGACTATGACAGCCTGTGCCGCATGCTGCCGGCGGGCGTCGAACCCGGCTATGACGGCATGGTGGTCGAGGTCGGCTGAGCGGACGCTCACCCGCGTTGCGCTGTTTCGCCTCCGGTCAGGCCGACCGGGCACGCCAGGGCCAGTTCACCGGCAAGGACGTCCGTTGGTCCGCTCATCCCTCGGGCTGAAGCAGATGGCCGGTCCAGGCCGCGCGCAGGGTGGCGGCGGCGACCAGGACCAGGATGGACGTGGCGCCGGCCAGCAGCAGCCACAGCAGCGGTGCCAGCAGGGAGCTGGCCCCCTTGGCCTGCGCCGCCGCCTGGACCAGGGTCACGAAGGCGGCCGTGGGAAAGGTCCAGCCCCACCAGGACATGGCGAAGGGAGCGCGGGTGAACTCGGCGATCATGGTGGCCAGGACCAGGGCCAGGAACAGCGCCAGGCCGAGGGCGACCAGCGGGGCGGGACCATAGCCGCCGGTCAACGACGCCAGCGACAGGGCGGCCACCGATGGCGGCGCCAGCAGGATCACCAAGCTGGGCCGCAGCCGCGGCGGCAAGGCCGGGCCGGTGATCAGCCGGCCGAGAAGCAGCGGCTGCAGAATGACCCAGAGCAGGGCGCCCAGCCCGAACATCATCCAGGACAGCGTTTCGAACCCCAGCTTGGCGCCGAAGATCGGCGCCAGCACATTGCCGACCAGGGGGATCAGCAGCGGCGGCGTCAGCGCCGCCATCTCCCGCGGGGCCTGCAGCAGGCTGCGCACGGTCCAGGCGGCGATGGTGACATGGGCTGCCGCGGCGGCCAGCCACAGCAGGGCGGCCACTGCCGGGGCATGGGGGATCAGCCCACCGGCCAGGATCAGCAGCCCGATGGTGATGGCACCGGCGAAGGCAGAGCGCACGGGATGCTTCAGATCATCGGCCAGCGCCGCCGGATGCGCCAGGAAGCGAACGACATGCAGGGCGGCGATCAGCAGCCACAGCAGCCCGGCCAGCAGCAACAGCATCTCTCCGATGGCGGCCGGCGCCCCCAGCCCGCGCGCCGCTTCGCGCCACGCCAGTCCCAGCCCGCCGACCCCCATGGGCGCGGCGAACAGAGGCAGGGGCAGATGCTCCAGACGGGCATGGGGCGGTTGAGAGGAAACGGACAGAGTCATGGTGGACACGCCTCAAGCGGGGATGCCATGGCCGCCCGTCCGGAGACATCGCCAACCGGGCTGGGGCCGTGCCTGGCACATATCTAAGACTTTCCTTACGTAAGAACTATCGCATTTATAAAATCGACCGTGCGCATCTGCCGTGCGCATTCGCATAGGGTTGGCGCAGGCCTTGACCGGCAGCGACGGAAAGCTGGACGATGCACTGGTTCTGAACGGGCAGACTCCGTGAGCGGCCTTGGCCGGCTTTCTCGTCTGAACAACGGCCGAGGCACAGGCCTTTGCATCAGGATGCGTTCAGTCTTTTCCCATAATCTAGCTTATCGCGTTTATGCCTGTAGGCACAATATAGAGATGTCACCCCCAGCCCACGGTCAGGTTGGCCGGCTGGAGTGCAGCCGGTCCCTGGCCGGTCCCTACCGTTCGGCCCGTAACGGATCAGGGCCTGGCCGGCACGCGGGCGATCACCTTGATCTCGAAGTCGAAGCCCGCAAGCCAGGTGACACCGACAGCCGTCCAGTTCGGATACGGGGCCTGGGTGAACACGTCGTTCTTCACGGCCATGATGGTGCCGAATTGCGTCTCCGGATCGGTATGGAAGGTCGTCACGTCGACAATGTCGTCGAAACTGCATCCCCCGGCCGCAAGCGTTGCCTTGAGATTGGCGAAGGCCTGCCGGACCTGTGCCTCGAAATCCGGCTCGGGCGACCCGTCGGGGCGGCTCCCGACCTGCCCTGAAACGAACAGCAGATCGCCGGAGCGGATCGCGGCCGAATATCCATGCTGCTCATACAGGGCGTGGCGGTTCTCAGGGAAGATGGCATCACGGTGCGGCACGGTGCGGTCCTTTCGCTTGTCCCCGCGCGGAGGCTGCCGGAGCGGAATCCGTCACGATCCGGCGCGTGGATATTGATATACGGTCCGTATCTGAATATAAGATATACGGTGCGTATGTCAACTCACATGCGCTCCGTATCTGAAAGCGAGGCGGATTGGTGATGGCGAAGCGGCGGATCGAAACGATGGAGGAGAACCGGGCCAGGCTGATCGCGGCCGCGCGCAGGGCCTTCGCCGAAAAGGGCTTCTCCGCCGCCTCGATGGACGAGCTGACGGCGGATGCCGGCCTGACCCGCGGTGCCCTTTATCACAATTTCGGTGACAAGAAGGGTCTGCTGGCCGCTGTCGTGGCCCAGATCGATGGCGAGATGGCGGCCCGCGCGAAGGACGCCGGCGCGGCGGCGGGGAATGATTGGGAAGCGCTGCTGGCGGAGGGCGAAGCCTATATCGAGATGGCGCTCGATCCGGAGGTGCAGCGCATCGTGTTGCTCGATGGCCCGGCCTTTCTCGGCGACCCCTCGCAATGGCCCAGCCAAAACGCCTGCCTTCAGGTCACGAAGCAGATGATCGCCGGTCTCGTCTCCCGACGCATCCTGAAGCCCGTGGATGTCGAAGCGGCGGCGCGCCTGCTCAGCGGAGCCGCCTTGAATGCCGCCTTGTGGGTGGCCGCCAGCGACGATCCCAGATCGGCTTTGCCGAAGGCCATTGATGCGTTCCGGCTCATGGCCGCGGGGTTTCTGGCGGAACAACACCGCGTGACCCCGGATCGACGCTGACCAGCACGCGGCCCTCCTGTAGCCGCTTCCGCTCCGTACACAGAAGAAGCAGCGCTGAAAATCGCTGAGGACGATCCTGGGGACTGCCGGTTTCGGGGTGAAGACAACAGCGCCACCCCCGCCCTGCCCCCCGTTGCAATTCGACCAGAGACGTCAGGCGCGACACACGGGAGCGGCACGCCCGTACCGTCGCAGGACCGTCCGCCTGACAGATCTGCGTCAGCCGCCGATTGCATGATCGGACCCGCCGAGACCGGCCACGGCTTGCCCAAACCAGAGGGGGCAGCCGTGGCCCGCAACGGGCGGCCTGGCGGCTGGCGGGATGAGAAAATGGACAGAAACAGGATCGGCCCCCGGCCTGTCATGACCGGGGCTAATCGTCTGGATATATCCCCCCACATTGATCCGGCCCCGCCAATTGTGGGCATATCGCGGAGTAGTACAGGCTTCCACCTGGAGTGGTGAACCTGGATCCTGAAAATTGCGTCACGGGGGGAGATTGCATGTTCCGGACGTCGATTTCCAATCTGCTGATCACCATTCAGGCAGCAATGCTCTGCTGCCTGCTGGTGGCCGCAGCAACCCTGTCGGTCAAGGCGTTGCACGGTTTCAACGGAGCCGGTGCCACGAAACAGGAAACCCTGTCCAACCGGGCCCTGTTCGCGGCCATGGTCAAGGTGCGAGGCCAGATCTCAACGGTGCAGACGGCGTTGATCGCCGAGGATGACCCGACAGCACCGATCAAAAAGGTCCGTGCCGACGCGGCCGACAGCTTCACCAAGGCCGTCGCCCTGCTCGGCGAAACCGCATTGCCCCAGCGCAAGACGCTGATCGCCGACCTCACCAGCGCCTGGCAGCAGGTCGAGACCGGTTATGCTGCCGTCGATGCCCAGGCCGCCAAGGCCAGGGGCAGCCGTGTCGTCGCAGAAACCGAGACGTGGCGGAAGAGCATCGCCGCTGTCGTCGACAAGATCGAGGACGCGGCCAGCGCCGTCGCCGCCGAAATGCGCAGCCGCGACCCGGTGGTGGCGGAAATGATGCTGGTGCGCGAGGCCGCATGGCGTCTGCGCGACAATATGGGGTCGCAATGCTCCCTGCTTCGCCCCTTCGTGGCCGAGAGCAAGCCCCTGACAGCGGATGTGGCCCAGCGCTGGTATCAGCGCCGGGGGGCCTATGGCAACGACATCGACGTGCTGGACGAGATCGTGAAGCGCCCGGCGACACCGCCGGTCATCCGCGAGCGCGTGGCCACGGCGAAAGCCGAGGTCGACACGGCCCAGAAGGGGATCGACAGCCTGGTCCAGCGGTTCGACGGGTCGGGCAAGCCGGCCATCGCCGCCACCGACTACACCGCTCTCTGCAACAAGCCCTTCGACAGCATCCTGGCCATCGCCTACACGGCCCTGGATCAGGCGGTCGAGCATGCCGAGCAGCAGCAGGCCTCCACCCTGATGACGCTGGTTTCCACCATCGGCGGTCTGGCCCTCGCCGTCGCCCTGTCGGGCTGGGGCATCCTGGCCATCCGCCGGCGGGTCAGCGCCCCGACCCAGATCCTGACCCAGGCCATCAGCCATCTGTCCCGCCACGACTATGGCATTCCCGTGCCCCCTGCCCGTTATCCCGACGAGCTGGGCGGCATCACCACGGCATTGGAGTCCCTGCGGCTCAGCGCCCTGGAAGCCCAGCGGCTGGAACGCGAGGCGGCCGAGCGCCAGGAAGCCGAATTGCAGCGTGCCAGCAGCATCCAGAGCATGAGCCGTGACTTCAATCATGCCTCCCAACAGGCCCTGTCGGCCATCGGCGCCGCGTCGCAGACCCTGGAACAGACCTCCGAGATGATGCGGCGTGTGGCCGCCGACACCAGCAACCAAGCCAGCATGGTGGCCGGTGCGGCGGAAGAAACCTCGGCCAGCGTGCAGACCGTGGCGGCCGCCACCGAGGAACTGTCGGCCTCCATCGCTGAAATCTCGCAGCAGGTCACGGCCAGCGCCGATATGGCCCGCTCCGCCGCCGACCAGGCGACGCTGACCAACGCCACGGTGGAGGCGCTGACCGCCGCCGCCGAGCGCATCGGTGCCGTGGTCGGGCTGATCAGCGAGATCGCGGCCCAGACCAACCTGCTGGCCCTGAACGCCACCATCGAGGCGGCGCGTGCCGGCGAGGCCGGCAAGGGCTTCGCCGTCGTCGCCGGCGAGGTGAAGAGTCTGGCGACACAGACGGCCAGGGCCACCGGCGACATCACCGAGCAGGTCGGCCAGATCCAGCAGACCACGGCGGAGGCGGTGAAGGCCATCCACGCCATCACCGCCACCATCCGGCGCATCAGCGAAGGCACGTCCGCCATCGCCGCCGCGGTGGAGGAACAGGGTGCGGCCACGCGCGAGATCTCCAGCAGCGTGCAGCAGGTGGCGCAGGGCACGGCCGAGGTCACCAGCACCATCGCCGCCCTGGCCCAGTCGAGCCAGCAGACCGGCGAGGCGGCCCATGGCGTCAGCAATGCCGTCACCGAACTGTCGAAGGAACAGGCCGACCTGCGTCAGGCGGTGGAGCGCTTCCTGAAGGGGGTGCAGAGCGCCTGATCCCTGCCCTCTGTGCCATGACCGGCGCGCCCGGACCGGCAACGGTCCGGGCGTCATTTTTCAAGGACGGGGGCAGAGGCGGCGCCGCGGATTGAGCGGCGGCCATGGCACCCTTCCCCGTCCAGGGGGTGGCCCGACCCGGCCGGCTCGGCTAAGGTCGCGGCTCCCATCCCCAGTGCGGTGCCCGTGCCCATGTCCCGGAACCTCCAGCGCCTGCTCGACATCATGGCCACCCTGCGCGACCCGCAGCGCGGCTGTCCCTGGGACCAGGAGCAGACCTTCCGAACCATCGTCCCCCACACCATCGAAGAAGCCTATGAGGTCGCCGACGCCATCGAATCCGGCGACATGCAGGCGGTGAAGGACGAGCTGGGGGACCTGCTGTTCCAGGTGGTCTTCTATGCCCAGATGGCCCGGGAACAGGGCGCGTTCGACTTCGACGCCATCGCCGCCCAGATCAGCGACAAGATGATCCGCCGCCATCCCCATGTGTTCGGCGATCAGGCGGTGGCAACGGTCAGCGACCAGAGCCGGCGCTGGGAGGAGCACAAGGCCGGCGAGCGGGCCGCCAAGGCCGCGGCCGAGGGCAAGGCTCCCTCGGCCCTGGACGGTGTCATCACCGGCCTGCCGGCTTTGACCCGGGCGCTGAAGCTGCAGAAGCGGGCCGCCCGCGTCGGCTTCGACTGGACCGAGGCCGAACAGATCCTCGACAAGGTCGAGGAGGAGATCGGCGAGGTGCGGGCCGAGATCCAGGCCCTGAAGCGTGATCCGGCCCGGGTGCAGGACGAGATGGGCGATCTTCTGTTCGTGCTGGTCAACCTGGCGCGCCGGCTGGAGGTCGAGCCGGAAACGGCGCTGCGCGGCGCCAACGCCAAGTTCGAGCGGCGCTTCCGCCGGATCGAAGCGGCACTGGCCGCCCAGGGCCGCCGGCCCGAACAGGCGACGCTGGACGAGATGGAAGCCCTCTGGCAGCAGGCCAAGGCACAGGAACGGGCCGCTGCCGGCGAATGATCTTGCTCTGCCGATGGAGATGCAGAAGATGAGCAATCCAGGCTATACCCCTGAAACCGTTCTGATTACCGGTGCCACGGGAGGTTTCGGCCGGGCCTTCGCCCGCCGCTTCGCCGCTCTGGGCAGCCGCCTGATCCTGGCCGGGCGCGATCTCAATAAACTCAAGGCCTTGGCCGAAGAGTTCAAGGTCCCGACTCACCTTCTGGCCTTCGATGTGCGCGATCGGGCCGCGGTGGAGAGCGCCCTGCGCGACCTGCCGCCGGATTTCGCCGCCATCGACCTGCTGGTCAACAATGCCGGGCTGGCCCTGGGCGCCGATCCCGCCTATCGCGCCAGCATTGATGATTGGGAGGTCATGGTCGACACCAACGACAAGGCGCTGGTGGTGATGACCGGACTGGTGCTGCCGGGCATGGTCGAGCGCGGCCGCGGCCATATCATCAACATCAGCTCCATCGCCGGCAGCTATCCCTATCCCGGCGGTCATGTCTATTGCGCATCAAAGGCTTTCGTGACCCAGTTCAGCCTGTCTCTCAGGGCGGACCTGACCGGGACCGGCGTGCGTGTCACCTCGATCGAACCGGGCATGGTCGAGACCGATTTCAGCCTGGTCCGCTTCAAGGGCGATGCGGCCAAGGCAGCCAAGGTCTATGCCGACACTACGCCGTTGACCGCGGAAGATGTCGCGGAAAGCGTGGTTTGGGCGGCAACGTTGCCGCCCCATTTCAACATCAACCGCATCGAGCTGATGCCGACGGTCCAGGGGCCGGGCGGCCTGACCGTTCACCGCACTCCGAAGGCGGGTGCCTGACCGGCCAGCGGCACCGGGCCGCCCGTGCCGGCCCGGTGCCGCCGTTTCTTCGTCGCCAGGCCGTCGTTCAGGCCGCGTCCCCCAGCAGCAGGGGCCGCAGCCGCTGCCAGCCTGTGGGGTTGGGCGCCAGCAACAGGCCACCGTCGCGGTCGGTGGGATGATAAGGGCTGCCGTCGAACCTGGCGGCGAAACCGCCGGCTTCGGCATGGGCCAGGACGCCGGCCGCATGGTCCCAGGGCATCAGCCGGTGATAGAGGGAGAAATGCCCCTCACCGGTCAGCAGCCGCAGATATTCATGGGCGGCACAGTTGAGGTTGTAGCTGCCGGCGAACAATAGCGGCTGGCGTCCGTCCGGACCGGGCGGCGGCGGTGTGAAACGGCCGGCGCAGGCGCCGGTCATGACCGCCGGATGGGACTGCTGCTGCACTTGCAGGCGCTGCCCCGCCAGCCAGCTGCCGCCACCGGCTTCGCAGGCCACGGTACGGTCGGCCAGGGGATCATGGATCCAGCCGGCCAGGGTGCGGCCGCCGCGGACCAGCGCCACCAGCACGCCGAAGATGGGCCGGCCGGCGGCGAAGTTCGAAGTGCCGTCCAGCGGATCGATGATCCAGACCGGTGCCTCACCGGTCAGCAGCGACAGCACGCCGGGATCGGCGGCATAGCCCTCCTCCCCCAGAACGACGCTGCCCGGCAGCAGGCCGCGCAGCTGACGCCCGAGGCTGCGCTCGGACGCCTCGTCCGCCACGGTGACCAGATCGCCCGGCCCCTTCTCCCGGATGTCGTCCTGACCCAGCCGGCGGAACCGCGGCATGATCTCCTCGGCGGCGACGGTCCGGATGATGGCGGTAACGGCGGCGCTATCGGGCAATTTCATGCTATGTTCCTGGCCTGTTCGGTAACGAAAGTCCGGCGCCCGGATGGCTGGGCCGGTCCGCCGCCCCACTGTGGCCGCCGGCGCCGCGAATGCCAATGCCCCGTGATCGAGGAACGTTATGGTGCAACGCTTTGTCCTGACCCTGTCCTGCCCGGATACGATCGGCATCGTCGCCGGGATCTCCGGCGCCCTGGCCCGGTACGGGGCCAATATCCTGGACAGTGCCCAGTTCGGCGATACCGCCAGCGGCCGGTTCTTCCTGCGCCTGTCCTTCGCCGTCGCCCGGGCGGACAGCGATGCCCTGCAGCAGGCACTGGCCGAGGTCGGACACCGCTTCGCCATGGATCTGCGCCTGACCGATCTGGAGCGCCGCCCGCGCGTGCTGATCCTGGTCTCGAAATTCGGCCATTGCCTCAACGATCTGCTCTATCGCTACCGCATCGGCGATCTGGCCATGGACATCCCGGCCATCGTCTCCAACCATCCGGATTTCGCCGGGCTGGCCGACTGGCACGGCATCTCCTTCCACCACATTCCCGTCACCGCTGCGGCCAAGCAGATGGCCGAGGAGCAGCTGCTGGATCTGGTGGAGCGGCACGGGGTCGATCTGGTGGTTCTGGCGCGCTACATGCAGGTGTTGTCGCCGGATCTGTGCCGGCAGTTGGCTGGACGCTGCATCAACATCCACCATTCCTTCCTGCCCAGCTTCAAGGGCGCCAAGCCCTACCATCAGGCCTATGCCCGCGGCGTGAAGCTGATCGGCGCCACCGCGCACTATGTCACCACCGACCTGGACGAGGGACCCATCATCGAGCAGGAGGTGGAGCGCGTCGACCACACCCAGGACCCGGAGGCGCTGGTGGCCGCGGGCCGCGACATCGAATGCCGCGTGCTGGCACGGGCGGTGAAATACCATCTGGAGCAGCGCGTGCTGCTGAACGGCCACCGGACGGTCATCTTCCGCTGATGGGGGAAGAGGCCCATCCCTCCGCCGCCGGACGAACCCGCCGGACGAACCGGAGCGCCGTCAGGCGCTCCGGGCCATCAGCGCCGGTTCCGGCTGCAGCGGATAGGGGAAACGGGCGCAGAACCGGGCCAGATCGGCCGGGTCCAGGGCCACGCGCAGATGCGCCCCCTGCTCGTCATCCTGGCGCGCCAGCACCTCACCGCGGCTGTAGAGCCAAGCCAAGGCGGCCCCGTCGGCCAGATCGACCGTGAGCTCCACCACCTCGCGCCCCGCAACCATGCGGGCGGCGATGAAGTCGAACAGCGTATCGATACCCTCGCCGGTCAGGGCGGAGACAGCGATCAGCCCGCCCCCGCGCCGGGCCTGGCGCAGCAGCGAGTCCCGCTCCTCTCCGTCCAGCCGGTCGATCTTGTTCAGCACCTCGACCACACGCCGGTCGGTATCGGCCTCGATGCCGAGATCCTTCAGCACCGTCTCCACATCGGCCCGCTGCGCCTCGGTGTCGGGATGCGACACGTCCCGCACATGCAGGATGATATCGGCGGCCTGCACCTCTTCCAGCGTGGCGCGGAACGCTTCCACCAGACCATGCGGCAGGTCGCTGATGAATCCCACCGTGTCCGACAGGATGATCTTGCGGTTGCTGGGCAGGGTGATGGCCCGCATGGTCGGGTCCAGCGTGGCGAACAGCAGGTCCTTGGCGAAGACGTCGGCACCGGCCATGCGGTTGAACAGGGTCGACTTGCCGGCGTTGGTGTAACCGACCAGCGCCACCACGGGATAGGGCACCTTCTCCCGCGCCTTGCGGTGCAGGCCACGGGTGCGCCGCACTTCCTCCAGTTCCCGCTTCAGCTTCTCGATACGGTCGCCGATGAGGCGGCGGTCCAGCTCCAGCTGGCTTTCGCCGGGACCACCCAGGAAGCCGAAACCGCCGCGCTGCCGCTCCAGGTGGGTCCAGGACCGGACCAGACGCGAGCGCTGGTAGGTCAGGGCCGCCAGCTCAACCTGCAACTTGCCTTCGCGCGTGCGGGCGCGGGCGCCGAAGATCTCCAGGATCAGGGCGGTGCGGTCGATGACCTTGACAGTCCAGTCCCGTTCCAGATTGCGCTGCTGGATCGGTGTCAGGGCCTGATCGATGACGACGAGACCGATGGACTCGGCCTCGACAAGCTCGGCCACCTCTTCCACCACACCGGCCCCCAGCAGCGTGGCGGGACGCGGGCGCATGACCCTGTAGACACGCGCGGCGGCCACATCGAGATCGATGGCCGCCGCCAGCCCGACCGCCTCTTCCAAGCGCGAGGCGGGTGCGCGCGCATTCCCCCGGTCCTCGGGGAGAACGGGATGGATCACGAGGGCGCGGGTTGCTGGCCCGCGCACATCGTCAGAGCGTTGCTCAGTCGTGGTCGCTCTCCTTGCCGGTGGGCTCGAACAGCTGGATCGGATGCGCCGGCATGACGGTGGAAATGGCGTGCTTGTAGACGAGCTGCGAGTGCGCGTCGCGGCGCAGCAGAACGGAGAAATTGTCGAACCAGGTGATGATGCCCTGGAGTTTGACACCGTTGACCAGGAAGACGGTCACGGGCGTTTTGTTCTTGCGAACGTGGTTCAGAAACACGTCCTGAACATTCTGCGCTTTTTCGGACATGGAGCAGCCTCGCTTCGCTCATTCTTGGGGCACGTCCGCGGACGCACCCAGGTTAGGGGCCGGCGCCCGGACGGAGCCTGGCTCCGCCCGTCCCGTCCGTGCATCATATGGGACGATGCAGGCCCTTCACCAAGGCTGAAATCGCAGCACAGCCTTCCAGCCGCAGGCGCGGCGGGAATTGGGCCAGACCGGCGGCATGCGGCGGGGTATTGCCGACGAGAATGGGCACGCAGCCGGCGCGGTGGGCGCATTCCATGTCCACATCGGCATCGCCGATGAACCAGACATCGCCGCCGGCCGCCACACCGCCGGGGGCCAACGCCTGATGCACCGGCGCCACCGCCGGCTTGTCCACGGGCGCATCGGTCGCACCCACCAGCGCTCCGAAGAAGCAGTCCCAGCCCAGATGCGCGGCTTCGGCCCGCAGGAAGGGGCCGTTCTTGTTGCTGACGACAGCAAGATAGATCCCCTGCTCCCGCAATCCGGCCAGCATCTCCGCGGCACCGGGCAGCGGCTCCAGATACTCCAGATGATGGGCGCGGAAATGGGCATAGAAAATGTCACGCGCCCGGTGCCAGTCCTCACCGAACAGGATGGGGAAGCTGTCGCGCAGGCTGTGGCGCGCCCGCGCATAGCTTTCCTCCAGCGTCCAGGTCGGCAGGCCGAACGCCTCCAGCGCGGCATTGATGGAGGCGCAGACGCAACGCCAGTTGGTGACCAGCGTATTGTCCCAGTCGAACAGGATGGCAGCCGGGGGCGACAGGGAAAGACCGCTCATCGCCCGGCCTCCACCGGATCGGGGGCGCCGACATGGTCGAAATAGGCCTGACGCAGCCGGCGGGCCAGCGGGCCGGGGCGGCCATCGCCGATGGGGCGGCCATCCAGCCGGGTCACCGGCAGCACGAAACTGCCGGCCGACGAGATGAAGGCCTCGCGGGCGGCGAAGGCCTCCTCCAGGGTGAAGGGCCGCTCCTCGACGCCCAGGCCCATCGCCGCCGCCAGACGCAGCAGCGACTGCCGGGTGATGCCGTTGAGGATGAGCGGGCTGGCCGGCCGGGTCACCAGCACGCCTGCGGCGGTGACGATCCAGACATTGCTGGAACAGCCCTCGGTCACGGTGCCGTCAGGGGCGATCTGCCAGGCTTCCGCGGCCCCCGCCTCGGCGGCCGCCTGTTTGCCCAGGGACTGGGCCAGCAGGCCCACGGTCTTGATGTCGCGCCGCAGCCAGCGGATATCGGGCACGGTGATGCAGGCGATGCCGTCTTGCAGCTGCTCCGGCGTCTGGAAGCGGGCCGCGCGGCAGGTCAGCACCAGCGTCGGGCTGGGATCGCGGGGAAAGCGGAAGTCCCGCGGCGCGGCACCGCGGCTGATCTGGATATAGAGGCTGGCGTTGCGCACGCGGTTGCGCGCCACCACCTGCCGCATGATCTGGCGCAGCACCGCCGGGGCCACCGGCCAGGGCATGCGCAGCTCCGACAGCGACCGGCCCATACGGGCCAGATGCCCCTCCTCGTCGGCCAGACATCCGCCGACGACGCTGACCACCTCATAGACGGCGTCGGCGAACTGGAAGCCGCGATCCTCGATATGGACCCCAGCCGCCTGGATCGGCAGATAGCGGCCGTTGACATAGGCGATGCGGGACATGCTCAGGCGCCCTGATCCGTGTTCAACCGATTTCTGAGAAGAGGCTAAACCACTTTGTGAAAAGACGGCGAATTCTCAAAAGAATTCAAGGCGAACCGCGAACATCTTCTCAACCTTCCTGACCTGACCGACCTCGGCCAGAATGATGACGCGGTCATTGGGTTTGATGACGGTGGAGGGGCGCGGGATGATGACCTGTCCGGCCCGGACGATGGCGCCGATGATGACGCCGCCGGGCAGGCGGATATCCTTCAGCGGCGTGTTGATGAGGCTGGACGTCTCCAGCGCCTCCGCCTCGATGACCTCGGCGAAGCCCTCGCGCAGGGAATGCACGGCCTTGATGCGGCCGCGGCGCACATGCTGCAGGATCGAGGAGACGGTGATGGAGCGCGGGCTGACCACGGCATCGATGCTCAGCGGCTGCACCAGCGGCTGATAGGTGGTCTTGTTGATCAGGGTGATGGCGCGCTGGCAGCCATACCGCTTGGCCAGCAGCGAGGCCAGGATGTTGCCCTCGTCGCTGTTGGTGACGGCCACCACCGCCTCGCTGGCGCGGACATTGGCCTCCTCCAGGATCTCCGGGTCCAGCCCGTCGCCATGCAGCACCATGGTCCGGGACAGGCGCTGGGCCACCATCTGCGCCCGCCGGCGGTCCACCTCGACGATGCGGGCGGAGACATGGGGATGCTTGGCCTCGATCTCCTCGGCCAGACAGAGACCGATATTGCCGCCGCCGATGATGATGACGCGCCGCGCCTCCGGCTCCTCATGGCCGAAGGCGGCCATGGCGCGGGCCACATGCTTCGTATCGGCAACGAAATAAACCTCGTCGCCGGCCAGCATCTGGTCCTCGCCGGTGGGGATGATCGGCCGGTCGTTGCGGACGATGGCCACCACCTCGATGTTGAGATCCGGGAACAGGCCGGTCAGCTGGCGCAGCGGCGTGTTGATGATGGGACAGGACTGGCCGCAGACGACACCGATGACTTTCACCGCCCCGTCGGCCAGCGGGATCATGTCGAAGGCGCCGGGCACCAGCATCCGCCGCGAGATGGCCCGCGCCACCTCGATCTCCGGCGAGATGATGACGTCGATCGGCATATGCTCGCGCGAGAACAGGTCGGCCCAGATGGGCTGCAGATAGCTCTGGTGCCGCACACGGGCGATCTTGGTGGGCACGTTGAACAGGCTGTGCGCCACCTGACAGGCCACCATGTTGACCTCGTCCGCCAGGGTGACGGCGATGATCATGTCGGCATCGGCGGCACCGGCCGCCTCCAGCACATTGGGGTGGGAGGCGAAGCCGACCATGGCCTGCACATCCAGCGTGTCACTGATCTTCTGGATCAGCTCGGCCGACTGGTCGATGACGGTGACATGGTTTCCCTCGGAGGCGAGGTAGCGGGCGATGTTCGACCCGACCTGCCCGGCACCGCAGACGATGACTTTCATGGTCCCCTGTTCCCCCGTGCCTTCCGCCTGTCCCGATCCCGCCCCGGGCGGCCCCGCGCCGCGCCCGTCACTCCACGGTCAACCGCGTCCCGTTGCGGTCGGTGCCGTGGACCCCCAGCGACTTCAGCTTGCGGTGCAGCGCCGAGCGCTCCATGCCGACAAAGGCCGCGGTGCGCGAGATGTTGCCGCCGAAGCGGGTGACCTGGGCCAGCAGATATTCGCGCTCGAACACCTCGCGCGCCTCGCGCAGGGGCAGCCCCATGATCTCGCCCCCCTTCTCCCACTTCAGCACCGTCGGCGTGATGGCGCCGATCTCCGGCGGCAGCATGTCGGCCCGGATCGGCTCGTTGGGATCGCCCGCCACCATGATCAGCAGCCATTCCACGGTGTTGCGCAGCTGGCGCACATTGCCGGGCCAGTCATAGGCCTGGAGCGCCGCCATGGCGTCCTCGCCGAAGACGCGGATGGGCAGGCCGGCGCTTTCCGCCGTGCGCTGCATGAAATGGCGGGCCAGCAGCGGGATGTCCTCGCGGCGTTCGCGCAGCGGCGGCACCTTCAGCGGCACCACGGCCAGACGGTAGAACAGGTCCTGGCGGAAATGTCCCTCCTCGATCTCGGCGGTGAGATCGCGGTTGCTGCTGGCGATGACGCGCACATCGACCTCGACCCGGGCGGTGCCGCCGACGCGCTCGAAGGTCTGTTCCTGCAGCACGCGCACGATCTTGCCCTGGGTCTCCAGCGGCATGTCGGCCACCTCGTCCAGGAACAGGGTGCCGCCATGGGCCTGCTCGAAGGTGCCGACCTTGCGGCCGCCGCCATCGACGCCGTGCTCGGTGCCGAACAGCTCCACCTCCAGCCGGTCCGGCCGCATGGTGGCGCAGTTCAGGGCGACGAAGGGGCCGTCGGCCCGGCGGGACCGGGCATGGATCATGCGCGCCACCACCTCCTTGCCGCTGCCGGGCGGACCGCTGATGAGGATGCGCGAGCCGGTGGGCGCCACCTTCTCCACGGCATGGCGCAGCTGGTTGACGGCCAGCGAGCGGCCGATCAGGTCGGTTTCGGCACCGGCCCGGACCCGCAGCTCCCGGTTCTCCCGTCGAAGACGCGCCGCTTCGATGGCGCGCTCCACCAGCAGCAGCAGGCGGTCGGCCTTGAACGGCTTCTCGATGAAGTCGTAGGCGCCGGCCTTGATGGCGGCCACGGCCGTCTCGATGTTGCCATGGCCGCTGATCATGACCACCGGCACGTCGGGATGGTCGCGCTTCAGCTCGGCCAGGATCTGGAGGCCGTCCAGGCGGCTGCCCTGGAGCCAGATGTCCAGGATCACCAGGCTGGGCCGCCGGGCCGCGACAGCCGCCAGCGCCTGATCGGCGTCCGCGGCCTCGCGGGTCTTCATCCCCTCATCGTCCAGGATGCCGGCGATCAGCATCCGGATGTCGGCCTCGTCGTCGACGATCAGAATGTCATGCGCCATCTCTTCACCCCTTGTGTCCGGCGGCAACCGTCTGGCGTTCAACCGCGGCCGGGGCTTCGCCGGTGGCGGGAATGTCGCGCGGCAGCACCAGGCTGACGCGGGCCCCACCGCCCGGACGGTCCTCCAGCAGCAGCGCGCCGCCGTGGTCTTCCATGATCTTCTTGACGATCGCGAGGCCAAGGCCGGTGCCCTTGGCCCGCGTGGTGACATAGGGCTCGGTCAACCGGTCCCGTTCCTCCGTGGGCAGACCGCGGCCATTGTCCTCCACCGACAACAGCACGCGGTCCTCCTCCGCCAGCAGACGCACGGCGATCTCGCCGGGGGCGGGATTCCCCGCCCCGGCAGCCTCGATGCGGCCTTCGATGGCCTCCACCGCGTTCTTCAGCAGGTTGGTCAGGGCCTGACCGATCTGCCGGCTGTCGCACACCAGCACCGGCGGCGCTGGCGGCAGGTCGGCAGAGAAATGGACCGCCGGATTGCCCGTGGATTGCAGCAGAACGGCCTGCCGCACCAGTTCGCCCAGCGCCACCGGCTTCATCACCGGCGACGGCATGCGGGCGAAGGCCGAGAACTCGTCCACCATGCGCCCGATATCGTCCACATGGCGGACGATGGTATCGGTCATGGCGCGGAAGGTCTCGGGGTCGCTGTTGATTTCCTTGAGATATTTGCGCCGCAGCCGCTCGGCCGAAAGCTGGATCGGCGTCAGCGGGTTCTTGATCTCGTGGGCGATGCGCCGGGCCACATCGGCCCAGGCGGCCTTGCGCTGGGCCGACAGCAGTTCCGACACGTCGTCGAAGGTGACGACATAGCCGCGCACATCGGAGCCCACGGTTTCCGCCGCCACGCGCACCAGCAGCGTGCGCACCTGTCCGCCCCGGCGGATCTGGATCTGCCCTTCCACCAGCTTGCCCGGCCGGCGGCGGATGCCGGCCATCAGCTCGGCCAGTTCCGGCACCACCTCCAGCAGGTCGCGGTCGATCAGCGAGGACGGGTCGCCCACCTCCAGCAATTCCGCCGCGGACAAGTTCGGCAGGTTGATGCGGCCCTCCTGGTCCAGCCCGAGCACGCCGGCGGAAACGCCGGCCAGCACGGCCTCGGTGAAGCGGCGGCGCAGATCCAGCAGCCGGTTGGCCTCCACCAGCTCGCTGCGCTGGCTTTCCAGCTGGCTGGTCATGCGGTTGAAGGCGCGGGAGAGCGAGGCCAGCTCGTCCTCCGGTTCCATGGCGCTGTCGGGCACCCGCGCCGACAGGTCGCCGGCCCGGATGCGTTCGGCCGCGGCGATGAGGGCGCTGATGGGCTGCACCAGATATGTCGCCACGTTCAGACCGGTCCAGATGGCCGCCAACAGCAGCAGGACGGCGACGCCGATGAAGATCAGGGTCAGCCGCGTCTGCAGGCCGAAGCGCTGTCCCTCCAGCCGCCGGTATTCGGTGACGGCGCTCTGGGTGGCGTCCATATGTTCCAGCACCCGGCTTTCCACCGGGCGGCCGATCAGCAGGAAGGTGTCGAACTGGGGATCGACCTGGATGATGGCGTTCACCCGGTTGCCGGCCTCACTGACGATCAGCACGATCTCGCCCTTGCGGGCCTGCTCCAGATGGGCTTCGTCCACGCTGGTCATGTCGAAGGCGAAGCCCAGGCCCCAGACGGCATTGACCCGGCCGGTGCCGTCGAAGATCACGGCTTCGGTCAGCGAGCGCTGGAACGCCTCGTTGATGAAGAAGCGGCGGAACTCCACGGGATTGTAGGTGACGGAGATGGGCAGGCCGCCGATGGCGTTGCGCATCAGCTCGGCATCGCGGGTGATGGCCTGCTGATGATCCTTGAGATAGGCCTCGGCAACGGCCAGCGATTCGTTGACCGCCGTGCGCACGCGGTCGCTGAACCAGGACTGCACACCCACATAGAAGAACAGCGACGAGAAGATGGCCATGATGATGGCCGGCAGGATGGCCAGCAGCGAGAACACCGCCACCAGCCGCATGTGCAGCCGCGATCCGGCCAGCCCCCGGCGCCGCTCGACCCAGAGGGCGACGATGCGCCTGGCCACGAAGGCCCCCAGCAGCAGCAGCAGCACGGCATCGGTGGTCAGCAGCAGCGTGACCGTGTCGGGATCCTTGCCGAAGGGCGGCGTCTGCGTCAGCGCGCCATAGGTGGCGGCGCCGCAGATGATGGCGGCCAGGGTCAGCAATACCGCCATGGCATTGCCGAGCCGGTAGCGGTTGGCCCATTGGGCGATGCGCCGCCACAGGGGCGGCGAGAGGGGGCGGTTGGCGGAAACGCTCATGGCAGACGGCCTGCGGCTCCCCGGCCGACCCGCCCGCGGGCTTTCTTGCCCCTGTTGCTGCTGCTGTGGCGCAATCCGCGTCCCTGGGTCCAGATGATCCGTTACCGGCGAGAGGGCGGCACCCGACGCCGGCTGACAGCACTGTTACCAGAAAGCTACACCCGACGCCAGCACCCCACAGGGGGCAGCACCGGACGATGGGGCAGCGCGGACGGGGACGGAAGCGGTCCCCGCCGCATCGCCGTCATTTCAGCCCGCGCACCACCTGGATGTCGAGATCGCGGATCTTCTTGCGCAGGGTGTTGCGGTTCAGCCCCAACAGATGCGCCGCCTTGATCTGATTGCCACGGGTGGCCGTCAGCGACAGGGTCAGCAATGGCCGTTCGACCTCGCGCAGGATGCGGTCATAAAGGCCGGCGGCGGGGATTCCGTCCTTGTGTGCGGCGAAATATTCGCGGAGATGCCGCTCCACCGCGGCCCCCAGCCCCTCATTGACCGGTTCCTGCACCGGCTGGGCCGCGGGGCTGGCCTCGGCCAGTTCCAGGTCGATGACATCGACGCCGATGACCTCCTGGGCATAGAGCGCGGCCAGGCGCCGCACCAGATTCTCCAGCTCGCGCACATTGCCGGGCCAGCGGTAGCGCTTCAGCCGCTCCATGGCGGCATTGTCCAGGCTTTTCAGCGGCAGCCCCTGCTGGGCGGCCAGCTGGAAGAAGTGGCGGGCCAGGGCCGGCACGTCCTCGGTGCGTTCACGCAACGGCGGCAGCCGGATCGGCACCACATTGAGCCGGTAGAACAGATCCTCGCGGAACAGGCCCTGGCGGATCAGGGTGCGCAGGTCGCGGTGGGTGGCGGCGATGATGCGCACATCGGTCTTGATCGGCGTGCGCCCGCCGACAGTGGTGTATTCCCCCTCCTGCAGCACGCGCAGCAGGCGCGTCTGCGCCTCCAGCGGCATGTCCCCGATCTCGTCCAGGAACAGGGTGCCGCCCTGGGCCTGCTCGAACCGGCCGGTGGAGCGCATGGTGGCGCCGGTGAAGGCGCCCTTCTCATGGCCGAACAGCTCGGACTCGATCAGCTCGCGCGGGATGGCCGCCATATTGATGGCGACGAAGGGACCGGTGCGGCGCTTGCCGTAATCGTGCAGGGCCCGGGCCACCAGCTCCTTGCCGGTGCCGGACTCGCCGGTGATCATCACCGTCAGGTCGGTGCCCATCAGCCGGGCCAGCACCCGGTAGATCTCCTGCATGGCCGGGGAGCGGCCGATCAGCGGCAGCGCCTCCTCCTCCACCTCGGCCTGGACCACCGGGGCCGGCAGAGTCGGCGCCTGGGGTGCCGACAGGGCCTTCTGCACCATCGCCACCAGATCCTTCAGGTCGAAGGGCTTGGGCAGATAGTCGAAGGCGCCGCGCTCGGCGGCCTTGACCGCGGTCAGCAGCGTGTTCTGTGCGCTCATCACGATGATGCGCAGGTCCGGCCGCACCTTCTTGATGCGGGGGATCAGATCCAGCCCGTTCTCATCCGGCATCACCACATCGGTGATGACCAGATCCCCTTCTCCATCCGAAGCCCAGCGCCACAGGGTGGCGGCATTGCCCGTCGTGCGGACCTCATGCCCCAGCCGGGCCAAAGCCTGGGTCAGGACCGTGCGGATCGCACGGTCGTCATCGGCAACAAGAATAGTTGCGCCCATTTTTTAGGCACCCTCTCCCTGGCTTTCCCCATCCGTCGCCACCGGCAGCGAGAGCTTGAAAACCGTCCGTTTCGGGACGCTTTCGAAGTCGATGACCCCGCCATGATCGCCGATGATCTTGGCAACCAATGCAAGACCCAGGCCGGTCCCGTTGAGCTTGGTCGTGACGAAGGGATCGAAGAGGTGGGCGCGGATATCCTCGGGGATGCCGGGGCCGTTGTCCTGCACCGTGACCAGCAGCGGCAGATGCACCCGGCTTTCCGATCCGGTCACGGCCAGACGCACCCCGTGCTGATAGCCGGTGGACAGCACGATCTCGCCCCCCTGCTCCGGACAGGCCTCGGCCGCGTTCTTCACCAGATTGAGAAAGACCTGGATCAGCTGATCGCGGTTGCCATAGACCGGCGGCAGCGAGGGGTCGTACTTCTCGACGAAGCGGATATGGCGGGCGAAGCCGCTCTGCGCCACACGGCGCACATGCTCCAGCACGGCATGGATGTTGACGGCGGAGCGCTCCAGCGGCCGCCCGTCGGTGAACACCTCCATGCGGTCGACCAGGGCGACGATGCGGTCGGCCTCGTCGCAGATCAGGCGGGTGAGGATGCGGTCCTCCTCGCTGACACTGTCCTCCAGCAGCTGGGCCGCACCGCGGATGCCCGACAGCGGGTTCTTGACCTCGTGCGCCAGCATGGCGGCCATGGCGACCACGGAGCGGGCGGCGCCGCGATGGTTGAGCTGGCTGTCGATACGCCGGGCGATGGACCGCTCATGCAGCGTCAGCACCACCAGATCGGCCGGATCGCCCATGGGGGCGGCCTGGGCCGTGACGAAATGGTTGCCGTAGCGCGGATTCTCCAGCGTCACACCGAACTCGACCACGGTGCCGTGGGTCTGGCGTGCCTGCTCCAGCAGGGCGAAGACCGGGCTGTCGGCCGGGACCAGATCGGACAGCGGCGCGCCCACCACCCGTGCCGCGCCGGCATCGAAGAATTCCTGGGCCTCCAGATTCAGGAAGCGGACCAGCCCCTCCCCGTCGATGACCAGGACCGGGTCCGGCAGGGCCGCCAGGATGCCCGACGGGTCCACCTCGTCCTTGTGCGAGGTGCGCCGGCGCAACATGGTGGCGGCCCGTCCGATCATGCAGCAACCCTCTCCGTTATCCCGCGATCCATGACGCTGCTGTAGAAGGCGATGATGGCCTGCTTCACGGCGTCGGCATTGTCCGTGGTCATGATGCCCTGCCGGTAATCCGCCGAGCCCGGCAGGCCCTTGGAGTACCAGGCCACATGCTTGCGGGCGATCTTCAGCCCGGCCTCGACCCCGTAATGGGCGAGGATGGCCTCGTAATGCTCCAGCACGATCTGCATCTGCTCCGGCAGCGTCGGCTCCGGCTTCTTCTCGCCCGTGCGCAGGAAATGCATGAGCTGGGCGATCAGCCAGGGACGGCCATAGGTGCCGCGGCCGACCATGATGCCGTCGGCCCCGCTCTCCTCCAGGCAGCGCACAGCATCGTCGAAGCTGTTGATGTCGCCGTTGGCGATGACCGGGATCGACACGGCCTCCTTCACCTGGCGGATGAAGCGCCAGTCGGCGGTGCCGTTGTACATCTGGCAGCGCGTGCGGCCATGCACGGTCAGCATCTTGATGCCGCAGTCCTCGGCGATCCGTGCCAGCCGGGGGGCGTTGAGGGTCTGCTCGTCCCAGCCCTTGCGCATCTTCATGGTCACCGGCACGGAGACGGCCTTCACCGTCGCCTCCATGATCCGGCCGGCCAGCGGCTCGTCCTTCATCAGGGCCGAGCCGGCGAAGCCGTTGACCACCTTCTTCACCGGGCAGCCGAAATTGATGTCGATGATATGGGCGCCGCGATCCTGGTTCAGCTTGGCCGCCTCGGCCATGACCTCCGGCTCGCAGCCCGCCAGCTGCATGGAGATCGGCGCCTCGTCCAGATGCCACTCGGTCTTCAGCATGCTTTCGCGGCTGGCGCGGATCATGGCCTGGCTGGCGATCATCTCGGACACCACCAGCCCCGCCCCGGTCCGCTTGACCAGACGGCGGAACGGCATGTCGCTGACACCCGACATCGGGGCCAGGATGACAGGCTCCTCGATCCGCACCGGACCGATCTCAATCGGCTGCAACGAATTGCCCATTGGCTAGGCACTTTCCACGACTGCACAAAAATCAGGCGGAGCGTACCACGGCGTCCCGCTTTTGCAAGAGCGGGCCCCGCATCACGGCGGCTCGGCCGGCGGAATAGGGGGATGTGTGGCATTTGCCGGACAGGATCAACAGGGCAGATGTATCGGAGGGAGAATGGCTGTCCTGCATGGATGCCGGACCGTTCAGGACACTGTCATGTGGAGAGTTGGCGGCACCGGCCTTCCGCGCTAGGGTCCTGCCTTCCGTCGACAAGGCCGAGTTGCCCCATGCCCAGCTGCATTGCCCTGATCGTCGCCGCCGGACGCGGCGAACGGTTCGGGGCGGACGTGCCCAAGCAGTACCTGTCCCTGGCCGGCCGCACCGTGCTGCGCCGGTCGGTGGAGGCGTTCCTGCACCATCCGCAGGTCGATGCCGTGCGCGTGGTCATCAACCCGGCCCACCGGGACCTGTATAAGGACGCCCTGGCCGGTCTGGATCTGCCGGAGCCCGTCGCCGGCGGTGCCAGCCGGCAGGAGAGCGTGTGCAACGGGCTGGAGGCGCTGGCCGGGGCACAGGCCCCCGATCTGGTGCTGATCCATGATGCCGCCCGCCCGCTGGTGGACGCCGCCACCATCGCCCGCGTGATCGCGGCACTGGCGGAGGCGCCGGCAGCCATCGCCGCCACGCCGCTGGCCGACACGCTGAAGCGCGAGCGCGGGGGCACCGTGGTGGCCACGGTGGACCGTTCCGGCCTGTGGCGGGCGCGCACCCCCCAGGGCTTCCGCTTCCGCGAGATCCTGGCCGCCCACCGCGCCGCCCGCGGCATGGAATTGACCGACGATTCCGCCGTGGCCGAGGAGGTCGGGCTGCCCGTGACCCTGGTTCCCAGCAATCCGGACAATCTCAAAGTGACCCATGGCTATGATCTGGCCCGGGCCGAGCGTCTGATCATGGCCGAGCTTGGCGATGTGCGCACCGGCACCGGCTTCGATGTCCACAAGTTCGCCGATGGCGACCATGTCTGGCTGTGCGGCGTGAAGGTGCCGCACAGCCATGCGCTGGACGGCCATTCCGACGCCGATGTGGGGCTGCACGCCCTGACCGACGCCATTCTGGGCGCCATCGGCAGCGGCGATATCGGGACCCACTTCCCGCCCAGCGACCCGCAATGGAAGGGGGCGGACAGCGCCCGTTTCCTGCGCCATGCCGCCGATCTGGTGGCGGCGCGCGGCGGCGTCATCGCCCATGTGGACGTGACCTTGATCTGCGAGCGGCCCAAGGTCGGGCCGCACCGTGACGCCATGGTAGCCCGCATGGCCGGGATCCTGGGCCTCTGTCCATCGCGGGTCAGCATCAAGGCCACCACGACCGAGGGTCTGGGCTTCACCGGCCGGCGCGAGGGCATCGCCGCCCAGGCCGCCGCCACCGTGCGCCTGCCCTGGACCGCAGGCTCCGCCGATCCAGCCGCACCGGGAGGGATGTGATGATCCCCGACGCGCTCCTGGACAAGGCCGGGCATATCCGTGACCTCTATGCCCGAACCGGCCTGTGGCTGGTCACAGCGGAAAGCTGCACCGGCGGCCTGATCGCCGGCACGCTGACGGCCGTGGCCGGTTCCTCCGCCGTGGTCGACCGCGGCTTCGTCACCTACACCAACGCCGCCAAGAGCGAAATGCTGGGCGTGCCGGCGGCACTGATCGAGGCCCATGGCGCCGTCAGCGAGCCGGTGGCGCAGGCCATGGCCGAGGGCGCCCTGGCCCATAGCCGCGCCGATGTGGCTCTGGCCGTCACCGGCATCGCCGGCCCCGGCGGCGGCACCGCGACCAAGCCGGTGGGGCTGGTTTTCATCGCCCGCGCCCGCCGCGGCGGTGAGGTGCTGGTGGAGCGGCACGTGTTTGCCGGCGACCGCGACGCTGTGCGGCTGGCCACCGTGGCCCGCGCCCTGGATCTGGCGCTGGAAGCCGTGGGAGGCCAGTCGTGAGTCCGCAGATCCCCACGGTGGACATCGCCGACGCGGTGCTGCGCGAATGGACGGAGCATCCCGAGGTCATCGCCGCCTTCCTGGCGGGGTCGGTGGCCAAAGGCACGGCAACCGCCGGCTCCGACATCGATGCCGTCATCGTCTACAGCCACCTGGACGGGGCCGTGCGTGAAACGCACGAGCGCGGCGGCTTCATGCTGGAGCTGTTCCTGCACGACCCCGACACGCTGGCCTGGTTCTGGGACAATGACCGGCAGGCCGGCAAACCGTCCCTGGCCCGCATGGTCGCCAACGGCCTGCCCCTGGCCGGGCAGCCGGAGGTGATCGAGGAACTGAAGCGGCAGGCCCAGGCCGTGCTGGACGGCGGACCGCCGCCCCTGTCGGACGGGGAAATGCGCCGGCGGCGCTATGCCATCTCCGACCTCGCCGCCGATCTGGCCCAGGACCGCACCCGGGCGGAGCAGCTGGCCATCGGCACCCGGCTCTATATCGAGCTGGCCGACTTCACCCTGCGCGCGGCCCTGGCCTGGAGCGGCAGCGGCAAGGGGCTGGCCAAGGCGCTGCGCCGGCTCGACCCCGGCCTGGCCGCGGCCTTCGAACACGCCTTCGCCGAACTGTTCGCCCTGGCCGAGCCCACCGAGGCGCTGGCCCTGGTCGATCTCTGCCTGGAGCCCTATGGCGGGCGCCTGACCGTGGGCGACCGCCGGGCCGCCCCGGCCGACTGGCGGATGGGGGATTAGGGGCACGCGCAAAGCCACGCGCCCGACGGGTCCGCGCAAGGAAACCGCCCGGCGCGTGGCCTCACAGCGCCGGCTTGGCCACGCCCCCCAGACGGGGGGTGCCATAGAGCTTGTGGGCCCGGGTTTCAAAGGCGGCGACCATGCGCTTCACCGCCTCATTGAACAGGGCGCCGATGATGGTCTGCAGCACCTTGTTGCGGAATTCGAAATCCACATGGAAATCGACGACGCAGCCATCGGGATGCGGCAGGAAGATCCAGTGGTTGTTGAGATAGTGGAACGGTCCTTCCACATACTCCACATGGATGCGCAGGCCCGGCTCGTCCAGCGTCACCTTGCTGGTGAAGCGCTCCCGGATCATCTTGAAGCCGATGACGAGATCGGCCCAGAGGATGTTCCCCTCCCGCCGCCGGATGCGGCAGGCCACGGCCCAGGGCAGGAATTCCGGATATCGCTCCACATCGGCCACAAGCCGGAACAGCTGTTCCGGCGTGTAGGGGAGCACTCGCTTTTCGGCGTGGGTCGGCATGACTCTCCTGCGGCCGGCGGTTATTCAGCCGGAACGGCCTCGACGACGGGGAGCGGCCGCCCCGCCAGCTTGGCCTCGCGCGCTTCGCGCAATTTCCGGAAGTCGCTGCCGGCGTGATAGGAGCTGCGGGTCAGCGGCGAGCTGGACACCATCAGGAAGCCCTTGCCGCGCGCCAGCGTGGCGTAGCTGGCGAATTCCTCCGGCGTCACGAACCGGTCCACCGGCGCATGCTTCGGCGTCGGTGCCAGATACTGGCCGATGGTGAGGAAATCCACGTCGGCCGAGCGCAGATCGTCCATGACCTGCCCCACCTCCTCGCGCGTCTCGCCCAGACCGACCATGATGCCGGACTTGGTGAAGATCGACGGATCGACCTCCTTCACCCGGGACAACAGCTGCAGCGAGGTGAAGTAACGGGCGCCGGGCCGGATCGACGGGTACAGCCGCGGCACCGTCTCGAGATTGTGGTTGAACACGTCCGGACGCGCCTTGGCCACATGCTCGATGGCGCCGGGCTTGCGCATGAAGTCCGGGGTCAGGATCTCGATGGTGGTGTTCGGTGCCGTCTTGCGGATGGCGGTGATGGTGCGGGCGAAATGGTCGGCGCCGCCGTCCGGCAGATCGTCGCGGTCCACCGAGGTGATGACCACATGCTCGAGATTGAGGCCGCCCACGGCCTCGGCCACTTTCTCCGGCTCGTGCGGGTCCAGCGCCAGCGGCTTGCCGGTGGCGACATTGCAGAAGGCGCAGGCGCGGGTGCAGATGGCCCCCAGGATCATGAAGGTGGCGTGCTTCTTCTTCCAGCACTCCCCGATATTGGGGCAGGCCGCCTCCTCGCAGACCGTGTGCAGCTTCAGGCCACGCATGAGGTCGCGGGTCTCGCCATATTCCCGGCTGGTGGGAGCCGGGACGCGCAGCCATTGCGGCTTGCGCTGGATCGGGTTGTCCGGCCGGTTTGCCTTTTCGGGATGGCGGACGCGATCTTTCTCAGTGGACATGGCGCAGCACCTTGATTGGACGTGCGAAACATAGGCCGTGCCGACGGCGGAACCAAGGGAGGCATTCCGCCACCCTCCCCCGCTTTCAGCGCAACGCCGATGGACCGGACCGGTGGCGCGGCGCCGTGCAGACACGCTTGTCGAAGCGACTGGAGCGAACAGGACGTTGTCATCCCTCAGGGGTCGGGCAACCGGATGGAGGCCGCAACGGGCCGATGATCCGATCCCACATTCCCCAGCGCCCGTGCCTCGGCCGAAACACCGGTCGATCCGAACACATGGTCGATGGGAATGCCGAACGGTCCCAGCCAGACCGGCCAGGTCGTCTGGGTCGGCGCCAGCCGGTGCAGACCGCTGGCGGCGGCGAAATCCGCCATCAGGCCCGACCAGGGCGCGGCATTGAAATCCCCGGTCAGCACCACAGGCCCCGGCAAGGCCTGCAACCGCGCAGCGACCCAACGGGCAGCCTCGGCCTGGCTCTCCGCCCGGAACGGCTGGGGCAGATGCACCCCGGCCAGGGTGAAGGCGCCGGCCGGCCGGTCGATGCGGGCCGCGACATAGCCCAGATGCCCGGCGACACTCCCGCCGGTCTCCAGCCGCTCCAGCGGCCAGCGCGACAGGATCAGCACGCCGCAGCCGGCATCGCCACAGGTGGCGCGGAAGGGAAACAGGGTTTCCAGCGGCTTCAGCCAGGCATCCCTGCCGGGATCGTTGACCTCCAGCAGCACAGCGACGTCGGGCTGCTCCTGCTGGAGCATGGTGGCGATCCGGGCCGGGTCCGCATTCCGGTTCCAGATGTTGCTGTGGACCAGCCTGATGTCGGCCGCGGCCGGCGCCGGGCCGCCCAGGGACAGATGGGGCGCCACCACGGCCAGGTTGATCGCCGCCGCCAGCGATGCCAGCAGCACCCCCGGCCAGCTGCGCAGCAGGGCCGACAGCAGCAGCAGCAGCAGCGCGCCCGCGGTGAAGGGAACCCGCAGATGATCGATCACGCTGAACGGAGCCGGCGCCCAGCCAAGCCCCGTCAGCAGCAGCAGACCAGCAGCCAGCAGGGCGAGCCGCCCGGCGATCCGGCCTCCCCGGACGTCCCTCCCCCGCATGGCCCTGTCCCCTTAGTAGTGGATGGCGCGACCGAAGGCGGCCAGCACCGATTCATGCATCATTTCCGACAGGGTCGGATGCGGGAAGATGGTGTGCATCAGTTCCGCTTCCGTGGTCTCCATGGTCTTGGCGACCGTATAGCCCTGGATCAGCTCCGTCACCTCGGCGCCGATCATGTGGGCCCCCAGCAGCTCGCCGGTCTTGGCGTCGAACACGGTCTTGACCAGACCTTCCGGCTCACCGAGCGCAATGGCCTTGCCGTTGCCGATGAAGGGGAAGCGGCCGACGCGGACCTCGTGGCCGGCGGCCTTGGCCTTGGCTTCGGTCAGGCCGACACTGGCCACCTGCGGCATGGAATAGGTGCAGCCCGGGATGTTGCGGACATCCATGGGGTGGACGCCCGGCACGCCGGCGATCTTCTCCACGCACAGCACGCCTTCGTGGCTGGCCTTGTGCGCCAGCCAGGGGGCGCCGCAGACGTCGCCGATGGCATAGACGCCCGGCTCGTCGGTGCGCAGATACTTGTCGGTGACGATGTGGCCGCGCTCCACCTTCACCTTGGTGTTCTCCAGGCCGATATTCTCCACATTGCCGGTGATGCCGACGGCGGAGATGACCCGGTCCACGGTGACCTGCTCGACCTTGCCGCCCACCTCGATATGGGCGGTGACGCTGTCGGCGTGACGGTCCAGCTTCACGACCTTGGCGCTGGTCTTGATCTTGATGCCCTGCTTGGTGAAGGCCTTGGCGGCCAGGGCGCTGATCTCCTCATCCTCCACCGGCAGGATGCGGTCCAGCACCTCGACCAGCGTCACCTCCGCCCCCATGGTGCGGTAGAAGCTGGCGAACTCCACGCCGATGGCGCCGGTGCCGATGACCAGCAGGCTCTTCGGCATCGTCTCCGGGACCATGGCCTCCCTGTAGGTCCAGACCAGCTTGCCGTCCGGCTCCAGGCCGGGCAGCACGCGGGCGCGGGCGCCGGTGGCGATGATGATGTGCTTGGCCCCGTAATTGGTGGTCTGGCCGTCCTTGGCCTTGACGTCCAGCCGGCCCTTGCCCTTCAGCGTGGCGGTGCCGTCGATGACGGTGACCTTGTTCTTCTTCAGCAGGCCCTTGACGCCGGCCGACAGCTGGCCGGCCACGCCGCGCGAGCGCTTGACGATGGCGGCGGTGTCCAGGGTCACCGTGCCGTTGACGGTGATGCCGTAATCCTTGGCATGCTGGATGTAATGCGCGATCTCGGCCGAGCGCAGCAGCGCCTTGGTCGGGATGCAGCCCCAGTTCAGGCAGATGCCGCCGAGATGCTCGCGCTCCACCACGGCCGCCTTCATGCCGAGTTGGGCGGCGCGGATGGCGGCGACATAGCCGCCGGGGCCGGCGCCGATGACGATAAGGTCGAACTCAGTATCGGCCATGATTGTCGCTTTCCTTGGCAGTGTCGGGGCGCCGGGGGCGGGAGCGGGAGGCAAGGCCTCAACCGTGTCCGGTCCTTTCCGTCATCCCGGCGAAAGCCGGGGCACGGGGCCGCGCGCCCGACGTTTCAGCAACTGTGAAATTCGAAGAGAGGCCGCATCGAGGGCGGTTGCGCCCCCGACCTGTGCAGGCCGGGAGGCGCGTCCCGTGAACCCCGACGGGCTCTTACAGCATCAGCGTGATCGGGTCTTCCAGCAGACCCTTCAGCAGCTTGAGGTACTGGGCGCCGACGGCGCCATCGACCGCACGATGGTCGACGGTCAGCGTCAGGGTCATCACCGTGGCGATGGCCAGGGCGTCGCCCTTCACCACCGGCCGCTTCTCACCGGCGCCGACCGACAGGATGCAGGCCTGCGGCGGGTTGATGATGGAGGTGAAGCCCTTGATGCCGAACATGCCCAGGTTCGACACCGAGAAGGTGCCGCCCTGGAACTCTTCCGGCTTCAGCTTGCCGTCCTTGGCCTTCCTGGCCAGTTCCTTCACCTCGGCCGAGAGGGTGGACAGGCCCTTCTGGTCCGCCCGCTTCACGATCGGGGTGATCAGGCCGCCATCGGTGGCCACGGCCACGGAGACATCCACATCCTCGTACTGGAGGATGCCGTCCTCGTGCCAGGACACGTTGGCCGCCGGGAACCTGCGCAGAGCCACGGCCACCGCCTTCACCACGAAGTCGTTGACCGAGATCTTCTCGCCGGACCGCTCGTTCAGCTCCGACCGCAGCGCCAGCAGACGATCGATCTCCACATCCACGGTCAGGCCGAAATGCGGGATGGTCTGCCAGGCCTCGGTCAGGCGCTTGGCGATGGTCTTGCGCATGCCGGTGTTGGGCAGGACCTGGTACTTCATGCCCAGCTTGTCGGCCAGCACCTTGGCGTCGATGCCCTTCGGTGCTGCGGCGGGGGCCGCTGCCGGTGCCGCGGCGGGCGCCGCGGCCTTGGGCGCCGGCTTCGCCGCACCGCCCTTCAGGGCCGCCTCGATGTCGGCCTTGACGACGCGGCCGTTGGGACCGCTGCCGGCGATGCCGGACAGGTCCAGACCGCTCTGCTCCGCCATGCGGCGGGCCAGCGGGCTGGCGAAGACGCGGTCACCCGACGTCTGGGCCGCGGGCCGGGCCGCCGGCTCGGCTGCCTGCGGCAGGCTCGGGCTGGCGCCGCCGACCGGACCGGTCGCGGTCTCACCCGGCTTCGGCGCCACCGCCGCATCGGCCGGACCGGACGCCCCTTCACGGGGCGTCGGAGCCGCCTTGGGCGTACCGATGGCGGAGGCGTCCTCGCCCTCCTCCAGGATGACGGCGATGGGGGTGTTCACCGCCACGCCCTCGCTCCCTTCGGCCACCAGGATCTTGCCCAGCGTGCCCTCGTCCACGGCCTCCACTTCCATGGTGGCCTTGTCGGTTTCGATCTCGGCGATGACATCGCCGGACTTCACCGCGTCGCCTTCCTTCTTCACCCACTTCGAGAGCTTGCCCTCGGTCATGGTGGGCGACAGGGCGGGCATCAGGATTTCGATCGGCATATCAGAAGCCCCTTTGCCTTATTTGCGGTAGGTGACGGACTTGACCGCCTCGACGATGTCATGCGGCTGCGGCAGCGCCAGCTTTTCCAGGTTGGCCGCATAGGGCAGCGGCACATCCTTGGCGGTGACGCGGACCACCGGGGCATCGAGATAGTCGAAGGCCCGTTCCATGGCCAGCGCCGCCAGCTCGGAGCCGATGCCGGCGAAGGCCCAGCCCTCTTCCACCGCGACCAGACGGTTGGTCTTCTTCACGCTGGCCATGACCGTGTCCACATCCAGCGGGCGGATGGTGCGCAGGTCGATGACCTCGGCGCTGATCCCCTGTTCCGCCAGCTGCTCGGCCGCGGCCAGGGCATGGGCCACGCAGATCGAGTAGGTGACGATGGTGACGTCGGTACCGGCGCGCACCACCTTGGCCTTGCCGATCGGAACAATGAAGTCCGGATCGGTCGGCACCGGGAAGCTGTGGCCGTAGACGATCTCGTTCTCCAGGAACACCACCGGGTTCGGGTCCCGGATCGCCGCCTTCAGCAGGCCCTTGGCGTCGGCGGCGCTGTAGGGCGCCACCACCTTCAGGCCCGGCACATGGCCGTACCAGGAGGCGTAATCCTGGCTGTGCTGCGCACCCACGCGGGCCGCGGCGCCGTTGGGGCCGCGGAACACGATGGGACAGCCCATCTGGCCGCCCGACATGTACAGCGTCTTGGCGGCGGAGTTGATGATGTGGTCGATGGCCTGCATCGAGAAGTTCATGGTCATGAACTCGACGATGGGGCGCAGACCGCCGAAGGCGGCGCCGACGGCCAGGCCGGCGAAACCATGCTCGGTGATCGGCGTGTCGATGACGCGCTCGGCCCCGAACTCCTGCAGCAGACCCTGGGAGATCTTGTAGGCGCCCTGGTACTCCGCGACCTCCTCACCCATGAGGAAGACGGTGGGATCGCGGCGCATCTCCTCGGCCATGGCGTCGCGCAGGGCTTCGCGCACGGTCTGGGTCTTCACGTCCTTGAAGTACTTGTCCTCGTCCGTTTCCGGGGCCTTGGCCTGGGCCGGCACCGGGGCGGGGGTGGACGGGGTGGAGACCGTCACGTCGTGCTTCAGCTCGACCGACTTGGCGGCGGCGGGGGCCGGAGCCGTCTCGGCGCTCTCTCCCTCTTCGCCGATGCTGGCGATGGGGGTGTTGACGGCAACGTTCTCGGTGCCCTCGGGCACCAGGATCTTCAGAAGCGTGCCTTCATCGACCGCCTCGACCTCCATGGTCGCCTTGTCGGTTTCGATCTCGGCCAGCACGTCGCCGCTCTTCACGGCGTCGCCTTCCTTCTTCAGCCACTTGGCCAGCTTGCCTTCCGTCATGGTCGGCGACAGGGCCGGCATCAGGACCTGTACGGGCATATCATTCCCTCCGGATCGACGGCAGGCGTCAGGATTCGACCAGCACGTCCGTCCACAGCTCGGACGGATCGGGCTCGGGGCTCTGGGTGGCGAATTCGGCCGCCTCGGTGACGATGTCCTTGACCTCGCGGTCAACGACCTTCAACGCCTCCTCGTCGGCGATGCCCTGCTCCAGCAGCAGCTTCTTGAGGTTGTCGATGGGGTCGCTCTCCGACCGCATCTTGTTGACCTCTTCCTTGGTCCGGTACTTGGCCGGGTCCGACATGGAGTGGCCGCGGTAGCGGTAGGTCTTCATCTCCAGGATGACCGGACCGTTGCCGTCGCGGATATGCTCCACCGCCTCCAGTGCCGCGGCGCGCACGTCAAGGACGTCCATGCCGTTGACCTGGCGGCCGGGGATGCCGTAGGCGCTGCCGCGCTGGTACAGTTCACCGGCCGAGGACCGCGCCTGGGCCGTGCCCATGGCGTACTTGTTGTTCTCGATGATGAACAGCACCGGCAGCTTCCAGAGCGCGGCCATGTTGAAGGTCTCGTAGACCTGGCCCTGGTTCACGGCGCCGTCGCCGAAATAGCAGGCATTGAAGCCGCCATCCTTGCTGTACTTGTGGGCGAAGCCCAGGCCGGCGCCGATCGGCACCTGGGCGCCGACGATACCATGGCCGCCATAGAACTTCTTCTCGCGGCTGAACATGTGCATCGAGCCGCCCTTGCCCTTGGAGTAGCCCCCACGGCGGCCGGTCAGCTCGGCCATGACGCCCTTGGCGTCCATGCCACAGGCCAGCATGTGGCCGTGGTCGCGATAGCTGGTGATAACGCTGTCACGGCTGTCCATGGCGGACTGCACGCCGACGACCACGGCTTCCTGGCCGATATAGAGATGGCAGAAGCCACCGATCAGACCCATGCCGTACATCTGTCCCGCCTTCTCCTCGAAGCGGCGGATCAGCAGCATCTCACGGTAGTAACGAATGAGCTCGTCGGAGCTCGGCAGAGTCGGGGCTTCAGGGGCCGCGGACTTGGCGCGGCGCTTCGGAATGGCCACAGGCTCCTCCCAAGGTGAGGCATGCCAGGATCGGCATGAACACGCTGCATGCGCGATAATGCGCTGCGATGTCGTGCGCTAGACCTACAGCCGCCCCAGGGGCTTTGCAAGGAGTGTGCAGTGCAACATACTGTTTTTGCAGCGAAATTTCAGATTAACCTATTTCCGGTTAACTATTGCGTTTTCAGCGACTTATCGACGCCTCACCGGCCGCTGGCCGGGGCGCCCTGCGTTCCAAGCGGGGCCGCCCTGCCCGGAAGGAAGACCACCAGCTCGTCCGGGTGCGATTTGTTCAGCACCACGCGGGCCCGTTCTTCCAGCATGTCGAGATCAAGATTGTCCGGCCGCAGCAGACGGGTGCGATGCTCCATCTCTTCGCGCTCGGCCCGGATCTTGGCCAGCACCTGCTCCGCATCGGCAACTTCACCCTGCAGGTGCGTGAGCGCCATCAGCCCGCGATCCCCCTGCACCGTGTGATAGGCGAAGTAGGCGACCACGGACATGCCCAGCACCGGCCCCACGATCTGGCGGAGCAGCCGGCCGGTGAAGGTGCGTATGGTGAAGGCGCTGAACATGGGGGGCATGGAATCACGCGTCTCAGAGTCGGGTCAAAGGAAAAGTGTTCCCCCCGACAAAGATCACGCGCACGATACTTGCGGCGTTAAGAAAAGAGGGCGGCCCGCCGGGACCGCCCTCAACATCTTGGGGTAAACCCCCACTAATGCCCCCAATGGGGCACAAAACCATCAGGCGTGCTTGATCGCCCGGCGGCCGGGGAACAGGCGGGCGGCCCCCAGCTGCTCCTCGATGCGAATCAACTGGTTGTACTTGGCGATCCGGTCGGAGCGCGACAGCGAGCCGGTCTTGATCTGACCGCAGTTGGTGGCCACCGCCAGATCGGCGATGGTGCTGTCCTCGGTCTCGCCCGAGCGGTGCGACAGAACGGCGGTGTAGCCGGCGTTCTGGGCGATGCGGACGGCTTCCAGCGTCTCGGTCAGGGTACCGATCTGGTTGACCTTGACCAGGATGGAGTTGGCCACGCCCTTGGCGATGCCGTCGGACAGACGGACCGGGTTGGTGACGAACAGATCATCGCCGACCAACTGGCACTTGCTGCCGATGGCGTCGGTCAGAGTCTTCCAGCCCTGCCAGTCATCCTCGGCCATGCCGTCCTCGACGGAGACGATGGGATAGCGGCCGATCAGGTCGGCCCAGTACTGGACCATGGCGTCGGAGTCCAGCACCTTGCCTTCACCGGCCAGATTGTACTTGCCGTCCTTGAAGAACTCGGTGGAGGCGGCATCCAGGGCCAGCAGCACGTCCTCGCCCGGGGTGTAGCCGGCGCCCTCGACGGCCTTCATGATGAAGTCCAGGGCTTCGGTGGTGGACTTCAGGTTCGGGGCGAAGCCGCCCTCGTCGCCGACGGCGGTGTTGTGGCCGGCATCGTGCAGCTTCTTCTTCAGGGTGTGGAAGATCTCCGCACCCATGCGGATGGCGTCGGCGCAGGTCTCGGCGCCCACCGGCATCACCATGAATTCCTGGATGTCGATGGGATTGTCGGCATGGGCGCCGCCGTTGATGATGTTCATCATCGGCACCGGCAGGATGCGGGCATTGGCACCGCCGACATAGCGGTACAGCGGCAGATCCAGCTCGTCGGCGCTGGCCTTGGCCACAGCCAGGGAGACGCCGAGGATGGCATTGGCGCCCAGGCGGCCCTTGTTCGGGGTGCCGTCCAGCTCGATCATGGCGGCGTCCAGGGCCACCTGCTCGGTGGACTCCAGACCGGTCAGGGCATCGGCGATTTCGCCGTTGACGGCCTCGACGGCCTTCAGCACGCCCTTGCCACCGAAGCGGCTCTTGTCGCCGTCGCGCAGCTCGACGGCCTCATGGGCGCCGGTGGACGCGCCCGACGGAACGGCCGCGCGGCCGAAGGCGCCGCTTTCGAGCCGAACCTCGACCTCGACGGTGGGATTGCCGCGGCTGTCCAGGATTTCCCGGGCATGGATGTCGATAATGGCGGACATTGGCGCTCTTCCTCTTTGGCAGGCCTCTGGGTGGGAAGCTGTAAGCTACCGGATAGCCTTGTCGCATGTCAGCGGCAAGTATCGAAGCAGATACATCGCCGCGGACGGCGTTCCCTGCAGCGCTATCATTAACCCAAAAGAGGTTAATCCGTCAGCGCGTCATTCAGCCGCCCGGGGGAGTTCCTTCACCGTAATCGGGCGGTCGATGGTGCGCCGGGCGCCCCGGGTGCCCAGATAGAAGCGGTTCAGCCGCTCGAGGTCGGCGGCGAGGTCCGGCGTGGGCACGAAACTCTCACCGAACCGGATTCGGCGGGTGCCATAGTCCAGGGCGCAGGGCAGCACCGGAACCTGGGCCTGAAGGCCGATATGCCAGAAGCCGCTCTTCCAGTGGGCGCCGGGCGTGCGGCTGCCTTCGGCGGCGATGGCCATGGTCAGCTGCGGCATCGTCCTGAAGGCCTGGATGCACTCGCCCACGATCCCGTGGGCGGCGCGGCGGTCGACCGGAATGACGCCGCACCAGCGCATGAACGGCCCCAAGGGCCCCTTCAGCAGCGTGTGCTTGCCCATGATCGACATGCGGATGCCAAGCGCCAGGATGCCGCCCATGACCACTAGGAAATCCCAGTTGGAACTGTGCGGCGCACCGATGCAGATGAATCGGGGCACGTCCGGCACCTCCCCCTCGAAGCGCCAGCCGCCGAGGCGCAGGATGGTCCGCCCGATCCAGCGGGACAGGGCATTTCCCCGCCGCGGAACGGCGGAACCGATCTTGGGGACATTCACCGGAGAGTTCCCATCTCAAAAGCTGCCATGGCAAAACGCGTCCCGCATGAACGGGACGCGCCTGTCGGTATCACGCCTCAGCTTGGCAAGACGCCGCACAAAGGGCGACCTGACCGGAGGGTCAGGTCATAAATGACGGACCATCAGAGCGCCAGCGGGGACGCCTTGGCAATACGGTCCAGGGCCACAAGGGTGGACAGAACCGACTCCATCGCGCGCAGCGGCACCATGTTGGGGCCGTCGCTGGGGGCCTTGTCCGGGTCCTGGTGCGTCTCCATGAACACCGCCGCCACGCCGATGGCCACGGCGGCGCGGGCCAGAACCGGCACGAATTCGCGCTGGCCGCCGCTGCTGCTGCCCTGCCCGCCCGGCTGCTGCACGCTGTGGGTGGCGTCGAACACCACTGGATAGCCGGTCTGGGCCATGATCGGCAGCGAGCGCATGTCGCTGACCAGCGTGTTGTAGCCGAAGCTGGCCCCACGCTCGCACAGCAGGATGTTCTCGTTCCCGGTGCTGGCGATCTTGGCCGCCACGTTCTTCATGTCCCAGGGGGCCAGGAACTGGCCCTTCTTGACATTGACCGGCCGCCCGGTCTCACCGGCGGCCAGCAGCAGATCGGTCTGCCGGCAGAGGAAGGCCGGGATCTGCAGCACATCCACGGCCGCGGCCACAGGCGCGCACTGCTCGGCCGTATGCACATCGGTCAGCACGGGGCAGCCGAAGGTCTCGCGGATCTCGGCCAGGATCGGCAGCGACTTGTCCATGCCCAGGCCCCGCTGCGCCGAAACCGACGTGCGGTTGGCCTTGTCGAAGCTGGTCTTGTAGATCAGCCCGATGCCCAGCCGGCGCGTCAGCTCGACCAGGGCCGACGACATCTCCAGCGCATGCTGGCGTGATTCCAGCTGGCACGGCCCGGCGATCAGCACGAAGGGCTTGTCATTGGCGATGGACAGCGGTCCGACGGTGACGGTGCGGGGCATGGATGGCTTTCCTCAGACCCTGTGGCGGCATGATCCGGACGACAGCGTCGGCCGTGACGCAAAACAGACCGGGGGAGCCTGTGCTCCCCCGGCGGATGACCTGTCTCAGACCAGCCGGCTCTGCTCGATGGCGGCGCGGATGAAGCTGGTGAACAGCGGGTGCGGCTCGAACGGCTTGGACTTCAGCTCGGGATGGAACTGCACGCCGATGAACCAGGGATGCCCGGGCACCTCGACGATCTCCGGCAGCACGCCATCGGGCGACAGGCCGGAGAATTTCAGCCCCACCGTCTCCAGCTTCTGGCGGAAGTTGATGTTGACCTCGTAGCGGTGGCGGTGCCGCTCCTGGATCTCGTCACTGCCATAGATCTCCCGCACCTTGGTGCCGGGCAGCAGATGGCAGCTGTAGGCCCCCAGGCGCATGGTGCCGCCCAGATCGCCGCCGGCTTCGCGCTTCTCCATCTGGTTGCCGCGCACCCATTCGGTCATCAGGCCGACCACGGCCGGATCGGGATTGCCGAACTCGCTGGAACCGGCGTGATCCAGCCCGGCCAGATGGCGCGAGGCTTCGATCACCGCCATCTGCATGCCGAAGCAGATGCCGAAATAGGGGATGTTGTGGGTGCGGGCGAACTCGGCCGCCTTGATCTTGCCCTCGGTCCCGCGCTCACCGAATCCGCCCGGCACCAGGATGCCATGCACCCCCTCCAGCCGGTGGACGGCGCCATCGGTCTCGAAGATCTCGGCGTCGAGCCAGTCCAGCTTGACCTTGACGTTGTTGGCGATGCCGCCATGGGTCAGCGCCTCGCCCAGCGACTTGTAGGCGTCCAGCAGGCTGGTGTACTTGCCGACCACGGCGATGGTGACCTCGCCTTCCGGGTTGCGCACCCGGCGGACGATCTCCTCCCAGCGGCCCAGATCCGGCTCGCCGGTGACCGGCAGGCCGAAATACTTCAGCACTTCGCTGTCGAAGCCCTGCTCGTGATAGCTGATCGGCACCTGATAGATGGTGTCCACGTCCAGGGCGGAAATGACCCGCTCCTTGGCCACGTTGCAGAACAGGGCGATCTTGCGCTTCTCGTTCTCGGGAATCGGGCGGTCGGCGCGGCACAGCAGCATCTGCGGCTGGATGCCCACCGACAGCAGTTCCTTCACGGAATGCTGGGTCGGCTTGGTCTTCAGCTCACCGGCGGCCGGAATGTAGGGCAGCAGGGTGACGTGGCAGAACAGCGCCCGCTCCGGCCCGACATCGTTGCCGAACTGGCGGATGGCCTCCAGGAACGGCAGCGATTCGATATCGCCGACGGTGCCGCCCACCTCGCACAGGCAGAAATCCTCGTCCGTCAGGTCGGCGGCGATGAATTCCTTGATGGCGTCGGTGATGTGCGGGATCACCTGGACCGTGGCGCCGAGATAGTCGCCGCGGCGTTCCTTGGCGATGACGTTGGAATAGATGCGGCCGGTGGTGATGTTGTCCGACTTGCGCGTCGGCACGCCGGTGAAGCGCTCGTAATGGCCCAGATCCAGGTCGGTCTCGGCCCCGTCGTCGGTGACATAGACCTCGCCGTGCTGATACGGGCTCATGGTGCCCGGATCGACGTTGAGATAGGGGTCCAGCTTGCGCAGGCGGACCTTGAAGCCGCGGGCCTGCAGCAGGGCACCGAGCGCTGCCGAAGCCAGTCCCTTGCCCAGGGACGAAACCACGCCGCCGGTGATGAAGATGAAGCGCGTCATGGAACCCTACCCTACGTCATGCCCTATGGATTGGGCCAGTCGGCCCATTGCAGAGAACCTATGCTCTAAACCGGTTGCTCAAGCCCTAACGGAAAGAGGCGGCTGAAAACGCCGCCTCTCCCCCGAAGACGATGGGACCTGGGCGGTTTACTGACCGACGGGAACCGACGGCTGGGCCGGCGTGGCCGGCGGCGCATCGGTGGTCGGGGCGGCCGCACCCGGAGCGGCCGGCGCCGTGGCCGGAACGGTCTGGTCGAACACCGATGAGGCGGTGCGGCCATGGCTGGCCATGATCGCCAGGATCAGACTGGTGCAGAAGAACAGGCCGGCCAGGATCGCCGTGGTGCGGGTCAGAAGGTTGGCGCTGCCGCGGGCGGTCATCAGACCGCCCATGGTGCCGCCGCCCAGACCCAGGCCACCCCCTTCGGATTTCTGGATCAGCACGACGCCAACCAGGGCGGCGGCGATCAGCAGGTGGATGACCAGAAGCACTGTCTCCATGGCACTCGTTCCTATGCCTGTCCGTCAAAGCGAAAATCGGTCAAACCAAAAAACATCGCGCCGGCCACCTTTCCAGGCAACCGGCGGGACGTTGTCACGTCGTTCGCGCGGCCGGTTGTTTAACCCGTCGGCCGTCGGTGCGCTAGCGGCAACTTGCGGCGATGGCCCAAAAGTCGTCCGCCTTGAGGCTGGCGCCACCGACCAGCGCCCCGTCGACATCGGCCAGGGCCATGATCTCGACGGCGTTGGAGGGCTTCACCGAACCGCCATACAAAATGCGCACCGCGTCGGAATTTGCAACGAGCCCACGCAGGTGGGACCGGATCTTGGCGTGCATGGCCGCTATGTCGGCCGTGGTCGGGGTCCGGCCGGTGCCGATGGCCCAGACCGGCTCATAGGCGATGACGGTGTTCTCCGCCGTCGCGTCGGCCGGGATCGAGCCGGTCAGCTGCTCGGCGACCACATCCTCGGCGCGGCCGCCATCGCGCTCGGCTTCCGTCTCACCGACGCAGATGACGGCGGTCAGGCCGGCACGCAGGGCGGCGGCGGCCTTGGCCTTGACCACGGAATCGGTCTCGTCATGGTCCTGCCGGCGCTCGGAATGGCCGACGATGACGGCGGTGCAGCCCAGATCGGCCAGCATCTCCGGGGCGATGTCGCCGGTGTGGGCCCCCTTGACGGCGGTGTGGCAGTCCTGGCCGCCGACGGCCAGCGGCGACCCCTTCACCACGTCGGCCACCGGCGCGATCAGGGTGGCCGGCGGGCAGACCAGCATGTCGAACGGCACCGTTCCGGCCGCGGCCAGCCGCTGGGCCAGATCCGCCGCCAGGGCGACGCCATCGCTGCGGTGCCCATTCATTTTCCAGTTGCCTGCGATCAGGTAACGACGGCCGGCCATGGTTGATCTCTCCTCTCAGATGGATGGTCAAAGGATCCGTTGCGGATCCGGGTATTGAGAACCGGGATCAGAACCGCGGGCGGCGCTGCCGCCCCCATGCCCCCTGTAGCAGCCCACCACCGCAATTTCCATGGGGCACCCAGGCTTGCTCCCTGGGGATGCGGTCACTATGATGCCGCGCTTTCCGGAAACCGCCGGAAAGGCCCGCGCGCTCCTGCGCCTTTTCTGAAAAGTGCGTTGCCGATTCCATGCTCCAGTCCCTCCGCAGCACCGCCGGCTCCTGGGTCGTCAAGATCCTGTTCCTCGTCCTGATCGTCAGCTTCGCGATCTGGGGCATCGGTGACATTACCCGCGGCGTCCAAGGGGGCGTAGCGGAAGTCGGCAGCGTCAAACTGACGCCCCAGGATCTCGACCGCGAGTTCCGGTCCGAAATGAACCGGCTGCGCCGCATGCTCGGGCCGGACTTCACCGAGGCCCAGGCCCGGCAGCTCGGTCTGGTCGACCGTGCGCTGGAGCAGATGATCCAGCGTACGCTGATCTCGCTGGCCGCCAAGGATCTGGGCGTGCGCATCCCCGATGCGCAGGTCGTGGCCGAGGCCCGGACCTTCCCGGCGTTCCAGAACGGGCTCGGCCAGTTCGACGTCAATGTCATGCGCGCGGTTCTGGCCCAGAACGGGCTGACCGAGCAGACCTTCGTCGAGCAGATGCGCGAGGACCTGTCCCGCAATCTCATTGCCGGCGCCGTCACCAACGGCACGGCGACGCCGCTGCCGCTGGCCCAGGCCCTGTACCGCTACCGCAACGAAAAGCGGGTGTTCGACATCGTCGCGGTTCCGGCCGCGTCCATGCCGGCGCCGGCCGCCCCGGATGAGGCGGCGCTGATCCAGTTCCATCAGGACAAGGCCGTGCGCTACACCCTGCCGGAATACCGCACCGTGCAGGTGGCCACACTGACGGCGGACGATCTGCTGCCGGGTGTGTCGGTGACGGACGAGGAACTGCACCAGGCCTATGACGCCCGCAGCAGCGAGTTCGTGACCAAGGAACACCGCACCCTGGTCCAGGCCGTATTCCCGGACGAGGCCGCCGCCACCAAGGCCGCCGATGCGGTCAAGGGCGGCAAGACCATCGATGCCGCGGCCAAGGCCGCCAAGATCGACGCCGCCCCGCTGGAGGGCGTGACCCGTGAGGATCTGCCCGCGGAGTTGCAGGAGCCGGTGTTCGCCGCGGCCCAGGGCGGGCTGGTCGGCCCGGTCAAGACTGATTTCGGCTGGCATGTGGTGACCGTGACCGGCATCAGCCCCGGCGGGGAGCAGAGCTTCGAGCAGGTCAAGGACATGCTGGCCCAGCAGCTGCGCCGCGAGAAGGCCACCGACCAGCTGTTCGATGTGGCCAACAAGATGGACGAGGCCATTGCCGCCGGCACCCCGCTGGCCGATGTGTCCAAGGAGTTCGGCGCCAAGTCGCTGCGGCTGGAGAAGGTGGATGCCCAGGGCCGCACTGCCGCTGGAACCCCGGTCCAGGGCGTGGACCAGCCGGTGATCGAGACGGCCTTCTCGCTCCAGGAAGGCCAGACCAGCCCCATGACCGAATCGGCCAGTGGCCAGGGCTATTACGTCGTGCATGTGGACGAGGTGCAGCCGGCGGCGCTGAGCCCGCTGGACAGCGTGCGCGCCAAGGTGCTGGCCGACTGGACCGCCGAACAGCGCCAGCAGGCGGCCAAGGCCAAGGCGGAGGAGATCGCCGCCGCCATCCGTGGCGGCACGACCCCCGCGGACGCGGCCAAGGCCGTGCCCGGCGCCACCCTGTCGCGGACCGAACCGCTGCTGCGCAGCGCCGGCCGCAACAATGCCGTGCTGCCGCCCGCCACGCTGGAGGAACTGTTCGCCGCCGCCCCCGGCGCCGTGGCCGTGGGTGACATGCCCACAGGTCAGATCGTCGCCCGTCTGATCGAGGTCGTGGCCGCCGATCCCGCCGCCGATGCCGCCGGCGTCGAGCAGATCCGCACTACCACCAGCGAGACCATCGCCGGCGACCTGCTGGCCGAATATGTGGACGGGCTGCGGGCGCGCTATGGCGTGAAGATCAACCGCACCCTGATCGACAGCATGTATCGCACGCAGGAGTAAGTTCCGTGCGCAGCTTCCCGGACGACGCCGCCTTCACCGCACGCTATCAGGCGGGGCAGCCGCAGGTGGTGTGGACGCGGCTGGTCAGCGACCTGGACACCCCCGTTTCGGCCATGCTGAAGCTGGGGAGCGGACGGCCGAACAGCTTTCTTCTGGAGTCGGTGACCGGCGGATCGGTACGTGGTCGCTATTCGCTGATCGGGCTGAAGCCGGATCTAATCTGGCGCTGCCGCGGGTCCCAGGCCGAGATCAACCGCAGCGCCGCCACGGACCCGGACAGCTTCCAGCAGCAGCCGGGCCATCCGCTCCAGGTGCTCGGGGCGTTGCTGGACGAATCGCGGATCGATCTGCCCGACGGGCTGCCGCCCATGTCGGCAGGCCTGTTCGGCTATCTCGGCTATGACATGGTCCGGCTGATGGAAGCACTGCCGGACAGCAATCCAGACCAGCTCAATCTGGACGACGCCATCCTGATCCGGCCGACGATCATGGCGATCTTCGACGGGATCGAGAATGTGGTGACCATCGTCACCCCGGTGCGCCCGTCGCCGGACCTGTCCGCCGAAACGGCTCTGGCCGCCGCCAGACAGCGCCTGGCCGAGACCCTGGCCGATCTGGAGGCGCCGGTGCCGGCCGCCATGCAGACGACCCTGGATGTGGCGCCACTGCCGCCACCGGAATCGAACACCAGCCGCGCCGAGTATCACCGCCTGGTGGAGCGGGCCAAGGAGTACATCCGTGCCGGCGACATCTTCCAGGTGGTGCCGAGCCAGCGTTTCTCCGTGCCCTTCACGCTGCCGCCCTTCGCGCTGTACCGGGCGCTGCGGCGGCTGAATCCTTCGCCTTTCCTGTTCTTCCTGGATTTCGGACATCTGGCCGTGGTCGGCTCCAGCCCCGAGATCCTGGTGCGTCTGCGCGACAACACGGTCACCATCCGGCCCATCGCCGGCACCCGCAAGCGCGGCAAGGATGCGGCCGAGGACAAGGAACTGGCCACAGACCTGCTGTCTGATCCCAAGGAACTGGCCGAGCATCTCATGCTGCTGGACCTGGGCCGCAACGATGTGGGGCGCGTGGCCCAGACCGGCACCGTCACGGTGACGGAGAAATTCACCATCGAGTATTACAGCCACGTCATGCACATCGTCTCCAACGTGGAGGGGCGGGTCGATCCGAGCTTCACCGCCATCGACGCGCTGGTGGCGGGTTTCCCGGCCGGGACCGTCTCGGGTGCGCCGAAGATCCGCGCCTTGGAGATCATCGACGAGCTGGAAAAGACCCGGCGCGGCATCTATGGCGGCTGTATCGGCTATTTCGCCGCAAACGGCACCATGGATACCTGTATCGCCCTGCGCACCGCCGTGGTGAAGGACGGCACCATGCATGTCCAGGCCGGTGGCGGCGTGGTCGCCGACAGCGACCCGGAGGCCGAGTATCAGGAGACGGTGAACAAGGCCAAGGCCCTGTTCAAAGCCGCCGAAGAGGCCGTGCGCTTCGCCCAGGAGCGGAGCAGTCCCTAACGGAGCGCTCCCCGCGGGGAGCGCAGCCGGTCCTGACAACGGCGCTGTCGCTGCACCGGACATGGCACGGCAGGGTTGAAGCGCCCTGCCCCGGCCAATCCAGATCAAAGCGCGTGCATCCGTTCCCGTCCAAACTGTTATCCGGTGTCCCGACATCCGAAACGGTGGTGGCGCTGTTTCGTTGTCTGGCGTCGCCGCGGTGCGGAGGCTGCCCGCGGCCAACGAAAAGACTGGAGGAACAGCTATGACCATGTCCGGCGCCTATCGCATCGCCGCCCCGCAGGAGCGTGTCTGGGCAGCGCTGCACGACCCCGAGATCCTGCGCCACGCCATTCCCGGCTGCCTCTCCGTTCGCCGCCTGTCATCGGTCGAACTGGCCCTGACCGTGCTGCCGCCTGACCAGGGGGAGCACCCGTTCCGCGGACGGCTGGTGCTGTCCGACCCGGTGCCGCTCAGCCGCTGCACGATCACGCTGTTGAATGATACCGATGGGGCCGCGGCCATGCTGGCCCGCATCGCCATCCAGTTGGCGGCCGATGGCGCGGACTCCACCCGTCTGTCCTACCAGGCCGATCCGGCCGCCATCCTGGACGATGTCCCCGGCCTCTGCCATGGGCTGGCGGATACCGTCGGCGCCAATCTCGGCGCCCTTCTGGCGCCGGGCGCGGGGGCCGGGGCAGCCGACGACGATGTGGACGGGGCGGCAACCGAACTGCTGGTGAAGACGGCGGAGGAGATGGAGGCGCGGCCGGAGGTTCCCTCCTCCGCCATGCCGGATTTCGCCTCGGTGCCGCTGGCCGGACGCCCCGATCTGGCCGGGACCAGGGCTGCGGACATGGCTCGGCTGGCCGAACCGCATCACCGGCTGGAGGAGGACGAAGCACCGGTGGCTGCGCCCGAAGGCGGCGGCCTGGGTCCGCTCGGCTGGGTCAGCCTGATCGTCGTGGTGCTGCTGGTCATGGTGCTGCTGACCACGCTGGGCTGATGCTCCCTTGTGGCGGCGGGCGGATCGCCTACATCTTCGCAGGTTCGATCCGGGCGACGGCAGCCTGCGACCGCCCCACGGTCCGCCCCGCACCATGATTCTCCCGCCTCCTGGAGACGGCATGAGCCTTTTATCGGCCGACAGCGCCACAGTTCTTGAGCAAGCCGCAATCTGGCTGGCCGAAGGCCGGCCGGTGGCCCTGGCCAGCGTCATCGCCACCTGGGGCTCGTCGCCCCGCCCTGTCGGCAGCCTGATGGCCATCGCCGCCGACGGGGCCATGGCGGGGTCCGTGTCGGGCGGCTGCATCGAGGGCGCCGTCGTGTACGAGGCGCAGGCGGTGCTGGCGGATGGCGAGCCGCGCCTGCTGCGCTTCGGCATCAGCAACGACCGGGCGTGGGAGGTGGGGCTGGCCTGCGGCGGACAGGTGGAGATCTATGTGGAGCCGGTGCGATGAAACGGCGCCTGTTCGAGGCCGTGCGCCGGGCACAGGCGGACAAGCGCCCGGTGGCCCTGGTCACCGATCTGGGGACCGGCCTGCAGACCCTGGTCCATGCCGATGCCCAGGAGGGCGACGTCGCCCTGGAGGAGGAATTCCTGCCGCAGGTGCGCGAGGCCATGCGGCTGGACCGCAGCGGCATCGTCGAATTCTATGACGGGCGTTTCTTCATCACCGTGCTGAACCCGCCGCTGCGGCTGATCCTGGTGGGCGCTGTCCACATCGCCCAATCGCTGGCGCCCATGGCGGTGCTGGCCGGCTATGATGTCACCGTGGTCGATCCGCGCCGGGCCTTTGCCAGCGATGCGCGCTTTCCCGACATCGCCCTGAACCATGACTGGCCGGACGAAGCGCTGGCGGCCCTGAAGCCCGACGCGCGCACGGCCGTGGTGGCCCTGACCCATGATCCCAAGCTGGACGATCCGGCCCTGGTCGCCGCCCTGGCCGGCCCGTCCTTCTATGTTGGGGCCCTGGGCAGCCGCAGGACCCATGCCCAGCGGCGGGAGCGATTGGCCGCCGCCGGTATCGACGACAGCGCCTTCGCCCGCATCCATGGGCCGGTCGGGCTGGATCTGGGGGCCGTCACCCCGGCCGAGATCGCCCTGTCGATCCTGGCGCAGATGGTTCAGGTGCTGCGCGGCGGCCCCAAGGTGGGGACCTGAGATGCGATTCGGCCCCGTGCCCGTGGCGGAAGCAATGGGCGCCATCCTTGTGCATTCGCTGGACCGGCCCGCCTTGCGCAAGGGCCGGGTGCTGTCGCCGGCCGATGTGGCGGCGCTGCGGGCCGCCGGCGTCACCACAGTCACCGTGGCGCGGCTGGAACCGGGGGATGTGGGCGAGGACGAGGCCGCCCGCCGCATCGCCGCCCTGCTGGCCGGTCCCGGCCTGACTGCGGCGGCCGCCTTCACCGGGCGCGTCAATTTCTACGCGGCGCGGGACGGCCTGCTGGATCTGGACCGGGAGCGGATCGATGCCCTGAACCGGCTGGACGAGTCCGTCACCGTCGCCACCCTGCCCCCCTTTGCCCCGGTCAAGGCGGGCCAGATGGCGGCCACGGTCAAGATCATCCCCTTCTCAGTTCCTGTCGAGATCATTTCGGCGGCGGAACTAATGATCGGGGCGCCACCGCTGCGCGTGGCCGGCTGGCGTGGCTGCCGCGCCGGGCTGGTGCAGACGCTGTTGCCCGGCCTGAAGAGCAGCGTGCAGGAGAAGGCGGTCAGCGTCACGGCGCGGCGCCTCGCCGCCGTCGGCGCCAGCCTAGTGGCGGAGCGGCGGGTGCCCCACAGCGCCGACGCCGTCGCAGCGGCACTGGCGGCGTTGCGCGACGCGGGATGCGATCTGCTGCTGGTCATCGGCGCCTCGGCCATCACCGACCGGCGCGACGTGCTGCCGGCGGGGCTGGCCGCGGCCGGCGGCGACATCCTGCACTTCGGCATGCCGGTGGACCCCGGCAATCTGCTGCTGCTGGGCCGATTAGGTGAACTGCCGGTACTGGGCCTGCCCGGCTGCGCCCGCTCGCCGACGCTCAACGGGGTGGACTGGGTCCTGCAAAGGCTGGCCGCCGGCCTGCCGGTCGGCCGGGCCGAACTGACGGCCATGGGCGTCGGCGGGCTTCTGGCCGAAATCCCGGACCGGCCGCAGCCGCGGGCGGAGGTCGCAGCCCGCTTCCCCCGGATCGCCGCGCTGGTCCTGGCCGCCGGCCACTCCCGCCGGCTGGGCCGCAACAAGCTGCTGGAACCGCTGGACGGACGGCCCTTGCTGACCCATGCCGTCGATGCGGCCCTGACGTCGCAGGCGGCCGCGGTCCTGGTGGTCACCGGCCATGAGGCCGCCGATGTGCGCGCCGCCCTGGGATCGCGGCCGGTGCGGCTGGTGCAGGCCGAGGATCATGCCGCCGGGATGAGCGCCTCGCTGAAAGCCGGTCTGGCCGCACTGCCGCCGGACATGGACGGCGTCCTGGTGCTTCTGGGCGACATGCCCCTGGTCGGGGCGCCGGTGCTGGACCGGCTGATCGCCGCCTGGTCGCCGGCCGAAGGGCGCTCCATCTGCGTGCCCACCCATGACGGGCACCGCGGCAATCCGGTGCTGTGGGACCGCCGCTATGTCGCGGAGATGCTGGCGCTGGAGGGCGATGCCGGCGCGCGCGCCCTGCTGCACGCCCATGCGGACGCCGTCTGCGAGGTTGCGATGGCAGAGGATGGCATCCTGTTGGACGCCGATACGCCGGCGGCGCTGGCCCTGCTGGCCCACCGCGTCAGCGCGGCACCAGCGCCCGCCCCCGGCCGGTCCGCGGCTGCTCCAGCGTCGGCGGCGGCACCGGCACCGGCTTGCCCAGCCGGTTGAGGAAGCCCAGGACCGCCTCCAGCGCGCCATGGGCCACCATGTCGGTGTGGCCGGCCTGGGCCAGCCAGACGGCCTGCTTGGGCTGGCTGGCGGCGGCGAAGACGGCGCGTCCCAACCGCACCGGCACCATCCGGTCCCTCTCCCCATGCAGCAGCAGCAGCGGAACCTGGATGCCGCCCACGGCGGACAACAGGTCGAAGCGGTCGCGCAGCAACAGGGCCACGGGGAACAGGGGCAGCAGGCGGCGCACCACCTCGGCCAACCGGGTGAAGGGTGTTTCCAGGATCACGGCGCCCACACGCCGTTCCGATGCCATCTGCACAGCCACGGCACAGCCCAGACTTTCCCCGTACAGCACCAGCCGGCGCCCCGACACACCCTGCCCCACCAGGAAGTCCAGGGCCGCCCGCGCGTCGGCATAAAGCCCCTTTTCGCTGGGCCAGCCGGGATTGCCGGCATAGCCGCGATATCCCGCCAGCAGCACACCGAATCCGGCCTGCTGCAGCACCCGCGCCCTGCCCTCACGCAGGCCCAGATGCCCGCCACTGCCATGGAACAGCACCACGGTCGGCCGGTCGGCGGCTGCCGGTGCGTACCAGCCATCGATGCCCAACCCGTCCGCCGTGGTGACGGTCACCACCCGGAACTGCGGCAGCCGCCAGTCGCCGGGAACCTGGATGGTGCGGTCGGGCTGGAACACCATGTGGCGCTGGAACACGAACAGACCGAAGCCCGCCACAAGGTAGGCCACCACCGCGAACAGCAGGACTCCCAGCATCGGCCCCTCCTCCGGTTCCAGCGTACCGCCACTGCGCCGCTGCCCATCGACTGGACCCGGTGCGGACTACGGGGCGACGGCCTCCAGCCCCGCCTGCAAGGCATAAAAGCGGGCATAGGCCCCACCCCTGGCCAGCAGATCGGCATGGCTGCCGCTTTCCACCACCCGGCCCTGCTCCAGCACATGGATGCAGTCGGCATCGATGATGGTAGACAAACGGTGGGCGATGACCAAGGTGGTTCGTCCCTTCTGCAACCGCCGCAGCGCCTCCTGGATGGCCCGCTCGCTCTCGCTGTCCAGAGCCGAGGTCGCCTCGTCCAGCAGCAGGATGGGGGCGTTCTTCAGCATGGCCCGGGCGATGGCGACGCGCTGGCGCTGGCCACCCGACAGGCGCAGCCCGTTCTCGCCCACCTTGGTGTCATAGCCGTCGGGCAGGCCGATGATGAAGTCGTGCGCCGCGGCATCACGGGCGGCCTGGATGATCTCCGCCTCACTGGCGCCCGGCCGGCCATAGGCGATGTTGGCGCGGATGCTCTCGTCGAACAGGGCCGTCTCCTGGCTGACCAGGGCCATGTTGTCGCGCAGCGACGCCAGGGTGATGTCGCGCACGTCGATGCCGTCGATCAGCACGCGGCCGCCGGTGACATCGTAGAAGCGTGGAATCAGGTTCAGGACCGTGGACTTGCCGGCGCCGGACGACCCGACCAGTGCCACCGTGCGGCCCGGCGCGATTTCCAGATCGATGCCGTTGAGGGCGCCCTTGCCGCCGTCATAGCTGAAGCGGACCTGCTCGAAACGCACGCCATGATGGCGGCGCGGCAGCACCGTGGCGCCGGGCGCATCGACGATGGTCGGCTTGGTATCCAGCACCTCCAGCACGCGCTCGGCGGCAGCCAGCCCCGTCTGCAACTGGGCATTGAGCTTGCTCAACGCATTGACCGGCTGGTAGGCTAGCATGAAGGCGCCGATGAAGCTGACCAGCTCGCCGGCCGTGCTTTCCCCGGCGGAGATACGGTAGGCGCCATAGACGATGACACCGACCACGGCCATGCCGCTGAACAGCTCGTTCATCGGCAGCAGCGAGGCGGAGATACGGAAGCTCTTCACCGTCAGCTCGCGCAGGCGGGTGATGGTGCCGTTGACCCGCTGCTCCTCATGCGCCTCCATGCCATAGGCCTTGACGTGGCGGGCCCCCTGGAAGGTCTGGGTCAGCAGGGCCGACAGCAGCCCCATTTCCGCCTGGGTGCGCTTGGCCACACGGCGCAGGCGCCCACCCAACGAGCTCAGAACCCAGCCAGCGATGGGGAAGACGACGAAGGCGACGCAGGCCAGGACCCAATCCTGGATGAACATCACCGTCACCAGTGCCACCAGCGTCAGGGCATAGCGGATGAAGCCGGTCATGCAGTCGGACACGGCGATCCGCATCTGGTTCACGTCGTTGATGAGACGCGAGATCAGCGTGCCGGAGGCATGGCTCTGCAGATAGGCCATGTCGGAGCGCAGGATATGGCTGAACACCTGCTTCTGGATGCCGGCCACCACCTTCTGGCCCACGGTGTTGACGATGATCTGATGCAGATAGGCGCTGGCGCCGCGCAGGAGAAAAGCCAGGAAGACGAAGGTGGCGAAGGGGGCCAGCTGCGACAGGTTGCCGGGCTGGAAGATATCGTCCAGCAACCGCTCGAAGGCTTTGGCGATGCTGCCATTGGCAGCGGCCTCCGTCGCCATCAGCAACAGGGCCAGGCCGAGACGCCAGCGGTACGGTCCCAGATAGGCCGTCACCAGCCGGCGCAGCAACGTCCAGCTGCCCATCTCCTGCGGGGAATGGACGCCGGCGGTGTCGGTGCCGCGGCGCAGGGACGGCGGGAGGGACGGCGAAACGGACATGGCGGCGACAGGCTCGTGGCAGGACGGTCTGGAGAACACGGGGGAAGCAGGCAGGCTGCTTACCACAGATGGCCGCCCGACAGCAGGGAAGAAACCACGACCACAGGAACCTTGCCCTCCGGGACCGGTTGCCGGTGGACGGGAAGCAGGACAGGAGCGCGGAGCATGAACCGGGGCCGGATCATGGATCATCGTCGTGGCGGCATGGCCGCGGCCATCGCGGCCACACTGGTTCTCGGCGCCTGTGCGCAGGGCCAGGGGCCGTCGAACGAGACCATCGGCACCCTGGGTGGGGCCGCCGGCGGTGCGCTGCTGGGATCACAGTTCGGCGGCGGCTCGGGCAAGTTCGCCACCACCGCCCTGGGTGCCGTGCTGGGCGGTCTGGCCGGCCGGGCCGTGGCCAGCAGCATGAGCGATGCCGACCAGGAGCGGGCCAGCCGGGCCGAGGAAGCGGCCGTCAGCCGCAACGAGACCATCCGCTGGAACAATCCCGACAGCGGCAACAGCGGCAATGTCGAGCCGGTGCGGACCTATACCGACGCCGACGGCAATCTGTGCCGCGCCTATACCCATACCGTCTATATCGAGGGCAAGCCCGAGCAGGCCAGCGGCACCGCCTGCCGCCAGTCCGACGGGCGCTGGCATCTGATCGGCTGACTCAGGGGCGGTGGATGCAGATGATTGTCAGATCGTCGCTCAGCGGGCGCCGGGCCACGCCGTCAAAGGCCGCCAGGAGCCGCGGCAACGGCTCCGCCCCGCCCGTGAAGGCGTGGATGGCCAGGGGCATCAGCCCCTCTTCCCCGATCATGCCGCCGCTGCGCTGATCGATGGCTTCGGTCAGGGCATCGCTGTACAGCAGCAGGGATGCGCCCGGCCCGAAGGGCAGTTGGTCCACCGTCAGCAGCGGTGCCGAGGAGATGCCCAGCATCAGGCCGCTGGCGTCCAGCGGCGTGACCCGGCCATCGCTGTCGAGCAGCAGCGGACTCGGCGCACCGGCGGCCGCATAGCTCAGCGTGTTGGCGGCGGTGTCGATGACGCCATAGAAGCAGGTGGCGAACTGCCCGATCGGCAACAGATCCTTCAGGGGCTGGTTGAGCTGGGCCAGCCACACCCCCGGCTCATGGCCCTGCGGCGGCATCCGCTCGATCAGCGTATGGAAGCGGAAGGTGTTGATGGCGGCGGACACACCGTGGCCGGAGAAATCGGCGATCAGCACGCCCAGCTGGTGCGGCGACAGATCGAACAGCGTCCAGAAATCGCCCCCCAGTTCCTCGGAGGATTCGAAATGCCCGCTGAGGGCCAGTCCGTGCCGGGCCGCCAGGGCCTGCTGTGCCGCTGCGTCCGGGATCAGCGACATCTGCATGCCGCGGGCCAGGCGCAGATCGCTGGCCAGGCGCCGGTGAAACTGGCTCAAGCGGCGGACATAGAACTGCTTTTCCAAATGCAGACGGATACGCGCCATGCATTCGCCGGCATTCAACGGCTTGGAGATGATGTCGTTGGCCCCGGCCTCGAACGAGCGCATGCCGGCCGGATCGCTGGCCGCCGAGATCTGCATCAGCACCGGCAGGCCCGACCAGGCCGGCACCTCACGGATGCGCCGGCAGAATTCCAGCCCGTCCATCCGCGGCATGTCCACATCGGCGATGACGAGATCGGCATTGGTTTCACCCAGCAGGGCCAACCCCTGCTCGCCGTCCCCGGCCTCCAGCACCGTGCGGATGCCGACCCATTCCAGCAGCCGGCGCAGCATGGCCCGGCTGAACCGGCTGTCATCCACCACCAGCACCCGGCAATCCGCCAGCGGCACGTTCTCGACCGTCTCCGGTCGGGCGTCCGGCGGCAGGCCGGCGCTCATGGCCGGAACTCCAGACAGAGGCGGCGACCGCCATCCCGGTGGCTGACCCGCTCCGCCAGTTCGCGCATGATGGTCATGCCCCGGCCGGAATAGGTGGTGCCGCCGGTCGGTGCGGTTGGATCGAAGCCTTTGCCCTGGTCCTGGATGTCGATGGTCAGGCCGCCATCCGCCCGCCGCCCGACATCGATGACGACGCGGCGCGCCGCGAAGGGCATCAGGGTCAACTGGTAATAGACGGAGTCCAGCCGGTCGGCGAAGCCGCTGTCACCATCGGCGCAGCGTTGCAGCTCCAGATTGCCATGGGTGACGGCATTGACCACGGCCTCATGCAGGCAGAGTTCCACATCGACCTGACGGCCGGGGTGCAGCCAGCCACGCTCCACCAGGCCGGAACAGAGCGACATGGCCACGTTGATGCGAAAGGCCGATCCGCTGGCCAGCGACAGGCGCAGGCTCCCCGGCTCCGGCTCCGCACCGCCGAGCAGCGCCTGCACCTCCTCCAGGACCGGCACATCCATCAGCAGCCGCGCTCCGGCGGCGACGGCGCGGCTGACCCCCGTATCCGAAGCCGGATGCAGCAGGACGATCGCAGCCCCCTCGTCACTACCGATCGCGCAGCCCAGCCGGTCAGCCAAGGTCCGCACCACGGCAGGGTCGAGATCTGGCGCCCCGATCCGGGGCCTGTTGTCACCTGGGGCCGGCACGATGGTCAGGGGGCGATCTTGAACAGGGTGTGGAACTTGGCGATCTGCAGAATGCGGCGAACGGCGTCCTGGGCACCAAGCAACTGGATATCGACGCCTTTGGGCTGGGCCACATCGCGGGCGATCAGGAACATGCCCAGTCCGGAACTGTCGATGAACTCCAGCCCGCGCAGGTCGAAGATGCAGATGCCGCCATTCAGCCGCTCGATACTGTCCACCACCGCCCGGAACTTGTCGTGATCGATCAGGGTCATGCGTCCGGTCAGGGATATGTTGAGCCCCTGATCGGTGGACTGGACCGCGTAGTCCATCATGGTCTCCGTGACTGTCAGTCGAACAGGTTGTCGATGGCGGACTGGTCCAGCGGGGTGCGCGGTTGTTGCGCCGTCTCCTGCACCGGTATCTCCGCCTCGGCGCGGGCCGGGGCCGTGCCCGACAGCAGCGCGTCGACATCATCCTGGTTCACGCCGTCATTGCGCGGCCCGCTCAGCAGATGGGCATCGGGCCGCTGGTCGGCCTCCTCCCCATCGTCGGCCGCCCGCACGCCCTCCATGCTCCAGATGGTCAGCATGGCATTGACCCGCTGCTCCACATAGCGCAGGGCATTGATGACCTTGCTGGTGCGCTGTCCCGTCAGATCCTGGAAGGAACAGGCGGTGAAGATGTTGGTGACCTCATTGTCGATGACATCGCAGAGCGTGGCATCCGCCCCCTGGCGCCGCAGCTTCCCGGCCACGTCCAACAGTCTTTCCGCGGCCTGGAGGATATCGAAGGAGGCCCGCTCGGTGGTGCTGACAATGGCGTCCAATTCGCTGGAAGCGATCAGCAGACGGTTCGATCCGGCTTCCTTGGGCTGAAGCGCCGCGATCTCGCGCCGGGCCTGCTCGATGGAGGCTGCCATTTCCAGCAGTTCACGGCGCAGGGCTTCGACCCGGCCGGCGGCCTGGATCGTTTCGGTGTGCTGACGCAGCAGCTTGCGCAGATCCGCGGTGATGGTCCGCATCTGCGACTGTCCGACCTGGGCCGCGCGCCGGGCATGCTCCCGCAGGAACGCCAAGCCTTCGGGCGACAGGGCGATCTTGTCGTAGATCCTGCTGTAATCGGCTTCAGTGAGGCCGCTGGTCTTACCCATTTCGTGCACGGACTGGAACCCCATCGCATCACCGGACGGCTCACCGGCCCCTGCGGCCGCCTGTGCCCGGTCATTTCTCCATACCTACCACCAATGGCTTAGGCCTGCCAAACACTGTCCGCTCTACGCTTACGCAGTATCCGGCCGCGAAAACCAGCGATCACGAGTTAAACCATATCTGTCTTACCCGTGTTTTTAAGGATGCGTAAAAAACGCGCATTCGCTGACACCGCACAACAGTTCCGGTTCGCCTGGTTCTAGCCCTTACCGATGCTTCAGCGGGTCAGCAGCGCGCACAATGCAATTGGAAGCACCCCAGACAACCTGACTCCGTATCGAACCAGCCCGGTCTTCACTGTATCGGCCACTGTATCGGCATTACCGGCCATCCGCATCGCCCGGCTTTACCCTGCCGGGCGATGCCCACCCCGACACGTGCGGCCAGCAGGCCCGTCAGTGGCCAAGCAACTTCAACCGGATATCCAGCGACACGTTGTTCAGGTCGCGCAGGAAGGATTCCAACTGGATCTGCTCTTCCGGCGAGGCCTGGTTATAGACATGGGTCTGCCGGAACCCGGTGAGAAGGCCGCCGGGCTGTGCCTCCTCCCGCGCTGGCGCCTGGCTTCGTCTATTCGTCATGTCCACCGCCCCTGAATACCTGCCGGCAGTCTATAATTTGGGGTATAGCCCCTTGAACTACGCAAAAGGGTTAAGTGTCCCGGAGAGGAGAAGACAAGAGGGCGGCAGAGACGGACGCCATGAAGTCATCCAAACGGAATCCCCCTCCAAACTATTGATCCTGAAATTGATTTTTTGTTAACAGGACAATATGGAGCGCGGGGGCGCCAGTCCGTGCCCCGCGCTGGACTATCCGTAAGGTCAGCCCCGTCACGCCGGGCAGACCGTTTGCCGCCGTCAGGCGGCACGGATGGCAAGCAAGAAACGCTCGACATCACGTTTTAAAACTTCGGACTGCTGAGACAGTTCATTGGCGGCCGACAGCACCTGCCCGGCAGCGACACCGGCGTGGGCCGTGGCGTCCTTCACCTGGTCCACATTGCCCGACATTTCCCCGATGCCCGTGGCCACCTGGGCGATGTTGCGGCTGATCTCGCCGGTCGCTGCGCCCTGCTGCTCGATGGAGGCAGCGATACTGGCGGAGATCTGGTCGACCTCGGCAATGGTGCCGATGACGATGCCGATGGACTCGGATGTGTCGGCCGAGACCTTCTGCACCGTGGCCACATGGGTGCCGATCTCGTCCGTGGCCCTGGCCGTCTGCGTGGCCAATGTCTTGACCTCCGAGGCCACAACGGCGAACCCCTTTCCGGCCTCGCCCGCCCGCGCCGCCTCGATGGTGGCGTTCAGGGCCAGCAGATTGGTCTGGCTGGCGATGGCCTGGATCAGATCCATGATCTCGCCGATGCGGCCCACGGCTTCGGTCAGCCCTCCCACGATGATGTTGGTCTGGCGCCCATTGTCGGAGGCGCGCCGAGCCGTATCCTTGGCACGGGCAACCTCGCGGCTGATTTCGCCGACGCTGACGGCCAGTTCTTCGGTGGCGCCGGCAATGGTCTGCACATTGGCCGTGGTCTGTTCGGCCGCGCCGGACGCCGCGGTGGCCTGACGGCTGGTTTCCTCGGCAATGGCGCTCAGGCTCCGGGCCGTGGCATCCAGCTCTGCCGCGGCATTGGCGAAACTGTGCAGGGTTCCGCTCACCGCCCCGTCGAAGACCGCGATCAGCTGGTCGATCCGCGCGGCCCGTTCGGCCTTGGCCTGTTCCGCTGCCGCCTGGATGGCGCTCAAGCGCTCGACCTCGATCAAACCGAGTTTGAACTGCTCGACGGCGCGTGCCATGGCACCGATCTCGTCGCGGCGCGCCGTCCCCTCGACCACGGTCGTCAGTTCCCGACGCGACAGGCGCCGCATGATCTCGGTCAGGTGCCGGGTCGGCACGGCGATGGTGATGACCAGGATGGCGCCAGCTCCGATCGACAGGCCCGCGGCAATCACCAGCGCCAGTAGCGTGCCGATGCGCGCATGGTGGGTCGTCTCCTCGATGACCACACCGGCCGCCTGCCCGCTTTCGTCACTGGCATGGACCACCTGCTTCAGTGCGCCCACAGCGGCGTCGGTGGCACTGCGGCTGGCACCGTTGTAAAGGGCCATGGCGCCCGCCTGATCGCCGGCGCCCAGCCGGTCGTCGATCACCGTCGCCGTGGCCAGAACCTGAGCCCAGGCCTGGTCGAACTGCTCGATCAGGGGCCGTTCCGTGGTGATCAGCGCCTCGTAGGCGCGGCGCTGCTCGGCGATATGGGGCACCAGCGCCGCCATGGCGGCATGGCGTTCCGCTCTGGTCGCCGGATCGGTGGCCAGCAGCGTCGCCGCCTGATTCCGGCGGAAATCCAGCACATCCTCCAGCATCAGATTGCTGGTGATGACCGAGGGCAGACTCCGCAGCACGACCCTGTCGGCGGCATCGTTGATGGTACGCAGTTGCCACAGCGCGAACGCCCCCAGCCCCAGGGTCACCAGCATGACCAGGCCGAAAGCCAGAAAGATGCGGATACGAATCGGGAGATCGGAAAGGTGCGCCATCGCAAGGCCCCCACGGTTTCCCGCACAATAGTACGGTCAACCACAGGTTCATTTATCCAATGGGTGATCTAACCCTTTGGCTAGGCTCTTCCATAGGTGTCGGGTCCATAGGCGGCGGTGCGAACGAAGCCGGCCTGTCTCTCCCCTGTCTTCGGCTGTCTTCGGCTGTCTGCCCGCACCCGGCTTGGACGGGCTGCGGTGCCCATGGCCGTGTCAGCGGCCCGGCTCCGCCATGATAGAGGGTTCATGCCCCCCGCCGACCGCGGCAGCGACCATGGCGACGACGGCGACCCCGCCGGCACCAATGGCGGTCACCAGAATCGCCCAGCGCAGCAGACCGGCCAATTTGCGCACGGCCTGCTCGACACCGAACCAGGTCAGCATGCCCAGCACGAAGGCCGCCCGTCCGTCCATGGCGGCGGCCCGGTCGCTCATGGCGCCGATGACATCGACGGCACCGCTGACGAATCCGTGGAAATCCATGCTGCCTTATCCCGCCTGGTCCGGCCGCGCCGGCTGCCGCCGCATCTTGGCCGAGGCGCCGACGCAAGAAAAGCAACAACATGGGCGCCAACACACGGCCTGTGTCCCAGGAGCAAACACACCACCGGCCTCATGCATATTTGGCATGCATCCTGTTACCCCGGATGTTACCCCGCGGGTGCGCGGCTGTCGCCAGATGTTTGCTAACCCCTTGAGAAATTTGGTGATCCCGGTGGGATTCGAACCCACGGCCCCATGATTAAAAGTCACGTGCTCTACCGACTGAGCTACGGGATCACAGGCGCTGCCGCGCCGGGGTGGCGCGCACCATAGGGAGGTGCGGCGCCAAGGTCAACGCGGATGTGCGCCCCCGGCCTGCATCGGCGTCGGGCGGCCTATGCGGCGGCGAAGCGCGTCGCCAGTTCGCCGGCGACGCGGCGGCTGACGAACTGGCTGATGTCCCCGCCCAGACGGCCGATCTCCTTGACGAAGCGCGAGGAGATGAACTGGTGACGGTCGGACGCCATCAGGAAGATGGTGTCGATCTGCGGGTTCAGGCGGGCGTTCATGCCCGCCATCTGGAACTCGTACTCGAAATCCGACACGGCGCGCAGGCCCCGGACGATGACCTGGGCCCCGCATTCCTCGGCGAATTTCATCAGCAGATTGTCGAAAGGGCGCACCTCGACGCTGATACCCTGCTTGGTCAGGGCCGCCAGCTCTCCGGCCACCAGCTCGACCCGCTCCGCCGTGGTGAAAAGGGGTCCTTTGCCATCATTGCGGGCGACACCGATGATGAGGTGGTCGACCAGCCGTGCGGCCCGCTGGATGATGTCGAAATGGCCGTTGGTGATGGGATCGAAGGTCCCGGGATAGACACCAACCCGCCGAGGCGCACCCATACCACATTCCCTTTCCCAGTGCGGGACCCGGCCTCAGGTCTCGTCCGAGGCCGTTCCGTCTTCCTTGTTGTCGGCACCGTTCTCCGCGGCACCGTTTTCGCCGGTGCCGTTTTCACCGTTGCCGTCATCGGCAAGGCGCGCAACGGACACCACCCGCTCGCCGTCCGCCATGCGGAACAACGTCACACCCAGGCTTTTCCTGGCCGTCAGGCGGATGTCGTGTACCGGCATGCGGATGACTTGTCCACCGTCGCTGACCATCATCAGATGGTCGGACTCGGCGATGGGGAAGACGGCGGCGATGGCCTTGTTCCGCTTCGACATGTCCATGTTCCAGAAGCCCTGGCCGCCGCGGCCGGTCACCCGGTACTCGTAGGACGAGGTACGCTTGCCGAAACCCTGCTCGGACACGGTCAGGATCATTTCCTCCCGCGCCTGCATCTCGGTGAACTGCTCCGGCGGCAGCACCAGACTGGTTTCCACCGGCTCGGCCTCGACATCGGGCTGCTCGTCGGTGTCCACCGCCTCACCCAGGGCCCGGCGCAGTTCGCGCGCCTGCTTCAGGTAGGCGGCGCGCTGCTCCACCGTATAGTCGGTGTGGTGCAGGATCGACATGCCGATGACGGCGTCGCCCTCCTCCACCAGCTTGATGCCGCGCACGCCGGTGGAAGTGCGGCCGCTGAACACGCGCACCTCCTCCACGGCGAAGCGGATGCAGCGGCCCAGATGCGTGGCCAGCAGCACGTCATCCTGCTCGGAGCAGGTGCGCACGGCGATCAGCGTCTCGCCTTCTTCCTCCAGCTTCATGGCGATCAGGCCGTTGGCCCGGATGTTCTGGAAGTCGGACAGGCGGTTGCGGCGGATATTGCCGCGGCTGGTGGCGAACATCACATGCAGGTCGCCCCAGGTCGATTCGTCCTCGGGCATGGGCATGACCGTGGAGATGGTCTCCCCCTCCTCCAGCGGCAGCAGATTGACCAGCGCCTTGCCGCGGGTCTGCGGCGTGCCCAACGGCAGGCGCCAGACCTTCAGCTTGTAGACGATGCCGCGGCTGGTGAAGAACAGGACCGGCGTGTGGGTATTGGCCACGAACAGGTCGCTGACCTGGTCCTCGGCCTTCAGCGACATGCCGCTGCGTCCCTTGCCGCCGCGGGCCTGGGCCCGGTACTGCGCCACCGGCACGCGCTTGATGTAGCCGCCCTGGGTGGTGATGACCACCATGTCCTCGCGCTGGATCAGGTCCTCGATGTCGGACTCGAATTCCAGCTCCTCGATGGTCGTGCGCCGCGGCGTGCCGAAGCGCTCCTTCATCTCGACCAGCTCGTTGCGCAGGATGTCCAGCAGCAGGGCGCGGTCGGACAGGATGGCCAGGAAATGACGGATCTGGCTGACGACGCTGTTCAGCTCTTCGCCGATCTTGTCGCGCTCCAGCCCGGTCAGGCGGTGCAGGCGCAGTTCCAGGATGGCGCGGGCCTGGGCCTCCGACAGGCGGTAGGTGTTCTCCGCCGACAGGCCGCGGCCCGGCTCGTCGATCAGGGCGATCAGCGGCGCCACGTCGGCGGCCGGCCAGTCGCGCTCCATCATGCGCTCGCGCGCCACCGCCGGGTCGGGCGCGTTGCGGATCAGGGCGATCATCTCGTCCAGGTTGGCCACGGCCACGGCCAGACCCACCAGGGTGTGGGCACGCTCGCGGGCCTTGCCCAGCTCGAACTCGGTGCGGCGGGTGATGACCTGCTCGCGGAAGCGGACGAAGGCGCTGATGATGGCCCGCAGGTCCATCAGCTCCGGCCGGCCGCCGTTCAGCGCCAGCATATTGACGCCGAAGCTGGTCTGCAGCGGGGTGTGGCGGAACAACTGGTTCAGCACCACATCGGCCACGGCATCGCGCTTCAGCTCGATGACCACGCGCACGCCATCGCGGTCGGATTCGTCGCGCACATCGCTGATGCCTTCCACCAGCTTCTCATGCACGACCTCGGCGATGCGCTCCTGCAGCTTGGCCTTGTTGACCTGGTACGGGATCTCGGTGACGACGATGGCCCAGCGGTCCTTGCGGATCTCCTCGACGTCGGTCTTGGCCCGCATGATGATGCTGCCGCGGCCGGTCATGAAGGCCGAGCGGATGCCGGACTTGCCGAGAATCAGGCCGCCGGTCGGGAAATCCGGGCCGGGGATGATATCGATCAGTTCCTCGACCGTGATGTCCGGATTGGCGATGTAGGCGCAGCAGGCGTCGATCACCTCGCCCAGATTATGGGTCGGGATGTTGGTGGCCATGCCGACGGCGATGCCGCCGGCGCCATTGACCAGCAGATTGGGGAACTTGGCCGGCAGGACCGTCGGCTCTTCCGACGATTCGTCGTAGGTCGGCTGGAAATCGACCGTGTCCTTGTCGATGTCGTCCAGCAGGAACTCGGCCGCCTTGGCCAGCCGCGCCTCGGTATAGCGCATGGCCGCCGCAGGGTCGCCGTCCATGGAGCCGTAATTGCCCTGGCCGTCCACCAGGGGCAGGCGCATGGAGAAATCCTGCGCCATGCGCACCATGGCGTCGTAGATCGCGCTGTCGCCATGGGGATGGTACTTACCCATGACGTCGCCGACGATGCGCGCCGACTTCTTATAAGGCTTGGTGCTGTCGTAGCCGCCATCCTTCATGGCGTAGAGGATGCGGCGATGCACCGGTTTCAGACCGTCGCGCACGTCCGGCAGGGCCCGGCTGACGATCACGCTCATGGCGTAATCGAGATAGGAGCGCCGCATCTCCTCTTCGATGGTGATCGGCGAGATGTCGGACGGAAGCGGAGTCGAAGGAGTCACCGAGACGTACTCATTGCCTGAGGGGGTGCCAGGCCGGCCGGGAACGGAGCCCCGCCGGCGGCGGAAAACGGTCGCGCCCTTGTAACATCAATCACCGGGGCGAACAATGAAACGGGCCGTCGCCTGTCGGGAAACCGGCCCGGCCGTCACCGTCCCGCCTCGCCGCGCGACAGCCACCAGAAGCGGACGGACAGGATGGAAACGGAGACGATGCTGGCAATGAAGATGCCCTCGAACAGGCCCATCACCCCGCGTTGCAGCGGAAAGGCCAGGACCCAGCCCAGCGGCATCATGATGGCGTAATAGCTGATGAAATGCAGGGCCGTCGGCATCCAGGCGTCGTTGCGGCCGCGCAGGGCCTGGGCCATCACCACCTGCCCGCCATCGGCCACCAGGATCAGGGCGCTGAAGGCCACCACCGGGACCGCCACCGCCACCAGCGCCGGGTCGCTGGCGAACAGGCGGGCGATTCCGTCCGGCAGAAACCAGAACAGCAGCGCCACGCCGCTCAGCAGCAGGCTGGTCAGGCCCAGCCCGCTCCAGCCGGCCAGCACCGTGTCGGCCCGGTTGCCGGCGCCATGGGCCGTACCCACCCGCACCGCCGTGGCCGAGGCCAGCCCCAGCGCCGCCATGAACGGCAGGGCGATGAGGTTCAGCCCGACGGTGAAGGCGCCCACGCCCAGTGCCCCCAGCCAGCCGGCGAACAGCGCCAGGGCCGAGAAGGCGGACGCCTCCAGCCCGCTGCTGAGGCCGGCGGCATACCCCAGCCGCCGCTGTTCGCCCCCCGCCGCCCAGCCCCCGGCCGGACGGCGGATGCCGAAGCGCTCATGGTCGCGCAGGCGCCAGACATAGGCCATCAGCCCCAGCGCCATGGCCCAGCGCACCAGCGTCGTGGCCAGGGCCGATCCCTCCGCCCCCAGTTCGGGCAGGCCGAAGCGGCCGAACACCAGCCCCCAGTTCAGGCCCAGATTGGCCAGATTGGCCAGCAGGATGGCCACCATGCCCGGCAGGGGACGCTTGATGCCCTCCAGGAAGAAGGTGGAGGTGAACAGCAGGGCCGCTCCGGCCATGCCGAATCCATAGATGGTCATGACCCGGCCACCGCCCACGGCCAATGGCTCGGACTGGCCGGTCAGGCGGAAGAACGGCTCCCCCGCCAGGCAGAACAGCCCGGCCAGCAGCCCGATCAGCAGGGCATAGGGAATGGAGCGGCGCCAGACGGCGCCCGCTTCCTGCGCCTGCCCCGCCCCCATGGCCTGGGCCGTCTTGACCACCGTGCCCAGCAGCAGCCCGGCCATGATGGCCAGCAGCGTGCCCTGGATGGCACCGGCCAGGCCCAGATGCGCCAGATCCTCGGCCCCGTAGCGGCCGACAACGATGGTGTCGGCGGTGACCATGGTCATCTGCCCGGCGCGCGCCACCATGACCGGCAGGGCCAGCCGCACCAGCTCGCGCAGGTGCCGGCGCAGCCGCGGGGCGAAGGGCTCGACGGTAAGGTCCAGGGAGGTCATGGGAGATAGCCGGACAGAGGGGAGAGGATCGGGGCACCAGCCCGAAGGACCGGCGAGTTGAAAGCATCGGCTGCGCCGGCGCAGTGACGGCGGACACCGGAACCTTTGCAGAGGCGGCAGGGTTGCTCAGGGACGTAAAGGACCATGACGCTGAAGGAGGCTGTCGCATGGGCATCGCACCGACACCGCCGGGCATGCCGTCCCCCGGCAATACCGAAATCCCGCCACCGGCCGAACAGCCGGTCCCGCCACCGTCCAACCCCGGCGAGTTGCCCCCCGACACCGGGCCGGAACGGCAGCAGCCCACCTATCCGGACCAGCCCGGCCGCGGATAGGAACAGACTGTGCCGGTGGCAACGGACGGACCGTCGCCAGACCATCCGGCTGTTCCGAAGACAGGAAAAAAGACCCGAACAGCGATACGCCCCGGCGCAGGCCGGGGCGTGCCGTTGACGAGCCGGCCCCTGCAGGGCCGATCTCAGAACGGGATTTCGTCATCCAGATCCGCCGCAGGCGCCGGGCGACCGGCGCCACCACCGGCACCCCCGCCGGCCCCGCCGCGCTGCGGACCGCCACGGGCGGCGGAGCGGTCCTCGTAACCGCCACCGCTATAGCCGCCGCCGCCATAGCCGCCGCCGCTGCCCCCGCCGTAATCGCCACCGCGATCATCGTAGCCACCGCCGGCACCGCCCTCACGCCCGTCCAGCAGCGTCAGCTCGCCGCGGTACTGGCGCAGCACGACCTCGGTCGTATAGCGCTCCTGACCCTGCTGGTCTGTCCATTTGCGGGTTTCCAGCTGGCCCTCGATATAGACCTTGCTGCCCTTCTTCAGGAAGCGCTCGGCCACGCCCACCAGATTCTCGTTGAAGATGACCACGCTGTGCCACTGGGTGCGCTCCTGGCGCTCCCCGGTGTTGCGGTCCTTCCAGTTCTCCGAGGTGGCGATGCGCAGGGTGCAGACCTTGCCACCGTTCTGCAGGGACCGGACCTCCGGGTCCTTGCCCAGATTGCCGATGAGGATGACCTTGTTGACGCTGCCAGCCATGCTTCGCTCTTTCGCTCGGTTCGGAATTCTTTCGCCAAAAGTCCGGTGCCCAATCCGGTGCAGGTCCGGCCGTCCAGCGTTGCTGCCCGCCCCGTCCGGCGCACAACCGGTCCGGCCAGCGGACCGCTGCGGCGCCAGCCTAACGTTCTCGACCGGTTCCGCCAAGTGAACAGCAGCAGGAACGTTGAAGGAATTTAAAGCGAACAAATCCGTTCTGACGGTCGGTCGAGTCGATCTGACCGATATATAGAACATTTTAGGAACAATGCAAGCGCTCCGATAGAGCCATCCCCTGCCCGGAACGGCCTGACCGCGCAGCCACCACGTCACAGCCGGCGTTCTCCCGCGTCTTAGGAGGGAAAATGATGCCTCTCAGATCGCGCGAAGGGAGAACGACATGGCAGTCCAGAGTGTCAAGGTCGGTGATTTCATCCTGCCCGGCATGTTCACGGTCGGCGGCCAGCCCATTCCTGGCGGCAGCCCCACACCGCCCAGCTACGCCTTTGGCCATACCTTTCCCGTGCAGATCCAGGTTACGAAGATCAAGGACTGCCGCCTCTACTGGCTGGAGCGGACCAATCTGCCCATCATCGACGAGCAGAGTCCCGACTATTTCGTGGACATGTTCACCCTGCGCCCCACGGCCAACACGTTCCGCCCCTGGGTGGTGGCGCAGCAGGAGTCCGGCCCCGGTCCGGTCACGGTGACGGTCAAGGACATCCCGGCCCTGGTCATCACGCCCCAAAATGCCGGCGAGGAGATCTATCGCTGGCTGGAGATCATCGCCCTGGTGCAAAGCGTGCCGGAGAACCAGTCCCGCTTCGTCTTCTTCCGTCAGGACCTGCTCTACAACAGCAGCCTCAATGAGATCCAGGCGCGGGGCCGCATGGCCGAACTGGGGGTCAGCAACCTGGACAATTTCCTGTTCAGCGACGGTCGGGCCTACAGCTTCCATGTCGCCGCCGACAATCTGCCCCTCGGCATCAGCCGCGAGCTGCTGGGAATGATCCTGGCCCTGACGGGGGCGCCCCCCAACAGCTTCACCTTCGGCGCCTGATCACCGCGACCACCCACCGCCGCCCGGGCGCCGGGCGGCGGCGCGGCTGTCCATGCCGCACGCGAATGGCACGCCGGCTTTGACCGCAGCGCCTTTCGCGCCATATTCGCAAGCCTGTCGCCCTCAAATGGCTGCTTCCCCCGCGCCAGGACTTGCGATACAGAACACAGCATGAACAAGCAGATCAGCGTCCGCGGCGCCCGCGCGCACAACCTGAAGAATGTCGATGTGGACCTGCCGCGCGACAGTCTGGTGGTCATCACCGGCCTGTCCGGTTCGGGCAAGTCCTCGCTGGCCTTCGACACCATCTATGCCGAGGGGCAGCGCCGCTATGTGGAAAGCCTGTCGGCCTACGCCCGCCAGTTCCTGGAGCTGATGCAGAAGCCGGATGTGGACAGCATCGACGGCCTGTCCCCCGCCATCTCCATCGAGCAGAAGACCACCAGCCGCAATCCCCGCTCCACCGTCGGCACGGTGACGGAGATCTACGACTATATGCGGCTGCTCTATGCCCGCATCGGCATCCCCTATTCGCCGGTCACCGGCCTGCCGATCGAAAGCCAGACGGTCAGCCAGATGGTCGACCGCATCCTGGCCCGGCCGGAGGGGACCCGCCTCTACCTGCTGGCCCCCATCGCCCGTGGCAAGAAGGGCGAGTTCAAGAAGGAGCTGGCGGAACTGCGCAAGCGCGGCTTCCAGCGCGTCAAGGTCGATGGCGAGATGCTGGAGATCGAGGAGGTGCCAGCCCTCGACAAGAAGCTGAAACACGATATCGAGGTGGTGGTGGACCGCGTCGTGGTCCACGCCGATCTGGCCGGGCGCCTGGCCGACAGCATCGAGACGGCGCTGGAGCTGTCGGACGGGCTGCTGTTCGCCGAGGAGGCCGGCAGCGGCGAGCGCACCACCTTCTCGGCCAAGTTCGCCTGCCCGGAGAGCGGCTTCACCATCGAGGAGATCGAGCCGCGGCTGTTCTCCTTCAACAATCCCTACGGCGCCTGCCCGGCCTGCGACGGGCTGGGGGATAAGCTCTATTTCGATCCCGAGCTGGTGGTGCCGGACGAACGCCTCAGCCTGCGTGACGGCGCCATCGCCCCCTGGGCCAACAGCACCAGCCAGTATTACGGCCAGACGCTGGAAAGCATCTGCCGCCACTTCAAGGCCGGCATGGACAGGCCGTGGAAGGACCTGCCGCAGCCGGTGCGGGACACCATCCTGTTCGGCTCCGGCGGCAAGCCCATCACCATGACCTATGATGACGGGCTGCGCAGCTATGAGACCAACAAGCCCTTCGAGGGCGTGGTGCGCAATCTGGAACGGCGCTGGAAGGAGACGGAAAGCGCCTGGATCAAGGAGGAGCTGGGCAAATACCAGTCCTCCATGCCCTGCGAGGCCTGTGGCGGCGCCCGCCTGAAGCCGGAAGCGCTGGCGGTGAAGATCCGCGGCCGCACCATCGCCGAGGTCAGCCGCCTGTCCATCCGCGAGGCCGGCAGCTGGTTCGCCGAGCTGGACGCGCACCTGACGCAGAAGCAGCGCGACATCGCCGTGCGGATTCTCAAGGAAATCAACGAACGCCTTGGTTTCCTTAACAATGTCGGCCTGGAGTATCTGGCGCTGGACCGCGCCTCCGGCACCCTGTCGGGCGGCGAGAGCCAGCGCATCCGTCTGGCCTCGCAGATCGGCTCCGGCCTGACCGGCGTGCTCTATGTGCTGGACGAACCCTCCATCGGCCTGCACCAGCGCGACAATGACCGGCTGCTGGCGACACTGAAGCGGCTGCGCGACCTGGGCAACACCGTGGTCGTGGTCGAGCATGACGAGGACGCCATCCGCACGGCCGATTATCTCGTGGATATGGGGCCGGGCGCCGGCGTGCATGGCGGCACCGTGGTCGCCGCCGGCACCCCGGCCGAGGTCATGGACAATCCCGACAGCATCACCGCCGCCTATCTGTCGGGGCGCAGGCGCATCGAGGTGCCGGCCCTGCGCCGGCCCGGCCATCCCGGCCAGTTCCTGGAGATCGGCGGCTGCCGCGGCAACAATCTGCGCGATGTGTCGGTGAAGATCCCCCTGGGCACCTTCGCCTGCGTCACCGGCGTGTCCGGCGGCGGCAAGTCGACCCTGGTGATCGAGACCCTGTACAAGGCTTTGGCCAAGCGGCTGATGGGCGCGCGGGAGCATCCGGCCGCCTTCGACACGCTGCACGGTCTGGAGAATCTCGACAAGGTCATCGACATCGACCAATCGCCCATCGGCCGGACTCCGCGTTCCAATCCAGCGACTTACACCGGTTGCTTCACCCCGATCCGCGACTGGTTCGCCGGACTGCCCGAAGCCAAGGCCCGCGGTTACGGCCCCGGCCGCTTCAGCTTCAATGTCAAGGGCGGCCGCTGCGAGGCCTGCCAGGGCGACGGCGTCATCAAGATCGAGATGCATTTCCTGCCCGACGTCTATGTCACCTGCGACGTCTGCCACGGCAAGCGCTACAACCGTGAAACGCTGGAAATTCTGTATAAGAACAAAAGCATCGCCGACGTTCTTGATATGACGGTGGAGGAAGGGGCCGACTTCTTCCGCGCCGTGCCCTCCATCCGCGACAAGCTGGACACGCTGACCCGCGTCGGGCTGGGCTACATCAAGATCGGGCAGCCCGCCACCACCCTGTCCGGCGGCGAGGCGCAGCGCGTCAAGCTGGCCAAGGAACTGGCCCGCCGGTCCACCGGCCGCACCATCTATATCCTGGACGAGCCCACCACCGGCCTGCATTTCGAGGATGTGCGCAAGCTGCTGGAGGTGCTGCATGCGCTGGTGGAGCAGGGCAACACCGTGCTGGTGATCGAGCATAATCTGGAGGTCATCAAGACCGCCGACTGGCTGATCGACATGGGGCCGGAAGGCGGCTCCGGCGGTGGTGAGGTGGTGGCCGCCGGCACGCCGGAGGATGTGGCCGCCAACCCGCGCAGCCACACCGGCACCTATCTGCGCCCCTATCTGGAGGCGGTCAGGCCGGCCAAGCGGAAGCAGCGGGCGTGACTGGCGCCCGCTTCCCCTGGTCCGCCTGGGCTGTGCATCTGCTGACGGCCAGCGGCGCCGTCTGGGCCTTCCTGGCGCTGCTGGCGGTCCTGGCCGGTGATGCCCGCGCCTGCCTGCTCTGGCTCGGCCTGGCCCTGCTGGTGGACGGCATCGACGGCCCCCTGGCCCGCCGGATGCGGGTGCGGGACCGGGTGCCGCTGTTCGATGGCGCGGCGCTTGACCTGATTGTCGACTACCTCACCTATGTCTTTGTCCCCGTTGTATTCCTCTGGAAGTTCGCCTTATTGCCGGCGCCGCTGCTGCTGCCGGGCTGCGCCTTCATCCTGCTGACCTCGCTGCACCTGTTCGCCAAGCTGGACATGAAGAGCGCCGACAATCATTTCGTCGGCTTTCCCGGCATCTGGAACGTGGTGGTGCTCTATGTGGTCATCCTGGACACCGGCCCCTGGCTCAATGCCGGCCTGGTGCTGGCCCTGGGGCTGCTGACCTTCGCCCCGGCCAAGTTCCTGCACCCGTTCCGCGTGGAGCGTCTGCGCCGGGTCACGGTGCTGATGGCCGTGCTCTGGCTGCTGGCGACGCTGGCCCTGGTGGTGGCCCTGCCGGCGCGCCCGCTCTGGGCCCTGCTGCCCTGGGGGCTGGCCTCCCTCTGGTTCACCGGCCTCAGCCTCTGGCGCACGCTGGAGCGGGCATAGCCACACATTCGTCTGCCCCGGCAACAGAATGGCGCAAGGCCGCCCCGCCGCGCAAGGAAGCCGCCCGAGCCCCTGCCGGCCGGCAACATCAGGGTTGTTTTACCCCTCCCGCTCCCGTGTTAGCCTCCGCTCCAACGCGCAACAAGCGAACAGGGAGTGCGCACGACAATGAGCTTCAAGAAGCCTCTTTTCACCGCCCTGACAGCGGCCAGCCTGCTGCTTCCCGCGCTGGCCGCCGGCCCGGCCCTGGCAGAGACGGTGGTCGGCATGGCCGGCCCCATCACCGGGTCCAGCGCCTCCTTCGGTGAGCAGATGCGGCGCGGAGCCGAAATGGCCGTGGCCGACATCAACGCCAAGGGCGGTCTGCTGGGCGAGACGCTGCGGCTGATCAATGTGGACGATGCCTCCAACCCCAGCCAGGGCGTGGCCGTCGCCAACAAGCTGGCGACCGAGGGGGCCGTGGCCGTGTTCGGCCATTTCAATTCGGCCGTCTCCATTCCGGCCTCGAAGGTCTATGCCGACGAGGGCATCCTGCAGATCAGCCCGGCCTCCACCAACCCGCAGCTGACCGAACAGGGCTTCGACACCGTGTTCCGCACCTGCGGCCGCGACGACCAGCAGGGCGACGTGGCCGCGGCCTGGATCGTGAAGAACCACAAGGCCGACCGCATCGCCATCATCCATGACCAGACCACCTATGGCAAAGGCCTGGCCGATGCCACCAAGGCTGCCCTGAACAAGGCCGGGGTCAAGGAGGCCATGTATGACGCCGTCACCGTGGGCGACCGCGACATGGCGGCCCTGGTCACCAAGATGAAGAATGCCGGAATCCAGGTCGTCTATTTCGGCGGCCTCTACACCGAGGCCGGGCTGCTGACCCGGCAGATCGCCGATGGCGGCCTGACCGTGCAGTTCATGTCCGGCGACGGCGTGGTGGACAGCGAATACTGGAACATCGCCAAGGACACGGCCGAAGGCGCGCTGGTGACCTTCGGCGCCGAAAGCCGCACCCGGCCGGAGGCGGCGGACGTGGTCAAGCGCTTCCGCGGCCAGGGATTCGAGCCGGAAGCCTATACCCTCTACACCTATGCCGCGGTCCAGGCCTGGGCCCAGGCCGCGGCCAAGGCCAAGAGCACCGATACCGCCAAGGTGGCCAAGGCCATGCGCGATGGCAGCTACAAGACCGTGATCGGCGACCTGTCCTTTGACGAGAAGGGCGACCGCAAGGTCACGGACTATGTGGTCTACCGCTGGTCCAAGGGCAGCTATACCCAGCTTGCCGGCCAGTAGGCCAGCCGGTCAGGGATGCGGGCGGGTCCGCCGGCCCGCCCCGTCCCGGCATGCGGGCGGTCGGGTCACCACGGCCGGCGTTCTCCCCCGCAGTCGTTCCGGCCTGTCATGCTCCCGGAGGGGGGCCGAGCCGGCCCGCATCCCCCGTCACTCCTTGTATCCTACCGATCCACTGAACGACCCGGAGTCGTCCCGCCCATGCGTATCCTGACCGCCGTCCTGGCGTTGTTCCCCCTTCTGTCCACGCCGGCCCTGGCCGAGATCAGGATCGGGCTGGCCGTGCCCTTGAGCGGCCAGTTCGCCGCCGTCGGCGACCAGCTGCGCCGCGGCACCGAACAGGCTGTGGCCGACCTCAACGCCAAGGGCGGCGTCCTGGGGGAAAAGCTGGTGCTGGTGGTGGCCGATGATGGCGGCGTGCCGACCCAGGCCGTCTCGGTCGCCAACCGTCTGGCCACGGACGGCGTGGTGCTGGTGGTGGGCCATCTGCAGTCCGGCACCACCATCCCCGCCGCCAAGGTCTATGAGGAGGAGGGAATCGTCGTCATTACGCCCACGGCCACGGCGCCGGACGTGACCGAGGGCGGACAGGAGATGGTGTTCCGCACCTGCGGCCGCGACGATCAGCAGGGGGCCGTGGCCGGTCCCTGGCTGGCCGGCAACTTCAAGGGCAAGCGCGTGGCCGTCATCAACGACCAGACCACCTACGGCAAGGGCCTGGCCGACGCCACCACGGCCGCCATGAAGGCCCGTGACCTGACACCGGTCTATGAAGGCACGCTGACCGCCGGGGAAAAGGACTTCACCGCCCTGGTCACCGCCCTGAAGGCGGCCGAGGTCGAGGCCGTCTATTACGGCGGCTATTACCCGGAAGCGGCATTGCTGGTGCGTCAGGCCCGGGACCAGGGGCTGAAGGCGCAGTTCGTCTCCGGCGACACCCTGGCCAGCGGCGAATTCTGGTCCATCGCCGGCGACAAGGGCGAAGGCATGGCCATGACCTTCAGCGCCGACGCCCGCACCCTGCCCGCGGCCCAGGCCGCGCTGGCCAGCCTGCGCGCCAACGGACCGGAGCCGGGGGCCTACACGCTCTACGCCTATGCCGCGGTCCAGGTCTGGGCCGGTGCGGCGGAAAAGGCCGGCAGCAGCGACGGGCTGAAGGTGGCCAAGGCCCTGCGCCAGGGCCAGGTGCCGACGGCCATCGGCCCGCTAGGCTTCGATGCCAAGGGCGACCGCACCAGCACGGATTATGTCATGTACCGCTGGAGCAAGGGCAGCTACGCCCCGATCCGCTGAACCCGTCCCAAGGGGGCGGCCCACTGTCCCGCATGGGGTGGGCTGCCCCGTCTTTGCAGCAGCCCGGCCGGGCACCGGCCTGTACCTGTCTGTTTCCACCCCAGGGAGACAGGCATGGCCACGGACCGGATGAACCCGCGCGGATCGGAGAGCAGGACGGAGGGGCCGTGGTCCGAGGGACCACGGACGGAAGGCCGCCTGGCCCAGGCTCCGCCGCGGGACGCCCTGGCGTCCGGTTCCGCCCGTTCTCCCGACGCCGCCCTGGCAGAGGTGCTGACCCGGACCATCCGCGAGCTGTCCGAGGCCCGCAGCCAGATCGACGATCTGCGCCGGCAACTGGACGCGGTGCAGACCCAGCGGATCGAGGATGCGCGGGCCGTGGCGGAGAGCCAGCGGCGCAGTGCCGGCCTGCAATTCCGCGTGGACTATCTGGAAGAGAAGCTGGATCTGGCCAAGCGGGAACTGTCCTGGCGCCGCCGACCCTGGTGGCGGCGCCAGAAGGGGCAGACCACTCTCCCTTGATCGTGACCGATCAAGGGAGAGTGCAGGTCCCCTCCGTCGCCGGGCGCTGCCTCCGGCAGCCTGGCTTACGCGCACATGGGGGCGCGGGCCGGCGGTCGCCGGCCTCCACCCCGACTAAAGGTCAAGCTTTAGGCGGGCAAGCTTTAGGCGGGGTTGTATCAGACCGCGGATCTTTGACCCCGGTTCCTGTTCAGACCGGCTTGCCCGCCGCGTCGGCCAGCTTGCCCAGCCAGCCCTGGACCCGCTTGCCATTGACGCCGAAATCGCGGATGCCGAAGACGGCGCGGCTGTAGATCAGCAGCGTGCTGCCCCCCGGTGCCGGGCGCACCTCGACGGCGGCGAAATCGGGATAGGCCATCAAGGCCGTGGTCTGCACCAGGGTGAAGCGCAACCCGTCGCCGCTGCGCTCCAGGATACGGCTGCGCGGCTCCGCCTCGATGATGCGGACCAGCGCATCGCGCAGCCGTTCCGGTGGCACCGCGTAGCGGGGGGCCTCGGCCTGGGGCTGCGCCGTGGTGGTGCCCGGCGGTGCCAGCAGATACTGGTTGGGCTTCCAGCTCGGCACCAGGGTGGCGAAATCGACCAGCTGGCCGTGCCGCCGGCACAGGCCGGGCATCCGTCCCAGCAGGACCAGACGCCACAGCAGATAGAGCAGCGCCAGCGCGCCAAGACCCCAAAACATCCAGCCCATCGGCTCCCCCGATCCCCGAAGTTGCGGTGCAGTCTAGGAACATCGCCGCGCCGGGGCCAGAGGCGGCCCCATCACAGCTGCGCGAGCAGCCCAGCCCCTTGACGGGGACCCGCGGACGCGCCACTCCTCTGCCCATGACCCAGCAAGCCCCCATCCATGTCATCGGCGGCGGCCTCGCCGGCAGCGAAGCCGCCTGGCAGATCGTCCAATCCGGTATCCCCGTCGTGCTGCATGAGATGCGGCCGGTGCGGAGTACCGAGGCCCATCAGACCGACAAGTTCGCCGAACTGGTCTGTTCGAACTCCTTCCGCTCCGACGATGCGGAATACAATGCCGTCGGCCTGCTGCATGAGGAGATGCGCCGCTGCGGCTCGCTGATCCTGGCGGCCGGCGACCGGCACAAGGTGCCGGCGGGCGGGGCCCTGGCCGTGGACCGCGACGGCTTCTCCGCCGCCGTGACGGAGGCCTTACGCGCGCATCCGCTGGTGACGGTGGAGGTGGGCGAGGTCGCCGGCCTGCCGCCGGCGGACTGGGATAGCGTCGTGATCGCCACCGGCCCGCTGACCTCCCCCGCCCTGGCCGAAGCCGTGCTGATGCTGACCGGCGAGGCGCAGCTCAGCTTCTTCGACGCCATCGCCCCCATCGTGCATCTGGACAGCATCGACCTGTCCAAGGCCTGGTTCCAGTCGCGCTATGACAAGGTCGGCCCCGGCGGCACGGGCAAGGACTACATCAACTGCGCCATGGACAAGGAGCAGTACCAGGCCTTCATCCAGGCGCTGCTGGACGGGGAGAAGGGCGAGTTCAAGGAATGGGAGAAGAACACCCCCTATTTCGAGGGCTGCCTGCCGATCGAGGTCATGGCCGAGCGCGGCCTTGATACCCTGCGCTACGGGCCGATGAAGCCGGTGGGGCTGACCGACCCGCATACGGGCCGCCGCCCCTATGCCGTGGTCCAGCTGCGTCAGGACAATGCCCTGGGCACGCTCTACAATCTCGTCGGCTTCCAGACCAAGCTGAAATATGCCGAACAGGTGCGGGTGTTCCGCATGATCCCGGGTCTGGAGACGGCCGAGTTCGCCCGGCTGGGCGGCATGCACCGCAACACCTTCCTCAACAGCCCGCGCCTGCTGGATGCCAGCCTGCGCCTCAAGGCCATGCCGCGCCTGCGCTTCGCCGGCCAGATCACGGGCTGCGAAGGCTATGTGGAAAGCGCCGCCGTCGGCCTGCTGGCCGGCCGTTTCGCTGCCGCCGAGCGGCTGGGGAGCCAGCCGTCGATGCCGCCGCGCACCACGGCCATGGGGGCCCTGCTGGCGCATATCACCGGCGGCGCCAGCGCCGAGACCTTCCAGCCCATGAACGTCAATTTCGGCCTGTTCCCGCCGGTGGAGGCCCGCGGCCCCAACGGCAAGGAGTTGCACGGCAAGGACCGCAAGGCCGTCTACAGCCGCCGCGCCCTGGCCGACCTGGACGCCTGGCTGGGCCGGCCGGCGGCGGCCGAATAGTCCGCCCCGGGAAGCGGACGGCGAACGGCAGCCCCGGACCGGGCTGCCGTTCCCTTGATCCGGATCAGTTCCCCGCGCGGCGCTGGGCCACCCGGGCCAGGGCGGCCCAGTCCTTGGCCCCGTCGCCATGGGCGATGGCGTCCAGGAAGCCATCCCGCAGCAGGCTGGCCAGCGGCAGCGGCACGGCCCGCCCCTCGCCCGCCTCCAGCGCCAGCCGCACATCCTTCAGCCCCAGCGTCAGTTTGAAGCCGGCCGGCTCGTAGCGGGACTCGGCAATCTGGCCGCCATACCCCTTGTAGACCGGGGCGGCGAACAGCGTGTTGGTCAGGATCTCCAGCAGGTCCCCGGCCGCCACACCATAGGACGCGGTCAGGGCCGCCGCCTCGCCCATGCTCTCGATGGCCGAGGCGATCATGAAGTTGCCGGCGATCTTCACCACATTGGCCCGCACGGGATCATCGCCCAGCGGCCAGGTCTTCTGCCCCAGCACCTCGAACAGCGGCTGGACACGGCCGCGGGCGGCGGGGGCGCCGGCCGCAAGGATGTTCAGCCTGGCCGCGGCGGCGGCATCGGGCCGGCCGAACACCGGCGCCGCCACATAGCCCAGGCCCAGGGCGGCGTGGCGCTCGGCCAGCTCCTGCGCCAGGGCCACGGAGATGGTGGCCATGTTGGCATGCACCAGCCCCACCGGCGCCCCGTCCAACACGCCATTGTCCAGCAGCACCGCGCGCACGGCCCGGTCATCGGCCAGCATAGAGAGCACGGCATCGCCGGCGAAGGCGTCCTGCACCCGCCCGACCACGGTGGCCCCCTGCTCCGCCAGGGTCTGGGCGGCCCCCGGCGACCGGTTCCAGACGCGCACGCGGTGGCCCGCCTTCAGCAGATTGGCCACCATGGCACTGCCCATGGCCCCCAGACCGATGAAGCCGATATCCATGTCCCGTCTCCTTTCTGAACGAAATGCCGCCCTGGCACAGGCTGCTGAAACAGCACAGGCCGGGCGCCTGCTGCCGCGTCCCGCGGCAGCGCAGCCCTGCCGGAATCCGGGCGCATGGTTAACGCAGAAGCACGGGCGGGACTGTGACGGCGGTCGCAGCCTGCGTCTGCTCGAACGTTACCAGCGCCCGCTGAGGGCGGCCCAGCCCAGGCGCAGCTGGCGGGCCGGATGCGGCATCCGCACCCGGGGCGCCCAGGGGTCATGGTCGGCGCGGGCCAGGGTGCGCAGATAGAGATCGGCCAGCGTGGCCGGCAGCAGTGCCGGCAGGGCCGCCCGCGGCACCTGCCGGCGCAGGGTCCGCGCCTGATCCAGATGCTGTCCCGCCACCGCCGCCACCGCCGCCACCACCGGCCGGACGGCGGGTCCCGGCGCTCCGGTGAACAGGGCCGCCTCATCCAGCCCGTGCTGCTGCATCAGGGCCGCCGGCAGCCGCGACCGCCGCGCCGCGGCCAGGAAGGGCACGGCGCGCAGCTGGCCGGCCAGGGCCCAGGCGATGCCCACATGCCGGGCGGCCTCCAGGGCCGCGCCGGTCCGCACGCCCAGCACCTGCAAGGCCAGCTGCATCAGCGGAACCGAGGTGATCTCGGCATAGTTGACCAGACATTCCAGGCTGCTGGGCGCCTCGTCCTCCAGGTCGGCCTCGCGCCCGTCGATCAGCCGGTCGAACAGGGCGCGGTCCAGCCCGTGCCGCCGGACGGCCGCCGCCAGGGGCTGCAGCACCTCGTGCCGGCGGCTCTGGCCGGCATAGAGGGCCTCGATGCTGTCCCGCCACCATTGCAGGCGGATCTGGCCCAGCATCGGCTCGGTCACCACCTCGCGGGTCTTGGCGATTTCCAGATTGAAGGCATAGAGCGCGAACAGGTCCTCGCGCCGGTCGGCCGGGGCGAACAGGGCCGTGAGGAAACGGTCATTGTCGAAACGGCGCAGCTGCTCTGCGCTGGCGGAGAGGGAGGGGTCTGGCATGGTCATGGCGCCGGGGAGCGGAGGCGGGCGTTATAGGATGCGATGGCGGGCAAATGATAGCGTTGCATGCATGATTGCCCCTGCCGCACGGGTTGACCCCCGGCGGGTGGCGCCGTATCTCTGCACCAGCACCAGGCCGCCCCGCCCATCGACGGGACGTGCAACCACAGGAAAACAAGGAGCCTATTCATGGCCTTCACCCTGCCCGAGCTGACCTATGACACGGCGGCGCTGGAGCCGCACATCGATGCGCAGACCATGGGCCTGCACCATGGCAAGCACCACCAGACTTACATCACCAACCTGAACAACGCCCTGTCCGAGCACACCCAGCTGCATGGCCTGTCGCTCCAGGAGCTGATGAAGAAGGTCGGTGAGCTGCCGGAGAACATCCGCACCGCGGTCCGCAACAATGGCGGCGGCCACGTCAACCATTCCATGTTCTGGACCATCATGGGTCCGAACGGCGGCGGCGACGCCACCGGCGAGGTCGGCGCGGCCATCGCCCGCGATTTCGGCACTTTCGAGGACTTCAAGAAGAAGTTCAACGAAGCCGGCACCAAGCAGTTCGGCTCCGGCTGGGTGTTCGTCACCGCCGATCAGGCCGGCAAGCTGGAGATCGTGGCCCGTCCGAATCAGGACACGCCGCTGATGGAAGGCAAGTCGGTGCTGATGGGCAATGACGTGTGGGAGCACGCCTATTACCTGAAGTACCAGAACCGCCGCGCCGACTATCTGAACGCCTGGTGGAACGTGGTGAACTGGGACGCCGTCAACGCCCGCTTCGCCGCCATCAAGACCGGCGAGTTCATCTGATCCCCATCCGCCGTGATCCTGACCGGTCACGGCGGATCCGCTGTTGCCATGCCCCGATGGAGCCCCTCCATCGGGGCATGTGCATTTCCGCCGGTTCTATGGCCGTGCCGTGCATGGCTCGTCCATGCGTTCTAGGCCCACGCGCACCTTCACCAAGGTGGGGCTGTTCTGGCACAGTGGCGGGCCACGCCTGGAAACCGGGGACCACGATGGCCGATTTCCGCACCCTGCCCAATGCGGCCGACAGGGGCGAGCCTGCGGCACGCAAGACCGCTGCCGAGGAGAATTTCCCGGTGGCGTCGCGGCTGGTGCCCGCCCGGCTGCGCCCGCATGTCATGGCCTTCTATGCCTTCGTCCGTCTGGCCGACGACATTGCCGACGCGCCGCTGCTGGAGGCCGAGGTGAAGATCGCCCAGCTGGATGCGCTGGAGCGGGCCCTGGTCAGCGGCGTCGGCAGCCAACCCTGGCTGGCACCGGCATTGCAGCTGAAGGCCAGCCTGACGGCCACGGGTGTGTCCGGTCTGCATGCGCGGCAGATGCTCCAGGCCTTCCGCCGCGACGCCCAGGGCGGCCACTGCCGGCAGTGGGGCGACCTGATGCTCTATTGCCGTTATTCCGCCAATCCCGTCGGCCGCTTCCTGCTGGAGCTGCACGGGGAGGGCATGGCGCCGGCCCCGGCCGCCGATGCCCTGTGCACGGCCCTGCAGATCCTCAACCATCTCCAGGATTGCCGGGGCGACTGGGTCGAGCTGGGGCGCTGCTACCTGCCGCTGGTCTGGTTCGACGAGGCCGGGGGCCATCCCGAACAGCTGGTCGAATATGCCGCGACACCGGCCGTGCGGGCCGTGCTCGACCGCACCCTGGACCAGGTCGATCTGCTGCTGGAGCGGGCCAGCCCTCTGCCCCGCCTGATCCGCCATCCCGGACTGCGCCTGGAGGCAGCGGTGATCCTGCATCTGGCCCGTGCGCTGGGCCGTCGCCTGCGCCGCCAGGACCCGTTGGCCGGCCGGGTGGAGCTGGGCCTTGCGGGCCGCGTCGGGGCCACCCTGCGCGGCCTGCTGGATGGCCTGCGCCGCCGCCCGCCGGGACGCCCGTCGGCACGACAGACCGCCGCCGTGGGCGGTGAACGCGCCAGCACCTTCTACTGGCCCCTGCGCTTCCTGCCGGCCGAGCGCCGCCGGGCCATGTTCGCCGTCTATGCCTTCTGCCGCGCTGTCGATGATGTGGCCGACGGACCCGCCCCGCCCGAGGCCAAACGTTCGGCCCTGGGCGAGTGGCGCCGCCGCATCGACACGCTGTACACGGCACCGGAGCGGCTGCCCGGCGGCACCCTGGCCGCGCTGGGCGCCGCCATCCATCACTACCGCCTGCCCAAGGCCGAGTTCGAGGCCATCCTAGACGGCATGCTGATGGATGTGGAGGGGCCGGTCCGCGCCCCCGATCAGGCGACGCTGACGCTCTATTGCCGCCGGGTGGCCGGCGCCGTCGGTGTCCTGGCCGTCCGGGTGTTCGGCCGTGACGATGACGAGGCCGACCGTTTCGCCCTCGCCCTGGGCGAGGCGCTGCAACTCACCAACATCCTGCGCGATCTGGCCGAGGATGCCCGGCTGGGCCGGCTCTATCTTCCCGCCGAACTGCTGCAGGCGGCGGACATCGACCCGGCGCTGGGGCAGCGCGACCCGGATCTGGTGCTGGCCCATCCCCGTCTGCCCCAGGTCTGCGAAGCCATGGCGGCCCTGGCGGAGGAGCGGTTCACCCAGGCCCGCCTGCTGCTGTCGGGGGATACACGCTGCCTGTGGCCGGCCGTGGCCATGATGCAGATGTATCAGCGGCTGCTGCGCCGGTTGCAGATCCGGGGCTGGCAGGCGCTGGGCACCCGCCCCCAGCTCAGCCGGCTGGAGAAGCTGGGCATCGCGCTGCGCAGCGCCGCCGGACGACTGCCCGGCCCCTGATGCGCGCTGTCCCGGAGTTTGACCGGTCGATCTCCGGATCGGTGCATGTCATCGGGGCCGGCCTGGCCGGGCTGGCCTGCGCCACCCGGCTGGCGGAAGCCGGGCAGCCCGTCATCCTGCACGAGGCGGGAGAACAGCCGGGCGGCCGCTGCCGCTCCTATCACGACCGCACCCTGGACCGCACCCTGGACAACGGCAACCACCTGATCCTGGGCGCCAATCCGCATATTTTCCGCTATCTCGACCGCATCGGCGGCCGCTGCGGCCTGACCGCCGTGGCTCCTGCGGCCCTGCCCTTCCTCGATCTGGCCGACGGCACCGGCTGGACCCTGCGCCCCGGGCGGACGCCGCTGCCGCTCTGGCTGCTGGACCCGGCCCGCCGGGTGGCCGGAGTCGGGGCCGCGGCCCATCTCGATCTGCTGCGTCTGGCCCTGGCACCGCCCGCCGCCAGCGTGGCCGACAGGCTGGAGCGGGCGCCCCCTTCGTCCCGGCTGCTCTGGCGCCGGCTGTGGCGGCCGCTGGCGGTTTCCGTCCTCAATACCCCGGCGGAGACAGGCTCGGCCCGGCTGCTCTGGACCGTGGTCCACCGCACGCTCTTGCGCGGAGAGGCCGCCTGCCGCCCGCATCTGGCCCGCCACGGCCTGTCGGCGGCGCTGGTCGAGCCGGCCCTGGCCCTGCTGGCGGCCCGCGGCATGCCGCTGCATCGTCACAGCCGCATCCGCGCCCTGGAGATCAATGACGGCCGCGTCACCACCCTGCACCGGGCGGGGGATGCCATCGCCCTGTCCCCGCGCGATCGGGTGGTGCTGGCGGTGCCGCCGGAGGCCGCCGCCGCGCTGGTGCCCGGGCTGACCGTGCCCGACCGGCACCATGCCATCCTCAACGCCCATTTCCGCCTGCCGGCGCCGGTGCCGCTGCCCGGCGGCAGCCCGCTGCTGGGGCTGGTGGGCGGCACGGCCGAATGGCTGTTCCTGCGCGGCGACGTGGCCTCCGTCACGGTCAGCGCGGCGGACGCGCTGCTCGACCGGCCGGCGGAGGTGCTGACCCAATGTCTCTGGGCCGACCTGGGCCGTGCCCTGGGTCTGTCCGGCCCCTGCCCGCCCGTGCGCCTGATCAAGGAGAAGCGGGCCACCTTCGCCGCCACACCGGCGCAACTGGCCCGGCGGCCCGGCGCGCGCACCGCCCTGGCCAATCTGCTGCTGGCCGGAGACTGGACCGATACCGGCCTGCCCGCCACCATCGAGGGGGCGGTGCAGTCCGGCCATCATGCCGCCGACCTGCTGCTTACCGCCGGCGCGCCGGGCTGATCCACCGGACGGCGGCCGCGGTCAGATCGGCAGCAGGGCCGCCGCCACCCGCCGCCCCTCGGCCAGCAGCACATTGTAGGTGCGGCAGGCGGCACGGCTGTCCATGACATCCACCACCACGCCCTTTTCCTTCAGGGCACGGCGGATGGCGCCGGGCAGCAGTTCCATGCTGGCTCCGGTCCCGAACAGCAGCACCTCCACCTTCGGCTCGGCCGCGGCGACGGCGGCGAAACTGTCCGCCGTGACCTGGGCGAAGCCGTCCACCGCCCAGGCTTCTGTATGGTCGGGGAAGACGATGATCGGCCCCTGGTACAGCGTGTTGCTGACCCGGAAATGGCCGGGTGCATAGGTGTCGATGACCTGACGGTCGGCCGGGATGATGGGGGTGACGTCGATCATGGCGGAAGGCTCCCTTCGGCGGGTGATCCGGTCAGGTGGTCGCCAGCGGATGTCAGGTCCAGCCGGCATGGGACGGCCAGGGCACAAACAGAAAGGGCGGCCCCGGGGCCGCCCTTCGCGCGCCGGCAGGGCCGGTGCTTACTTCTTCTCGGCCGGCTCGGAAGCCTTGGCCGGCTCCGTCCTGGCCAGAACGCTCTGGATGGTGCTGCGCACGACGCGCACGCGCACATTCTCGGCGATTTCCACGGTGACGTCGTCCTCGGTACCGACCTTGATCACGGTGCCGACGATGCCGCCGCCGGTGACGACGCGGTCACCACGGCGCAGGGCCTCGAGCATCGTCTTGTGCTCCTTCAGCTTCTTCTGCTGCGGACGGATCAGCAGGAAGTAGAAGACGACGAAGATCAGCACCAGCGGCAGGAACTGGATCAGCCCGGCAGCGGCATCGGGCGGGGCACCGGCAGCCGTCTGGGCATAGGCCGTGGAGATGAACATGGGCACTCCTTGAAGAAAAGTCGGTCTTTCGCGGTCGCCGGGACTATACCTGCCGCACGACGGCTTGCAACGGTTTAGCCGTTTCCGCGACCCTTGGCCCCCACCCGCGACCCGGAGGGCGCCAGAAGCGCATCAACGCCGCCGCTGACATGGCCCCGTCGGTTTCCGCGCGCAAGGGGTGTTTGATCGTCCCCTGGCGGTCTCTCAAACCTGTCCCTCCCGGGCCGCAGGGGTTCTGTTGTTTATCGAAGCCGGTGGATGCAGGCAGACTATGGCAGTTCATGGCCTTTCCCGGGACATATCATGTCGTCATCCGAGCTGCTGCCGCTGCTGACCCGTATCGCCGATGCCCTGGACCGGCTGGCCCCGCCGACGCCGAAAGCCGTGGACCTCACGGCCGCCGACGCCTTCGTCTGGCGCGCCACCGACCTGCACCTGATCCCGGTCCGGCGGGTCAATGCCGTGGATCTGGCCCTGCTGCGGGGCATCGACCGCCAGCGCGACACGCTTCTGGCCAACACCGAGCGCTTCGCCCGCGGCCTGCCGGCCAACAACGCCCTGCTCTGGGGTGCCCGCGGCATGGGCAAAAGCTCGCTGGTCAAGGCCGTGCATGCCGCCGTCAACAGGGCCCGTCCCGGTGCCCTGGCCCTGGTGGAGATCCACCGGGAGGATATCCCCACCCTGCCCCGCCTGCTGGACCTGTTGCAGGGGGCGGGCCGCCGCTGCGTCCTGTTCTGCGACGATCTCTCCTTCGGCAGCGATGATGGGCACTACAAGTCGCTGAAGGCGGTGCTGGAGGGGGGAGTCGAGGGTCGGCCCGACAACGTGGTCTTCTACGCCACCTCCAACCGCCGGCACCTGATGCCGCGGGACATGATCGACAATGAGCGCTCCACCGCCATCAACCCGTCGGAGGCGGTGGAGGAGAAGGTCAGCCTGTCCGACCGTTTCGGCCTCTGGCTCGGCTTCCACAGCTGCGACCAGGACACCTATTTCGCCATGCTCGAGGGCTATGCCGCGGCCTATGGCCTGGACATCCCTCCCGACCAGCTGCGGGCCGAGGCGGTGGAATGGTCGGTCACCCGCGGCAACCGTTCCGGCCGCGTGGCCTGGCAACTGGTGCAGGACCTGGCCGGGCGGCTGGGCAAGCCGATCGCCTGACCGCGCCGCGATCGGATCGCGACTCAGCGCCGGGCGGCTGCCGGCCCGGCCGCCGCCAGGGCCGGATCCGCCGCACAGTCATCTGTAAAGGGTGCTTGACATCCCCTTGCGGGATCCTACAGTCCCCCTGCCAGGCCACGACCCGGCAAGGAGATCCCGATGTTCAAGCCCTCGCGTCATGTCCTGGAACTGGGCGCGGCGCTCCTGCTCTATGCCGGTCTGCTGCTGGCCTCCAATCTGGCCGACCGCGTTTTCCTGCCCACCGGGGCGGCCAAGCTCATTCTGGCCGTGACGCCGATGGTCGGCGCCGTGGCCGCGGCCTGGACGATCCTGCGCGGGGTTCGGCGCATGGACGAGTTGCAGCGCCGGGTGCAGTTCGAGGCCATTGCCCTGGCTTTCGCCGGCACCGCCCTGATCACCTTCGGCTGGGGCTTTGCCGAGAGCGCCGGGGCGCCGACACTGCGGGCCTTCGCCGTCTGGCCCATCATGGCCAGCCTGTGGGCGGCCGGCCTGTTCATCGCCAACAGACGCTATCAATGAAGAACAGTCTCCGCGACCTGCGCCAGGAACAGGGCTGGAGCCAGGGCGATCTGGCCGAAAGGCTGCAGGTCTCCCGTCAGACCGTCAACTCGATCGAAACCGGGCGATACGATCCCAGCCTGCCGCTGGCCTTCGCCATCGCCCGCCTGTTCGGACGCAGGATCGAGGAGATCTTCGAGCCCTGATCCCGGCCCTCAGCTCCCCAGCTTCTGCTTGGGATCGACCGGCTGTTCGCCCTTGCGGATGCTGAAATGCAGCTGCGGGGCGACGACATTGCCGGTCTGGCCGACGGTGCCGATGGTCTGGCCGCGCGTCACCTTCTGCCCCTCGGTCACACTCATCTGATCGAGATAGCCATAGACGGTGACCCAGCCATCGGCATGGCGGATCAGGATCAGATTGCCGAAGGACTTCACCTGGTTGCCGGCAAAGACGACGGTGCCGCTCTCCGCCGCCATGACCGGCGTGCCCAGGGCGGCACCGATATTGATGCCGTCATTGCGCAACCCGCCCGGCTTCGGCCCGTAATCCGACAGGATCGGACCCTGCACCGGCCAGATGAACCCCTTGCCCGGCGGCGGTTTCGGGGCGGCCTGGACCGGAGCGGCGGGCGGTGTCGTGGAGGGAGCCGCCGCCACCTGCGGCGGCGGCTCGGCTTGCGGCGAATCGGCCGGGGCCGGCCGGCTGGGCGGCGTCACCACCGTACCACTGCTGGCCGTACCACTGCTGGCCGTGCCACTGCCGGCCGTGCCGGTGCCGCCCGTTGCCGTGCTGGCGGATGCGGCCGGCGCTGTCCCCGGCGGCGGCAGCGCCTCCGTCTCCACCCCCTTCTTGCCGACCACGGCCGATCCCGCCGCCGGGGCTGTCGTCACGGTCGTCGTCGCGGCCGGCGGCGACTGCCGGCTGGAGGTCGGCGGGGTGGCCGGCGAGGCCGCTGCGGGCGCGGATGGGCTGGATGGCGGCGGCAGTTCCGCCGTCTCCACGCTCGGCCGGGTCGCCCGGCTGGGCGGGGTGGTGGTGGCGTCCGGGCGGCGGGTGCCGCCGGCCTGGGCCACGGCGGACGCTGCCGGGCTGCGGCCCGGCAGCCGCAGGACCTGGCCCGGAGAAAGGGCGTAGGGGGGCTGGAGATTGTTGAAGCGCACCAGCGTGCTCATGTCCACCTGGTGGGCACGGGCGACGGCATAAAGCGTATCGCCCGCCTGCACCGTATAGTCCTGCACCGTCGGCAGGACCAGGCGCTGACCGGGGCTCAGAGCATAGGGCGGCTGCAGCCCGTTGGCCTCGATCAGGTCACGCAGCGGAATGCGATAGACGCGGGAGATGCCATAGACCGTGTCGCCGCGGGAGACGAAGATGGCATTGACCGGCGCCTGCGGGCGCGGCGGCGGGTCGCTGGCGCAACCGGCCAGCAACAGGGCAGCGAACATCCAGGGCAGCGCAGCTTTCACCGGTCTCATTCCTCAGGCACGGTCGTCCGGGCCGGTTCTCCAGCAATATCCGGCAACAAGGGGACGAAGCGCACGGGCCACAGCGCCTCGCGCTCCAGCCCGTCCTCGGTCTTGCGGAAGCGCACCACCTTCTGCTCCCGCCGGTCCGGCCCCAAAGGTATGACCATGATCCCGCCCAGGGCAAGCTGCCCGACCAGATCGGGCGGCGGTTCGCTCCCGCCGCCGGCGGTGACCAGGATCCGCTCGAACGGGGCCGCTTCCGGCCAGCCCTTCATGCCGTCGGCCAGCCGGGCGGTGATGTTGTGCAGGCGCAGGGTGCGGAACCGGTGCTCCGCCTCGGCCAGCAGCGGACGGTGCCGCTCCACCGTATAGACACGGCGGACGATCTTCGACAGCACGGCGGCCTGATAGCCGGAGCCGGTGCCGACCTCCAGCACCTTCAGCCGGTCGTTCAGCTCCAGCGCCTGGGACATCAGCCCCACCACCAGCGGCTGGCTGATGGTCTGGCCATGGCCGATGGGCAGGGCCGTGTCCTCATAGGCCTGATCGTGGAAGGTGGCGGGGACGAATATCTCGCGCGGGACCAGCTCCATGGCGCGCAGGACCCCGACATCGGTCACGCCGTTGCGCCGCAACAGCATGAGCAGCCGGATCTTGCGCGCCGCCGTGCTCACGAGAACGCCTCCCGCAATCGGTCCAGACAGGCATAATGCGTCAGGTCGAGATAGATGGGCGTGATCGAAATGCCGCCATGGGACACCACATGGATGTCGCTGTCCTCGGGCACTTCCGCCTCGCCGCGCACCGGACCGATCCAGAAATAGCGGCGGCCGCGCGGGTCGACACGCTCGTCCAGTTCATCGCCGATCTTGCGGTTGCCGTGCGGCACCACCTGGATGCCGCGCACCTGCTCCGGCGGGCAGTGCGGGAAGTTGACATTCATCAGCACATGCCGCGGCCAGTCGATGGCCATGGCCTTGCGCACCACCTCCGGCCCGAAGCGTTCCGCCGTATCCCAGTGAGGGGCGGCGTCACCCTGGATGCGCTGGCTCATGGCGATGGCGCGCACGCCCAGCAGCGTCGCCTCCATGGCACAGGCGATGGTGCCGCTGTAGGTGATGTCCTCGCCGATATTGCTGCCGTGATTGACGCCGGACAGCACCAGGGCCGGCCTGCGGTCGGCCAGAAGATGGTTCAGGGCCAGCAACACGCAATCGGTGGGCGTGCCGTCCACGGTATAGCGCTGCTCTCCCACCTGCTTCAGCCGCAGCGGCCGGTGCATGGTCAGGCTGTGGCTGGCGCCGGACTGTTCCTGTTCCGGCGCCACCACCCAGACATCGTCGGTCAGCGACCGGGCGATACGCTCCAGCACCTTCAATCCCGTGGCATGGATGCCGTCATCATTGCTGACGAGAATGCGGGTGCCGGTGAAATCAAACTCAGCCATGGGCCGCGATCCGCTCCAGACCGTTCATGTACGGCTTGAGAACGTCCGGAATCAGGATCGAGCCATCGGCCTGCTGGTAATTTTCCAGGACGGCGATCAGGCAGCGGCCGACGGCCACGCCCGACCCGTTCAGCGTATGGACGAACTGGGTGGTCTTGTCGCCCTTGGCGCGGAAGCGGGCCTTCATGCGGCGGGCCTGGAAATCGCCGCAGTTGGAGCAGCTGGAGATCTCGCGGTAGGTGTCCTGTCCCGGCAGCCAGACCTCGATGTCATAGGTCTTGCGGGCGCTGAAGCCCATGTCGCCGCTGCACAGGGTCACGGTGCGGAACGGCAGGCCCAGCCGCTTCAGGATGGTCTCCGCCGCCTCGGTCATGCGCTCATGTTCGGCCAGCGACTGGTCGGGCGTGGTGATGCTGACCAGTTCCACCTTGTAGAACTGGTGCTGACGGATCATGCCGCGGGTGTCGCGGCCGGCGGACCCGGCCTCCGAGCGGAAGCAGGGCGTGCGCGCGGTCAGGCGCAGCGGCAGTTCCTCGGCGTCGAGGATCGAATCGGCCACCAGATTGGTCAGCGGCACCTCGGCGGTGGGGATCAGCCAATAGCCGTTGGTGGTCTGGAACAGGTCCTCGGCGAATTTCGGCAGCTGGGCCGTACCGAAAGCGGCCTCGTCCTTCACCAGCAGCGGTGGCGACACCTCCTCATAGCCGAACTCGCGGGTATGCGTGTCCAGCATGAAGTCGCCGATGGCACGCTCCAGCCGGGCCAGCTGGCCGCGCAGCACGGTGAAGCGGGCACCCGACAGCTTGGCGCCCAGATCGGCGCGCATCAGGCCCAGCGCCTCACCCAGCTCGAAATGCTGCTTCGGCGCGGCGATGACCGGCGGCGTGCCGACGCGGCGGATCTCCACATTGTCGCGCTCATCCTTGCCGGCGGGCACATCGGCGGCCGGGATGTTCGGCAGGGCTGCCAGGAGGGCGTCGAGTTCGGCGCCGAGGCGCTTCTCCTCCTCCTCGGTGGCGGGGATGCGCTCCTTCAGCGACGCCACCTCGTCCAGGATGGCCTGCGCGTCCTTGCCCTCGCGCTTGTACTGGCCGATCAGCTTGGACGCCTCGTTGCGGCGGGCCTGCATCTCCTGGAAGGCGGTCTGGGCGGCGCGTCGGCGCAGGTCCAGATCCAGGAGGACGGCGGACCGGGGGTCCAGGCCCCGCAGGGCCAGGCCACGGTCGAACAGATCGGGGTTTTCGCGGATAGCGCGGAGGTCGTGCATGATCCCGGGTCGAACAAAAGGGAACGGGACCCGAGTTATAGAGCCAGCCGGCGGCAGGGTCCAGCGGCGGCAACCCCTGTCGCCACGCGCAGGCCCCGCCGGAACCGTGCGGTCAGAGTTCCGCCTCTTCCGCCGCCTCGGCCGCGGCCCGCTGCTTCTCGATGCGCCGGGCCATGAACACCGACACCTCGTAGAGCAGCAGCAACGGTGTCGCCAGGCCCACCTGGCTGATGACATCGGGCGGGGTCAGGATGGCGGCCACGATGAAAATACCGACGATGGCATAGCGCCGCTTCTCGGCCAGACCGGCGGCCGTCACCAACCCGGCGCGGGCCAGCAACGTCAGCAGCACCGGCAGCTGGAAGGCGATGCCAAAGGCGAAGATCAGCGTCATCACCAGCGACAGGTATTCGCCCACCCGTGTCTCGGCCACGATGGCCAGACTGCCATCCCCCCCGGCGGACTCGAAGCCGAGGAAGAACTTCAATGCCATCGGCATGATGAAGAAATAGACCAGGGCACCGCCCAACGCGAACAGCACCGGCGTCGCCACCAGGAAGGGCAGGAACGCCCTCTTCTCGTGCTTGTAGAGACCCGGAGCCACAAACTTCCAGATCTGGTTGGCAATGACCGGAAAGGCGATCAGCGCCCCAGCCCAGAAGGCCACCTTCACATAGGTGAGGAAGGCTTCCTGCGGCGCCGTATAGATCATGCGCCGGTTGGCCGCATCCGCCCCGTAGGCCACATAAAGCGGATACATCAGAAGTTTATAGATCTGCTCGGCGAAGAAGAAGCAGAGCAGGAACGCTGCGAACAGGGCGATGACGCTGTAGACCAGCCGGTTGCGCAGCTCGACCAGATGCTCCAGCAGCGGCATCTTGCTGCTGTCCAGCTCGTCGGGCTCGTCATGGAAGTCGGGTGCGGACATGGGCTCAGCCCCTCGTCTCGGGCTGGGAAAGATCGACCGGCGCCGGGGTTCCCGGTGCCGAGGGTGTGCCCGGCGGCATCGGCTCCGTCGTCAGGGCCGGGACAGCCGGCGTTTCCGGCACGGCGGCGGGCGCAGCCGGCGTGCCGGTGGACGCTTCCGGCCCGGCGGGCTTCGGCGTGTCCGCCAGCGGATTCGGCACGGTCAGGGACTCGCGCACGGCACCGTCGGGGTCGACGGCCTTCTCGATCTGGGCGGTGAGATTGCCGCTGCGGGCCTGTTCCAGCTGATTGCGCAGATCCTCCAGCTCGGCCTGACGCACCATGTCATCGACGCTGTTCTGGAATTCGCGGGCCAGCAGCCGCGCCTTGCGCACCCACTTGGCCGCGGTGTGCAAGGCCCGCGGCAGATCCTTGGGGCCGATGACCACCAGGGCCACCACCACGATGACGGCAAGTTCGGACCAGCCGATATCCAGCATTTATCAGGCGCCCAGGCAGTAGAAAGACGGGACCGGAACCGCGAGCCGCATCAGCCCTTGGCCGCCTCGTCCTTGGAGGATGGTGCCGACACCGGCGGCGTGACCGGTCCGGCGGGCGGCGGCACCGAAGCATCGGACCGAAGCACCTTCGGCTCCGCCTCCTCGTCGTCGTCCTTCAGCCCCTGCTTGAAGTTCTTCACGCCCTTGGCCACATCGCCCATGACCTTGGGCAGCTTGCCGGCGCCAAACAGGATCAGCACGATAAGCAGAATGATGAGAATCTGCCAAATACCGATGGACATTGAGCTTTCTCCGCTGTCCCGCTGAAAGCCGGACCGAGGCCGCGGATAATGGCAGAAAGGCCATGCCCCCGCAACGCAGCCGGCACTGGTTCCGATATGGGGCGCGCCCAGGCCAAGGCGAAGGGGCCGGCCTGCGGATTGAGGGCGCCCGGTCGGTGGGCGCCCTCAATCCGTCTTACCCCAGCGAGGCCAGGGCATCGGCCAGCTTGCCGCGCACCGTGTCGGCCTCGGCCCGGCGCTCGCGCTGCTCCTCGATGACCTCTTCCGGCGCCCGCTCGACGAACTGGCGGTTGGCCAGCTTGGCGTCGATCTTGCCGATCTCCTGCTCCAGCTTGCCGATCTCCTTGGCCAGACGCGCCTTCTCCTTCTCCACATCGATGAAGTCGGCCAGCGGCAGCACCAGCGTCGCCTCCTCCACCACGGCCTGGGCCGAACCCTTCGGCGCCTCGTCCGTGGTCAGGGTCACGCCGGACAGGCGGGCCAGCCGCAGGATCAGGTCGCGGTGGGTTTCCAGCCGGGCCTGGGTCACAGCGCCGGCACCGCGCAGCAGCAGCGGGATCTGGGCCGAGGGCGGCACATTCATCTCGGCCCGGATGGCGCGGATGGTGGAGATCAGCTTGATCACCCATTCCATCTCGCCGCTGGCGGCGGCATCGACCAGACCGGGCTGCGGCTCCGGCCAGGCGGCGGTGATCAGCATCCTGTCCGAGGCCCCACCCAGCTTCTCATTCAGTTCCTCGGTCAGGAACGGCATCAGCGGATGCAGCAGATGCAGGATGCGGTCCAGCACCCAGGCCGTGGTGGCGCGGGTTTCCGCCTTGGCCGCCTCATCCTCGCCATTCAGGATCGGCTTGGTGAACTCCAGATACCAGTCGCAGAAGCTGTTCCAGGCGAACTGGTAGATGGCGCCTGCGGCCTCGTTGAACTTGTAGCCCTCCATGGCCTCGGTGATGCGGGCGGCCGCCTGCTGCACGGCGCCGACGATCCATTTGTTGACCGTCAGCCTGACTCCGGCCGGATCGAAGCCCGGCAGCGGCGCCACCTGGTTCATCTCGGCATAGCGGGCGGCGTTCCACAGCTTGGTGGCGAAGTTGCGGTAGCCCTCGACACGGCTGACCGCCAGCTTGATGTCGCGGCCCTGGGCGGCCATGGCCGCCAGGGTGAAGCGCAGCGCGTCACAGCCATACTGGTCGATCACGGCCAGCGGATCGATGACGTTGCCCTTGGACTTCGACATCTTCTGGCCCTTCTCGTCGCGGACCAGCGCATGGATGTAGACCGTGCGGAACGGCACATCGCCCATGAAGTGGATGCCCATCATCATCATGCGGGCAACCCAGAAGAAGATGATGTCGAAGCCGGTGACCAGCACATTGCCGGGATAGTAGCGGGCCAGGTCCGGTGTCTTCTCCGGCCACCCCAGGGTGCTGAACGGCCACAGGGCCGAGCTGAACCAGGTGTCCAGCACGTCGGCATCGCGGGTCAGGGCGACACCGGCACCGAAGCGGGCCTCGGCCTCGGCGCGGACGGCCTCCTCCGTCTCGGCGACGAAGACGCTGCCGTCCGGCCCGTACCAGGCCGGGATCTGATGGCCCCACCAGAGCTGGCGCGAGATGCACCAGGGCTGGATGTTGCGCATCCACTCAAAATAGGTGTTCTCCCACTGGCGCGGCACGAACACGGTGCGGCCCTGCTCCACCGCCTCGATGGCCGGCTTGGCCAGGGTCTTGGCATCGCAGTACCACTGGTCGGTCAGCCAGGGCTCGATGATGACACCGGAGCGGTCGCCATGGGGGACGGTGTGCTTGTGCGGCTCGATCTTCTCCAGCAGCTCCAGCGCCTCCATCTCCTCGACCACGCGCTTGCGGGCCTCGAAACGGTCCAGGCCGCGGAACTCCTCCGGCACCGGCTCGCTGAACGGCTCCAGCCGGCCACCGACCTTGGCGGCATAGCCCTCGAAGCTGTCGAGGATGCGGCCGTCGCGGTCCAGCAGGTTGATCATCGGCAGATTGTGCCGGCGCCCGACCTCGAAATCGTTGAAATCATGGGCGGGCGTGATCTTGACCGCGCCCGAGCCCGTCTCCGGGTCGGCATATTCGTCGCCGACGATGGGGATCAGGCGGCCGACCAGCGGCAGCCGCACGAACTTGCCGATCAGGTCCTGGTAGCGCGGGTCCTCGGGATGCACGGCCACGGCCGTGTCGCCCAGCATGGTCTCGGGACGGGTGGTGGCGACGATGATGTGGCGCCCTTCCTCCCCCTCGATGGGATAGCGGAAGTGCCACAGATTGCCGTTCAGCTCCTTCTGCTCCACCTCCAGATCGGAAATGGCGGTGTGCAGCTTGGTGTCCCAGTTGACCAGCCGCTTGTCGCGGTAGATCAGGCCCTGGCGGTACAGCTCGACGAAGACCTTGCGGACGGCCTTGTTCAGGCCCTCATCCATGGTGAAGCGCTCGCGCGGCCAGTCGGGGCTGGCCCCCAGGCGGCGCAGCTGGCGGGTGATGGTGCCGCCGGATTCGGCCTTCCACGCCCACACCGTCTCCAGGAACTTTTCACGGCCCAACTGCTGCCGGGTCAGGCCTTCCTTGGCCAGATTGCGCTCCACCACCATCTGCGTGGCGATGCCGGCATGGTCGGTGCCCGGCTGCCACAGCGCATCCTGACCGCGCATGCGCTGGAACCGGATCAGCGCGTCCTGCAGCGTGAAGGTCAGCGCGTGGCCCATATGCAGGCTGCCCGTCACGTTGGGCGGCGGCATCATGATGGTGTAGGGCCGCTTGTTCGACTCGACATGCGCGGCAAAGGCGCCGGCATCCTCCCAGCGCTGGTAATGCTTGGCTTCCACATCGGCGGGATTGAAGGTCTTGTCGAGCATGTCCGGGCCTAACGGTCGAGGGTCGGAAGAAAGGGCTTCTGATAGAGCAACGGGGCGGCGCCATCAAGGCGCCGCCCCGCGGGAACCATACATCACCGGGGTGGCGCGTCAGTCCAGACCGCGCCGTACCACCTTCTCGATCTCGCGCTTCACCATGCGCTCGACCATCTGCGGCAGATTCTCGTCCAGCCACTCCCGGATCATCGGCCGGACCAGATCATAGACGATCTGCTCCAGCGTGGTGTCGGAGCGGCCGATCGGCCCCTCGCCCACCAGGCTGGGACCGGAGCGGCGATAACTGGCCAGGCCGGAAAAGGCGCGGCTGGCCGCGGCGGCGCTGGCTTCCGACAGCAGCGTGTCCTCGTCCGGCATCGGCATGGGCCGCGGGGCCGGTGCCGGCGGAGGGGGCGGTGGCGGCGGGGCCGGCTCCGGTTCGTCCAGTTCGAACACCGGCTCCGGCTCATCCGGCACCATCTGGGTCAGCTCAAGCACATCATCCTCCATCACCGGCTGCGGGGCCGGCTGCTCGACCACCGGCGGCGGTGGCGGCGGCGGGGGCGGAGGAGGAGGTGGTGGTGGTGCAGGAGGTGGAGGCGGCTCCGGCTCGGATGCGGCCGGCACGTCATTGTCCTCGGAAATGATCCTGCGGATGGAAGCGAGGATTTCTTCCATCGATGGTTCTTGTTGGGTCTTGTCGGCCATCTCGCGCGCTACCTGACCTGCCGTGCTTGCGCGGGGCAGCCTAGGGCAGAACCTGCAAAAATACCACTTGCTTGATACAGCTCGGGGGGCCGAAGCCCCCCGATCCGTTCTCTGGCGAACAAAAGGATCAGTCGGCGGAAACGCCCCAGATCTTTCCGCGCACCTTGTTGTAGTGGTCTTCGTAATTATAGGTCGTCACGCCCAGATCCAGACGGCCGGCCGTCAGCTGGCCGGTGGCCGACAGCAGCTGGAACACGGCCACGACCTCGTCGCGCTGGGCGGTGACGAGGTTGACGCGGGCGTCCAGAAGCTCCTGCTCGGCGTTCAGCACGTCCAGCACGGTGCGCGACCCCACGGTCGCCTCCTGCCGCACGCCTTCCAGGGCGATCTCGGACGAGCGGACCTGGGCCTGATTCGACTCGATGGTGGCGCGGGCGGTGACCAGCGCCTCCCAGGCGCTGACGGCCGTGGAGCGGGCCTGACGCACGGCCTCGTCCACCTGGTTGCGGCGCTGGCCGACGGTCTGCTTGGCTTCGCGGACGCGGGAGGTGGTGGCGCCGGCCTCGTAGATCGGCACCGTCAGCCGCGCCGTCAGCGAGCCGCTGTCGATGGCGCCATTGGCCGTCGGCCGGTCCCAGATGCGCTGATAGGAGCCGACGATATTCACCGAGGGCAGCAGCTCGCCGGTGACCTGATCCACGGCGGCCGAAGCGGCGCGCTCATTGAAGCGGGCGGCGATGACAGACGGATTGTTCTGCTCGGCCAGCGACACGGCCTCGTCCTGCGACGCCGGCAGCACGAAGTTGGTCTTGGGCTGCACCAGCTGGCCCGGCACGGTGCCGATCAGCCGGGTGAAGGTGGCCCGGCTGGCACTCAGCTGGCCCTCGGCCTGGATGCGGGAGGAAATGGCCCCGGACAGGCGGGCTTCCGACTGGCTGACGTCGGTGCGGGTGATCTCGCCGACGCGGAAGCGGTCGTTCGACGCCTCCAGCTGGCGGCGCAGCACCTGCTCGTTGTTGATGTTCAGCTGCCGCACCGCCTGATCGCGCACGACGTCGAGATAGGCCGTGGCGGCCGACAGCAGCACATCCTGTTCGGTCGACGCCAGCGAGGCGCGCTGGGCCTGCACCAGGGCCTCGGCGCGGTCCACGGCGGCCACGGTCTGGCCGCCACGGTAGACCGGCTGGGTCAGGGTCACGCCGACCGACTTCTCGGTCCAGGCGGAAATGGCCTCGTCCTGCTCCTGGCGATTGCGACCGATATCACCCTCGGCGCTCAGGGTCGGCAGAAAGCCGGACCGGGCCTGCGGCACCAGCTCGTCGGTGGCGCGCAGGGCGGCACGCTGGCTCTCCAGTGTCGGATTGCTCTGATAGGCCTGGGACAGGGCTTCCTGCAACGACTGGGCATGGGCGGGCGACAGGCCCAACCCGGTCGCCAGGGCGAGGACCGGCAGCGAGGACCGCACCAAACGGCGCAGGAACGTCTTTTTGCACATGGCGTTCATGTCTCAATACACCTTCATGGTGGGGTCGATCCGCCGGGCCCAAGCGTCGATCCCGCCCGCAAGATTGATGGCCTTGTCGAAGCCCCGGGCCCGGAGCCAGGCGGTTGCATGTCCACTGCGCAGGCCGTGGTGACAGACCAGCACGACGGGCTGATCGGTCGGAATCTCGGCGATCCGTTCCGGAAGCTCGCCCATCGGAATGTGCAGGCTTCCGTCGATGCTGCAAAGCTCCACTTCCCACGGCTCACGCACGTCCAGCACAACCGGGGCAGACCCCGATGCACGGAGTGCGGCAAGGGTGTCCACTTCCATGTCGGAGTCAGTGACGGGCCGCACAGCCGGGACCTCAGGCCGTCAGAACTGGAAGGCCGGCGCCCGCTCGAAGCCCGGCAGGGCACGAACGGTGGCGTCGAACAGGGTGCGGCCGGATACCACACCGTCCAGCTTCTGGAACAGACGGGCCGTCCCGACCTGGGCATCGCCCCCCAGCACGCAGACCAGTCGGCCACCCTCGGCCAGCTGGTCCAGCAGCACCTGCGGCACCTCGGTCACGGCGCCTTCCAGCACGATGACGTTGTAGGGCGCCTGCTTGGCCCAGCCGGCGGCGAGCGGTCCCTGCATGATCAGGGCGTTGTCCACACCATTGGCCTGGAAGGCGGCGGTGGCCTGCGCGGCCAGATCCGGCTCGCTTTCCAGGGCGACGACGGTGGCGGCCAGACGGCCGATGACCGCGGCCGAATAGCCCATGCCGCTGCCCACATCCAGGACCACATCGTCGGCGGTCACCTGCGCTTCCTGCAGCAGGCGGGCCAGCACCCGCGGCTCCAGCAGATAGCGGCCGTGACCGATGTGGATGTCCTCATCCACATAGGCGACGCCGCGCAGCGCCTTGGGGACGAACTGCTCGCGCGGCACCGACTGGAAGGCGTCGATCAGTCGCGCATCGGTCACGCGGTTCGGGCGGATCTGCCCCTCGACCATGTTGGTGCGGGCGGCGGTGAAATCCGTGGGGGCCATCATGGGAATCTGCGGTCCGGGAAGGAAAAGGGATGGGTCGGGAGACCCGGCGGGCGAGCCTCCCCCTGCGGCTCTATATATCCGTCCCGCCGCACGAACACAATCAACCACCCGGGCAACCACCCGGGCAACCACCCGGGCGACCACCCAGGCAACCACCCGCCCCTGGGACCGGCGCATGGCGTTCCGGTGTCGGGCCGGGCGCGCGCCGCGGCGCTGCGCCCCTGTCGCCCCCTGAATTCATTCCTTGTGCGGAACACTTGACCGGCCGCCCGTCGTCCGCCTATAAACCGCCGGCCTGACGGGACAGCATGCCCCGGCGCACCGGGAGCCCGGTGCAATCTGGCGCGGTGGCAGAGTGGTGATGCAACGGACTGCAAATCCGTGAACCCGGGTTCGATTCCCGGCCGTGCCTCCAGAATTCTAAAATCCGATCAATGACTTAGGGCCGCCTTGTGCGGCCCTTTGTGTTGCAGGGCCGCCGCATCGCGCAGGTCCGAATCCGGCCCCTTTCCCTGCCACAGGCAGCCCCCAGCCTTCTAAGGCCGGCCTAAGATGGGCCTGCCCGGGACCATTGCATACGTGTCCCCAAAGATGGCCCTTCGGTCACGCCGGAGAATCACGGTCCGGTTGCCGGAGGCGTTCGCCCCCGGATCGGATGTCGGGGGCGCCGCCGAAGAGATAGGGTTTCCTGACGGCGGAACAGCCCCGAGCAAACCGACCACGATTCGGCGAATGGAAGAGCTGCAACGCCTCGTGCTACGCCACCGCGGGCGTCCCCTCAGCTAACGTCCGGAACGATTGCAGCATCCCCGGACCATAGTCTCGCCAAGGCCATAGTCAAGGCGCGCATGCTGTCACCGCCCCTGAATGGCGCGGTCCGGCTAGGCGGCGGTCGCCATGACCCAGTCGTACTGGTCCAGCCAGCCTGTCAGAAGCCCGCCGATCAGCGGACTTTTGTTTTCCAGTCGGTCACTCGCCGGTCCGCGCCAGCCCCCGGCGCACACACTCCAGCACCCCGGCCGGCAGATGCCCGGCATCGGCCAGCAGTTTCAGCTTCATCAGGCCGGTGACCGACAGGGAATCGGTGATGCGGCCGTCCATGACCTCGGCCAGGGCCTGTCCCAGCGGCACGCGGCGCACGGCTAACTGCTCCGTCTCCTCCGGCGCCGACGGCCCGGGTGTCAATGAAGTGGCCAGGAACACCACCCCGGTTTCATCGGTGACACTGTTCGACAGGTCCAGGCGCACCAGGTCCATCAGGGTGCCGGCGACCAGCCCCGTCTCCTCCCGCAGTTCGCGCAGGGCGGACTCGGCCGGGCTGGCCCCGTCGGGCGCTCCGCCTTCGGGGATCTCCCAGCTGTAGCGGCCCAGGGGGAAGCGGTACTGGCCCACCAGCCAGGTGCAGCCGTCCTGATCCACGGGAATCACGCCGACAGCACGGTTGCGGAATTCGACGACACCATAGATGCCGGGCCGGCCCCGCGGGTTCAGCACCTCGTGATGCACGACACGGATCCAGGGATTCTCATAGCGGATTTCCCGGGACAGCGTGGTCCAGGGATTGTCGTCTTGGCTCATCACGGCGTCCTTTATCGGCCGGAAATCCGATGCGGCCGGCCGCGTCGAAGGCTAGACGCATTCCCGGCTGCGCACCATGGCCCCGGTACTGCCCCTCCCCCGTCTTTCCGGTGTCCGCTCCCCGTAAACCCGGCCTTCAAAGATGGCGTCAAAAGGCATTTGCAATCGCCACCCCCATTGGCTATATAGCCGCCCACCGCACGGCGGCGGCCCTGAACGGGCGCTGCTGCTGACGCTGATCCCAGGTAGCTCAGCCGGTAGAGCAGGTGGCTGTTAACCACCGGGTCGGGGGTTCGAGTCCCTCCCTGGGAGCCAATTCGAAAGGGCCGGGCGCACGTCCGGCCCTTTTCTTTTGCCTTCGCGTTCCGGGGCGCGGCAATGCCAGCGCCATGCGTCGTTCCAGGCCCGGCGCCGCACGGCCTGACATACTCCAGGCTCTAGCATACTATGGAATGCAGACACGACCGGATGGGCGACTCCATGCATCCCAAGCTCGACAGCCTGCTGCGGTTCTGGACCGGCCTGTGTGCCGCGCGCGCCTGGCCGGCCCGACGCGACTTCCAGCCGGAAGACCTGCGTCCCTGGCTGGGCCATATCGCCCTGCTGGATGTGCAGCCCGGCCCACGTTTCCACGTCCGCCTGACCGGCGTCGTCATCGCCGAGTTCGACGGCGGCGACTACACCGGCCGCTATCTCGAGGATGCCGTCCCGCCCGAGATCAGGGCGATGGTGATGGCCCCCTATCTGGCGGTCCTGGCCGAGGGGCGGCCCGTCCACTGCCACACGCCGGCCGGCTATGCCGATGGCAGTTTCCGCTCGTTGCAGCGTCTGCTGCTGCCCCTGTCCGGCGACGGCCAGCGGATCGACATGATCATGCTGGGCCTCTATCCGCTGCTGACGGACGAGCCGGGACCGGACAGCCCCACATTCCGCGCCCTGTGAGGCCGCTCCCGGTCAAGCGATCCCGGTAAGGGCCCGCTCACCGCTGCGGCTTGGCCGGCCGCAGATCCTCGGCATGGGTCTGGTAATAGGCCTTGATCTCGGCATCCAGTTCCTGGCGCCGTCGGCCCTCACCGGAATCGTCCGGCGCGTGGCGCAATGACTGGAATTCCTGTACCGCCCGCTCAAGCTCCTGGTCCGATCCGATGGGCATGGCCCTCTCCCCTGCTGGTGACAGGCGGGAAACCCCATCCGGCACCGGCAGGTTCCCGGCGCATCCGCACACCGGGGCAGGCTTCCGGTCAGCCCTCCGGCATCGGCTCCAGCCGGGTCACGATGTCCGGCCTGCTCATCAGCGTGCGATGAACCGGGCATTTCTCGGCGATCTCCAGCAGCCGCTGCCGCTGTGCCGCGTCCAGCGCCCCGGTCAGTGTCACCACGCGCTCGAACCGGTCCAGCCTGTTGCCGGCATTGTGGGTGGTGACGCCGTCGGGCGCCGGCACCTTCTCATGGCGCAGACGCACGGAAACGCGCTCCAGCGGCCAGCCCTTGTGCTTGGCATAGAGACGCAGGGTCATCGAGGTGCAGGCGCCCAGCGCCGCCAGCAGCAGGTCATAGGGGCTAGGTCCGGTGCCGCCGCCGCCCTCCGCCACCGGCTCGTCGGCCGGAAAGGCGATGCCGGCGGCCTCGACACGGTTGGACAGGAAGCCCTCCCCCGTCTCCGCCACCCGCACATGGCCGTGCGCGGCGCCCGCATCCGCCGCAGCGGCCGTCTCCGCGGCTGTCTCCGGGCGCTCCGCATCCAACCCCAGCGCATGCAGCGCCCAGCCGGCCACCATGTCGGCGGCATAGGCGGCCTGCACCCGGTTGGCCACCAGATGCCCGGCCCCCGGCAGCGGCAGGAACGCCTTGGGCTGGCGGGCGGCGGCCAGGATACGCTCGGCCTCGGCCACCGGCACCACGGGGTCGTCGGGATCGTGCAGCACCAGCAGCGGCCGGCCCAGATCCGCCAGCACCTGCTGCATCGGGTGGCGGTCGACATCGTCCAGGAAGGTCCGGGTCAGCGGCACGGTCTGGCCGCCGAGCCGGATGGTGACGGCATCGGCCCCGTCCGCCGCCGGCGCACCGGCCCGCCCGGCGACATAGGCCGGCCCGAAGGGTGCGGCGATGGTGGCCACGGCGCCGACACTGGGCAGGCTGGCCGCCGCCCGGATCACCGCCGCCCCGCCCAGGCTGTGGCCCACCAGCAGCCGCGGCGGTTCCAGTTCCACGCCCAGGGCCGCGGCGGCGGCCAGCAGGTCGGCCACATTGGTGCTGAAGCTGGTCTCGGCGAAGTCGCCGGCACTGTCGCCCAGGCCGGTGAAATCGAAACGCAGCACGGCGATGCCGCGCTCGGCCAGCCCCCGGCTGATGCGGGCGGTGGCGTGGTAATCCTTGTTGCAGGTGAAGCAATGGGCGAACAGGGCCGTGGCCAGCGGCCGGCCCTCCGGCAGGTCCAGCCGGCCGGACAGGCGGTGCCCCTGGGCTCCCTCGAACTCGAAGTCGCGCGTCAGCCGCGTCATCCCGCCGTCCTTTCCGTTTCTGTCCCGTCGCTGCGGACGGCTACACTGCGCCGCCCGGCGCCGCCCGACCAGACGAGGAATGCCATGCCAGACCAGACCGCAGCCTTCACCCGCGACGACGCCGAGGTGCTGGAGCAGACGCCGGCCTACCGCGGTTTCTTCGGCGTGGATGTGCTCCGCCTGCGCCACCGGCTGTTCGCCGGGGGCTGGAGCCGGCCCATGTCGCGCGAGCTGTTCCGGCGCGGCGAGGCGGCGGGCGTGCTCCTTTACGACCCCGACCGGGATACGCTGGTGCTGATCGAACAGTTCCGTGTCGGCGCCCTGGCCGCCGGCGAATCGCCCTGGCTGCTGGAGGTGGTGGCCGGCATCACCGATCCCGGTGAGGCGGCCGAGGATGTGGTGCGGCGCGAGGCACAGGAGGAGGCGGGCTGCACCGTGCTGGGGGATCTGGTGCCCATCAGCCGCTTCCTGCCCAGCCCCGGCGCCTGCAGCGAGGTCATCAGCCTTTACTGCGGCCGTGTGGACAGCCGCGGCGTGGGCGGCCTGCACGGGCTGGCGGAGGAGCAGGAGGATATCCGCGTGCTGACCGTGCCGGCGGCGGAGGCCATCGCCTGGCTCGATGCCGGCCGCTTCACCAACGCCATCGCCCTGGTGGCGCTGGGCTGGTTCGCGCGCCACCGCGACTCGCTGCGCCGCCGCTGGCCGGCCCGGGCGTAAGGGCTGTTGCGCCGGGCGGACGGGCATGTCTACCCTGCCCCCTCGCCTTCATCGCGTGCCGTTTGGCCGTTCCGTCTTGCCCGTACCATTTGGCCCGTACCATTTTGCCCGTACCATTTTGAGAGAGAGGTCGCGCCGTGGACGTGCGCAACGGTTTCCTGGACAGCATCGGCCGCACGCCCCTGATCCGCCTGAAAGGCCCGTCGGAGGCGACGGGATGCGAGATCCTGGGCAAGGCCGAGTTCCTCAATCCCGGCGGATCGGTCAAGGACCGCGCGGCCCTGGCCATCGTCGAGGACGCCATGGCGCGCGGGCAGCTGAAGCCCGGCGGCACCATTGTCGAGGGCACAGCGGGCAACACCGGCATCGGGCTGGCCCTGGTGGGCAATGCCCTGGGCTTCCGCACCGTCATCGTCATGCCCGAGACCCAGAGCCAGGAGAAGAAGGACATGCTCCGGCTCTGCGGTGCCGATCTGCGCCTGGTGCCGGCCGTGCCCTACAAGGACCCCGGCAATTACGTGCATGTGTCGCGGCGCATCGCCGAGGAGCTGGCCGCGACCGAGCCCGACGGCGCCATCTGGGCCAACCAGTTCGACAATCCGGCCAACCGCGAAGGGCACCGCCGCACCACCGGCCCGGAAATCTGGGAGCAGACCGGCGGCAGGATCGACGCCTTCACCTGTGCCACCGGAACCGGCGGCACCCTGGCCGGCGTGGCCCTGGCGCTGAAGGCGCGCAATCCCCGGATCCGCACCGTGCTGGCCGACCCGATGGGCTCCGCCCTCTATGCCTGGAAGAAGACGGGCGTGCTGAAGGCGGAAGGCAATTCCATCACCGAGGGGATCGGCCAGGGCCGCGTCACCGCCAATCTGGCCGATGCGCCCATCGACGACGCCGTGCAGGTGCCGGATACCGAGGCGCTGCCGGTGATCTTCGGCCTGCTGAAACAGGAGGGGCTGGTGCTGGGCGGCTCCAGCGGCATCAATGTGGCCGCGGCCATGCAGGTGGCCCGCAGCCTGGGGCCGGGACACACCGTGGTCACCATCCTCTGCGACCATGGCACCCGCTACCAGTCCAAGCTGTTCAATCCCAGCTTCCTGCGTGAGAAGAACCTGCCGGTCCCGGACTGGCTGGCCTGACCGACCCGGAGGTTCCGCCGCCATGAGCCTGATCTTTCGCGACGACGCCTATGCCCGCAAGACCGAGGCCACCGTGGTGGCCAGCGGTCCCGATGGCATCCGCCTGGACCGGACACCGTTCTATCCCGCCGGCGGCGGCCAGCCCGGCGATGTGGGCGTGCTGCGCTGGTCCGGCGGCGCCGTCTCCATCACCGACACGCGCAAAGGCGCCGATCTGGTGCAGGAGGGGCCGGACGTGCTGCACATCCCGGCGCTGGACACGCCCCTGCCGCCGCCGGGCACCGTGGTCGAGGCGGAGATCGACTGGGACCGCCGCTACCGCCACATGCGCATGCACACCGCCCTGCATCTGCTCTGCGCCGTGGTGCCGGGGGCGGTCACCGGCGGCCAGGTCGGGGCCGAGCGCAGCCGGCTGGACTTCGATGTGCCCGGCAGCAGCCTGGACCGGGACGAGATCGAGGAGCAGCTGAACCGGCTGGTGGAGGGGGACCATCCCGTCATCCCCCGTTTCATCAGCGATGCCGACCTTGCCGCCCAGCCGGAGCTGGTCCGCACCCTGTCGGTCCAGCCGCCCACGGGCGGGGGAACGGTGCGGCTGCTCTGCATCGGTGCCAGTGACGCCCCCATCGACCTTCAGCCCTGCGGCGGCACCCATGTGGCCCGCACCGGCGAGATCGGCCGGGTGCAGGTGGCCAAGATCGAGAATAAGGGCAAACAGAACCGCCGCATCGTCGTGGCGCTGGAGGCATGAGGGAATGATGGCCGACCGTAGCGATCCCGTGGTGGATGTGACCTGGCTGGCGGAGCGGCTGGCCGATCCGTCGGTGCGCGTCGTCGATGGCTCCTGGCACATGCCGGCCGCGAACCGCGATCCCGCGGCGGAGTTCCTGAAGGCCCGCATCCCCACGGCGGTCTTCTTCGACATCGACGGCATCGCCGACCGCAGCAGCCCCCTGCCCCATATGCTGCCCAGCCCGCAGGACTTCGCCGAGGCCGTGGGCAATCTTGGCATCGGCAGTGGCGACACCGTCGTGGTCTATGACAGTACCGGCCTGTTCAGCGCCGCCCGCGTCTGGTGGACCTTCCGCGCCTTCGGCCATGATGCCGTGTATGTGCTGGACGGCGGGCTGCCGGCCTGGATCGACAGCGGCCATCCCGCGGAAACCGGACCGGCGGCGGTGCCGGAGCCGCGCGGTTTCCGCGCCAGACCGCGGCCGGACCTGGTGCGCAGCGCCGAGGACGTCCTGACCCTCAGCCAGACCGGGGCCGGGCAGCTTCTCGATGCCCGCCCCGCCGGCCGCTTCGAGGGCACGGTGCCGGAACCGAGGGCCGGTCTGCGCGGCGGCCATGTTCCCGGCGCCCGCAACCTGCCCCATGGTGCGCTGCTGGACCCGGCCGGGCGGCAATTGCTGCCGGCCGATACGCTGCGCCAGCGGTTCCAGGAAGCCGGGATCGACCCCACGCGGCCGGTGGTCGCCTCCTGCGGCAGCGGCATCTCGGCCTGTGTGCTGGCGCTGGGGCTGGCCCGCATCGGCGCGCCGCCCGCCGCCGTCTATGACGGCTCCTGGACCGAATGGGGCGGCCGCGACGACCTCCCCGTGGAAACGGGGCCGGCGCGATGACCGACGAGCGGACACACGCCACCCCGGTGCCGCCCGGCCGGATGCGCACCATGGTGACCTATCTGGAGATGACGGCGCCGCCGGCCCGGCCGCATCCGCCGACGCCGCTGGAACGGCTGGCCCTGCTGCGGGCGGAACACTGCACCCTGTCCTTCTACCGGTTCCTCTACAACACGGTGGGGGAACCCTGGCTCTGGTGGAGCCGCCGGGCCATGCCGGATGCGGCGTTGCAGGCCCTCCTTGCCGACGAGCGGGTGGAGATCTATGTGCCCTATGTGGCCGGCGTCCCCGCCGGCTTCGTCGAGTTGGACCGGCGCAGACCCGGGACCTGCGAGATCGCCTATTTCGGCCTGATGCCCGACTTCATCGGCCGCCGCCTGGGACCCTGGCTGCTGGGCTGGGCGGTGGAAGCGGGCTGGAAGGGAGCCGGCACCACACGGATGACGGTCAACACCTGCACCCTCGACCATCCCAAGGCGCTGATGCTGTACCAGCGGGCCGGCTTCCTGCCGGTGCGGCAGGTGGAGAAGGAGGAGCCCGATCCCCGCCTGACCGGCCTGCTGCCGCGCCACGCAGCACCGCATGTGCCGCTGGTGGAGGGCTGATCCATGGGTGCTGGCGATCGCCCGGGCGACGGGCGCCTGGATACCCGGCTGATCCATGACGGGCGCGACCCCGCCGGCCATGCCGGCGCCGTCAATGTGCCGCCCTACCGGGCCTCGACCATCCTGTTCCCCAGTGTCGAGGCACTGGACTCGGCTGATCCCGAGTTCCGCAGCGTGCGCTACGGCCGCACCGGCACCCCCAGCAGCCATGCCTTCGAGGAGGCCATGGCGGCGCTGGAGGGCGGGGACCGCGCCATCTCCTTCGGGTCCGGCCTGCAGGCCATCACCACCTGCCTGCTGGCCTTCCTGAAGGCCGGCGACCATCTGCTGATGGTCGACACCTGCTATGGCCCCACCCGCGCCTTCTGTCGGCGCCTGGGCCGGCTCGGTATCGAAACGACCTTCTACGATCCCCTGATCGGGGCCGGGATCGCCGATCTGATCCGGCCGCAGACCCGTGTCGTCTTCCTGGAATCGCCGGGGTCCCAGACCTTCGAGGTGCAGGACGTCCCCGCCATCGCCGCCATTGCCAAGGCCCGCGGCTGCACGGTCATGATCGACAACACCTGGGCCGCCGGTGTCTGGTTCCGGCCTTTGGCCCATGGCGTCGACATCTCGATCCAGGCCTGCACCAAATATGTGGCCGGCCATGCCGACGCCAATCTCGGTGTTGCCGTCTGCACCGCGGCCACGGCCATGGCCGTGAAGCTGACGGCGGTGGAGGTGGGCGCCACCGCCGCGGCCGACGATCTGTTCCTGGGTCTGCGCGGCCTGCGCACCCTGCCCCTGCGTCTGGCCCGGCATCAGGACACCGGCTTGGCCCTGGCCGACTGGCTGGCGGCACAGCCGGAGATCGCGCGGGTGCTGCACCCCGGCCGGCCGGACTGTCCCGGCCATGCGCTCTGGCGGCGGGACTTCACCGGCGCCTGCGGCCTGTTCGCGGTGCAGTTCCACCAGACCCTGCCGACGCCGGCCCTGTCGGCGCTGCTGGACCATCTGTCGCTGTTCGGCCTGGGCTACAGCTGGGGCGGCTATGAGAGTCTGGCCCTGCCCTGTGATCCGCGGCGCAGCCGCAGCGCCGTGCCCTGGCAGGGCGGCACGCTTCTCCGCCTCCATGCCGGGCTGGAAAGTCCGGATGATCTCATCCACGACCTGTCCGGCGGTTTCGACCGCCTGCGCAGGACCTTGTGAGCCTTGGTTCCGATCATGCCTGAAAACCCGACCGTTCCCGCCGGCCTGGAAGCCCTGCTGTCCGCCGTCCGCTTCGACGCGGACGGGCTGGTTCCCGCCATCGCCCAGCAGCACGACACCGGCGAGGTGCTGATGATGGCCTGGATGAATGCCGACTCCCTGCGGGAGACCCTGACCACCCGCCGCGTCTGCTACTGGTCGCGCTCGCGCCGCTCGCTCTGGCGCAAGGGCGACAGCTCCGGCCAGATCCAGATGCTGAAGGAGCTGCGGGTGGATTGCGACGGCGACACGCTGCTGCTGCTGGTGGACCAGCAGGGGGTTGCCTGCCACACCGGCCGGCGCAGCTGTTTCTACCGCGCCGTCCGCGACGGGTCGTTGCAGACCATCGCCGATGTCGTCATCCCGCCGGAAAGCCTTTATGGCGCGTCATTCTGACCACCTGCCCAAGACTTGATCCAAATCAAGGTCGGGCAGCGGCGGCGCGGATACGTTCCGCTTGTCTCTATACCCTCCCTATCCACTTCGCCGGGGTCCAGCAATGGTCCCCGGTTTTTTCTTGGGCGCTGAATATCATTCCGTCCTTTCGGCGGATCCGCAGGACGCGCCCCGCAGATTTCATTTCCATATCTGTGTATTCGCCTTGAACCGGACTTTGCTTGCCATGCCGCGGACTGGCAGTGATCCTGCCACCCACTGCCGGAAAGGCTTCAGCCCTGCGGCGGCTCCCTGCCCGGCGGCGGTCGGCGGCGGCGCTGCAGCAAGCGCAGAACGGCACCCAACGCCACCAGCGGCACCACCACCACGGCCCCCTTCAGGACATAGGGCACGGCCCAGCCCACCGCATCCCCCAACGCCCGTGGTGCCGCGAGAACGGCGTCCCAGGCCCCGCGCAGCAGATCGGTCGGATCGATGTCCAGCCAGGCCAGCACCAGCCCCACCAGCAGCGAGGCGGCCAGAACCCGGACGATCACCTGCACCCCGTCGCGCACATCCCGCCCCTTCCTGCCTGCGTCCCGGCCGGACGCTGCCGGGCAACGCCACCGGCCACACCCGGTTCCCGCCTGTCCCCCGCGCCTTTCCCCGGCGTAAAGATTTTCATCAGATTGGCTTGCAGTCGGCCGCCGCCTGTGGCACATACCCGCCCGCTTCGACGTTCGTCGTCGACCGGTGCTGCCGTAGCTCAGTCGGTAGAGCGCGTCCTTGGTAAGGACGAGGTCGTTGGTTCGATTCCAATCGGCAGCACCATTTCCCCCCATCCCCCAAATTCACGCTTGGCCCCAGCCCGGGATGCCTTCAGGCAGAGCGGTCCGCCGCCCGTCTGCCCGTAACTGCGTCGAGGTATAGGCCTTGTCACCGCCCCAGATTGTGGTTTTGCGGAAGAACGGTTAGCGTCTGGAGCATACATTCATATCCAGGGGACGACCGGTGCACTCTCTCCTCCGCCTTATCCTTCCCGTGCTGGCCCTGACCGCCGTGTCCGCGGCAGCGGCGGCGGCACCGTTGGTGCTGCCGTTCGATTTCTCCCGCTCGGCCCTGGCCCTGTCGGTGACGGTGCGGGGAACGCCCCTGCATGTCCTGCTCGATACCGGGGTCAATCCGTCGGTGATCGATCTACGGCAGGCCGATGCCCTGGGGATCAGCGTGGACCGCGGCGATGGCGGAGAGGCCACCGGATTCGGCGACGGCCGGGGCGCCGCCATCTTCCCCAGCCACATCGACCGGCTGCGCATCGCCGGGCGGGACTTCGCGCCGGTGGAGGCGCTGGCCACCGACATGACCGGCATCTCCGCCGGTTATGGCCGGCGGCTGGATGCGATCCTGGGCTACAGCTTCCTGTCGGACAAGACGGTGCTGGTCGACTATCCCCGGCGCCTGCTGGCCTTCCTCGACGATGGGGCGGAGGCCGCGCCCTTGACCAGCGGCTGCCGCACCCGCTGGAGCACGCCGCTGACCCTGGTGGACAGCTTTCCCGTCATCCCCGATTTCCGCTTCGGTGATGCCACCGCCCCCGTCAGCCTCGACACCGGGTCCAATGGCGGCATCGCCCTGTTCCGGAGCGCGCTGGCCCTGCCGGGGCTGCAATCCGCCCTGTCCGAACAGGGCAGCGTCACCCATGCCGGGGCACGGGGTGCGGCCAAGGCCAAGACCTATGCGCTGGCCGCGCCGGTGGGGTTCGGCCCCTTCACCCTGCCCGCCGGACAGGCGGTGATGCTGCACAAGATGGAAGGGTCAGCCGACACGCGCGTGGCCAATGTCGGCAACACGCTCCTGGAGGCCCTGCATCTCACGGTGCTGTTCGACTACCGCGCCGGACGCATGACCTTTTACGGGGATTGTCCCGGACGGTCCTGACGGACCGCGGCCGGAAGTCGTTGGCGACCCCTGCAGGATTTGAACCTGCGACCGCTCGCTTAGAAGGCGAGTGCTCTATCCAGCTGAGCTAAGGGGCCGGCCGCGGCCGGAAAGCCCGCAATGCGGGCTCCGGCCGGATCAGAAGCGACCGACGCGCGGGCGGTCGGTGCGGAAATTGTCGGCGTAGTTCTTCGGCACGACCCGGCGCACATGCGGCTCGATCACGTCGGCCTGCCAGCCCTTCTTCTCGGCGAAGGCCAGGGCCTCGTCCTTGCTGTCGAAACGCAGCTTGACCTGGTTCAGCGTGTCGCCCGAGGCGATCCACCCCATCAGCGGCTCCGCCCGGCGCGGGGTGGCGATCTCATATTCCAGCACCCAACCGCCGGTGTTGGCCCGTCCGGACTGCATCGTGGTCTTGCTCGGCTGGAAGATACGCACCTTCATGGCGACGTCCGTCTGCTGAAACCCAGGGAACAGGCCGGAACCCGAAGAACCGGAACCCGCGGAAAATGGTCGGAGCGAGAGGATTCGAACCTCCGGCCTGCTGGACCCAAACCAGCCGCGCTACCAGGCTGCGCTACGCTCCGCCGCCGGTGGAGATACACCACCCGCCCGCCCTGGGCAAGGGAGGCTGTTCCGTCTGCGAACCGCCAGCGCCGCCGGCGGCGCTGTGCGGTCAGACCGTGATTTCCACCAGTGTCCCGTCGGGGTCGCGCACGACGGCCTCATAATAGCCGTCACCGGTCCGGCGCGGCGGCGACACCAGCAGCCCCTCGGCCGCCAGCCGGTCCGCCAGCGTCCGCACCGCCGCCTCCGACCCCAGCGACACGGCGATATGCGCCCACCCCGTCCGGTCCGCCCCCGGGCCGTCATCGCCGGGAGCGATCCAGGGGCCGGTCATCAGCTCCAGCCGGGCGCCGTCACCCAGGGTGAGGAAGCGCGAGCAGAACCCGACCCGGCGGGTGCTGCGGTAGGGCGGGCCGGCCTCGGCCCCGAAATGCCGGGTCCAGAAGGCGACGGCCCGGTCCAGATCCGGGGTCCACAGGGCCACATGGGCGATGAACATGCTCGATCCGCTTTCCATTGCATCCGCCGAGCCAGTCCGCCAGACCGGTCCGGCGGCTCAGTCCGCTTCCGCCCGCTCGGCGCGATGGATGCGCACGCCGATGGCCGCCAGCCCCTGCAGGGCATGGTCCGGCGCATCGGCCTCGACCACCAGATCGGACAGGATATCGGTCGGCCCGACGATATAGGGGGCGCCGGTGCCCAGCTTGTCGGTGGTCACGGCGGCGATGACCGCGCCGGCCCCGTTGATGAGCTGACGCTTCATCTCGGCATCGTCCAGGCCGAAGGTGCCCAGCCCGTTGGCGGCATCGAGGGCACAGGCCCCCAGCAGCAGCAGGTCGGGCCGCATCTCCAGCGCAGCCCGCAGTGCCGTCAGGCCCAACGCGGCACCGGACTGTGGATCGACACGGCCGCCCAGCAGAATCAGATCGATGCCGGTGCGCCCCACCAGTTCCGCCGCGATCAGCGGGTCATGGGTGGCGACGGTCACCCCGTCGGGCAGTCGACGGGCGGCGGCCAGATTGGTCGTCCCGGCGTCGATGAACACGAACTGGCCCGGCTGCACCAGCCCGGCCAGCGTCGCCCCCAGCGCCTGCTTGCGCCCCGTCGCCGCCCCGCGCCGGACCACGGCCGGGGTGGCGGCGGCCGGCGAGATCGGCAGTGCCCCGCCATAGACGCGCTGGCACAGGCCGCGGGCCGCCAGCTCGCGCAGGTCGCGGCGGATGGTGTCCTCCGAGGTCTGGAACATCTGCGCCAGTTCGGCCGCAATGACACGGCCATCCTTGGTCAACCGGTCCAGGATCGCCTGCTGCCGCTGCTGCGGCAGCACCGAGGGCAGATCGACGATTGTTCCCATGACAGCCCGCCACACCCCAATCCTGCAAAATCAGGCAGGAATGTGCATCTGCGTGAAGGGCGCCGTCAAGCCCGCGGACCGTCGCGGACGTTCTGCCGCACCGATGCCCCGCTCCGGCCCGCAGCATCGGCGCGCTCCCCGGTTCACGGCAGCGGTCAGGCACCGCGGACGGGCGGGCGGGCGGTTTGTTACACGACCATTTCCGCGGCGGTGCCGGTAACCAACTGTTGCACAATCGGCGCCCGGCGGACATGGGCCGGTTACGCCGGGGTGGTTCCCTTCCAGTCACAGCCGCCCCGTCAGGCACGGAGGTGGCGCCCAGCGACGGAGCCCCCCATGCGCAGACTGATCCTCGCCGCCATCACCGCCACGCTGCTGGTCCCCGCCGCCTTTGCCGCGGACCAGCCGGCAGCCGGACAGACAGCGGGCCAGACCGCCACCGAAATGGCGATCAAGACCGAGGGCGACGCCCGTGCCGCCGCGCGCACCTTCCTGATGCAGGAAGGCATCCGCGGCGCCAGCATCACCAAGGTGCGCAAGCAGGATAACGCCTACCAGGTCGAGGTGAGGACGATGGAAGGCATGCCGCTGACGCCGCTCATCGTCGAGGCCGACGGCAGCGTCCGCCGTAAGGCCAAGGGCTGACAGGCCTATGGCCGCCGGGGCACCCCACCCCGCGGCCCCGGGGCGGCCTTCCCGGTCGTCGGCCGTCCCGGCCCGGCAGGCCGTTCCGTTCAGGGGCGGCCTGCCGGGGTCCCCATCCGGCACGCCCCGTCAGGACCACCGCCCCATGAAGATCAGCCAGGGTCCCCTTCTCAGCCTGTTCGACGCCGACGGCAGCCAGCCGCTGCAGCAACAGCTGTTCGACCGGCTGCGCGGCGCCATCGTCGCCGGGGCGCTGCGGCCGGGAGACCGGCTGCCCTCGACCCGCACCCTGTCGCGGGACCTGGGCGTGTCGCGCAACACGGTGGTGGCGGCCACCGACCGGCTGGCGGCGGAAGGGTATCTGGAGGCGCGCATCGGCTCGGGCACCTATGTGGCCCGCAGCCTGCCCGACGATGCCATGGCCCCGCCGCTGCGGCTGGCCAGGCCCACCCCCTCGCCGCGCCCGTTGCCGCCGCCGACAGCGGCGGCCGAACTGCTGCCCTTCCGTCCGGCCGTCCCCGCCTACGACCAGTTCGAGATCGAGACCTGGCGCCGGCTGCTGGCCAAGCGCTGGCGCGATGCCGGCGGATTGCTGCTGGGGCACGACACCGGCGGCGGCTGGCTGCCCCTGCGCCGGGTGCTGGCGTCCCATCTGCAGACCAGCCGCGGCCTCTCCTGCGATGCCGAGCAGATCCTGGTCCTGCCGGGCCGCACCGCGTCCCTCGATTTCGCCCTGGGTCTGCTGGCCGTGGCCGGCGACCGGATCTGGCTGGAGGACCCGTGCTGCCCGGTGCAGCGCAGTCTGGCCGCCGGACGGGGGCTGTTGAGCGTCCCCGTGCCGGTGGATGCCGAGGGGATGGATGCCGAAGCCGGGCGCCGTCTGGCACCCGATGCCCGGCTGGCCCTGGTCATGCCGGGCTGGCAGTTCCCCGCGGGCGGAACCATGTCGTTGCGCCGCCGACAGGCCCTGCTGGGCTGGGTCCGCCGCAGCGGCGCCTGGATCGTGGAGGATGACGGCGATGGCGGCCTGCGCTACGCCGGCCGGCCGCTGCCGTCGCTGCAGGGTCTCGACGACTCCGGCCGCGTGCTGCATCTGGGCGGCCTCGACCGCACCATCCTGCCGGCCCTGCGCCTGTCCTGGCTGGTGCTGCCGCCCGATCTGGTGACGTCGGCCCGGGCGCTGCGCAGCCGGCTGGAGCTGACGGTCCCCCTGCCCGAGCAGATGGCCGTGCATGATCTGTTGGCGGAAGGGCATCTGGCCTCGCATCTGCGACGGGTCCGGCGCAGCTATGGCGAGCGGCAGCAGGCGCTGCTGGACGCCGCCGCCCGGCGCTGGGCCGGCGCCCTGAGCGTGCAGGCGGCGGACGCGGGACTGCACGTCACGGCCCGCATCGACCCGCAGATCGATCTCGGCGCCGCTGCACTGGAACAGGCCGCCGCGGCCCAGGGGCTGGAACTGCCGGCCCTGTCCGGCTATGGCGGTGGCGATCGCCGCACCCTGGTCCTTGGCTATGCCGCCTTCACGCCGGAACGCATCGCCCGCGCCGCCGACCGGCTGGCCACCGTTCTGGACCGGATGGCGCGCCCGGACCACCGGCGCCTGCCGCGCGACGGCCGGCGGGCATAGGGGAGCGGGCGTAGGGGAACGGGCATGGGGGGGCAGGCATAGGGGGGCGGCCGGCCCGTTGGCCGCAAGCATCCCCTTGCCCCGGCCACGGCAGCGGGGGCATCCTCGCTGCCCAAGAACGAACCGCTCCGGGACGGAACACCATGGATCACCGCGGCAACTCGGCGGCCAGCCGGGACATCGCCTATCAGCTGCACCCCTATACCAACCTCAAGACGCATGAGAGCGTCGGGCCGCTGGTCATCACCGGCGGGCGCGGCGTCACCGTCACCGACGAGACGGGCAAGACCTATATCGAGGGGGTGGCCGGTCTCTGGTGTACGTCGCTGGGCTTCGACGAACCCCGTCTGGTGGAGGCGGCGACGCGGCAGATGCAGGCGCTGCCCTTCTACCATGCCTTCGCCCACAAGGCGCACACCCCGGCCATCGATCTGGCCGAACAGCTGGTGCAGCTGGCCCCGGTGCCGATGAGCAAGGCCTTCTTCGCCTGCTCCGGGTCGGAGGCCAACGACACCGCCATCAAGCTGGTCTGGTACTACAACAACGCCCTGGGACGCCCGGCCAAGAAGAAGATCATCGCCCGGCAGAAGGCCTATCACGGCGTCACCGTGGCCGCCGCCAGCCTGACCGGCCTGCCCAACTGCCACCGCGATTTCGACCTGCCCATCGCCGGCATCCTGCACACGGACTGCCCGCACTGGTACCGCTATGCCGAGCCGGGCGAGAGCGAGGATGCCTTCGCCACCCGGCTGGCCGACAGCCTGGAAGCCCTGATCCTGCGCGAAGGGCCGGACACCGTGGCCGCCTTCTTCGCCGAGCCGGTCATGGGGGCCGGCGGCGTCATCGTCCCGCCCGCCACCTATTTCGAGAAGATCCAGGCAGTCCTGCGGAAGTATGATGTCCTGCTGGTGGCCGACGAGGTCATCTGCGGTTTCGGCCGCACCGGCAACATGTGGGGCAGCCAGACCTTCGGACTGAAGCCCGACATCCTGACCAGTGCCAAGGCCCTGACCTCGGCCTACCTGCCCCTGTCGGCCGTTCTGGTCAGCGAACCGATCTACCGGGCCTGCGTGACGGAGTCGGAGAAGATCGGGGTCTTCGGGCACGGCTACACCTACAGCGGCCATCCCGTCTCCTGCGCCGTGGCGCTGGAAACTCTGGCCATCTACCGGGAACGGGACATTCTGGGCCATGTCCGTGCCCTGGCGCCGGCGATGCAGGGCGGCCTGCGCCGCTTCGCCGACCACCCGCTGGTGGGCGAGGTCCGCGGCGTCGGGCTGATCGGCGGCGTGGAGCTGGTGGCCGACAAGGCCAGCCGCACCCCCTTCGACCCCAAGCTGGGCGTGGCCGCCAGACTGTCGGCCTTCGCGCACCAGCATGGCGCCATCCTGCGGCCCATCGGGGACACCATCGGTGTCAGCCCGCCCCTGGTCATCCGGGAGGCGGAACTGGAGGAGTTGCTGCACCGCTTCGGCAAGGCCCTGGACGACACCGCCGACTGGCTGGTGCGCGAGGGGCACCGGCTGGCCTGATCCTGCCGTCCCGGCGCCCGCGGATTGCGTGAGTCGGCGAATGGACAGCCCGGCGGAACCGCTCGCCGCCGGGCAACCGGGCGGCAAGTGAACGGTGAATTGAGCGAAATCAATGCCACCTCCCCCTTGTTCGGGTTTGCATGGCCCCCATCCTCGGGGGTACGACGCGACAAGAAGACGCGCCGGGCTTCGGATCGGCTCTACCAAGGGCTAGATTGAGGTGGACATTCGACTCGGCCAGAGTGACACTTGCTCGGCCTAGGACGGGACGTACGGCCCATGGATTACGAAGATTTTTTCAAGACCCAGATTGCCGGCCTGAAGCGTGAAGGCCGCTACCGAGTGTTCGCCGACCTGGAACGCCGGGTCGGGGAGTTCCCGGTAGCTGCCTACTACCCGGACCCGGCCCAGCCGCCGAAGGATGTCACCGTTTGGTGCTCCAACGATTATCTGGGCATGGGTCAACATCCCGTCGTCATCGGCTCCATGGTCGAGTCCCTGCACAAGTGCGGTGCGGGCGCCGGCGGCACCCGCAACATCTCCGGCACCAACCACTATCATGTGCTGCTGGAGAAGGAGCTGGCCGACCTGCACGGCAAGGAAGACGCCCTGCTCTTCACCTCCGGCTATATCTCCAATGAGGCGACGCTGAGCACCCTGCCGCGTCTGCTGCCGGACTGCGTGGTCTTCTCCGACGCGCTGAACCACAATTCCATGATCGAGGGCATCCGCCATTCCGGCGCGCCCAAGCACATTTTCCGCCATAACGATGTCGAGCATCTGGACCAGCTGCTCAGCCGTTATCCGAAGAGCCAACCCAAGCTGGTGGCCTTCGAAAGCGTCTACAGCATGGATGGCGACATCTCGCCCATCGCCGAGATCTGCGATGTGGCGGAGAAGCATGGCGCCATGACCTATCTGGACGAGGTCCATGCCGTCGGCATGTATGGCATCCGCGGGGCCGGCGTCGCCGAGCGCGACAATGTCATGCACCGGCTGACGGTGATCGAGGGGACGCTGGGCAAGGCCTTCGGCGTCATGGGCGGCTATATCACCGGCTCCACCGCCCTGGTGGATTGCGTGCGCAGCTTCGCCCCCAGCTTCATCTTCACCACCTCCCTGGCCCCGGTGCTGGCCGCCGGTGCCCTGGCCAGCGTCAGCTTCCTGAAGCAGCACAACGAGATCCGTGAGAAGCACCAGGAGCGGGCCGACACGCTGAAGCGCAGGCTGCGCGCGGCGGGCCTGCCGGTCATGCCCTCGGTCAGCCATATCGTGCCGCTGCTGGTGGGTGACCCGGTGCTGTGCAAGCAGGCCAGCGACGATCTGCTGCGCAACCACAACATCTATGTTCAGCCCATCAATTACCCGACGGTGCCGCGCGGGACCGAGCGTCTGCGTCTGACGCCGACGCCCTATCACGACGATCGCAAGATGGATCATCTGGTCGATGCGCTGCTGTCGGTCTGGGCGAACCTGGAACTGAAGCGCGCCGCCTGAGCATCCGTGTTCTTTCTGGTCCTGCCTGGCCGCCTGCCACACCTCTGCCGTGTGGCGGGCGGTCGCGTTTCCGGCCCGGTCCGGCCACCACACCCGCGCATGGGGCGTAGCTTTCCACCATCCGAAAGGTCATACATCCGCCATTCGACTTGCCTCGGCAGGGGCACGCCCCCTTAATGGGGCGGCAACCCACGGGGGAACCGATGACCGAGCGCCAGGACCAGGATGATCTCGCAGAGCAGCTGATTGTGGAGTTCCGCGATGACGTCCAGGACCGCCTGGGCGGCATCTACGCGGCCCTCGGCTCGGTGGCGGAGGGGCAGATCAGCGCCACCGACGCCCTGCGCGACCTGCGGCGCGAGATCCACAGCCTCAAAGGTGCCGGCACCTCCTACGGCTATCCCATCATCAGCCTGATCGCCCAGCGCATGGACACCTTCGTCCAAGGCCTGAAGGACCTAGATTCCAAGCAGATCGGTCAGCTCCATGTCTTCGCCGACCGCATCGCCGAGATGGCGGAGCGGCTGGCCCTGCCGGACGTGACGGAAACCAACCAGATCATCCGCGCCCTGCCCGTCCGCTATGAATTCGACATCACCGATGTGGAAGTGCGTGATGTCGAGGTGCTGCTGGTCACCCCCAACAAGCTGGTGGCCCGGCGGGTGACCACCGAACTGGGCGCCTGCGGCTTCAAGGTCAACACCGTGTCCGACCCGATCGAGGCTATCGGCATCGCCGTGCGCATGCCGCCGGACATGGTCATCGCCTCGGCCGTCATGGACGGTCTGGGCGGTGTCGATCTCATCCGCGGCCTGCACGCCATTTCGGTGACGGAAACCGTGCCGATGGCGCTGCTGACCAGCCTGGATGCCGACAGCCTGAAGGGAATGCCGCCGGGAACAGCCGTCGTGCGTCTGGGGCCGAGCTTCCAGGACGACATCGCCGCCGCCATCACCCAGGCCAATCTGGGCTGACGCCGGGCGGGCCGCCGCCCCCATACGCAGGATGTCCACCGCAATTCCGCGCGCAGGCTGCAGGCGTGGCATTCTGTTGCCGTGCCCAAGCGGATCTTGACCTGCCTTGACCGCCCCCCTCTTCTGTCGCCGACCAACGGGGACCTGCCCATCCATCATGATGTCCGACCAGCCGCGCACCTGCGATATCCTGATTGCGACCCTTGAGAAGAGCGACGAGCCGCGTCTCAGCATCGGCGCCCTGATCGACGGTCTGGGCGAGCGGGCCTTCGGCATTCTGATGCTGCTCTGCGCCCTGCCCAACTGTGTGCCGGCGCCGCCGGGCACCTCCACCATCACCGGCCTGCCCATCGTCGTCTTCTCGGCCCAGCTGCTGTTCGGCAGCGACCGGCCCTGGTTGCCGAATTTCCTGCGCGACCGCTCGGTGCCGCGGGCCGACCTGCTGTCCATCGTGCGCAAGGCCGAACCCTATATCCGCAAGCTGGAGCGGCTGTCGCGCCCCCGCCTGGCCAGTCTGGTCACCGGCACACCGGAGCGGCTGGCGGGGCTGGTGGTGCTGTTGCTGTCGATCATCCTGGTGCTGCCGGTGCCGCTGGGAAATCTGTTCCCGGCCATTGCCATCGCCATCATCTCGGTGGCGCTGATGGAACAGGACGGGATCGCCCTCCTGGTCGGCTATGTCGCCGCCGTCGCGTCCTCTGCCGTCGCCTTCGCCGTCATCGCGGTGATGGTGGAGTTCACGCTGCACCTGATCCAGCGTCTGTTCGGCCTTTGACGCAGGTTCCGGGACGGTTCCGGCGCGGTCCGGGCGCTGCGGGGCAGCCATCCCGTCCCTGCCGCCGCCCTTGCCTTGCAATCCGCGTGTCCGGGCATTAGCTTGCCGGCCCATCGGGGGCGCTGTCCCGGTGGCGGCGCCCCGCCCCCCTTTGCGAACGGGTCCGCGGGATGAAGTCCGCCGTCATCGTCTTTCCCGGCTCCAACTGCGACCGCGACATGGCGGTGGCGCTGGAGCGCGTGTCGGGCAAGAAGCCCCACATGGCCTTCCACAAGGATACGGACCTGCCGGAGGTGGACGTCATCGCCGTCCCCGGCGGCTTCTCCTATGGCGACTATCTGCGCTGCGGCGCCATGGCCGCCCACAGCCCGATCATGCGGGTGGTGAAAGAGCGTGCGGCCCGGGGTGTCCGGGTCATGGGTATCTGCAACGGCTTCCAGATCCTGACGGAGGCGGGCCTGCTGCCGGGCGCGCTGATCCGCAACAAGACCCTGAAATACATCTGCAAGACCGTTGATCTGCGGGTGGAATCGACCAACAGCGCCTTCACCGGCAAGTATGGGGCGGGCCAGATCATCCGCATCCCCGTCGGCCATGGCGAGGGCAACTTCGTTGCCGATGCCGCCACGCTGGACCGGCTGGAGGGCGAGGGCCGCGTGGCCTTCCGCTATGTCACCGCCGCTGGCGCCGTCGATGCCGAGGGCAACCCCAACGGGGCCAGCCGCAACATCGCCGGCATCTTCAACGAGACCCGCACCGTGCTGGGCATGATGCCCCACCCGGAACGCGCCTTCGACCCGCTGCACGGCAACACCGATGGCCGCGCCTTCTTCGATAGCCTGCTGGAGACCCTGTCGTGACGAGCAAGCGCTGGAACGAGCCCGCGGTCACGGAAGCGCTGGCCGCCGAACACGGCATCAAGGCCGACGAGTACAAGCGCCTGCTGGAGATCGTCGGACGCACCCCGACCTTCACCGAGCTGGGCATCTACTCCGTGATGTGGTCGGAGCACTGCTCCTACAAATCCTCCAAGATCTGGCTGCGCAAGTTCCCGACCGAGGCCCCCTGGGTCATCTGCGGGCCGGGTGAGAATGCCGGCGTCATTGACATCGGTGACGGCCAGGCCGCCATCTTCAAGATGGAGAGCCACAACCACCCCTCCTACATCGAGCCGTTCCAGGGGGCTGCAACCGGCGTCGGCGGCATCCTGCGCGATGTTTTCACCATGGGCGCACGTCCCGTGGCCAACCTCAACGCCCTGCGCTTCGGCGAGCCGTCCCATCCCAAGACGCGGTCGCTGGTGGCCGGCGTCGTCGCCGGCATCGGCCATTACGGCAATTGCGTCGGCGTGCCCACGGTCGGCGGCGAGACCAATTTCCACAAGGCCTACAACGGCAACTGCCTGGTCAATGCCATGACCGTGGGCGTGGCCCAGCAGGACAAGATCTTCTATTCGAAGGCCGCCGGCGTCGGTAATCCGGTGGTCTATGTCGGGTCGAAAACCGGCCGTGACGGCATCCACGGCGCCACCATGTCCTCGGCCGAGTTCACCGAGGACAGCGAGGCCAAGCGCCCCACGGTGCAGGTGGGCGACCCCTTCACCGAAAAGCTGCTGATCGAGGCCTGCCTGGAACTGATGGCGACCGACGCCATCCAGTCCATCCAGGACATGGGCGCCGCCGGCCTCACCTCCTCCTCGGTGGAAATGGCCGGCAAGGGCGGCCTGGGCATCGAGCTGCACCTGGAGAAGGTGCCGCAGCGCGAGCTGAACATGACCCCCTATGAGATCATGCTCTCCGAGTCCCAGGAGCGCATGCTCATCATCCTGAAGCCCGGCAGCGAGGATCTGGCCCGCTCCATCATGGAAAAGTGGGAGCTGGATTTCGCCGTCATCGGCCATCTGACCGATACCGGCCGCTTCGTGCTGAAGATGGACGGCGAGACCTATTGCGATCTCGCCCTGGCCCCGCTGTTCGACGCCGCCCCGCTCTACACCCGCCCGACCGAGCCGACCCCGGCCCCGGCTGCGCTGGAGCCGGAGCTACGCGCGCTGAAGCAGAGCGCCGGCGCCGTGCTGACCAGGCTGATCGCCTGCCCCGACTTGGCCAGCAAGCGCTGGATCTGGGAGCAGTATGACAGCCAGGTGGGAGCGGACACCCGCTTCCTCTCCGGTCAGGCCGATGCGGCCGTGGTCCGCGTGCATGGCACGCAGAAGGGTCTGGCCCTCAGCTCCGACGTGACTCCGCGCTACTGCCATGCCGATCCCTACCGCGGCGGCATGCAGGCGGTGGCCGAAAGCTACCGCAACATCAGCGCCGTCGGCGCCACGCCGCTGGCCATCACCGACAACATGAACTTCGGCAATCCCGAAAAGCCGCGGATCATGGGCCAGTTCGCCGCCTGCGTCGAAGGCATGGCCGAGGCCTGCCGCGTCCTGGACTATCCCGTCGTCTCGGGCAATGTCTCGCTCTACAACGAGACCAACGGCGAGGGCATCCTGCCGACCCCGACCGTGGGCGGCGTCGGCCTGCTGGCGGACGGCATGAAAGCCGTCGGCCTGGCCCTGCGCAATGCCGGGGATGTCCTGCTGCTGCTGGGCGAGACCGCGGGCCATCTGGGCCAGAGCCTGTATCTGCGCGAGATCCTGGGCCGCGAGGACGGCCCGACGCCGCCGGTGGATCTGGCCCTGGAGCGGCGCACGGCCGAGCTGGTGCGCGCCCTGATCGCCGATGGGCTGGTAAGCGCCAGCCATGACGTGTCGGACGGCGGTCTGGCCGTGGCCCTGGCCGAGATGGCCATGGCCGGCGGCATCGGCGCCGATCTGCCGGTGCTGGCCGATGCCGATGCCGGGACCCTGTTCGGCGAGGATCAGGCCCGCTATGTCCTGGCGGTCCCGGCGGACAAGGCGGCCGAGGTCGGCGCCCGCGCCGCGGCGGCCGGCGTGCCGGTGTCGAAGCTGGGCACGGTCGGCGGCGATGCGTTGACGGGCCTGCCCGGTGGCGCCATACCTGTGGCAGCGCTGCGCGGGGCCAACGAAGGCTGGCTGCCGTCCTATATGGCCGGCACCGCCCACTGAGGTACGCCATGCCAGCCGGGAGGCACTGCCGACCGGGACGCGCAGCCATAAAGGGATAATGGAGACGACCATGGCCATGGATGCGGGTGAGATCGAACGGCTGATCCGGGATGGCATTCCCGATGCCATCGTGCGCATCGACGATCTGCGCGGCGACGGCGATCATTACGCGGCTTACGTGGAATCGCCCTCCTTCAAGGGCAAGACCCGGGTGGCGCAGCATCAGATGGTCTATGCCGCCCTCAAGGGCCGCATGGGCAACGAGCTGCACGCCCTGGCCCTGACCACGGCGGCCCCGAAGGACTGAGGGCGCCGCCGCCGCGGCCCGGGCAGGTGGTTCGCCTCCTTTTCCCGGCCCGGTCGGCGCACCATCTGTTGCACGGAGCCGCCGCGCAGCGGCCATGCCGAGGCGGCAATCGCCACATCCGGCCGCTGCGCCTAACCTTCAGACATGAACCGGCAGCCGGTCCCAAGACCGGGCCCAGAGGGTAGATGAGATGAGCAATCCGGTTTTCGATCGCATCCAGCAGGACATCGGCGACAATGACGTCGTGCTGTACATGAAGGGCACGCCGGTGTTCCCGCAGTGCGGCTTCTCCGCCGCCGTGGTTCAGGTCCTGAGCCACATGGGCGTCAAGTTCAAGGGGATCGACATCCTGGTCGATCCGGCCCTGCGCCAGGGCATCAAGGAATTCGCCAACTGGCCCACCATTCCGCAGCTCTATGTCAAGGGCGAGTTCGTCGGTGGTTGCGACATCGTGCGCGACATGTACGAGTCCGGCGAACTGCAGTCGCTGCTGAAGGACAAGGGCATCGCCTTCAACGAGGCTGCGTAACCCCCTCTCCGTACCTTCCCCATGCCCCACGGGGCGGAGACCGGGACGCACTCCCGCTTGAAACAGCAGGCCGCGCCGAAGAGGCGCGGCCTGTTGCGTTTGGGCCTGGTCGACCAGTCATGTCCGGCGAGGCCGGGCTCAGGCCAGGGCCGGCCGCTGCCGCTTCAGCGTGTCCAGGGCCACAGCGCCGGGACCGAAGGCCGCCACCTGCAGGAAGCCACCGGCCATGGCCAGGTTCTTCCAGAACATGATGGACTGCACCGTGGCCATCTGCGCGTCGGCAACGGCCCAGTAATTGTGGAACAGCACGGCGGTCACGACGGAGAAGCCGGCCAGGACCAGGGCCGCGGCCCGTGTCTGGAAGCCGGCCACCAGGGCCAGACCGCCCCCCAGTTCGGTCACGATAGCAGCGGCCAGCAGCAGCGCCGGCGGCAGCGGCAGGCCGGCCGCGGCGACATAGGCCAGGCTGCCGTCCCAGCCCGTCAGCTTCGACAGGCCGGAAGAAAGAAAGATGGCGGCTAGCAGCACGCGGCCGGCAAAGGGCAGGTATTTGGCGTTGGCGGCAATCAGGCTGTTCATGGCAGAGGGTCCTTTCGGGGTCCGGGAGCGGCGCCGCGCATCTGCGGTCGCCCTGTCTCGTGGGACAAATCTAGGGCCACCCATAAATCGGCACAATCACCACAAAATACCAATACCTGTTGCATAAATCAGAACAATCAGCAGCCTGCCGAACGGGACATCCCCTTGCTTCATTCGCCGGCCAGAAAGCTCTTCAGTTCAGACCGGAAGGCATCCGGTGCATCGAACATGATGAAGTGCAGGCTGTTCGGGATGTGCCTGATGCGGGCCTGGGGGGCGCCGGCATAGGCCTGGGCATAGATCAGCGCCAGTTGTTCCTGTGTCAGTGGCACGGTCGGCGGCCGGACCCAGAGCACGGTCAGCGGCACCGTCATTTTCTTCAGGGCCGGTCGCAGGTCGGTGGTGATCAGCTCGTACAGGGCCTGTCCCGACAGGGCCGGGTCGGTGGCCAGGGTGTGGGCGATGGGTGCGGCACGCTGTTCCGGCGCGGTCACCATGGTGGCCATGGTGGCCTCCACGATCTGGCGCCGCGCCTCGCCGCTGCTGGCGGCGGTCCTGGCCCGCAGCTGGGCCGCCACAGGCTCCACGCTCTCGGCCGTAGTGCCGGGCGGGCCGAACATCTGCCCCAGGAACGGCAGCATGTCCACGACCATCACCTTGCCGGCGGCCTCTGGATGGCGGCTGGCCACCAGCAGCGCCAGGGTCCCGCCCAGGGAATGCCCCACCAGGGCCGGCTGCTTCAGACCGGCGTCCCCGATATAGCGTGCAATTTCGTCCGCCACCGGCTGCAGCAGGGGGCCGCTGGCGCTGTTGGCCCCGGCCGGCTTGCCGGCGAAGCCGGCCACATGCACCAGGTGATAGCGATAGCTCGGCAGGGCTGCCACCGTACTCTCCCACACCTCCGGCGAGGAGGCGGTGCCGGGGATCAGCACCACATCCGGCCCGGTGCCGCGCACGGCGACACTGATCCGGTCACTTTCGAACGCCGCTGCGGCCGGCCCGCCGAACACAAGCGACAGCAGGACCGCCATCAGGCGGGGCAGAAAACGCGGCAGCATGGTCCCTCCCGGAACTTGAATTAATATTCAGGTTCCATGCCGAAGGCCATGAGGTCAAGGGCGGAGGTCGAGGGGCTGGCGCATGGGCCGGATCACAACCGCGCACCTCCTCGTCCGCATAGACAAAAAAGGGCCGCCCCGAAGGGCGGCCCTGATTTGTCGTCCCTGCCACCGCGCGGGCCGATGCCCGCAGCGACGGAGGACCGTGCCTCAGCGCGAGTAGAACTCGACGACCAGGTTCGGTTCCATCTGGGTCGGATACGGCACGTCGGCCAGAGCCGGGGTGCGCAGGAACGTGCCCTTGAAGGCGCCGGTGTCGACGGTCAGGTAGTCCGGCACGTCGCGCTCACCGGAGACGATGGACTCCATGATGAGGGCGAAGTTCTTGGCCTTGGAGCGGACCTCGATCACGTCATTGTCCTTCACCTGATAGGACGCGACGTTGAGGCGCTTGCCGTTGACCAGGATGTGGCCGTGATTGATGATCTGACGCGCGGAGAACGGGGTCGGCGCGAACTTCATGCGGTAGACCACGGCGTCCAGGCGGCGCTCCAGCAGCTGGATCAGGTTCTCGCCGGAGTCGCCCTTGCGGCGCACGGCCTCCTGGTACAGCTTGCGGAACTGCTTCTCGCCGATATTGCCGTAGTAGCCCTTCAGCTTCTGCTTGGCCATCAGCTGCAGGCCGTAGTCGGACGGCTTCTTGCGGCGCTGGCCGTGCTGGCCGGGGCCGTACTCGCGCTTGTTGACCGGGGACTTGGCACGGCCCCACAGGTTCACGCCGAGACGGCGGTCAATTTTGTACTTGGCTTCCTGACGCTTGCTCATAACAGCTCCACTGGACCGCGCCCGATGGCGCGGCTGTTGTTGTCCCGGTAGTTCCCGCGGCACTTCCGCCGCCTGACCGGCCGGAAACCGGCCAGAAAACGGCAAAAGCCGGGGACGGGGCGCCGGACCATCCGCCACCCGCCTTCCCAGGAGTGCGGGGGATATACTGGATCACCGCCGCGATGTCAAACCGCGCGCGGCACCGGCCCGGGGCAGCCGGCGGCCGTGCCCGGGGATGGCCGTTGACCGGTCGGGGTCAACGGCCGGCGCGATCAGGCCCGGTTCAGCTGCCCCAGGAAACTGTCGACCTCGTGCCGCAGCTTTCCGGCTTCGTCGGCCAGGATGTTCGAGGCATCCAGCACCACTCCGGCCGCAGTGCCGGTCTGGTCGGCGGCCTGCGCCACCCCGGCGATGTTGCGGGAGATATCCTGTGTCCGCTGCGCCGCCTGCTGGACATTGTTGGAGATCTCGTGGGTGGCGGCGATCTGCTGCTGCACGGCGGCGGCAACCATGGTCGCGACCGAGCTGATGTCATCGATCGAGGTGCCGATGGCGCGGATGGCCGTCACCGTCGATCCGGTGGCCGACTGGATGCCCGCAATCTGGCCCGAGATCTCCTCGGTGGCCTTGGCCGTCTGATTGGCCAGGGACTTCACCTCCGAGGCGACGACGGCGAAGCCCTTGCCGGCCTCGCCGGCGCGGGCCGCCTCGATGGTCGCGTTCAGCGCCAGCAGGTTGGTCTGGCTGGCGATCTGCTGGATCAGGGCCACCACATCGCCGATGCGCTGTGCCGCCTGGGCCAGCCCGTCAACGGCCGTGCCGGTCCGGTTGGCCTCCTCCACGGCGGCGGCGGCCATGGACGAGACCTTGTTGACCTGCTCGCCGATCTCGGAGCTGGAGACCGACATCTCCTCCGTGGCGCCGGCAACGGCCTCCACATTCGACGTCGCCTCCTCGGCCGCCGAGGCGACAACGGTGCTCTGCTGGCGCGTCTGCTGCGACGAGGCCGACATCGATGCCGCGTTGGTCTGCAGGTTCGCGGCCGCCGACGACAGCCCGCCGACAACCGTCTTGATCACGCCCTCGAAGTCGCGGACCAGACCCGCCACCTTTTCGCCGCGCGCGGCCCGTGTCTCGGCCTCCGACCGTTGTTCGGCCTCCAGGGCACGCGCCCGCTTCAGCCCTTCCCGCAGATCGTCAAAGGCGCGGGCCATGCTGCCGATCTCATCCTTGCGGGTGCCCAGGCCAAGGGTGGCCGACAGGTTGCCGGCGGCCAGCTCCCGCATGCCGCTGTCGATGATCTGGACCGGCTTGGAGATGCTGCGGCCGATGAAGGTGGCGATGGCCGCGGCGGCGATCAGCAGCAGTATGGAAGCGATGGCGATGGTACGCTCAACGCTGGCGATCATGGCATTGACATCGTCGAGGAACACGCCGCTGCCCACCAGCCAGTGCCAGGACGAGATGCCCTTGATATAGGACATCTTGGCTAGGACCTCGCCTTGGGCATTCGGCCAATAATACTGATAGATCTTGCCGTTCGTGTTCTTGGCTATATCGATGAAATCGACATAAATCTTGACGCCCTTGGCGTCGGTTTCGTTGATCAGGGTTTTCCCGACCAGATCCTGCTTGGCCCCGTGGGCCAGCATTTTTCCGTCCCAATCATTGACCCAGAAATACTGCACCTTGTCATACCGCAGGGCCGTGATGGTCTGGAGGGCCATCTTCTGCGCCTCCTCGACCGACATCTGCCCCGTATTGGCCTTCTGCTCATAGCTGGCGATCACGGAATGCGCCGTCTCGACCAGACGCCGCGTCTGTTCTTCCCGCTCGTTCAGCAGGGATTCTTTAATCTGGCTTGAACAGATCAGTGCCACACTGCCAATGCCGAGCGCCGCGATTGCGATCAGGATGTAGATCCGGACGACGATCCTCAGATTTGCGATCATGGAATTTTCTCAATTCTCTCGTGTGCGTCCGCATGAGCCAAGATCGGCATGTACGCTCATCGACAGCGGCACACATCCCCCAACGGGCACGCCGTCTCCACCGCCACCATGCCCTGTCTCGGGAGGCGTCATACGCAGGTCATTCCCCTATTCGGTCGCGTTTCCGCTGATGGCACCATCTCCGCCCACAGCAGAGAAAGTTGCGTTCTCAACAGACGACCGGATTTAACCTCCGTGAGAGCGGGCACGAAGGTCAATGCTACGCGTATGTATGCGGCGAAGAGTATCAGTCAGGCCATAGCGCCACTATATACTTAGGTATATTTTATTATTTTCCTCAAATGCAGAGTATATCCGCGCTGATTTACGCGGGTGCGCCCAAACGCGCGCCACCCCTTTGAAAGCTGGCGCCCCCCCTTGCCGCCCGCCCGTCAGTCCGCGGCATCCGGCGATGCGCGACAGGGGCCGCTCCGCGCGACGCCCCCGCTCTGGTGACTGGGTGCGTCGGCACGGGAGCCGTTGGCCGCCCCGCCCGCACCGTTTTCGTGGACGAAATACCTAGTTCATGCTTCACTGACCCCGGCGTTCCTGGCGGACGCGCCGGATCTTTGACAGGTGAACATCAAGCAGATCAGAGACTAAAGCGACAAAGGCGACATGCATCGAAAACCGGTTGCGTTTGTCACTTTAAGGTTTTTATTCCTTTAAATTCAAGCCTCTGACAGGCGACATCGGCCGCGTCTTTGTCACCTTAACGTCGCGTTGGTGTCACCTGATGTCACCTTGGCGTCGCCTTAAGGTGACGGTCGTCGCCTCTCAAAGGACGATATCGCGGTCGGGCAGACGGATGCCGACATGGTCCAGGGCTTTGGCGGCGCGGGCGGCGTGCTGGCGCACCACCAGGGCCAGTTGCGGAAGCTCCGCCCCCACGGGGTCGGCCAGGGCGTGATCGCGTCGTTCGGCGGCATCCACCGCCTGCTGCAGACCGCGGATCTGCCCCAGGGCCCCGCGCAGCAGGCCCTTCAGTGTCTTGCCCTGCACGGCATCCTCCGCCGTGGCGGCGATGATGGCCGCGTCGGCCGCACCGCGCCCGCCGGGGGCGGTGGCGGCAATCCCCAGATGCCAGGACAGATCGGCGATGTCCTTGGCGTAGCGGGCGGCGGTCCTGGCCATCTGAAGTGGCGGGCCAGCCAGTTGCAGGGCCTGGACCGTGTCCAGGGTCCGGCGCAGCTCGGCCGCCAGGATATCGCGGTGGCTGGTGCGCGCCTTGTCCGCGGCCTGGCGCAACCGCTCCAGCACCAGATTGGCGGTCGCCGTGTCCATATCCACCGGCCTGTCGGCGGTGAAGGCCGCGTCGGACGCGGTCGCCTGCTCCCGCGCCGGCATCGGCGTGTCGGCATTGCCCGCTGTCAGGCCCGTGGCTGCGGCCAGGACCGTCGCCGGATCGATGCGCATTGTTCCGTGTCTCCCCTGCGGCTGGGAAAACTATGCGTCCATCCCGGTAAAAACCGGATTTACCCTTGTCCGGCCGGGGCCTGGCGGCCAAACCAGCGCGGCGGCGCCATGATCAGCAGATTGCCGCCCACGGCCAGCAGCAGCCCCAGGGCGGAGACGAGCGTCCAGACATAGCCCTCGAACAGGGTGGAGATGATCAGGGCCACGATGGGCGTCATGACCGCCACATAGCCGGCCCGGTCGGCACCGATGCGGCCCAGCAGGGTGAAATAGCTGAGGAAGGCGGCCACGGACCCGAACAGGGCCAGATAGAGCAGCGACAGCAGATAGCCGGCCGTCGGCTCGAAGCCGAAACTGGCGCCACGGACCGCGGCGATCAGCGCGGTCAGGGCGGCACCGCCCAGCATGCCCCAGGCCGTGGCCACGAACAGCGGCACCTCGGCCTTGCGGGCGCGGGCCACGGCCATGTTGCCCAGGGACGAGGCATAGTTTCCCAGCATCATCAGCCCGAACCCCAGCAGGGCGCCGCCGCCGATGCCATGGGCGTCGATCTCCGGGCTGAACAGCAGCAGCACCCCCAGCACGCCGATGCAGCCGCCGATCAGCACCGCCGGCCGGATCGGCTGGCCCAGGAACAGCCGGGCATTCAGCACATTCATCAGGCTCAGCACCGACCCGGCCACGGCGACCAGGCCGGAGGGCAGCAGGCCCGTGGCCTTGTAGACCAGCAGATAGTTCAGACAGAAGGTGAACAGGCCGGTGACGGCGATCATCGGCCAGGCGTGGCGCGGCGGCAGCAGCCTTTCCCGCCGCAGCGCCAGCCACCCCATCAGCAGCCCGCCGGCCAGGGCGAAGCGATAGGCGATCGACACCGCCGGATCGACCACCCCCAGCTGGAAGGTGATGGCGAACCAGGTGGAACCCCAGATCAGGACGGCGGCGGCATAGAGAAGCAGGTTTGTCGACATGGACGGGGGTCCGGCAACGGGATCGGTGGCGGGCACCGGCGGAGCCGGACGGTACAGGCCCGCTCGCGTCCGGCGGAATGCGTTTGTTGTGCCGGTGACATTATGATCCGCAATGACCGGCCCCATGCCCTGGCAGCGGCCCGGCTTCAGACCTCGATCTCCAGCGCGTGCGTGTCGGGATGCGTGGCCTGGAGCATGTGGATATAGCTGGCGATCTTCTGGGCCGTCAGCGTGTGCAGGGCCAGCACCCGCCGCAGATCGGCCGCCAGCAGCCGGTTCTGCGCCCGTTCTTCGTCGCTCAGGGCCGGATGCTCCGGCGCGGCCACGGCCACGGGGTCGCTGATGGGGACGGCGGCACCCGTCCCGTCCTGCGTCCCGTCCTGTATCCCGTCCCGCGCATCGTCACCCGGCCCGGGATGCTGGCGGGCGAATGCCTCGAGATTGCGGCGGATGCGGTCGCGGCTCTCCAGCGGCAGTTCCGACAGGGTCCCGACCTCGTCCATCAACAGATCGAGCAGACGACGGCGCAGCGGGCGCCGGCGGCCCGGATCGTCCGGCTGGCGGTCGCCGACCGGCTTCACCCCGGCCACGGTCGGCCGGTTCGCCGGTGGGGAGACGGGCGCCGGACGCGGCGGCAGAGGCGCGGTGGGCAGAACCATGCTGCCCAGTCTAGCAGGACGCGGCCTTTCTGTCCCGGCGCGCGCTCAGATGCAGCGCCGCGGCCACGCCCTCACGGCTTGTCGCGTTTCAGCCCGAAGGCCGGATGACGGACCACATCCCCCGGGCGGATGCCCAACCGGGCGGCCAGACCGCCATTGAGTTCGAGCACGGCCAGGGCGTCCCCCTCGGAGGTGAGCTGGGTCAGGTCGTGGGGCTTGCCGTGCCGGATGTTGAGGATATGCCCGTCGCCAGCGATATAGATGATGTCCAGCGGAATCAGGGTGTTCTTCATCCAGAAGCTGAGCGGCTGCGGCACATCGTAGAGGAACAGCATGCCGCGGTCGTCCTCCAGCTTTTCCCGGAACATCAGGCCGCGCGCCTGCTGGTCCAGCGTCAGGGCCAGCTCGACGGTGAAGCGGTGCTTGGCCCCGCTGGCGGTTTCCACGGTCAGGGTGTCCGTCTGCAGCCCGGCGGCGGTCACCGGACCGGCGGCCAGCAGCAGGCAGAACAGGGCGAAGACGGGGGCGATCAGCCGGTGCAGCGTGCGCATGGGAATAGCGGTAGCCCAAATGGCAGGGGGAGTAAACGGCCTCACCGGGCCAGGGCGGCCAGCCGGCGCACCTCGTCCCGCACAGGCCCGGTATTGGGCGCGTCGGCCAGGGTGGTGAACCAGTGTTCGGGGGGATTGCGGCCCTCGCGGTGGTCCCAGCGCAAGGCCCGCAGCACCGACTCCGCCGCACCGGTCGGCGCCACGGCGGGGTCCCGCCCGGTCAGCACGGCCCAGATCCCGGCCCAGCAGCGGGCCACCGACCAGGGATTGTAGCCGCCCCCGCCCACGATCAGGGTGCGCGGGGCCAGCCCGGCCAGCACCCCGACCGCATGCCACAGGGCGCGGTTGGAGAGGCTGAGACGGCTCAACGGATCATCGGCCAGGGCATCGGCCCCGCTCTGGACCATCACCGCCTGCGGCCGGAATCCGTCCGCCAGCGGCAGCACCACCGTCTCCAGCAGGAAGGCCAGCTCACTGTCGTTGAATCCCGCCGGCACCGGCAGGTTGCGGGCCATGCCACCGGCGCGGTCCTCGACCCGCCCGGTGAAGGGCCAGCGCCCGGCCTCATGGATGGAGATGGTCAGCACCCGCGCGTCATGCTGGAAGGCATCCTGCACCCCGTCGCCGTGATGGGCGTCGAGATCGACATAGAGGATGCGCTCCAGCCCCTGATCCAGCAGGGCCAGGATGCCCAGCACCGGCGCATTGAAGAAGCAGAAGCCGCTGGCCCGACCGGGCCGGGCATGATGGGTGCCGCTGGCCGGGCTGTAGACGATCCCGCCATCGCGGACCAGATCGGCCGCCAGAACTGCGGCCCCGGCCGCCGTCGCCGGCCGCCGGTACATTTCCGGGAAGACCGGATTTTCCAGCTTGCCGATGTTGAAGCGCAGCACGGTTTCCGGATCGACCCGCTGCGCCGCCTCGGCCCCGGCAACCGCCGCGATATAATCAGGATCGTGGAACCGGGCCAGCTGTTCCACCGTGGCCAGGGGGCTGTCGCGATACGCGGCATCAGTCAGCCACCCCATGGCACGGGCCAGATCGGTGGCGGCGCTGACCCGCGGGATCGACAGCGGGTGTTTGCGCCCATAGCTGGAATGCCGGTAGATCTCGCCGCCCAGGAACAGGGGCGCCCGCGCCGCCGTGGAGCACGGCACAGCCGCCGCCGCGGAACGCGGCACCGCCGGGGACGGGGCGAGGATGGCGTCGCTGGGTTTCATAACCCACTGGTAATCCCGACCGGAAACGGCGGTCAATGTCCCAGAAGCCGAAGGGCGTCCCGCATCCGTGCCGGCTTGCGCCGGCCCCAAGCCTTTGCGATAACGCGACCTTCTCACTGGGGGGAGCCGATGGTCGGCTGAGAGGTCCCGTGCGGGACGACCCCTGGAACCTGATCCGGTTGATACCGGCGTAGGGACAGTGATCCATGTCTCAGGGGACCGCCCCACCCTCCGTCCATCTGCGTTCCGCCCGGCTGACCTATGGCGGCGTGCGGCTGTTCGACGGGCTGGATCTCGATCTGCCCTCAGGACAATGGATCTCCCTGCTCGGCCCCAGCGGCGTCGGCAAGACCACCGTGCTGCGGATGGTGGCCGGGCTTGTCCAACCGGAACCGCCGACGACCATGGCGGCCGGCGACAGCACACCCCTGGCCGGCCGCATCGCCTGGATGGGGCAGCAGGACCTGCTGCTGCCCTGGCTCAGCGTGCGCGACAACGTCACCCTGGGCGACAGGTTGCGGGGCACACGCACCGACGCCGCCGGCATGGCACGGGCCAGCCGGCTGTTGCAGCGCGTCGGCCTGGCCGATGAGGCGACGGCCCGCCCTGCCGCCCTGTCGGGCGGGATGCGCCAGCGGGTCGCCCTGGCCCGGACCCTGTACGAGGACCGGCCGCTGGTGCTGATGGATGAACCCTTCTCCGCCGTGGATGCCATCACCCGGCTGCGTCTGCAGGATCTGGCGGCCGAACTGCTGGCCGGACGGACCGTGCTGCTGGTGACGCACGACCCGCTGGAGGCGCTGCGTCTCAGCGACCGGGTGCTGGTGCTGTCGGGGCGGCCGGTGCGGCTGTCCCCGCCGTTGCTGCCGCCCGGCCCGGCACCGCGGGCCGTGGACGATCCCGGGCTGCTGGCCCTGCAGGGGCAATTGCTGGCCCGGCTGGCGGCAGCGGAGGTGGGATCATGACGGCCCTGCGCGCCCTGATCACCCTGGCAGGGCTGGTCCTGGTCTGGCAGGGGCTGGTCTGGCTGACCGGGCTGCCGCCCTTCCTGTTGCCACCGCCGGAGCGGGTGGCGCTGCGGCTGTGGTCCGATGCGCCGCTGCTGTGGGAGCATGGGCGCTGGACGTTGCTGGAAATCCTGCTGGGGCTGGTGCTGGGCACGCTGATGGGCAGCCTGGCCGCCCTGGTGCTGGCGGCCTCGGCCCTGGCCCGGCGCTGGCTGCTGCCGCTGCTGGTGGTGAGCCAGGCCATCCCCGTTTTCGCCATCGCCCCGATCCTGGTGCTGTGGCTGGGCTACGGGCTGGCATCGAAGATCGCCATGTCGACCCTGGTGATCTTCTTCCCGGTCACAGCCGCCTTCTATGACGGGCTGCGGCGCACCGAACCCGGCTGGCTCGATCTTGCCCGCACCATGGGCGCCAGCCCGCTGCGGCTGTTGCTGCGGATCCGTCTGCCCGCCGCCCTGCCCGCCTTCGCCTCGGGCGTCCGCGTGGCCGCCGCCGTCGCTCCCATCGGCGCCGTGATCGGCGAATGGGTGGGCGCCTCCGCCGGCCTCGGCTATCTGATGCTGCACGCCAACGCCCGCATGCAGACCGATCTGACCTTCGCCGCCCTGGCCGTGCTGGCCCTGATGGCCATGGGGCTGTGGACCCTGGTCGACCAGATCCTGCGCCACGCCCTTCCCTGGCAGCCCGACAGCCTTTCCGCCGGAGAGAGACGCCACCGATGACGCCCCAGATGACACCGAAACACCCGCTGACCCGATTGCTGCGCGGCGCAACCGTGGCCGCGGCGCTGATGCTGACCGCCCTGCCGGCGGCAGCCCAGGACAAGCTGACCGTGCTGCTGGACTGGTTCGTCAATCCAGACCACGGTCCGCTCTATGTGGCGCTGGAGAAGGGCTTTTTCCGCGAGGCCGGGCTTGAGGTGGAGTTGATCGCCCCGGCCGATCCCAACGATCCCCCGCGGCTGGTGGCGGCCGGCAAGGGTGACATCGCCGTCAGCTACCAGCCGCAGCTACCGCTGCAGGTGGAGGCAGGCCTGCCGCTGGTGCGCTTCGGCACCCTGATCGACACGCCGCTGACCAGCCTGATCGTCGCCGCCGACAGCCCGGTCAAGAGCATCGCCGATCTGAAAGGCAAGAAGGTCGGCTTCTCCGTCGGTGGCTTCGAGGATGTCATCCTCGGCACCATGCTGAGCCGGCACGGGCTGAAGCTGACCGATGTCGAACTGGTCAACGTCAATTTCTCGCTGTCGCCGGCCCTGCTGTCCGGCCAGGTGGACGCCACCATCGGCGGCTACCGCAATTTCGAGATGAACCAGATGGCGCAGGAAAAACGCCCCGGCCGCGCCTTCTTCCCCGAGGAGGAAGGGGTTCCGCCCTATGACGAGCTGATCTTCGTCGCCAGCAGGGATCGTCTCGGCGATCCGAAGCTGGGCCGTTTCCTGGATGCGGTCGAGCGCGGCACACTCTATCTGGTGAACCACCCGGACGAGGCATGGCAACTGTTCATCAAGGGACGCAAAGACCTGGATACGCCCCTGAACAAGGCGGCCTGGTATGATACGCTGCCGCGCTTCGCCCACGCCCCGGCGGCACTCGATAGCCGGCGCTATGACCGCTTCGCCGCCTTCCTGAAGCAGCACGGCCTGATCAAGTCCGTGCTGACCCTGGACCGCTATGCCGTGGAGCTGAAGTGACGGTCAGGCCACGCCCCTGAAATCGTAGCCCGCCTCTTCCACCGCGGTGCGGATATCCTCGCTGCCGGCCTGCCCCTGCACGGACACGGTGCCGGCAGCGAGATCGACCAGGGCCCGGACCCCGGGGAAACGGGTCTCGATGGCGCGGGATACGGCGTTGGCACACCCCTGGCAGCTCATGCCGTCCACACGGTAGGTCACAGTCATTGGAACAAACTCCGCTCTATCTCGGTCAGGCCAGCCTACCACGCGGCTGGCGCGATGGTGCCCGCCCGGGGCTGATCGTGCGGCATCCGGTATCAGGACGCCGGCCTCACGATGCCGGGCCGTGGGACTGAACCACGGCGCTGAGCGGCACCAGTTGGAACCCCTTGGCCGCCAGCTCCGGCAGCCACGCGGACAGGGCCGCCAGCGTCGCATCATGGGGATGGCCGATGGCGATGGCCAGCCCCTTGTGCCGGGCAATGGATTCGACCTTGGCCAGAGCGGCCTGCACGGCCGCCGGCGACATGTCGTGATCGAGGAACACATCGCGCTGGGCCAGCGGCACCCTGTAATGGGCCGCCAGTTCCGGCCCCCGGGTGTCCGCCGTCGTCCGGCTGTCGAGGAAGAGCAGTCCCCGTCCCGCCAGTTCCGACAACACGATGGCCATGCCGGCCCGGTCGGCCGTGAAACGGCTGCCCATATGGTTGTTGATGCCGACGAAGCCGTCGAAGGCGGAGAGATTCTTCGCCAGCCGTGCCCGCAGAGCCTCCGCGGGCAGACGCGTCAGCATCGCATCGGGGCCAGGGTCGGCTTTGCCGGCGGGCTCCATCGGAACATGGACGATCAACTCATGTCCGCGCTGCCGTGCAGCGGTGGCCTGGGCCTTCAGATCGTGGGCATAGGGCAACCAGGAAAGGGTCAGCGGTCCGGTCAGGGCCACGGCACGGTCGCTGCGCTTCCGGTCCACCCCCATATCGTCGATGACGATGACGATGCGCGGCCGGCCGTCGGCCGCCGGTGCGGGGACAGCATTCCGCCGCCACGCCGCCATGCCGGAAGGAGCGGGCGGCGATGGCGGCAGTGGCGGGTGCAGTGGCGGGGGCGGCAGCAAGGCCGACTGGGTTGCCCGCGCCCCCGGTGCGGGCGGGGCGGCGGCTTCCGTACCGTCCGGCCGCCGCACCGGCTCGGCACCCGAAGGCAACGATGGGCGGGCGGGTGGCGGTGCCAATCCGGCCGCATCCTCTTCCGGCAGGTCGGTCCCCGAGCCGTCATCCGCCGCCGTTGCCGCCTCATCGGCGGTCATCTCATCCGGCGCCGAATCGTCTGCAGCCTCGACCGCCGTGTAGGAGGCCGGCCCGTCATCATCCCCGTTGGCGAACATTGCCGCCAGACCGGCCACAACGACGAAGGCCAGAAGGCCAAGAACGGGCAGCAGAGAGCGTCCCGGGGCCCGCGCCCGCTGACGCGTTTTTGCGGCGCGGGCAGGCGCGCGCCGTTTCGATCGGCCAGGGGCGGAACGTTCAGCCATGACGTGCTCAATGGTTGCAGGGATGTGGCGCGGACAGGGTATCGAGAATAGGACAATCCGGATGGGCGCCGCCGTGACACTGGTCGATCAAGCGGGTCAGTGTGGAACGCAACTGCTGCAACTCCGCCAGACGCTGGTCGATCTCCACCAGATGCCGCTGGGCCAGGGCACGCACATCGGCTGCGGCCCGGTCGCGGTCATGCCACAGGGCGATGAGATCCGCCACTTCCTTGACGGAGAAGCCGAGACCACGGGCCCGGCTGATGAAGCGGAGCGTCTCGACCTCCCGCGGGCCGTAGTCGCGGTAACCGTTGCCCCGCCGGTCCGCCGCCGGCAGCAGGCCGATATCCTCGTAATAGCGGATGGTCTTGGCCGGCACGCCGGACCGCTTCGCCGCCTCGCCGATCTTCATGGTGCTCGCCGTTCCCGTTCTTTGGCCGCATCGCCCAATGGCACCGGCGGATCGGCCATATCCGCGTCACCCCAGTCGCCCGCGGCCCATCCCTGGACAGGCTGGAATTCGCCACCACCTGCCTGTACGGTACCCGCTCGCTGATTCCGGATCATGTCCCATGCTGCTGCTGATCGACAATTACGATAGTTTCACCTGGAACCTGGTGCATTACCTGGGCGAACTGGGGGCGAAGGTCGAGGTCCGCCGCAACGATGCGCTGACGGTTGACGAGGCCCTGGCCCTGAAGCCGGAAGGCATCGTGCTCTCCCCCGGCCCCTGCGATCCGGACAAGGCCGGCATCTGTCTGTCCACCATCGAGGCGGCGGCGCGGGAGCGCATTCCGCTGCTGGGCGTCTGCCTGGGCCATCAGGCCATCGGTCAGGCTTTCGGCGGCAAGGTCGTCCGGGCGCCGGAACCCATGCATGGCAAGGTCAGCCCTGTCATCCACCAGGGCAAGGGGCTGATGCGCGGCCTGCCCAGCCCCTTCCGCGCCACGCGGTATCACAGCCTGATCGTGGAGCGGGAAAGCCTGCCCGCCTGCCTGGAGGTGACGGCTGCGCTGGAGGACGGCATGATCATGGCCCTGTCCCATCGCGATCTGCCGATCCATGGCGTGCAGTTCCATCCCGAGAGCATCGCCTCCGAGCATGGCCACACCATCCTCGGCAATTTCCTGGGTTCGCTCGGCCGCGGCGCACCCGCGGCCGCCGCCTGAAGGCACCTCCATGTCCAGCACGGCAGATATGGGGACCTTCAAGGGCCTGCTGTCCAAGGTGGCCGGCGGTGCCAGCCTCAGCGAGGACGAGGCGCGGACGGCCTTCGACATCATCATGTCCGGCAACGCCACCCCGGCGCAGATGGGCGGCTTCCTGATGGCGCTGCGGGTGCGCGGAGAGACGGTGGACGAAATCACCGGGGCCGCCCGCACCATGCGGGCCAAGGCCATCCGCATCCAGGCGCCGGCGGGCACCATCGACACCTGCGGCACCGGCGGTGATTCCGCCGGCACCTACAACATCTCGACCGCCGTCGCCTTCGTCGTCGCCGGTTGCGGCGTGCCGGTGGCCAAGCATGGCAACCGGGCCGTCAGCTCCAAGTCCGGCGCCGCCGACGTGCTGGGTGCGCTGGGTCTGAACCTGGATGCGGACTTTCCCCGGATCGAACAGGCGCTGCGGGAGGCCAACATCGCCTTCCTGATGGCGCCACGCCATCACATGGCCATGCGCAATGTGGGGCCGACGCGGGTGGAACTGGGAACGCGCACCATCTTCAACCTGATGGGGCCACTGCTCAATCCGGCCGGGGCCAAGCGGCAACTGATGGGGGTGTTCGACCGCCGGTGGACCGGGCCGATCGCCCAGGTGCTCGGCCGTCTGGGGTCGGAACGCGCCTGGGTCGTCCATGGATCCGACGGGCTGGATGAGATCACCACGACCGGGCCGACCTTCGTCTCCGAACTGCGCGACGGTGCGGTCCGCGATTTCGAGATCACCCCCGAGGCCGTGGGGTTGACGCGGGTCGGGCTGGATGATCTGCGCGGTGGCGATCCCCAGGCCAATGCCGAGGCTTTGCGTGCCGTCCTGGGCGGGGCCCGCGGCCCCTACCGCGATATCGTCCTGCTCAACGCCGCGGCGGCGCTGGTCGTTGCCGGCGCTGTGGACGATCTTCCGGCCGGGCTGGCCCGCGCCGCCCTGTCCATTGATCAAGGCGCGGCCGCCCGCGCCCTGGACCGTCTGGTCCAGCTCACCTCTGCCACGGAAGCAGCATGACCGACGTCCTGGCCCGCATCTGCGCCGACAAGCGGGAGCATGTGGCGCGACGCAAGACGATCCACCCCCTGGCTGCGCTGGATCAGGCGGCGAAGGCGGCGGAACCGCCGCGGGGCTTCGCCGCCGCCCTGGACCGGGCAGTGTCGGCCGGACGATGGGGCCTGATCGCCGAGATCAAGAAGGCCAGCCCGTCCAAGGGCCTGATCCGGGCGGATTTCGATCCGCCGGCCCTGGCCCGTGCCTATCGGGCCGGTGGGGCCAGCTGCCTGTCGGTCCTGACCGACATCCCCTATTTCCAGGGTGATGATGCCTTCCTGCAGGCGGCCCGCGGGGCGGTGGATCTGCCGGCCCTGCGCAAGGATTTCATGCTCGATCCCTATCAGATCGTCGAAAGCCGCGCGCTCGGCGCCGACTGCATCCTGCTGATCATGGCCTGTCTGGAGGACGGACAGGCGCGGGAGCTCTACGACACCGCCACCGGCCTGGGCATGGACGTTCTGGTCGAGGTCCATGATGCGGCGGAGATGGAGCGTGCCCTGAGGCTGCCGGGCGGCCTGCTGGGGGTGAACAACCGCAATCTCAAGACCCTGTCCATCGATCTGGCCACCACGGAACAGCTGGCGGCCATGGTGCCGCCGGACCGGGTGCTGGTGGCCGAGAGCGGCATCCATACGCCCGCCGATCTCGCCCGGTTGGCCGCAGCCGGCGCCCGCCGGTTCCTGATCGGGGAATCGCTGATGGCGAAGCCGGATGTCACCGCTGCCACCCGCAGCCTGCTGTCGACTCCGTCCAACGCCGCGGCCTGATCCATGACCGATACCGAGACTGGCCCCCTCACCCATTTCGATGCCCAGGGCAACGCCACCATGGTCGATGTCTCCCCGAAGGCGGAGACGGAACGGGTGGCAACCGCGCGCGGCCGCGTGACCATGCAGCCGGACACCCTGGCCCTGATCCGCGACGGCCGCATGGCCAAGGGCGATGTCCTGTCCGTGGCCCGGTTGGCCGGCATCATGGCGGCCAAGAAGACCTGGGACCTCATCCCGCTCTGCCATCCCCTGCTGCTGTCCAAGGTCGCCGTGGACTTCACCCTGGTGCCCGAGGCCAATGCCGTGGATATCGAAGCCACGGTCAAGCTGAAGGGGCGTACCGGCGTGGAGATGGAGGCGCTGACTGCGGTCAGCGTAGCCGCGCTCACCATCTACGACATGTGCAAGGCCGTGGATAAGGGGATGGGCATCGGCGGCATCCATCTGGCCTACAAGGCTGGCGGCAAGAGCGGCACCTATGAGGCGCCGGACGCCGATGCTGCCAGTCGCTGAGGCCCGCGCCCGCATCCTTGCCGGCGTCCAGCCGGTGACCGCCGAGCAGGTGGCGCTGCCGGCTGCTCTTGACCGCATTCTGGCGGAAGACGTGCTTGCCCGCCTGACCCACCCGCCGATGGCCGTTTCGGCCATGGACGGCTGGGCCGTGCGCACGGCGGATCTGACGGTGCTGCCGGCAACGTTGCGGCGCGTCGGCACAGCGCCTGCCGGGCATCCCTTTGCCGGCACGGTCGGCCCCGGCGAGGCCGTGCGCATCTTCACCGGCGCCGCGCTCCCGGCCGGCGCCGATACCGTCGTGATCCAGGAGAACTGCACCGATCAGGGGGATCGCGTTCTCGTCCGGGAGGGAAGCGGACCGGGACGCTGGGTGCGGCCTGCCGGGCAGGATTTCACGGCCGGCCATGTGGGACTGACTGCCGGAACCCGGATCGGCGTCCGCGACATCGCCCTGGCCGCAGCCATGAATGTGCCGTGGCTGATGGTCCGCCGGCGCCCGCGCATCGCCGTCCTGGCGACCGGTGACGAACTCGTCATGCCGGGCACGGCGCCGGCCCCCGGCCAGATCATCAGTTCCAACAGTCTGGCCCTGGCGGCGCTGATCCACCGCCTTGGTGGAGAACCGGTCGATCTGGGTATCGCTCCGGACGATGCGGCGGCGCTGGCCACCCACCTTGACGCGGCCCGTGGCTGTGACCTGCTGGTGACCAGCGGCGGCGCCTCCGTCGGCGACCATGATCTGGTCCGCACCGCGCTGCAGGCGCGCGGGCTGCACCTCGCCTTCTGGAAGATCGCCATGCGGCCGGGAAAGCCCTTGATGTTCGGGCATCTGGGCGACATGCCCGTGCTCGGCCTCCCCGGCAATCCCGTCTCATCCCTGGTCTGCGCGCTGCTGTTCCTGCGTCCGTTGATCCAGACCCTGCTCGGCCTGCCCGTGACGGACAGACGGATCGCCGCCGCCGCCGCCGTGGATCTGCCCGCCAACGACGCGCGCGAGGATTATCTGCGCGCCACCCTGGCCCCCGGCGCCGACGGGCATTTGCAGGCCCGCCCCATTGCGCGGCAGGACAGCGGCATGCTGACCGGTCTGGTCCGGGCGGACGGGCTGATCATCCGCCCGCCGCTGGCTCCTGCACTGCCGGCCGGCGGGCCGGTGGACGTGATGCCGCTGGACGGGATCTGACAGATCCACACCGCCTGATCGTTGATGCTGCGGCTGAAAGGCGGCATTGACACGTTTCATGAACCAAACTAGAACATGAGCTTGACGTTCCGGTATTGTTCCATATCTTGCGGTCTGGAACAGTCAGGGCGCGATATCCGGGGGCATCATGCTGACTCGCAAACAACAGGAACTGCTGCTGTTCATCGACCGCCGCCTGAAGGAAGGGGGGGTGTCGCCGTCGTTCGACGAGATGAAGGATGCGCTGGGCCTGAAGTCGAAGTCCGGCATCCACCGGCTGATCACGGGGTTGGAGGAGCGGGGGTTCATCCGCCGCCTACCCCACCGCGCCCGCGCCCTTGAGGTCACCCGTCTGCCGGAACAGACGACGCCCGTCCCCAAGGCCGGGGATACCAGCCCCGCAAAGTTCCGCCCCAATGTCATCCGGGGTGATTTCCGCGCATCGCTGGCCGGACGGGAAGCCAAGCCCGAGGCGGAGTCGGTCGCCCTGCCCCTGTACGGCCGGATTGCCGCGGGCCTGCCGATCGAAGCCATGCGGGACCAGTCCACCACCATCGATATTCCGGCAACCATGCTTGGGAATGGCGAGCATTACGCCCTGGAAGTGGCCGGCGACAGCATGGTGGAGGCCGGCATCCTGGATGGAGACACGGTCATCATCCAGCGGTGCGAGACAGCGGAAAGCGGCACCATCGTCGTCGCCCTGGTCGATGAGGGGGAAGTGACCCTGAAGCGGCTGCGCCGTAAGGGCAATTCCATCGCCCTGGAGCCCGCCAACGCCAGCTATGAGACACGGGTGTTCGGGTCCGACCGGGTCAAGGTCCAGGGCAAACTGGTCGGGCTGATGCGGCGCTACCACTGAGTCCGGGCTGCTGCCCCGTAAACTGTCCTGACTAGCTCCACGGCCGTGCCCCCGGGTGCGGCCGTGTCGTTTTCACGACCAGATCCTGTCCGCGCAGGAACAGCGAATGCGCGCCGCGCGCGGCGAGGTCGTCCGCTGTTATCACGGTGCTGGCCGGACACGGCATGGCCCCACGCAGAGCGATGACCAGATCGACAGCGGGACAGCGTTCCGGACGGCCCGGCTTCGACTGAAGAAGCACTGTCAAAGGGGTGTCCGGCGGCCGATACAGGCATGCCCCCTCACCGCATCGGACAACACCATCCCGGGACCCCGTCTTGGACCAGACCAGCGGCTTTCCGGCCAGCCCGTCCCGTTGCTGCCATTCATCGCTGTCGAAACGACCGGCCCGCCGCGTCGAGACCAGCAAACGCCCATCCGCGGCGCGGACGGCGATGACACGCCCCTCGGCATCCACCCGGATATGGGGCAGGTCCGGCCAGAACAAGGCCCCGGTGAAGAGGATGACACCCGATAGACCCAGCCAGCGGATCGGCCCCGACCACAGCAGCAGCCAGAGTCCACCGAGACTGACGGCCGCCAGGGTCCACGCCGGTGCCGCCGGCACCTGGAGCGACGCCCCTGCCAGACCGGCAACGAACCTGGCGGTGGTCAGAATGACATCCGCCCCCATGCCCATGGCGGACACGGCCCAGCCCTCCAGTCCGAACGGCATCAGCCCATAGACCAGAAGCCCCCAGGGCATGATCCAGAATGACGTCACCGGAACGGCGACGAGATTGGCCAGCACGCCGTAATTGGCCACCTGCTGGAAATGATAGAGTGCGAACGGCATGGTCGCCGTTCCCGCCACCAGGGACGTCAGCACCAGCCCGAGCACATAAAGGGTACCACGCCGGACCGGACCGGCCTCCGCCTTCCAGGCGGACAGGCGGGGTGCCAGCGCATCATAGGTGCCGATCAGGGCGGTGACGGCGCCAAAGGACATCTGGAAGCTGGGGCCGAGCAGGGCCTCCGGCTGAAGCAGCAACACCACGGCCGCCGCCAGCATGATGATGCGCAAGGAGAACGGGCTGCGGTCAACCAGAATGGCCGTGAGCATCAGCCCGGTCATGATAACCGAACGCTGCGTCGGCACCGGCGCACCGACAAGGGCCATGTAGGAGAGAATGGCCGCCATCGCGGCAAGGGCTGCCCATTTCTTGATGGGGAAATGCAGGGCGATGGGCGGGACCAGGGCCAGCAGTGCCCGCAGCGTGAAGAAGACAAGCCCCGCGACCAGCCCCACATGCAGGCCGGAGATGGAGAGAAGATGCTGAAGGCCGGACAGGCGCATGGCCTCCAGATCCGCTTCCGGGATGGCCGTCACCTCCCCCGTCAGCAGGGCCGTCGCCACGCCCGCCGACGCGCCGTCCAGCCTGAGTTGCACCCGGTCGGCGATGAACTGCCGAGCCCCCTCGAACCCCGTGTTGACACGCTCCCAGAGGTTCGGGGTGAGCGCCGGCATCAACTCCCAGCGGCGATAGGCAAAGCCGACCGCACCGATGGACTGGAAGAAGGCATGCCGGCGGAAATCGAAGGCGCCGGGCTCCACTGGCCCCGACGGAGCCTGTAGCGAGGCCAGGACCCGGATGCGCATACCCGGCTGTGGAATACGGTCCAGACTGCGGAACCGCAGCCTGATCCGCGCCGGCGTCCCCTCGGTCTCGAGTCCACTGACCATGGTCGCGGACAGGATGACACGCATCCCTCCATCCAACTGCTCCACCGACGTGACGGTGCCGGTCACATGAACCCGGTCGAGGTCGGCCTGCAGAACCGGTGTCGCCACCATTGCCGTTCTGGCCTGTGCCGCCAGAAAGCCAATCGCCAGGGACAGACAGGCCACCGGCAGAACCCGGAATTCCGCCCCGCACACAACTGTAGCCAGCAGAAGCGCCAGAACCGCCATTGCCCCCGACCAGAATGGCGGCTCCTCGGGCAGCATGAAGTAGAGACAGATGCCCGCGGCGAAGCCGACCGGCAGCCAAAGCGGCCAGCGGCCCCGTTCAGCCGCCAGTCCTGCGAACATCTGGGTTGCCAACTGGGCAATGCCGCGGATGGGCACAGTCCAGGATGGTTGTCGGCGAGAGTTGTGTGCGTGACGATGCATGGGGGTGACCGGCCTCACGGCCCGGCCCCGGTGGGGTGCATCCCCCATGAGCCTGTGCTAAACCACCGCTCAACCCACAAGAACCACCGAGAAAAGATCGTCCGTCCCATGACCGTCGTCACCCGCTTCGCCCCGTCTCCCACCGGATTCCTCCATATTGGTGGTGGACGAACCGCCCTTTTCAACTGGTTGTTTGCAAAACACCACGGCGGTAAGTTCCTGCTGCGGATCGAAGACACGGATCGGGCCCGCTCCACCCAGGCTGCCGTCGACGCCATTCTCGACGGACTGAAATGGCTGGAACTCGAATGGGACGGCGAAGCGGTCAGCCAGTTCGCCCGCAAGGACCGGCACGCCGAGGTGGTGCGGCAGATGCTGGAACGGGGGCAGGCCTACCGCTGCTACGCCACGCCGGAGGAGCTGGAGGCCATGCGCGAGGAGCAGAAGGCGAAGAAGCTGCCCCTGCGCTATGACGGGCGCTGGCGCGACCGTGATCCGTCCGAAGCACCGGCCGGCGTCAATCCCGTCATCCGCCTGAAGGCCCCGCAGACCGGCGAAACGGTGATCCGGGACCATGTGCAGGGCGAGGTCCGGGTGCAGAACGCCGAGCTGGACGACATGATCCTGCTGCGTTCCGACGGCACGCCGACCTATCTGCTGGCCGTGGTGGTGGATGACTACGACATGGGCGTCACCCATGTGGTCCGGGGCGACGACCACCTGACCAACACCTTCCGCCAGCTGCAGATCTATCACGCCATGGGCTGGACCCCGCCCGAATACGCCCATGTGCCGCTGATCCACGGTCCCGACGGGGCCAAACTGTCCAAGCGCCACGGCGCCCTTGGCATCGACGCCTACCGCGACATGGGCTTCCTGCCCGAGACCATGCGCAACTATCTGCTGCGCCTGGGTTGGGGTCATGGCGACGCGGAGATCATCTCCACCGAGCAGGCCATCGCCTGGTTCAGCCTGGATGCCATCGGTCGTTCGCCCTCGCGGCTGGACTTCCCCAAGATGGAAAACCTCAACGCCCATTACATCCGCGAGTGTGAGGACACTCGGCTGACAACCCTGGTTCTGCCGTTCATCGAGAAGAAGCTCGGCCGTGCGCTGGACGGCGGCGAGCGCGACTTGCTGCACCGCGCCATTCCCGGGTTCAAACCGCGCGTAAAGACCCTGGTCGAACTGGCCGACGGTGCTATGTTCCTCTTTGCCAAGCGCCCGTTGACCCTGGATGACAAGGCCGCCGGGCAATTGACACCGGAAGCCCGCGCCCAGTTGACGGTCCTGGCCGCCCGTTTCGGTGCGCTGTCCGAATGGACGGCCGCCGCTCTTGAAGGGGTGGTCCGTGATTACGCCGAACAGGCCGGGTTGAAGCTGGGCAAGGTCGCCCAGCCCTTGCGTGCCGCCCTGACCGGATCGACCGTTTCGCCCCCCATCTTCGAGGTGGCGGAAATTCTTGGGAAGTCCGAGACCCTGGCACGGATAGGAGATGTCGGCAGCGCGAACTGACCCCTGAGGGTCCCCTGCGTTGCCTTCTATGCTGCGGAGCACTAAACTCCGCTGCGATTGCAAAGACACCTGGGGCCAAGCCCCGGAAAAACCTGAGGGACGTGCAGAGATGAGCGAATCGAACAAGCCGGCGGCGGAGTCCGCCGATACGGTGACGCTAACCGATAACCGTAGCGGCAAGACCTTCACGCTGCCGATCCTGCACGGCACGACGGGGCCGGATGTCATCGACATCCGCAAGCTCTACGCGGAAACCGGTTGTTTCACCTACGATCCCGGCTTCACTTCGACCGCCAGCTGCGAATCGCAGATCACCTATATCGACGGCGATAACGGCGTTCTGCTGCATCGCGGCTATCCCATCGAGCAGCTGGCCGAGCACAGCGACTTCCTGGAAGTCTGTTATCTGCTGCTCAATGGCGAGCTGCCGACCGCGGCCGAGAAGACCAAGTTCGAGCAGACGATCACGCGCCACACCATGGTGCATGAGCAGCTGGCGAACTTCTTCCGCGGCTTCCGTCGTGACGCGCACCCCATGGCCATCATGTGCGGTGTCGTCGGCGCCCTGTCGGCCTTCTATCACGACAGCACCGACATTGATGATCCGCACCAGCGTCTGGTGGCCTCGCACCGCCTGATCGCCAAGGTGCCAACCATCGCCGCCATGGCCTACAAGTACTCGGTCGGCCAGCCCTTCGTGTATCCGCGCAACGACCTGGGCTACGCCGAGAACTTCCTGCACATGACCTTCGCGGTCCCGTGCGAGCCGTACAAGGTGAACCCGGTCATCGCCAAGGCCATGGACCGGATCTTCATCCTGCATGCCGATCACGAGCAGAACGCCTCCACCTCCACCGTCCGCCTGGCCGGCTCGTCGGGTGCCAACCCGTTCGCCTGCATTGCCGCCGGTATCGCTTCGCTGTGGGGTCCGGCCCATGGCGGCGCCAACGAGGCCGTGCTGAAGATGCTGGAGCAGATCGGTCACAAGGACCGCATCCCCGAGTTCATCCGACGGGCCAAGGACAAGAACGACAGCTTCCGCCTCATGGGCTTCGGCCACCGGGTCTACAAGAACTACGACCCGCGCGCCAAGGTTATGCAGCGCACCTGCAACGAGGTCCTGTCCGAACTGGGGATCAAGGACGATCCGCTGCTGGACATCGCCGTTGAGCTGGAGCGCATCGCCCTGCAGGACGAGTACTTCGTCGAGAAGAAGCTCTACCCGAACGTGGACTTCTATTCGGGCATCATCCTGAAGGCCATTGGCTTCCCGACCAGCATGTTCACCGTGCTGTTCGCCCTGGCTCGCACCGTGGGCTGGATCAGCCAGTGGAAGGAAATGATCGAGGACCCGGTGCAGAAGATCGGCCGTCCGCGCCAGCTCTACACTGGCGCCACGACCCGCGACTTCGTCCCGCTGGGCAAGCGTGGCTGAGCGTCATTTCCAGAACCGTCAAGGCGTGGACGGCCCCTCCGGGGCCGTCCCGTCCTTTTCGCCTGGCCTGAACCGGATTCCTGCCGGATTGTGGCGCCGACCCGTTGCGGCCAACGACAATCCCCTGCCGGCGCATGTCCGTGTCTACCGCACCCTTCGTGGCGCGGTCTTTGTGGCAATTGCCGCACTTCTCGCCTACGCGCTGGGCCTGTTCTAACCCGCTCGCGGCGACCAGCCACGCCCGTCGTCAGCGGTGGTCCTTGACACGCGCATCCGGCCCCAGCAGCTCGGCCGGTAGATGGGTGTAGGTGATCGGAGCATCAGTCTTGTCGATGAGAACGATGGCGTAAGGCGACGTCAGCATCTGTCCGGTGATCATGGTATCGGCCGGTTCCGTCTCCCGGTATTCGATAACCAGCCGGTCGCGCTGCCCCTCCCGATGTTCCGGCCGTATCCTGACGATATCCACCTGATAGCCGGTGCGCGTCCGGGTCCCGATGAAAACACCAACCGCCATCAGCCGGTCCGGCAGAATGCCCGGGGGTTCACGCCCGACCCGGGCCCACATCGCCTCCCATTCCTCCGTCGTCCTGGCGACGAGATAGGTCGCGCTCTGGACACGACTGATCTCCCCCCGCCAACTGGCACGGCCGACCAGGCTGAAATGGTCCGATTGCGGCAGATCACTCGATCCGGGGGCGGGTTCGCCGGCCAGCCAGTGGGTTGCCCCCGTGCAGCCGACCAGAGCCGGAAGCAGACAAACGGCCAAAAGGCCGCGCGACACGGCCCGCATATCAATTCCCCCGCGCAAGTACCGTTTCCACCAGCGTCGCCCAGTAGCTGGCGCCCGTGGTCAGGATCGCGTCGTTGAAATCATACCGTGGATTATGCAGCAGGCAGCCACGCTCGCTGCCTCCCTGCCCGATCCAGGCATAACAGCCTGGCCGTTCCCGCAGCATGAAGGCGAAATCTTCGGCACCCATACTTGGAGGAAGGGCGGTATGAACCCGGTCGGCCCCGACCAGGCGCTCTGCCACCGCCGCGGCCAGGTCGGTCGGCTCCCCGTGGTGGTTGACCGTCGGCGGATAGCCCCGGCGATAGGTCAATGTGGCGGCAGCCCCGAATGCCGATGGGATTGTTTCGACAAGGCGCCGCAATCCGGCTTCCAACTGATCACGGACCCCCTCCGTCAGAGCACGGACGGTTCCACTGAGCTTCACCTGGTCGGGGATGATGTTATAGGCGCTGCCGGCATTGACCTGGGTGATGCTGACCACGCCGCCCTCAACGGGGCTGATGCTGCGGCTGACCAGCGTCTGGACGGCAAGGATGATCTGTGCCGCCACGACGATGGGATCGACCGTATGATGTGGCAGTGCCGCATGGCCCCCGCGCCCATGGACCTGGATGTCGAACTGGTCGGCACCGGCCATCACGGGGCCAGCAACCACCGCCATCTCACCCTGCGGCAGATCGGGCCAGTTATGCAGACCGAAGACCATGTCGCAGGGAAAGCGCTGGAACAGCCCTTCTTCGACCATGCGCCGACCACCGCCCTTTCCCTCTTCCGCCGGCTGGAAAATGAAATGGACCGTGCCGGAGAAGTTGCGGGTCTCCGCCAGATAGCGGGCAGCCCCCAGCAACATGGTGGTGTGACCATCATGGCCACAGGCATGCATCTTTCCGGCACTTCGGGAAGCATGGGCGAAGTCGTTGGCCTCCTGCATGGGAAGCGCATCCATATCGGCCCGCAAGCCGATGGAACGGCTGCCTTGCCCGTTTCCTCCATGAAGAACACCGACGACACCCGTTCCCGCCAAGCCGCGGTGAACCTCGATCCCCCATGCCGCCAGTTTGCCGGCGACGAGATCGGACGTTTCGCTCTCCTCGAACCCGAGTTCCGGATTCTGATGGATCTGCTGGCGCCATGCGGTCATGTCGGCATGGAACTCAGCGATCCGGTTGACGATCGGCATGTCTCTCCGCTCCACAGTCCCGCTTCTCCAACCCTGCGGGATCAACAGCCTAACAGAGGATGTTGCCATGGACTATCGGCTATGCCGCGACCTCTGATCCATTTATCGCTGTGATCGAGCGCACAGCCACCACAAGAGATAGATCTTAGATCAATTGCACCGAATAGAACGCGCCCGGGTATTCCGGCATTGCCACGGTGGTTGCCCTCGGCCGCGGAGCATATCCTGGAATTGCGAGGAGTGGGGTAGCGATGAGGATTGATTATCCACAGTCTGTTGGCAGTGCCGCCGTTGGACTTCTGCTTCTCAGCCTCCCCCTTCCCGCGCTGGCGCAAAGCCGCCCCGTCCCGCCGGATGGGCTGGCGGGACAGATCGGGATCATGGGCATGGTAGCGCCGGATTATGAGGGGTCCGACCATCACGACATCAAACCGCGTCCCTATGTCGACATCACCTATGGCAAATATCTGTTCTTCAACTACCGCGGACTCGGCGCCAATCTGCTGACCGAGGGACCGCTGACCGCCGGTGTCGCTGTCAATTATCATGGTGGCCGCGACCAGGACGACAACCGCGCGCTCCGCGGGCTGGGGGATATCGATCCAACCGCGGTCGGCACCATCTTCACGGCCTACCAGATCGGCGCGGTGACGCTTTCCGCCGACATCCAGGGCGATCTTCTGGGCGAGGGCTATGACGGTGTGACGGCCAGCCTGTCCGCCCAATACCGTTTTTCGCCCGCCAAGGACATGATGCTGATCGCCGGCCCCTCCATGACCTGGGCCAGCGACAACTACATGCAATCCTATTTCGGTATCGATGCCAAGCAGTCCACCCGCTCCGGCCGGCCCGTGTACAAGGCCGATGCCGGAGTGAAGGATGTCGGGGTCTCGCTGATCGGCCTGTACCAGATCACCGGCCATTGGGGACTGACGTGCATGCTCGGCTACAAACGTCTGCTGGGCGATGCCGCGGACAGCCCGCTGGTGGACCAGGACGGTACCGCCGACCAGATCTACGGCGCACTGGGCCTCAGCTATCGATTCTAACGGTCCACCGCATGGGTGGCCTGTGCGGTCGAGTGGCATGCAGGAGGTGAGCGGCGACGCGCCCACACCTCCTGCACTCATGCCTGCATGAAATGGGGCAGCACGACCGTCACACGCAATCCGCCTTCCGGGCGATTGGCCAAGCGGATCTCGCCGCCATGAGCGCGGATGATGTCATTGGCCACCGACAGGCCCAGACCGGTGCCGCCCGTGTCACGGGACCGTGACGCCTCGAGACGGAAAAAGGGGCGGAAGACATTGTCGAATTCCGCATCCGGAATTCCCGGCCCGTGATCGTCGATGGTCACCATCACGGTATCGCCAGCCTCGGTGATGCCGACCTCTGCCCTGGTTCCATATTTCACGGCATTATCAATGAGGTTGCCGAAGGCACGCCGCAGGGCCATGCGCCGTCCCATGATCTGCAACGGTGCCGACGCGGGGGACAATCCAACGGAATTGCCGGAATCGCGCATATCGTCCACCAACTTGGCGACAGCGGCGTTGATGTCCAGCGGCTGGATCGGCTCCTGACCCGCTTCATCCCGGGCAAAAGCCAGGGTCGAGCCGATCATGGCTTCCATTTCCGCCAGATCCTCCAACATCTTGTCCCGTACAGCCTCATCGTCGATGAACTCGGCCCGCAAGCGCAGCCGGGTCAGCGGCGTGCGCAGATCGTGACTGACGGCCGCCAACATCCTTGTCCGGTCTTCGACAAAGGCGCGCAGGCGGCGCTGCATCTTGTTGAAGGCGGCCGCCGCAAGGCGGACCTCCCGCGGCCCTGCCTCGTCCAGCGAGGGCGCATTCATGTCGATGCCCAGCCGGTTTGCCGCGGCTGCGAACCGGCGCAGCGGACGGGTGGTGAAGCCCAGCACCCAGGCCGACAACAGGATGGCGACGGCGGCGCTGCCGGCGAGAGAAGCCAGGAAACCCGGTTCGCGCAGAGCATCCGTCGCCGTGACCGGTGCATGGAATTTCATCCAGGTTCCGTCCTTGAGTTGGCGCGAAACCTCGATGACATTCGGTGCCGGCGGCGGCGGCATCGGCACACCGAAGGGCGGCACCGAAACGGCCGGGCTCATTTCCGGCTGACCCGGCTGCTTCTTCTGCTTTTCGTAGACGTCGAGTACGACCCGGTGGCCCGCCGGGGTCATGACCGCCAATTCCTGTTCCTTCAGGCTGCGCAGCAACCCATAGCGCACATCGGGAGGCTGTCCTTCGATCGCCTGGGCGAAGGTATCCAGGCAGGTCGCCAGTTGGCCCCCTTCGGCATCGGCCACCGCTTCCGCCCGGTCGGTCCGGTACAGCCCCAGGGCGATGGCCTGTGACAGCAGGATCCCTCCCACCAGTACGGCGAAGATCGAATAGGACATGCGGTCGGTGAGCGCCTTCATGCCGGCTGGGCCTCGGGTGAGAAGATATAGCCGCCGGAGCGGACGGTCTTGATGATGCTGGGGTCGGCTGGATCGGGTTCGATCTTGCGCCGCAGCCGGCTGATCTGGACGTCGATGGAGCGGTCGAACGGACCGGCGGAGCGCCCGCGCGTGATCTCCAGCAGATCGTCACGGGAAAGCACCCGCCGCGGGCGGGTGGCGAGCGCAACCAGCAGCTCATATTCGCCGGCCGTCAGCGACACGTCCTGCCCGGCCCGGTCCGTCAGGCGGCGCTGCGCCTGATCCAGGGTGAAGCCGCAGAAGGAAATGGAGCCGCCAGCGGTCGCCGTGCCCTGGACCGCCGGGGTGGAACGGCGCAGGACCGCCTTGATCCGGGCAACCAGTTCACGCGGGTTGAAGGGCTTGGGCAGATAGTCATCCGCCCCGATTTCCAGCCCCAGAATACGGTCAGCATCCTCTCCCATGGCCGAGAGCATAACCACCGGCGGGCCGCCTTCGGCCCGGATGCTGCGGCATAGGGAGAGACCGTCTTCCCCCGGCAGCATCAGGTCAAGCACCACCAGGTCGATGTTCCGGTCGGCCAGATAGCGCTTCATCTCCTGCCCGTCCTTGGCCGCTGTCACACGGTAACCGTGCCGCGTGAGGTAGCGGGTCAGCAGGTCGCGGATTTCACGATCGTCATCGACGATCAGAAGATGGGTGTTCTCGGTCATGGCGCGAGTTTACTGCCACTGTGGAGGATCGCCGACGGGCGAGTTGTTACCGCAGTGTAACGTGCAGGCGCATGGCCGACGAGAGTGGCTTGCGAGGTCGTCAACGCGACACTGCAGCCAGCATCTGTGCCAGTCCAAGCAGCAGCAGACTGATATCAAACATCATGCGGAAGCGATCACCTGCCAGCCGCTGGCGCCACCGGATACCCAGTCCCATGCCGACCAGGGTAGGAATCAATGCCAATAACGATCCCCAAGCCAGATCCTGTTTGAAAACACCTTGCGCCAGCAGAGCAAGAGCCAAGGACAAACTCGATACAGTGAATGAAAGCCCCAGCGCCTGAATGGTCTGATCGCGTGACAGATCCAGGGCCCGGATATAGGGCACCGCGGGAATGACGAACACGCCGGTCGCAACGGTCACAAGTCCGGTGGCGGTTCCGCAGACAAGACCGGACCAGGGCGACCATCCCTCCGGATTCGGTAGTCTGACCCGAAGCAAATTGAGAACGGCCCCTATCACCAGGGCTGCTCCCAGCAGTATCACCGCCCCCGGTCCCAGAGCCGTCGGCAGGACCAGGACTCCCGCCGTCGTTCCGGCAACGATTCCAGCGAGCAGGGCACGCAGGCGGCGCGTTACCGGCAGAAGCGGACCGCCACCCGCCATTTGCGCAACATTGGTCAGGAGGGACGGTACGACCAGCAGAGCAGCCGCCTGCGCAGGTGGCAGAACCAGCGCCAGCAACCCCATGGCAATCGTCGGAAGTCCCAATCCGACCGCACCTTTGACAAAGCCGGCCAGGATAAAGACCCCTGCGATGAAAAGATGGTCATTTTCCATGGACCGAAGGTTGGCTTGCACCATCACCACGGACAATGCGGATGATCTGATGTTATCCTTCGGAATTTCCGAAGCCTGTTCGCGGAGGATCTACTCCGATGCGCTTTGATCTGGTCGATCTCGCCCTTTTCCATCATGTGATCGAGACAGGAAGCATCACCGCGGGGGCGGCACGCGCCAACATGTCCCTCGCCTCGGCCAGTGGCCGCATCCGGGGCATGGAAGAACTTCTCGGAACCGCGCTGCTGCACCGTGGTCGCCGCGGTGTCTGCCCAACGGAAGCTGGCTGGGTGGTCGCGGACCATGCACGGATGATCTTGCGGCAGGTCGACTGCATGCGCGGCGATCTGGCTGACCATGCCAAGGGCCTGCGGTGCCAGATCCGGATGTTCGTGAACACCGTTGCCGCCAGTGAATTCCTTCCGGACCCGATGGCCATATTCCTGCGGGAAAATCCGCTTGTGGATCTGGACGTGTCAGTCCTCCCCAGCGCGCGCAGCGTTGCGGCGGTCGCTGCCGGCGATGCGGATCTGGGTATCATTGCAGATCATGTGCCGACGGCTGATCTGGCGTTGTATCCTTTCCGCCGTGATCGGCTGGTGGCCGTGTTTCCGCCTGATCACCCGATGATGAGGACGGAGAAAGTGGCGTTGCGGGATCTGTTGGACGAGCGCTTCGTCGCCTTGCCGCCCGGCAGTGCTCTGCAACGGCTTCTGGATGAGCACGCCACCACACTGGGACGTCGGCTGCAGGTCCGAGTCCGGGGCAGTGACTTCTCTTCCATCTGCCGCATGGTGTCGCATCGTGTAGGCATTGCCATCATTCCAGAAATGGCGGCAGCGCGACAGCCGCAAGAACTCGTCCGCACTATTCCGCTTTCTGACGCTTGGGCCGTTCGCACTCTATTGATTTGTATGCACGCCGACCGTCCAGTGTCGCCAAGGGTGCGAAGCCTCCTTGATCATCTCGGACGCGGTGCTCCGATATCTGTCAAGACGGATGGTTCCGCTTAAGCATCCGAACTCAGTCGTCCTGACTGGACACACGCTGCTTCTTACGCCCGGTCAGGGCGGCGATGATGCCGTGGAAGGTCCGGACCTCCTGTTCGGTCATGTGCGCCCGCTGCAGCGTATTGCGCACATTGCGGACCATGGAGGGCTTCTTGTCGGGATGGGTGTAGAAGCCTGTCTGGTCCAATTCCCCTTCCAGATGCTCGAACAGATTCTGCAACTCGCCCTTGGTGCAGGGGCGGCTCTGACCGGTGTGGAGATAGCGCTCCTCCACCTCCACACCCTCCATCCACCATTCGTAGGCAACCAGCAGAACGGCCTGCGCCAGGTTCAGGGAAGAAAAACCGGGGTTCAGCGGGACCGAGATCATGGTGTCCGACAGGACGATGTCGTCATTGGTCAGGCCGGTCCGCTCCGGCCCGAAGATGACCCCGATGCGGCGGCCGGCCTGCCAATGGGCCCGCATTTCTCCAGCTGCTTCCCGCGGCGTGACGATGGGTTTTACCATGCCGCGCACGCGCGCCGCCGTGGAATAGACCTTCTGCAGGTCGGCGATGGCCTCTTCCGTGCTGGTGAAGACCCGCACGCGGTCCAGGACCTGGGTGGCGCCAGCCGAGGCGGAAACGGCCTTCTCGTTGGGCCAGCCGTCGCGCGGATTGACCAGCCGCAGGTCGGTCAGGCCGCAATTCAGCATGGCCCTGGCGCAGGTGCCGATATTCTCTCCCATCTGGGGTTCGATGAGAATGACAGCCGGGCCGGCACCGTCCGCATCCGCCTTCGCCAGTTCCACCCGGTTGGTTCCGCTCGACATCTCAACTCCGCCCACGGCTCAATCACCCGGCGGTGCCCGTCAGGCCACTGCCGTGGCGGTGTCGATACGCGCCCCCGCCCGGTAGAGGCAATAGGTAATGCTGTCCGACAGGGCATTGAAACTGGCATCGATGATGTTGGCGGACACGCCGACGGTGGACCAGCGATTGCCGGCACGGTCACCGCTTTCGATCATGACGCGGGTGACAGCCTTGGTCCCGTCCTGGGGCGTCAGGATGCGAACCTTGTAATCCACCAGCCGCAGCCCCTCCAAGGCGGGATAGACCGGGATCAAGGCCTTGCGCAGGGCCTGATCCAGGGCGTTGACCGGCCCATTCCCCTCGGCAACGGTCATCAGGGGCTGCCCGGGCGCACCACCGGGAACATCGACCTTGGTGGTGGCTTCCGACAGGGTCACCAGTTCGCCGCGCAGGTTCCAGCGCCGTTCGTCCAGCACACGGAAACTGACCAGCCTGAAATAGTCCGGCACATCGCCCAGGGCACGCCGGGCCAGGAGTTCAAAACTGGCCTCGGCCCCATCATAGGCAAAGCCTTCGAACTCCCGCTGCTTGACCAGATCCACCAGCCTGCCGATGCGCGGGTCATCGCCGGACAACACGATTCCCACCTCGCGCAGGCGGGACAGGATATTGGAACGACCGGCCTGATCGGACACCAGCACGTGCCGGCGGTTTCCCACCTGCGCCGGATCGATGTGTTCGTAGCTGCTGGGGTCCTTCTCCACCGCTGAAACATGCAGGCCGCCCTTATGGGCGAAGGCCGCCTCCCCCACATAGGGCGCGTGACGGTTGGGTGCGCGGTTCAGGCGCTCGTCCAGCAGTCGGCTGATATGGACCAGCCGCGTCAGATTCCCATGGCTGACGCCGGTCTCGAACCCCATTTTCAGCATGAGGGTGGGTAATAGCGAAACCAGATTGGCGTTGCCGCAACGCTCCCCCAACCCGTTCAGGGTGCCCTGGATCATCCGGGCTCCGGCACGCACTGCTGCCAGACTGTTGGCGACGGCATTCTCCGTATCATTGTGGCAATGGATGCCGAGCCGCTCACCGGGGATGCTGCGGGCCACCTCGGTGACGATCCGCTCGATCTCGTGGGGCAGGGTTCCGCCATTGGTATCGCACAGCACGATCCAGCGCGCCCCGGCCTCATAGGCGGAACGGACGCAGGCCAGGGCATAGTCTGGATTGGCCTTGTAGCCGTCGAAAAAATGCTCCGCATCGAACAGCGGCTCCCGCCCGCGGGCGGCGATGGCCGCGATGCTGTCGGCGATGAGGGCGAGATTCTCGTCGCGGGGGATGGCCAGGGCCACGTCCACATGGAAATCCCAGCTTTTCCCGACGATGCAGACAGCAGGGGCCTCACTGCCCAGCAGGGCATTGAGGCCGGGGTCATTGGCGGCGCTGCGCCCCGGGCGTCGGGTCATACCGAACGCCGTGAATCTCGCCCGGGCCAAGGAGGGAAGATCCGAAAAAAACGCGTCGTCTGTCGGGTTGGCACCCGGCCATCCCCCCTCGACATAGTCGATACCCAGCGCATCAAGCTCACGGGCAAGGGCGCACTTGTCCGCCACGGTGAAATCCACGCCGGATGTCTGCGCTCCGTCGCGCAGGGTCGTGTCATAGAGGTAGACACGGTTCATTTCGTTCATTTCTGCTGCGTCATTCGTAATCCTATTGCGAGAATAGGCCCATGCCATGCCTGTAATCAACCCGCACGCACCCGGCGGTGGAGGATGGCGGCGTTGCACGGGAAGCGCCATGCCCCGGCCCGAACATCGCCCGCGCAATTTGCATTGTGCAATGCATATTATAAAAGGCCGAGGTGAATTTTGCATTTTTCAATGCATTTTATAAAACCGTAGTGGCTTTCCGCTTCGATGATGGGGAAATCAGCACGCCAGATCGGCCAGATCGCACCAAATCATACTTGGCACGGTTCGTGCTTTCCTTTGCTGGCATGAAGGCGTTGAACGCCCCACCGATCTGAAGGATGCCGACCGTGACCAAGACCCTGCTTGCCGCTCTGATCGCCACTGCCGCCCTGGCCACCCCGGCCTTTGCTCAGAGCGCGTCCGGCACCATCCGGCTCAATGGCACGGTGGCTCTGACCTGCACGGTCGCCGTGGCCGATGCGAACCAGAGCCTGAACCTGCTGAGTGGCGAGAACGAAAAGGTCGTCGGCACCGTTACCGAGAATTGCAACGGCGCCCAGGGCTACCGGATCAGCCTCAGCTCCAGCAACAATGGCCGTCTGAAGAGCGGCAACAATGCCATCGATTACCAGGTGAAGTACGAGAACCAGGGCGGCTCCCTGGGCGGCACCATGGTCGTCGACCGCGGCAATGCCCAGTTCGACAAGCGGGTGGACCTGAAGGTCACCGTTCCGGCCAATGCCCAGGCCATCGCCGGCGCCTATACCGACACCGTGACGATCCAGATCGCCGCCAAGTAACGTCCGCCTCGCACACCTTCATCCATCGGATCAAGCCCCGCTGCAGTGTCTGCAGCGGGGCTTTCCGTTTCGACCGCTCTACGCTTTCGCCCGCTCCCGGTAAACCGGGTCCTTGGACGCGGCTCACCTCCCTTGCGGCAGGAAGAGCGCCCCTCGCCAGGTTTTTGCAGGCAAGGAGCGTTCAGTTCCGACCGGAGAAGCTGGTGTCCGGCCTATCCCCTGAACCGGTTGTTCTTGGGGAAGCCATTGGGCGGCAGCTTGCCCTGGGTTCCACGATAGGCCACCCATCCGTTCAATTCGGGCGGCGCAACTGTGCGCGTGCGTTCCCCCGTGCCGCCCATCGGCCAGGACAGCCCCTCGTCCAGCTTGAACACGGTCAGATCGGACAGGCTGGCATCCTTGTACTTCTGCAGGGCCACGCCCTTGCCGCGCGCCAGCACCGGGATCTCTTCCAGTTTGAAGACCAGGAGCTTGCGGTTGTTGCCGATGACGGCCACCGTATCGGCCTCCTCCTGCACCGGAATGGCCAAGGCGGCGACACTGCCATCGCCGACATTCAGGATCTGTTTTCCGGCCCGGGTCTGGGCCACCACCTCGTCCGCCGCGACCTGGAAGCCACGACCGTCGCTGGCAGCCACAACGAGCTTCTGCCCCGGCACATGCGGCAGCAGTGTGACGATCTCGGCATCCCCCAGATCGGCCATCAGCCGGACCGGTTCACCGAAGCCGCGACCACGGGGCAGCTTGTCCGCCGCCAGCGTATAGAACTTGCCGTTGCTGGCGAAGACCAGGAGCTTGTCCGTGGTCTGCACCCGCAGCACGAAGGCCTCCTTGTCGCCTTCCTTGTATTTCGCCTCTGCGGCCTCGGCCGGCGACAGGTGCTTGGAAACCGCCCTGATCCAGCCCTTCTCGGACAGGAACACGGTGATCGGCTCGCGCTCGATCAGCGCGTCCACCGGCACCTCGATCTCCGCCGGGGCATCGCCCACCTCGGTCCGGCGTTCTCCCAGCGCGGTGGAGCGGCCGAACTTCTTGTCCATGTCCGCCACCTCCCTGGAGATGGCCTTCCAGCGCTTATGCCCATCCTCCAGCAGGCCGGCGAGCACCGCCCGCTCCTTGGTCAGCGCTTCGTTCTCCTTGCGGATCTCGAATTCCTCGAGCTTGCGCAGGGAGCGCAGGCGCATGTTGAGAATGGCTTCCGCCTGGACATCCGTCAGACCGAACCGCGCCATCAGCGCTTGTTTCGGTTCATCCTCCTCGCGGATGATGCGGATGACCTCGTCGATGTTGAGATAGGCGATGAGGTAGCCGCCCAACACTTCCAGCCGGTGATCGATCTGTCCCAGCCGATGACGGCTGCGCCGGATCAGCACGTCCTGACGGTGGTCCAGGAACGCCCGCAGCACCTCATGCAGGGTCATGACGCGTGGAACCAGCCCACCGTCGCGGGCATCCAGCACATTCATGTTCATGCTGAAGCGGGTTTCCAGGTCCGTGTTGCGGAACAGCTGCTCCATCATCACGGCCGGGTCCACATTGCGGCTCTTCGGTACCAGCACCAGCCGGATATCCTCGGCCGACTCGTCGCGGACATCGTCCAGCAGGGGCAGCTTCCGCTCGCCCAGAAGCTCGGCAATCTTCTCCACCAGCCGCGACTTCTGAACCTGATAGGGGATCTCGGTGACCACCACCTGCCACGTTCCCTGGGCCAGCGGCTCCTTGTGCCAGCGGGCGCGGGTGCGGAAGGCGCCGCGGCCGGTGCGGTAGGCCTCGATGATGTTCTCGCGGCTTTCCACCAGCACGCCGCCGGTGGGAAAGTCCGGACCGGGCATCCAGCTGACCAGTTCCTCGACGGTCACTGGCCGGCGCTTTTCCGGAACCGGCAGAAGTTCCCGCTCGATGATCAGGTTCAGGGCACCGCAGATCTCCCCCACATTATGGGGCGGGATGTTGGTGGCCATGCCCACGGCAATACCCGCCGACCCGTTGGCCAGCAGGTTGGGGAAAGCGGCGGGCAGCACCGCCGGTTCCTCTCCCTCCCCGTCATAGGTGGGGCGGAAGTCGGTGGCATCCTCGTCGATGCCGGCCAGCATGGCCTTGGCCACCTCGGTCAGCCGCGCTTCGGTGTAGCGCATGGCCGCGGCGTTATCGCCATCGATGTTGCCGAAATTGCCCTGACCCTCCACCAGCGGATAGCGGGCGGCGAATTCCTGGGCCAGACGCACCAGCGCGTCATAAACGGACTGGTCCCCATGGGGATGGAACTTACCGATCACGTCGCCGACCACGCGGGCAGACTTTTTCGGCGGGGTGCTGGGGTCCAGCTTCAGCTGGCTCATGGCGAACAGCAGCCGCCGGTGAACCGGCTTCAGGCCGTCGCGCACATCCGGCAGCGAACGGGAAACGATGGTGGACAGGGCGTAGGACAGGTAGCGCTCGCCCAGGGCCTCGGCGAGCCGCTTGTCCAGGATCTCAAGAGCGGCGTCAGTCATGCCGGTGTTGTACCAGATCTGGTGTGAATACGGGTATAGCGTTCCACGAATCGCGTCCGCGCCGGCGGCATCTCCGCATGACGCTGGGCAAACAGGTGCCGCTCCAGGAAATGGCCGGTCAGGGTAAGGCCGGCCAGGACCTCCTCCGGACCGCCCGCGGATTGGCCCAGCAGGAAAGACGGCAGACGCAGCAGCTTGTCCCGGAACGGTTCCCCGGCTGTCAGGCTCACGGCACGCCCGGTCCGGGGGCTGACATAGGCCAGGTAATCGTTGGCCCCCTGTGCTCCCTGTGCCTCCAGCCCGGTCGCGGCGCAGCGTGTCAGATCCAGTCCGAAACCGCCGACCTCCAGCAATCCCACCTCCCAGCGCACATAGACCTCTGCCCAGAACGGGCTCTCAAACGAGTCCAGCAGCGCCACCATTCCGTCATAAAGGCTGGCATGCGGTTCCCGCTCGGGAAGAACGGCATCGACAAGGGCACAGGCAGCGACCAGGGCCCCCAGACGCAGCGGATCATCCAGCAACAGAGCAGCGCCGGATCGGACCGGCTCGAGGCTGTAATGGCCGAGTTGGTCGGCCAGACGGGCCTTCCAGGTGGCGCGCACCACGGTCCCCGGCTCGACAACCGGACGAATGCGGCTGGACCGCCCCCCATGGACAAGGCCGGCATGGCGTCCGTGTTCACGGGTCAGGAGCGATGCCAGGGCGGCGCTATCGGCATAGGGACGGGACGACAGCACAATGGCGTCATCTGTCCATTCCATGGCTGGCGCTCCCCCGTATCGTGGCAGAACCGATATCTGCAACGGGCAGGCGACCGTTACCAGTGCAGAAAGCTGTTTCCGCACGGGACCGCGTGTACAATGCGGCAAAGTGGTATATAAACCCATTAAGCAACAAATTTGGTCTGATCGCGTCCGTGCCCATTTCCCCCTCCCCCATCGCCTTTGGTGAGGCCGCGGTCGCAACGACCATCCGCCTGGGTCGGCCTGATGGTGATGCCGCTCAGATCCGGCTGGACTGGGAGCGTCACGCCCTGGCGGCGGCAGCCGGTAATGACGGGATCTACGATTGGGACCTGCGGTCGGATCGAATCTACTATTCCCCGATCCTGCTGTCCCTGTTCGGCCTGACCGAGACCGACATGGGCGATCGGCCGGAAAGCTGGCTACGGCGCGTCCATCCGGATGATCTGATCTGGCTTCAGGCCACACTGGACGCCCAGGCCAATTGCGGCGGGAAGCCGTTCCAGATCGAATTCCGCTTCCGCCACGGCAATGGGGACTGGCACTGGATGCTGTGCCGTGGCCTCAGTGTTCTTGACGCGGCTGGTGAGCCTGTGCGGATTGTCGGGGCCCAGACCGATATCACCGAGCACAAGCTCGCCAAGGAACAGCTGCGCCAGTCGGAGGAGCGTTACGCCCTGGCTGCTCTCGGCGCCAATGACGGGCTGTGGGACTGGCGCATTCCCGAAGGTGACGTGTTCTATTCGGCACGCTGGATGGAGATGCTCGGGCTTCCGGGGGGAGAACGCACCGGCCGCATCGAAGACTGGATCGACCTGGTCCATCCGGAAGACCGAAGTGACCTTGAATCCGCTGTGCGCCTGCATCTGGCCGGCGGCAGCGATCATCTCGAACGCGAGGTCAGGGTCCGCCACACCAGCGGCGCTGAACGCTGGGTTCTGATCCGGGGGGTCGCCATCCGCGAGGCCAATGGCGCGGCGGTGCGGATGGCCGGCAGCATGACCGATATCACCGCCCGCAAGCGAGCAGAACAGCAACTGCTTTTCGATGCCTTCCATGACGGGTTGACCGGCCTTCCCAACCGGTCACTGCTGCTCGACCGCATCAGCCAGGCGCTTGACCGGCGTCTCCGCCCCGGCGATCCGCATCATGCGCTGATCCTCCTCGACCTGGACCATTTCAATACGATCAATGACAGCCTCGGCCCGCTGGCGGGGGATCAGGTGCTGCGGGTAACGGCGCAGCGCCTGCAACAGACCCGGCAGCCCGGCGATACGGTGGCCCGGATCGCCAGCGATGAATTCGCCGTGCTGGTCAGTGACGCCTCCGACACGAAGGCGGCCCTGGCCGTGGCCCAACGCGTGGCCGCCGCCCTGGCGGCCCCCATCACCCTGTCCCGCGGCGAGACCATTGTCCTGACGATCTCCTGCGGTATTTCCCTGTCCGACAGCGGCTATACCAACGCCGGCGACATGCTGCGCGATGCAAGCCTTGCCATGGTCCGCGCCAAGGCCGCCGGGCGGAATCGGATCGAAATGTTCGACCGGGCGCTGCACGATCAGGCCATCGCCCGGCTGCGGATGGAAACCGATCTGCGCCAGGCCCTGGACAATCAGGAACTGAGACTCGTCTATCAGCCCATTGTCCGCTTCTCCGACCGGCGTATCGCCGGCTTTGAAGCGCTGATCCGATGGCAGCATCCCCAGCGCGGGCTGATCGGCCCGGCGGAGTTCGTGCCCTTGGCCGAGGAAACCGGGCTCATCCTGGGTATCGGCCGCTGGGCCATGATGGAAGCGGCACGGCGGTTGGCGCTCTGGCAACAGAGCTTCGACCCGACCCTGTTCGTCAGCGTCAACGTGTCAGCCCGGCAGATGCTGGATGACGATGTTGTCAGTCTCGTCCGTGATGTTCTGCTCAACAGCGGGGTTCCGCCATCGGCACTGCGGCTGGAGATCACGGAAAGTCTGCTGATGGACGATCCCAACCGCTGCGCCGGCATCATGCAGCAGATCCGGGATCTCGGCGTTTCCCTATCGCTGGATGATTTCGGAACCGGCTTCTCCAGCCTGTCCTACCTGCATCGCTACCCCGTCTCCACGCTGAAGATCGACCGGAGTTTTGTACGGGCCACCGGTGCCGGTGACCGCCGGGCGGCCATTGCCCGCCTCATTACCCTGCTGGCCGAGGCCATGGATCTGGACGTGGTGGCCGAAGGCATCGAAAGCGAGGCCGAGGCCGACTATCTCGGCAGCCTGACCTGCCAGTACGGCCAGGGCTATTTCTTCTCGCCCCCCGTTCCCGACACCGAAGCGGAGGCCATGCTGGCACGGCAAGCCATGCCAGCGACGGGTCAGGCGTTGAAATCCAGCCCCCAGGCCTCGTAACGCTCGGGGTCGTCGGTCCAGTTCTCCCGCACCTTGACGAACAGGAACAGGTGGACACGCCGCTCCAGCATGGTCGCCAGCTCCTGGCGCGCGGCGGTGCTGATCTGCTTCACCCGGCTGCCGCCCTTGCCCAGAATGATGGCCTTCTGGCTGTCGCGCTGGACATAGATGACCTGGGAGATCTTGACGCTGCCATCCTCGAACTCCTCCCAGCTCTCGGTCTCGACCGTCGCGGCATAGGGGAGTTCCTGGTGCAGCTGCAGGAACAGCTTCTCGCGCGTGACCTCGGCCGCCAGCAGACGCTCGGGCATGTCGGACAGCTGGTCCGGCGGATAGAGCCAGGGTCCCTCGGGCACCGCCTTGGCGAAATGGTCCAGCAGATCGGTCAGGCCGTCGCCGGTCAGGGCCGACACCATGAAGACGTCGGTGAAGATGCCGGTCTCCTGGAAACTGGCAGCGAAGCCCAGCAGCTTGTCGCGTTTGATCAGGTCGATCTTGTTCAGGACCAGGATGGCGCTGCGGCCTGCGTCCTTGAGATTGTCGAGGATCGCCTGGGTGTCGTCATCGATGCGGGATTGCGAGGCATCGAACAGGACCGCCACCAGATCGGCATCGGTGGCTCCCTGCCATGCCGCCGCGACCATGGCCCGTTCCAACCGCTTCTTGGGACGGAAGATGCCAGGCGTATCGACGAACAGGAGTTGGGCATCACCATGCACGCCAATCCCCAGGACCCGGGAGCGCGTCGTCTGCACCTTGGGGCTGACGATCGAGACCTTCGAGCCGACCAGGGCGTTGAGCAAGGTGGATTTTCCGGCATTGGGCGCACCGACCAGCGCCACGAAACCGCAGCGAGGGTGCTCGGGCAGCGCTGCGGCCTCATCGCCCGGATGGGCGTTCAGAAACTCGCCGATGATGTCGCGTTCGTCGTTCATGCTGTCCCGGTCTTGATGATGCGGAGCAGGATCGCCGCCGCCGCCTTTTCTGCCGCCCGCTTGGATGAGCCGCTCGCCGTCACCGGTGCATGCCCGTCCACCGTCACCCGCACCTCGAAGACCGGCGCGTGATCCGGGCCGGTACGGCCCAATGTTTCATAGAGGGGCAGTTTCCTGCCACGGGCGAGAGCCCATTCCTGTAGAGCCGTCTTCACATCCTGCGGCGGACCGCTGGCCGCTTCAAGCCGCGGCGTCCAATGGACGTGGATGAAGGCGCGTGCCACCGGCAGGCCCCCGTCCAGATACAGCGCGCCGATCACCGCTTCGCAGGCATCGGCCATGATGGCGGGCTTCACCGCCCCGGTCGGATCATGTTCGCCGGGCGCCAGCCGGATAAAGGCCCCTAGCCCGATGGCCTCCGCCACCTCCAGCAGCGCCTCGGCCCGGACCAGTGCGGTCAGGCGCCGGGCCAAGGCGCCCTCCGGCTCGGCCGGGAAGCGTTCCATCAGCCATTCCGCGATGACCAGCCCCAGCACCCGGTCCCCCAGGAACTCCAGCCGTTCATAACCGCGCCCGACCATGGTCCGGTCCACACCGGCCATGCTGGTGTGGGTCAGGGCCAGGATCAGGCGGCCGGGATCGGAAAACCGATGCCCCAGCCGATCCTCCAAGGAACGTAGCAGAACCGGATCAACCGGCAGAGGCGACGATGACATGCTCATGGCCTCAATGAATGCCCTGGCCCATGCGCGACAGGCGCAGAGCCCGCGGCCACTTCCAGAATTCCCAGAAGCGGACACCCTCATCCAGGGAGAAGAAGAGCACCTGGGCGGGTCCGACCAGATTCTCCACCGGAATGAAGCCGACCTCAGTGGTGCGGCTGTCCAGCGAATTGTCGCGATTGTCGCCCATGCCGAAGACATAACCCGGCGGCACCACGAAGACCGGCGTGTTGTCCAGTGGACCGTTGTCGCCCAGCGTTTCGATGATGGAGTGGGTGAGGCCGTTGGGCAGCGTCTCCAGATACCGGGGAACAGTCACCGGTGCCGTGACACCCTGGCCGATGACATAGCCGTCCGACGGCTGCAGCGCCACCTCGGCACCATTGACGTGCAGAATTCCGCCGATGACCTGGATACGGTCGCAGGGCAAACCGACAATGCGCTTGATATAGTCCTGCTTGGGGTCGCGCGGCAGCTTGAACACGGCGACGTCGCCACGCTCCGGCAGACGCCCGAACAGGCGGCCCGGCGCATCCTTGCAATCCTCGGCCCGGGGTGGCGTCTGGTCGCCCCAGACCAGGAAGCTGGGCAGCGAATAGCGGCTGTAGCCGTAGCTGAATTTTGACACGAACAGATAGTCGCCGACCAACAGTGTCGGGATCATCGAACCCGAGGGGATGTTGAAGGGTTCAAAGGCGATGGTGCGGATGCCGAAGGCGATCAGGATGGCATACACCACCGTTTTGATCGTTTCGCCCCAGCCCGCGTCCGTGGCGGTCTTGGTGGTCTTCATGCGCGGAGCCTACGGGCTGTCGATGTGGAGATCATGGAAGCGGAACGGCTGAGATGACGATGAAGGCCTGGGCCAGGGGCGGCTCATCCGTCAGGGAGAGGTGAATCTGCGCCACCATGCCCGGCGGCGTGATGGCCTGCAACCGGACAAGTGCACCGCCCGTCAGTGCCAGGGCCGGGCGGTCATTGGCGCCATTGACCACGCCGATATCCTTGAAATGGACACCATGGTCATACCCGGTCCCCAGCGCCTTGCTGGCCGCTTCCTTGGCGGCATAGCGCTTGGCATAGGAGGCCGCGCGCTGGGCGGGCTGGGTGAACGCATCGGCCCTGGCCCGCTCGGCGGGCGTGAAAACACGGGTGATGAAGCGCTCGCCGAACCGGTCCAGCGACCGCTGCACCCGCCGGATATCCACCAGATCGCTGCCGATCCCCAGGATCATGCGGCGGCCCCGCCGGTGCGGGCGGCGTCCATGCGCCGCCGCATGTCCTGCACTGTCGCCTCAAGCCCCAGGAACAGGGCCTCGCCCATCAGGAAATGGCCGATGTTCAGCTCGACGATGGTCGCAATGGCGGCAACCGGAGCGACATTGTCGAAACTCAATCCATGACCGGCATGGCACTCCAGCCCCAGGGTCTCGGCCTGGGCGGCCGCATCGATGAGGCGCCGCAGTTCCATCGCGCGCGCCGCATCCGTGCCGGCATCGGCATAAGCCCCGGTGTGCAACTCGATGACCGGAGCGCCGACCGCCTGCGCCGCCCGGAGCTGGTCCGGCTCCGGCGCAATGAACAGCGACACGCGGATGCCGGCGGCAGACAAGGCCCGGACCATAGGCTCCAGATGCGCGGCCTGTCCGGCCACGTCGAGCCCCCCTTCGGTCGTCCGCTCTTCCCGGCGCTCGGGCACGAGGCAGACGGCGTGGGGCCGGTGACGCAGGGCGATGCCCAGCATCTCTGCGGTGGCCGCCATTTCCAGATTGAGCGGGCGGTCGATCTCCGCCATCAGCCGGTCGATATCGGCGTCGCGGATATGGCGGCGATCCTCGCGCAGATGGGCGGTGATCCCGTCCGCGCCGGCGGCGATGGCCGCATGCGCCGCACGGACCGGATCGGGGTGAGGGCCGCCGCGGGCATTGCGCAAGGTGGCGACGTGGTCGATGTTGACGCCGAGGCGCAGAGGACGAGTCACGATCCCTTCTCCGTCGGTCCCGATCCGGCCGGCGCCGCGCCGACCGAGGCGGCCTGCCGTTTCAGGCGCCGCTGGACCCGTTGCTGCTGATAGAGGCGGATCAGCGGCTTTGCAATGGCATAGACCAGGGGCCAGACCACCAGTCCCAGAAGCACCCCCCCGGTGATCATCGGCGCGAAGACCTGCCAGGGATGCTCCATCAGGAAACTCAGGGTCAGCTGCTCGGGCGTCCCGTGTCCGGGGACACGGCCCAGCACACGGCATCCCAGCAGATAGCTGGCATACCAGATGGCCGGGAAAGTCCAGGGGTTCCCGACCACGGTGCCGATGGCGGCGGCGATGTAGCTGCCGCGCACGGGCCAGGCGACGACGAAGGACAGCAGAAAATGCAGCCCGATGAAGGGGGTCATCGACGCCGCCGCACCGCTGGCGAGGCCAGCGGCGATGGCATGGGGGGACCCTGGCAACCGGCCCATGCGGTAGGCCAGATAGCGGCCGGTACGGCCCCAGCCCATGCGCGGCCACAGGATTTCGCGCACACGCTGGCTGGTGCTGTAGCGGTTCCGTCGCTGGAACATGGTCCCTTCCCGTCCGCAGATCAGCGGCCGCGCGCGCGCTCTACCGAATTGACCACCGGTGTTGCCCGCAGCGCCGCCATGATGTTGGTGAGATGCTTGACGTCCTTGACGTCGATGTCGATCAGCATCTCGAAATAGTCCGGCGTCCGGCTGGTGATCTTGAGATTGGTGATGTTGCCGCCGTTCTTCCCGATGACGGTGGAGATGGTGCCGAGCGCACCCGGCTCGTTTGACACCATGACCGACAGGCGGCCGACCATATCCTCCGGCAGATCGGCATCCGGGTCCCAGGACACGTCGATCCAGCGCTCGGGGCTTTCGTTGAAGCTCTCCAGCGTCTCGCAATCGATGGTGTGGATGGTCACACCCTTGCCGGTGGTGACGATGCCGACGATGCGGTCGCCGGGGATGGGATGGCAGCAGCGGGCATAATGCACGGCCATGCCAGGGATCAGCCCACGGATGGCCAGCGGCGTGCCCGAACCCTTGCGCGCCTTGGTCTTGGCCAGGCTGATGACCTTGTCGTCGGCCACCTGCGGCGCCGGCGTGCGGTGGCCGGGGAAGATGGCGTTGAACAGGTCGCGGGCACCCACCTGCCCGTTGCCCACGGCGGCCAGAAGATCCTCGACGCTGGGCTGCTGGAAGATCTTCAGAACGGCGTCCAGCGCCTTGTCCGAATAATCGTAGCCTTCCTGCTTGAAGATGCGCTCCATCAGCCCGCGGCCGAGCTTGATGTGCTCCCCGCGCTGCTGGGTGCGGACGAAGCGGCGGATGCGGGCCCGGGCCTTGCCGGTGACGACGAAGCTCTCCCAGTCCACCGAGGGGGTGGAGTTCTTGGAGGTCAGCACCTCCACCTGGTCGCCGTTCTGCAACTGCGCCCGCAGCGGCACCATACGGCCATTGACCTTGGCGCCGACGCAGGTGTCACCCACCTGGCTGTGGACGGCATAGGCGAAATCGACGGGGGTCGCCGCCCGCGGCAGGGCGATGAGATCGCCCTTGGGCGTGAAGCAGAACACCTGGTCCTGGAACAGCTCCAGCTTGGTGTGCTCCAGGAACTCCTCGGGCCGGCTGGCATGTTCCAGGATGTCCAGCAGCTCGCGCAGCCAGCGGTACTGTCGCCCCTCGGTATGGATGCCAGGCGGGGGCTGGCCCTGTTTGTAGGACCAGTGGGCGGCGACGCCCAGCTCGGCCACCTCGTGCATCTCCTTGGTGCGGATCTGCACCTCGATGCGCTGCTTCTCCGGGCCGATGACCGTGGTGTGGATCGACTGGTAGCCGTTGGGCTTCGGCGTCGAGATGTAATCCTTGAACCGGCCGGGGACCACGGGGTAGCGGGCATGGATGATGCCCAGCGCCTGGTAGCATTCGGCCACCGACCGCACCACGATGCGGAAGGCCATGACGTCCGAGAGCTGCTCGAAGGCCACATCCTTCTTCTGCATCTTGCGCCAGATCGAATAGGGCGACTTGCGGCGCCCATAGATCTCCGCCACCTCCAGCGGATGATCGTTGTTCTGGCAGACGGTCTTGCGCAACTCGTCGATGATCCGGTCGACACGGCCGGCGCCCTGTGCCTCCAGATCGTCGAGGCGCTTGCGGATCGACTCATAGGCGTCGGGGTTCAGCTCACGGAAGGACAGCTCCTCCAGCTCGTCCTTCCAGCGCTGGATACCGATGCGCTCTGCCAGCGGCGCATAGATCTCGATGGTTTCGCGCGCGATGCGGCGGCGCTTGTCGGGCCGTAGATATTGCAGCGTCTCCATATTGTGGAGACGGTCGGCCAGCTTGACCAGAAGGACGCGGATATCCTCCGACATGGCCAGCACCAGCTTGCGGAAATTCTCCGCCTGCTTGGCCTGGTCCGACTGTTCGCCGATATTCTGCAGCTCGATCCGGCTGAGCTTGGTCACGCCATCGACCAGCCGGGCCACCTCCGGCCCGAACAGACGCTGGATCTCCTCCAGCGTGGTCAGCGTGTCCTCCACCGTGTCGTGGAGCAGGCCGGTGATGATGCTGTTGGCATCCAGCTTCAGGCTGGTCAGCAGCCAGGACACCCAGATCGGGTGCATGTAATAGGGATCGCCGCTGGCGCGCGTCTGCGACCCGTGCGCCTTCATGGTGAAGACGTAAGCCCGGTTGAGCGCATCCTCGTCCGCGTTGGGATCGTAGGATTTGACGCGCTCAACCAGTTCATACTGGCGGATGATCTTGGCCTGGCGGTTCATCGGCGGGTACCCGCGGCTCGGCGGTCACGCGGGCCCATTTCCTCCATGATCCAGGCCCGTCGCTCAGATACCGTCCTCGTCGGCCAGATCGGCCATCGGCACATCAGTGTCGGTGAAATCGCCCTCGGCACCTTCGGCGGCGGCCTCACCCTCTTCGTCACCAAGATCGCCGGCATCGTCCCCACGGGCGGTGTCCTGCATGGCCCAAGCGGTTTCGCCGGCCATGAGTTCGACGATCTCCTCCTCCGGCTCGTCCTGTTCGGGGACGCGCTGATGGCTCTTGATCAGGCTGTTGCTGAGGGAATCCAGCGACACCGTCTCGTCCGCGATCTCACGCAGGGCGACGACGGGGTTCTTGTCGTTGTCACGGTCCACGCTCAGGGGCGAACCGGCGGTGATGTCGCGGGCGCGCTGGGCAGCCATCATCACCAACTCGAAACGGTTCGGAACCTTGAGGACGCAATCTTCAACGGTAACGCGGGCCATACCGGTACGACTCCAACTACGGTCAAGCCCTTATCTATAGGCGCCGGATTGGTGCATTGCAAGACACCGAACGCCGCTTTCGCCCCGACTTTTTGCGCCCCGGACCCGCACCCGGCTCCGGACGGACAAGGAGACATAAGGAGACCATAAGGCGACCAAACGCACCCAAAGGTGACGCTAAGGTGGACTGCACCCCATCATTGAGACATGTCGCAAAAGCTACAGCATGGTTTCCGCCACCAGTGCCGCCCGGCCGGGCGGCACTGGTGGTTCGTCCTGTGCCTCGAACTCCACCGGGCTCAGGTAGTCG